>NZ_JBWKDV010000001.1:895488-1061460 GCF_056435825.1 Streptomyces sp. NPDC043876 | reverse complement strand
CAGATGTGGAAGCCCGGTAACGGGTGGAGCTGACTGGTACTAATAGGCCGAGGGCTTGTCCTCAGTTGCTCGCGTCCACTGTGTTAGTTCTGAAGTAACGAACTGTGCCTATATCCGGTTTGGTTAACTTCATAGTGTTTCGGTGGTCATAGCGTTAGGGAAACGCCCGGTTACATTTCGAACCCGGAAGCTAAGCCTTTCAGCGCCGATGGTACTGCAGGGGGGACCCTGTGGGAGAGTAGGACGCCGCCGAACAATTATTGTGGGAAAGCCCCGCACCTTATGGTGCGGGGCTTTTCTGCGTTCCGGACCGGAAAACGGGTGGAAGCCGGGGTGGGGGGTCGGCTTACGATCTCCGGCATGAACGACACCAGCGAGTACGTGATACGTGGGATCAGGGCCGACGAGTGGCGGAAGGTCAAGGAGCTGCGGCTGGCCGCGCTCGCCGACCCGGTGGCTCCGATCGCCTTCCTGGAGTCGCCGGCCGAAGCCGCGGTGCAGCCGGACGAGTTCTGGCAGGACAGGGCCGAGCGGGGGGCGCAGGGGAGCGCGGTCCGGCAGTTCGTGGCCGAAGCGGCTGACGGGCGCTGGGTGGGGTCCGTGACCGTGCTGCTCGAAAGCGCCGGGGTGCGCGGGATCTTCGGGGAGGAGATCCCGGTCGACCAGGGGCACCTCGTGGGGGTGTTCGTACGGCCCGAGCAGCGGGGGACCGGGCTCACCGAGGCGCTGTTCCAGGGTGCGCTGGACTGGGCCTGGGCGCGGGAGGAGCCGGCGCTGGAGCGCGTACGGCTCTTCGTGCACGAGGACAACGCGCGGGCCGCGGCGTTCTACCGGCGGTTCGGGTTCGAGCCGAGCGGGACCGTGGTGCCGATGCCCGGGGATTCCGGGGCCGAGGAGCTGGAGTACCTGCTCGCCCGGCCCTGAGCGGAATCAGGGCGCGGGCAGCGGCAGGTCGGCTTCGGGCCAGCGGGAGCGGGCCTGTTCGCGGCTGCGGCACAGGGCCAGGACCGGCAGACCGGTGGGATCGGCCAGCAGCTCGGGGAGCTGCGGGATCGGAGCCACGGCGGCGATGTCGTCCAGGATCAGCGCGAGTGGTGGGTCGAGCCGACCGTGGGATGACCGTGCGGCCATGCGGCGGCCGTGCTCGACCACGCTCGCGGTGAGTGCGGTGAGGAGGGGCATCGCACCCGGGTGGGTGCGCGGGTCCTCCAGGGGCTCGCCCACCACGTACAGGCTGCCCCCTTCGGTCAGGAACGATGCCAACGTGAGGGAATCCGTTCGGTTCGGAGTGCACGCTTCCCGGACGTTGATGGAAGACAGGCAGCTCAGGGCACGGCTCGTCAGGTGCTGCGCCTGCTCGCGGCGTTCGGGGTGGGCGGTGAGGGCGCTTTCGAGTTCGCCGGCCGCGCCGGGGGCCGCGTGCGGGTGGGTGCGCAGGATGCGGACCGGTTCCTGGGCGTTGGCGCCCTGGGCCCAGCGGTGGAGCTGTTTGAACGGGCGGCTGTCGAGGGCGAGGGCGTGCAGCCAGCTGCGCAGGAGCGTTTCCGCCGTATCGGCGACGGCCGCGTCCATGCGGGCCTGGGGGCGTACGGGCGCCAGCAGGGCGACGGCGCGGGCCGCGGCGGTGTCGCGCTCGGCGCAGCCCTCGGCAGGGTTCCAGTGCATGCGGGCCGGGGTGTCGCAGAGGTGGCCGGGGTCGTAGAGCAGGACGGGTCCGAGTTTGGCGCGGGCGTCCTTGGTCTCGGCCCACAGGGCGGGCGAGGAGGTCACGATGAGGGCGGCGCCCTCGGCCATGGCGATGCGGTCGGCCGCGGCGCGGTGGCGTGCGGCCGGGTCGGCGTACCGCAGGGCGGTGGGGGCCGAGGGTGCCGCGACCGGGGCGGCGGGCGCGGGCTGCGGTGCGGTGGCCGTCGGCGGGTAGCCGAATCCGTACCGGTAGGCCTCGTCTTTGGGGGACGTGGGCGCGGGCGCGGGCCGGGCCGGTTCGGGTTCCGGGGGCGGGGGCGCGTACCGCGGGGTGGGCTGGAGCGGGACCGTGGCCGGGGCCGGCTCGTGGTTCGCGGCCTGGCGGGCCAGGGCGCGGCGGGACTTGGTGCGGGCGATGACGCCGATCACGAAGACGGTGGCGACGAAGAGCACCAGCAGCTGGCTGATGAAGGTGCCCCAGAACAGGCCCCAGCCCGAGAGGGCGGCCGGATCGGTGTCCGGCCAGGCGCCCGCCAGGTCGTGCGGTTGCGCTATCAGGGCGCGGACCGCCGAGGGGGTGTGGCCGAAGGTCACGGTGTCGGGCCAGCTGCCGCGGGTGATCCAGGCGGCGAGGCCGGTGGCGGACCACACCAGGACGGCCAGGCCGAGGAGGAAGGCGAGCAGGGCGAGCAGCAGCCCGTCGGGGATGCCGCCGCGCTGCTGTCCGGTGGGGTGCTGGGGTTCCGTACGGCGCGGGTCGGCCATGGCTCAGGCCACCGTGGTCGCCGAGCCGGGGCCGTGGCCGCCGTTGCGGTGCCGTTCCATGAGCAGGGCGCGTTCCTCCGCTTCCAGTTCGGCCGCGAGCAGCTCGTCGGGGAGCTGGTGCGCTGCCGAGGATTCCGTCATGGCGCGGTCTGTGTAGACGAGGGGGCGTTCGGACTCGGTGATCAGGTGTTTGACCACCTGGACGTTGCCGTTGACGTCCCAGACCGCGATGCCGGGGGTGAGGGTGGGGATGATCTCGACGGCCCAGCGCGGCAGGCCGAGGACGCGGCCGGTGGCGCGTGCCTCGTCGGCCTTCTGGGCGTAGATGGTGCGGGTGGAGGCCATTTTGAGGATGGCGGCGGCTTCGCGCGCGGCCGCGCCGTCGACGACGTCCGAGAGGTGGTGGACGACGGCGACGAAGGACAGGCCGAGGCGGCGGCCGAACTTCAGGAGGCGCTGGAAGAGCTGGGCGACGAAGGGGGAGTTGATGATGTGCCAGGCCTCTTCGACCAGGAAGATGCGCTTCTTGCGGTCCGGGCGGATCCAGGTGTGTTCGAGCCAGACGCCCACGATGGCCATGAGGATGGGCATGGCGATGGAGTTGCGGTCGATGTGGGAGAGGTCGAAGACGATCAGGGGCGCGTCGAGGTCGATGCCGACGGAGGTGGGTCCGTCGAACATGCCGCGGAGGTCGCCGTCGACGAGGCGGTCCAGGACGAGGGCGACGTCCAGGCCCCAGGCGCGCACGTCGTCTATGCCGACGTTCATGGCCTGGGCGGATTCGGGTTCCGGGTGGCGCAGTTGCTCGACGATGTCCGTCAGTACGGGCTGCCGGTCGGTGATCGTGTCGTTGACGTAGGCGTGCGCGACCTTGAGGGCGAAGCCGGAGCGTTCGTCCAGGCCGTGCCCCATCGCGACCTCGATGATCGTGCGGAGCAGCGCGAGCTGGCCGGTGGTGGTGATCGCCGGGTCGAGCGGGTTGAGCCGGATGCCGCCGTCGAGCGCGGCCACCGGGTCGAGCCGGATGGGCATTATCCCGAGCTGCTGGGCGATCAGGTTCCACTCACCGACGCCGTCCTCGCCCTGGGCGTCGAGGACGACGACCTGCCGGTCGCGGAAGCGGAGCTGGCGCAGGACGTAGGTCTTCTCCAGGGCGGACTTGCCGTTGCCGGATTCGCCGAGGACCAGCCAATGGGGGGCGGGGAGCTGCTGGCCGTACAGCTGGAAGGGGTCGTAGATGTAGCCCTTGCCGCTGTAGACCTCGCGGCCGATGATCACGCCGGAGTCGCCGAGGCCGGGGGCGGCGGTGGGCAGGTACACGGCCTGGGCCTGGCCGGTGGAGGTGCGTACGGGGAGTCGGGTCGTCTCGACCTTTCCGAAGAGGAAGCTGGTGAAGGCGTCCGACATCGCGGACAGCGGATCTCGCATGGCGGCTTCTTCCCTCCGGCTAGCGTCGGATGCCGGTCGCGAACGGCAGTGTGTTCACAAAGGCGCGGTGGTGCTCGCGGTCGCACCACTCCAGCTTGAGGTAGGACTTGCCGGCCGAGGCGCGGATGGTGCGCTTGTCCCGGGCGAGGGCCTCGGGTGATCTGGAGGACACGGTGATGTACCCGACGAGGTTGACTCCGGCGGCGCCGCTGGCGAGGTCTTCGCCCCGCTGGTCGAGGCGGCCGTGGGCGGCGATGTCGCGGGGGTCGACCGTGCGGTTCATCTTGGCGGCGCGGCTGGCGTCGGCCTCGTCGTTGGTCTTCTCCGTGAGCATCCGTTCGATGGCGACCTCGGTGGGTTCGAGGTCCATGGTGACGGCGACGGTGCGGATGACGTCCGGGGTGTGGACGAGGAGGGGGGCGAGGAAGTTGACGCCGACGGGGGTCATCGGCCACTCCTTCACCCACGCGGTGGCGTGGCACCAGGGGGCGCGGGTGGAGGACTCGCGGGTCTTGGCCTGGAGGTAGGTGGGTTCCATCGCGTCGAGTTCGGCGGGCCAGGCGTTGCGCTTGGTCATGGCCTGGATGTGGTCGATGGGGTGGTCGGGGTCGTACATGGAGTGCACGAGGGAGGACAGGCGGCCCTGGCCCAGCGGCTGGCGCACGCGGATGTCGGCTTCGGCGAGGCGGGCGCAGATGTCGGTCAGTTCGCGGGCCATGACGATGGCGAGGCCGGCGTCGCGGTCGAGCTTGCGGCCCTTGTGGGGGGTGGCGGCGCGGGCGATGGTGACGGCCTCGGCGGCGAGTTCCCGGGTGAAGTGCATGCAGGCGACGAGGTACGCGCGGTGCTGCTCGGAGGAGGTCGACACCATCGACTGGAGCTGGTCGTAGGAGTCGCGGAGCCAGCCGGGGGCGGTGGTGTCGCCGCGCTGGGCGACGTCCTTGGCGTGGGCGTCGGGGTCCGCGGGCAGCGTGCGGGCGAGCATCTGGAGGCGGGTGACGAAGCCGTCGCCGTTGGCGACGTGCTTGAGGAGGGTGCCGAAGCGGTCGACGAGGGCTTCCTGGTCCTCGCTGTCGCGCAGGCCGACGCCGGGGCCCTCGATCTCGATGGCGGCGGTGACGGTGCGGCGGTCGGCGTGCAGGAGGACGGCGATCTCGTCGGGGCCGAAGGGGGCGGCGAGCCAGTTGATCCGGCCGATGCCGGGGGGCGGGCCGACCTCGACCTCGCGGCCGTCGGAGGCGCGGACGCCCGCTTCCATGGCGGCCGAGCGGTACGTCGTGCCGCGCCGCAGGGTCCGCTTGAAGCTGCGGTTGATCTCGAACCACTTGTAGAAGGTGCGGCCCTTGTAGGGGACGTACACGGCGGCGAGGGCGAGGACCGGGAAGCCGGCGAGCATGGCGATGCGCGGGGCGATGCCGGGGACGAGCAGTCCGCTCATCATGCCGAGGAACGCACCGGCGATGATCAGCGCGATCTCGCCGGTCTCGCGGTTCTTGCCGACGATCGCGTTCGGCCGGGCCCGGCCGATGAGATACGTGCGGCGGGGCGCGACCGGGTGGATCTGGTGGGACTGGGTCGTCAACGCCCGTCACCTCCTGTGTTCTTCGTGCTGCTCGTGCCGGTGCTCGTGCGGGGCGGTGGGGCGGCGGGTCCGCCGCCGGATCCGCCGGTGGGGCGGCTGCTGTGGGCGGCCACTCCTCCGGAGAGGGGGTTGGCGGGGCGGGGGGCGGCGCCGCCGCCCCCTCCGCCGTCGCCGGCGCGGTGGGAGCCGCGGCTGCTGTGCGTTTTGATGCCCTGGGAGACGAGCGAGGCCGGGGAGCTGATGACGGCGGCCGCCTGGGCGCCGTCGGTGGCCTTGCTGCGGTTGGTGCGGGCGGAGGCGATCTCGTCGCCGAAGCCGGGAACGAAACGGTAGATCATCGCGGACGCGAAGATCGCCAGGAGGATGATGGCGAGGCCGGAGACGACCGCGGAGAAGGCGTTCGGCCCCTTTTCGCCGGCGAGGGCTCCGGCGAGGCCGAGGACGATGACGATGACCGGCTTCACGAGGATGACGGCGATCATGATGCCCGCCCAGCGGCGGACGTGGCCCCACAGGTTCCGGTCGACGAGCCCGGCGTAGACGACGACGCCGAGGAGGGCGCCGACGTAGAGCAGGGCGGCCCGGATGACGAGTTCGAGGCAGAGCACGCCCGCGGCGAGGACGGTGACGAGAGCGACGACGATCAGCATGATCGGGCCGCCGCCGATGTCGTCACCCTTCTTGAGGGCTTCGGCGAAGGAGCCGAAGAAGACGTCGCTCTGACCGCCGGTCGCGGTGGCGATGACCTGGGTGACGCCGTCGGTGGCGGAGACGACGGTGTAGAGGATCAGGGGGGTGAAGGCGGAGGCGAGGACGGTGAGCCAGAGGAAGCCGATGGCTTCGGACATGGCGGTGGTGAAGGGGACGCCGCGGATGGCTCGCTTGGCGACGGCGAAGAGCCACAGGACGAGGGTGAGGATGGTGGAGGCGGCGAAGACGACGGCGTACTGCTTGAGGAAGGCCGCGTTGGTGAAGTCGACGTTCGCGGTGCCGTTGACGGCGTGGCTGAGCTTGCCGACGATCCAGGCGGCGGCGTCGGCGCAGCCCTTGGAGAGGGAGGCGAGGGGGTTCAGGGCGTCTGCGGGGTCGGTGGGGGAGAGGCCGCGGGGGGCTCCGCCGGATGCGCCGTCGCCTCGTTCGCAGAATTCCTTGGCGGGTCCCCGGATCAGGTCACAGGGGTTGTTGCTCGCGGACGGCGTCGGGGTCGGTGTGGGTGTCGGCGCGGGGGCGGCGGCCACGCGCGCGGCCAGCAGCATCGCCGCGGCCTGCAGGCCCGCGACCGCGGAGGAGATCGCCATGAGGCGGCGGCTAGCGCGCATAGGTGAAACCTCCGAACTGCGACACGGCCTTGGCCATCTCCTCCGCGGTGGCGGCGTTCTGGTCGCGGCCCACCGGTGCCGGGCCGTCCTTCTGCGTGAAGGTGGAAACCTTCCAGTCCCCGTTGACCCACCTGAGCTCGAAGGTGTTCGTGTACCAGCTCTCCGAGACGGGGTTGGTGGAACCCTCACCGGCCAGACCGAAGAGGGACGAGTACCAGACCGACACGGTCGCGCTGTCGGTCTCGAACTTCTCGACCTTGGTTCCCACCGGGCTGGTGCGGGAGACGAACGTCAATCCCTTGGGGGCCTTTCCGGCGGGGTCTAGTCCGATGCGCGTGAGGAATTCCTGGCCCGAGTAGACACGGTCGAGCTCGGCTTGGCGGGCAGCGGCCGCGTCGGGCGGATACACGGCCTCGACGATGGCCTTGCGGCGCACAGGGTCGAACATCCCGTCCGAACTCAAGGCCACCGCGAAGTTGGCCGCCGCCGACTGGGCGCCCTGTTCGTCGTGGGCGAAGCCGCGCGGGATCGTCCCGTTCTTGCCGTCCACCGGCGCGGTGCCCGTGGGGGCCGTGGCGGTGGTGGTGGGGGGTTTGGGGGAGGACTGGGGGGAGGTCGGGGGCTGGTTCTGGTTCGCGAACGCGATGGCGGCGATCAGGAGGACCACCACGCCGACGACCGTGATCAGGCCGCGGGAGGGGCGGGGGCCGCGGCGGGGGCCCGGGTAGGGGTCCGAGGGGGAGTCCGGGAGGCGGGTGCGGGTCTGGCCGGTGCCGCCGACTTCGCCGTGGCCCGTGCCCGTGCCGCCGTACTGGTCGTCGTGGCTCATTCCCTGTCCGCCCCCTCGGCGTCGTACGACGGTGCTGGTGGCCGCGCGGACGCGGTGTGGTGAGTCGTCATCGGTCGGGAGCCGGCGGCGTGGCTAGACGGCCATTCCGTAGACGATGGTGAACAGGGTGCCGAGGGAGCCGATGATGAACACTCCCGTCAGCCCGGCCACGATCAGGCCCTTGCCCTGCTCGGCGCTGAAGGTGTCGCGCAGGGCGGTCGCGCCGATGCGCTGCTTGGCCGCGCCCCAGATCGCGATGCCCAGGCAGAGCAGGATCGCCACGGCCATGACCACCTCGATCATGACCTTCGCTTCGTTGCCGAGACTGCCGAACGGGCCCCAGTTCGGGGCGATTCCGCCGATGATGGTGGTGATGTCGCCCTTTTCGGCTGCCAGGATCATGTAACTCACCGCCCCTGTATGGGTAGTTCCGCTTGTCCCCGTGCCCGATGGCAGGGGGCACGTCCTATCTTCGCTGATGAAATCGCCGTCGTATGTCGACTTGACGGCTCTCTTTACCCGATCTCCCGGTTCGGGCCCCTCCCCCGTCCGCTGACCTGGTCACTCTGTGTATCACGGGGGGTGACCCCGGGCAATGATTGTCGTCCCGGCGTACGCGAGGCGAGGTGCGGGTCTGCTCGGGTGGCCGCCGTTCGGCGCAGTGGGGCCGCGTGTCGTTGGCCCAACCCGCTGACATATGAACAGACTGACGGAATGTCGGACCGTCGTCACGTCGGGACGCGGGTCATGCTCCACCTGCTTCCGGCCGGAGCGCGCAACGTTCCACGATGAGAGACGACGCAAGGAGCAAACGGATGGGTTCCGTATCTCAGGCTGGTCGCCGCACGAGGCGGGCCGCTGGGCTCGTACTGCCGCTGGCGCTCGCGTTCGCGGGGATCTCGGGTCCGGCGGTGGCCGCCGTGCAGGACGTGACCTCGCCCGCTCCGGGGGGCAAGTGCCACGCGGACGCGCGCATGGACGCCGCGGCGGTGAAGGCCGCCAAGGGTGCCAAGACCGCGAAGGGTGCGAAGGGCGCGAAGGCCGGGAAGGGCGCTGCGGTGACGAAGGCCGCGCCCGCCGGGTACGGGTCCGGCTGCACGGGGCCGCGCGGCTCGGCGGGGCCCAGGGGGCCCAAGGGTGACCGGGGACCCAAGGGAGACCGCGGTCCGGCCGGTCCGGCCGGGAACTGCACCGATGTGGACACGGCGAAGGGCGTGAGCAACCTGGAGTTCAGTGCCGCCCTGGTCCGCGGGCGCACGTTCATCGGGGTGCGGAAGATGGCGCCGACCGTGGGCGCGTACTACTGGCGCGACCTGACCGGTCCGCTCAACCCGGGACACCCGCAGAACGCGTGCAGCGTGTCCGTCGAGACCGAGAACCCCAACAGCGTCTACCTGAAGGTGCTGACCACCACGGGCGCCGTGTACGAGAACTCCTGCACCTACACGCCGATGGGGACCCTCACCTGCCCGTCCGGCTGGACGGCGCTGGTCAAGCCCTGACGTCCCCTCCCCCCGCCCGTCGTCGGCGCCGCGGCCGGAAGCACGAGCCGGTGCGCGGGGCCGGCGGGGGCGGCGGGGGCGGCGGGGCCGATTGTCAGTGGGGTGCGGCAGCCTGGGGGCATGACGACGACACCTTGGACCCTCGCGGACATCGAGGCGGCCGTCCGGGCCGGCTGGTCGGCCGATCTGGCCTGCCCCTCGGACATCACGCGCATTCCCTGGTCGGCCGACAATCCGGCCTGGGGGCACTGTGACATCACGGCGCTGGTCGTCCAGGACATAGCGGGCGGGGACCTGATGGTGGGCGAGGTCTTCCTCGACGGCCGCCAGGAGGGCTACCACTGCTGGAACCGGCTGGCCGGGGGCCTGCGGATCGATCTGACCCGGGAGCAGTTCCGGCGCGGGGAGACGGTGACGCCGGGGCGGGTCGTGCGGCGCCCGACGGACCGGCGGACCCGGCGGTGGGCGGAGTACCAGCTGCTGCGGCAGCGGGTGATGGACAAGCTGGGGCCGCTGCCGGGGGTGGTGGAGGTGGCCGGCCGGCAGCTGCGGTACACGGACTTCGGCGGCCCGGGGGAGCCACTGCTCGCGCTGCACGCGCACTTCATGGAGGGGCGGACCTTCGCGCGCCTGGCCCGGGAGCTGGCGCCGCGGTGGCGGGTCATCGCGCTGGACCAGCGCGGGCACGGGGATTCGGACCGGGCGCCCGAGTACTCCCGGGAGGGTTACGTGGCGGACGCCGCGGCCGTACTGGACCACCTGATGGCGGGCCCCGCGGTGGTGCTGGGGCATTCGCTGGGCGGGGTGAACGCCTACCAGCTGGCCGCGCGGCGGCCGGATCTGGTGCGGGCGCTGGTGATCGAGGACGTCGGGGCGGTCGTGGAGGACGACCTGTCCTTCGTGCTCGACTGGCCGCGCCGGGCGCGCGGCCGCGAGGAGCTGCTGGCGGCGCTGGGGCGCGCGGCGGACTTCCTGACGGACTCGGTGCGGGAGTACGAGGACGGGTGGGGCCTGGCCTTCGAGGCGCAGGACATCTTGGCGTCCGGCGAGGCGATACAGGGGGACCACTGGGCGGACTGGCTGGCGGTGCGGCAGCCGACGCTGCTGGTGCGGGGGGACCGCAGCACGGTGCTGTCGGCGGGCCACGCGCGGGAGATGGCCGCCCGGCGGCCCGGGGTGCGGCTGGTCGAGCTGCCCGCCGGGCACGGGGTGCACACCGAGGACCCCGAGGGCTTCACCGTGGCGGTACGGGAGTTCCTCGCGCGGCTGTGACCCGCCCGCTCCCGGTCCCGGTCCCGTCGTTCCGGGGGCGGGCCCCGGGGTCCGGCCCGGCACGGGGGTGCGGGCCGGACCGGGGGTGCGGGCCGGACCGGGGGTGCGGGCCGCGGGGTGGCTCAGGACCAGTGGGGCGGGCGGGTCAGGGTGGGCGGGATGCGGGTGGCGGCGTCGCCGCGGGCCGCGTTCAGCTGGGCCTGGGTGAGGAAGATGGCGCCGGTGAGGTCGGCTCCGCCGAGGTTCGCGTCGCGCAGGTCCGCGCCGATCAGGTCGGCGGTGCGCAGGTCGGCGCGGCTGAGGTCGGCGGCGATCAGGTAGGCGCCGCGCAGGGTGGCGCCGCGCAGGTTCGCGCCGGAGAGGCGGGCGCCCATCAGGTCCGCGCCCCGGTGGTTCTTCTTGCGGCCGGGCACGGTGGCCCGTACCAGGTCGCTGGTCTTGAGCAGCAGGGTGTTCACGGCGGCGCGGCGGGCGCCGACGTCGGTGGCGGCCAGGGTCGCGGCGTCGGCGCGGGTCAGCTCCTCGGTCTCGGCCAGAGCGCGCCGCAGGTCGGCGTGGACCGGGCGGGCGGCCGGGAGGGTGAGGGCTTCGGCGAGGTAGAAGAGCAGCTCGTGGAGCTGGCGCATCACCGGGAAGACCTCGAACATCCGGCGCGAGGTGCCGGGGTGGGCGCGCCAGTCGCGGCCTTCGAAGGTGACCTGGGAGACCTGCTGGCCCGCGCCGAAGCAGTCGAAGACGGTGCAGCCCGGGAAGCCCTTGTCGCGCAGTTTCGTGTGGATGCCGCAGCGGAAGTCCTGCCGGAGGTTGGTGCACGGGGTGCCGGCGGGTTTGTTCACGGCGAAATCGGTGGACCGGGCGAAGGGCAGGGCGACGCAGCACAGGGCGAAGCAGTTCGCGCAGTCGGCCTGGAGCACGGGCAGCGCCGGACCGGTGCCGGGGCCGGTGGGGCTCGCAGGGCCGGCGGCTTCGGCCGGGCCGGTGGTGCCGGGGCCGGGCGCGGGATCGGGAGCGGGGTGAGAACGGGACACGGCTCCATTGTCCTCCGTCCCCGGCGGGGGCTGGTGCCCGCGGGTTACCTCTCGGTAGCGTGCGCGGCATGGACGACGCCGACGACCGTCACGCACGCGCCGCAGCGGACACCCGTGCCGCCGGAATCGAGGGGGCCGACGACGCCGCCGCGGTCGAGGGCTTCTACGAGCGGACCGGCGAGGGCCGGTTCCTGGCCTCCGCCTTCACGCGCGGCCCGTGGGACCGGCGCTCGCAGCACGCGGGACCGCCCGCAGCGCTGCTCGGGCGGGCCGTCGAGGAGCGCCCCGGGGCCCGCGAGGACATGCGGATCGCGCGCATCACGTACGAGATCCTGCGGCCGGTCCCGATCGGGCCCCTGGAGGTCACCACCTCGGTCCTGCGGGCCGGGCGCGGCACCGAGGTGGTCGAGGCGGCGCTCGCGCCCGCCGGGGCCGCGCCGGTGATGTTCGCCCGGGCGCTGCGGATCCGGGTGGCCGGGGAGTCCGTGCCGGCGGTGGCGCCGGGACCGGCCGTGCCGCCGCCCGGCGCGGTGGGGCGCACGCCGTTCTTCCCGGTGCCGTGGGCGACCGGCTACCACACGGCGATGGAGACCCGCTTCACCGAGGGCACCTTCGTGGAGCCCGGACCGGGGACCTGCTGGATGCGGATGCGGGTTCCGCTGATCGCCGGGGAGGAGGTCCGGCCGCTGGACCGGGTGCTGGTCGCGGCCGATTCCGGCAACGGCATCAGCGCGGTCATGGACTTCGCCAAGTACGTGTTCGTGAACGGGGATCTGACGGTCCACCTGCACCGCCATCCGGTGGGCGAGTGGGTGTGCGTGGAGGCGCGGACCAGTGTGGACGCGGCCGGGATCGGGCTCGCCGACGCGCGCCTGCACGACGAGGACGGGCCCATCGGGCGCGGTGCGCAGAGCCTGTACGTCGCTGCGCGCTGACGCTGTGACAGGCTCTCGCGCATGGACGCGCTGAGGGAGACCGATCCGACGCGGATCGGGGTGCACGTGCTGGTGGCCCGGCTGGGCGCCGGGGGGATGGGGCAGGTGTACCTGGGGCGCTCGCCCGGCGGGCGCCTGGTCGCCGTGAAGGTGGTCCGGGAGGAGATACTCGGCCACCCGCAGGCCCTGGCCCGCTTCCGGCGCGAGGCGAGCACCGTGCGGGAGGTGCGCTCCGCGTACACCGCGCGGCTGATCGACGCCTCGCTGGACGGGGCCCCGTACTGGCTGGCGACCGAGTACGTCGCCGGGCCCACCCTCGCGCACGCGGTGGGCGGCGGGGGCCCGTTGCCCGCGGACACCTGCCGGGCGCTGGGGGCGGCGCTGGCGGAGGGGCTGGCCGAGGTGCACGCGCAGGGGGTGACGCACCGGGACGTGAAGCCGCAGAACGTGATCCTGGGGGCGCAGGGCCCGCAGCTGATCGACTTCGGGATAGCGCGCGGGGTCGGGGTGACCGTGCTGACGCAGGAGGGGCAGGCGCCGGGGACGCCGGGGTTCACGGCGCCCGAGGTGCTGCTGGGCGCGCCGGGCGGGGCGGCGGCCGACGTCTTCGCCCTGGGCGCGACGCTGGCGTACGCGGCGACGGGGCGGCCTCCGTTCGGGTCCGGGGAGGCGGCGGGCGTCTGGTACCGGACGGTGCACGAGCCGGTGGACACGGCCGGGGTGGAGCCGCGGCTCGCGGCGCTGATCGAGGCGTGCGTGGCCAAGGACCCGGCGGCGCGGCCGGCCCCGGTGGAGGTGATCCGGCGGTGCGGGGTGGCGCGGGCGGTGGTGGACGACCCGGTGTACGCGCGGCTGTCGGCCCTGCGCGACGAGATCCCGGGCGCGGTACGGGAGCAGGTGCCGGAGGCGGTCCCGGGCGCGGTACGGGACGACGTCCCGGGCGGGGGACGGGACGCGGTACCGGCCGCGGAGCGCGAGGAGGTGCCGGGCGCGGGAACGGGCCCGCTCCCGGGCCCGGCCCCCGCGGCGCCCGACGCCGTCCCGGGCGCGGTGGAGCCCGTACGGATCCGGGTGCTGCCGGAGAAGGACACCGCGGAGTACGTCGCTCCCGCGTCCCCCCGGCGCGGCGGGCGGGCCGGGGTCCGGGTGGGCGTCGCGCTCGCGCTGGTGGTGGCGGGGTCGGTGGCCTCCTGGCAGTTCTCCCCGGACGGCGGGGGCGGGTCCGGCGGTTCCGGCGCGGCGGGGGCGGCGGGCGGCGGGGGCGCGACGGGCAGTGCGCCGCCGTCCGGGAGCCGGACGGGCGCCGCGGCTCCGGGCAAGGGCGGTCCGCCGGCCGGTCACATCGAGCAGAGCCGGACCTCGCGGGAGCGCTGGTCGCTCGACAAGGACCCGGCGATGGCGCAGTACGGCAGCGGGATGTGCAACGAGCTGGTGGGCGAGGAGTCGGCTCCGGGTAGCGGAATGGAGAGTTCCACGGTCTCCACGAACACCGACGGCGTGCCCGGCACGACCATGACGGTGAAGATGCGGGCCAAGGGCGCGGGCGACCCGGACCGGGGCCCCCGCCCGGCTCCCTACTACGTGTCGGTGGCCGTCAAACCGCCCGGGCAGGTGGCGGCCGGCGGGCTCGGGGCGACGAGCGTGCCCGTGGACCTCTACGGAACCTGGGACTCCGGTGAGTACCTGGACCTGAGCTATCCGGCGCAGTTCCGCACCTACCGGGACGGCAAGGGAACCGGGGCCCCGGCGCTGGGATCGGACCGGGGGGACTGGACGGTGGTCTTCTACCACGTCAAGGATGACCCGAAGAAGTACGCGCGTATCGCCTGTTCGGGCTTCCGGGTGGGATAACGGCCCGCGACACGGGGGAAACAGACGGAAACCGCCCCTGGAGGGGACCTGCATGGGGGAGGGTTGACGGGTGCGCAGATTCTGGATGGTGGGCGGGATCGGGGTCGGGGTGTGCCTGACCTTCGTCATGCTGCTCGTCGTGGGGACGTACTCCGCGGCCGCGGGACTGGGCGGGCTCGGGGGCGCGGGCGGCCGGGGGGTCGGGCTCGCGCCGGGCGCCGTGCCGGCGAAGTACCAGGAGCTGGTGCAGAAGTGGGGGAACCTGTGTGCGGCGATCAGTCCGCCGCTGCTGGCCGCCCAGCTGTACTCCGAGAGCGGCTGGAACCCGCAGGCGGTCAGCCCGGCGGACGCGCGGGGGATCGCGCAGTTCATCCCGGGGACCTGGGCGGGGCACGGGGTCGACGGGGACGGCGACGGGGACCGGGACATCTGGGACCCCAACGACGCCATTCCGTCGGCGGCTTCGTACGACTGCGAGCTGGCGAAGGACGTGGCGGGGGTGCCGGGCGACCCGGCGTCGAACATGCTGGCCGCCTACAACGCGGGGGCGTACGCGGTCATCAAGTACCAGGGCGTGCCGCCGTACAAGGAGACGCAGGGGTACGTGAAGACGATCACGACCCTGGCGCTGAGCTTCGCGAAGCCGGTGGGGCGGGTGGCGCCCTCGCAACAGGCAGCCGGGGCCATCTACTTCGCGCAGAAGCAGCTGGGCACGCCGTACCTGTGGGGCGGCAACGGCACGCCGGACCAGGACGGGCGGTTCGACTGCTCGGGGCTGACGGTGGCGGCGTACAAGACGGTGGGGATCGATCTGCCGCGCGTGGCGAACGACCAGTACAACGCGGGTCCGCACCCCTCTCGCGCGGAACTGCTCCCCGGTGACCTGGTCTTCTTCTCCAACGACCTGACGAACTCGCGGGAGATCCACCACGTCGGGCTGTACGTCGGCGGTGGGTACATGATCAACGCGCCGTACACCGGGGCCGTGATCCGCTTCGACAAGATCGACAGTCCGGACTACTTCGGCGCGACCCGCGTCACCAGGGACGGAGCGGCGGCGCTGCCGGTGCGGGACGGGGGCGCGAAGACCTCGTGAGGCGGGGGCTGATGTGCGGGATTCGACAAGTGGGAGTGGTGGGGCCCGGTCGCCGCTCTGTTGACGCTGCGTGAGGCCAAGGCCCTGAGCTGCGACGACGAGTCACTCTTGGGTAACGTTGGAGTGATCATTCGGTGGAGAGTGGAACGTAGCCGCCAGAACGGGCGTTCCATGGACACGGGGGGTTGACCGCGGGGGGTCGCGGGGCGCGCGCAGGGGTGCGTCCGGCGTTCTCAGGGAAACCGACGCAAGGGGCCGCATCGCCATGGCTGGACTCACGACCGGTGGGCCGAATGTGGATGTCAGCCTGCTCTACGACATCAACGGCCTGGCCCGGCGGGCCCCCGAGCCGGTCGACCGGCTCGTCGGTCTCGTCGGCGAGTACGGGCTGCCGATCGCCATGGTGCTGCTCGTGCTGTGGTGCTGGCGCGGGGCCCGCAGGCAGGACGGGCCGGGCGCGGCCGAGGCGTTCACCGCGCTGGTGTGGGCGCCGCTCGCGGCCGGGATCGCGCTGCTCGTGAACGTGCCGCTGCGTGAATTCGTCGGCCGGCCGCGGCCGTTCCGCCAGCACGAGGGGCTGGAGGTGCTCGTCTCCGGCAAGGGCGACTTCTCCTTCGTCAGCGATCACGCCACCCTGACGATGGCGCTTGCCGTCGGGGTCTTCATCGCCCACCGCCGGCTCGGGCTGGCCGGCATCGGGCTCGCCCTGGCCGAGGGCTTCTGCCGCGTGTACATGGGCGTCCACTACCCCACCGACGTCATCGGCGGCTTCGCGCTCGGCACGGCGGTGGTCCTGCTGCTCGCGCCGCTGGCGATGGCGCTGCTCGGGCCCGTGGTGCGGGCGGTGGCCGGGTCGGCGCGCGTCGGCTGGATCGTCCGCGCGAAGGGGTACGGCGTGCCGCGGCCGCTGGACCTGCCGCACGCGCAGACGCCTCCGGGTGGGCCGCGCGAGAGTGATCTGGCGGCCTGAGTACGGGCTGTCCGGGGTACGGGCCTGTGGGCCGGTGTGTGTGCGTGCTCGGCGGGGTGCGTGGGGTCAGCCCGGGGCGTACGAGTCCCAGAGCGTGAGCAGGACCGCCGAGAGCAGGCACAGGGCCGCCCCGGCGAAGCAGAGGCGGACCGCGGCGGGGCGCGTGCGGGGGCGGGGTCGGGGGCGTGAGCGGGTCACGGGGTGCCGCCGTCTTGGATCCGGGGGGCCGGGTCGGGCGTGTCCTCGGTGGCCCCGGGGGCTTCGGCTTCCGCGTTTCTGCGGCGGTGGCGTGAGCGGAGCCACAGGGCGGTGGCCGCGGCCGCCGTGGAGGTCGTTCCGATGGCCAGGGCCACGTCGCCGGGGCCGTCCGCCGTGCCGGTGGGCTTCGCGTGGGCCGGGGTGGGGGCCGAGGCGAGCAGGAGGGCCGCCGCCCAGGTCAGGGCCAGGGCGCGGGGGATCGTACGGCCGCGGGGTCGTCTGACCGGGGGGCTTCCGCGCACGGGGGCTCCGCTCTGGAGGGGGTTTCCCTCCAGGGCATCCGGTTGCGGGCCGGTCGGCCAGTGGGGGCGTCCGAACGGGGGACGCGGTGGGGGTGGCGGGTGGGGTGGGGGTGCCCTTGGGCTCCGCCCCGGGCCTTGGGCCCCGCGCCTCAAGCGCCGGCGGGGCTGGATTTGGCTTGGCGGGGCTGCATTTGGCCCCGCGCGGGCTGGATTCGGCGCCGTGTCTGGGTGGGTGCGGGTTCGTGATTCGGGGCTCCGCCCCGGACCCCGCGCCTCAAACGCCGGCGGGGCTGAATTTGGCTCGGGGCGGGGGGCTATGTCTTCAGGTGGGCGGTGGCGTCCTTGCGGGCCAGGTCGCGGGAGCGGCGGGCGGGGCCGCGCCAGCCGCAGGTGCATGCGGCCAGGCAGAACGAGCCGCGTTCGGATGTGGTGATGGTGTGCTCCGCGGGGGTGCGCGGGGCCGGGGGCGCCAAGGGGTGCGGGTCCACGGGACCACGGTACCCGGGCCGGGTGCCGGTGCGGGAGGGGCCGGGGCCGTGACGGGGGGCCCGGGATCTCGTTAAGCGGAGCGGGTGGGGGCCTCGGGCAAGCAGCGGTCATGCGTTGGGGGTTGGCAGGCGATGGTGGTGCACCAGCACAGGCGGCGCGGGGCGGCGGCCGCGGCCGTGGTGGCCGTGGTGACGCTCGCCGGGTGCGGCGGCCCGGAAGGGGCTTCCGCCGCGGCCGACGCGCGACCACCCGGCGATCCGGCGGCGGCCGTGCGCGGCGCCGCCGACGTACTGGCCCGCAGCGGCAGCGCCCAGGTCCGGACGGCGATGGAGATGGCCACCGGCGGCACCCGGGTCACGATCCGGGGCGAGGGCGGGGTCGATTTCGCGCAGCGGATGGGCCAGCTGCTGGTGATGCTCCCGGTCGACGTCACCGGCAAGCCGGGCCACCGCCCGATCACCGAGCTGCTCACGCCCGGCGCGCTGTACATGAAGAACCGGGGCGCGGGCGTGCCCGTCGACAAGTGGGTCCGGGTCGATACGACGACCCTCGCGGACGGGAACCTCGTCACCGGCGGGGCCACCGATCCGATCGTCGCCGCCGAGCTGCTGCGCGGGGCGCAGGGGGTCACGTACGTCGGCGAGACGGACCTGTCGGGGACGAAGGTGCGGCACTACCGGGGCACCACCGACATCGGGCGGGCCGCGCGGAGCGCGTCGCCGGACGTGCGCAAGGCGCTGGAGGCGGCGGCGAAAGGGTTCAGCAACGACGCCGTTCCGTTCGACGCGTACCTGGACCACGAGGGGCGGCTGCGCAAGGTCCGGCACCGCTTCAGCTACGTCAACAATGGCGTGATCGATGTCTCCTCGACCACGCTGCTCTACGGCTTCGGGACGCCGGTGACGGTCGTTCTCCCCGCAAGCGGGGACATTTTCGCCGGGAAGATCGCCGACTAGCCGGTGCGGGGGAGACGCACCGCGCGATCGGGTCATGGGCGGGTATCCGGAAATGGTCCATCCGTGTCATGCGCGCAGCGAGTCGCGCTCCCTACGCTGAGAGCGGAGCAGTCCGATGCCCGGTGACGGCAGACAGAGGTGACGCGCGTGACTCCCGCAGGCGGTACGACGGTGCAGGACCTCGTGGCGCTCGCCGAGATCGAGCTGTGCGGTGAGCTGATCATCGCGGCGTCCGCCGCCGCCGAGGAGCGGCTCAGCCAGGACCGGATCGACGAGGTGCTCGGCGCGATCTGCTGCCCGTAGGTCCGGGCGGCGGTGTCAGGTCCGCAGCAGGCGGGCGATGGCCTTCGTCGCTTCCTCCACCTTGGCGTCGATCTCGGTGCCGCCCTTGACGGCCGCGTCGGCGACGCAGTGGCGCAGGTGCTCTTCGAGCAGCTGGAGCGCGAAGGACTGGAGGGCCTTCGTGCTGGCCGAGACCTGGGTGAGTATGTCGATGCAGTAGACGTCCTCGTCGACGAGCCGTTGCAGGCCGCGGATCTGGCCCTCGATCCGGCGCAGGCGCTTGAGGTGCTCGTCCTTCTGGTGGTGGTAGCCGTGCACGGGGCCGGCGTCGGGGGCGTCGCCCCGCGCGGGGCCGGCCGCCGCTGCCTCGGTGGTCGTCATGCGTCCTCCCGTGGTCCGTGGTGGGGCTGCCGGTGTCTGCGCACCTGTCGGCATACCCCTCATGGGTATAGGATACCGGCCGCCGCGCGCGGTGGCAGGGGTCCGTCGCGCCTCACTCTGCCTGATGGAGCACACTGGGGAACCGCCGGTTAGCCGTGGCTGGAGGATGCGCCTAGCATCAGCCTGACCGAATCCAATGCACCCCGAGGACCTCACGTGCGATTTCGTCTGACCCCCAGGGAGACGAGCTTCTACGACATGTTCGCCGCCTCCGCGGACAACATCGTCACGGGCTCGAAGCTCCTGATGGAACTGCTCGGGGCGGATTCGTCCGCGCGGGCCGAGATCGCGGAGCGGATGCGGGCGGCCGAACACGCGGGGGACGATGCCACCCACGCGATCTTCCACCAGTTGAACTCCTCCTTCATCACGCCGTTCGACCGCGAGGACATCTACAACCTCGCGTCCTGCCTCGACGACATCATGGACTTCATGGAAGAGGCGGTCGACCTGGTCGTCCTCTACCAGGTCGAGGAGCTTCCCAAGGGCGTCGAGCAGCAGATCGAGGTCCTGGCGCGGGCGGCCGAGCTGACCGCCGAGGCCATGCCCCACCTGCGGACGATGGAGAACCTCACCGAGTACTGGATCGAGGTCAACCGGCTGGAGAACCAGGCCGACCAGATCCACCGCAAGCTGCTCGCCCACCTCTTCAACGGCAAGTACGACGCCATGGAGGTGCTCAAGCTCAAGCAGATCGTCGACGTGCTCGAA
The DNA here is from genome assembly GCF_056435825.1 of Streptomyces sp. NPDC043876. Classification (NCBI taxonomy): domain Bacteria; kingdom Bacillati; phylum Actinomycetota; class Actinomycetes; order Kitasatosporales; family Streptomycetaceae; genus Streptomyces; species Streptomyces sp. NPDC043876. The sequence continues at coordinate 1,041,818 of NZ_JBWKDV010000001.1, read as the reverse complement.
GAGGCCGCCGACGCGTTCGAGCACGTCGCGAACACGGTGGAGACCATCGCGGTCAAGGAGTCCTGAACCTCGTGGACACCTTTGCGCTGATCGTGACCATCGGTGTCGCGCTCGGCTTCACGTATACGAACGGTTTCCACGACTCCGCGAACGCGATCGCGACCTCGGTCTCGACCCGGGCGCTGACGCCGCGCGCCGCGCTGGCGATGGCCGCGGTGATGAACCTCGCCGGTGCGTTCCTCGGCAGCGGGGTCGCCAAGACGGTCAGCAAGGGGCTCATCGAGACCCCGCACGGCGACAAGGGGATGTGGATCCTCTTCTCCGCGCTGGTCGGCGCGATCGTCTGGAACCTGGTCACCTGGTACTTCGGCCTGCCCTCGTCCTCCTCGCACGCGCTGTTCGGCGGCATGGTGGGCGCGGCGCTGGCGGGCGGGATCGGCGTCATCTGGCACGGGGTGCTGGAGAAGGTCGTCATCCCGATGTTCCTCTCGCCGGTCGTCGGCCTGGTCGTGGGCTACCTGGTGATGGTCGCGATCATGTGGATGTTCCGCAGGTCCAACCCGCACAAGGCCAAACGCGGTTTCCGGATCGCCCAGACCGTCTCGGCGGCCGCCATGGCCCTCGGCCACGGTCTTCAGGACGCGCAGAAGACGATGGGCATCGTGGTGATGGCCCTGGTGATCGCCGATGTCCAGAGCGACGGTGACCCGATCCCGGTCTGGGTCAAGATCGCCTGTGCGGTGATGCTCTCGCTCGGTACGTACGCCGGTGGCTGGCGCATCATGCGCACCCTGGGCCGCAAGATCATCGAGCTCGACCCGCCGCAGGGCTTCGCGGCGGAGACGACGGGCGCGTCGATCATGTACACCGCGTCGTACCTGTACCAGGCGCCGATCTCCACCACCCACGTGATCACCTCGGCGATCATGGGCGTGGGCGCGACCAAGCGGGTCAACGCGGTCCGCTGGGGCGTCGCCAAGAACATCATCCTGGGCTGGTTCATCACCATGCCGGCCGCGGCGCTGGTCGCCGCGGTCAGCTTCTTCCTCGTGAACCTGGCCGTCGGCTAGCACGCGCGCGTACGAAAACGGGCCGGCTCCCCCCACCCAGGGGGAGCCAGCCCTTTCGCCGTGCGGTGGCACCGCCATGCAGCACCGCAGGACGCAGTGACATCCAGGGGCCTGCGGCTCAGCCGAAGCGGCCCGAGATGTAGTCCTCGGTGGCCTGGACGGACGGGTTGGAGAAGATCCGGTCCGTGTCGTCGATCTCGACGAGCTTGCCGGGCTGGCCGACCGCCGAGAGGTTGAAGAACGCGGTGCGGTCCGAGACGCGGGCCGCCTGCTGCATGTTGTGCGTCACGATGACGATCGTGAAGCGCTCCTTCAGCTCGCCGACCAGGTCCTCGATGGCGAGGGTGGAGATCGGGTCGAGGGCCGAGCAGGGCTCGTCCATCAGCAGGACCTCGGGCTCGACCGCGATGGCGCGGGCGATGCACAGGCGCTGCTGCTGGCCGCCGGAGAGGCCGGAGCCGGGCTTGTTCAGGCGGTCCTTGACCTCGTTCCAGAGGTTGGCGCCCTGGAGGGACTTCTCGACGATCTCGTTCAGCTCGGACTTCTTGAAGCTGCCGTTGAGCCGCAGGCCGGCCGCCACGTTGTCGAAGATCGACATGGTGGGGAAGGGGTTCGGGCGCTGGAAGACCATGCCGACCGTGCGGCGGACCGCGACCGGGTCGACGCCGGGGCCGTACAGGTTCTCGTCGTCCAGCAGCACCTTGCCCTCGACGCGGCCGCCGGGGGTGACCTCGTGCATGCGGTTCAGGGTGCGCAGGAAGGTGGACTTGCCGCAGCCGGAGGGGCCGATGAAGGCCGTCACGGAGCGGGGCTCGACGGTCATGGAGATGTCGTCGATGGCCTTGTGACCGCCGTAGAAGGCGGAGAGGCCGCTGACATCGATGCGCTTGGCCATGAGGGGTCACTTCGCTTTCATGAGTCGCGTCAGCGACCGGTCTTCGGGGCCTTCCAGCGGGCGATGCCGCGGGCCACCAGATTGAGGATCATGACGAAGGCGATCAGGACGAGGGCAGCGGCCCAGGCCCGGTCGTAGGAGGCTTCACTGCCGACCTTGTACTGCTCCCAGATGTAGAGGGGGAGCGAGGACTGGGCGCCTTCGAAGGGGTTGCCGTTGATCAGCTGCGAACCGAAGACCAGCAGCATGATCGGGGCGGTCTCGCCGGCGATGCGGGCCACGGCCAGCATGACACCGGTGGAGATGCCGCCGATGGCGGTGGGGAGGACCACCTTGAGGATCATGCGCCACTTCGGCACGCCGAGGGCCAGGGCGGCTTCGCGCAGCTCGTTCGGGACGAGCTTGAGCATCTCCTCGGTGGAGCGGACCACGACCGGCATCATCAGGATCGACAGGGCCATCGAACCGGCGAAGCCGGAGGGGCCGAAGCCGAGCATCAGGTTCCAGGTCGTCAGGATGAACAGGCCCGCGACGATGGAGGGGATGCCGGTCATGACGTCGACGAAGAAGGTCACGATCTTGGCGAGCGGGCCGCGGCCGTACTCGACCAGGTAGACCGCGGTCAGCAGGCCGACGGGGGCCGAGATCGCGGTGGCCAGGCCGACCTGCTCCATGGTGCCGAGCAGTGCGTGGTAGACGCCGCCGCCCTGCTCGAAGCTGGTCACGCCGTTCATCGAGTGGTTCAGGAAGTCCGCGTCGAGGGCCTTCATGCCGCGGGCGATCGTCGTCCACAGCAGGGAGACCAGCGGGACGACGGCGAGGACGAAGCAGACCCAGACGACGGAGGTCGCGATGCGGTCCTTGGCCTGGCGGCGGTTCTCGACGATCGCGCTGGCGGTGTACGTGATCACCACGAACAGCAGGGCCGCGAGCAGGCCCCACTGGGTCTTGCTGGTGAGCCCGAAGACGGCGCCGGCGGCGCAGCCGAGGACGACCGAGAGGAGCGCGATGCCGGCCGGGGCCCAGCGGGGCAGACCACCGCGGGTGAGGCCGGCGGGGGCGGCGGACTTGGCGGCCCGGGCGGGGCGCTGGTCCTGGAGTACGTGGCTCATCAGGCGTTCGCCCCCGAGAAGTCCTTGCGGCGGGCGATGATCAGCCGGGCCGCGCCGTTGACCAGCAGGGTCAGGAGGAAGAGCACGAGTCCGGAGGCGATCAGCGCGTCCCGGCCGAACTCGTTGGCCTCGCCGAACTTCGCGGCGATGTTCTGTGCGAACGTTCCGCCGCCGGGGTTCAGCAGGTGCCCGGAGATGAGGAAGCTCGGGGACAGTACGGTCGCCACGGCCATGGTCTCGCCGAGCGCGCGGCCGAGGCCCAGCATCGAGGCGGAGATGATGCCGGAGCGGCCGAAGGGCAGCACGGACATCCGGATGACCTCCCAGCGGGTCGCGCCGAGGGCCAGGGCGGCCTCCTCGTTCATGCGCGGGACCTGGAGGAAGACCTCGCGGCTGACGCTGGTCACGATCGGCAGGATCATGATCGCGAGCAGGATGCCGACGGTGAAGATCGAGCGGGCGACGCCGACCTGGGTCTTCTCGAAGACGTACGTCCAGCCGAAGTACTCGTCGAGCCAGAGGTTCAGTCCGCCGAGGTAGGGGACCAGGACGAGGGCGCCCCAGATGCCGTAGATGATCGACGGCACGGCGGCCAGCAGGTCGACCACGTAGGCGAGCGGCCCGGCCAGCTTGCGCGGCGCGTAGTGCGAGATGAAGAGGGCGATGCCGACGGCGATCGGGACCGCGATGGCCATCGCGATGACCGAGCTGACGACGGTGCCGAAGAGCAGGACGGCGATGCCGAAGACGGGGGGCGTGGCCGAGGGGTCCCAGTCGAAGGTGGTGAGGAAGTTGCCCTCGTTGTCCGACAGGGCGATCGACGCGCGGTAGGTGAGGAAGGCGGCTATCGACGCCATGATCACCAGGAGCAGGATGCCGGAGCCCTGGGAGAGCCCCGCGAAGATCTTGTCACCGGCGCGGCCGGTGGACCTCGCGCTCCTCGTGACCGGCGGAGCCGGTTCGTGCTGGACGGGTGTGGTGGAAGCCATGGTCTTTCCGGTCTGTGTGGGGGGCGGGCCCCCTGGCGGCGGTGCACCGGATTCCCCTGGGTGGAGGGGAGGGGCCCCGCGGCGCCGGCCGCCCCGGACGGGGGGAGGCCGGCGCCGCGGGGCGCGGCATCAGGCGAGCGACTTGATGACTTCGCGGACCTTGGTGTTGATCTCGGCCGGGATCGGGGCGTAGCCGTTGTCCGTGAGCAGCTTCTGGCCCGCGTCGGAGGCGGTGTAGTTCAGGAAGGACTGCACGGTCTTCAGCGTCGCGGGCTTGTTGCCCTTGTCGCAGACGATCTCGTAGGTGACCAGGACGATCGGGTAGGCACCCTCGGCCTTGGTCGCGTAGTCGAGCTTCAGCGACAGGTCGGCGCCGGTGCCGACGACCTTGGCGGCGGCGATGGCCTTGGAGGCGTTCTCACCGGTGGCCTTGACCGGGGCCGCGGCGCCCGTGTTCACGTCGACGGTCTTGATGCTCTGCGAGCTGGCGTAGGAGAGCTCGAAGTAGCCGATCGCGCCGTCGGCGGCCTTCACCTGGGCGGCGACGTCGGAGGAGCTGCCCGCGGCCTGGCCGCCGGGGGCGGCCCACTTCTTGGCGGGCTCGTAGCTCCAGGCGTCGGGCGCGGCGGTCTTCAGGTACTTGGTGAAGTTCTCGGTGGTGCCCGAGTCGTCGGAGCGGTGGAAGGCCTGGATGGCGGTGGAGGGAAGCGTGACGCCCGGGTTCAGCTTCTTGATCGCCTCGTCGTCCCACTTCTTGATCTTGTCGTTGAAGATCGCGGCGATGGTGGGGGCGTCCAGGGTGAGCTTGTCGACGCCGGCGACGTTGAAGCCGATGGCGATCGGGCCGCCGACCATGGGCAGGTTGATGCCCTGGCCGCCGGTGCAGACCTTCTTGGAGTCCTCGACCTGGGCGGGCTTCAGCGGCGAGTCCGAGCCGGCGAAACCGACGGTGCCCTGGTTGAAGGCGACGATGCCCTCACCGGAGGAGATCGACTTGTAGTTGACCTCGACGCCGGAGCAGGCGGCCATGTAGTTCTTCACCCACAGGTCGACCGCGTTCTTCTGGGCGGAGGAGCCGGAAGCGAGGAGCTGGCCCTTGGCGTCGTCGCACTTGACGTCGCCGGGGGCGGCGGCGGAGGGCTTCGCCGCACCGGAGCCGTTGTCCTTGGTGGTGTTGTCGTCCGAGCCGCACGCCGTGAGGACCAGGGCACCGGACACGACGAGCGCACCGAGCACGGAGGCACGGAGCCGGTTGTTGCGCTGAAGCTTCACTTTCGGGTGTTCCTTCCAGAAGCCGCCGGCCGCTTTCTGTGTCGGGGCGGCGTGCGAAGAGGACTGCGGGGTGGTGCGGGGCGCTGGGCCGCTGGGCCTGGGGTTGTCCCCGGGTCCTTCGGGCCGCGGTCCGCACCGTGTGGTTCCGAAATTAGGCAGATCAGGTGAAGCGGCCGACGGGGGTGGGTGAACGGACGGTGAACCGTGGCGGACGGCATGGGGTGGGGGGTGGTGTCGGGGGCGGGGGGTATCGGGCCGTTACCTTGCCGTTATTGTGCCGTGACGGTTTCGGGGGCGGGGGTGCGGGGCCCGTGGCCGGGGGTGGCCGGAAACCGCTGCTCCCGGGCGGGTGCCGCGGGTGTGGCTGCCGCCGCTTGGCGCGGGCATTTCCCGCCTTACCCGGGCTCGCGGGCGCGGCCGGTTCGCCGGGCATTCCAGCCTCGCCTGCATTCCAGCCTCGCCGGCGTTTGAGGCGCCCCCGGAGGGCGGGAGGGCTGCACCCGGACTCGGAGGACCGCTCGCCGTGGTGCGTGCCGCCGGTGGGGCGCTGCTGCTTGTGTGCCCTCCGGGGGCGCCTCAAACGCCGGCGGGGCTGATTTCGGGTCCCGCGGTCCGGCGGGGCTGGGATGGGCTGGGGTCCGGCGCGGCTGGGACTGGCTCCGGGGGCGCCTCAAACGCCGGCGGGGCCGGGGTTAGACCGGGGCTGGGAGCCAGAGGTGGTGGAAGGTGAAGCGGGCGGCTTCCACCTCGTGGCGCTGGTCGGCGTGGAGGACGCCCAGGGCGTAGGCCGTGGCGGGGGCGATGCGGGGGGTGCGGGCCGCGGCGGAGGAGGCGGCGGCGGCCTCGGCGGCGTCGCGGTGGCGGTCCAGGGCCTCGCAGGCCGCCGCGAGGCGGGTGACGTCCTCGCCGAGGGCCTCGCGCGCGTAGCGGTGCGCGCGCAGCAGGCGGCGCACCTCGTGCCAGGGCGCGTCCTGGTGGGAGTCGTCGATGAGCGCGTCGGCGTTGTACGGCCGGGCGGCCCGGGTCAGCGGCAGGGCGGTGACGGCCGCGGTGAGCCTGGACTCGGCCAGGGCCGCCAGCGGGACGAGGACCTCCTCGGCCCGGCCCCGCGCCGCCACCGGGCTCAGCGGCACCTCGGAGGCCAGTAAGGCCACCGCGTCGGCCAGCGCGTGGAAGCGCGACGAGCCCAGCGCCTGGAGGGTGGCCGAGTGGGCGCGCGTGCGCGCCAGGGTCAGCTGCCGTTCCAGCAGGGCGGCCGCGCGGGCCGCGCCCACGGTCAGCGCGCCGGAGCCGGCCGCACCGCGCGGCGCGGGGACGTCCGGGGCCCCCGAGAGCCGGTGCAGCGCGTCCAGCAGCCGGGTCAGCCGGGCCCCGTGGGCGTGTTCGTCGGCCAGGGTGGAGGACAGCCAGACCAGTTCGGTGCGCAGGCCGTCGGCCCAGGCGGATTCGGTGACCGGCCGGAAGGTGGCCAGGGTCCCCCCGAGCCGGCGCGCGGCCCCCCGCAGGCCGCGCGCCGCCTCGTTCCCGCCGTCCGCGGCGTCCCCGCCCGCCTCGTGCGGGCGCAGCCCGCGCAGGAAGGCGGTGGCCTGGGAGCGCAGGTAGGCGCCGAGCACGTCGCCCGCCGTCGCCGTACCCGCTGTCAGGTCATGGTTTTGCAGAGCCACGCCGGCGCCTCCGGGCGTCTATGAGCATCTCCTGTACGTGCCGCAGCGGCTGCCCCTCGGCATCCGTGCAGTGCCGGGTCCAGTCCCCGTCCGGGCCCAGGTGCCAGGAGGAGGTGGCATCGGACATGCCGGTCTCCAGCAGCCGGTCCAGGGCCGCGCGGTGGGCCGGGTCGGTGACCCGGACCAGGGCCTCGATGCGGCGGTCGAGGTTGCGGTGCATCATGTCGGCGCTGCCGATGAACACCTCGGGCTCGCCGCCGTTGGCGAAGGCGAAGACCCGGGAGTGTTCGAGGAAGCGGCCGAGGATGGAGCGGACCCGGATGTTCTCCGAGAGCCCGGTGACGCCGGGGCGCACGGCGCAGATGCCGCGCACCCAGATGTCGACCGGCACGCCCGCCTGCGAGGCCCGGTAGAGCGCGTCGATCAGTGCTTCGTCGACGATCGAGTTGAGCTTGAGCCGCACGTACGCCGGGCGGCCCGCCTTCTGGTGGGCGGTCTCCTTGTCGATCCGGGAGACGAGGCCGTCGCGCAGCGATTTGGGTGCGGTCAGCAGCCGGCGGTAGGTCTCGCGGCGCGAGTAGCCGGAGAGCCGGTTGAAGAGGTCGGAGAGGTCCGCGCCGACCTGCGGGTCCGCGGTGAGCAGGCCGAGGTCCTCGTAGAGCCGGGCGGTCTTGGGGTGGTAGTTGCCGGTGCCGACGTGCGCGTAGCGGCGCAGCGTCTCGCCTTCCTGGCGGACCACGAGGGAGAGCTTGCAGTGCGTCTTGAGGCCGACCAGGCCGTAGACGACGTGGCAGCCGGACTCCTCCAGCTTGCGCGCCCACTTGATGTTGGCCTGCTCGTCGAAGCGGGCCTTGATCTCGACGAGCACGAGGACCTGCTTGCCGGATTCGGCGGCGTCTATGAGGGCGTCGACGATGGGGGAGTCGCCCGAGGTCCGGTAGAGCGTCTGCTTGATCGCGAGGACGTCCGGGTCGGCGGCGGCCTGTTCCAGGAAGGCCTGGACCGAGGTGGAGAACGAGTCGTAAGGGTGGTGCAGGAGCACGTCGCGTTCGCGCAGCGCCGCGAAGATGTCCGGGGCGGAGGCCGATTCGACCTCGGCGAGGTCGCGGTGGGTCCCGGCGATGAACTTGGGGTACTTCAGCTCGGGCCGGTCCAGGGAGGCCACGCCGAAGAGCCCGGTCAGGTCGAGCGGGCCGGGCAGCGGGTAGACCTCGGCCGCGGAGATCTTCAGCTCCTGGACGAGCAGGTCCAGGACGCCGGCGTCGATGGACTCCTCGACCTCCAGGCGCACGGGCGGCCCGAAGCGGCGCCGCATGAGCTCCTTCTCCAGGGCCTGGAGGAGGTTCTCGGCGTCGTCCTCCTCCACTTCGAGGTCCTCGTTGCGGGTCACCCGGAACTTGTGCTGCGCCAGCACCTCCATGCCGGGGAACAGCTCCTCCAGGTGCGCGGCGATGACGTCCTCCAGCGGGACGTAGCGCTGCGGGGAGGCCTCCAGGAAGCGGGAGAGCAGCGGCGGGATCTTGACGCGCGCGAAGTGGCGGTGGCCGCTGACGGGGTTGCGGACGACGACGGCGAGGTTGAGCGAGAGCCCGGAGATGTACGGGAAGGGGTGCGCGGGGTCCACGGCCAGCGGGGTGAGCACCGGGAAGATCTGGTTGCGGAACAGGGTGAAGAGGCGCGCCTGCTCCTTCTCGGTGAGGTCGTGCCAGCGGATGAGGTGGATGCCCTCTTCGGCGAGCTGGGGGGCCACGTCCTGCTGGTAGCAGGCGGCGTGGCGGGCCATGAGCTCGCGCGAGCGGGTCCAGATCAGGTCGAGGACCTCGCGGGGCTGCAGGCCCGAGGCCGAACGGGTGGCGACGCCGGTGGCGATGCGCCGTTTGAGGCCGGCCACCCGGACCATGAAGAACTCGTCGAGGTTGCTCGCGAAGATCGCGAGGAAGTTGGCGCGCTCCAGGAGCGGGGTGGCCGGGTCCTCGGCGAGTTCCAGCACCCGTTCGTTGAAGGCGAGCCAGCTGCGCTCGCGGTCGAGGAAGCGGTTGGCGGGCAGCTCGCCGTCGTCCTTGAACTCGTACGCGTCGAGATCCGCGTCGAGGTCGGGTTCGAGGTCCACGTGCGGGCGGTGCGCGGCTATGGACCCCAGCCGGGCGTGCCGCTCGGCCTGGGAGTGCTGGACGGGAACCTCGGTGGGGCTGACGCCGGGCTTGTGGCTCATGACTCCATTCTTCCGCGCACGCGGAAGGACAGGCGCGTCGGAAGCGTCCGCGGGGGGTGGAAGTCCAGGCTGCATGTCCGGAGAGTCGCAAGCGTGTCTGAATGGCCGGTGAATGGCGTGTGGCATCCAGGGTGCGGCTGGTGCGGCAGGGGGTGCGGGGGGTGCCGGGGCGCGCGCGGGCGCGCCCCGGACGTCCTCGCGGGCCGCTCAGCTCTCGGTGCGGTACATCAGGTCGACCTCGTGGGTGACGAAGCCGAGGCCCTCGTAGACGGCGAGGGCGGCCGGGTTGTCGGCGTCCACGTAGAGCATGGCGGTGGGGAGGCCGGATGCGGCCAGATGGCGCAGTCCGACGGCGGTCAGCGCCTTGCCGAGGCCGCCGCCCTGGGCGCCGGGCAGGACGCCGACGACGTAGACCTCGCCGAGCCCCTGCTCGGCGTGGACCTTGGTCCAGTGGAAGCCGACGAGCTTGCCGTCGCGTTCGGCGAGGAAGAAGCCCGCGGGGTCGAACCAGGGCTGCGCGATCCGGTCGTCGAGGTCCCGCTGGTCCAGCGAGCCCTGTTCGGGATGGTGCGCGAAGGCCGCCGCGTTCGCCGCGAGCCAGGCCGCGTCGTCGGCGCCGGGCACGAAGGTGCGTACGGTCACGCCCTCGGGCAGGACCGGCTCGGGGAGCGGGGCCGCGTCCGGGCCGAGCGGGCGGCGCAGCTGGCGCAGCTCGCGGAAGAGGGTCAGGCCGAGGACCTGCGCGAGGTGGCGGGCGGCGGAGCGGCCGCCGTGCGCCCACATCCGGATCCGCTTGCCGGAGGCGGCGAGCAGGGCCTGGCCCAGCGCCCGGCCGTGGCCGCGGCCGCGCAGCGCGGGGTGCACGACGAGTTCGGCGGCGGGTGCCTCCACCGGGTCGGTGTCCTCCAGTTGCGCGTATCCGGCGAGCCGGCCGTCGGCGGTCAGCAGCAGGTGCCGGACCCCGGCGCGGCGGCCGCCGCGCAGCTGGAGCCGTCCCTGCTCCGAGACGGCGGTGGTGCCGTCGGTACGGGCCGCTTCCCCGATCAGCTCCAGTACCGCGTCGGCCTGTTGCTCCGTCAGTTGGTCGAGGGTCTCGATCTGCCGTCCCGGTTCACGGGCCGCTGCTGCGTCAGTCATGTGACGAGCCTACGACCGCGGCCCCGCCCGCAGGTGCCCCGCGGGCCCTCGCCGCGGTGGTCCGGGTGAGCGAAACCACACCGGATACGCCCGCGCGTAACCGGCTCGCAACCCGTTACCCCCTGTCGTGCTACGCGCGTTGACCATAGGCTGCGGCTCACCTCCCAGTCCGTACCGCTGTCCAAAAGGGGACTACATGTCAGCGACGCCGCAACGGCACCGCCGAGCCCGCCGGTTGACCCTCGCCGCCCTCGCCCTCACCGCGGGAGCCGGGGCCATGGTCGCCGCCGCCCTCCCGGCCGGGGCCGCCAGTGGCGGCGGTGCCGGCCCGGGCCGCACCGTCGACGTGCAGATGCTGTCCTTCAACGATTTCCACGGCACCCTGGAAGCGCCGCAGGGCTCCTCCGGCAGCGTGAGCGAGCGTCAGGCCGACGGCACCACCAAGTCCATACCGGCGGGCGGTGTCGAGTACCTCGCCACCAGCCTGCGCGAGGCCCGCAAGGGGCACGAGTACTCCGTCACCGCCGCCGCCGGTGACATGATCGGCGCCAGCCCGCTGCTGTCGGGGCTCTTCCACGACGAGCCGACCATCGAGGCGATGAACAAGCTCGGCCTCGACGTCACGAGCGTCGGCAACCACGAGTTCGACGAGGGGAAGACCGAACTGCGCCGCATGGCGTACGGCGGCTGCCACCCGGTCGACGGCTGCTACGAGTACGGCAAGACCTTCACCGGGGCGCGGTTCCCGTACCTCGCGGCGAACGTGACGGACGAGAAGACGAAGCGTCCGCTGATGTCGCCCACCTTCATCTGGAAGAAGGGGGACGTGAAGATCGGTTTCATCGGCGTCACCCTGGAGGGCACCCCGGACGTCGTGACCGCCGAGGGCGTCAAGGGCCTGAAGTTCGGTGACGAGGTCGAGACGATCAACAAGTACGCCGAGGAGCTGAACCGGCAGGGCGTCAAGTCGATCGTCGCGCTGGTCCACGAGGGCGGCCTGCCCGCCAGTGGCGCGTACAACTACGACTGCGACGCGCCGGGCGCGGGCGCCGGGATCTCCGGCGCGATCGTGGACATCGCCAAGAACGTGGACCCGAAGGTCGACGCCCTGGTGACCGGCCACACGCACCAGGCCTACGCCTGCACCATCCCCGACCCGGCGGGCAACCCGCGCATGGTCACCTCCGCCGCGTCCTACGGCCGGGTGTTCACGGACACCACGCTGACCTACGACCGGCAGACCAAGGACATCGTCCGCACGCCGCTCAGCGCGCCGAAGCCGCTCAACAAGGTCGTCACCCGCGACCAGGCCAAGGCCGCGGACATGAGCGAGCTGATCCAGCGCTGGAACACCCTCGCGGCGCCCATCGCGAGCCGTCCGCAGGGGTTCATCGCGGCGGACATCGCGGGCCGCGGCTCCGCCGCCTTCGAGAAGCCGCTCGGTGACGTGATCGCGGACGCGCAGCTGGAGGCGCTGGCCCCGGCGGACAAGGGCGGCGCGCAGCTGGCCGTCATGAACCCGGGCGGCATCCGCGCGGACCTGGCCTACAAGGCCGCGGGCGCCGAGGGCGACGGGGTCGTGACCTACGGCGAGTCGTACACGGTGCAGCCCTTCACCAACATGATGAACGTCGTGGACCTGACCGGCGCGCAGCTCATCACCGCGCTCCAGCAGCAGGTCAGCGGCCCGGTGAACGGCGCGAACCCGAAGATCCTCCAGGTGTCGAAGGGCTTCACCTACACCCTGGACACGACGAAGACGGGCGCGGACCGGATCGTCGTGGACTCGGTGAAGCTGAACGGCGCGGCCATCGACCCGGCGAAGACCTACCGGGTCGCGATGAACGAGTTCCTCGCGGGCGGCGGTGACGGCTTCACCGTCCTGAAGGAGCACAAGAACAAGCTGGTGGGCGCGTCCGACCTGGACTGCTTCAACGCCTACCTGGCGCAGCACGCGACCCAGGAGGCGCCGCTGGCGCCGCCGGCGGCCGACCGGATCACGGTCGTCCAGTAGGTCGTGCGGGCAACTCGCGCGGGGCGGCGGGCCGTTGGGCTCGCCGCCCCTTCGCGTTTCCGTGCTTACCCGTGGGTAGCAATGCCGGGCTCCGCAGGCCATAATCCGGGCCACCACTGGGTCGGCGAAGGGGCGGGCATGGGCATGGGCGAGGCAGCGGGAACGGACCGGCGCAGGTTCCTGGCCGGGGCGGCGGCGGTGGCGGCGGGCATGACGCTCACCGGGCTCCTCGGACCGGCGGCCACCGCCTCGGCGGCGGCCCTCGCAACGCAGGACTGGATGGCCGGGGTGCCCGATGCCACCCCGCTCCAGCGGATGACGGTCCCCGGTACGCACGACTCCGGCGCCCGGCAGGGCGGCCTGTACGTCGCCTGCCAGAACACCTCCATAGCCGAGCAGCTCGACTCCGGGATCCGCTTCCTCGACGTGCGCTGCCGGGTCACCGGGGGCTCCTTCGCCATCCACCACGGCGCGTTCTTCCAGAACCTGATGTTCGGCGACGTGCTGGTGGCCTGCTGGAACTTCCTCGCCGCGCACCCCACCGAGACGGTGCTGATGCGGGTCAAGCAGGAGTACTCCGAGGAGAGCGACGCGACCTTCCGCGCCGTCTTCGACGACTACCTCGACCACCGGGGCTGGCGACCCCTGTTCCGGATCGCCGACGCGCTGCCCACCTCGCTCGGGCAGGCCCGCGGCAAGGTGGTGCTGCTCGCCGACAACGGCGGGCTGCCGGGCCTGCGCTACGGCGACGGCGCGGTCTTCGACATCCAGGACGACTACCAGGCCGAGCCGTTCGCCAAGCGCACCCGGATCGAGACGCAGTTCCGCAGGTCGGTGCAGCAGCCCGGCAAGCTCTTCATGAACTACACCAGCACCGCCGCGGGCCTGCCGCCGCGCTGGAACTCCGACCGGCTGAATCCCCAGGTGCAGTCCTTCGTGGACGGCGGGGAACCGGCCGGGCGGACCGGGCTGGGGATCGTGCCCATGGACTTCCCGAACACCCGCTCCGGGCTGGTCGCCTCACTGATCCGGCACAACCCCGCCTGAGCCGTCCGCGCCCCCGTCGGCGCCCGCCTCCGCGTCCCCGGCCGCCGGGAAGCGCGGCGGCGGGGCCGGGGCGCCCGGGAAGCGCAGGACCGCCTCCGTGCCCGGGCCGCCGCCGGGCGCCGCCCGCAGCTCGGCGGTGCCGCCGGTGCGCTGCACCGTACGGGCCACGATGGACAGGCCCAGCCCGCTGCCGGGCAGGGCGCGGGCCGAGGGGGAGCGCCAGAACCGGTCGAAGACGTGCGGGAGGTCCTCGTCGGGGATGCCGGGCCCGTGGTCCCGTACGGTCAGCTCGCCCGCCCGCAGCGTGATCGCGACGGCGCCGCCGGGCGGGCTGAACTTGACCGCGTTGTCCAGGATGTTGACCAGCGCCCGCTCCAGGGCGGGGGCCTCGCCGCGGACGTACCAGGGCTCCAGGTCGGCGGTGAAGGTCAGCTCGGGGCCGCGCAGCCGCGCCCGCGACAGGGCGTTTCCCGCGATGTCGTGCAGGGCGACGACCTGGAGCGGGCCGGGGGACGCGGCGTCGGGTCGGGACAGCTCCTGGAGGTCCCCGATGAGCGAGGCCAGTTCGGTCATCTGCGCCTTCACCGAGGCGAGCAGCTCCTTGCGGTCCTGCGGCGGGATGGCCCGGCCGGTGTCCTCGCTGCGCACGAGCAGCTCGATGTTGGTGCGCAGCGAGGTGAGCGGGGTGCGCAGTTCGTGGCCCGCGTCGGCGATCAGCTGGGCCTGCCGGTCGCGGGAGGAGGCCAGGGCGCTGGTCATCGAGTTGAAGGAGCGCGAGAGCCGGGCGATCTCGTCGTCGCCGGTGTCGGGGATGCGGACGGTGAGGTCCTCGGTGCGGGCGATGTGCTCGACGGCGCCGGTCAGTTCGTCGACGGGCCGCAGGCCGGTACGGGCCACCCACAGCCCGGCCGCGCCCGCGCCGACCACGCCGACGCCGGCGACGAGCAGCAGCACCCAGGCCAGGGTGGACAGCGGCTTGTCGATGTCGGCGAGCGGTTTGGCGACGGAGACGGCGAAGGAGGGTCCGCCGGGGTTGCTCTGCATCGTGTAGACGCGCATGCCCACGCCGTCCGGGGTGGTCACGTCGTGCAGGATGGGCCGGGCCCCCACGTCGCCCGCGACCGCGCGGTCGGCCTTGGTGACCGGGAGGTTGGCCAGCCCGCCGATCCAGCACCGGGTGCCGTCGGCGAGGACGATCTGCACGGTCGCGTTCAGGTTCCCCGCGATCTGCTGCGCGGGCTCCGGCGGCCGCAGCACGCAGCCTTCGCGCAGCGACCGGACCACCTGCCCGCTGACGTTGGTGGACATCAGGGAGCGGTCGAGCTGGTCGCTGAGCTGGGTGCGGACCATCACCCAGGACACGCCCGCGACCGCCGCCACGGCGAGGGCCACGGCGACGGCGACGAGCAGGGCCAGGCGCGAGCGCAGCGGCAGCCCGCGGAATCTGGCGGCCGGACTCATTCGGGCCCGCCGCTGTCGCCGGAGACGGTGGCGCGCAGTACGTAGCCGACCCCGCGGACGGTGTGCACCAGGCGCGGCTCGCCGCCCGCCTCGGTCTTGCGGCGCAGGTACATCACGTACACGTCCAGGGAGTTGGAGCTGGGTTCGAAGTCGAAGCCCCAGACGGCCTTCAGGATCTGCTCGCGGGTGAGGACCTGGCGCGGGTGCGCCAGGAACATCTCCAGCAGGGTGAACTCGGTGCGGGTCAGCTCGACGGCGCGCCCGGCCCGGGTCACCTCGCGGGTGGCCAGGTCCATGCGCAGGTCGCCGAAGGTCAGGACGTCCTCGGCGGCGGCCGGGGAGTCGGCGGCCGCGGCGTAGGAGCTGCGGCGCAGCAGCGCGCGGACCCGGGCGAAGAGCTCGTCCAGCTCGAAGGGCTTGACCAGGTAGTCGTCGGCGCCCGCGTCCAGGCCGGTGACCCGGTCGCCGACGGTGTCGCGGGCGGTCAGCATGAGGATCGGGGTGACCGAGCCGGCGGCGCGCAGCCGCCGGGCCGCCGTCAGGCCGTCCATGCGGGGCATCTGGATGTCCAGGACGATCAGGTCAGGGGTGTACGCGGCGGCCTTCTCCAGGGCGTCGAGCCCGTCGACGGCGGTCTCGGTGCCGTACCCCTCGAAGGCGAGGCTGCGGCGCAGGGCCTCGCGGACGGCCGGTTCGTCGTCCACGACGAGTACGCGCGCTTCGCCTTCGGCGGGATTCATCGTGGGGCTCCCCAAGTCGTCGTTCGGTGGTGCGGCGGCCGGCTCCAGCCTGCCACGGCGGCCGGCGCGGGCGGGGCCGGTGCGCGGGCGCGGTCAGTAGGAGGTGCCGAAGCCGTCGGCCGCGCCGTCGGTGGCGGTCCCGTTGCCGCCGTCGGCGCTTCCGGCGCCGCCGGGGCCGCCCTTGCGCAGGGAGTCCAGGTCGGCCTTGACGGTGTTGCCGGGGATGGCGAAGCCGAGGCCGACGCTGCCCGCGCCGGAGCTGTCACTGGACGGCGAGTAGATCGCGGAGGGCATGCCGACGATCTCGCCGTTCATGTTGACGAGCGCGCCGCCGGAGTTGCCGGGGTTGAGCGAGGCGTCGGTCTGGATGGCCTTGTACGAGGTGGTGTTCTGGCCGGTGGTGCCGTTGAACTGGCGGCCGCCGTAGGAGAACGGCCAGCTGCCGCCGCCGCCCTGCCCGCGCTGGCCCTGCGGGGCCTGCTGCTCCGACTTGGGCACGTTGACCTCGCGGTTCAGCGCCGAGACGATGCCGCTGGTGACGGTGCCGGTGAGCCGGTCGGGGGAGCCGATCGCGACGACCTGGTCGCCGACCCGGACGGCGTCGGAGTTGGCGAACCGGGCGGGCTTGAGGCCGCTCGCGCCGTTCAGCTTGATCAGCGCGAGGTCCTTGTCGGGGTCGGTGCCGAGGACCTTCGCCCGGTACTTCTTGCCGTCGCTCATCGTCACCTGGACCTCGGTGGCGCCGCTGACGACGTGGTTGTTGGTGACGATCTCGCCGTCGGCGGTGACGACGACGCCGGAGCCGGTGCCCTGGCCCGCCGCGGTCGTCGTGTCGATCCGCACGACCGAGGGGCTGACCTGCTCGGCGACGCCCGCGACGGTGCCGATGGTGGACTGCGAGACGGGGGAGCCGTTGACGGCGCTCTGCGCGCCGTCGCGGTGGCTCAGGTACTGCTGGATCCCGGCGGAGGTGCCGCCGCCGACGAGCGCCGCCACCAGGGCGACCGCGGTGAGCAGGGCGAAGGGGCGGCGGGGACGGGCGTGGCCGGCGGCCGCGGGGCCCGCGGCGTGCGCGTGCCCGGGGAGCGGGGGCTGCGGCTCGTGCGCCTCGAACCAGCCGGGCGCGGGGGCAGCGTACGGGGCTCCGGGGGCGGCCGGGGGGTGGACGGGCGGCGGCGGGTACGCGCCGGCGTCCCGGGCGCCGTGCGCCGGTCGGTCGTGACCCTGCTGCCGGGACTCGCCGAAGGGCGCGTCCTGGTGGGGGCCGTTCTCCTGCGGGTCGCCTTCGCGGCGGAAGCTGTCGGTCATGGAGACGACTCTGCGCCGGGATCATGAGAGCTTCCTGAGTCTCCGCTGAGAAGCCCGACAGAACCGTGTATGCCCGATATAAGGCCGACGGCCGTACGGCGCCGGGAGGGGGTGCGCCGGGGTCAGCGGCAGCCGCAGGAGCGGCGGATGACCAGGGCCGAGGGGAACTGCTTCAGCCGCTCCCGCCGGGACCCCGCGACGCGCAAGGCGTCGTCCAGGACCAGGTCCACCGCGGCCCGGGCCATCGCCGGGCGGTCCGAGGCGACCGTGGTCAGCGGCGGGTCCGTCAGCCCGGCTTCCTTCACGTCGTCGAAGCCGGCCACGGCCAGCTCCCCGGGCACGTCGATCCGCAGCTCGCGCGCGGCCCGCAGCACCCCGATGGCCTGGTCGTCGGTGGCGCAGAAGATCGCCGGAGGGCGCTGCGGCCCGGCCAGGATCTCCAGCGCGACCCGGTAGGCGTCGTAGCGGTTGTACGGGGCCTGGAACAGCCGGCCCTCGGTCGGTCGCCCGGATTCCCGCATGGCCCGCCGCCAGCCCTCGACGTGGTCCGCGACCGGGTCGCCGACCTCGGGGGTGTTCTCGACGCCGCCGAGGCAGGCGACGTACGCGTGGCCGTGCTCCAGCAGGTGCCGCGTGGCGAGCTGGGCGCCGCCGATGTCGTCGGTGACGACGGCGACGTCGTCGATCGCCTCGGGGCGCTCGTGCAGCAGCACCACCCGCGCGTCCCAGGCCTCGATCTCGGCGGCGGCGCGCTCGCTGGGCCCCTGGCTGACCAGGATCAGCCCGGAGACCCGCATGCCGAGGAACGCGCGCAGGTAGTGCACCTCGCGCTCGTCCCGGTAGTCGGAGTTGCCGACCAGGACCATCTTTCCGCGCTCGGCCGCGGCCTGTTCGACCGCGTGCGCCATCTCCGCGAAGAACGGCTGCCGGGCATCGGGGACGATCATGCCTATGAGGTCGGTCCGCCGGGACGCCATGGCCTGTGCGACCCGGTCCGGGCGGTAGCCCAGCTCCTTGATGGCGGCGAGGACACGCTCGCGCGTGGCCGGGGCGACCGGCCGGGGTCCGTTGTTGATGACGTAGCTCACGACCGCGGTAGACGTTCCCGCAAGTCGTGCCACATCGTCCCGCGTCACCTTGGCCACGCGGGGGAGTCTACGCGGGGTGACCTAGCCGTGGGCAGGGCGGCCGGGGGTCCGGGTGTGCGGACCGGTGTCGGCCATCCGGGGGACCTCCCGCTCGGTCGCGGCGGCCACGGCGGCGGCCGCCTGGGCGAGGGCCTTCTGCCGGGCCTCCTCGGCGGCCCGCTCGTTGGCCCGCTCGACCTTCTCCGGGGTCACGAAGCGGTAGCCGACGTTGCGGACGGTGCCGATCAGCGACTCGTGCTCGGGGCCGAGCTTGGCCCGCAGGCGCCGTACGTGGACGTCGACCGTCCGGGTGCCGCCGAAGTAGTCGTAGCCCCAGACCTCCTGGAGCAGCTGGGCGCGGGTGAAGACCCGGCCGGGATGCTGCGCGAGGTACTTGAGCAGCTCGAACTCCTTGAAGGTGAGGTCCAGCACCCGGCCCTTGAGCTTGGCGGAGTACGTCGCCTCGTCGACCGACAGGTCGCCGTTGCGGATCTCCATCGGCGAGTCGTCCGAGCCGAGCTGCTGGCGGCCCGTGGCGAGGCGCAGCCGCGCCTCGACCTCGGCCGGACCGGCGGTGTCGAGGAGGACGTCGTCGATGCCCCAGTCGGCGGTGACGGCCGCGAGGCCGCCCTCGGTGACGACGAGGATCAGCGGACAGCCCGGGCCGGTGGAGCGCAGGAGCTGGCAGAGCGAGCGGACCTGGGGCAGGTCGCGGCGCCCGTCGACGAGGATGACGTCGGCGCCCGGGGTGTCCACGAGGGCGGGGCCCTCCGCGGGCGCCACCCGGACGCTGTGCAGCAGCAGGCCGAGGGCGGGCAGCACCTCGGTGGACGGCTGGAGGGCGTTGGTCAGCAGCAGCAGTGAACTCATCGCCGCCACCCCCCTGCCGGGGTCTGGCGGTGTCGCCGGTGGTGCACGGTTCGCTGGGCCATCACGTCGGTTCCTCCTCGGTCCCGTCGAGGACATGCGGCACTGCTTCGTACGTCGTACTGCCGGCGGCCCGGTCCCCGCGCCCTGAGGACCGCGTGCCGCCACTGTTCCCGCTGTGTTCTCGTGCTGTGTTCGCGCGCTGTTCAACGTGCTGAAAGCACAAAAGGACCCGGGGGCTACGTTGCCCGGATCCTCTGCGATGCCACCATAGCCCACCCGTCCGTCCGGGGCAGCGGCTTCGGCATGCCCGGATCCTGTGGTCCCCGCCACCCTCCGCCGCTGGTTGCGCCGGGTTTCACCGGATCGGTGGACCCCCGCGGGGCCGCCCGGGCGCATCCGGGGCGCGCGGGGGCACGCCGGGGTTGCGGGCGGGAGGGGCCATCATGGAGCCCGACGGTACGGAGCCGACGATAGGAGCTGCAGTGGCAACCGGAACCATCCGCTACTGGGCCGCGGCCAAGTCCGCGGCCAAGACGGCGGAGGAGGCGTACTCGGCGCGGACCCTGGCCGAGGCGCTCGACGCCGTGCGGGAACGCCACCCCGGGGAGCTGGCCCGGGTGCTGCAGCGCTGCTCCTTCCTGGTGGACGAGCGGCCCGTGGGCCTGCGCCCGCACGAGTCCGTCGAGCTGACCGAAGGCGGCACCGTAGAGGTGCTGCCGCCGTTCGCGGGCGGGTGATCCGATGACCACGCCCACGCCCGAGGAGCAGCGGCCCGAGCAGCCGCAGGATCCCTTCGCGGATCCGTACGGAACCCAGACCTGGCAGTCCGAGACCTGGGACACGAGTTACATGCCGGTGCAGCCGAACGCCGCCGCGCCGCGGCCGCCCGAGCAGCCGGAATGGGCGCAGCCGCCCGCGCCGCAGCAGCAGGCCTACCCGCAGCCCGCCGCGGAGCCGGTGGCTCCGGAGGGCTGGTTCCGGGACGAGGCCCCGCAGCCGCAGCAGCACCAGCCTCCGCAGCATGCCCATCAGCCGCAGCAGCCTCCGCAGCCGCAGCGCCGGGGCCAGCACCGGGCGCCCGACCCCGCGCCCGCGCCCTCCCCGGACTGGTCGGGGGGCGCCGCCCAGGGCGGTGTGCCGTGGCCGGACGGTTCCGGGGCGGGCGCCGCCGCCGAGACGGCGTACCTCCCGCCGTACGGGGAGGAGCCGGTGGCGTCCGCGGCGGAGACGGCGTACCTGCCGCCGTACCGCGAGGAGCCGGTGGCTTCCGCCGCGGAGACCGCGTACCTCCCGCCGTACCGGGAAGAGGACCACCCGGTCCAGCGGCCGCAGCGGCAGAGCCACCGGGCCCCGGGCCCGGCCCAGTCGGCCGACCAGGCGGCCCACCCCGCGCAGCAGCCCCCGCACCAGGTCCGGCCCCAGGGCCAGCACCGCGCGCCCGACCCGGCCCCCGACTGGTCGCAGGGCGCGCAGGGCATGCAGGGCCACCAGGAGCCCGGCGCGGGCGCCTCCTGGCCCGGCGGGGCCGGGCCGGCCGCCGCCGAGGGCGCGGCGGAGCGGACCGCCTACCTCCCGCCCTTCCCCGGGGACGCGGACGCCGGGGCGGCCGCCACGGGCGCGGAGCCCCCCGCGCCGACCGGGTCCGCCGCGTACTCCCCGCCCACCCTCGGCGGCAGCACCCGCGTCGTGGACCCCGCCCAGGCCCGCGCCGAGGGGCGCTCGCCGATCATCGATCCGGGTCCGCAGGCGGCCGTGCTGACCGCCGCGCTCGGGCTGCTGCTGGCCGGGGCCGCCGCCGTCGGCCGCTTCGGGCTGGTGGTCCCGCTCGTCGCGCTCCAGGCGCTCACCGCCGCGGGCTGGTTCCGGCTGAACGGCATGTGGCCCGCCCGCCAGGGCATCGCCCTGGCCTTCGCCGGAGCGCTGGCGGCGGACGCCGCCGTCCTCGCGCTGGGGCGCCCGGACGGGCCGGGCGCGATCATCGGGACGCTGGGCGCGTGGGTGCTGCTGACCCTCGTGCTCCAGCTGCGCAGCCACGCCGACCCGGACGAGCGGATGTACGGGCTGATGGCCTCGGTGGCCTCGGCCGCCCTCGCGATCGTCTGCGCCGGGTACCTGGCCGCCGATCCGGCGGCCGTCAGCGTGGGCGCGGCCGCGGTCGCGGTGGCCGTCTTCGCGCGGGCCCTGCCGCTGCCCACCACGCCCTCCGTGGTGGTCTCGCTGGTTGCCGCGGCCGGCGCCGGCATCGCGGTCGGCGGGCTGACCGCGATCGGCGCCGGAGGCGCCCTGCTGGGCCTGGCCGCCGGGGCGTGCGCGCTGGTCGGGCTGCGGGTGGCGGCGTACGACTACCCGTCGAAGTTCGTCCACATGACGGCCGGTGTCGCGCTGCCGCTGGCCGCCGCGGCGCCCGCGGTCTACCTGATCGGGCGGGTGGTCGGCTGAGCCCGGCCGGACCCGGCCGTGGTCAACTAGAACGCACGTACCGATTAGTAGGGGGAGTGGGAGCGTGCGTTTCCTGCGGACGATTGTGATCATCGCGGTGGTGCTGGGCGGGCTCCTCGCGGGCGCCGACCGGCTGGCGGTCGGCTACGCCGAGGACGAGCTGGCCGCCAAGGTGCAGGCGGGCCGCGGCCTGGCCGGGGAGACGGACGTGGACATCCACGGCTTCCCGTTCCTGACCCAGGCGCTGGACTACCGCCTGGAGCAGGTGGACGTGAAGCTGCGCGGGGTCTCGGCCCCGGGCCCCGACGGCCGCAAGGTCCGGATATCCGAACTGGCCGCGCGCTTCCACGACGTGAAGCTGAACAGCGGTTACACCGGCGGCAAGGCGGCGCGCGCCGACGGCTCCGCGCTGATCACCTACGCGGACCTGACCGAGGCCTCGCAGAACGGGGTCACCGTCGCCTACGGCGGGGCCCCGGGCAAGGTGAAGGTGACCGCCTCCGTCGAGGTGCTGGGCCGGACCCTCACGCGCAGCGTGGTCTCCACGATCAGCCTGGTGGACGGCACGACGGTGCGGGTGCACGCCGACGAGGTGCCCGGCGAGGGCATCCCCGGCGTGGAGTCCCTGGTCCGCAAGCGGACCGACTTCGACCGCCGGCTGGACAGCGGTCTGCCGGCCGGGCTGAAGCTCTCCGCGCTGACCTCCGACGCGAGCGGCGTGCACCTCACGGTGGACGGCTCGGACGTGGTGCTGGCCGGATCGTGAGACGGGAAGGTCCGGTCCGCGGCGGATCGGGCCTTCCGCGCTGCTCCGAAGGGGTCCCGGGGCCCTCCAGGAGGGGGTGCGCAGGATTCGTATCCCACTATGCGGACGATCCTGTCTCGACATATGACACGCCGGTGACAGGGCGGCCGATTCGTCCCTACGATCCATGGCTATGAAGCATCAGCAGGCGGACCTCACGAAGCGACGGGCAGTTGACCTGTGTCGCGTCGCCGCCATGCTCTGTCGCCCTTTCTGAGCGACCCGCTCCCCTCCGGCCGGACGACGGCCCTCCCGGCGTGACCGCACCTGCCTCCCGTTCCCCCGCCTCCCCGCGCGGGACGTCCGAGCGCACCCGGACCCGCGCCGAAGCGCCACCGCACCGGCCGACGCAGCGCCACCGCACCCCGCAGCACCCGCACCGCCCCGCCGCACACTGCCCGGAGGAGAACACCATGAGCCGCAGCGACGTCCTCGTAGACGCCGACTGGGTCGAGGCCCACCTGAACGACGCGAACGTCGTCGTCGTCGAGGTGGACGAGGACACGTCCGCCTACGACAAGAACCACATCACGAACGCCGTCCGCATCGACTGGCAGCGCGACCTCCAGGACCCGGTGCGCCGCGACTTCGTGGACCAGGAGGGCTTCGAGAAGCTCCTCTCGGCCAAGGGCATCGCCAACGGCGACACGGTCGTCCTCTACGGCGGCAACAACAACTGGTTCGCTTCCTACGCCTACTGGTACTTCAAGCTCTACGGCCACGAGGACGTCCGCCTGCTCGACGGCGGCCGCAAGAAGTGGGAGCTGGACTCCCGCGACCTGGTCGACGGCTCCGAGGTCCCGCAGCGCCCGGCCACCCAGTACAAGGCCAAGCCGCAGGACTCCTCGATCCGCGCCTTCCGCGACGACGTCGTGGCGGCGATCGGCTCGAAGAACCTGGTCGACGTGCGCTCGCCCGACGAGTTCAGCGGCAAGCTGCTCGCCCCGGCGCACCTCCCGCAGGAGCAGTCGCAGCGCCCCGGCCACGTACCGAGCGCCCGCAACATCCCGTGGTCGAAGAACGCCAACGACGACGGCACCTTCAAGTCGGACGAGGAGCTGACGGCCCTCTACCAGGCCGAGCAGGTCGACCTGGCGAAGGACACCATCGCGTACTGCCGCATCGGTGAGCGCTCCGCTCTCACCTGGTTCGTGCTGCACGAGCTGCTGGGCCAGGAGAACGTCAAGAACTACGACGGCTCGTGGACCGAGTACGGCTCGCTGGTCGGCGTGCCGATCGAGCTGGGCGCCAACAAGTAATCCCGTACGGCCGCAGCACGGACGCGCGTACGACCTCTCTAGGACAGGACAGAGAACATGTGTGGAGCACAGATCGGCGGGCCCTCCCTCGACACGCTCAAGCCGGGCGAGACGGCCATCCAGGGCCAGATCACCCAGGGCGGCGAGCCGGTGTCCGGCTACGTCCGCCTGCTGGACTCGACCGGTGAGTTCACCGCCGAGGTGCCGACCTCGGCGACCGGCCAGTTCCGCTTCTACGCCGCCGAAGGCACCTGGACCCTGCGGGCGCTGGTCCCGGGCGCCAAGGCGGACCGCACGGTCGTCGTCGCCGAGACCGGTGGCGTGACGGACGTGGCCATCGCGGTCTGAGCACCGCGTACCGCATGACCGGCCGGAGGGCCGCACCCCAGGGGGTTGGACGCCACTGGAACGGGGTGCGGCCCTCCGTGCCGTCCGGAGCACTGGGCGGCCCCCGGATCCGGTCCTATCCTTGGGGCATGTACGCCCGGCGCCGGCGCGGCTACTTCCTCCTCATGGGCGGATGCCTGTTCCTGTTCGTGTCCGCCTGGTCGTGGGTGCGCCTGTTCTCGGTGCCCGCGGCCGTGGCGCTGTGCGTGGTGGCCATGCTGATCCCGCCGGTCGCGGCGATGACGGCGAACCGGCGCGGCCCGGACGACCGCTGGTGGGACGACCCCTCGGGCGACCCGAAGTCCGACGAGTGGTGGGACGAGCTGGACGGCAAGCGGCGGCCCCGCGACGAGCCCTGAGGGGCCGGGCCGCCGGGGAGGCGGCGAGGGGTTCCCCGCTACCGAACCGTAATAACGGTGCGTACAACTCCACCCCTGAGATACAAGTCCTCCCTGTGCACAGGTAACGCAACCTGTGGCGAAGTCCTGTGGGGGGACCCTCTTTTGAAAGACGAACAGACCATCCCCGAGCTGAGGAAAGAGGGCGAGAACGCCCCGGATCCGGACAGCTCGCAATTTCCGGCCGCAAACGCCCCGGCCGCTACGCTCGGTGATGCGCGTCCGCGCCGCCGCCGCGGCCGCACGACGCTCCTGATCGCGGTCGCCGCGGTGCTCGGTTCGGGGTCCGGCCTGGCCGCTGGGTACGGCGTCCAGTACCAGCGCCCGGCCACGCCGCTGGCCCCGCTGGCGCAGCAGAAGCTGGTCACGCCCAAGCCGATCGCGGCGGACGGGTCGACCACCTTCCGCTCGGTCAACGCGAACCGCTGGGACAAGAGCGACGACGACCTGACCAAGATGCTGCTGGAGGCGCCCAAGGGCGCGGAGCAGGTGTCCCGGAGCTACGAGTCCGTCGGCGACTGGTCGGCAGAGTGGTTCGACAACCCCGCGCGCGGTTTCCGCTCGGTCGCCTCGACCGACGTCCGGCGGATCGCGGTGTCCCACTGGTACGCGGGGGACCGGGTCACGGTGGTGATCACCCTGCTGCAGTTCCGCGACCGCCTCGGCGCGGAGACGTACACGAGGGAGCAGTCCGGCTACATGCCGGGCGACAAGGGCGCCGGGAACCTGGGCGTGCCGCTGCCGGACGGGCCCAGGGGCTTCGGCCACGCGTGGGTGTACTCCACGCCGCACCAGAAGCCCGGGTACATGCCGGTCCACGAGGCCCGGGCGATCGCCCGCGTCGGCAACATCGCCATGTACATGGAGTACCTCGACAACACGGGGACGGTGTCCGAGAAGGACATCGTGGACCTGGCCGAGCGACAGGTGGAGCAGCTGTGACCGAGCCGCAGACCCCGGCCCCGGGCACGGCCCTCTCCGGGATCACCCTGGACGAGCCGACGGGCGCGACGGGGCCGGACGCCCCGTCCGAGCTCCTCGCCACCGCCCGTCCGCCGCGCGCGGTCAACCGCAGGGCGGCGGCCGCCGTCGGCGCAGCGCTGGCCCTCGCGGCCGCCGCCGGCTTCGGCGTGTGGGCGAACGGCTGGATCGCCGACGCCGACCGCACCGCCCCCACCGTGTACTGGCAGGCGAAGGACCCGGCTCCGGCCGCGGCCTCGCCCACCCCGCCCGCCGTCTCGCTCGGCGAGCTCGGCGACCGGCTGATCCCGGTGCCGGAGCACTACCGGCCGGGCCCGGACCAGGGCGAGCACGGCAACTACTTCACCGT
Source organism: Streptomyces sp. NPDC043876 (assembly GCF_056435825.1). Lineage (NCBI taxonomy): Bacteria > Bacillati > Actinomycetota > Actinomycetes > Kitasatosporales > Streptomycetaceae > Streptomyces > Streptomyces sp. NPDC043876. The sequence goes on along the minus strand of NZ_JBWKDV010000001.1, from coordinate 1,016,282 downwards.
GCCGGGCGCCAAGGCCGCCGGGCAGATGAAGGAGAACAACCGCAGCCTGCCCGCCGACCGGCGCGCGGAGAGCGACAGGATGGTCGACCAGCTCAAGCTCAAGGGGCTGGCGGGCCGCACCTTCCGCGACGACAGCGGCGACGAGATCGTCGAGATCGCGATCACGCAGGCGGACCCGCAGGCGGTCAAGACCTTCGGCGAGTTCACCAAGAAGCTGATGGAGATCATCGGCGACGGCCGGCAGGCGCCCAAGGTCGACGGGTACCCCGAGGCCAAGTGCGCGCTGCGGTCCGTGGGCGAAGGGGGGACCGACGAGGACGGCGAGAAGAAGGAACCCCTGGAGTCGGTGCTGTGCGCGGCCTCCCAGGGCGACTTCCTGATCACCTTCCACGCCTACGGCACCAAGCCGTTCGACATCGACGCGCAGGTCAAGCTGTTCCGCACGCAGCTCGACCGCGTGAAGTCCCCGGGGGAGTCCGCGTGACCGACCAGAGCGCCACCGCCACCGAGCCCGGGACCGCACCTGCTAACCCGTTCGCCGCGCCGGACCTCACCGGGATCCCGGTCCCCCCGGCCGCCCCGAAGGACCACCGCGCGCTCTTCGCCGCCCTGCGCTGGACGGCGGCCGCGCTGGTCTTCGCCGTCGCCGCCGCGGGGACGGCGTACGCGGTGATCACGCCCGAGCGGACCCGGATCCCGGGCCTGGCCACCGAGAACGACGGCCGCTGGACGTACCCCGTGATCGCCAAGCCGGTGCTGCCGGTGGGCGCCGCGCTGCCCTTCGCCCCGGACAACGAGGAGGGCATCCACTACGCGGCGCTGAGCCAGCTCCTGCTGCCCGCCCCGCAGGGCTCCCGGCCCGACGAGAGCCTGAAGGCGGACAAGGACGGCATGGTCACCCGGGACCGCTTCCTCCAGGAGTACTCCGAGAAGTTCCGGGACCGCCTGCGCCGGGGCATGGACGAGGACGCCGGGCTGCGCCAGATCGCGGGCCGCGGCTGGAGCACCCCCGACGGCACCGCCACCCGCGTCTACCTGCTGCGCTTCCACTCGTCCGGCTTCGCGGGCGAGTTCGAGGGCTGCAAGTCCGGGATGGCGCTGAGCGGCGCGGACTCCTTCGACCTCGACTCCGCGTGGGACAAGGCGCAGACCGGCCAGGCCACGGCGGGCCGGATGGCGCACACCGCCGTCACCACCTACGCCGAGGAGAAGCCGTACGGCCCCGAGCAGACCAAGGTCGGCTGCATCCAGGCCGGTGACCTGGTGGGCATGGTCGTCCAGACGCACCGGGACGCCGTCGCCGACGTCCCCCTGCACCAGGCGGTGATCCTCCAGGACCAGCTCCTGGAGTAGCGGGCGGGGCCGGGCCGCGGCCCTACGGCCTACCTCACACGGTGCGCCGGGGTCCGGGCCAGTAGGCTTGGGCCCCGGCCCGTATCGCCCACCGAAACCCCATCGAACCTTCCGAGGAGCACCCCGTGCTTGAGGCAGTCTTCACCTCCCTGCTGATCCTGGTCTGCGTCGGCGTCCTCGCCTTCAGCGGCCTGGCCGTGAAGAAGCTGTACCAGGGCCAGCGCTGATCTCCTGATCGGCCTGTCCTCCGGAACCCCTCCTCCCACAGATCGCCTGAGCAGCCATTCATGATCCAGATCCCGTCCGACCTGAACCCGGACCTCCTGCCCCTCGCCTTCCTCCTCGGCACCTGGGAGGGCGCGGGCGTCTTCGACTACCCCGGTGAAGAGAAGTGCAACTTCGGCCAGGAGGTCGTCTTCGGCCACGACGGCCGGGACTTCCTGGAGTACTCCTCGCACACGTGGGTCCTCGACGCCGACGGCAAGAAGGTCCGCCCGCTGGAGTCCGAGAAGGGCTACTGGCGCATCGACAAGCAGCGCAAGGTCGAGGTCGTCATGGTCCGCGACCAGGGCGTCGTGGAGATCTGGTACGGCGACCTGGCCGACCAGAAGCCCCAGATCGACCTGATCACCGACGCGGTCGCGCGCACCGCGGGCTCCCGCCCGCACAGCGGCGGCAAGCGGCTCTACGGCTACGTCAAGGGCGACCTGATGTGGGTCGGGGAGAAGACGACCCCCGAGGTCGCGCTCCGCCCGTACATGTCGGCCCAGCTCAAGAAGGTCGTCACGCCCGAGGAGGTCGCCGAGATGGCGCGCAACCTCCCGGACATGCCGGACGACGGCATCGCCTTCTTCCGCTGAGCCGCGGCGGGCCACGACGGCTCCGGCGGCCACGCACGGTGAAAGGGGATCGCGGACCCTCCGCGATCCCCTTCCGCACGCCTACACTGGGCCCGTGGTGAGCACCGACTGGAAGAGTGACCTGCGGCAGCGCGGATACCGCCTGACCCCGCAGCGCCAGCTCGTGCTGGAAGCGGTGGACGTCCTCGAACACGCCACCCCCGACGAGCTGCTCGTACACGTCCGCAAGACCGCCTCCGGGGTCAACATCTCCACCGTCTACCGGACCCTGGAGCTGCTGGAGGAGCTGGGCCTGGTCTCGCACGCCCACCTCGGGCACGGCGCGCCGACGTACCACCTCGCCGACCGGCACCACCACATCCACCTGGTGTGCCGGGACTGCACCGAGGTCATCGAGGCGGACGTGGACGTGGCGGCCGACTTCACGGCCAAGCTGCGCGCCGACTTCGGCTTCGACACCGACATGAAGCACTTCGCGATCTTCGGGCGCTGCCGCGACTGCACCGCCAAGGCGGCGTCGGCACAGCCGTAGGCGCAGTCGTAGGCTGGGGTCCATGACCAGCCCTTTGCTCAATCTTCCCGGTGCGGTGGCGGCAGAAGGCCGTGACGAAGGCGTAGCAGCCCACTACGGAGAGCTGTACGGCGAACAGCGCGCCCTCGCCGACGGCCGCGGCTTCGTGGACCTCTCGCACCGCGGTGTGCTCACCGTCACCGGTCCCGAACGGCTGTCCTGGCTGCACCTGCTGCTCACCCAGCACCTGACCGAACTGCCGCCCGGCCAGGCGACCGAGGCGCTGATCCTCTCCGCGAACGGGCACATCGAGCACGCCCTCTACCTGGTCGACGACGGCGAGACGGTCTGGGCGCACGTCGAACCCGGCACCCGGGAGGCGCTGCTCGGCTACCTGGAGTCGATGAAGTTCTTCTACCGCGTCGACATCGCCGACCGCACCGGCGACATCGCCGTGGTCCACCTCCCGGCCGGCTCGACCGCCGAGCTGCCGAAGGAGTACGCCGTACGGGAGACCGCCCACGGCCGGGACGTCTTCCTGCCGCGCGAGGCCCTGGAGGCCTTCGCCGCGGAGCACGGCCCGGCCGCCGGGCTGGACGCCTACGAGGCGCTGCGCGTCGAGGCCCACCGGCCGCGGCTCGGCGCCGAGACCGACCACCGCACCATCCCGCACGAGCTGGGCTGGATCGGCTCCGCCGTGCACCTGCAGAAGGGCTGCTACCGCGGTCAGGAGACGGTCGCCCGCGTCCACAACCTGGGGAAGCCGCCGCGCCGCCTGGTCTTCCTGCACCTGGACGGCTCGGACGTGCTGCTGCCGCCGCACGGGACGCCCGTACGGCTGGCCGCCGACGGCGCGGAGGGCCGCCAGCTCGGCTTCGTCACCACCGCGGTCCGCCACCACGAGCTGGGGCCGATCGCCCTCGCCCTGGTGAAGCGGAACGTTCCGGTGGACGCGCAGCTGCTGGCGGGCACGATCGCGGCCGCGCAGGAGGTCGTCGTCGCGCCGTGACCGGCGGCCCTGCGGGGCCCGGTCGGCTCGCCCGCCGGGTCCCGGTCCGCCGGCCCGCCGGGCTCAGATGTCGATGACGACGGTGAACGGGCCGTGGTTGGTGAGCGAGACGCGCATGTCCGCCCCGAACCGGCCCGTCGCCACCGTCGCGCCCAGCGCCCGCAGCTGCGCGACGACCTCGTCCACCAGCGGCTCGGCGACCGGCCCGGGAGCGGCCGCATTCCAGGTGGGGCGGCGCCCCTTGCGCGCGTCGCCGTAGAGCGTGAACTGGGAGACCACCAGCAGCGGCGCGTTCACGTCGCTGCACGACTTCTCCGCTTCCAGGATCCGCACGGACCACAGCTTGCGCGCCAGCAGCGCCGCCTTCTCCGGAGTGTCGTCGTGGGTCACCCCCACCAGCACGCACAGTCCCTCGCCGACGATCTCGCCGACCGTCTCGCCCGCCACGACGACGCTCGCGCCGTCCACCCTCTGCACCACTGCTCGCATACGACCTGTGTACCAGGCGTGCACCCGTCCGGGGCCGATCGGGTGGAGGAGGACTGCATCCGCACCACGGAGAGTGGCACGATGCTCGCAGGCGGTGCTGCCATGCACCGGTCGAGGGGACGGACATGAACGCATGAACACTTCTGGCACCGGCACCGGCACCACCGGCTTGGGCACCGAGGTCCCGTCGGCGTCCACGGCCGCAGCGGCGCGGCCGCCCGCACAGCGCACGGGCACCGCCGACGCCGAGCCGTCCACCGGCTCGCTCGGCCTGCCCGAACTGCGCGCCCTGCGCCGCGACGCGCAGCGCGACGAGGCCGACCTGAGCTACGTCCGCAGGATCCTGCAGGGCCGCATCGACATCCTGCGCGCCGAACTGGCCCGCCGCACCGACCCCGAGTCGCCCGTCGTCGACCGGCTCTCCGAAATCCTCGCCGACGCCCCGTCCCGCCGCAGCGCCTCCGCGCGCCACGTCACGCTCGGCACCCCGCACAGCGAGGAGTACCGGCTGCTGGCGGCGGAGATGCTGGCCGACGTGGAACTCTCGGACCTGGGGGCCCGTACGGACGCCGAACTGCACGAGGGCATGGCCAAGTTGATCGGCTACGAGCAGCAGGTCTCGCGCCGCCGGCAGCAGTTGCAGCGCACCGCGGACGACTGCACCGCCGAGATCACCCGGCGCTACCGCGAGGGCGAGGCGCAAGTGGACGACCTGCTCGTCTGAAGCGACGGGCCGGAGCACCGGGCCGGAGCACCTGGCCCGCGGAAAATCAGGCGACCCGGTGGCGGGGGCGCGGTTAGCGTGGCCGGTCATGAGTACTGACGTCCGGACCATCGCCGAATCCGAACTGCCCGAGTGGCTCAACGCCGTGGCGACCGGCTTCCTGACCGCTTCGGCGGCCACCGAGTCGGACATCGTCCAGCGCGCCAAGTACACCGATCTCGCCCGCACCCAGGGCGCCTTCGACGCGGACACCGGCCGCTGCGTCGGCACCTTCCGCTCGTTCGCCCAGGAACTGACCGTGCCGGGCGGCGCCCAACTGCCCGTCAGCGCGGTCTCCAACGTCACCGTCTCGCCCACGCACCGCCGCCGCGGCCTCCTCAGCCGGATGATGCGCGCCGACCTGAGCGCCGCCAAGGAGCGCGGCGACGTCCTGTCGACGCTGATCGCCGCCGAGTACCCGATCTACGGCCGGTACGGCTACGGGCCCGCCGCGGCCGTCTCGGCATGGGAGATAGACGTCCCGCGCACCGGACTGGACCCCCGCTGGTCGGCGCCCGCCGACGGCGGCCGGATCGACCTGGTGGACGCCGCCGAGGTGCGCCGGGTGGGCCCCGCCCTGCACGAGCGGCTGCGGGCCGCCACGCACGGCGCGGTCAACCGCACCGAACGCTGGTGGAACCTGGCCACCGGCCTGGAGGAGATCTCCGTCAATCCCTACACGCCCCGCTTCTTCGCCGTGTACCGCTCGGCGGCCGGAGAGGTGGAGGGCCTGGTCTCCTACGGCGCCGACGACCACTGGACGGACGCGAAGGTCCCGCTCAACACCGTCTCGGTCAAGGACCTCATCGCGGTCACCGTGGCGGCGCAGCGGGCGCTGTGGCACTACCTGTGCTCCATCGACTGGGTGATGAAGGTCCGTACGGGCCTGCGCGCCCCCGACGACCTCGCCCCGCTGCTGCTCCCGGACCCGCGCGCCGCCCGGACGCTGACCAGCGCCGACTACCTGTGGGTGCGGCTGCTGGACGTGGCGGCCGCGCTCGGCGCGCGGACGTACGCCGTGCCCGCGACCCTCGTCCTGGAGGTGACCGACCCGGACGGGCTCGCCGGGGGCCGCTTCCGGCTGGACACGGCGGCCGGGGCGGGCCCGGCGCGGTGCGCGCCGACCGGGGAGCCCGCGGACCTGCGCCTGGACGTGGCGCGGCTCGGCTCCCTCTACCTCGGCGACGAGTCCGCGGTGCGGCTCGCCGCCCTGGGCGGGATCGAGGAACTGCGGCCGGGCGCGCTGGCGCTGGCGGACGCGGTCCTGCGCACCGCGCGGCGCCCGTGGTGCCCGGACGTCTTCTGAACCGGTGGGCCCGCCGGTCACACCGGCGGCCGCGCGTGCGTCAGGGTGGGGACGAAGGGAGCACGGGATGAACGGGGACGACGGCGTGAGCGGGGACGGGAACGACGGCGCGGGCGGGGGCGACGGCGGGAGCGCCCGCGGGAGCGAGGGCCTCGCGGCGCGGTTCGAGGAGCAGCGGCCGCACCTGCGGGCCGTCGCCTACCGGATGCTCGGCTCCCTCGCGGAGGCCGAGGACGCGGTGCAGGAGGCCTGGATCCGGCTCGACCGCTCCGACACGAGCGGGGTCGCCAACCTGGGCGGCTGGCTCACCACGGTCGTCGCCCGCGTCTGCCTGGACCAGCTGCGGTCCCGCAAGACCCGCCGCGAGGAGTCCCTGGAGGACCGGATCCACGTACCGGACCCGATCCTGAGCCGCCCCGAGGGGCTCGACCCGGAGCAGGAGGTGCTGCTCGCGGACTCGGTCGGGCTGGCGCTGCTCGTCGTACTGGAGCAGCTCGCACCCGCCGAGCGGCTGTCGTTCGTCCTGCACGACATGTTCGGGGTCCCCTTCGACGCGATCGCCCCGCTGGTGGACCGCACCCCGGCCGCCGCCCGGCAGCTCGCCAGCCGGGCCCGGCGCCGGGTCCAGGGCGGTGCGCCCGCCCCCGATCCGGACCTGGGGCGCCAGCGGGAGGTCGTCGGGGCCTTCCTCGCGGCCTCGCGCGGCGGCAGCTTCGAGGACCTGATCGCGGTCCTGGACCCGGAGGTCGTGCTCCGCGTTGACCTCGGGGCGGTGGCGGGCGGGCTGGTGCGCGGCGCGGAGGCGGTCGCCCGGCAGGCGCTCATGTTCCGGCGGATGTCGCCCTTCGCCCGGCCCGCGCTGGTCAACGGCGTGCCCGGCGTGGTCTCGATGCCCGACGGCAAGCCGGCCTCGGTCATGGCCTTCACGGTCCGCGGCGGCCGCATCGTCGCGATCGACGTCATGGCGGACCCGGACCGCCTCGCACACCTCGATGTCACCGTCCTGGAGGACTGAGCCCTTGTCTGCGACGCCCCGGTCCACGCCCGAGCCCGCCCCCGCCCCCGCCCCCGCTCCGGCGGCGGTGGACGCCCTCGTCGCCACCCTGCGCACGGCGGGCTGCGTCTTCGCCGAGGAGGAGGCGGAGCTGCTGCTGGCCGCCGCAGCGGAGGGCGCCGGTGGCGGCCTGGCCGCGATGGTGGAGCGCCGGGTCGCCGGGCATCCGCTGGAACACGTGGTGGGGTGGGCCGAGTTCTGCGGGCTGCGGATGGCGGTGGGGGCGGGGGTCTTCGTCCCGCGCCGCCGCAGCGAGTTCCTGGTGCGCGAGGCCGCGGCCGGGGCGCGGGCGGGCGCGGTGGTGCTGGACCTGTGCTGCGGGGTGGGCGCGGTCGGCGCGGCCGTGGCCGAGGAGCTGGGCGCGCGCGGGGGCGGCGGCGCTCCGGTGGAGCTGCACGCCGCCGACATCGATCCGGTGGCCGTCTCGTACGCCGCGCGCAACGTGGCGCCGTACGGCGGCCGGGTCCACCTGGGCGACCTGTACGGCCCGCTGCCCGCCCGGCTGCTGGGCCGGGTCGACGTCCTGGTCGCGAACGCGCCGTACGTTCCCACCGGCGAGATCGCGCTGCTGCCGCCGGAGGCCCGCGAGCACGAGCCGCTGACCACCCTGGACGGCGGCGCGGACGGCGTCGCCGTGCAGCGCCGGGTCGCGGCGGGGGCCCTGCCGTGGCTCGCGCCGGGCGGGCGCCTGCTGATCGAGACGAGCGGGCGCCAGGCGCAGTGGACCGCCGGGGCACTGACGACGGCCGGGTTCGGGGAGGTCGCCGTGGTGTCCTCGGAGGAGCTCGACGCGACCGTGGTCACCGGTACGGCCGCGTCGTAGGCGCCGCGGCGGATCCCGCCGGTCAGGGGGCGGGGCGGCGGCTCCCCCGGGCGAGGGCGGCGGCGAGGGCGAGGGCCACGGCGACCAGGGCCGCGGCGACACCGAAGGTGACCCGCGTGCCGGTGGCCACGGCGCCCGGCGCCGCGGTGGTGAGATCGGGCGCGGCCACGGCGAGCGCGAACACCGCGCCCAGGACGGAGGCGCCCGTGATCAGACCGAGGTTGCGCGACAGGGTGAGCAGGCCCGATACGACTCCCCGCCGGTCCGGCGGCAGGGCGGCCATGACGGCGGTGTTGTTGGCCGTCTGGAAGAGCGCGTAGCCGGTGGTGACGACGACGAGCGGGACGGCGTAACCGGCGGCGCCGAGCGCCCTCGGCGCCGCCGCCAGGGCGCAGCAGCCCGCCGCCATCGCGGCCAGACCCGCCACGATCGCCCGCGGGGCGCCGTACCGGTCCACGATCCGCCCGGCCGGTACGCCGGTCAGGGCGGCCACCAGCGGACCGGCCGCCAGGACCAGCCCGGCCGCGGCGGCCGGCAGCCCGAGGGCCCGGGACAGGTGGAACGGGCCGACCACCAGCGTCGCCATCATCACCGTCGCGACCAGCGCGCTCATGGCCAGGCTCGCGCCCAGCGCCCGGTCGCGGAAGAGCGCGAGCCGGACCAGCGGCGCGGGCGCCCGGGCCTCGGCGCGGACGAAGAGGGCGGCGCCGAGGGCGGCGAGCGCGAGCAGCCCCAGGTTCAGCGGGCCGAACCGGCCGCGCCCGAGGGTCATCGCGAGCGCGTACGCCGCGAGGGTCAGGGCGAGCAGCAGCGTGCCCGCGTGGTCGAAGCGGGGGCGGACGGCGGTTGTCCCGCGGGGGTCGGCGGGCAGGTGGCGGCGGGCCAGGAGGAAGGCGGCGACGCCCAGCGGCAGGTTGACCAGGAAGAGCGCCCGCCAGCCCGGCCCGGCGATCAGCACACCGCCGAGCGGGGGCCCGAGCGCGGTGCCCACGGCGGACATGGTGCCGAGCAGGCCCATGGCGCTGCCGGTGCGCTCCTTCGGCACCGCCGCGCCGACGAACGCCATGGTCAGCGCCATCATGACGGCCGCGCCGAGGCCCTGCGCCGCGCGGGCCGCGATCAGCACCCGCAGGGCGGGCGCGAGGCCGCACAGCACCGATGACCCGGTGAAGAGAAGGATCCCGGCGAGCAGCAGCCGCCGGCGGCCCACGAGGTCGCCGAGCCGTCCGGCGCCGACGACCAGGGTCGTGATGGCGAGCAGGTAGGCGAGGACGATCCACTGGACCTGCTGGAACGGGGCGTCGAACGCCCGGGCCAGGGTCGGCAGGCCGACGTTGGCGATGCTGGTGCCGAGCGAGGACAGCAGCATGGACAGGGACAGTCCGGCGAGCAGCCACCGGACCGGGGGCGTGCGGGTCGTACCTGGTGGGGCGGCCGGGGCGGGCCCCGTCCGGGACGTCTTCACCATGAACTCCGTTCTGCGCTGCGGTGCCGCCTCCGGCGAGGGGGCGGGTGTGCCCGGAGCGTGCGCCCGGGGACGCGCGGCGCCAACCTTTGTTGCCGGTTCCGGGACGAGGAGGTGGAATGCGCGCATGAGCAACCCGCATGACGCGCAGTCGGACCCCGGGGAAGCCGGGCCGGGAGGGCATGACCGGGGGCGCGGCGCCGCGCCCTCGCGGCACCGGGCGGTCCTCGACGGGGTCGGCCCGCGGCTGAGGCGGCTGCGCGCCGGCCGCGGCCTGACCCTGGCGGCGCTCTCCGGGACCACCGGCATCTCCAAGAGCACGCTGTCCCGGCTGGAGTCCGGGCAGCGCCGCCCCAGCCTGGAACTGCTGCTGCCGCTCGCGGAGGCGTACCGGGTGCCGCTGGACGACCTGGTCGGCGCCCCGGAGGTGGGGGACCCGCGGGTCCGGCTGACCCCGCGCAGTCTGCCGCACGGGGGCACGTCGGTCGCCCTGTCCCGCGGCCCCGGCCCCCTCCAGGCGTTCAAGATGGTCATCGCCGACCGGGGCGCCGAACCGGACCCGCGCACGCACGAGGGCTACGAGTGGCTGTACGTCCTGGAGGGCCGGCTGCGCCTGGTCCTCGCCGACCACGACCTGGTCCTCGGGCCGGGCGAGGTGGCCGAGTTCGACACGCGCCTGCCCCACTGGTTCACCAGCGCCGACGGCCGCCCGGTCGAACTCCTCAGCCTCTTCGGGCGGCAGGGGGAGCGCATGCACGTCCGCGCGAAGCCCCGCCAGGATCCGGGGCCGCCCGCCGGCGCCGCCGGGGGTTAGCCCCACCACGAGTCGGCGGGTAGCCGGGTCGTCCGGGCAGCGGGGCCCGGACATGCTGGGGTCTTCGGCCCATGTCACTGGATGGCCCCACATTTCCCGGGAGTTGGCACGTGCGCACGCAGGCTTGGCAGAAGTTCCGTTCCTCCGGACGGCGAACGGCGGGAGCGGCGCTGGCCGTCGGCGTCATGGCGGTGTCCGCGCTGACGGCGCCCGCGGCGTTCGCCGCCCCGGACCCCGGCCCGGCGGCGCGGCCGGACGCGGCGCACCCGGCGCCCGCCCGCCCGGACACGCTCCAGCAGGGCCTGGACGCGCTGGTGCGGGACGACGGCATGCCCGCGGCGCTGGCGAGCGTCCGGGACCGCGACGGCCGCACCCGCACCTACACGGCGGGCGTCGGCGACGTGGCCACCGGTGCGGCGGTGCCGCGGGACGGCCAGGTGCGGATCGGCAGCAACACCAAGGCGTTCACGGCGGCGGTCGTGCTGCAACTGGTCGGGGAGGGGCGCGTCGGCCTCGACACCCCGGTCGACGCGTACCTGCCGGGCCTCGTCCGCGGGGAGCGGATCGACGGGAGCCGCATCACGGTCCGTCACCTCCTGGGGCAGACCAGCGGCCTGCCCAACTACACCGAGTACGACCTCCAGCCCAAGCCCTACACCCCGCGCGACCTCGTCGACATCGCCCTCGCGCACCCGGGCCACTTCGCACCCGGCGAGAAGTGGGAGTACAGCAACACGAACTACGTCCTCGCCGGCATGATCGTCGAACGGGTCACGCACCGCTCCGTCGCCGAGGAGATCACCCGCCGCGTCATCACGCCCCTCGGGCTGCGCCACACCTACTTCCCGGCCCCCGGCGACCCGACGATCCGCGAACCGCACCCGCACGGCTACGACCGCGCCTCCGCGACCGCGCCGCTGGTCGACATCACCGAGATGGACCCCTCCTGGGCCTCGTCGGCGGGTCAGATGATCTCCACCAACTCCGACCTCAACCGCTTCTACACCGCCCTCCTGACCGGCGGCGTCCTGAGGCCCGCCCAGCTCGCGCAGATGAAGCAGACCGTCAGCGCGGAGTTCTTCGGCAAGGGCGCCCGCTACGGCCTGGGGCTGGCGAGCTTCCCGCTGTCGTGCGGCGGCGTCTACTGGGGCCACGGCGGCAGCTTCCCGGGGTACGAGACCCGCGGCGGCGTCCGCGTCACCGGCGGCGCCGTCCGCGCGGCCAACATCGCGGTGACCATCCAGCCGACCGACAAGGCCGTCCTGGACCGCATGGCGACCCTGGTCGACGCGTCCCTGTGCCGCTGAGGGGCGCGCGGCGGTGACGGGGGCGGCCCGCGCGGCCGTGACGGGGGCGGCCGAGGCGGGAGTTATTGCAAGCAAGCGCTTGCAATAGTTAGCAAGGTGCGGCAGGATCGGGGCATGGCATCGCTCAGCGTCGGCAATCTCGGCGAGTACCTCCGCGAGCAGCGGAGGCAGGCCCAGCTCTCGCTGCGGCAGCTGGCCGAGGCGGCGGGGGTCTCCAACCCCTACCTCAGCCAGATCGAGCGCGGGCTGCGCAAGCCGTCCGCGGACATCCTCCAGCAGCTGGCCAAGGCGCTGCGGATCTCCGCGGAGACGCTGTACGTGCAGGCCGGGATCCTCGACGAGCGGGACCGCGACGAGGTGGAGACGCGCGCCGTCATCCTCGCCGATCCGTCGATCAGCGAGCGGCAGAAGCAGGTGCTGCTCCAGATCTACGAGTCGTTCCGCAAGGAGAACGCGCTCGACGCCGAAACCGCGGGCGATGCCGCCGCCCACGCCGCCGCCGATGCCGACGACACGACGCCCCAGACGAACTGACTCTGATCCGGGAGGACCAGCACATGGCCATCGCCGATGACCTGAAGAAGACCCTCACCGACCCGACGCCGCTCTACTTCGCCGCCGGCACCGCCGACCTCGCCGTGCAGCAGGCCAAGAAGGTGCCCGGACTGATCGAGCAGCTGCGGGCCGAGGCCCCGGCGCGGATCGAGGCCGTCAAGAACACCGACCCGAAGGTCGTGCAGGACAAGGCGCGCGAGGCCCAGGAAGCGGTGACCGCCAAGGTCGCCGAGGTCCTCGGGGCCTTCGACCCGAAGAAGATCGGGGAGAGCGCGCAGGACCTGGCGCTGCGCGGTGTCGGCGTCGCGGCGGAGTACGCGGTGCGCGCCAAGGAGACCTACGACAAGGTCGCCGAGCACGGCGAGCAGGCCGTGCGCGCCTGGCGCGGCGAGGTCGTCGACGAGATCGTCGACATCGCGGAGATCGTCGAGCCCGACCCCCAGCCCGCCGCGGTCGTCGTGGCCCAGGCCGAGCCGGCCGACGAGGCGCCCGCCGCCGCGGACAAGCCCGCCGCGAAGCGGACCGCGCGCAAGAGCACGGCCAAGAAGGCCGGCGCCGCGCCGGAGGACGCGAGCTGAGCGGTCCCCACCGGGCCCGCTGAGCAGCGCGAATGACAGGGACCGGACCGGGCACCTTTACGGGTGCCCGGTCCGTTGTCCTTCCACGGGATCGCCCAGCCGGTAGCGTGGTGACGGGGGCGTTCTGACGCAATCACGCGCGAGAAGGCGGTCGAGTCGATGTTGATGCAGGGTTTCGACAATGAGGTTCTGCCGCTGCTGGGTTACGCCATGCTGCTGCTCGCGGTCGCGGCGTTCGTCCTCGCGCTGCTGGCCCGGGAGGACGCCTACCGGGCCGCGGGCAAGCAGAGCAAGACCTTCTGGCTGGTGCTGCTCGGCGTCGCCGTCCTGGTCGACTTCTTCCTGGGCTCGGCGATGCTGTTCCTGCAGATCGCCGGGCTGGTCGCCTCGATCGTCTTCTTCGTCGACGTACGTCCCGCCCTCAGGCAGGTCTCGGGCGGCGGCCCGCGCAAGGGCGGCAGCAGCAGCGACGGGCCGTACGGGCCCTACAACGGCGGCCGGTAGCCGACAACGGGCGGCAGCCGGGTACAGGTGCCGGGGCCCGGCCGGCGCCGTCAGCCGGACGCGCGGTCCAGGAGGACGACGGCCACGTCGTCGGTGAGTTCGCCGCCGTTGAGGCGGCGGGCCTCGCTGACCGCCGCTTCCAGCAGGCCTTCGCCGCGCAGGCCCCGGTCCAGGTGCCGGTTGATCATCTCGACCATGCCGTCCTGGCCCAGGCGTTCGCGCCCGGCGCCGATCCGGCCCTCGATCAGGCCGTCCGTGTAGAGCATCAGGCTCCACGTGCCGCCGAGCTCGACCTGGCGGCGGGGCCAGCGGGCCCGGGGCAGCAGTCCCAGCGCCGGGCCGCTGTCCTCGTAGGGGAGGAGCCGTGCGGGGCGGCCCGGCCAGGATATGAGCGGGGCCGGATGGCCCGCCAGGCACAGGCCCGCGCGGCGGCCGTCCGGGGAGATGTCCACGGTGCACAGCGTCGCGAAGATCTCCTCGTTCGGACGTTCCACCTCCAGGACCTCCTGGAGGGTCGCCAGCAGATCGTCCCCGCACAGGCCCGCCAGCGTCAGCGCGCGCCAGGCGATGCGCAGCTCCACGCCGAGGGCGGCCTCGTCCGGGCCGTGGCCGCAGACGTCGCCGATCATCGCGTGGACGGTGCCGTCGGGGGTGCGGACGGTGTCGTAGAAGTCGCCGCCGAGCAGGGCCCGGCTGCGGCCCGCGTGGTAACGGGCGGCGAAGCGCAGGTCCGAGCCCTCCAGGAGGGGATGGGGGAGCAGGCCGCGTTCCAGCCGGGCGTTCTCCTGGGCGCGCAGCCGGGACTCGGCCAGCTTGTACTGGGCGATGTCGGCGCGTTTTCGCTCCACCGCGTAGCGGATGGCGCGGCTCAGCAGGCGGCCGTCCAGTTCGCTGCCGTAGAGGTAGTCCTGGGCACCGACGCGGACGGCCTCGGCGGCCCGCTCGGCGTCGGCCTCGGCGGTCAGGACGAGGACGGCGTGGCGCGGGGCCATGCGCAGCACCTGGCGCAGGGTCGCCAGCTCGTCGACCGCGGGACCGGTGGCGGCGGGGCCGCCGTGCGACCCGCCTGAGGAACCGTTTCCGCTGCCGCTGCCGCTGCCGCTGCCGCTGCCGTTTCCGTTTCCGCTGCCGGGCAGGCACAGGTCGAGCAGGATGCAGTGCACGTCGGGGGTGAGCAGCCGCTGCGCCTCGGTGAGGTTGCGGGCGGTGCGGATCCGGATGCGGTGGCCCTCGGCGTCGACGATCTCGGGCACGGTGAGCCCGCCCGGGTCGTCCTGGATCACCAGCAGCGTCATGGCCTGCGGCGCGGCGCTGGGTGGGGTGGCCCCGAGCGGCACTCCGGAGGCGGGGGCTGCCGTGCCGAAGCCTGCCGGGGCGGGCATGGTCGTGCCGAAGCCCGCCGGGGCGGGCGGGGGCGTGCCGAAGGGGTCCGTGCCGAGCGAGTCGGCGTCGAGGGGGTCCGCGCCGACGGATGGCGCCGTGCCGAACGGGCCCGCGCCGACGGGTGCCGGGGCGGGCGGTGCCGTGCCCGAGGGGGCCGTGCCGAAGGCGGCCGGGGCCGTCGCGGACGGGGCCGTGCCGCCCGGCTGGGGCGGTGCGGCGGCGTAGGTGGCGGGCGGGCGGGCCTGCCCGCTCTCCGCGGGCGGGGTGTCCCTCTGCCGCGGTACGGATGCGGGCATCGTCTCCGGTTCCTTCCCTCCCCCCGAGGGTGCGCTCGTGCGCCCCGAACCCTAGCGGTCCGCGCCCGGCGCGTGAACGGCGTTCCCGGCGGCCGCCTCCGGCATATGCCGTTATTGCCGGGGATGGCCCGTTTCCAGATGACCAACGTCACCCCGCACGGGCCCCCGGACCCGGCCGCCGGAGCGCACTCCGGCCGCCCCGGCGCGGCGCCGTACGCCCCTACGCGTCCGGCCGGACGACCGCCTTGATCGGCATCGAGCCCGCGCCCGCGATCGTGATGGTGCGCCCCGGCCGCGGGGCGTGGACCATCGCGCCGTCGCCGATGTACATCCCGACGTGGCTCGCGTCGTCGAAGTAGATGATCAGGTCACCCGGCCGCATGTCCTTGACCGCGACCTTCCGCAGCAGCCGCAGCTGCTCCTGCGAGGTCCGCGGGATCGGTTTGCCCGCCGCCAGCCACGCCTGCGAGGTGAGCCCCGAGCAGTCGAAGGTGTCCGGGCCCTCGTGGCCCCATTCGTACCGCTTGCCGATCTGGGCGGTGGCGAACCGGACCGCCTGGCGCCCCGCCTCCGACGCCGTGCCCTGGAGCTCCTTGAGCGCGCCCGAGGACAGCCAGGCGGTCTGCGCCTTGTACTGCGCCTCCTGCTCCAGCTGGATCAGGCGGGCCTTCTCCTCGGCCTGGAGCTTGCTCTCCAGCTCCTCCGCGGCCTTGATCTTCTTCTCGATCTCGTTCTTCGCGCTCTCCTGCTTGACCCGGTTGGCCTCCAGGGTCTGCCAGCGCGCGCTCGCGTCCGCCGCGTACTGCTGGAGGTCGGCCTGGGTCCGGGCCAGCTCCGCGAGGTTGTCCGCGGTGGCCTTCTCGCCCTGGCGCAGCCGGTCCGCGCCGTTCAGGAACATGCCGGGACTGTTGCTCAGCGCCAGCTGCGCGGCCGGCGGCAGGCCGCCCGAGCGGTACTGGGCGCGCGCCGCCGCGCCCGCGCGGGCCTTGAGCGTCGTGATCCGCTCCTGGCCGGCGACCACCTGTCTGGCGATCTCGACGATCTTGTCGGACTGGGCCTTCGCCTCGCCCGCGGCGAGGTTGTACGCGTCCGTGGCGGTGCCCGCCTGGCGGTACAGCTCCTCTATCTCCTTGTGCACCTGCTCCAGCGACTTCGCCCCCGGCACGGGCGTGCCCGGAGCGGCCGGCGGAGCGGGGGCCGCCGGAGCCGCCGGGGCGGCGTACGCCGTGCCCGCCAGGCCCGGGGCCGTCAGTACCGCCATCGCACAGAGCAGGGTGAGCGCGGATGCGCCACGGTGTCGCTTCATGGTCCCCCCAGGCACCCGCGCCAGATCCCGTATCAGATCTGACTATTCATCAGTAACTTCGCACTGCCATCGGGATGGTGCCACGACTCGGCGGATTCCAACACCCTCCACCGCACTCCCACACACGGGCCCCACCCCCGCGGCCACCCCACCCCGGACGGCCGTCGAGGACTCAACGGACGGCCACCGGGCCCGGGTTCCCCATCCGTCCCCTCTCACCCCAACGGGCGCAGCGCGTCCCACCGCACCGTCAGCTCCCCCTGCCGCCACCGCCGCGGCCCGTCCGTCAGCGGCCAGTGGGCGGCCAGCGCCCGGGCCGTCCGGATCCACCGCTGCCGGGCGCCGTAGGAGGCGTACGGCGCCGCCGCGGCCCACGCCCGGTCGAAGTCCCGCAGGAACGCGTGCACCGGCTCGCCCGGCACGTTGCGGTGGATCAGCGCCTTCGGCAGCCGCTCCGCCAGGTCCGAGGGGCGCTCCAGAGAGCCCAGCCGGGTCGCGAAGGTCACCGTGCGCGGCCCCTCCGAGCCCAGCGCGACCCACACGTGCCGGCGCCCGATCTCGTCGCACGTCCCCTCCACCAGCAGCCCGCCCGGCGCGAGCCGCCCGCACAGCCGCTCCCACACCCGCCGGACCTGCTCCTCGTCGTACTGGCGCAGCACGTTCGCCGCCCGGATCAGCGCCGGCCGCTCCCCGCCGTCCAGCGGGACCTCGAAGCCGCCGTGCCGGAAGCTCAGGCCCTCGCGCTCGTACGGCTTCGCGCCCGCGACCCGGGCCGGTTCGATCTCGATCCCGACCACCCGCACCCCGGGCGCCACCGTCCGCAGCCGCGTCAGCAGCTCGACCGCCGTCCACGGCGCGGCCCCGTACCCGAGGTCCACCGCCACGGGCGTCCCGGCGCGCAGGAGCGAGGCGCCGTGCGTCACCGCGATCCAGCGGTCCATCCGGCGCAACCGGTTCGGATGGGTCGTGCCACGGGTCACCGCACCCACGGGTCGGCTGGGAGGAGGAGTGCGTGCGGCCATGGGCCGAGGGTATGCGCAGGTCCCGCGCTGCATAAAAATCCGGTAAACCGCCCGGATTCCCGGCGCCGCCCCGGAATGCGGGGGACGCCCGCGCGGGTTGCACTCCTTGCGGGGCGCGGGCCGCTCTCCGCGCCGACCGCGAAAACCGTACGAGCCCGAGTGAGAGGACCGCTCCTTGAGTCAGTACGTGTCCCGGCTCGGCGGCAGGCTCGCCGCCGCCCGCAGCACCCGCCACGACGCCCCCCGCCTGCGGCTGCCCGCCGTCGGGCACCACCGCAAACCGCGCCGGGTCGCGATGCTCAGCGTGCACACCTCCCCGCTGCACCAGCCCGGCACCGGTGACGCCGGCGGCATGAACGTGTACATCGTGGAGCTGGCCAAACGCCTCGCCGCGATCAACATCGAGGTCGAGATCTTCACCAGGGCCACGACCGGCGGCCTGCCGCCCGTCGTCGAGCTGACCCCCGGCGTCCTGGTGCGGCACATAGACGCCGGACCGTACGAGGGCCTGGCCAAGGAAGAGCTGCCCGCCCAGCTGTGCGCCTTCACCCACGGCGTCATGCGGGCCTGGGCCGGCCACCGCCCCGGCTACTACGACCTCGTCCACTCCCACTACTGGCTGTCCGGCCACGTCGGCTGGCTCGCCGCCGAACGCTGGGGCGTCCCCCTCGTCCACGCCATGCACACCATGGCCAAGGT
The DNA here is from genome assembly GCF_056435825.1 of Streptomyces sp. NPDC043876. Lineage (NCBI taxonomy): Bacteria > Bacillati > Actinomycetota > Actinomycetes > Kitasatosporales > Streptomycetaceae > Streptomyces > Streptomyces sp. NPDC043876. Next base: position 998,185 of record NZ_JBWKDV010000001.1, on the reverse strand, counting down.
CAAGAACGCCGCACTGGCCGAGGGCGACACCCCCGAGCCCGCCGCGCGCGTCATAGGCGAGACCCAGATCGTGGCCGCCGCCGACCGGCTCATCGCCAACACCGCCGAGGAAGCCGACGAGCTGGTCCGCCACTACGACGCGGACCCCGGCAAGGTGGCCGTCGTCCACCCCGGCGTGAACCTCCAGCGCTTCACCGTCGGCGACGGCCGCGCCGCCGCCCGCGCCCGCCTCGGCCTCCCGCAGGACGCCGTCATCCCGCTCTTCGCGGGCCGCATCCAGCCGCTCAAGGCCCCCGACATCCTGTTGCGCGCCGTCGCCGAGCTGGTCGACCGCGACCCCACCATGCGGCGCAGGCTCCTCGTCCCCGTCGTCGGCGGCCCCTCCGGCAGCGGCCTCGCCAAGCCCGAGGGCCTCCAGAAGCTCGCGGCCCGGCTCGGCATCACCGACCTCGTCCGCTTCCACCCGCCGGTCGGCCAGGACCAGCTCGCGGACTGGTTCCGGGCGGCGTCCGTGCTCGTCATGCCCTCGTACAACGAATCCTTCGGCCTGGTCGCCATAGAGGCCCAGGCCGCCGGCACGCCGGTCCTCGCGGCCGCGGTCGGCGGGCTCCCGGTCGCCGTCAACGACGGCGTCACGGGCATCCTCGTACCCGGCCACGACCCGGTCGACTACGCGCGCGAGCTGCGCCGCTTCGTCGACGACCCCGCGCTCACCGACCGGATGGGACGCGAGGCGGCCCGCCACGCGCAGTTCTTCGGCTGGGACACCGCCGCGGCCGGCACGGCGGACGTGTACACCGCGGCGATGCACGATCACCGCCGTCACGTACGCTCCCACCATGGCTGAGACCGCCGCGACGGAGATCATCGAAAGCACGCTGGACGACGCCGGGCTGGAGTGGGAGAGCCCCGAGCCCGGGTCGTACGTCGTCACGCTGCCGGGCACGCGCAAACTGTCGACCATCTGCTCCCTCAAGGTGGGCCGGCACTCGCTGTCGGTCAACGCGTTCGTCATCCGCCACCCGGACGAGAACGAAGGCGCCGTCCACCGGTGGCTGCTGGAGCGCAACCTCAAGCTGTACGGCATGTCCTACGCCGTCGACCGCCTCGGCGACGTCTACCTGACGGCGCGGCTCCCGCTGGCCGTGGTGAGCCCGTCCGAGCTGGACCGGGTCCTCGGGGCGGTGCTCGAAGGCGCGGACGGGGCGTTCAACACGCTCCTGGAACTCGGCTTCGCGAGCGCCATCCGCAAGGAGTACGAGTGGCGCGTCTCGCGCGGCGAGTCCACCCGCAACCTGGACGCCTTCAAGCACCTGACGGAGCGCCCGGCCTGAGCGCCGCGCCTCAGCCGGCGGGCGTGCCGGGGGCGACGGGCGTGACGGGGGTGACCGGGGCGATGGGCACGACCGCCGCGGCGGCGGTCTCCTCGTCCCCGTCGGTCCCGGCGTCCCCCTCGGGCAGGTTCCGCATCAGCAGCCAGTAGCCGAGGCCCGCGACCGAGCCGAGGACCGCCGTCGCGCCCCACAGCCAGCCCGCGCCGAACCGGTCGATGACGAAGCCCGCCGTCAGCGGGGCGATGAGCGAGGCCCCGGCCCACGACAGCGTGTACATGCCCTGGTAGCGGCCCCGCGCGTGGGTCGGCGAGAGCCGCGCGACCAGGCCCATCTGGGTCGGCGAGTTGATGATCTCGGCCACCGTCCAGACGCAGACGGTCAGCGCGATCACCCCGAGCGAGCCGCCGAAGGCCGTCATCCCGAACCCGTACCCCGCCAGCAGCGCCGAGGCGACCAGCAGCTTCTGCGGATCGCGGTGCTCGATCAGCCGGGTGACCGGGATCTGGAGCAGCACGATCAGCACCCCGTTGAGGGCGATGACCATCCCGTACTCACCAGGGGTGAAGCCCGCGACGCCCATCGCCAGCGGCAGCCCGAACGACCCCTGCATGAAGATCAGCGAGATCAGGAACGACAGCCCGACCACCCCCATGAACCGCCCGTCGCGCAGGACGGTCCCCATGCCCGCCTCCGGCGCACCGCCCGCGGACCCGTCCCGCGCGCCCTTCTCGGGGCGCGACTCGGGGAGCTTGACGTAGACGAGGACCGCGCAGAGGAGGGTCAGCGCCGCCTCGCCGAGGAACCCCGCGAGGTAGCTGTACTCGGCGATGAAACCGGCCGCGGTCGCGGACACCGCGAACCCCAGGTTGATCGCCCAGTAGTTGAGGGCGAAGGCCCGGACCCGGTCCTCGGGGCGCACGATGTCCGCCATCATCGCCTGCACCGCCGGGCGGGAGGCGTTCGAGGTCATGCCGACGAGCAGCGCGACGGCGGCGATCGCCGCCGGGTGCTGCATGAAGCCGAGCAGCGCGACCGAGAAGGCCGTCGAGAGCTGCGCGGCCATCAGCGTCGGCCGACGCCCCAGCCGGTCCGTCATCACCCCCGCGACCAGGGACGACACCACCCCGCCGAGCCCGTGCAGCGCGACCACCAGACCCGCGAACGAAGCCGAGTAGCCCCGGTCCAGGGTGAGGTAGAGGGTCATGAAGGTGGCGACGAACGCCCCGAGCCGGTTCACCAGCGTGCTCGTCCACAACCACCAGAACTCCCGCGGCAGACCCGACACGCTGGCGCGCGCGGCCCGCCTCATCCTGTCAACGGACATACGGGGTCCCCCTGAAGATGTAAGTGGTGCGGATACCCACGGCACGTTACGACCGGTGGCGCGCGGACACCACTGGATTGACGCGGAGCGTCAATCGGAGACGGCCCGGACAACACCCCCGGGACGGCGCCCGGGACGGCCCGCCGGCGGGCCCGGCCGGGTCGCGCGGGGGCATCCGGCGTCCATTAGGCTCGTACGCATGGCCGACGCACCGTACAAGCTGATCCTCCTCCGTCACGGCGAGAGCGAGTGGAACGCGAAGAACCTGTTCACCGGCTGGGTGGACGTCAATCTCAACGAGAAGGGCGAGAAGGAGGCGGTCCGCGGCGGTGAGCTGCTCAAGGACGCCGGTCTGCTCCCCGACGTCGTGCACACCTCGCTCCAGAAGCGCGCGATCCGCACCGCGCAGATGGCGCTGGAGGCAGCCGACCGCCACTGGATCCCGGTCCACCGCTCCTGGCGCCTGAACGAGCGCCACTACGGCGCCCTCCAGGGCAAGGACAAGGCCCAGACCCTCGCCGAGTTCGGCGAGGAGCAGTTCATGCTGTGGCGCCGCTCGTACGACACCCCGCCCCCGGCGCTGGCGGACGGCACCGAGTTCTCGCAGTCCGAGGACCCGCGCTACGCGACCATCCCGCCGGAGCTGCGCCCCAGGACGGAGTGCCTGAAGGACGTCGTCGTCCGCATGCTCCCGTACTGGTACGACGCCATCGTCCCGGACCTGCTGACCGGCCGCACGGTCCTGGTAGCCGCCCACGGCAACTCGCTCCGCGCCCTGGTCAAGCACCTCGACGGCATCTCGGACGAGGCGATCGCCGGCCTGAACATCCCGACCGGCATCCCCCTCGCCTACGAACTGGACGCCGACTTCAAGCCCCTGACCCCGGGCGGCACCTACCTCGACCCGACCGCCGCCGCGGCCGCCATCGAGGCCGTCAAGAACCAGGGCAAGAAGAAGTAGGAAGAGCGCTCACACCCCTGACCTGCGTACCCCGTGCAGGTCAGGGGTTTTCTTCTGCTCCGGGCCCGCTGCGGGCCCCGCCGGCCCGCCGTCCGCTCAGTCGTCGAAGTCGAGGACGGGCCGGGTCCAGAGGGTGAGGTCGCTGCTGGTGGCGACCGCCAGGGTCAGGCCGGAGGGCGAGAACCCGGCCGCGCGCAGTTCCGAGTACTCGCAGTGGAAGACGTGCCACCACGTGCCGCCCGCCGGGCCGTTGTGCGACCCGCCGTCGGCGGAGAGGATGACGCGGTCGTGGGGCCACTCGGGGCTGACGACGTCCAGCGTCCACCCGTCCGGTGTGGTGCTGTGCAGGCCGCCGCCGAAGAGCCCGGCGATGCGTACCGCCGTGCCCGCGAGGGGGCCGAGGCCGGGGCAGGTGAGTTCCGGCGACGCGTCCGGCGTACTGGTGTCGGGGTCCGGGTCCCGGTCGCGGGCGACCCTTTCGCCCGTGACCGCGTCGAAGACTCCGTGACCGGCGCCGGAGACGACCATGACGAGGTCGTGCCCGCTGCCGGGATGGACCGCGAAGCCGATGCCGAGCAGCCCCCCGATCGGGATCCTGTGCTCCGGCACCGGCTGCCACGGCTCCGGGGCCGGCATGACGGTGGCGGCGGCATACCGCTCGCGCAGCTTCCGCTGGTACTCCGTGATCAACTCGCCCTCCCGGGACCGTCCCGTTGCCAGGGGCCCCAGGAGTGGAAACGCGTCCAGTATTCACCGGGGGTCGTCCCCGCCCACTGGCTTCCCCGCGCGGTACGCGAGAGGCCCCGCCCGACAGACGTCGGGCGGGGCCTCTCGCGTACCGGCGAGCAGACGACTGGGTCAGCCGCCGCACTGGCAGGGGGCGCCGGACTGGCAGCCGCAGCCGCAGCCCGAGCCGCAGCCGCAGGCCGCGAGCAGGGGCAGGCGCAGAACCTCCGGGGGCTGGTGCTCCTGCTCGGGCGTGATGGGGACGGGGGAATCGGACATGGTTCCTCCTCGCAGGCGTACCGGTCGTACTGCCTTTGCCTCATTCATGCCCAGCCGCACGGGCGCGTCAACGGCGCATTGGCGCAAGCGACGTGATGCGCCGTCAGGAGCCCTCGGGCGCCGTCGGCGGCTGCAGCTCGTCCGCGTGCTCGCCCGTCACCAGGTACACCACGCGCTTGGCGACCGAGACCGCGTGGTCCGCGAAGCGCTCGTAGTAGCGGCCCAGCAGCGTCACGTCGACCGCCGTCTCGATGCCGTGCTTCCAGCGGTCGTCCATCAGGTGCTGGAACAGCGTGCGGTGCAGCTGGTCCATCTCGTCGTCGTCCTGCTCCAGCTGGAGCGCGAGGTCGACGTCCTTGGTGATGATGACCTCGGCGGCCTTCGCCATCAGGCGCTGCGCCAGCTGACCCATCTCCAGGATCGTCGCGTGCAGGTCCCGCGGGACCGCCGTGTCCGGGAAGCGCAGCCGGGCGAGCTTCGCCACGTGCTGGGCGAGGTCGCCGGAGCGCTCCAGGTCCGCGCTCATGCGCAGCGAGGTCACCACGATGCGCAGGTCCGTGGCGACGGGCTGCTGGCGGGCCAGCAGCGCGATGGCGCGGGCCTCCAGGTCGTGCTGGAGGTCGTCCACCTTCTGGTCGGCGGCGATGACGCTCTCGGCGAGCTTGAGGTCGGCGTCGAGCATGGCCGTCGTCGCCCGGCCGATCGCGGAACCGACGAGCCGGGCCATCTCGACCAGGCCCTCTCCGATCGAGTCGAGTTCCTCGTGGTACGCGTCCCGCATGTGGGTGTCCCTCTCTCGCGTCGTGCCGGTGCCCGTCGTGCCCGTGCCCCGGGAGCCGGGGCCTCGTGCCCCACGGTGCCACGCTGAGCCGTGAACGCGTCCGGCTCCGGCACCCCAAGTGAATCAACCCCGTCGCCAGGGTGAACTCTGGGCGACGACTGTTCGAGGTGCCACCCGAACGGCTGTGGAAGTGTCGTCGCACCTGCTTAACCTGGACACATGGACGTGAACGCGGCGGTCGCCGCAGCTGCAGCGATCGCCGGGCTCTGCACCGGTGTGATCGCCATGCTGGCGTTCCGCTGGAGCGAGCGCGACCAAGCCCGCCCCACCCGGAGCTCCATGCGCCCCGACATCAACGCGGTACTCCCGCCCGGAGTGGACACCGTCCTCTCCGTACTCCGCTCCTCCGCCGTCGTACTGGACGAAGGTGACGCGGTGGTCAAGGCCAGCTCCGCGGCGTACGCCCTCGGCCTGGTCCGCGGCGGCAAACTCGCCGTGGAGCCCATGCTCCACATGGCCCGAGACACCCGCCGCGACGGCGAGATACGCCAGATCGAGCTGGACCTCCCGCGCCGCGGCACCGGCCGCGGCGAGGCCCTCGCCGTCTCGGCGCGGGTCGCCCCCCTCGGCTCCCGCCTCGTGCTGCTGCTAGTCGAGGACCTCACGGAGGCCCGCCGGATCGAAGCGGTCCGCCGCGACTTCGTCGCCAACGTGTCGCACGAGCTCAAAACCCCCGTCGGCGCGATCTCCCTGCTGTCCGAGGCGGTCATGGACGCCTCCGACGACCCCGAGGCGGTCACCCGCTTCGCCGGCCGCATGCAGATCGAGGCGACCCGGCTGATCAACCTCGTCCAGGAGCTGATCGACCTCTCCCGGGTCCAGAACGACGACCCGCTGGAGGACGCCGAGCCGGTCCGGGCCGACACCCTGGTCGCCGAGGCCATCGACCGCTGCCGCCACACGGCCTCCTCCAAGCAGATCACCATGGCCGTCGGCGGCACCGCCGACCTGCGGATCTGGGGCAACCGGGGGCAGCTCGCCGCCGCCCTCGGGAACCTGGTCGAGAACGCCGTGAACTACAGCCCCGCCCGCACCCGCGTCGGCATCGCCGCGCGCCGGGTGAACGCGCCGGGTGGAGACTTGATCGAGATAGCCGTGACCGACCAGGGCATCGGCATCCCGGAAAAGGACCGTGAGCGCATCTTCGAGCGCTTCTACCGCGTGGACCCGGCCCGCTCCCGCGCCACGGGAGGCACCGGCCTCGGCCTCGCCATCGTGAAGCACGTGGCCGCCTCGCACGGCGGCGAGGTCAGCGTGTGGAGCTCCGAGGGGCAGGGCTCCACCTTCACCCTGCGGCTTCCCGAGGCCGCCGTACCCGGCACCGCGGCAGCCCCCGCACCCGCCCGACCCGTGCTCCAACCCGAACCAGCCATTCCTGCCCCGGAGGTCCTTCCGTGACCCGAGTGCTCGTCGTCGAGGATGAGGAATCCTTCAGCGACGCCCTGTCCTACATGCTCCGCAAGGAGGGCTTCGAGGTCGCCATCGCCGCGACCGGGCCCGACGGGCTGGACGAGTTCGAGCGCAACGGCGCCGACCTCGTCCTCCTCGACCTGATGCTCCCGGGGCTCCCCGGCACCGAGGTCTGCCGCCAGCTGCGCGGCCGGTCCAACGTGCCGGTGATCATGGTCACCGCCAAGGACAGCGAGATCGACAAGGTCGTCGGGCTGGAGATAGGGGCCGACGACTACGTCACCAAGCCCTTCTCCTCCCGCGAGCTGGTCGCCCGCATCCGGGCCGTCCTGCGCCGCCGCGGCGAACCGGAAGAGGTCACCCCGGCGGCCCTGGAGGCCGGTCCCGTCCGCATGGACGTCGACCGCCACGTGGTCACCGTCGGCGGCGGCAAGGTCGACCTGCCGCTCAAGGAGTTCGACCTCCTGGAGATGCTGCTGCGCAACGCGGGCCGGGTCCTGACCCGCATGCAGCTGATCGACCGGGTCTGGGGCGCGGACTACGTGGGCGACACCAAGACCCTCGACGTCCACGTCAAGCGCCTGCGCGCCAAGATCGAGCCGGACCCGGGCGCGCCGCGCTACCTGGTCACGGTCCGGGGCCTCGGCTACAAGTTCGAACCGTAAACCGCGCCCGCACCGCGCGGAACGTGAAGGAGGGCCTCCCCGGATTCCGGGGAGGCCCTCCTTCCGTACGGGTACCCGCGTCAGTGACCGGCGCTGTGCGAGGGGGACGCCGAGTTCGAGGGGGCGCCGGACTGCGCACCCGACGGGGAGGCGGGCGGGGACGCCGGAGGGGATGCCGAGGCCGAGGGGGACGCGGAGGCGCTGCCCGAGGGCGAGGCACCGGCGGCGGGGGCCTCGGTCGGGCCGAAGCCCGCGTAGTACCCGGTCGAGGGGACGACCAGAGCGGCCAGCTCCACGTCACCCGCCTGGCTCAGCTGGAAGACGACCTTCTGGGCGTCGCCGTCCTTGACGGCCTGGCGGCCGCCCTCGATGACGGCGGAGGCGTTGCCCTTGCCGCCGAGCACGACGGAGCCGTGCGCGGGCACGGTGACCTTGCCGGCGCCCGTGGCGTCCTTCAGCGTCACCTTGCCGGTGGCGCCCTGAAGGGTGACGGCGTCGAGGGTCTGCGGCTTGGCGCCCGCGTTGAAGACGGTCGCCGAGACGACGGCGGGACCCTTGCCGTCCTTCGCGCCCTGGGTGATGACCAGCGCGTTCTGGACCTTGATGTCGCCCTTGGTCACAAAGGCGTTGTCCGGCGTGATGGCGAGCGTCTGTGCGTCCTCGCCCGCGCCGCATGCGGCGAGCGAGACGATCGAGAACGCGAGGGCGGAGGCGGCGAGAGCGCCGCGTCGAAGGCTGCGGCTCACGGCGGCGGCAACTCCTAGGACGTACGGACGGAGGACGGTGATCGGTGGTGCGGTGGTGCGGTGGTGCGGTGGTGCGGTCGTGCGTGGTCGTGCGGTCGTGCGTCAGGGCGCCGGTAAAGGCGCCCTAAGGGTGTGTCAGCGGGCTTAGGTTACCGAGCCGCCACCCCGCCCCCACACCCGACCCTCCGCAGCGTGCGGGCGACCCTGGACCGGTCCGGCCGATCCCGCAATTAGTGATCAATTCCGGGATTCCCTCGAACAGCTCTCCGTGATCAATTCAGGATTGGGCCGGAACCCGCTACAGATCCGCCTCACCAGTCGAACGGAGTAGTTCGGTTTCACCGCGCCGAAACGCGCAAAACGGGACGTACGTCACGTCGAGCGCACCGCTCCGCGGGTGTAGCGTGGTCGATTCTGTGCGTCCGCGCAGTGGCTCCGACCTGCGAATACCCCCTTCCGGAAGCCCTGCGCAGCACGTTCGTGTCGCTGTTGTCAAGCCCCGAGATAGGCCCTGACCTGCGAAAACGCCATTCATAACAGTCGGTTCTCGTGTTACCCTGGATAGCCACGGAAGGGGTACCTGTCACATGACGTTCAAGGTTGGCGACACCGTGGTCTATCCCCATCACGGGGCCGCGCTGATCGAGGCTATCGAAACTCGCCAGATCAAAGGCGTGGACAAGACCTACTTGGTGCTCAAGGTCGCCCAGGGTGACCTGACCGTTCGCGTACCTGCGGACAACGCGGAGTTCGTAGGCGTTCGCGACGTAGTCGGCCAGGACGGGCTGGACCGGGTCTTCGAGGTGCTTCGTGCACCGTACGCCGAAGAGCCCACGAACTGGTCTCGTCGTTACAAGGCAAATCTGGAGAAGCTCGCCTCTGGCGACGTCATCAAGGTCGCGGAAGTCGTCCGTGACCTGTGGCGCCGTGAGCGCGAGCGCGGGCTCTCCGCGGGCGAGAAGCGCATGCTCGCGAAGGCGCGCCAGATCCTGGTGAGCGAGCTCGCGCTCGCCGAGAACACCAACGAGGACAAGGCCGAGGCCCTCCTCGACGAGGTTCTCGCGTCCTGACGCGACGAACCTTCTCACAGCAGTCGTGCCGCGGTGCCCGATGACGGCCCTCTCGCCCGCCGAGAGGACTGTCGCCGGGCGCTGCGGCATGTCTGTCTCCCGCAGCACCTCATGCCACCGCCGCGCGTGGCGCGGTGGCGTACCGGGTCCGGGCAGCCGGCTCGACCGGTCGTCACGGAAGGGGCGAGGGCGTCGCACCCGGCACCCCTCAGGCCATACCCACGCGGGCCGAAGCCACAAACCCGGAGCCACCACGGATGTATGACGAAACGCGCCCCCACCGCACCGCCGCGGTGATCCCCGCAGCCGGCCGCGGCACCCGGCTGGGCCCGGGCGCGCCCAAGGCCCTGCGCTCCCTCGGCGGCATCCCGATGCTGGTCCACGCCGTCCGCGCCATGGCCCGCTCCCGCGCCGTCTCCCTCGTGGTCGTCGTCGCCCCGCCCGAGGGCGCCGCCGAGGTCAGGCACCTCCTGGACGAGCACGCCCTGCCCGAGCGGACCGACGTCGTCGTCGTCCCCGGCGGCGGAACCCGCCAGGAATCCGTACGGGCGGGCCTGCGCGCCCTCCCGGACACCATCACCTCCGTCCTCATCCACGACGCGGCCCGCCCCCTGGTGCCGGTCGACACCGTGGACGCGGTGATCGAGGCCGTCCGCGACGGCGCCCCCGCCGTCGTCCCCGCGATGCCGCTGGCCGACACCGTCAAGGAGGTCGAGCCCGGCGCACCCGGCGAGCCCGAGCCGGTCGTCGCCACCCCCGAGCGGGCCCGGCTGCGCGCCGTCCAGACCCCGCAGGGCTTCGACCTGGCCACCCTCGTCCGCGCCCACGAGCGCATCGCCGTCAACGGCGAGGGCGCCACCGACGACGCCGGAATGGTGGAAAAGCTCGGCGTGCCCGTCGTCCTCGTCCCCGGCCACGAGGAAGCCTTCAAGGTGACCCGCCCGCTCGACCTGGTCCTCGCCGAGGCCGTACTCGCCCGCAGGAGGGCCACCGATGTCTACTAGCCCCGGACCGTCCACCAGCCCCGGATCCACCGCCCCGCTCCTCCCGCAGGTCGGCATCGGCACCGACGTCCACGCCTTCGAGACCGGCCGCGAACTGTGGTGCGCCGGCCTGCTCTGGGAGGGCGAGGACGGCCTGGCCGGCCACTCCGACGGCGACGTCGCGGCCCACGCCGCCTGCGACGCCCTGTTCTCCGCGGCCGGCGTCGGCGACCTCGGCGCGCACTTCGGCACCTCCCGCCCCGAGTGGTCCGGTGCCTCCGGCGTCACCCTCCTGGCCGAGGCGGCCCGCATCGTCCGCGCCGAGGGCTTCGAGATCGGCAACATCGCCGTGCAGGTCATCGGCGTACGCCCGAAGATCGGCAAGCGCCGCGACGAAGCGCAGAAGACACTGACCGCCGCGGCCGGAGCCCCCGTCTCCGTTTCCGGCACCACCACCGACGGCCTCGGCCTCACCGGCCGCGCCGAGGGCCTCGCCGCCATCGCCACCGCGCTCGTGTACCGCACGAGCCGGGCCTGAGCGCGACCCCACGAACGCCCCGCACGGCACCGCTTCGGAAACAAAGGCACCCCGCGGCCCCGAAAGGGTCGCGGGGCACTGCCGCACGCGCACTACCCTGGATGCCGTGACTCTTCGCCTGTACGACACCAGCGCCCGGCAGATCCGTGACTTCACTCCGCTCGTCGCGGGCTGCGTCTCGATCTACCTCTGTGGTGCCACCGTGCAGGCGGCACCGCACATCGGCCACGTCCGCTCGTACCTCAACTTCGACATCATGCGCCGTTGGCTCACCTACCGCGGCCTCGACGTCACCTTCGTCCGCAACGTCACCGACATCGACGACAAGATCATCACGAAGGCCGAGGACCAGGGACGCCCCTGGTGGTCCATCGGCTACGAGAACGAGCGCGCCTTCAACGACGGCTACGACGCGCTGGGCTGCCTCCCGCCCACCTACGAGCCCCGCGCGACCGGCCACGTGCCCGAGATGATCGAGATGATGCGCGGCCTGATCGAGCGCGGCCACGCCTACGAGGCCGACGGCAGCGTCTACTTCGACGTACGCTCCTTCCCTGGCTACCTGGAGCTGTCCCACCAGGACATCGACGACCTGCGCCAGCCCACCGAGAGCGGCATCACCGGCAAGCGCGACCCCCGCGACTTCGCCATGTGGAAGGCCACCAAGCCCGGCGAGCCCGACTGGGAGACCCCCTGGGGCCGCGGCCGCCCCGGCTGGCACCTGGAGTGCTCCGCGATGGCGCACAAGTACCTCGGCAGCGCCTTCGACATCCACGGCGGCGGCCTCGACCTGATCTTCCCGCACCACGAGAACGAGATCGCCCAGGCCAAGGCCTACGGCGACGAGTTCGCGAAGTACTGGGTGCACAACGCCTGGGTCACCATGTCCGGCGAGAAGATGTCGAAGTCCCTCGGGAACTCCGTCCTCGTCTCCGAGATGGTCAAGAACTGGCGCCCGATCGTCCTGCGCTACTACCTCGGCACCCCGCACTACCGCTCGATGATCGAATACAGCGAGGACTCCCTGCGCGAGGCCGAATCCGGCTTCGCCCGCATCGAGGGCTTCATCCAGCGCGTCATCGAGAAGGCCGGCGCGCCCGTCGAGCCGGCCACCGAGGTACCGCCCGCCTTCGCCGAGGCCATGGACGAGGACCTCGGCGTCCCGCAGGCCCTCGCGATCATCCACACCACCGTCCGCCAGGGCAACAGCGCGCTCGCCGCCGACGACAAGGACGCCGCGATCGCCCGCCTCTCCGAGGTACGGGCCATGCTGGCCGTCCTCGGACTCGACCCGCTCGACCCGCACTGGGCCGGCGAGACCGACCGCGGCGAAGACCTGCACGGCGCCGTCGACACACTGGTGCGCCTCGTCCTGGAACAGCGCGAATCCGCCCGGGCCCGCAAGGACTGGGCGACCGCGGACGCGATCCGCGACCAGCTCCAGCAGTCCGGGCTGGTCGTCGAGGACGGTCCGAGCGGCCCCCGCTGGACGCTCGGCCCCCGCTGAGCCCAGCCCGTCGTGCCGCCCGGCGCTCCGGGCGGCACACTCTTCATACGTACACACTGCTGAACAAACGAAACAGGTAGAGGTCATGGCCGGGAACAGCCAGCGCAGGAACCGCCGCACGTCCAACAAGAAGGGCGCTACGGTCGGCAGCGGTGGCCAGCGGCGCAAGGGCCTGGAAGGCAAGGGCCCCACGCCGCCCGCCGCCGAACGCAAGGGCCACAAGAAGAACCGCATCGGCAACGCCATGGCCAAGGCCGCCGCCAAGCGCCGCCCCGCCCCCCGCCGCGGCGGCGTCAAGGGCACCAGCGAGATGGTCGTCGGCCGCAACCCGGTCTTCGAGGCCCTGCGCGACGGCGTGCCCGCCACCACCCTCTACGTCCAGCAGTTCATCGACAACGACGAGCGCGTCCGCGAAGCCCTCCAGCTCGCGGCCGAGCGCGGCAACATCAACCTGATGGAAGCCCCGCGCCCCGAGCTCGACCGCATGACCAACGGGCTCAACCACCAGGGCATGGTCCTCCAGGTCCCGCCCTACGAGTACGCCGCGCCCGACGAGCTGACGGCCGCCGCCTACGACAACGGCGAAGACCCCCTCATCGTCGCCCTCGACGGCGTCACCGACCCCCGCAACCTCGGCGCGATCGTCCGCTCCGTCTCCGCCTTCGGCGGCCACGGCGTGGTCATCCCCGAGCGCCGCGCCGCCAGCATGACCGCCGGCGCCTGGAAGTCCTCCGCCGGCACCGCCGCCCGCACCCCCGTCTCCCGGGTCACCAACCTGACCCGCGCCCTGGAGGCCTACAAGAAGGAAGGCCTCACCATCGTCGGCCTCTCCGCCGACGGCACCCACACGGTCAACGACCTCGAACACCTCGGCGGCCCCGTCGTCATCGTCATCGGCAGCGAGGGCAAGGGCCTCGGCCGCCTCGTCGGCGAGACCTGCGACTACCTCGTCCGCATCCCGATGCCGGGCGGCGCCGAATCGCTCAACGCCGGCGTCGCGGCCGGTGTGGTCCTCTACGAGGCCGCGCGCCGCCGCGCCTGAGCGGTCCCCTTCGGTACCGGGCCGGGTGAACGCTTTCACCCGGCCGGTCCCCGCCCCGACCGCCCACATGGCTTGATCTTGACGGGCCTCGGACACATCCCTGCTGTCAAGGCAGTGTCCTAAACACCCATCACTCGGTTAGATGAGTGTGGACACCAGAACGCCAGGGTTCGACGAACAGCCCGCGCTGAGCATGGTCAAGGTGCCGTGCGACCCCGCACAGGTCATCGTGAACCACGCCAGCTTCCGTGTGCGGCTCGCTCCGAGCCCGAGCGCGCGTCCCAAGACCCCCGCGAACGGCCCCTTCCCGGGCCGCGCGCCCGCCCTCGCCGGGGCCGCGATCGCCGCGGGGGCGGCCCGCCGCCGCGCCCCCGTCGTCTGGAGCGGCAAGTCCGCCCCCGGCGACGCCGCCGCGATGGGCGGACTGCTCCAGGCCGTCCGGGACGCGGGACGCGGCCACGACGAGTACGACGGCGGCGACACCCAGGTCATCCCGCGCATCGACCTCGCCCAGGACCTCGCCGACGACACCCTCACCACACCCACCGTCATCGGCCAGCGCAGCTACGGCGACCCCGACGACACCCGCTCGATGGCGCCCGTACGCGGCCTGCCCCACGCCGAGCAGTACGGCGACGGCCCCGACCGCACCGGCACTCCTGGCGAAGACACCCGGCGCGCCAACGGCGACACCCGCGGCCAGGCCTCGTACTACCCCGGCCGCCGCATGAACCTCGGCGTCGTGCTGCTCCCGCTGCGCGTCTTCCTCGGCTTCATCTCCATCTACGCCGGCATGGGCAAGCTCTGCGACCCCGTCTACTTCGACGGCGGCGAACGCGGCTCCATGGTCACCTGGCTGCGCACCCTGCACCCCTGGGCGCTCGCCGAACCGCTGCGCGACTTCGCCCTCGCCCACCCGGTCGGCGCGGGCCTCAGCGTGGCGTTCCTCCAGGTCGTGGTCGGCGTCCTCACCGTCTTCGGCCTCTGGCAGCGCTTCGCCGCCTGCTTCGGCGCGCTGCTCTCGGCGGCCCTGCTGATGACCGTCAGCTGGAAGACCGTCCCCGCCTACGACGCGCCCGACATCATCTACCTCGCCGCCTGGAGCCCGCTGATCATCGCGGGCGCCCCCGTCTACTCCCTGGACGGCCGGCTCGCGGGCGAGGCCTGGCGCACGCTGGGCCCGCGCTCCGAGATCTGGCGACTGCGGCGCCGCGTCCTGCGCCGCGGCGCGGTCATGGCGACCGTCGTCTGCGGACTGACCCTCCTCGTCGGCTCCCTCCTCGGCGGCGCGGTCCGCTCCTCGACCGTCGTCACCGTCCCCGGCCCCGGCCAGGCACCCAGCAACTACCTGCCCGGCTCCCCGCTGCCGCAGGCACCCTCCACCTCCCGCCTCCCCGCGAAGCAGCAGCCCTCCAAGACGGCCGTCCCCTCCGCGAAGCCCTCCGAGACCCCCGCGAAGACCGGCCGGACCAGCACGGGCGCGCCGTCGAAGTCCACGGCGGGCACCGGCGCCGGATCGCCGTCCGCGACCCGCTCCGGGACGAGCCAGCCCCAGCGGAGCACCACCTCCGGCCAGTCCACCCCGCAGAAGTCCTCCGGCACGGGCAACGGCGGTGCCTCCAGCCCGGCGAAGAAGCCCGGACTGGTGGGCGGGCTGCTGGGCGGCTGACCCGCCCGGCGCAGCACGAGTGACGGGGCCCGGTACGCGCATCTCGCGTACCGGGCCCCGTCGGTCGTGCGCGCTGCCGCGGGGAGCCGGGAGCGGGGAGTGGGACGCGTGGCCCGAGGGCCAAGACGCGCCCGTGGAGGGCCGATTGGTGCGTGGCTCGCCGTCCGGGCCTCCACCATGCCGATCGCCCGCCAGGGGGCCCCTGAGGCGGCGGGAGGCCCGCCGGGTACGCGTCCCCCGGCGGCGGCCCGGGTACGGCCACGGCCGCGCACCCCGGCCGCCCGCCAGGACCACCGCCGGGGCGGTGCCTGGGAGGAGCGGGCCGAGGTGCGCGGCCGCGGTATGACCAACGGGGCTGTACGGGCAGGGCGGACGAGACGGGCGGAGCGGGGAAGCGGGCCGGTCAGCTGAAGGAAGCGACACCCGCGGCGTACGAGGTGTCGCACACCGGCCGCGCGAAGGTCTGCGCCTTCGTGGGCCCGTACACGTCCACCGCGGCGCGGCCGATGGCCCGGGCGATGCCCACGCAGTGGTCGGCGAGCGACGGCCGCCGGTCCACCTCCTGCTGGAGGTGCGTGAGGACGACGCCGGGCTCCTGGCCCTGCTGGAGTTCACCGAGGAGCTTCGCCCGCAGCACGTCCTGCGCGGCGAGCGGCTTCGCGGGAACGTTCACGTTCTCGGCGGAGGCGGTGAGGATCTGGGACGGGGTGCTGTCGGCCCAGGGAACCATGGTGACCGCGAGGGTCCCGGACAGGACCAGGACGACGGGCAGGACCAGGGCGAGGGAACGGCCGATACGGCGGGCAGAATGGGTCACGAAGGCGAGAGTAGCGCTCGGTGAAGATATGGCGACATTTAGTCACCCGGTCGGGGGACGGTTCGACGTGGCTTTTCGAATGGGGCGTTGACGAACGCTGCTCGAAAACCACCCGATTGGCGGGGAAAACGAATGTTGGGCGCGCCCGAGCACGCCCAACACCCGCTACCCATCGATCAGTTGGCCAGCCGCTCGCCCGAAGAGGTCGAGAACACGTGCGTCTCACCGGCGCGCGGCACCACGTTCAGCACCGAGCCCTTCTCCGGCACCTGACGGCCGTTGACCCGGACCACGATGTCCTGCTCCTTGCCGTCGATCGTCGCCGTGCCGTACACGTAGCCGTCCGCGCCCAGTTCCTCGACGACGTTGACCGTCACGGCCAGGCCGCCCTCGGCGGCGATGTCGAAGTGCTCGGGACGCACGCCGACCGTCACCGTGCGGTCCCCCGCGTCCGCCGCGGCGGACAGCGCTTCGCGGGCGATCGGGACCAGGGCGTCGCCGAAGGTCACGCCGCCGTCGGTGATCGGCACCTCCACCAGGTTCATCGCGGGCGAGCCGATGAAGCCGGCCACGAAGAGGTTCGCCGGGCGGTCGTACATGTTGCGCGGGGTGTCCACCTGCTGGAGCAGACCGTCCTTCAGCACCGCGACCCGGTCGCCCATGGTCATGGCCTCGACCTGGTCGTGCGTGACGTACACGGTGGTGATGCCCAGACGCCGCTGGAGGCTCGCGATCTGCGTACGGGTGCTGACGCGGAGCTTGGCGTCCAGGTTCGACAGCGGCTCGTCCATCAGGAAGACCTGCGGCTGGCGCACGATGGCACGGCCCATCGCCACGCGCTGGCGCTGACCGCCCGAGAGGGCCTTCGGCTTGCGGTCGAGGTACGCGCGCAGATCCAGGATGTCCGCCGCCTCTTCGACCTTCTTGCGGATGGTCGCCTTGTCCACACCGGCGATCTTGAGCGCGAAGCCCATGTTGTCGGCGACGGACATGTGCGGGTACAGCGCGTAGTTCTGGAACACCATCGCGATGTCCCGGTCCTTGGGCGGCAGGTGCGTGACGTCGCGGTCACCGATGCGGATCGCGCCGCCGTTGACGTCCTCCAGCCCCGCGAGCATGCGCAGCGAGGTGGACTTGCCACAGCCGGAAGGGCCGACGAGCACGAGGAACTCGCCGTCCTCGACGTGCAGCTCCAACTGGTCGACGGCGGGCTTGTCGCCCCCCGAGTAAATGCGGGTCGCCTTGTCGAACGTGACAGAAGCCATGGTGATGAATCCCTTCTACCGGCAGGAACGTGCCGGACGATCCGAGTAGGAAGGTCTAGTCCAGTCAACCGGACTCCGCCCGACGCTACCTGCCGCGGTCCGCTCCTGTCAGCACCTGGAGCGCGTGACTTCTCCGATGGCATGACTTCTCCGATGAACGGCCGCGACTGTCAGAGGCGGCTGCTTTGATCCCGTCCATGACCGTCTACGACCTGACGCGCGCCCTGCCCGACATCGCCACCCTGCGCGACCGCTGCCGGGCGATGGCCGCACTGGAACTGGTGATCAGCGGCAACGAGAGCGGCGGCTACTTCTCCTACGCCCTCGCCTGGGGCCCGGGGGAGGAGGCCGCCCTGATGGACAACGGCTCGGGCGACGACTACGCCATCGTCTTCACCCCGGACGGGGTCTTCGGCTGCGGCTTCGACCACGAATCGCCGATGAGCCCGTGGGCCCGCGAGGACGACCCGGCACCCTGGCCCGGACTGGTGGACGGCATGCCGGAGGTGTTCGCACCGCAGCTGACCGAGGCCGCCTTCGCCACGGACGAGGGCGTCATCAACGCCACCGCCGTCTTCTGGCGCGAAACCGGTGACACGGCCTGGCGGGCGGGCACGGTCGAATTCCCGGCGGACACACCCGACCCCGACGGCACGGACCACCTCTTCGCCGTCCTGGCCGCGGGCACCCCGGAGGCCTACCACGCCTTCGCCGAGGACTACTACGAGAGCGACCTCCCCCTGGACGCGGTCCGCCACCTCTGGGAACTGCGCCCCCCGACCCAGGCCGTCGTGGACGCCCTCAACCCGGGCCTGCCGCTGGAGGCGGTGGCCCCGAGGCTGGCGCGGGTGGGGTACCCGGGGGTGTGAGGGGCCAGAGCACCACACTTTTGACCTGACGAGGGGCAGAGCAGTTCCCTTTTGACCCCCGCCGCCGCCCTCGCGAGCGACGCTTCCTGCTTCACCGTCCGCTGCCGCTCGGCGCACCCCTGAGAGATGCACCGGGAGGTCTTACACAGACTCCACAGGCATGAAGGCCGACGGCCCGTCGGCCTGTTGCTCATGTACGGCTTATGCCGCCGTGATGCATTCGGGCAGCTCCGACGCGCGGATGACCGACGGCGGCGCCTTCCCGGTCGGGAGCGCCGCCGCCACCACCCGGTACAGCCGCAGTCCCTCGTCGCGGAGGTTCACCGCGGCGTTCCCGTCACGGTCGTGGACGGCCCCACAGGCAGCGCACGTCCACGAGCGCACGGACAAGCCCAGCCGCTCGCCCTTCGTATGACAGCTGGAGCAGCGCCGGGTGGAGGGGAAGAACCGGTCGACGACGACCACGGTGCGCCCGTACCAGCCCGCCTTGTACCGGAGCATGTCGAGGAGCATGCCCCACGACGCGTCGCTGATGGCCTTGCTCAGCTTCGAGGAGCGCAGGAGGTTCGCGACGGCCAGGTCTTCCACCACGAGCACTTGGTTCTCGCGCACGAGGCGGGTGGTGAGCTGGTCGAGGCCGTCCTTGCGGACATCACTGATCAGTGCGTACAGCTTGGCGATCTTCGCGCGCGTCTTCCCGCGGTTGCTCGACCCCTTCCGCCTGCGGTGCAGCTCCCGCTGGAGCCGTGCCAGCTTCTTTTCGTACTTCTTCAGCAACCGTGGGTGGTCCACCGTGCTGCCGTCGTCCAGGGTGACCAGGGCGGTCAGTCCGAGGTCGATCCCGACGGCCTTCGGAGCGTCCGTGCCGGGGACGAAGACGCTGGGCAACCGCGCTATCCGCTCCTCCACGAGGACGTAGAGGAAGAAGCGTCCGGCGCGGTCACGCGTCACCGTCAGCTTCACCGGCGTGATCCCGGCGGGGAGCGGGCGGGACCAGCGCACGTCCAGTGGCTCCGTCTGCTTCGCCAGGGCGATGAGCCCGGTACCGGGCCGCTCGGGATCCTCGTGCCACCGGAAGCCGGTACGGACGTACGTCGCCGCATCCCGGGACCGGTGCTTGCGCTTCGGCTTCGGGTACCTCGCCGTTCCCTTGAAGAAACGGCTGAACGCCGAGTCGAGATGGCGCAGTGACTGCTGGAGTACGGTCGATGACACCTCTTGGAGCCACGGGGTCTCCGGGGCCCTGCGCCAGCCGGTCAACGCCCGGGAGGTCTCGGCGAAGCCGAGGGAGACGTGGTGCTCCTCCCAGGCCTTCGCTCGTAGGGCCAGGCCCTCGTTGTAGACCCAGCGGCAGGCGCCGAACGTCCGCAGCAACTGCTCGGCCTGTGTGTCGGTGGGGTAGAAGCGGTAGAGGTACGTCCGCTGTTGCGTGCCCGGTTCCTTCGTACGGCTCGTGAGCGGTTTCGCTGCGCGCTGCTGGTGCTTGCGCTGATCCGGGATGCCCAGGACCTCGCGCTTGAGGCGCTTGGCCTCGGCGCCTATGACGCGCTCCTTCTGCTCCGCGGCTTCTGCCACGAACCCTCCCACCCCTACGGTCCGATAGTCGGACGTGTACTTCAGTACGGAGAACGAACTGGCGGGCGAGGGGTTACGGGGACCGGAAAGTTCTTCGCGGGGGTGTCTGGCTGCTGTGTAGAGTGAAGGCGATTCTGTGCGCTGCGCAGTGTCACATGTGCCGCCTTAGCTCAGTTGGTAGAGCCACGTACTTGTAATACGTAGGTCGTCGGTTCGATTCCGACAGGCGGCTCCATCCCAGGTCAGAGGCTTGTTGATCAAGGGGATTCGAACGAAAGCGGAAGGCCCCGGGCAGTCGCCCGGGGCCTTTTGCGTGTCCGTCAGTGGCGGCCCGAGATGCGGTCGGCCAGGCGGGCCAGGGGGGTCGTGGTGGCTGCGTGGGTGGTGGTTTCGTGGCGGTCGGCTTCGCGGTAGGCGGCGTAGAGGGCCTGGACGCCGAGCCAGCGGAAGGGTTCCGGTTCCCAGCGGCGGACGCGGTGGTTGACCCACGGGAGGGTGGTCAGGGCCGTGGGGCCGGACTGGCCCGAGTCCTGCTGGACCAGATCGCACAGGGTGCGCGCGGCCAGGTTGGCGGTGGCGACGCCCGAGCCGACGTAGCCGCCGGCCCAGCCCAGACCCGTGGCGCGGTCGAGGGTGACCGAGGCGCACCAGTCGCGCGGCACGCCGAGGACGCCGGACCAGGCGTGGGTGACCGGGATGCCGGTGAGCTGGGGGAAGAAGGAGGTGAGGAGGGTGGTGAGGGCTTCGATCGTGGCGGGCTGGGTGCGGCCGTCGTTGTCGGTGCGGGAGCCGTAGCGGTAGGGGACGCCGCGGCCGCCGAGGGCGATGCGGTCGTCGGCGGTGCGTTGGGCGTACATGTAGGCGTGGGCCATGTCGCCGAGGGTGGCGCGGTCGGTCCAGCCGAGGGCGTCCCAGGTGGCGGCGGGCAGCGGGGCGGTCACGATCATCGAGGAGTTCATCGGGAGCCAGGAGCGCTTCTGGCCCTTGAGGGAGGCGGTGAAGCCCTCGGTGCAGCGCAGGACGTACGGGGCGCGGACGGTTCCGTAGGGGGTGACGGCCTGCTTGGGGGCGATGGCGGTGACCGGGGTGGATTCGTGGATGGTCACGCCGAGGCGTTCGCAGGCGTCGGCGAGGCCGGTGACGAGTTTGGCGGGGTGGATGCGGGCGCCGTGCGGGCTCCAGGTGCCGCCGACGGCGTCGGCGACGTCGATGCGGGCGCGGGTGTCGCGGGCGCCGAGCAGGACGCGGTCGGTTTCGCCGAAGGCGGTTTCGGCGGCGTGGAAGGCCTTGAGGCGGTTCAGCTGGGCGGGGCTGCGGGCGACTTCGAGGACTCCGCCGTGGTGGATGTCGGCGTCGATGCCTTCTTTGGCGGCGGTGTCGATGACCTCGGTGACGGTGTCGTTCATGGCTTTCTGGAGGCGTACGGCGGCCTCGTGGCCGTGCAGCTTCGCGTAGCGGTCGCGGCCGGCGATGCCGTTGTAGAGCCAGCCGCCGTTGCGTCCGGAGGCGCCGTAGCCGCAGAACTTCTGCTCCAGGACGGTGATCCGGAGGAAGGGGGCGGCGCGTTTGAGGTAGTAGGCGGTCCAGAGGCCGGTGTAGCCGCCGCCGACGATGACGATGTCCGCCGTGGCGTCGCCGGTCAGGGGTTCGCGGGGTGGCGGGGTGCCGTCCGTCGCGTACCAGAAGGAGATGCCGCCGTTGATCGTCGTGCTGCTCATGGGGGAGTGGTACACCGCGTTCCGCAGGGGTGTCCAGGGTTCGGGCCCGTGTGCGGGGGCGGTGTACTCGCCTGGGGCGCGGCTTAGGCTGCGGGAATGATCCGTACAGCGACTGAGGCAGATGTCCCCGCGATTCACGCGATGGTTCGTGAACTCGCCGAGTACGAGAAGGCCTTGCACGAGGTGCGGGCCACGGAGGAGCAGCTGCGGGAGGCGTTGTTCGGTGAGCGTCCGGCGGTGTTCGCGCACATCGCGGAGACGGCGGAGGGTGAGGTGGCGGGTTTCGCCCTGTGGTTCCTGAACTTCTCGACCTGGCGCGGGGTGCACGGCATCTATCTGGAGGACCTGTACGTGCGTCCGGAGCACCGCGGTGGGGGGTACGGGAAGGCGTTGCTGCGGGAGCTGGCGGGGTTGTGCCGGGAGCGGGGTTACGAGCGCCTGGAGTGGTGGGTGCTGAACTGGAACGAGCCGGCGATCAGGTTCTACGAGTCGCTGGACGCGGTGGCGCAGGAGGAGTGGACGGTGTTCCGGCTGACGGACGGGGCGCTCGCGGAGCTGGGGGGCTAGGGGGTCGCGTTGTCGGTGGGGTGGGCCAGGATGGGTCCATGGTGCGAAAAGTGAAGGCCGTGCGGCGGGCAGAGGTGCGGTTGCCGGGGCTGCGGCCCTTCGGGGACGCGGAGCTGGAGCCGGACGGGGATTACGACGGGCTGGAGTTCGCGGACCGGGACCTGGGCGGGCAGGAGGGGGCGGGGGCGCGGTTCCTGGACTGCGCGTTGCGGCGCTGTTCGCTGGACGGGACGGGGCTGGCGCGGGCGCGGTTCGTGGACGCGGTGCTGGAGGGGGTGCGCGGGGTGGGTACGGATCTCGCGGGGGCTTCGCTGCGCGATGTGGAACTGCGCGAGGTGCGGTGGGGCGGGGTGCAGTTGCACGGGGCGGTGCTGGAGCGGGTGCTGGTGCGGGGCGGGAAGATCGATTACCTGAACCTGCGGACGGCGCGGTTGAAGGACGTGGTCTTCGAGAGCTGTGTCCTGGTGGAGGCGGATTTCGCGGGGGCGGTGCTGGAGCGGGTGGAGTTCGTCGACTGTGCGCTGCGCGGGGTGGACTTCGGCGGGGCGCGGATGACGGACGTGGATCTGCGGGGGGCGGTGGAGCTGGACATCGCGCGGGGGGTGGAGTCTTTGGCGGGTGCGGTGATCAGCTCGTCGCAGCTGTTGGATCTGGCTCCGGTGCTGGCGGCGCAGGTGGGGTTGCGGGTGGAGGGGTAGGGGGGGCGCGGGTCGTTGCCGCTTTAGGCGGGGACGCGGGGGAAGCGGGTCTGGAGGGTCCAGATCGTGGGGTTGTCGGCCAGTCCGTCGTGCATGTCGGTGAGGTCGGCGATCACGTCGTGGAGGAAGTCGCGGGCCTCGCGGCGCAGCAGGCGGTGGCTGAAGGTGAGGGGGGGTTCCTCGGGGTCCATCCAGTCGGCTTCGACGTCGACCCAGCCGAAGCGGCGTTCGAAGAGCATGCGGTCCGGGGATTCGGTGAAGTCGAGTTCGGCGTACTGGCGGTTGGCGGCGCGGCTGCCGCGGGGGTCCTGGTCGAGTTGCTCGACGATGTCGCAGAGGGCCCAGGCGAAGTCGAGGACGGGGACCCATCCCCAGGCTGTGGACACTTCCCGGTCGGCGTGGGTGTCGGCGAGGTAGACGTCGCCGCAGAAGAGGTCGTGGCGCAGGGAGTGGACGTCCGCCGAGCGGTAGTCGGTCTGCGGGGGGTCGGGGAAGCGCCGGGAGAGGGAGTAGCCGATGTCGAGCACGTAGTCGATGGTGTCACGGCCCGGCGCACCGTGCGGCCGCAGGGGCGTCCGGGGCCGGGGGGTGGCCGGGCCGTGGGTTCAGTGGACGTTGACGGCGTTCCAGGCGGCGGCGACGGCGGTGCGTTCGGTGCTGGTGGCGCCGTAGAGGTCGGTGGCGGCCTGGAGGGTGGCCGTGCGGGCGCGGGAGTAGGTGGAGGTGGAGGTGAGGTGGACGGTGAGTGCGCGGTACCAGATGCGGACGGCCTTCTCCCGGGTGATGCCGGGGAGCTTGGAGCCGTCGTAGGTGGGGGAGTCGTAGGTGACTCCGTTGATCACCTTGCGGCCGCTGCCTTCGGAGAGGAGGTAGAAGAAGTGGCGGGCGGGGCCGGAGGCGGCGTGGGGGTCGAGGGTGCCGATGTCGCGGGACCAGTAGTCGCGTGAGGAGCCGTCGCTGCTGGGGCGGTCCATGGTGCGCGGGGCGTCGGGGTAGGCGCGTTCGCCGATGAGGTAGTCGCCGGGGTCGGCGGGGTTTTCGGCGAAGAATTCTCCGGCGGTGCCGAGGATGTCGGAGGTGGCTTCGCCCAGGGCGCCCGGTTCGCCGGAGGAGAGGAGTCCGGCTGTGGCGGCGGTCAGGCCGTGGGCGATCTCGTGGCCGACGATGTCGAGGGAGGTGGGGGGCTTGCCGGTGCCGGGGGCGCCGTCGCCGTAGTTCACGCAGCCGCAGGAGTCGGACCAGAAGGCGTTGGTGTAGTTGGTGCCGTAGTGGACGCGGGAGGTGATGCCCCGGCCGTCGCCGCGGATGCCGTTGCGGCCGAGGACGCCCTGGTAGAAGTCCCAGGTGACGGCGGTGCCGTAGTGGACGTCGACGCCGGCGGTCTGGCGGTTGGTGGGTGTGCCGTTGCCCCAGAGGTCGTCGGCGTCGGTGAAGAGGACGCCGCCGGTGGTCTGGTTGAGGGCGTCGAGGGTGCGCTGGTCGCCGCGGGGGACGTCGCGGAGTTGGTGGAGGGCGCCGTTGGGGGTGGTGCCGAGGGGGACCGTGCCGGCGTACTGGCTGGTGCCGGTGCCGGCGTGGACGGTGTCGTACGAGCCGAGTACGGCGCCGGTACGGGCGTCGGTCACGGTGTGCAGCTCGCTCGGGGTGCCGTCGGGCCGGGGGGTGCGGGTGAGGGTGTCCCAGGCGGGGGCGGGGGCGCCGGTCGCGGCCCAGATGATCCGGCGGGCGCCGGGGGCGGGGGCGGGGGTCCGGGCGGTGGTGGTGGCGGCTGTCCGGAGGGCGGCCGGGGTGGTGGTGTCGGTGGTGGTGCGGGAGCCGTCGGGGCGCTGGTGGACGATCAGGTCGCCGCCGATGACGGGGACGTCGCCGAGGGTGCGGTCGTAGTGCGTGTGGGTGGTGCCGTCGGGGTCGGTGACGGTGGCGTCGGGGCGGGCGGTGAGGCGTTCGGCGGTGGCGCTGGTGGTGGCGGGGTCTGCCGGGGCGGCGTTCGCCGGGGCGGCGAGGGTCGCGAGGGTGGCGGCGAGCACCGCGGTGGTGGCGGTGGCGAGGCGGACGAGGGTGCGGGGGGAGGACGCGGGGTGGGTCACTCGGGCTCCTTCGCGGGCGGCGGCGCCGGGGTGGGGCGCGTGGAGCGGAGCGTGCCAGCGGAGGGTGCGCGGGGGACAGGGGTGGGGCGGGGGCGGGGTGTGGTTGTCCGAAGAGGGGGCGTGACTGTCCGGTTCTGGGCGGGTGGTGCCGGGGGGTATGTGGGCGGGGGCTCGCGGTGTTCCGGTCAGGACGGGAGGAGGCGCTGTTCCTTGGCGACCGAGACGGCGCCCGCGCGGGTGTCGACGCCGAGCTTGTCGTAGATCCGGCCGAGGTGGGTCTTGACGGTGGCTTCGCTGATGAAGAGGGCGCGGGCGATGTCGCGGTTGCCGAGGCCGCGGGCGAGCTGGCCCAGGATGTCCAGTTCGCGTTCGGTCAGGGTGGGTTTCGTGCCGCGCATGTGGGCCATCACGCGGCTGGCCACGGGCGGGGAGAGCGTGGTGCGGCCCTGGGCGGCGGAGTGGATCGCGGCGAAGAGTTCCTCGGGGCGTTCGGCCTTGAGCAGGTAGCCGGTGGCGCCCGCGGCGATAGCGCGCGTGATGTCGGCGTCCGTGTCGTACGTCGTCAGCACCAGCACGTGCGGCGGGGGCGGTCCCGGGAGCGCGGCGATGCGGCGGGTGGCCTCGATGCCGTCGATGCCCTCGCCGAGCTGGAGGTCCATCAGCACGACGTCGGGGCGCAGCGCGGCGGCCAGCGCCACGGCCTCCTCGCCGCTGCCGGCCTCGCCGACGACCTCGATGTCCGGTTCGCTGCCGAGGAGGGCGAGCAGGCCGGCGCGGACGACGAGGTGGTCGTCGCAGAGCAGGATCGTCGTCGGGGCCGTCCCGTGCGGCGGGGTCGTGCGGGCCTGCGGGGGCGTCCGGGTCATCGGGGAGGCTCCAGTGCGGTCGGGGTGGCGGGGGTCAGGGGGAGCGCGGCGGACAGGACCGTGCCCTCGGAGGGGGTGGATTCGACGGTCAGGGTGCCGCCGAGCTGGCGGACCCGGGCGCGCATCGCGGGCAGGCCGTGGCCGCGGTCGGGGCGGTCGGGGGCGGGCGCCGCCGAGCCGGTCCCGGGGGTGGCGAAGCCGCTGCCGTCGTCGGCGACGTCCAGGACCACCTGGTCGCCGAGGAAGCTGAGGGTGAGGGCCGCGGTGCGGGCGCCGGAGTGCTCGCGGACGTTGGCGAGGGCGCCCTGGGCGATCCGGAGCAGTGCGGACTGGGTCCGGTCGGGCAGCGGTACGGGGGCGCCCTCAAGGTGGAAGCGCACCGTGACCTGCGGACCGGCGTCGAGCCCCCGGAGGGCCTCGGCGAGGGGGACGCCGTCGGCGAGTTCCGAGGGGGCCAGGTCGTGCACCAGGCGGCGGGCCTCGGCCAGGCCGCGGGCCGCGATGCCGGTGGCGGTACGGACGTGCGCGCGGGCGGTGGCCGGGTCCGCGTCCCAGGTCCGCTCGGCGGCCTGGAGCAGCATCCGCTGGCTGGAGAGGTTCTGGGCGAGGGTGTCGTGGATCTCCATGGAGAGGCGCTGGCGTTCGGCGAGGGTGCCTTCGCGGCGCTCGGTCGCGGCCAGTTCCCGGCGGGTGCGCAGCAGGTCGTCGATGAGGGTCCGCTGGGCCCGGCTCTGGCGCTCCATGTGGACGAAGACGGCGGTCGCGAGGGCGGCGACGGCGGGCGGGGCCAGCAGCAGGTTGGGGTCGAAGGCGGTGGCGAGCCGGAGCTGGGCGGCGACGACGAAGGCGGTGAGGAGGGCCACGAGGATGACGGCGGCGCGGGGCGGCAGCGTGCGCAGGGCGGTGTAGAAGAGCGGGACGGCGCACCAGGCGAAGCTGGGGGCGAGGACGACGAGGACCACCCAGGTGGTGACGACGAGGGTGAGCCAGGCGAGGTGGCGGGGGGTGGGCCGGGCCGGGTCCCCGGTGGGGGTGGGCGTGGGGGTGGCTTTGGCGGTGGTGGGGCCGAGGCAGTAGAGGAGGGCCAGGGTGATGCTCAGGGCGATGATCCACGGGGTGCGGGGTTCGCCGGGGTGGCGCAGCAGGAAGCGGGCGACGGAGGAGGTGAGGAGGAGGAAGAAGGCGGTGTGCACGACGGTGGTGAGCGTGCGGCTGGGGGTGTGCACGGGGGGTCCTCCTCCGGAGTGGGTGGGTGGGCGGGGTGCCCGTCCATCGTGCCTGTCCGCGGGGCGCGGAGCCTTGTCGGCCCCGCGGGGGCAAATCCAGCCCGCCCGGCGTTCGAGGGCCCGCCGGAGGCCCCCGGGCGCGCGCCTCAATCGTCGGCGGGGCTGGATCGGGCTCCGCCCGGGCCCGCGCCTCAATCGTCGGCGGGGCTGGGTGTGGCTCGGCCACGGGGGCAGATCCAGCCTGCCCGGCGTTTGAGGGCCCGCCGGAGGCCCCCGAGCGCGCGCCTCAAACGCCGGCGGGGCTGGATCGGGCTCCGCCCGCACCCGCGCCTCAATCGCCGGCGAGGCTGGGTATGGCTCCCCGGGACCGGGTATGGCTCAGCGAGGCTGGGTCGGGCTCCCCGGGGCCGGGTATGGCTCCGCGGACCGGGTGTGGCTCCGCCGGGCCGGGAGCGGGGACCCCGGGAGACCACCGTGGCCCCTCCGGGGAGGTTTCGCATCGGCCGATCGGTTGACCCGCCCCTCAGCCGGTGGGGGCGCGGGGGCGAGCCGGTGCGGGGATCCGGTGGGGTGGGGCGGCGGGACACGATCAGGGGGTGGCCGGGACCCCGGCCCCCGGACGAAGCCCAGGAGCAGCCATGAACACCCGTACCCGTGTCCTCACCGGTGCCGCCCTCGCCGTAGCGCTCGGCGCGGGCACCTTCGGGGCCGTCAGCGCCACCGCCGCCCCGGCCCCCGCGGCCGCCCCCGCCGCGGCCGTGGCCAAGGAGGACGGCGGCAAGAACTTCACCACCTCGACCCACCTGACCATCGACGCGGCCACCCGCGCCGCGCAGGCCGCGCTGAAGGCGGCCGAGCAGGAGAACCAGAAGGTGACGGTCGCGGTGGTCGACCGCAACGGCAACACCCTGGTGGCGCTGCGCGGCGACGGCGCGGGCCCGCAGTCGTACGAGTCGGCGCAGCGCAAGGCGTTCACCGCCGTGTCGTGGAACGCCCCGACCTCCGTCCTCGCGGGCCGCCTCGCCCAGACCCCGAACCTCAAGGACATCCCGGGCACCCTGTTCCTCGGCGGCGGCACCCCGGTCCAGGCCGCGGGCGCCCCGGTCGCCGGCATCGGTGTGGCCGGTGCGCCGAGCGGTGACCTCGACGAGAAGTTCGCCAAGGCCGGCGCCGACTCCCTCATCCGGTAGGCGCCCCTACTATCGGAGCGTGGATCACCGCCCCCGGCCCGCCGCCGCGCCCCTCGCCCTGCTCCTCGTCCTGCTCGCGGGGTGTACGGGCGGCCCGGTGGAGGGCACGCCGGGGGCGTCGGGTCTGCGCGACCCGCTGTTCCCGAAGGCGGGCAACGGTGGTTACGACGTGCAGCACTACGCCCTCGGCATCACCTACGAGCCGGGGCGGCGGCACCTGACGGGGACCGCCGTCATCACCGCCCGGGCCACGCAGGGCCTCAGCTCCTTCAACCTGGACCTCGCCGGGCTGGACGTGAAGGCCGTGACCGTCGACGACGCCGGGGCCCGGTTCAACCGGACCGGGAACGAGCTGACGGTCCGCCCCGCCGAGGACCTGGAGAAGGGGCGGGTCTTCCGTACGCGGGTGAGCTACTCCGGCACCCCGCGGGTCGTCCACGACGCGGACGGTTCGAAGGAGGGCTGGATCCCCACGGGCGACGGCGCGGTGGGGGTCGGCGAGCCGGTCGGGTCGATGGCGTGGTTCCCGGGCAACCACCACCCGAGCGACAAGGCCGTGTACGACATCACGCTCACCGTGCCGCAGGGGTACGAGGCCGTGTCCAACGGGGAGTTGCGCTCGCGGACGGACGACGGGGCGGGCCGGACGGTCTTCGCCTGGCACGGCGACGCCCCGATGGCGAGCTACCTGGCGGTGGCCGCCATCGGCACGTACACGGTCACGACGGGGAAGACCCCCTCGGGGATCCCGGTGTACGACGCCGTCGCGCCCCAGGAGGCGGCCGCCAGCGCCGGGCCGCTCGCGCGGCTGCCGGAGATGGTCGAGTGGGGCAGCGGGAAGTTCGGTCCGTACCCCTTCAGCACCACCGGGGCGATCGTGGAGCGCCGCGGCACCCTCGGCTACGCGCTGGAGACGCAGACCCGGCCGGTGTTCGCCGGGGCGCCGAGCGAGTTGCTCGTCCTGCACGAGGTGGCGCACCAGTGGTTCGGGAACTCGGTGTCGCCCAAGGCGTGGAAGGACATGTGGCTCAACGAGGGCTTTGCGACCTACGCCGAGTGGCTGTGGTCGGAGGACCACGGCGGGCCGAGCGCGCAGGACCGTTTCACCGCGTTCGTGGAGGGCGACACGCGCGTGGATTCCGACGCGGACCGGCCGTGGGGTGACTTCCCGCCCGCCGAGCCGCCCGGTCCCGGGCACATTTCGGACGACCCCGTGTACTACCGGGGCGCGATGGTCCTGCACCGGATCCGGCAGGAGGTCGGCGATCCGGCCTTCTTCGCGCTGGTGCGCGGCTGGGCGGCCGGTCACCGGCACGGGAACGCCGGTACGCGCGACTTCACCGCCTTCGCCGAGGAGTCGACCGGGCACGACCTGGACGAGGTCTGGGACGTGTGGCTGTACGGGAAGGGCAAGCCGAAGGCGGACGACGCGAAGGCGGCGCGGCCCGCCGGGGTCAGCTCCGGCCGGTGAGTGCTTTGCGCAGCACGGTGCAGGGCCGGCCGTGCTGGAGGTCCGGGGCCCGGCGCAGCGCGGTGTAGCCCTGGGCGGTCCAGAAGGCGAGTCCGGCCGGGTTGTCGTCCAGTACGGCCAGGCGCACGCCGCTTCGGCCCGCGGTGCGGAACCGGTCCTCGACGAGGGTGGCGAGCGTACGGCCGTACCCGGCGCGGTGGACGGTGGCGTCGACCAGCAGCAGCCCGATCCAGGGGTCCGGGTCGCCGGATGCCGGGTCGGGGTGGTGGTCGAGGGTGGCGGCGAGGCCGACCAGGCGCCCGGCCGAACGGGCCAGCAGCACCTGGGCGCCGTCATGGGCGAGTTCGTCGGCGAGCGCGGCCGCGACCTGTTCGACGGTGATCCGGGCCGGGTCGGGGAAGTCGCCGCTGAGTTCGAAGAAGGCATGGTTCGTCGCGTAGAGGGCGGCGACCTCGGTGAGGACCGGGCCGGGCAGGGCGCCGTCGAGGGGGACGAGGGGTTCGAGGATCACCGGGCGACGGTAGCAAGGCGCGCCGGTGCCCCCGCGCGGACGGGCGCGGGGGCACGGGCGCGGAGCCGGGGCGGACGGGCCCCGGGAGCCGCCCGGGCGGTGACGCCCGGACGTTGCCGTCGGCCGCCCGGGCGTCACCGCCCGGGCGGCGCGGTCAGACGTTGACGCCGAAGTCCTGGGCGATGCCCGTCAGGCCGGAGGCGTAACCCTGGCCGACCGCGCGGAACTTCCACTCCGCGCCGCTGCGGTACAGCTCGCCGAAGACCATGGCGGTCTCGGTGGCAGCGTCCTCGGAGAGGTCGTAGCGGGCGATCTCGGCGCCGCCGGCCTGGTTCACGACGCGGATGTACGCGTTGCGGACCTGGCCGAAGTTCTGGCCGCGGGCGTCGGCGTCGTAGATGGAGACCGGGAAGACGATCTTGTCCACGTCGGCCGGGAGGGCCGCCAGGTTCACGTTGATCGACTCGTCGTCGCCGGAGCCCTCGCCGGTGCGGTTGTCACCGGTGTGCACGATGCTCTGGTCCGGGGTGGACTTGTTGTTGAAGAAGACGAAGTGGGCCTCGGAGTAGACCTTGCCCGTCGGGTTCACCGCGATCGCGGACGCGTCGAGGTCGAAGTCGACACCGGTCGTGGTGCGGACGTCCCAGCCGAGGCCGACGGTCACGGCCGTGAGGCCGGGAGCCTCCTTGCTGAGCGAGACGTTGCCGCCCTTGGACAGGCTTACAGCCATGGGATGTCCCTTTCCTCTGTGCTGCCGGCGCCCTGCGACGCCGTGCGACGTCCTCTGACGCCCTGGTGACGTTACCGCTGACTGTCATAACGCGGGGAGGGGGCGCAGAGGTTCCGGCCGGGCCGCTTTCCGACGGAAGATCCGAAGGAGGAGGGGCGCGGATCCGTGCGAAATGCGGGTGACGCCGGGCGGCCGGGGGCGGATCATAGGGGGCATGCCTGGTCCCTATGTCATCCGCGGTTCGGTCGCGCTGCCCGAAGCCGAACTCACGTGGCGCTTCTCGCGCTCCTCGGGGCCCGGGGGGCAGCACGTCAACACCTCCGACTCCCGGGTCGAGCTGCTCTTCGACGTCGCCGCCACCAAGGCGCTGCCCGAGGTGTGGCAGGCGCGGGCGCTGGAGCGGCTCGCCTCCCGGCTGGTGGACGGGGTGGTGACCGTACGGGCTTCCGAGCACCGCTCGCA
This sequence comes from Streptomyces sp. NPDC043876, assembly GCF_056435825.1. Classification (NCBI taxonomy): domain Bacteria; kingdom Bacillati; phylum Actinomycetota; class Actinomycetes; order Kitasatosporales; family Streptomycetaceae; genus Streptomyces; species Streptomyces sp. NPDC043876. Next base: position 967,038 of record NZ_JBWKDV010000001.1, on the reverse strand, counting down.
GCTGCGCAACCGGGAGATGGCGCTGGTGCGGCTGGCGTCGCTGCTCGCGGAGGCGACGGCGCCGCCGCCGAAGCCGCGGCGGGCGACGAAGATCCCGCGCGGGATCAACGAACGGCGGCTGCGCGAGAAGAAGGCGCGCGCCGAGACCAAGCGGGGCCGCACCGGCCGGGACTGGTAGCGCCGCCCGAGCCCAGCCGCCCGAGCCCAGCCGCCCGAGCCCGGCCGCCCGAACCGCGCGCCGCCCGCGAGCGGCGCCTTACGCCCCCAAGTGCCGGTAGCGCCCGCGGAAGTAGGTGAGGGGCCCGCCCTCGGAGGACGGCAGGCCGGCCGTCAGGACCCGCCCGATGACCAGGGTGTGGTCGCCGGCCTCGACGCGGCTCTCGGTGCGGCATTCCAGGGTGGCCAGCGCGCCGGGCATCAGCAGCGCGCCGGAGACGTCCCCGCGCACGGACGGCAGGTCGGCGAAGAGCAGCCGGTCGCTGATCCGGCCCTTCATCGCGAACCGGCTCGCCACCTGCCGCTGGCTCTCGGCGAGTACGGAGACCCCCCACAGCGGCTGTTCGGCCAGCAGGTCGTCCATCCGTGACCCCTCGCGCAGGCTGACCAGGACCAGTGGCGGGTCCAGGGACACCGACATGAAGGCGGTCGCCGTCATGCCGACGTCCTCGCCGAGGGGGCCGGTCGCGGACAGGGGCTCCTCGCGTGCGGTGACCAGCACCACGCCCGCCGCCAGCCGGGACATGGCTTCCCGGAACTCGTCGTTGCTCACTCCCCCAGCATGAGGGCTGCCCGGGGCGGCGGGGGTCACGGCGGGGATCAGGGGTATCGCGGCTCTTGTCGTCAGCACACCGGGAACGCTAGTCGCGCGGTCCGGGCGCCGCATCGGGCCCTGGTCCGAGCCGGTCCGCGACCCGCGTCCTAGGTCTCGGGGCGGTGTCGTTCCGCGCTCTTCCCGATGCCCCACGTATCGTTTGCTCGCGGGAATGACGGGGAGCGCTCCCAGTCCGCACGGGCCACATTATTCATCCCATGTGACTTAAGTCACAGAGGGCAAGATTTGTTGACCCTGTGTACCTGCGGCACAGCTCACTGTGATTCAGTGGACGGGACACCGCAACGAAACGCCGATGACAAACCTGGAGTTGCTGTCGAGGTCTCGGGGAGAGCGAACGATGGAGACCGAGTCGGAGCCGTACGTCCGTCTTGCGACCCTGCGGCAGCTGCACAAGGTGGTCGCCGAGCTGAACACGGCCCGGAGTCTCGCGGACACCCTGCAGACCGTCGTGGACGGCATCGTCGTGGGCCTCGGCTACGAACTCGCCTGTGTCAACCTGGTACGCCCCGACGGTGATCTCGTCGTCGCCGCCTTCGCCGGCGACCCCGCCGCGGAGGCCCTCATCACCGGCCGCGTGGGTTCCCGCGGCTCCTGGGACCGCCGCCTGACGATGGGCGAGAGCTGGGACGGTCTGCGCTTCATCCCACACACCGAGGGCTGGGTCCTGCTGGAGGACGACGTCCCCCAGTGGCACACCGAGGGCCCCGATCCGCGGTTCGAGGACGAGTGGCACCCCGAGGACCGGCTGTACGCGCCCATGTACGCGTCCGCCGGGGAACTGCTGGGTGTCATTTCGGTGGACAGGCCGCGCAACGGACGCCGCCCCGGGGCCTGGGGACGCGAGGCGCTCCAGATGTACGCGTTCCAAGCGGCCATTGCGATCAGCAACGCGCGGCTGCGCGCGAACATGCAGCGCGCCCTGGTCCGGCTCGAACGCGAGCAGCAGGCGCTGCGGGCCAGCGAGGAGTCGTTCCGCCAGGCCTTCGAGTACGCGCCCAGCGGCATGGCCATCGCCGAGATGGGCGGTGACCAGCACGGGCGGCTGCTGCGCACCAACGACGCGCTGTGCCGGCTGCTGGGACGCCCCGCGTCCGTCCTGCGCCGCTACTCCTTCTCCGACCTCGTGCACCCCGAGGACATCGGCACGCTGCTGCGCACCTCCGCCGAGGGCGGCCGGGCCGAGCTGCGGCTGGGGCGCCGGGACGGCACGTACGTATGGGTGTCGCTGCGCAACTCCGTCGTCGCGGACGCCGCCGACGGCCCGCGCTTCCTGCTCACGCACGTCGAGGACATCGAGGAGCGCAAGCGGCACGAACTCCAGCTCGCGCACCGGGCCAGCCACGACGCGCTGACCGGGCTGCCCAACAGCGCCGAGCTGCGGGCCCGGCTCGGCGCGCGGCTGTGCCGCAGACCGCAGTCCGTGCGGGCGACGGCGGTCGAGGCCCTGGACGCCGCCTTCGAAGGGCGCGACGGCCGGGACGCACGGGACGGGCGGGGTGAGGCGGCCGGCGCCGGCGAGCACGGCTTCCGCCCCGACGGCGGCCCCGACGCCTTCGAGTTCCCCGGCGTGCCGGGGCAGCCGGGCGGTCCCGGGGGCCCGGGGGGCGTGGGGGGAGCGGGACCGTACGACCACCACGTGCACACGGTGGCGCCCGCGTCGGAGGTGGACGACGGCACCAAGGGCCTCGCGGTGCTCTTCTGCGACCTCGACGGCTTCAAGTCGATCAACGACCGGTTCGGGCACCACACCGGGGACGCGGTGCTGATCGAGGTGGCCCGGCGGCTGACGACCGGGGTCAGGGACGGCGACACCGTCGCCCGCCTCGGCGGCGACGAGTTCGTGGTGCTGGCCGACGGACTGGGCGCGGCGGACGCCGCCGACCTCGCCGTCCGGCTGCGCAACGCGATCATCCCGCCGATCCGGGTGGACGGTCGGGCGGTCCGCGTGGGGGCGAGTTTTGGCATCGGCTGGGCGAGCTGCGGGATGTCCGCGGACGAGGTGCTGCGCTCCGCCGACCAGCGGATGTACATCGAGAAGCGGTCGCGGTCCAAGGCGCACCGCCGGGCGGGCTGAGGCCTTCCGCCGGTCGGCGCAGCGCCTGCGGTGCGCCTGTTCGAGGTAGGCTCCCGTGGGTCGAAAGGAGTGACCTGCGATGACGACGCCCGCGAACAACGGCTCGAACGGTGGGGCGAACAAGCCCGAGGACGACGACCCGTTCGGCTACCTCTACGAGGACGGGCAGGCAGCCGGAGCCACACCGCCCGGACAGGGTGGTGGATACGGCTACCCCGGCCCCGCCGGTGGCGCGCAGCCGGGTGTCCCCAGGACCTCCTACAACCAGGTGCGTACGGTCGGCGACCGCACGTTCGGCGGCCAGCGCGGCCCGGTCCCCTACCAGCAGGGCCCCGGCCAGCCCGGCTACCAGCAGGGCCAGGCCCCGCAGTACCAGGCGCAGTACCAGGCGCCCGAGACGCTCCAGGCGGGTGGCTACGGCGGCCCGGCACAGCAGCAGCCCCCGCAGCCGCCGCAGCACCACGCCCAGGCGGGCCCGCCGCACGGCGGCGGTTCCAGCCGCCGGGGCATGCTGATCGCGGCCGCCGCCGTGGTCGCCGCGGTCGCGATCGGCATCGGGGCGGCCGTGATGTTCGGCAACGGCGACAAGGACAAGGACAAGGCGGACGGCAAGGACACCGGTCCGACGCAGGCCCAGTCCTCGCCGCCGCCCTCGAAGCAGCCGAGCGGTTCGCCGTCGGCTTCGGCGCCGTCGAACCTGCCGAAGGCGGACGCGACGGGGTCCGGGTTCGCGCTGGCGGGCGGTGCGGGCGTGCAGAACAGCGTGCCGGGCGCCAAGTCGAGCACCGGGCAGTACGTGGGCGGCTTCAACAAGCCGGGCGCGTCGCTGACCTGGACGCTGGACGTGCCGAAGACCGGCAAGTACAAGCTGAGGATGACCTACGGGGTGCCCGGCAAGGACGGCAGCACCACGCTGACCGTCAACGGCGAGGCGCAGACCCGTCCGATCAACATGAAGAACTGGACGAACGCGAAGCCCGGCGAGTGGGACAAGAGCTGGACCAACACCTACTCGCTGGTCGACCTCAACGCGGGGTCGAACACGGTCAAGATTTCGTGCGAGGCGGGCAACCAGTGCGACGTGCTCATCGACCAGCTGTGGCTGGACCCGGCCTGATCCCTTCGGCCCCTCACGTCGTCCGTCCGTCCGCGCCCGGTCACTGACCGGGCGTCGGTGTGACGGTGACCGACCCCCGTACCTCCTCGTAGGTGCGGGGGTCGAACTCTCCCGCGACCGGGGCGTGCACGGTGGCCGCGGACAGGGCGACCGCGCGGGTGAGGCGCGCGGGCCAGTCCAGGCCCTCGGCGAGGCCGGAGAGCAGGCCCGCGACGGCGGAGTCCCCGGCTCCGGTGGGGTTGCCGGCCAGGGGGCGCGGCGGGGCGGCCTGCCAGGTTCCCTGCGGGGTGGCGGCGAGCAGTCCGGCCGGTCCCAGCGAGGTGACCACGGCGTGGGCGCCGCGGCGGCGGGCGTCCCGGGTGGCGGGCAGCGGATCGCGGGAGCCGGTCAGCTCGGCGAGTTCGGCGGCGTTCGGCTTGATCATTTCGGGGCGGGCGGCGATCCCCCGGCGCAGCGCCTCGCCGCTGGTGTCGAGGAGCACGGGGATCCCGGCCGCGCGGGCCGTGCGCACGAGGACCGCGTAGGCGCCGACGGGGACGCCGGGCGGCAGGCTGCCGCACAGGGCCACGGCGTGCGCGCCGGGCCGTACGAGGGTGTCGTAGTGCTCCAGGAAGGCGGCCCATTCGGCCGGTGTGATCAGCGGGCCGGGTTCGTTGAACTGGGTCGTGTCGCCCGTCGCCGCGTCGGTCACGGCCAGGGTGCGCCGGGTGGGGCCCGCGCACGGCAGGAGCGCGTCGACGACGCCCGGCGCGTGGGCGGCCAGGCCCGCCCGGACCGCGTCGCCCGCCGGGCCGCCCGCGAAGCCGGTGGCGGTGACCTCGTGGCCGAGCGCGGCGAGCACCCGGGCCACGTTGAGCCCCTTGCCGCCGGGGCGCTCGATGACGTCGGACACCCGGTGCGAGGCGTGCGGGAGCAGCCTCGGCACGCGGTAGGTGACGTCGAGTGCGGTGTTGAGCGTGACGGTGACGATCATGCGGCGGGCCCCCGGGTTGCGGTCTGCCGGGATCATGCCAAACGGAAGGCGGTCGGCCCAGTCCCCCGGGCCGGCCGCCCGTGTCGGTACGGCCGCTTGGCCGCTGGTGGCGGGCCGTCAGGCGGCCTGGTGGCGGGGTCGCCGCGGCCCGTCACGCGGCCGGGGTGACGATCCATTCGCCGTGCCGCATGACGCCCTTGACGTCGAAGTCCGCGTCGAGGACGACGAGGTCGGCGTACTTGCCCGGTTCCAGCGAGCCGACCCGGTCGTAGACGCCGAGCAGCCGGGCGGGGTTCGCGGAGATCGCCTGGACCACGGATTCGACCGGCAGCCGGTCCAGGGTCACCGAGCGCTTGAAGGCGGTGTCCAGGGTCAGGGTCGAGCCGGCGATGGAGCCGCCCTCGACGAGCCGGGCCACGCCGTCCTTGACCTCGACCTCCAGCGGGCCGAGGTGGTAGGTGCCGTCGCCGAAGCCCGCCGCGTCCATCGCGTCGGTGATCAGCGCGACGCGGTGCGCGCCCGCGTGGTGGAAGGCCAGCTCCAGCATCGCCGGGTGCAGGTGGGTGCCGTCGTTGATCAGCTCGACGGTGACCCGCTCGTCCTCCAGCAGCGCCGCGATGGGGCCGGGCGCGCGGTGCTCCAGGCCGGGCATCGCGTTGTAGAGGTGGGTGGCGACGGTGGCGCCCGCGTCGATGGCCTCGCGGGTCTGGTCGTAGGTGGAGTCGGTGTGGCCGATCGCGGCGATCACCCCGTGCTCGGCGAGCAGGCGTACGGAGTCCAGGCCGCCCGGCAGTTCGGTGGCCAGGGTGAACATCCGGGCCGCTCCGTGCGCGGCGTCCATCAGTTTGCGGACCTCGGCGGGGTCCGGGTCGCGCAGCAGGTCCTCCTTGTGCGCGCCCTTGCGGCAGGGGTTGATGAAGGGGCCCTCGAAGTGGATGCCCGCGATCTCGCCCTGCTGGGTCAGTTCGGCGAGCAGCGCGGCCCGCCGGGCCAGCTCGTCGAGGTCCCCGGTGACGGTGGAGGCGACCAGCGTGGTGGTGCCGTGCTCGCGGTGCGTGCGGACGCCGCGGAGGATCTCCTCGGGGGTGCCGGAGGTGAAGGAGGCGCCGCCGCCGCCGTGGTTGTGCATGTCCACGAAGCCGGGGACGATCCAGTGCCCGGCCAGGTCGACGGTGTGCGCGTCCTCGCGGGCGCTGCCCGCGATGCGCTCGCCCTCGACGATGACGCGGCCGCCCGTGACGGTTCCGGTGGGCAGTACCACCTTGGCGCCGGAGAGAACGGTGCTGTGTGCGCTTCCGGCCATCAGGCAGGTACCTCCGTGGCGAGTAGGTCCCAGGCGAGCAGACCCGCGCCCAGGCATCCGGCGGTGTCCCCGAGGGCCGCCGGAACGATCTCGGGCAGCCGCTGGAACGTGACGCGTTCCTCCACGGCGGCCCGAAGCGGTGCGAACAGGGTTTCCCCGGCCTCGGCGAGCCCGCCGCCGATGATCAGGGTGCGCGGGTCCAGCAGCGTGAGGGCGGTGACCAGCCCGTCGGCGAGGGCGCCGACGGCGGCGAGCCAGACCTCCCGGGCGCGCGGATCGCCGGAGGCGACGGCCTTGGCGCAGTCGGCCGCGTCCGCTTCGGGGTCGCCGGAGGCCGCGGCCCAGGCGCGGGTGACGGCGGAGGCGGAGGCGAGGGTCTCCAGGCAGCCGTGCTGGCCGCAGCCGCAGGCGGGACCGCCGGGGCGGACCACGATGTGACCGATCTCGCCCGCGTAGCCGTGCGCGCCCGCCTCGATGCGGCCCGCGATGCCGATGGCGCCCGCGATGCCGGTGCCCAGCGGCACGAAGAGGAAGCGGTCGGCGCCGCGGCCCGCGCCGATGCGGCCCTCGGCGAGCCCGCCGGTGCGCACGTCGTGGCCGAGGGCCACCGGGATGCCGCCGAGGCGGTCGCTGAGCAGGGTGCGCATCGGTACGTCGCGCCAGCCCAGGTTCGCCGCGTAGACGGCGATCCCGTTCTCGGCGTCGACGATGCCGGGAACGGCGACTCCGGCGGCGGAGGCGGCCTCGCCACAGCGCCGCACCCCCAGGTCGCGCAGTTCGGCGGCGAAGTCCAGGATCGACTCGACGACGGCGTCGGGGCCCCGGTCGCGGCCGGTCGCCCGGCGCGCTTCGTGGAGCAGGCTGCCGTCTTCGGCGACGAGGGCGGCCTTCATCCCGGTGCCGCCCACATCGAGGGCGATGACGTGTTTCACGGGTTTCACGGTGACAGTCTCGCGTGCTCGGCGGGGAAAGGTCTAGTCCACTGAGAGGGATTGTTGAGTAGCCATACAAATCGGGGGCCCCCGCCCGCACCCGGTTGTGGACAGTCCGCGAAAGTGGTGTAGACCTTACGTGGATCGTACGTACAACCAGGGGTGGACAGAGAGCTGTGAGAGCCCGTTACCTGAGCCTGGCGGCCTCCGGCGCCGCACTGTGCATGACCGCGACCCTGACCGGCTGCGGGAGCGAGGTCCTCGGTGGGAACAACGAGGTGACCCTGCACGTCGTGGCGGCCGACTACGGGGACAATCCGGAGAACTCCTCCGCCGGGTACTGGAAGGACCTCGCCCGCTCGTTCGAGAAGGACCAGCCCGGCATCAAGGTCGAGGTGAACGTCTACTCCTGGACCGAGGTCGACGCCAAGGTCGCCGCGCTCGTCAAGGCCGGCAAGGCCCCCGACATCGCGCAGATCGGCGCCTACGCCGACTACGCGGCCGCCGACAAGCTCTACACCGCCGACGAGCTGCTCTCCGTACAGACCGAGGCCGACTTCCTCGCGCCGCTCGCCGACGCGGGCAAGGTCAAGCGGGTCCAGTACGGCATGCCCTTCGTGGCCAGCACCCGGCTGCTCTTCTACAACGAGAAGCTCTTCGCCGACGCGGGCGTCATCCCGGCGAGCGCCGTCGGCACCGGCAAGGGCTGGCAGCCCAAGTCGTGGGCCGACCTGGAGGCCGCCGCCAAGAAGCTCAAGGCCGCCAAGGTCCCCACCCCCTTCGCGCTGCCGCTGGGCCGCGAGGAGGCGCAGGCCGAGACCATGAACTGGATGCTGGCGGGCGGCGGCGGATACACCGACAACGAGGAGTCCTACGCGCTGGACTCCCCGGACAACGTCAAGACCTTCGAGTACCTGCGCGACACCCTGGTCGGCGGTGGCCTGACCGGCCCCGTCGAGCCCGCCAAACTCGACCGGCAGGCCGCCTTCGACGGCTTCACGCGCGGCGAGGTCGGCATGCTCAACGGCCACCCCACGCTGATCAAGCAGGCCGCCGCGAAGGGCGTGAAGTTCGCCATGGTGCCGCTGCCGACCTCCGACGGCGCGGAGAAGCCCGGCATGGGCGTCGCCGACTGGGTCATGGCCTTCAAGAACGGCCACCGCAAGGAGGCCGGGAAGTTCCTCGACCACCTGTACTCCGCCCCGAACCAGACGGCCTTCACCAGCCGCTACGACCTGCTGCCGGTCACCACCAGCGGCTACCGGTCCATGGACGCGGCCACCGGCCCCGGCGCCACCCAGCTCAAGACCTTCCTCCAGGCGCTGCCCGGCTCGCGGCTCTACCCCGTCGGCAAGGAGTCCTGGGCGGCGGTGAGCGAGAACATCAAGCAGAACATCGGCAAGACCGTCCAGCCGGGCGGCCAGCCCGCCAAGACGCTGGAGGAGATCGGGCGCGCGGCGCGGGCCGCCGACGGGCGCTGACGCCGGCCGCCCGCCGCCCACCGGCGCCGTCCGCCCGCGCGGCCGGTGTCGGTGGCCGGAGTTAACCTGGCGGTATGACGGAGGGCGGGCGGTTGACGGAGACGGAAGCCGCCGTGCTCGCCTACGAAGGGCGCACCTGGCCCGGTCCCGGAGCCAAGGAGCGGGCCATACGGGAAGTCCTCGGGATGCCCCCGGTCCGCTACTACCAGCTGCTCAACGCGCTGATGGACGACCCCCGGGCGCTCGCCCACGCGCCCGGTACGGTCAACCGCCTGCGCAGGCTGCGCGAAGCGCAGCGGGCCCGGCGATAGCCCTCCCCGGGGGCGACCGTTAGGGTCGTAGGCATGGGGAGCCATCCGCACAGCGTGCCTGCCGACAGCCTGCCGATGCCCGTCACCGCCGCCGGACGCGAAGGGCTCGACGCCCTGCTGCGCAACCCGCGCCGGTCCGTCATCGCCCTCGATTTCGACGGCACCCTCGCCGAGATCGTGCCCGATCCCGACCAGGCGCGCGCCCACGCCGACGCCGTGCCCGCGCTGGCCGCGCTCGCGCCGCGCGTGGCGTCGGTGGCCGTGATCACCGGGCGGCCCGCCGGGGTCGCCGTCCGCTACGGGGGCTTCGCCGGGGTGCCGGGGCTGGAGCACCTGGTGGTCCTCGGGCACTACGGGGCCGAGCGCTGGGACGCGGTCACCGGGAGCGTCCACGCGCCCGCCGAGCATCCCGGGGTGGCGGCCGTACGGGCCGAGCTGCCGGGGTTCCTGGACGCGATCGGGGCCTGGCGCGGCACCTGGATCGAGGAGAAGGGGCGCGCGCTGGCGGTCCACACCCGGCGCGCCGAGGACCCGGCCGCGGCCTTCGAGGCGCTGCGGGAACCGCTGGCCGAGCTGGCCGCGCGGCACGGGCTGATGGTCGAGCCGGGGCGGGCGGTGCTGGAGCTGAGGCCGCCGGGGATGGACAAGGGGGTCGCCCTCACCGAGTACCTCGCGGAGACGGGGGCGGAGGCGGTGCTGTACGCCGGGGACGACCTGGGGGACCTGGCGGCGTTCGCCGCCGTGGAGAAGCTGCGGGCCGACGGTATTCCCGGGCTGCTGGTGTGCAGCGGCTCGGCCGAAGTCCCCGAACTGGCCGCCCGAGCCGACCTCACCCTCCCGGGCCCGCCCGAGGTAGCCGCCTTCCTCGCCACCCTGGCCACCGCCCTCTGACCCCGTCGGGGGTGCGCCTCAAACGCCGGCGAGGCTGGATTTCCCAGCCGTCCGGCGCTTGAGGACCCGCCGGAGGCAGCACAAGCCCGCGCGAGGCGGGACTTGTCAGCCGTCCGGCGTTTGAGGACCCGCCGGAGGCGACGCCGGCCCGCGCGGGCCGGATGACCGTCTGCGGCTCGGTGTGCCCTCCGGGGGCGCCTCAAACGCCGGCGGGGCTGGGGTTGGCTGCGCTGCGACCCCGGCTCGGGGCATTCCAGCCGTCCGGCGTTTGAGGACCCGCCGGAGGCAGCGCCAGCCCGTGCGGGGCAGGACTTCCGGCCGTCCGGCGGGGGCCGGGCCGGGTGGGGAGGTTAGGGGAGGGAGGCCAGCTGGGCTTCCAGCCAGGCCGCCGGGGGGAGCGCGGTCGCGGTCGCGGCCAGCCGCTTCGTGCGCTCCGCCCGCTCCCCCTCCGGCATGGACAGGGCCGCGTGCAGCGCAGCCGCCGTCTCCGTGACGTCGTACGGGTTCACCGTCACCGCATCCTCCCGCAGCTCCTCGTACGCCCCCGCCCCCGTCGACAGCACCAGCGCACACCCCGCCTCCGACACCACCGGGATCTCCTTCGCCACCAGGTTCATCCCGTCCCGCACGGGGTTGACCAGGGCCACGTCCGCCATCCGGTACGCCGCCAGCGAGCGCGCGAAGTCGTCCTCGACCGAGACCAGCACCGGCTGCCAGTCCGCCGTACCGAACTCCTCGTTGATCTCCGCCGCCAGCTCCCGCACGGACTGCGTGTACGCGCGGTACACCGCCAGGTCCTGGCGCGAGGGATAGGCGGACGCCAGGTGCACGACGCGCCCGCGCCACTCGGGCCGGGTGGTCAGCAGCTCCCGGTAGGCCAGCAGGCCGCGCAGGATGTTCTTGGAGAGCTCCGTCCGGTCCACCCGCACCACCGCCTTGCGCCCGGCGACCTCCGCCCGCAGCGCCGCCAGCTTGTCGTCGACCTCCGGCCGGTGCGCCAGCGCCCGCAGCTCGTCGCCGTCCACGCCCAGCGCGAAGACCCGTACCGCGGTGCTCCGGCGCGCCCACGCCCCGCGCCGCTCGTGCCCGATCACGTCGCCGTCCGCCGCGGCCACCCCCCGCGCGTCGTCCAGCGGCACCGCGCTCAGGAACGCGTCCGCCCAGGCCCGCGTGTGGAAACCGGCCACGTCCGCGCCGAGCATGCCCCAGAGCAGCTCCTCGCGGACGTACGAGGGCAGGATCCGCAGGTAGTCGGGGGAGGCCCACGGGGTGTGGGTGAAGTGCGCGATCAGCAGGTCCGGCCGCAGCTCCCGCAGCATGCCGGGCACCAGCGCCAGGTGGTAGTCCTGCACCAGGACCCGGGCCCCCGGCTCCGCCTCTGCGGCGAGCGCCTCCGCGAAGGCCCGGTTGTAGGTGGTGTACGACTCCCACGCCCGGTGGAAGGCGGCGTCGAAGACCGGCTCGCGCGGGACGTCGTAGAGGTGGTGGTGGGTGAACCAGAGGACCGAGTTCGCGATGGCGTTGTAGGCGTCGTCGTAGACGGCCGGATCGATGTCCAGCATCCGCACGCCCGGCTCGGCGACCCCCCGGCGGACCGCCTCGCGGTCCGCGTCGGAGAGCGCCGCGCAGATCCACAGGGCGTCCGGCTGCCGGGTGAGGGCGGCGGAGAGACCGGAGACGAGGCCGCCTCCGCCGCGCCGGGCGCTGAGGTTCCCTTCGGCGTCGAGGGCGTACGAGAGCGGGCCGCGGTTCGCGGCGACGAGTACCTGAGAGGCCATGCGGGCAACCTAGCCCGGGCGGGCCGGGCTCAAACCGTGAGCCCCGTCATGCCACCCCGCGCCCACCCGGCCGCACCCGTCAGGCCACCCGCCGGTGGGCGTACTCCTCCACCTCCAGCATCGGCGGCCGCTCCACCGTGTCCACCGGGTGGGTGCGCGGTTCGAAGCCGTCCGGGCCCCGCTCGAACTGGGTCAGTTCCGGCCGCACCAGGTGCCCGCGCGACAGGCGCAGCTGCGCGGTGCGGTAGATCGCGGCGGCCATCCGGCCCAGCGCCCGCCCGTCCTGGTGGCGGTGCAGCCGTACGCCGACGTCCACCTGCGCCAGCGCGTCCAGGCCCGCCGTGTGCAGCGCGTCCACCAGCAGGCCCAGCTCGACGCCGTAGCCGACGGGGAACGGCAGCCGCTCCAGCAGGGAGCGCCGTACGGCGTACTCGCCGCCCAGCGGCTGGACGAATCCGGCCAGCTGCGGCCAGTGCAGGTTCAGCAGCGGGCGGGCGACCAGCTCGGTGACCCGGCCGCCCTGCCCGGGCGCGTCGCCGAGCGGGCGGTCGTACATCGCCTTGACGAACTGCACGTCCGGTTCGGTCAGCAGCGGGCCGACGATCCCGGAGACGAAGGCGGCGGAGAAGTCGCGCAGGTCGGCGTCGACGAAACAGACGATGTCCCCGGTGGTGACCAGCAGCGAGCGCCACAGCACCTCGCCCTTGCCGGGCAGCGCCGGGACCCGCGGCAGGATGTCGTCGCGGTGCACCACGCGGGCGCCCGCGCGCCGCGCGACCTCGGAGGTCCGGTCGCTCGAACCGGAGTCGACGACGACGAGTTCGTCGACCAGCGGGACGGGCAGGCAGGTCATCAGGTCACGGCGGATGACCTCGACGATCGCGCCGACCGTCGCCTCTTCGTCGAGAGCGGGCAGGACGACGCTGACTGTGATGCCCGATGCCCGCTTGGCCGAGAGCAGCCGCTCCAGCGGTCGGTCGGTGGCGGACCAGGAGCGGGCCCCCAGCCAGCGCTCCACCTCTTCCAGCACCTTCAGCACTCCCTGATTCGGTGGTGACCCGGCCATCGTTATGGCCGAAATATGATCCATCTCGCGGTTTGGACGGCTGTCTCAACCATCCATGCCTTCGGTTACAGTCTTGAACAACGCGGAGGACCATCGCATGTCGGGGGTCCCCACGTACAAACGCACGGGTGCGCCGCCAAGGCGCGTTCGCGCCATACCGCTCATCCAGAGGGGCAGAGGGATACGGCCCGTTGAAGCCCCGGCAACCCTCCAGTCGGTCTCGCGCTCATGTACGCAGCGAGGTCCCCGGCTAGGGAAGGTGCCAAATCCGTCTCGTGGCGAAGTGCGCCACGGGGAAGATGAGGAGAAAGGGCCTCGCCGTCATGGCTGTACAGACTGACGTCACCTCTGCCGCGACCACCGTCGATCTCGGACCCGCCGCCGCGCTTTCCTGCCGCGAATGCGCCACCCGGTTCGAGCTCGGTCCCATTTTCGCCTGCGCCGAGTGTTTCGGCCCGCTGGAAGTGGCCTACGACCTTCCGGCCGGTGACCCCGAGGCGCTGCGCGCCGCGATCGAGGCCGGGCCGAACAACATCTGGCGCTACGCGCCGCTGCTGCCCGTCCCCGCCGACGTGGCCTCCAAGCCGAACCTGAACCCGGGCTTCACCAAGCTCGTGGACGCCGAGAACCTGGCCAAGGAGCTGGGCGTCACCGGCAAGCTCTACGTCAAGGACGACTCCGGCAACCCGACGCACTCCTTCAAGGACCGGGTCGTCGCGATCGCCGTCGAGGCGGCTCGCGCCTTCGGCTTCACCACGCTCTCCTGCTCCTCCACGGGCAACCTGGCCGGCGCCGTCGGCGCCGCCGCCGCCCGGGCCGGACTGCGCTCCTGCGTGTTCATCCCGCACGACCTGGAGCAGGGCAAGGTCGTCATGGCCGGCGTGTACGGCGGTGACCTGGTCGGCATCGAGGGCAACTACGACGACGTCAACCGGTTCTGCTCCGAACTGATCGGCGACCCGCTCGGCGAGGGCTGGGGCTTCGTCAACGTCAACCTGCGCCCGTACTACGGCGAGGGCTCCAAGACCCTGGCGTACGAGATCTGCGAGCAGCTCGGCTGGCAGCTGCCCGACCAGATCGTCATCCCGATCGCGTCCGGCTCGCAGCTCACGAAGATCGACAAGGGTCTCCAGGAGCTGATCAGGCTCGGCCTGGTCGAGGACAAGCCGTACAAGATCTTCGGCGCCCAGGCCGAGGGCTGCTCGCCCGTCTCGACCGCCTTCAAGGCCGGTCACGACGTGGTCCGCCCGCAGAAGCCGGACACCATCGCCAAGTCGCTCGCCATCGGCAACCCGGCGGACGGCCCCTACGTCCTGGACATCGCGCGCCGCACGGGCGGTTACGTCGAGGACGTGAACGACATGCAGGTCGTCGAGGCCATCAAGATCCTGGCGCAGACCGAGGGCATCTTCGCCGAGACCGCGGGCGGCGTGACCGTCGGCGTGACGAAGAAGCTCATCGAGAACGGGCAGCTCGACCCGGCGCTGACCACGGTGATCCTCAACACCGGCGACGGCCTGAAGACCCTGGAGGCGGTGGCCGACGACAGCGGCCAGACCGCCACCATCCGCCCCAGCCTGGACGCGTTCCGCGCCGCCGGCCTGGCCTGACCCTCCCCGACCCCCGGAAAGGCAGTAGCGCCATGAGCGTCAACGTCCGCATCCCCACCATCCTGCGCACCTACACCGGCGGCAAGGCCGAGGTCCCGGCCGACGGCGCGACCCTCAGCGAGGTCATCGACTCCCTGGAGCAGAGCCACCCGGGCATCGCCGCCCGCGTCCTCGACGACCAGGGCAAGCTGCGCCGCTTCGTGAACGTCTACGTGAACGACGACGACGTGCGCTTCGAGGGCGGGCTGCAGACGCCGACGCCGGACGGCGCGGGCGTCTCGATCATTCCCGCCGTCGCGGGCGGCTGATCCCCCGCGGCAGCGCTCCACCCCGAATTGCCCTCTCCGGTGAGAAACGGAGGGGGCAATTCTGCTTGGTTGGGCGCGGTAGAGTTGGGGAAGTCCCCACCGCTGTTCTTGCCCGCCGCATATGAACGGGCCGCGGAAGGGTTGACATTGAGTCAACATGCAAGCGCGCTATGAGGCCTTGGCGTCCTTTGTCCGGCCCGAGTTGCCCCGGAATACTCCTAATTTTCACCCTATTTCAAAGTTTTGGCGTGTCCAGAATTCTCGTCGGAATGACCTGTTGCAGACAGCAGCGGTGCGGATACATTCAGCCCCGGTCGAGGCGTTCCGGCGCAAGTTCTGACCCGGGTCCGCGAAGTGCGGTCCTGCGCAAGGGCCAGTAATAGGGGAGTTAGGCATGGCTCAGGGCACCGTCAAGTGGTTCAACGCGGAGAAGGGCTACGGCTTCATCGCGGTCGACGGTGGTGCGGATGTGTTCGTCCACTACAGCGCCATCCAGATGGACGGGTACCGCACCCTTGAAGAGGGTCAGCGGGTCGAGTTCGAGATCTCGCAGGGCCAGAAGGGTCCGCAGGCGGACATGGTCAAGCTCGCTGTCGGCTAGCCGGAGCGATCGACCACCGACAGACGAACACGAGGGGCCCGCATCCCGGGACTAGGGATGCGGGCCCCTCGTGCGTACGGGCTTCCGCGCCGGGGCGTGAGCGGCCGCCGGGGGGCCGCGGGCCTTGCGGCGCCTGGCCGGGGAGGGTGCGCGGGGCGCGCCGCGGGCCACGCCGTTCACCGGGTGTTCCCCCAAGCCGCTTGCACTCGGGGGTGCCGAGTGCTAATCATTGGCGTTAGCACTCTCCTAGTGAGAGTGCTACATAAACGAGGACCGGGTCAGTGAGGCCCGCAGGGTCCGGCGGGAAGAAACCGCCGGGCACGCAGGCCGTCCGTCGCGGGCGCGGGCGCGGTCCAGGAGCAATCCACCGCTGTCCGGGAGGACCACTTCAGATGGCCAAGATCATTGCGTTCAACGAGGAGGCCCGGCGCGGTCTCGAGCGAGGCATGAACCAGCTCGCCGACGCCGTCAAGGTCACCCTTGGCCCCAAGGGTCGCAACGTCGTCCTTGAGAAGAAGTGGGGCGCCCCCACGATCACCAACGATGGTGTCTCCATCGCCAAGGAGATCGAGCTCGAGGACCCGTACGAGAAGATCGGCGCAGAGCTGGTCAAGGAAGTCGCCAAGAAGACGGACGACGTCGCCGGCGACGGTACGACCACGGCCACCGTGCTGGCCCAGGCGCTCGTCCGCGAGGGCCTGCGCAACGTAGCCGCCGGTGCGAACCCGATGGCCCTCAAGCGCGGGATCGAGAAGGCCGTCGAGGCCGTCTCCGCCGCCCTGCTGGCCCAGGCCAAGGATGTCGAGACCAAGGAGCAGATCGCCTCCACGGCCTCCATCTCCGCCGCCGACACCCAGATCGGCGAGCTCATCGCCGAGGCGATGGACAAGGTCGGCAAGGAAGGCGTCATCACGGTCGAGGAGTCGCAGACCTTCGGCCTGGAGCTCGAGCTCACCGAGGGCATGCGCTTCGACAAGGGCTACATCTCGGCGTACTTCGCCACCGACATGGAGCGCATGGAGTCGTCCCTCGACGACCCGTACATCCTGATCGTCAACTCGAAGATCGGCTCGGTCAAGGACCTGCTGCCGCTCCTCGAGAAGGTCATGCAGTCCGGCAAGCCGCTGCTGATCATCGCCGAGGACGTCGAGGGCGAGGCCCTGTCGACCCTGGTGGTCAACAAGATCCGCGGCACCTTCAAGTCCGTCGCCGTCAAGGCCCCGGGCTTCGGTGACCGCCGCAAGGCCATGCTCGGTGACATCGCCATCCTCACGGGCGGCACCGTCATCTCCGAGGAGGTCGGCCTCAAGCTGGAGAACGCCGGTCTCGACCTGCTCGGCCGCGCCCGCAAGGTCGTCATCACCAAGGACGAGACCACGATCGTCGACGGCTCCGGCGACAGCGACCAGGTTCAGGGTCGCGTCAACCAGATCCGCGCCGAGATCGAGAACTCCGACTCGGACTACGACCGCGAGAAGCTCCAGGAGCGCCTCGCGAAGCTGGCCGGCGGCGTGGCCGTCATCAAGGCCGGCGCCGCGACGGAGGTTGAGCTCAAGGAGCGCAAGCACCGCATCGAGGACGCCGTCCGCAACGCCAAGGCGGCCGTCGAAGAGGGCATCGTCGCCGGTGGTGGCGTGGCGCTCCTCCAGGCCTCCTCGGTCTTCGACAAGCTGGAGCTCACCGGCGACGAGGCGACCGGCGCGAACGCCGTCAAGCTCGCGCTGGAGGCCCCGCTCAAGCAGATCGCCGTCAACGGTGGTCTCGAGGGTGGCGTCGTCGTCGAGAAGGTGCGCAACCTGCCGATCGGTCACGGCCTGAACGCCGCGACCGGCGAGTACGTCGACATGATCGCCGAGGGCATCATCGACCCGGCGAAGGTCACCCGCTCTGCCCTGCAGAACGCGGCGTCGATCGCGGCCCTCTTCCTCACCACCGAGGCCGTCATCGCCGACAAGCCCGAGAAGGCCGGTGCCCCCGCGGGCGGCGGCATGCCGGGCGGTGACATGGACTTCTGATCGACTGGGGCCGTCAGGCCCACGTTGATCGGCTGTCTGCAGCCGAAGGCGGCACCCCTGGGGGGTGCCGCCTTCGGGCGTTTTGGGGGGCGGCTTCGCCGCTGTTTGGCTAGGGCTTCGTGCGTCCGGGGTCGGGGTGGTTCCGGGGGCTGCCCGTCAGTTCAACTGTCTCTCCGGTGTGGGCCGTGCCCTCAAGGGCGCTCCTTCGTCGCGTCGCTGCGCGATGGCCTGCGGCCACCCTTGACCGCCCAGCCCACCCCGGAAAGCCAAGAACTGTCGGGCCGCCCCCGGGGGAGGCAGGGGGGAGGCTGCCCATTCCTGGCCGTCCGCGCCCGGCCGAAGGCCGAGTGGGGGCTCATGTGGCGCCCTTTGGGCGATAGGAACGCAGTCAATCGCTACGCGCTTCGCCGAGAGAGGCGTCTGCGGGTTGTTTTGGGCTGGTGAGGGGCGCGGCGGGGCTCAAAGCTCGGCCAGACGAGAGTCCACTCGGGTCAAGGAGCCGTCGACGCTCAACAGTCGCTCAAGATGCCCCTTTTACGGCTGTTTGATCTCCGCTTTTGGGGCGGCTGGGCATCAGATCTGGACCAACACCCATCTGACCGAAGTCTCAGCCCCACGCAGCTCGCTGACGCTTCTCTCGGAGGAGCGCGTAGCGATTAGGGGCGCTCTTTCCGCCCGAAGGGCGGGGCATCGGCCCCACTCGGCCTGCGGCCGGGCGCCGGACGGCAAGCAACGGGGACCCTCCCCCCTGCCTCCCCCCGGGGGCGGCCCGACAGTTCTTGGCTTTTCGGGACGGGGTGGCATGTCAAGAGTGGCCGCAGGCCATCGCGCAGCGACGCGACCGCAGGGAGCGCTCTTGACAGGGCGCCCCGGCACGGGAAGACAGTGGAACTGACGGGCAGCCCCCGGAGCATCACCGACCCCGAAGCTCGAAACCCCGCCCCCCTCGCGGCGAAGCCGCGACCGGTTACGCGGCCGGGTGGGCCACGAATGCAACCTCTTCGTGGTCATGGCCGAGGTCGATGGTCAAGGATGCGTCCAGTGCGTGGGCGAGGCGGCGCAGCAGGGGCAGCGTGGGGACGGCGTCGGCCCCTTCCACGCGGGACACCTTCGCCTGGGTGAGCCCCGCCCGCTCGGCCAGCTGAGCCTGGGACAGGCCGAGTGCCTTGCGTCGGTCGTACACGGCCTTGGCGAACGCCATCGCGAGGTGGATCTCCGCCCGCTCGGCCTCGATCTCGGCCGGCTCGGCGTGCTCCCGCGAGGCCTTTCGTTCGCGGGCCGACTTCCAGCGGCTGTGGTTCATGACGCGTCCCCTCCCTCGCCGCGGCTGTACGTGGAGTGGGCCGGGGCGTGCTCCCGTGCGCACACGATACGGGCCGCCACCGCGCGTTCCACTTGGCCCGGTTCGTGCATGCGCGTCTTGCGGAATACGGTCAGCAACACGATTCTGCGCCCCGGCGCAAACCAGTAGGTGATCCGGGTGGCCACGCCATCGAGCGTGGGTCGCAGCTCGTACACGCCATCTCTCAGCGGACGGGCGAAGGGCATCGGGGTCAGCGACCCGTGGGCTGCCGGCAGCTCGGCGTACTCCTCGACCTTCCGGTAGTGCTTACCGGGCAGCAGGTCCAGTCAGATGCGCACGGCGGGCTCCACCTCGATTACGTGCAGATCCTCGTCCGAGGGGCAGGGCTGTCTGTGTTGACGGCGGGCCGGGTGGTTGACTTCTGGCATGACTGACGTGTTCATCAAGATCTGTGGGTTGCGGACCGCGGCCGATGTCGACGTGGCCGTGGGCGCCGGGGTCGATGCCATCGGGTTCGTTTTCGCCGCGGGCAGTCCGCGTACGGTCGATGCCGCCACGGCCCGTGAGCTGGTTGCCCGGGTGCCGGCGGAGGTGCTCACCGTGGGGGTGTTCCGGGGGCAGTCGGTGGACGAGGTGCGGCGGTTCGCCGAGGAGAGCGGCGTGCGGGGCGTGCAGTTGCACGGTGAGGAAGGGCCCGAGGACTTCGCGGCCCTGCGGGCCGAGGGGCGGACGCTGCTGCGGGCCACCTCCCGGCAGGTGGCGGACTGCGGGGAGTACGGGGAGGACCTGCTCCTGCTCGACGCTCCGGACCCCGGCTCCGGGAAGCCGTGGAACTGGGGGTCGCAGGAGTTCACCGCCCCTCGGGGCCGGTGGCTGCTGGCGGGCGGGCTGGCGCCGGGCACCGTGCGGGAGGCCGTGCTGACCACCGGGGCGTGGGGGGTCGACGTGTCCAGTGGCGTGGAGCGGGAGCGCGGGGTGAAGTCGCCCGAGCTGATCCGTGCCTTCGTGGAGGCGGCCCGCTCGGCGCGCGGGCAGTAAGTGGGTCTGTCGCCTTACGTGTTGGTGTGATTACTCTGAGCGAGAATTCGGGTGTCGGCGCGGCGCTGGGTGGGCAGACCGAAGTCATGGTCTCGGACATGCTCGAACGACTGCGGCGGTTGACTCCGTTCCTGCCGCGCCCGCGCCGTGCTCCCGTCTTCACCGCCGACTTCACCTCGCCCACCCAGTGGATCGCCGGCCGCTCGTGGGCCTATCCCGACGGCGGCCCGGTCAATCCGGGCGACAACAAGCTGGACCACCTCGTCGCCGACCCCGCCTACAGCCGGGGAGGGGTCTTCCGGGCGACGCTGCGCCCCGACGGCGACTGGGACAGCGGGCTGCTCACCACCGAGGGCAGCGACGAGGGCTTCATGGTGCGCACCGGCGACGTGCTGGAGGCCCGGGTGAAGCTGCCGGTGGGCCGGGGCGCGTGGCCCGCGATCTGGACCTGGCGGGACGGCGGGCAGGAGATCGACGTCTTCGAGTACCACCCCGACAATCCCGATCTGCTGGAGCTGTCGAACCACGTCCGTGAGGCCCACCGCTACTACCGCGATCCGGCGATCCGGCCGGGCGAATGGGTCGACCTCAAGGTCGAGTTCGGGCGGTACTCGGCCGTCTGGTGGGTCAACGGCGCGCGCGTCTTCAGTGACGGCCGGGGCGTGGGCCGCTCCTGGCACGCCTACCTCATCGTCAACCTCTCGGTCTCGGCCGGCCGCTACCACCCGGCTCCCGAGCCGGGGGTGACGGAGCTGTCGTACGAGGTCGCGTCGCTCCAGGTGTACCGGCGCTAGTGCCGGAGGAAAGGGGTCCGCGATGACCGTGGCCATGGCCGAGCCCGGCCGGAACGCGGATGGCGTCACGTGGGAGTACCTGCTGCGGAGCCGGCGCGGCCTGGACGTGCCGGAGGGCTGGCGCGCCGAGATCGACGGTGGTCGGATCGTCTTGGCGCCACCGCCGCACCGCCGCCATCACGGGATCGCGGCCCGGGTGCAGCGCGCGCTGTACGGCGCGCTGCCGGAGGCGTGGGCCTACGCCCACGCTCCCGTCCCGGTCTATCTGCTCATCGACCGCTTCGATGAGCACGGCCCCACGGCCACGCTGTTCACCGGGCCCCAGAACGGCGCGTACCGGCACGCGGACCGCGTGCCGTTCGGGGACGAGGTGGTGCTGCCGGAGCCGTTCGCGGTGGCGCTCGATACGGCGGCCTTCCCGCACTGAGTGCGGTCAGAGGGTGCTGACGAAGGCCGTCCAGGCGGGGGCGTCGAAGGTCAGGTGGGGGCCGTCGGGGCGCTTGGAGTCCCGGACCGGGACGATGTCCGGGTGGCCGTGGTCCTCGGCTACCTCTACGCAGTCACCTCCGGTGCCGTCGCTGTAGGTGGACTTCCGCCAGGTGGCCAGCTCCATGCAGCTGCCGCCGCTGCCGTCGCTGTAGCTGGACTTTTGCCACCGAGCCGTCGAGATGTCGTACTCACGCCTACTGGTCATGTTCGTAATCCTCCGCCACGGACTCGATCAAGGCCAGGGACTCCCGCGGTGACAGCGCGCTGGCCGTGAGCAGATCGTAGGTCAGGGTGTGGCGAGCGACTGTGGCCGGATCGTCCAACAGCACGCCTATGGCGTTTCCTTGAACGTAGGCGAGAGGAGGGGCGTCCGCGAAGGTCATCAGTTTGAGGGTGCCGCCCATGGAGGAATGGGCTCCTGCGGTGAACGGCAGCACTTGGACGACAATTCGACGCCTCCGGACCAGCGCCGCGATGTGGCGCAGGGCTTCCGCCATCACCTTCTTGCTGCCGACGATCCGGCGAAGGACTGCTTCGTCAATCACACACCACAACATCGGGGTTGTTGGATCAGAAAGCAGGCGGGCGCGCGCCAGTCGGTTCGTGACCAGCTCGTCGATGACCTCGTCCGTCGCCGTGGGCTGATAGGCGCAGAACACGTCCCGGGCGTAGGCCTCGGTTTGCAACATCCCCGGGAGGGCGAGCGGCGCGTACTCGCGGATCGTTTTTGCCTCGGCCTCCGCCTCGGCGGCCTCAGCGAAGTGGTTCGGATACTTGGACTTGGCCAAGGCGTCGCAGTTGCGGACGAAGAAGCCCCCCGTGTCCAGGATTTCGTCGATCCGGCGGGCGATGTCGAGGTGCATCCGCCGGGTGCCCGCCTCCAGTTGGCCGATGAAGGAGCCGCTGACGAAGAGGGGTTCGCCCAGTTCGGCCTGGGTGAGGCCCGCGCGTTCGCGCGCGACGCGGAGTTCCGCGCCGAGTAGGGCGCGGGGTGAGGAGGAGGGGTCGAGGTTCTTTCGTGCCATGGCAACTCCCTGGGCAACACGTGCCGTTGTTGCGGTGTCCGCATTGAAAGGCTAGCGAGCGGGTCGCCACTCTGTGTGGGGAAAGTGATTACTCAGAGCGAAAGGTGACATGTCATGGTGATGACCCCCAAGGAGCGGCGCCAGGCGGCGGAGGAGGCCGTGGGGCAGCTCAAGGAGGCGCTGGACGGCGTCGGGGTGGTGTTCCCCTCGCTCGGGGTGGACGTGGTGTCGGCGGCCGGGACGTACGGGCTTCCGCT
The DNA here is from genome assembly GCF_056435825.1 of Streptomyces sp. NPDC043876. Lineage (NCBI taxonomy): Bacteria > Bacillati > Actinomycetota > Actinomycetes > Kitasatosporales > Streptomycetaceae > Streptomyces > Streptomyces sp. NPDC043876. The sequence continues at coordinate 944,837 of NZ_JBWKDV010000001.1, read as the reverse complement.
CGTGGACCTGGGACGGTGCAACCTGGACACCGCGATGCGGCTGGCAGCGGTGCTCCACGAGCGGGCTCACCCGTGACCGCCTACGCTGAAAACTCGGGTTTGTCCTCGTATGGCAGGAGTCCGGCCATGACGCACTCGTCCAGTCGGTTGCGCAGGGGGGCCGTGACCGTCGTCGCGGTCGGGACGCTGTTGGTGCCGGTCGCGGGTGGGGCCGCCTTCGCGCAGGGGGCGTCCGTACCGGCCGTCTCCGCCGCGACCGATCCACCGGTCGCGCCCGGGACCGTACGGGACCTCACGCCCGCCGTGGCGCGGCAGCTGGACGCGGCCGTGCAGCAGGTCCTGCGCGACGCGAAGGTGCCCGGGGTGAGCGTGGGGATCTGGACGCCGGACAAGGGCGAGTACGTACGGTCCTTCGGGGTCGCCGACAAGGCCAACGGCCAGAAGATGACGCCGGACCTCTACACGCGCATCGGCAGCGAGACCAAGACCTTCACGGTGACGGCGCTGCTCCAGCTCGTGGACCAGGGCAAGGCGGGACTGGACGACCCCATCGGGAAGTTCATCGACGGCGTGCCGAACGGCGACCGGATCACCCTGCGCCAGCTCGCCGAGATGCGCAGCGGGCTCTTCAACTACTCGGCGGACCCGGGCTTCTACAAGGCGCTGACCTCGAATCCCGACAGGCCGTTCACGCCGCAGCAGCTGCTCGACTACTCCTTCAAGCACCCCGTGCTGTTCGAGCCGGGAGCGCGGTTCTTCTACTGCAACACCAACCTCATCCTGCTCGGCCTGGTGGTCGAGAAGCTGAGCGGACAGCAGCTCGCGGACTACGTGCACGAGCACATCACCGTCCCGGCGGGGATGGACAAGACGCTCTTTCCGAAGGGCGCGGAGTTCCCGGAGCCGCACGCGCAGGGCTACACCGAGCAGACGGCCAGCGGGAAGCTGGAGGACTCGGCCGACTGGAACCCGTCGTGGGGGTGGGCGGCCGGGGCGATGATCTCGACCCTGGACGACCTGCGCATATGGGCGCCCACCGTGGCGACGGGCGTGCTGCCCGACGGGAAGCCGCTGATCAGCGCGGCCACGCAGAAGGAGCGGCTGGACACGGTGAAGACGACCATCCCGGGGGCCGGTTACGGCCTCGGCATCTTCCGGGTGCAGGGGTGGATCGGGCACAACGGTTCGCTGCCGGGCTATGAGTCGCTGACCATGTACCTGCCGGAGGCGAAGGCGACCCTCGTCGTGGTGCTGAACACCGACGTCGACTACAACGGCGCGGAGCCCACCACGGTCTTCGGGGAGGCGATCACGAAGATCGTCTCGCCGGGGAACGTGTTCAACCTGCCCGCGCAGGCGGCGGCCCGCTGACGGGGCCGCGCCCACGGGCGGCCGTTACGACATCGCCGGTTCCTGTGCGGGGACCGGCGAAGCCGTGGACGCGGCGGTGGCGGCCGGGTCCGCTTCCGGGTCGGTGTTCAGGTCCGTCAGCATCTGCCGGGTGAAGCCGAAGAAGTAGGTGGCGAGGAAGCCGGTCGCGTAGCCGACGGCCAGGCCGCCCGCGTAGATGGCGACGGTCGCGCCGAGCCCGGCCTTGCCGTTGAGCAGCGGGAACAGGGCCCAGCCCGAGGGGCCGATGGCGGTCGAACCGAAGGCCACGCCCAGCTGGTTGAAGAGGCCGACGAAGGCCCCGCCCGCCGCGCCGCCGACGCAGGCGGTGACGAAGGGGCGGCCCAGCGGCAGCGAGACGCCGTAGATCAGCGGTTCGCCGACGCCGAGGAAACCGGCGGGGAGCGCGGACTTGATGGTGCGGCGCAGCGAACCGTTGCGCGGGAGGCGGCAGTAGACCGCGAGGGCCGCGCCGACCTGGCCGGCGCCCGCCATGGCGAGGATCGGGAGCAGGACGGTGTAGCCGGTCTGCTCGATCAGGGTGGTGTGGATCGGGATCAGGGCCTGGTGCAGGCCGAGCATGACCAGGGGGAGGAAGAGCCCGCCGAGGACCAGACCGGCGAAGGCGCCGCCAGTGGCGAGCAGCCAGGTGGCGAAGGTGCCGATGGCGTGGGCGGCCTCACCGGCGAGGAACATCAGGCCGAAGATCGTGACCAGGCCGGAGACCAGCACGGTGACGGTGGGGGTGACCAGGACGTCGAGGGTTTCGGGGACCAGGCGGCGGCACCACTTCTCGACGTGCACGGCGAGCAGCGCGGCGGCGAGGGCGCCGAGCACGCCGCCCTGGCCGGGGGAGAGCTGCTGACCGAACACGTCGATCTTCGCGACGCCGGGGAAGACGATGATCGCGGCGACGGCGCCGCCGAGGATGGGCGTGCCGCCGAACTCCTTGGCCGTGTTGTAGCCGACGAAGACCGCGATCAGCGACATGAAGCCGGAGGCCATCGCGGCGAGCGCGGGGACGAGGGCGGGCAGCCAGCCGGCGTTGGTCAGCAGGCCGTTCAGGCCCGCGATGATGCCGCAGCCGATGAGGGCCGGGATCAGCGGGACGAAGATGTTCGCGACGCGGCGCAGGAAGAGTTTGACGGGGGTGGAGTTCTTCGCCTTCTGCGCTTGCCGGAGGGCGGCGCCGCGGGCGGCGAGCGCGTCGGCGGTCACCGCGTCGGCGGGCGCCGGGGTGTGGTCGGCCGCCGGGGCGTCGGCGGGCGGGGGCGCGGCGGTGCGTTCCTCGGCGACGAGGGCTTCGAGTTCGGGGGTGACGCGGGCGACGGTGCCCGGGCCGAGGACGATCTGGTAGGTGTCGTCCTCGACGACGCCCAGGACGGCGGGCAGGGCCTTGAGGGCCTCGTCCCGGACCAGGCTGCGGTCGCGCAGGCCGATGCGCAGGCGGGTCATGCAGTGGGCGATCGAGGTGATGTTGTCGGAGCCGCCGACCAGCGGAAGGATCGCGGCGGCGGTGGCGCGGTTCTTGTCTGTGGACACGGTGCGGGTCGTCCCTCGGTGGTGGGTGGTCGGGGTGGCGGGGCCGACGGGGTCAGCCGGTGACGGGAGCGGGGGCGGGGGCCGGGGCCGGGGCGGCGGCCAGGGCCTCGCGGAGGTGGCCGTGGGACGACTTCAGCAGGGCGGCGGCCCGGGGGGCGTCGACCGCGCCGAGGATGACCAGGATGGCGTGCTTGACCTCCCCGTCCGTGGCGGTGAGCGCGGCCTCGATCTCCTCGTCGGGGGCGCCGGTGGCCAGGGCCACGATGCGGTGGGAGCGGGCGCGCAGCTTCTCGTTGGAGGCGCGCAGGTCGACCATCAGGTTCCCGTAGGTCTTGCCGAGCCGGATCATCACGACGGTCGAGACGAGGTTCAGGACCAGCTTCTGCGCGGTGCCCGCCTTGAGCCGGGTGGATCCGGTGAGCAGTTCGGGGCCGACGACGACCTCGACGGGGTGGTCGGCGGCCGCGCCGAGCGCGGAACCGGCGTTGCAGGACAGGCCGACGCTGAGGGCGCCGCGGGTACGGGCGAACTCGACGGCGCCGATCGCGTACGGGGTGCGCCCGGAGGCCGAGATGCCGATGACCGTGTCGTCGGCGGTCAGGCCTAGGGCGGTGAGGTCGGCCACCGCCAGGTCCGCGGAGTCCTCGGCGCCCTCGACGGCGCGGACCAGGGCGGAGGGGCCGCCCGCGATCAGGCCGACGACCTGGCCGGGGTCGGTGTTGAAGGTGGGCGGGCACTCGCTCGCGTCCAGGACGCCCATCCGGCCCGCCGTGCCCGCGCCCGCGTAGATCAGCCGTCCGCCCCGGGCCATGCGCTCGGCGATGGCGTCGATGGCGGCGGCGATGCGCGGCAGCTGCCCGGCGACGGCGGTGGGGACGGTGGCGTCCTCGGCGTTCATGGTGAGGGCGATGTCGAGGGTCGGCAGCCGGTCGATGTCGGCCAGCTCGGGGCGGAACGCCTCGGTGGTGAGGGTCTCCAGCTGGGCGCGCAGGGCGGCGTGGGCGTCGGCGGCCGGGTCGGTGGTCATGGCGGTGGGCTCCTAGGGGGCGGTGCCGGGGGTGCGGGGAACGCGGGGCGTACGGGCGCTGCGGGCCGGGGTGCTGCTGCCGGCGCGGGGGGCGGCGGGCGCGGAGGCGCGGTGGCGGGGCGCGAGGGCTTCGTAGGAGGCGGCCAGGGCGGGGGCGGCCGTGGCGAAGGAGCGCTGCGCGACGCCGACGAAGAGGCAGTCGACGACGAGCAGCTGGCCGGTGCGGCTGGACATGGCCGCCGGGCGCAGCTCGGTCTCCCGGGCGGCGGAGGTGGCGAGCACGAGGTCGGCGTAGCGGGCGACGGGACCGCCGGGGCGGCCCGTTATGGCGATGGTGGTCGCGCCGCGCTCGAAGGCGTGGCGCAGCGGCTCGATCACGTCGCCGGTGGAACCGGAATGCGTGATCGCGATGGCGACGTCCCCGGGGCGCAGCAGGACCGCGTTGGTGATGGCCAGGTGCGGGTCGCCGTGCGCGTGGGCGATGAGGCCGATGCGGAGCAGCTTCTGCGCGAGGTCCTGGGCGACGAGGGCGGAGGCGCCGACGCCGTAGAGGTCTGTGCGGCGGGCGCCCGCGAGCGCGGTGACGGCCGCCTCCAGCTGGGCGTGGTCCAGGCCCGCGGCGGTCTCGGCGAGGGTGCGCTGCTCCTCGTGGGCCAGCTTGGCGACGACGTCGGCGATCGGGTCGTCGACGGCTATGTCGGCGGTGAGGGCGGGGGAGGTGCCGGACTCCTGGCGGGCGGCGATGGCGGCGAGGGCCAGGCGCAGGTCCCGGTAGCCGGGGTAGCCGAGGAGGCGGGCGGTGCGGACGACGGTGGCCTCGCTGGTGCCGGTGCGGGCGGCCAGGGCGGTGACGGTGAGCTGCGAGCAGTCCGCCGGGTCGGCGGCGACGGCTTCGGCGACGATCTGCATGGAGCGGGTCATCGAGGGGCCGAGCGTGCGGATCTTGGCGCGCAGGGTCTCGGGGCCGGGGCCGGGGCCGGGGCCGGGGCCGGGTGCGGGGCCGCGGCCGGGGGTGGCCGCGGGGGCCGCCCCGGCGGACGCGCTGAAAGTTTCCTTCTCGGTTTCGCTCACCTCTGAAAGATATTTTCAGGCGGTTCCGGGCGTCAAGGAGCCGTGCGGCCCCTCCTTTGGGGGGCCTTCGCCACTTCGCGTGCCGCGGGTCCACAATGACTCGTATGGACCACGCGACCCCTCTGGAGCAGGCGCTGCACGCCGCTCGCGCTCTCGTACTCGCCGACCTCATCGCGGGTGAGGTCGCGGACGCCGACGTCGTCTCCCTCGTCGAGGACTCGGTCGTGCACCGCCGTTGGTGGGCGGAGCAGTGGCCGGAGGGCGCCGGCTACCTCGCCGGGCTCGTCGCCCAGGACGTGCAGGACGCGCTCCTGGAGAAGTACGGGCGCTGGCCGCTCTGCCCGGTCTGCTCGCACGCCGATCTCCACGCGCTCGACGTGGACCCGGAGTTGGGGCCCGATCCGCACTGGGTGTGCGGGAAGCAGGGTGTGAAGGTGGCCGCCGTGGGCGGCCTCGGACCCGTTCTCGGGCGCTAGGGGGACAGGGGGTGACCCTCTACATCGATCCGCCGACCTGGCCGGGGCACGGCCGGATGTGGTCGCACCTGGTCAGCGACGTCTCGTTCGAGGAGCTGCACGCCTTCGCGGCGGCCATCGGCTGCCCGGAGCGCGCCTTCGAGCGCGATCACTACGACGTCCCCTCGCACCGGTACGCGGACGCCGTGCGCGCGGGCGCGGTCGAGGTGGGCAGCAAGGAGATCGTCCGCCGGATCACGGCGGCGGGGCTGCGCCGCCCGAAGGGCCGCCCGGCCGCTCCGTAAGCCGCCGCCTGTGCATATGGCAAGGGCAAGATCGCGCCACGCGGCCGGTGGCGCGGCGCGGAGGGCCTGCGGGGCGTTATCCGGGCCCGGCGGGGCGGCCGGATGTGGCCGGTCGGGGCCCGGCAGGGCCGCCGAGGCCAAGTCCCCCGGGCGTGGGGGCCCGTAAACCTGCGGTGTCGGCGGCAGGAGAAGCTCCTGGCTGAAGCGGTGATTCCGCTCGCGGGGGAGTCGCGAAGGCCGGTGCGGGCCCCGTTCTTGCGGCCGGGAGGGCCCTCTCCGCTCCTTCTTCCGGTTGGCCGAAAAAGCGCTCCCGGCGCAATGCTGCCGCAATGAAAAGTGTGGGGGCAGGGACGAACACGTGCCTGCTGCACCGATCATTTGTTCGCTTCAACGAACCCTCTGGGGGACACATGCGCATCGAAATGATTCTCGCCAACGACGCTTCCGACCTGGACCTCGACCTCAGCATCTCCGAGGTGACCGACCAGACGCAGGAGTTCGGCGCCGGTACCTTCACCTCCCCGAGCAGCTACGCCATCGGCACCCGCTGCCCCACCTGCTGCTGACGCGGTAGACGTCCGATGTGAAGCGGGGCGGGCCGGTGCCCGCCCCGCTTCTCCGTACCGACACGGGGGATCAACGACGTGCGACCGGACCCGGAACCGGACCTGGCCTTCGAAGCGGACCTGTTCGAGGTGCGCGGGCCCGTGCTCGTGCGCATGGCGAGCACACCGCGCGCCGCCGCCGAAGCCCGGATCGACGCCGCCGACCCCGTCCCGGGCCTGCGCCGCCTCGCCGCCGATCCGTTCCTGCGCCAGGCCGTCGAGGTCGCCAGCGGCAGCCTCGCCCTGAGCCTGCGGCGCCTCGCCACCGACGAGGGCGCCGCCGCCCTCGGCCGCAAGCGGACCCTCAGCGCCGCCCGCACCCTCACCCGCTACGCCCGCCGGGCCGGCGGGCGCCCCACCCCCTTCGGCCTGTTCGCCGGCGTCGGCACCGCCCGCTTCGGCGCCACCGCCGCGGCCGAGCTCACCGGCTCCCCGGAGGTGGCGGTCCGGCTCGACGGGGCCTGGCTGCACCGGCGGGTGCGCGACTGGCTCGCCGTGCCCGCCGTCCGCCGCCGGACCGAAGTGGTCATGAACGACCTGTGCGTGCGCCGGGACGGCCGCCTCCTGCGGCACACCGGTGAGCGCGAGGTCTCCGTCCAGGACAACGCGCTCGTCGCCGTCGTCCGCGAAGCCGCCGCCCGCCCGGTCCCGTACACCGCACTCCTCGACGCCCTCGTCGAGCGCTTCCCCACGGTCGGGACGGACCGGATCGACGGCCTGCTCGCCGGACTCGTCCAGCACGGCTTCCTGCTCACCTCCCTCACCCCGCACCGCATCGACGACGCGCTCCTCGACCGGATCGGGGCCGCCGTCGACGGAGCGGTGCCCGGCGCCGCCGAAGGGCTGCGCGCCGTCCGCGCCGCGGCCGCCGCGCACGAGGCGGACCCGCCCGGCGAGGGGCACCGCTCCTGGCGCGCCCTGCTGGACGCCGTACGCGCCCTGGACGGCGAGGGCGAGGAAGCCGCCGGGGCGCGGCCGCCCGTCCACGTCGACCTGCGGATGCCCGCCGACCTCGTGCTGCCGGAGGCGGTCGGCGAGGAGGTGCGCCGCTACGCCGCCGCGATCTGGGCGATGACCCCGCAGTGGACCACCCTCGACCACATGCGGGACTACCGCGAGCGGTTCATCGAGCGCTACGGCACCGCCTGCGCGGTCCCGCTCGGCGACCTCGTCGACCCGCACCGGGGCCTCGGCCTGCCGCCCTCCTACGGCGCCCCCGCGCCCGCCCACCCGCGCACCGGCCCCGGCGAGGACGCCGACCGGCCGCGCCGCGCCGCGATCGCCGAACTCACCCAGCAGGCGGTCCTCGACGGCGGCGACATCGACCTCACCGACGCGGACGTGGCCCGGCTCGCCGCCGCCGTCGGACACGACCCCGCGGCCCGCGCCCCGCGCACCCTCGAACTCTGCTTCCAGATCCTGGCCGAGAGCCCGGAAGCCCTCGACCGGGGCGAGTTCACCCTGCTGGGCAGCCCGCACATCGGCTCCTGGACGGCCGGCGCGACCGCGGGCCGCTTCGCCGCCGTCGCCGGGCTCACCGCGGAACTGCGCGCACTGGCGGCGGGACCGGAAGCGGGACCCGGCGAGGGCCCGGGCGGCGCCGACGCGCCGATCCTCGCGCAGGTCGACGTCATGCCGGGCGACCCGCGCTCCCTGAACATCGTGCAGGTCCCGCCGCTGCTGGAGCACCGCATCCCCATCGGGGTCGCCGACGACCGCGGCGACCCGCGCTGCCTGGACTGGCGCACCCTGCTCGTCGCCGCCGGGGAGGACGGACTGCGGCTGCTGCACGGACCCACCGGCCGCCCGGTCGTCCCCGTCTTCCCGCACATGCTGGCCCTCGACGCCCAGGCCCCGCCCGTCGCCCGCTTCCTCTCCGACCTGGCCGCGGCCCGCCCGCGGGTGTGGTCCGGCTGGGACTGGGCCGGGCTGGACGTGCTCCCGTACCTCCCCAGCGTCCGCTACGGGCGGGTGATCACCGCCCCGCGCCGCTGGCTCGCCGGGCGCAGGCTGATGGACGCGGCCCGCTCGCCGGACACCGCCGTGTGGGAGGAGGGGCTGCGCGCCTGGCGGCGCCGCGGCCGGGTGCCCGACCGGATCCAGATCGCCCGCAACGACCAGATGTTCCCCGTCGACCTGAGCGACCCCTGGGACCAGGGGCTGCTGCGCGCCGAACTGACCGCCCGCGAACCGAGGTTCCAGCTGTACGAGGACCTCACCGCCGGGGGCGCCGGGCTCGGCTGGAACTCCGGGCACAGCACCGAGATCGTCGTCCCGCTGGTCCGGGCCGCCCGCGCCGCCGCACCCGCCGCGCCGGGGGAACCGGCGCCGCCCGCGCCGCTCGCCCGGTCCGCGGTCCGCACCGCGCCCACCGCCGTCCACCTGCCCGGCGAGGACTGGCTGTACCTCAAGCTGTACGCCGAAGCGGGCGTCCACGACGCGCTGCTCGCCGACCACCTCCCGCCGCTGCTCGCCGAGGTCGACGAGGACGTCGACCGCTGGTTCTTCCTGCGCTACCGCGACCCCGACCCGCACCTGCGGATCCGGCTGCACGGCGACCCGCAGGCGCTGCACGGCCGGGTGCTGCCCGCCGTCGCCCGGCACGTGCGCCGCCTGGTCGAGGCGGGCACCGTGAAGACCCTGCTGCTGGACAGCTACCGCCCCGAGACCGACCGCTACCTCGGGCCCGCCGCCCAGGAGGACGCCGAGGGGCTCTTCCTGACCGACAGCCAGTCCGCCGTCATCCAGCTGCGGGCCCGGCGCGCCGGAGCGGCCGCCGTCCCCGACGAGGTGTTCGCCGCCGCCGGGCACGCCGTCCTGCTGGACTCCCTCGGCGACTGGGACTGGTGCGCCTGGGCGGACCACATGTTCACCAAGGGCCCCGACCACGAGGTCTACCAGCGCCACCGCGCGCTCGCCGACGACCTGGTGCGCCCCGGCGACCTCCCCGGGGACACCGCACGCCGGGCCGCCGAACGCCTCGGCATCCCCGCCCTCGCCGACCTGTGGACGAAGGCCCCCGAACCGCGCGCCTTCGGCGAGCGGGTGCTAGCCGCCTCCGAGGCCGACCGCGACGAGGCCGTCCTGTCGCTGCTGCACATGCGCCACAACCGGCTCTTCGGCATCGACCCGGCGGCGGAGGCCCGTGGCTACGCCGTCCTGCGCGGGGCCGCCCGCACCCGGATCGAGGGCCGCGCGCACGCGGCCCGGACGGCGCGCAGCGCCCCGACCACGACGACCAGGAGCGCCCGATGAACAGCGACGACCAGGCGCTCGGGACGCGCCACGACGAGGTGCCCCCGATGCACCCCGGCCAGGGCCCCGGCCCGGTGCGTCCGGCGACCGCCGAGCGGGACGGGCCGGCGGGCGCCGCCGACGGGACGACGACGCTGCGCCGGCGCGCGGGCGAGGTCTGCGCACAGGTCCTCGACCGGCTCGCCGACCCCGCCGCCACCATGGCCGCCACCCGGATCCCCGCCGAGGCCTCCGACGACGGCGAGCCCGAGGGGATCTGGGCCGAGCTGACCCTCGGCAGCGGCAGCCCGGGCCTGGCCATCGCCTTCAGCGGGGCCGCCCGCCCCACCGCCCTGCACGCGGCCCGCGCGCACGGCTACCTGGCCGTCGCCACCCGGGCCGCCGGCACCGGGGAGACCGTCCCGAGCGGCATCTTCAAGGGCCCCGGCGCCCTCGCCTTCGCCGTGCTGCTCGCCCACCGCGCCACCGGCGGCTACGTCTCCGCGCTCCAGCGGCTCGACGCCTACCAGCGCGACCTCGTGCGCACCGCGATGCCCGCCGTCCCGGAGAACTCCCCGCTGCCCACCATCGGCCACTACGAGGTGGTGCGCGGGATGACCGGCGTCGGCCGCTACCTGCTCGCCCGCGCCGACACCTGCGGGGAGGAGCTGGAGTCCGTACTGGCCTACCTGGTCCAGCTGTCCGTTGGCGAGGTGGAGCACCGCGGGCACCGGGTGCCGCGCTGGTGGGCGCTGGACGCGCCGCGGATCGGCACCGAGGCGACCCTGCCCGACGGCCACCTCAACCTCGGGATCTCGCACGGGGTGGCGGGACCGCTGGCCCTGATGTCGCTGGCCTGGAGCGCGGGCGTACGGGTCCCCGGGCAGCGGGAGGCCGTCGAGTCGGCCGTCGCGCTGCTGACCAGGTGGGTGGTGCGCGACGAGCACGGGGCCTACTGGCCGCCGCACCTGAGCCTGGCCGACTACCTCGCCGGACCCGGGGCCTACACCCGGCCCGCGGGCTGGCCGTCCTGGTGCTACGGCGCCCCCGGCGTCTCGCGCGCGGTGCAGCTGGCCGGGCTGGCCTTGGACCGGGCGGACTGGGCGGCCACGGCACACGCCTCGCTGGAGCGGATGCTGACGCTGCCCCCGGAGCGGTGGGGGATCGAGGACAACGCGCTGTGCCACGGCTGGGCGGGCGCCCTGCACCAGCTCGGCCGCCTCGGCGAGCACCTCGCCGACCCGCGGATCGAGGCGGTCCGGGACGGGATCGCGGCCCGGCTCGTCGCCGACTTCGATCCGGAGCTGCCCTTCGGCTACCGCTTCACGATGACGAAGACGCCGTACGGGACGGACGTCTCGGGCTACCTGGACGGCGCCGCGGGCGTGGCGCTGGCGCTGGACGCCTACGCCGCCGGGGGCGCGCCCGCGGGGTGGGACATGCCGCTGCTGCTGTCCTAGACCGGCTGGTCTGCGGGGGCGGTGGCGGAGGCGGGCGACGAGGACGAGGTCACGACGCGGGTCGCGCGGGGCGGCGTACGGCGGTCCAGGCGCAGGGAGACGACGGCCAGGGCGATCGCGGTGACCGTCATGGCGGCGCCGGCCCAGGCGGTGGCGGCGAAGCCCCAGCCCGCGTCGATGACCGTACCGCCGAGCCAGGGGCCGCCGGTGTTGCCCAGGTTGAAGGCGGCGGTGGTGGTCGCCCCGGCCAGGGTCGGGGCGGCGCCCGCCACGTTGAACATGCGGGCGTTGAGCGCCGGCGCGGTGAAGAAGGCGGAGAAGCCCAGCAGGAACGCCAGCGCGATCGCGGCGGCCTGCGCGGAGGCCAGCAGGGCGAGCGCGGTCAGGAAGACGGTGGAGGCGCCGATCCCCCAGAGCAGCACCCCGAAGAGGTGCGCGTCGGCGACCCGGCCGCCGACCGTCGTACCGATGAGCGCGCCGATGCCGAAGAGGCCGAGGATCCAGGGGACCCAGGCCGCATCGAGTCCGGCGACGTCGGTGAGCAGCGGGGAGAGGTAGCTGAAGGCGCAGAAGACGCCGCCCGCGGCGAGCGCGGTGACGCCGATGGACAGCCACACCTGGCGGTCGCGGTAGATGCCCAGCTCGCGCCGCAGGCGGGGCTTCTCGGCGGGCAGCGGGATGGGCGGGATCAGCGCGAGGATGCCGACGAGGGCGACGGCGGAGGCGGCGCCGACCGACCAGAAGGCGGAGCGCCAGCCGAGGTGCTCGCCGAGGAAGGCGCCCGCCGGGACGCCGAGCACGTTCGCGATGGACAGGCCGCCGATCATGACGGCCATTGCGCGGGCCCGCTGGTGCCGCTCGACCATGGCGATCGCGACGGCCGCGCCGACGGCCCAGAAGCCCGCGCAGGCCAGGGCCGAGACGATGCGGGAGGCGAAGAGCAGCTCGTACGTCGGGGCGAGGGCGCCCGCGACCTGGCCGAGGCCGAACAGGCTGATCAGGGAGATGAGGGTGGTGCGCCGGGGCAGCCGCAGGGTGGCCACGGCCAGCAGCGGGGCGCCCACCACCATGCCGATCGCGAAGGCGGATATGAGCAGGCCGGCCTGCGGGATGGTGACGCCCATGTCCTCGGCGATGGGCGGCAGCAGCCCGGACAGCATGAATTCGCTGGTGCCGAGGGCGAAGACGGAGAGGCCGAGGACGTAGACGGCGACGGACATGCGGGTGCGTTCGGCTGCTGCGGGCATGTGTCGCACCAACCGCGGGGGAGGGATCCGCATTCCCGCGGGGGTGGTTATGTGAGGTTTTACTCGCTTCCGTCAGGCGGCTAGGAGGTCAGGCGGGCGGCTTCGGCGGCGAGGTTGGCGCGGGCCGGGGCCTCCCAGTGCGCGGCCCCGTACGGGGTGCGGAAGAGCCGCGGCAGGGCGAGGAGCTGGCGCAGGACGGCGGCGCGCCCGGCCCGGAAGGCGTCGTCGGGGACGAAGCCGTATTCCTCGCGGACGGCGGCGGCGTAGGCGGCGTAGTCCTGCGGGGACCCGGCGAGGACCGCGAGGTCCGCGTCGCAGAGCACCTCGCCGTCGGTGTCGCCGGGGGCCGGGTCGTGGGTGACGGTGAGCCGGACCAGGCGGGCCACCTCGGCGGTGCGGGCGGCGCCGATGCCGAGTTCGGGCAGGGCGCGCTCGGCGAGGGCGGCGCTGCGCTCCTCGTTCTCGGAGCGGTCGGGGCGGTAGACGGCGTCGTGGAACCAGGCGGCGAGGCGGACCGCGACCGGGTCGGCGGCGTGCCCGGCGAGCGTGTCGACGTGGGCGAGTACGGCGGCCAGGTGCGCGGTGGAGTGGTAGCGGCGCTGGGGTTCGGCCCAGGCGGCCAGCAGCCGGTCGGCGTAGGGGCCGGGATCGCGGTCGGCGCCCGCCTCGGTGGCGGTCCGGTGCCAGGCGGCGCGCAGGTCCTCGGCGGCGCCGTGTGCGCGCTGCGGTGTGTCGGAGTCCATGCGCACATTGTGCGGGTGGCGTGATGGGTGCTGGTGGTGGGTGCCGGGAGGGCCGTACCCTGGATATTGGACTAGACCTATTTTCCATACCAGTCATACGAGCAGCAATCCGAAGGATGGGGTCAAATGAGCAACCGTGCGCTCCTGGAGGTGATCGCCCTCACCGTGGAGGACGCGGTCGCGGCCCAGGCCGGTGGGGCGGACCGTCTGGAACTGGTGACCGACATGGCCGCCGACGGCCTCACCCCGCCGCGCGAGACGTTCGCGGCGATCCGGGCTGCCGTGGACATCCCGCTGCGCGTGATGCTGCGGCTGGCGGACGGCTTCGCCGCGGGCGACGTCGGGGCGCTCGTCGAGAAGGCGCGGGAGTTGCGGGCGGAGGGTGCGCGGGAGTTCGTCCTCGGCTTCCTCCACGCGGACGGCACGCCGGACCTGGCGGCCGTCGAGACCCTGGTCGCGGAGCTGGACGGCTGCCCCTGGACCTTCCACCGGGCCATCGACCGGGCCGCGGACCGGGACGGCCTGCGCAAGGCCCTCGCGGACCTGCCGGGCCTGGACACCTACCTGACGGCGGGCGCCGCCGAGGGCGTGGACGCCGGACTCGCGACCCTGCTGGCGGAAACCGCGCGGCGGGGAGATCCGGGTTACGGGCCGCGGATCCTGGTCGGCGGGGGCCTCGGCCTGCACCACCTGCCGCGGCTGCGGGCCGCGGGCGCGGACGCCTTCCACATCGGCGGTGCGGCGCGCCCCGGCGGCTGGTCGACCCCGGTCGACGCGGCCGCGGTGGCCCGCTGGCGCACGGCCTTGTCCTGACCCGCGGGCCCGGGAGCGGTCAGCGCGACCGCGACCGGCCGCCGCCTGCGCCCGTCCCACCCTCCGGGGGCGCCTCAATCGCCGGCGGGGCTGGGGGTGCGTCGCCTCGGACGCCGCTGGGGCCAAATCCAGCCCCGCCGGCGTTTGAGGCGCCCCCGGAGGGCAATGGCGGCGCGGGCGATTACGGGCCTCAGGCCGTCCCCGGGCGCGGGCCAAATCCAGCCTCGCCGGCGTTTGAGGCGCCCCCGGAGGGCAGCGGTGCCGCGGGCGGCTGCGGGGCCCGGGCCACGCTGGCACGGCCCCCGGCCCCGGGGCGGGTCAGGTCAGGGCGTCCGGCAGGGGGCCGGCGTGCAGCGCCGTCAGCCCCGACACGGCGCGCGTCAGGCAGACGTACAGGCGACGCAACCCGGTCCGCTCATCCGGCTCCCCCGCCACGATCGCCCCCGGCTCGTCCAGCACGACGTAGTCGTACTCCAGCCCCTTGGCCAGCGACGCCGGCACCAGCGTCAACCGCGACGCGGCAGTCGTCTCCTCCCCGGGCCCCAGATACGGCAGGCCCGCCGCCACCAACGCCTCCCCCAGCCCCGCGATCCGCGCGTCCGCCGCGATCAGCCCGATGGACCCCTCGTGCGCGAGCGCGTCCCGGCAGGCCGCCACGACGGCCGCGGTCAGCTCCTGCGCCGACCCGGCCACCGCCCGTACCTCCAGCGACCCCGGCGTCTCCCGCACCGAGGACACGGGCGCCAGCCCGGGCGAGATCCGCGGCAGCAGCCGCGACGCGTACGCGATCACCTCGCGCGGCACGCGGAAACCGGCCGTCAGCTCCTCCAGCACCGCCTCCGGCTTGCCCAGGTGCCCCAGCGCCTCGGCCCAGCTCCGCGTGGCCCACGGCGTGGTCCCCTGGGCCAGGTCGCCCAGTACCGTCGCCGAGCCCGTCGTACAGCGCCGCCCGACCGCCCGGTACTGCATCGGCGACAGGTCCTGCGCCTCGTCGAGGACGACGTGGCCGAGCGAGTGCGTCCGCTCCACCAGGTCCGTCGCCTCGTCGATCAGCACCAGGTCGGCCGGCGACCACTTCGCGGCCTTCACGCTGCGGAACGGCTTCGGCCACAGCAGCAGCTTCTGCTCGTCCTCGGTGAGGATGCCTTCGGCGTGCTCCGCGAGGAACTCCGGCTCGGCGAGCAGCCGCAGCACCAGCTTCGCCGGGTCCACCGGCGGCCACATCTGCTTGACGGCCGCCTTGACGGCAGGGTTCCGGGCCACGGCGTCCTGCACGCGGTCGTCGGGGGCCTCGCCCGCCTGCTCCATGCGCACGAGCACGGTGTGCGCGATGCGCTGCGGGAGCGCGTCGCGGGCGGCGCCGTAGCGGATGTCGCGGTTCTGGAGCTCCTCGACGATCTCGGCGAGTTCGTACGCCGGGACCCGCCAGCGGCGCGATCCGCGGACCACCATCAGCGGCTCGGTCGGCAGCGTCACGTGTGACCGTACGGCCCGGCGCAGCACCTCCGCCATCCGGGCGTCGCCCTTGACCACGGCCGTCTCGGCCTGATCGGCGGCCCGTACCTCGGGCCCTCCCGGGCGCGCCACGAGGTCGTCCACCGTCGCCTGCTTGACCTCCAGCTCGCCCAGCGCGGGCAGGACCTGCTCGATGTAGTGGAGGAAGGAACGGTTCGGCCCGATGACGAGGGTGCCGGTCCGGGCGAGCCGGTCGCGGTGCGCGTAGAGGAGGTAGGCGACGCGGTGCAGGCCGACGGCCGTCTTCCCGGTGCCGGGCCCGCCCTGGACGCAGACCGATCCGCCGAGGCCGGACCGCACGATTTCGTCCTGCTCCGGCTGGATCGTCGCGACGATGTCCCGCATCGGGCCGACGCGCGGCCGTTCGATCTCCTGCTGGAGCAGCTTGCTGACGGCGGACGCCTCGGCGGGGTCCAGGAGGTGTTCGTCCTCGTACGCCGTCAGCTCGCCCCCGGTGTAACCGAAGCGGCGGCGCAGCGCGACGTCCTGCGGGTCGGTCCTGGACGCGCGGTAGAAGGGCTGCGAGACGGGCGCGCGCCAGTCGATGACCATCGGGTCGCCGCCCGCGTCGTGCACGTGCCGGCGGCCGATGTAGAACTGCTCGCCCTCCGCGCCTTCGGCGAGGGACGCGCCGGGCGCGTGCAGGTAGGTGAGGCGGCCGAAGAAGAGGGGGGTGTGGGCCAGGTCCGCGAGGGCCTTGATGCGGTCGTCGATCTGGGCCTGGAGGACGACGGCGTTGACCCAGTTCGCGGTGACGTCGCGGATGTCGAGGGACTCGACGTCCTCGCGCATGGCGCGCAGCGCGGAGCGGGACGCCGCGAGGTGGGCCCGTTCCCGGGCGAGCGGACCGGCTGACCCGGAACCGGTTGGCCCGGAACCGGTTGACTCGGAACCGTCTGGACGGGCTACGGCACTGCCTGCGGACACGGAACTGCCTCCAGCTGCTGATCTCTGTGATCGGACCGTCCGGTTTCCGAGCGGACGGCGGCTCTCCCCGGCGGCGTGGTGGAGCGACGGCGGGAGGGGAGGCGGCAAGAGCGGAGAGTGTAGCCATCGGCGCGGCGGTGTGCGAACGGATTTCGGGGCCGGGGCGGGGACGGGAGCGGGGAGGGGGGAGAACGCTCCCGTGTCATACCTGAGAGTGTCAAACCTTTGGGAGGGGCCCTAGGGGTGGGCGTGCGCCGTGAGGAGGAGACGGGGGGTCGCCCGGTTCCGCCCCGAGGGCGATGTGCGATCCGCCCTGGAAAAGGACCATGGATCCATGAGCACCGCACTCTTCACCCCGAGCCAGGGCCGCCACACTCGCGGCGCCACCACCTCTGCCCCAACGTCCCCCATCTCCGGCGCCGCCGACCTCCACACCGCTCACACGGCCCGCGCGGCCGAGGCCACGCGGCCCGGTCAGCGGCGCAAGGGCGGCCTGCTGCGCGCGGCGAAGATCTTCGCCGGGACCGCCGTGAGCGTGGTCCTGCTCGGCGAATACGGCGAGGACGCCGGCGTCATACGTCGCTGACGCCCCCGCGGCCGGCTCAGCCGCCGGCCAGCAGCTCGTCCGCGTCCATGATCCGGTAGGCGTAGCCCTGCTCCGCCAGGAACCGCTGGCGGTGGGCGGCGTAGTCCTGGTCGATCGTGTCCCGGGCCACCACCGAGTAGAAGCGCGCCTCGTGACCGTCCGCCTTCGGGCGCAGCACCCGGCCGAGGCGCTGGGCCTCCTCCTGGCGGGAGCCGAAGGTGCCCGACACCTGGATGGCGACCGTCGCCTCCGGGAGGTCGATCGAGAAGTTCGCGACCTTCGAGACGACCAGCACACTGATCTCGCCCTCGCGGAAGGCGTTGAACAGCTTCTCCCGCTGCGCGTTCGAGGTCTCGCCCTTGATGACGGGCGCGTCCAGGTGCTCGCCCAGCTCGTCGAGCTGATCGATGTACTGGCCGATGACCAGCGTCTGCTCGCCCCGGTGCTTGCGCACCAGCGCCTCGGTGACCTTCCGCTTCGTCGCGGTCGTCGCACAGAAGCGGTACTTCTCCTCCGTCTCGGCGGTCGCGTAGGCCAGCCGTTCGGTCTCGGTGAGGTTGACCCGCACCTCCACGCAGTCGGCCGGGGCGATGTAGCCCTGCGCCTCGATCTCCTTCCACGGCGCGTCGAAGCGCTTGGGCCCGATCAGCGAGAAGACGTCCGACTCGCGGCCGTCCTCGCGCACGAGCGTCGCGGTCAGCCCGAGCCGCCGCCGGGCCTGGAGGTCGGCCGTGAACTTGAAGACGGGCGCGGGCAGCAGGTGCACCTCGTCGTAGACGATCAGGCCCCAGTCCCGGGAGTCGAAGAGCTCCAGGTGCGGATAGATGCCCTTCCGCTTCGTCGTCAGGACCTGGTAGGTCGCGATCGTGACCGGGCGGATCTCCTTGCGGGTGCCCGAGTACTCGCCGATCTCCTCCTCGGTGAGCGAGGTCCGCTTGATCAGCTCGTGCTTCCACTGGCGGGCCGAGACGGTGTTCGTCACCAGGATCAGCGTGGTCGCCTTGGCCTGCGCCATCGCCCCGGCGCCCACCAGCGTCTTGCCCGCGCCGCAGGGCAGCACGACCACGCCCGAACCGCCGTGCCAGAAGCCCTCGACCGCCTGCTGCTGGTAGGGGCGCAGCGCCCAGCCGTCCTCGGCCAGCTCGATCGGGTGCGCTTCGCCGTCGACGTACCCGGCGAGGTCCTCGGCGGGCCAGCCCAGCTTGAGCAGGGTCTGCTTGATCTGGCCGCGCTCCGAGGGGTGCACGGCGACGGTGTCGGCGTCGAGCCGCGCGCCGACGAGCGGGGCGACCTTCTTGGACCGCAGGATCTCCTCCAGCACCGGCCGGTCCGTGCTGGTCAGCACCAGCCCGTGCACGGGGTGCTTGGTGAGGGTGAGCCGCCCGTAGCGGGCCATCGTCTCGGCGACGTCGACGAGCAGCGCGTGCGGCACCGGGTAGCGGGAGAACTCGACGAGCGCGTCCACGACCTGCTCGGCGTCGTGCCCGGCGGCCCGGGCGTTCCACAGCCCGAGCGGGGTGATCCGGTAGGTGTGGATGTGCTCGGGAGCCCGCTCCAGCTCGGCGAAGGGCGCGATGGCCCGCCGCGCGGCGGCGGACAGTTCGTGGTCGACCTCGAGCAGGAGGGTCTTGTCACTCTGGACGATCAGAGGCCCGTTCAAGAGCGTCCCTTTCCGGCGGTGTGGCCGTCCGGGCGCGGACGGCCAAACCTCCAGTCTGCCGTATCCGCCGCCGTGTGTGGGGGTCCGGCGAGATCCGAAAGGGACTGCCCGGGCGTATCCGGAAGGGACTGCCTAGGCGCCCAGGTGCGGGAGGGGGCCCGCCGGGTACGGGGTCTCGACGGGGAGCAGGGCGCGGGCCGCGGCCTCGTCCCCGGAGCGGACCAGGGCGTGGATCTCGCGGGCCAGCGGGGTGACGTCGCGGATGGACACCGTCCACGCGTCGGCGTAGGCGCGGGAGGCGGGTCCGGACAGGCCCAGTTGCAGGGACCGGTCGGGCAGCGGGTTCAGGTGGAGGTCCCGCTCCGGATCCCACTGGACGCGGGCGGGGGCGGCGCGCAGGGCGTCCCGCCAGGTGCTGTGGTCGGGGTGGGTGGCGGCCTCGTAGTGCGAGAGGCAGGCCCGGCGCAGCGCGTCGTCGAAACCGGCCCGGGTGATCTCGACGGCCAGGACCGTCTCCTGGTCGGCCTTGGTGCCCCAGCCGCAGCGGTACATCATCCACAGGAACGACGGCTTGATCCAGGTCATCCGCTCCCGCTTCCAGGCGGGAGGGAAGCGCCCGTCACGCGCCGCCGGGAGGCCCAGGTGCGGTCCGTAGGCCTGGTAGACGGTGATCGTGTCGGCGGTGTGGACGGCGCGGATCCGGCGGGTCGGTTCTGGGGGCATGCGCTCAGGATGGCCGCCCGCCGAGCCGCCCGGCGAACGGTTTTCGCGGCCCGCCGCCTCGTCTCACAGCTGGTCGTCGGCCAGTTCCGCGACGCCCGTGACCCGGTGCAGGGCGTAGGTGCGGACCTCGTCCGCGGTGTGGTCGTAGCCGGTGACGAAGCCGCCCTCGACCCGCACCGGTGCGATCACGCGCTGACTGGCCGCGCCCTCGGCGTTCACGTAGCCGATCCACACCGCGGACCCGGTCAGCGCCGCCGCCTGCACCGTCGCCAGGGTCTCCGCCGCGCTGGTGCGCGGCAGTTCACCGGGGGCGGCGGACGCCGTGGCGGAGGGCGCGGGCTCCTTGCGGACCGCCGTCGCCGCGAGGTCGCCGGCGCGGATCGCGCGCACGGCCGCGCCCAGCAGCGTCGCGTCCGGCACCGGCGGCCCCTCCGGGACCGGTACGGGCGCGGCGCGGCGGGGGGTGCGGTGCGCGTCGGCGCGCGCCACCAGCACGTCACCGGTGCGGGATTCGGCGGCCGGGGCGTAGCCCATGGCCCGCAGCCCGTCGAGCAGCGCACCCGGTTCGGCCTGCGCGGCCAGCACGGTCGGCGCGAGGCGGCGCAGGCCCAGACCGGCCGAGCGCTTGTCGGCGAGGAGTTCGCCGAGCACCGCGTCGTCGTCGCAGCGCACGTAGGAAGAGGCGGCGCCCACCCGCAGGTGGCCGTGCCGCCGGGCCACGTCGTCGATCAGGTAGGACAGCGGCTGCGGGACCGGGGTGCGGCTGTGCTCGGCCAGGAAGGCGTGCAGGTCGACGGCGGTGTGCCCGTTGTCCAGGGCTCGGCGCACGGATCCGGGCGTGAACCGGTACACCGTCGCCCCGCCCTTGGACTCCACGTCGGCGAGCACGGCCAGCACGTCCCCGAGCGGCCGGCGCAGCGGACCGGGTGCGACGGCGGTCAGGTCGGCCTGCAGCAGGACGTGGTCCACCGGTTCCGGCAGCAGCGGCGCCAGCAGCGGCCCCGGATCCTCGTGCGCGAGCAGCGCCCGGCCGGGCGCCGACAGCGCCCCGCGCCCGGTCACCCCGAGCAGCTCCGCCTCCTCCAGCGTCCACCGCGCCAGGCGGGCCCGCAGCTCGCTGGTCCCGCGCACCGGCCGCTCCCAGGCGAGCCGCGCGAGCAGCGCGGCGGGGTCGGCGGAGCCGCCCTCGGGCAGCGCGGCGAGGAGTTCCAGGACCCGGTGGCGGACTTCGGGGGCCGCGCTGCGGTCCAGGTCGGGCCCGAGGACGGACAGGGTGCGGCCCTTGGCGTCCTGCTCGCCGGCCAGCGC
This sequence comes from Streptomyces sp. NPDC043876, assembly GCF_056435825.1. NCBI lineage: Bacteria > Bacillati > Actinomycetota > Actinomycetes > Kitasatosporales > Streptomycetaceae > Streptomyces > Streptomyces sp. NPDC043876. The sequence goes on along the minus strand of NZ_JBWKDV010000001.1, from coordinate 924,227 downwards.
GGCCGTGCGGGTGGCCGGGAGCCAGGCGGCGGCCAGCGCCGACCACCGCTCGGCGGGCGGGAGTTCGACCCAGGTGTCGAAGGCGGGGGTGGGGGCGTAGCGCTCGTCGGCTTCGCCGTCGCTGGCCAGCAGCCCCGCCGCGTAGGCGAGTTCGATCCAGAAGGCGGTGAGGGCCTCGGTGGTGTCCAGCGCGGCGGCGGTCCGCTTGAGGTCGCGGACGGCGAGTCCGCCCGCGCGCAGCACGGCGGGCCCGGTGTGCTCCCAGTACTTGACGAGCTCCTCGACGGTGGAGAGCGCGGCGAGCGCCTGACCGGCCGCGTTCGCGTCCACAAGCTGTGGACGGTGTTCGCGCGCCGCTTCCACCGGCGGGGCGACGGGCTCCACCGTGCGGTGCGCCAGCCCGCCGCGCAGGTGCAGGGCGACCTCGCGCGGCAGGACGACCGTGCGCGTCGAGGCGGGCAGCAGCAGCCCGTGGTCGCGCAGCCAGCGCACGGGCGGCGTCGGATGCGCGGTCACCTCGCCGTAGGGCGGCCCCCACACGAGCCGGCCCAGCACCTGGTGTGCTTCGGCGGGCGCCTCGTCGAGCAGCGCGGACATCCTCTCCCCGTCGGCGAACAGGGCGGTCAGCGCGGACACCGCCGAGACCGCGTCGTGGGTCGCGGGCAGCCCGGCGGCCAGCACGATCTCCTGGATCCGGCCCGGGGACATGCCCGCGGTGGCCTCGGCGACGGTCGGGCCGAGCCCGGTCGGGGAGGGCCGGGAGGCGGACGGGGCGAGCAACTCCCGCGCGGTGCGCACCAGTCGCAGGGAATCCTCGCCGCCCCAGAGGAGGGCCTGGTCGCGCAGGGCCCGCACGGCGCCCGGCAGCGCGGCCCGCACCGCGTCGGCGGCCTCCCGGCGGTCGTCGTCGCCGTCCGGGGCCGCGCCGGTCAGCAGCGTTTCCAGCACGCCGTAGGGGCACGGGTCCGGCGCCACCGCCAGCGCCTCCGCGGTCTGGAGCGTGAAGCGGTCCAGGTGTTCCAGGGCGCGCACCACCGAAGCGCGGGTCCCGGCGCGGGTCGCCAGTTGGGTGACGTCCCCCGGTACGGGGCTCAGCAGATCCGGCCGGGCGCGCAGCAGCGCGGCGAGCGCGGCGTCGTCGCGGGCGCGCAGCGCCTCGGCGAGAGAACGCGGAGCGGTCCCTGCGGTGCGTGGCTCGGGCACGGTCGCCTCCTGGTCGCGTCGGCCGGTCGTCGGCCGGTCCCCATCCGGTCCACGTTATCCGCTGCGTACGCGGCCGCTCCACGGGCGCACGCGCTACCTTTCGACGAGGCGGTACGGGAGGAGCCGGGGCGTGGGCATCGAGAGCGACCATCTGGTCTACGAATATCTGAGCCGGGTCGGGGACTTGGCCCAGCGGCGGCAGCTGGCGTCGAGCGACCGGATGCGGCTCGTGACGGGTCTGCGGGACGAGATCGACCGGCGCCGCGCCAAGTACGACCCGGAGACCCCGGCGGCGGTCCGGCGCATCCTGGACCGGATCGGCAGCCCCGAGGAGATCCTGGACGCGCTGGAGTCGGGCGGCCCGCGGGCGGCTTCCGCCTCGGCTCCCGCTCCGGAGGCGGATGCGGGGATCGGCGTACCGGTGCAGCGGGGGCCGGGGCGGCTGCGCGGTCGCCCGCCCGTCCCGGCGCCGCGCCCCGAGCCGCCCGCGGCCACCGGGCCCGCGTCGCCGCACCTCGCCGGACTGGACGAACTCGGCCCCGAAGGGGGCGAATCGGGCGAGCCCGACTGGTGGCGGGTCACCCCCGGCCCCTACGGCGACGGTCCGCAGGTCGACGGTTTCGTGGGCGGCATCGAGCGGCCGCACCCGCGCGAGCTGCCCGACCTCTTCAAGGTCCCGCCGGAGGAGGACGAGGCGGCCGAGGCCGCCGCCGCTGCCGGGGCGGGGGCGGCGGGCGGGTCCCGGGGGCGGGCCGCCGTACGGGCGCTGCGTGAGCGGCGGCGCCTGCGCAAGGAGGCCGCGGCGGCGGCGGGCGCGGCCCCGGTCGCGGAGGTCCCGGTCGTCCGGGCGAAGCCGCACGCCTTCCTCCTCCTCGCCGCGCTGCTCCTGGCGGTCGGCGTGGTCAGCGGCTACTGGGTGCTGCTCGGGCTCGGCTGGCTGCTGGCGTACGCGTCGCGGGTGCTCGGGCCCGCCGAGAAGAAGTGGGCGGTGTTCGGGCTGCCCGGGGCGGTGTTCGCGGGGGCGGTGGTGTGGGTGTGGGGCCGCCTGAACCACCGCTGGGGGGATCCCCTGGCCGATGCCCAGCTCGGCGAAGCCTTCCAGAGCATGTGGCCCTGGCTGGTCCGCGCCGCCGCCATCGCCTCGGCCCTCTACCTGGCCTGGCGCGCCCGCCGCGCCCGCTGACCCCTCCCGCCCCCACCCCGGGCACCCTTGACCCGCGGATCGGGGCCGCTCCCGGGCCGGGGCGCCCCTGGCTCCCGGGCGGGGCCACCCCCGGGCCCGGGGCGCCCCTGCCCCGCGGGCCGGGCCGCTCCCGGCGCCCACGCCGAGCCACTCCCGGGCCCGGAGCAAATCCAGCCCGCCCGGCGTTTGAGGGCCCGCCGGAGGCCTCCCGGACCGGTACTTGCATCGCCGGAGGGGTCTGGGGCGGCCCCCGGGCTCTGCCCGGACCCGCGCCTCAAACGCCGGCGAGGCTGGGAGGTTCCGCCTTGGCGGGTCACGTTCGGCTTGCCGGGTGCCTACGGGGGCAAATCCAGCCTGCCCGGCGTTTGAGGGGCCGCCGGAGGCCGCCCCCGTGTGGGCGCTTCGATGGCCGGTGGCCAACGGGCTCTGCCCGGGCCCGCGCCTCAAACGGCCGGCGAGGCTGGGAGGTTCTGCCTTGGCGGGTCACGTTCGGCTTGCCGGGTGCCTACGGGGGCAAATCCAGCCTGCCCGGCGTTTGAGGGCCCGCCGGAGGCCGCCCCCGTGTGGGCGCTTCGATGGCCGGTGGCCAACGGGCTCTGCTCGGACCCGCGCCTCAAACGGCCGGCGAGGCTGGGAGGTTCTGCCTTGGCGGGTCACGTTCGGCTTGCCGGGTGCCGACAAGGACAGATCCAGCCTGCCCGGCGTTTGAGGGCCTGCCGGAGGCAACGCCACGGGCCCGCACCCCGGAAGCCCCCCGACTCCCCGCCCCGTCAGCGGCCCGGGTGCCCTCAGGGGGTCCAAGGGGAGGTCGGGACGATCAGGGGGGAGCCCGTTACCGGGTCGGGGATGACCAGGGAGGCGAGGCCGAAGACCTCGTGGACCAGGTCGGCCGTGACCACGGCGGAGGGCGGGCCCTGCGCCACCACGCGCCCGGCCTTCATCGCCACCAGATGATCCGCGTACCGCGCGGCCTGGTTCAGGTCGTGCAGGACGGCCACCACCGTCCGCCCCCGCTCGTGGTTGAGCCGCCGGACCAGGTCCAGCACCTCCACCTGGTGCGCGATGTCCAGGAACGTCGTCGGCTCGTCGAGCAGCAGCAGCTCCGTCTCCTGCGCCAGCGCCATCGCGATCCACACCCGCTGCCGCTGCCCGCCGGACAGCGCGTCCACGGGCCGGTCCGCCAGGTCGGAGACGGACGTGCGCTCCATCGCCGCCACCACGGCCCGCTCGTCCGCCTCGGACCACTGCTGCCACCAGTGCTGGTGCGGCTGGCGCCCGCGCGCCACCAGGTCCGCGACCGTGATCGCCTCCGGTGCCACCGGGGACTGCGGGAGCAGCCCGATGGTCTGCGCGATCCGCCGGGTCGGCAGGGATGCGAGCGCCTCGCCGTCCAGCAGGACGGCCCCGGAGCGCGGCTTCAGCAGCCGCCCCAGCGCCCGCAGGGTGGTGGACTTCCCGCAGGCGTTCGGGCCGACGATCACCGTCACCTTCCCGTCGGGGACGGACAGGTCGAGGTCCTCCACGACGACCCGGTCCTCGTAGGCGAGCGTCAGCCCGCTCGCCGCCAGACGGCTCACGTTTCTCCTCCAGTTCGGCCAGAACGGCCACTACCACCGGCGTGCCCGGCGCGCCCGGTACGCCCGCGCACGATCAGCCAGATCAAGTACGGCGCCCCCACGGCGGCGGTCAGCACGCCCACGGGAAGCTCGGTCGGCGACAGCAGCCGGCGCGCCAGCAGGTCGGCCAGGACCACGATCACGGCGCCGGTCAGCGCCGAGCACAGCAGCGGGATCTGCGCGGTCCGGGTCATCCGGCGCGCGATCTGCGGGGCCAGCAGGGCGACGAAGTCGACGGGCCCCGCCGCACCCGTGGCCACGGAGGCCAGGACCACGCCCAGCGCGACCAGCCCGAGCCGCACCGGGCCCAGCCGGACCCCGAGCGCGGTCGCGGTGTCGTCGTCGAGCGAGACCGTACGCTGCGCCCGCGCCGCCCACAGGACGGCCGGCAGCAGCGCCAGCAGCACCCAGGCGAGCGGTTCGGCGATGTCCGATCCGCGCCCGTTGAGTGAGCCGGTCATCCAGATCTGGGCCTGCTGGGCCACGAGGTAGTCGCCCTTGGTCATCAGCAGCGTCGTCACCGACCGCAGCGCGATGGCGAAGCCGATGCCGATGAGCACGAAGCGCCCCGCGTGCAGCCCGCCGCGCCAGGCGAAGACGTAGACCAGGAAGGCCGCGAGGAGCCCGCCGAGCACGGAGAGGTAGGGCAGGACGGCGTACGAGGTCACCCCGAAGGTCAGCGCCGCGACGGTGACCGCGCCCGCGCCCTGGCTGATGCCGATGATGTCGGGGCTGGCCAGCGGGTTGCGGGCGACGGTCTGGATCAGCGCCCCCGCGACCCCGAAGGCGAGGCCGACGAGCAGGCCCACCGCCAGCCGGGGCAGCCGCAGCGTCCCCACCACCAGGTCGTCCGGCGAGGGCCGCCCCAGCAGCACCTTGACGACCTCCCCGGGGGCGACGAAGGACTCGCCGACGCAGAGGTACGCCACGCACACCGCGGCCAGCAGCGCCGCGAGGCCGCACGCGACCGCGGTGGCCCGGCGGTGCAGCAGGAACGATCCGCGCCGGCCCCGGACGAGCGCGTACCCGGCGGGCCGGGCGGGCACGGAGGAGGCGGCGGGGGCCGCAGCCGGGCCCCGTACGCCGGTGGGGGCGCTCACGCGGCCACCGCCTTGCGGCGGACCAGGACGACCAGGAACGGCACCCCGATGAGGGCGGTCATCACCCCGGCCGGAACCTCGCCCGGCGGTACCACGACCCGCCCGGCCACGTCCGCGACCAGCAGCATCACCGGCCCGATCAGCGCGGCCATCGGCAGCATCCAGCGGTGGTCGCCGCCGACCGCGGCCCGCGCGAGGTGCGGCACGGCCAGCCCGATGAAGGCGATCGGCCCGGCCGCCGCGACCGCGGCACCGGTCAGCACCGTGGCCCCGAGCCCGCCGACGACGCGGACGGCGCCGACGTTCTGCCCGAGCCCCTTGGCGACGTCCTCACCGAGCGCGAGCGCGTCCAGACCGCGCGCCACCGTCACCACCAGCACCGCCCCGACCAGCAGGAACGGCCAGATCTGGGAGACCACCCGCAGGTCGCGCCCGGCGACCGAGCCGACCTGCCAGAACCGGAACTCGTCCAGGGTGGACGCCTTGGTGGTGAGGACCGCCATGGTGACGGAGGCGAGCAGCGCGTTGATCGCGGCGCCGCCGAGGGCGAGTTTCACGGGGGTCGCGCCGCCGCGCCCGCTCGCCGCGATGGCGTACACGGCGACGGAGGCGACCGCCGCCCCGGCGAAGGCGAACCACACGTAACCGGTGAGCGTGTGCACCCCGGCGAAGGCGATCGCGCAGACGACCGCGACCCCGGCTCCCTGGCTGATGCCGAGGATGCCGGGGTCGGCGATGGGGTTGCGGGTGATGCCCTGGAGGGCGGTCCCGGCGAGCGCGAGGCCCACCCCGACCATCAGGGCGACCAGGGTGCGCGGGACCCGCAGGCTGCGCACCACCTCCGCGTCGGGGGTGTGCGCGCCGCGGAACAGCGCGTCGAACACCTCCGCCGGGGGTATGGAGCGGGCGCCGACGGCCAGGCTCAGGACGACCGCGCACAGCAGCGCGGCGAGCCCGGCCGCCGTCCACCCGAGGCGGCGGGCCGTCAGGGCGCGCCGCGGGAGGGGTGCGCTGCGGGCGGCCGGTGGGCCGTGGTCGCGGTCGCCGGGGGCGCCGCGGTCGGGGGTACTGGGAGCGGGGGCTGACATCTCACCCAATTTCATGATCCGGTAAGGCGAGCCTAAGTCTACGTTCCCGGGCGTTGCCGCGGCCTCGGCACAATGGAGGGCATGACCTCTCCCGCCACGGCCCCCGCCGGACCCCCCGCCGCGCCCGCGTTCACGGTCGGCTTCGACCTCGACATGACCCTCATCGACTCCCGCCCCGGCATCAGGGCGACGTACGAGGCGCTGTCCGCCGAGACGGGCACCTGGATCGACGCCGCGGAGGCGGTCACCCGGCTCGGGCCGCCGCTCGACGACGAGCTGGCGAACTGGTTCCCCGAGGAGCGGATCGCGGAGATGGCCGACCGCTACCGGGAGATCTACCCCGCCCACGCCATCGCGCCGACCCCGGCGATGCGCGGGGCGCGCGAGGCGGTCGAGGCGGTGCGGGCGCTCGGCGGCCGGGCGATCGTCGTCACGGCGAAGCACGAGCCCAACGCCCGCCTGCACCTGGCGCACCTGGGCATCGAGCCCGACGCGGTGATCGGCTGGCTGTGGGCGGAGGCGAAGGCGGTCGCGCTGCGCGAGTACGGGGCGCAGGTCTACGTCGGCGACCACGTGGGCGATGTCCGCGGGGCCCGCACGGCGGGCGCGCTGTCCGTGGCGGTGCCGACCGGCCCGTGCCCCGAGCCGGAACTGCGCGCGGCGGGCGCGGACGTGATCCTGGCGGATCTGACCGCGCTGCCGGCCTGGCTGGCGGAGTACGTCGCCACGCGCCCGGTGGTGGCGGAGGCGGCCGAGCTGGTTCAGGAGGTCTGAACCGACCCCTACGCGGAGCCCCGCGCGGCGGAGGCGGCCGACGCGGCGGCCTGCGAGCGGCGGGCCGCGCGGCGCTGGGCGGCGGCAGAGCGGAGCACCCCGGCGGCGGAGATCGCGAAGCCGACGCCCATGAGCATGCACACGGCCCACGCCCACGAGGGGAACGGCCGGGTGTGCAGGAACAGCGGGGCCATCGTCGCGAGGGTCGCCACGGCACCGAGGATGAACACGATGCCGCCGGCCCTGACCAATGCGTCACCGGGCCGCGCCTCGTCGGGCTGCGCTTCGCCGGGCCGCGCATTTTCGGAACGGGGAGTGGGAGTCACCTCACCAGGGTAGTTCCCTGGCCGAAGGGCCACTGCAGGAAGGACCGGGGGACGCCTTGTCAGGGTGATCTCGGCCATTAGCCTTGAGGGTGACAGGTCACAGATGATCTGCCACACCGACGAGCGCAAGGACAGAGGACGGACGTGCCTACCGGCAAGGTCAAATGGTTCAACAGTGAGAAGGGCTTCGGCTTTCTCTCCCGCGACGACGGCGGCGACGTCTTCGTCCACTCGTCGGTACTGCCGGACGGGCTCGACGCGCTCAAGCCCGGCCAGCGCGTGGAATTCGGCGTGGTCGCGGGCCAGCGGGGCGACCAGGCCCTGTCCGTGACGGTCCTGGACCCGACGCCGTCGGTCGCGGCCGCGCAGCGCCGCAAGCCCGATGAACTCGCGTCGATCGTCCAGGACCTGACGACCCTGCTGGAGAACGTCACGCAGCAGCTGGAGCGCGGCCGCTACCCCGAGAAGGCGCAGGGCGCGAAGATCGCCGGCATGCTGCGCGCGGTGGCCGACCAGCTCGACGTCTGACCTTCCGGCCCGGGTCCCGGCCGGTCCCGGACGCCGTGAACGGCCGTGCCCCGGCCCCGCTCTTCGCGGGGGACCGGGGCACGGCCGTTCCGGCGTCGCATCTCAGGGGAAGTCGAGGGCGCCCGGCGCGATCGCCGGGACCAGGCCCTCCGCCGCCGCCCGCGTCAGCAGGCCGCGGACCGCCGCGTAGCCGTCCTCGCCGAGGTCCGCGGTGAACTCGTTGACGTACAGCCCGATGTGCTGGTCGGCGACCGCCGGATCCAGCTCCTGCGCGTGCGCGCGGACGTACGGGCGGGACGCCTCGGGGTCGTCCCACGCCATCCGCACCGACGTACGCGCCGCCTCGGCCAGCCCCCGCAGCGTCTCGGCGCCCAGCGAACGCCGGGCGATGATCGCGCCGAGCGGGATCGGCAGCCCGGTCGTGGACTCCCAGTGCTCGCCCATGTCGGCCAGGCAGTGCAGCCCGTGGTCCCGGTAGGTGAACCGCGCCTCGTGGATCACCAGTCCGGCGTCCACCCGGCCCGCGCGCACCGCGGGCATGATCTCGTGGAACGGCATCACCACGACCTCGCCGACCGCGCCGGGCAGCACGTCCGCCGCCCACAGCCGGAAGAGCAGGTAGGCCGTCGAGCGCTCGCTCGGCACGGCCACCGTCTTCCCCGTCAGGTCGACGCCCGGCTCGCGGGTCAGGACCAGCGGCCCGCAGCCCCGGCCCAGCGCCCCGCCGCAGGGCAGCAGCGCGTAGTCCTCCAGCACCCAGGGCAGCACCGCGTACGACACCTTCAGCACGTCGAGCCCGGCGAGGCCGGCCGCCTCGGCGGGAGCGTCCGGACCGCGCTCGGCGATGCCGTTGGTGACGTCGATGTCGGCGAAGGTCACGTCCAGCGCGGGCGCGCCCGGCACCCGGCCGTGCGCCCACGCGTCGAAGACGAAGGTGTCGTTGGGACAGGGCGAGTAGGCGATCTTCAGCGGTTCGTCACTGCGCATGCGGACGTTCTCCCCAGTTCGCGAGTACGGGCCCCAGCGCGCGGAAGCCGTCGGTGAGCGCACCGAGCGCCTCCCCGATCCGCCAGGCGGCGCGGTCGCGCGGGCCCACGGCGTTGGACACGGCGCGGATCTCCAGGACCGGCAGCCCGTGCGCGGCGGCCGCCTCGGCGACCCCGAAGCCCTCCATGGCCTCGGCCCCCGCGAGCGGGTGCCGGGCGGCGAGGCGCGCCGCGCCCTCGGCGGTGCCGGTGACCGTGGACACGGTGAGCACGGGGGCGAGCAGGGCGCCCGTGGCCTCGGCGGCGCGGGCGGCCAGCGCGGCGGGCGGCAGGTGCACGGTGTGGCCGAAGCCCAGTTCCCGGACGTCCAGGAAACCCTCGGCGGTCTCGGCCCCGAGATCGGCCGCGACGACGGCGTCCGCGACGACGAGCGAGCCGACCGGAGCGGCCGGCTGGAACCCGCCGCCGATCCCGGCGCTGACGACGAGGGCGTACGGACGGGGGCCGCTCGCGCCGGGCCCGCCCGCGAGGGAGACCGCGAGCGCGGTGGCCGTGGCCGCCGCGGCGGCGGCCGGGCCGACCCCGCCGACGAGCACGTCGAGGGCGAGGCCCGGCAGGTCCCGGCGGGTGATGAGGTACCCGCCGGGGAGCGTGCGCGGCTCGGGCGGACCGGAGAGGTCCGGATGAGGGGTGAGACCGGCGACGACGGAGTCGGCCTCCGCCGCCACCGCGGTCACGATGAGCGCGCGCACGGCGAGGACTACTTCTTGAGCTTGAGGTTGAAGGTCCAGACGGAGGTGGGCTTGCCGTTCTCGCTCAGCTCGATGATGTGGATCGGCTGGGCGTCCACGGGGGCGGCGGGCGCGCCCTGGCCACCGGTGGAGAAGGGGTTCAGGCCGGGGAAGCTCTGGTAGGTGTTGGAGGTGAGGTCGCCGAGGCGCTGCGTGCCGACGGCGGCCAGCCACTTCTTGCCGCCCTCCACGACCTCGGGCTCGACGCCCAGACGCAGGGTGTCGCCGGCGGTGTAGTCGATGGACTGGGCGTTCTTCGCGCCCTTGGAGTCTTCGAGGCACTCCTGGACGCGCGCGTCCGACAGCTCCTTCTCCGAGTCCTTGAGCTTGCAGGTGGCCTGCGCGGACACCGACGAGCTGCCGACCGTCACGGTCGCCAGCGGCGTCGGCTTGTCGCAGGCGGAGAGGACGAGGAGGCCGGCGGAAACGGCTCCGAGGGCCGCGACACTGCGGCGGGCCCTACCCGAGGAAAGCGGTGCGGTCATGAGCCGAAGGCTATCGGGCCCCCGGGCCGCGCCGCCGCATGGGGTCCCGGTGCGGCGCCACCGCCTGCGGCGGACTCGCTCCGGCGCCTACGCCACCCGGGTCCGCTGCGGCCCGCGCCGGGTGTGCCCGGGCGAGGACAGCAGGCCGCGCACCGCCATCACCGCGCCCAGCGCCACGATGACCGCGGCCACCCCCATGCCCAGCACCCCGTGCAGCGGGAGCGCGATGCCGATCGCCCCGCCCAGCACCCACGCCACCTGGAGCAGCGTCTCCGACCGGGCGAAGGCCGACGTGCGCACCGCCTCCGGGACGTCCCGCTGGATCATCGCGTCCAGCGACAGCTTCGCCAGCGCCTGGCAGAACCCGGCCGCTCCGGCCAGTACCGCCATGAACAGGCCGCTGAACAGCACGGCCGCCAGGACCGCCACCCCGAGCGTCACGCACAGCACCACCGCGATGATCGTCTCCGGCGCACGGGCCCGCAGCCAGGCACCCACCGCCGTCCCGCACGCGTTGCCGACGCCCGCCGAGACGCCCACGATGCCCAGCGAGACGGCCGCGCTCTGCCCGGCCAGCGGGTGCTCCCGCAGCAGGAACGCCAGGAAGAAGATCAGGAACCCGGACAGCCCGCGCATCGCCGCGTTCGCCAGCAGCCCGCAGAGGACCGGCCGGCTGACCGTCCGCAGCCCCGGACGCTTCGAGTGCGCCTCGTGGGTGGAGAGCCGGGCCCGGCGCTCGCCCTTCGCGTCGTCCACCTTGTGCGGCATGGAGAGCGCGGCGAAGGTACCGGCGACGAAGACCGCGCACGCCCCGTACAAAGGCCACGGCGGGCCGATCGCGTGCAGGCCCGCCCCCACCGGCGCCGCGGCCCCGGTGGCCAGCAGACCGGCCAGCGTGACCCGGGAGTTGGCCTTCACGAGCGAGAAGTCGGGCGGGAGCAGCCGCGGCACGACCGCGCTGCGCACCACCCCGTACGCCTTGGACGCGACCAGCACGCCGAGCGCCGCCGGATACAGCTCCAGCCCGCCCGTGGCCACCGCGCCCGACATCATCACGGCGAGCACCGCCCGGGTGAACATCGCCGCCGCCATCGCGGCCCGGCGGCCGTGCGGCAACCGGTCCAACAGCGGGCCGATGACGGGGGCCAGCAGGGTGAAGGGCGCCATGGTGATGGCGAGGTAGAGCGCGACCCGGCCGCGGGCCTCGTCGGTGGGGACGGAGAAGAAGACGGTCGAGGCGAGCGCCACTGTGATCATCACGTCACCGGCGCCGTTGATCGCGTGCAGCTCGATCAGCTTGCCGAGGCCCGATTCGCCCGCCCCGTGGGCGTGCGTGGCCCGCCGGATTCCGCGCGCCGTCCCCGTGATCGGCAGGTGCAGGGCACGGCCGACCGCCCGGCCGGTCCTGCGGACCGGTCCCGGGCCGCCTTCGGACGACCGTACGGGTGCCATCTCGCCATAGTGCCCCACACGGCCCGCGGGAACCCCTCCCGGCGCGCTTCCCGTCCCTTCCCCGTGTCCCCGGGGCCGGGGCCGCGGGGAGCCGGGCGTCCGCGAATCGGACGTGCATGTGGGCCCAGGCCCCAAGAAGAGGTAGCGTGCGTAGCGCGCCACCGGCGGTTGCTCTTGGCCGCGCGCCTGTTCGCTATCCCGCAGAATGGATTGCAAAAGGTGCGCCCGAGGCCGATCGGGTGCGGACGTCGACGCGGCCCTCTGGTCCGCTCCGCCCGCGCCACGTACGGACAGCACCGACGGGTCGTTGTGGACGACAGTACGGACGGCGCACACGTGAGACGGCGTAGGAGAGAACGAGACCAGTGAGTGCTGCGACGACGCGAAGCCGTACCCCGCGTACCCCTGACCGCCTGTGCGTCGAGGCGGTAGAACTCGCGCGGGCGGCGGCCGAAGAGGCCGCCTACCCCGGGGTGGTGGGAGAGCACGTATCCGCGGTGGCGGAGGGCGACCGGGTCGTCACCCACTACTTCGAGGCCAAGGAACCGGGGTACCGGGGCTGGCGCTGGGCCGTCACGGTGACCCGCGCCTCCCGCGCGAAGAACGTCACCCTCGACGAAACGGTGCTGCTCCCCGGCTCCGACGCGCTCCTCGCGCCCGAGTGGGTGCCGTGGAGCGAGCGGCTGCGACCGGGTGACATGGGGCCGGGCGACCTGCTGCCCACCGACGCCGAGGACCTGCGGCTGGAGCCCGGCTGGTCCGGCGAGGACGCGCCGCCGCCGAACTCCGTGGTTTCCGCCGAGATGGCCGAACTGGTCGAGGCGGAGGACGCGGACGTCACCGACCGCGCGGTGGTGCCGGTCGTGCCGGTGCGCGGGTCCATCACCTCGGTGGCCGAGGAACTCGGCATGCGGCGGGCGCGCGTGCTGTCCCGCTACGGCCTGCACACCGCGGCCGACCGCTGGGACGAGTCCTTCGGGGCGAAGACGCCGATGGCGCAGGCGGCGCCCGCGTCGTGCGTGTCCTGCGGCTTCCTGGTCGCGATCGGCGGCTCGCTGGGGCAGGCCTTCGGGGTCTGCGCGAACGAGTTCAGCCCGGCCGACGGGCGGCTCGTGTCCCTGTCCTACGGGTGCGGGGGGCACTCCGAGGCGGCGGTGATGCCGGTGCCGATGCGGCCTGCGCCGCCGGTGCTGGACTCCATGGCCTCGGACGAGTTCACCCTGCGCCCGACGCCCGACACCGGCTCGGTCCCCACCACGGACCCCACCCCGCCGGACCTGGGCCACTCCTGACCCACCGGTCCGCTCCCTCCGGGGGCGCCTCAAACGCCGGCGAGGCTGGAATTCCAGCCCCGCCGGCGCTTGAGGGCCGGCCGGAGCCAGCGAGGCTGTATTTCCAGCCCGCCCGGCGTTTGAGGGCCTGCCGGAGGCGACGAGGCTGGAATTCCAGCCTGCCCGGCGTTTGAGGGCCGGCCGGAGCCAGCGGGGCTGTATTTCCAGCCTGCCCGGCGTTTGAGGGCCCGCCGGAGGCGCTTCAGCCCCGCCGGCGCTTGAGGCGGCGCACCCCGGTCGGGCTACGGGAGGGGGTCCTCCGTGATCGGGATCGGGTGGCTCCCGTTCGGCGAAGCCACCGGCACCGGCACCGGCACCGGCGAAGCCACCGGCACCGCCGCCCCCGCATCGGCCTGGTTCATCGACGACAGCAGCTGCCGCGCGAGCCCCAGCCCCGTACCGCCCATCGTGAGCGCCTTCGCGAACATCTCCGACATCCCCTCGGCCCCGTTCAGCAGCACCATGTGCTCGACGTTGCCGAAGGCGCTCGCGCCCGCCTGCACGATCTGCGGCCAGTTCTCGGCGAGCTGCTGGGCGACCACGGCCTCCTGGTTCTCCGCCAGCGCCGCCGCCCGGGCCTTGATGGACTCGGCCTCGGCGAGACCCTTGGCCTTCGCCGCGTCGGCCTCCGCCAGCCCCCTGGCCCGCGCCCACTCGGCGTCCGCGAGGCCCTTGGCCTGCGTCGCCGCGGCTTCGGCCTCACCGGTGGCCCGGGTGGCCTTCGCCGCCGCGAGACCGCGGGCCTCGGTGGCCTCGGCCTCGGCGGCCGCGGCCGTCTTCACCCGGGTGGCCTCGGCGGCCGCCGCGAGTTCGGTCTCCCTGGCCTTGGCCTGGGCGGCCGAGATCCGGGAGTCGCGGTCGGCCTCGGCGAGCGTGCGCTGCTCGTAGGCCTTGGCGTCCGCGGGCTTGCGCACGTCCGCCTGGAGCTGCTGCTCGATGCGGTCGGCCTCCAGCTCGGCGACCCGGGTCTCCTGGACGACGACCTCCTGGCGGGCGGCGGCGTCCGCGAGCGGACCGGCTTGGCGGGCCGAAGCCGCGGCCTTGTCCCGCTCGGCCTGGTAGCCCGCCTGGAGGATCTCGCTGTCCCGGGTGGCCTCCGACATGCGGGCGAAGGCGGCCTGTTCGGCCTCGGTGGCCCGCAGGTTCGCATCGGCCTGGGCGATCCGCGCGTCCCGCTGGACGGCGGCCGCGTGCGGCATCGCGAGGTTCTTGATGTAGCCGGTCGGGTCCTCGATCTCGTGGATCTGGAGCGAGTCGACGATGAGGCCGAGCTTCTCCATCTCGCTGCCGCAGGCCGCCCGGGTCTGCCCGGTCAGCTTCTCGCGGTCGCGGATCATGTCCTCGACCGTCAGCCCGCCCACGATGGAGCGCAGGTGACCGGCGAACACGATGTGCACGCGTTCCGGGATCATCTTCTGCTGGTCGAGGAAGCGGCGCGCCGCGTTCGCGATGGAGACCATGTCGTCCCCGACCTTGAAGATGACCACGCCCTTGACCTTGAGCGGGATGCCCTGGTGGGTCACGCAGTCCACCAGCAGCTGGGTCTCGTTCAGGTCCAGCGACAGCTTGCGCACCGCCTGGACGCCGGGCATGACGAGCGTGCCGCGGCCGGTGACGATCCGGAACCCCATGCCGTCGCCGAGGCCCTCGGTCTTGTGGGTGGAACCGGAGATGACAAGTGCTTCGTTCGGTTCGGCCACCCGCCACATGAGCTTGAAGAGGCCGATCAGAAGAAGTAGTGAGGCGAGGACTGCTCCCGCCACGACGCCGATAGCCATCGGCAACGCCCCCTTAGTGCAGTGCCGTTGCGGCACCGGTGAGGGCGAGTCTGCGCCCGCGCGGGGGTGGCGTGAAGACGCCGGAGGAGCCTTGTCGCAATCTTGATACGTGCCGGCGGCGCGGGGGTCAGCCGGCGTAGGCGGCGGTCACGTACACCGTGCGCGGCGGCAGGTGTTCGACCACCGTGACGACGGTTCCGACGGGGAGGGTTTCCCGTCCGTCCAGGGCCGGGTGGGCGAGGAAGTGCTCGGCCCCACCGCGGATCCGGATGATGACCTCGCCCACGAGGCCGGGCCCCACCGTGCCGGTGACCCGCCCGGTCATCCCCGCCATGTCCTGGTCCATGGGGGCAGGTTACGCGGGAAGGGCCCGGGGAGACCCCGGGCCCGTTCCATCCGTCCGCTGCCGCGCTCGTCAGTTGGCGAGCGCGACCGTGGTCCGGTCCGGTCCGGGGTCCGCCGTCGGGGCGGCGCCGGTGCGCCGGACCCGGGTCGCGGCGATGACGGCGGCGACGAGCAGCAGGGCGATGGCGCCGTAGGAGGCGGCGTGCATGCCGTGGACGAAGGCCTCGCGGGCGGCGGCCAGTACGCCCTCCCCGGCCCGGCCGCCGATCTGCCGGGCGGCCGCGGCGGCGCCGCCGAGGGTCTCCCGTACGGCGGGCTGCGCGTCGGCCAGGTCGCTGCGGTAGACGGCGGTGCCGAGGCTGCCCAGCAGGGCCATGCCGAGCGCCCCGCCGAACTCGCTGCCGGTCTCCAGCACCGATGCGGCCGAACCGGCCTTCTCGGCGGGGGCCGAGGACAGGGCCATGTCGGAGACGAGCGACATCACGGCGACGATCCCGCCGGCCAGGACGGCCGCGCCGGCCAGCAGCAGCCAGAGCGAGTCGGTGCCGGTGAGGGCGAGGAGGGTGAACCCGGCGGCGCCGGTGGCGAACCCGCCGGCGATGACGACGGGGCGGCCGTACTTCTGGCCGAGCGCGGTGGAGGCGGGGGCGGCGGCGCCGACGGCGAGCGAGGGGGCCAGGGACCACAGCGCGGCCTCCAGGGTGCCCATGCCGAGGACGGACTGGAGGTACTGGGTGGTGAAGTAGGCCGAGCCCATCATGACGAAGGCGGCGATGGTGTTGAAGGCGACCCCGGCGGCGAAGCCGCGGCCCCGGAAGAGGTCCCGGCCGATCATGGCGTCGTCCCGGGTGAGCTGGCGGCGTACGAAGACGGCGCCGAAGACCAGGCCCGCGGCGAGGCAGCCGAGGGGGACCGGCGCGAAGCCCTCGGCGGCGATCTCCTTGAGGCCGTAGACGACGGGGAGCACGGCGGCCATCGAGAGCGGGACGCCGAGCAGGTCGAAGCGGCCGGGGGCCGGGTCCTTGAACTCCGGTACGAGCACGGGGACCAGCACCAGCAGGAGCAGCATCGCGGGCACGTTGACGAGGAAGACCGACCCCCACCAGAAGTGGTCCAGGATCAGCCCGCTCATGACCGAGCCGAGGGCGATGCCGCCGGCCATGGCGCCGGACCAGATGCCGATGGCCTGCCCGCGCTGCTTGTCGTCCTGGAAGAGGTTGCGTACGAGCCCCAGCGTGGACGGCATCAGGGTCGCGCCGCCGACGCCGAGCAGGACGCGGGCGGCGATGAGCATCTCGGCGCTGGTGGCGTAGGCGGCGCCGACGGAGGCGAGACCGAAGGCGGCCGCGCCGATCAGCAGCAGCTTGCGGCGGCCGATGCGGTCGCCGAGCGAGCCCATGGTGATGAGGAGTCCGGCGAGGGCGAAGGCGTAGCTGTCGAAGATCCACAGCTGCTGCGTCGCGGTGGGGTCCAGCTCCCGGGTGATGGAGGGGATGGCGAAGTAGAGGACGGAGACGTCCATCGAGACCAGGAGCAGGGGGAGCAGGAGGACGGTGAAGGCGGTCCATTCCCGGCGGCCTGCGCGTCGTGCTGCGGAGTTCGTCATGAGCAGCAATGTACAACCGTCATAAACGCTTGTCTAGTACTGGCGTATGGCACAGCCGTATATGACGCTTGTCTTGCTAAGGTGGGCGGCATGGGACATCGTGAAGATCTGCTCGAAGGCGCCAAGAAGTGCCTGGTCGAGAAGGGTTTCGGGCGCACGACGGCGCGGGACATCGTCAACGCGTCCGGCGCCAACCTGGCCTCCATCGGCTACCACTACGGCTCCAAGGACGCCCTCCTCGCCCAGGCGTTCATCGCGCTCGCGGAGGAATGGGGCGATGCCTTCAGCCCGGACGTGACGGGGGAGGGCGGCTCGCTGGAACGCTTCCGCTCGGTGTGGGAGGGGATCCTCTCCCAGCAGCAGCGGTCCGCGCCCATGTGGGCGGCCAGCATGGAGGTCGCGCTCAACCGGGACCAGATGCCGGAACTGGGGGACATGCTGGCCGCCTCGGAGAGCGAGGGGCGGCGCGGGCTGATCTCCCTGTTCACGGGCATCCCGGAGGAGGACCTGAGCGCGGACGACCTCCGCACGCTGGGGGCGGTGTACCAGGCGCTGCTGACGGGGGTGATGCTGCAGTGGAAGTTCGATCCGGCGACCGCCGCGACGGCGGCGGACCTGACGGAAGGCATGCGGCGCCTGGCCGCCTCCGCCTCCGCGCCGCCGCCCCGGACCCCCTGACGGGGCCGCCCCCCGCCGCCTCAATCGCCGGCGGGGCTCAAGGTCCCCCGGCCGGGGGCGGATCGCCCGGGCACGCCCCCCCGCCCCAGCGCCCGCGCCTCAATCGCCGGCGGGGCTCAAGTTTTCCGCGCCGGGGGCGAACCGGCTGGGCCCCGGCCCTTGGCCCCGCACCGCGCCTCAATCGCCGGCGGGGCTGGGTATGGCCGGCGGTGGCCCGGTGGTGGCCGGAGCCAGGGGGATCGATCGGCGGGGACCGGTCCCTGGCCCAGCGCCCGCGCCTCGAACGCCGGCGGGGCTGGGTATGGCCGGCGGTGGGCCAGTGGTGGTCTTACTCGCCGGGGCTCGGGGCATTTTCAGCCTCGCCGGCGTTTGAGGCGCGGCACCGGGTCGGGGCTGCGGCCGGCCGATCCGTCCCGCTGGCCCAGGGCGCATCCAGCCCCGCCGGCGTTTGAGGCGCGGTGCTGGTCCGGGGGCCGTGCCCCGGTCAGCTCATTCCCTGGCTCGGGGGCACATCCAGCCTCGCCGGCGATTGAGGCGCGGCACTGGGCGGGGGCCGCGCCCCGGCCGATTTGCCCCCGGGTCGGGGGCACCGCCCCCCTCAGTCCCGCCGCCCCCGGCGGGTCAGGCGGCGGGTGGTCACGGCGAGCGCGGCAGCGCCGAGCAGGACCGCCGCGCCCACCGTGACGTTGCTGCCGTCGGTCCCGCCCGGCGCCGCCGAGGGCCCCGCGCCACCGGCCGGAGCCGACGGCCCGCCGCCCGGCCCGGGCGACGACGCACCCGGCCCCGGCCCCGGCACCGGCACCGCCACCACCCGGCTGCTCGCCCCCTCCGAGCCGAACATCAGCGTCCTGCCGTCCGGCGCGTACGTCACCGACTCCGCCTGCCCCTGCCACGGCGCGTCCACCCGTACGCCCTCCCCCTGCGGCTTGCCGTCCTTCCAGGGGAAGGTCCGCGCGAAGAAGTACCCCCGCAGCGTGAGGCTCGCCCCGTCCGGCGAGAAGGCCCCGTCCGTCACCCACGGCACGTCCGCCACCCGCCGGAACTCGTTGCTCCCCGACGCCGACAGCTGCTGCGGCCCCTCGTACAGCCCGCCCTTGTCCTCGCTCTTGCTCGCGATGTACACCCGCCCGGTCACCGGATGCACCATCAGGGCCTCGGCGTTGCGCGGCCCGTCCGCGTAACGCACCGTGAACTGAACCGGCTTGACCGTTACGTCGCCCAACTGGGCCGGCTCCGGAAAGCGGTAGATCCACACGTGGTCCCAGGTGCCGCCCAGGTTGTCGCCGATGTCCCCGACGTACAGCTGCCCGTCCGGGCCGAGCGAGATCGCCTCGACGTCGCGCGGGGCGCCGACGCCCGCCATCGTGACGCGGGCGACCGTACGGCCGGTGGCGGAGTCGACGGCGTACACGTACGGCCCGTCGTCACTGTCGTTGTGCGTCCAGTAGACCCCCGGGTGGATCTTGCTGGCCGCCAGCCCGCTGGACTCCTTGATCCGCGGATCCGCGATCGTGAAGGACGAGGCCCCCGGCCCGGGCGCGGGCGAACCGGCTGCTGCCGCGGCGGTCCCCGGCAGCAGCGACAGGATCCCGACAGCGGTGACGGCAACGGCAGCGACGGCGAAGGCGGAGGCGGCAGGCAGGGGCGGGCGCATCCCCCCAGCCTGCCAGGCCGCCCCGGCCGGCGCGTGTCCGGCATCACGTGGGCAGCGCGACGGTGATCCGCGATGATGACCGGATGCGTTTCATGTTCGTCGGCGATTCCATGACCATCGGACGCGCCGGCGACTTCACCTGGCGCTACCGGATGTGGCAGCACCTCAGCACCCGCTGCGGCGGCCCCCACGAGATCGTCGGCCCGCGCAGCGGGCTCTACGACGCCTCGGCCGACGCGCCGGCCAGCCACGCCTACGCCGACCCCGGCTTCCCCGCCGCCGCCCGCCGCCACCTGGCCGGCTGGGGCGAGGGCTGGCAGCACATGGTCCCGCTCATCGGCGACGCCGCCCGCGCGCACCGGCCGGACGTGCTCCTGGTCTCCCTCGGCCTGATCGACCTCGGCTTCTACACGAACGCCGAGCAGACCGCCGCGAACGTCCGCCGCTTCGTCGCCGAGGCCCGCGCCGCCCGCCCCCGGATACGCATGGTGCTGCTCCCCGTCATCCCCAACGTCCGCGCCGACGTCGACGTTCCCTTCGCCGCCGAGGTGAGCCGCTTCAACGAGCTGCTCGCCAAGGCCGTCGCCGACCTGTCCACCGACGCCTCGCCGCTGCTGCTGGCCGCCCGGCCGCAGGGCTACGAACTGGCCCGCGACACCTACGACGGCACCCACCCCAGCGTTTCCGGCGAGCACCGCCTCGCGGGCGAGTTCGCGGCCGTCCTGCACCAGGCCTGGGGCATCGGCGCCCCGTACGCGCCGCTCCCGGGCCCGTGATTCCGTAGGTCCGTAGCTCCGTACGGGGGTGCCGTAACACGCCCTTCACCGGGGGGTCTTGCTTCGAGCGCGCTCCAAGCAGTTGGCTAGTGCCCCATGAAGTACACGCAGCTCGGACGCACCGGCCTCAAGGTCAGCCGACTTGTCCTCGGCACGATGAACTTCGGCCCCCAGACCGGGGAGCCGGAAAGTCACGCGATCATGGATTCCGCGCTCGACGCGGGCATCAACTACTTCGACACCGCCAACGTCTACGGCTGGGGCGAGAACAAGGGCCGCACCGAAGAGATTATCGGCACCTGGTTCGCGCAGGGCGGCGGCCGCCGCGAGAAGACCGTTCTCGCCACCAAGGTCTACGGCAGCATGGCTGCCGAGGGCGACCCGTGGCCCAACTACGACCGGCTCTCGGCGCTCAACATCCGGCGGGCCGTCGACGCCAGCCTGAAGCGCCTGAACACCGACCACATCGACGTCTACCAGTTCCACCACGTCGACCGGAACACCCCCTTCGAGGAGATCTGGCAGGCCGTCGAGGTCCTGATCCAGCAGGGCAAGATCCTCTACGCGGGCTCGTCCAACTTCCCCGGCTGGAAGATCGCCCAGGCCAACGAGGCGGCCGCGCGGCGCGGGCGGCTCGGCCTGGTCAGCGAGCAGTGCCTCTACAACCTGGCCGAACGGCGCGCCGAGATGGAGGTCATCCCGGCCGCCGAGGCGTACGGGCTCGGGGTCATCCCGTGGTCGCCGCTGCACGGCGGGCTGCTCGGCGGCGCCATCCGCAAGTCCGCGGAGTCCGGCCGCACCGCGACCGGCCGCTCGGCGGAGGCCCTGTCCAACAGCTCGGTGCGGGCGCAGGTCCAGGCGTACGAGGACCTGCTCGGCAAGCACGGCCTGGAACCGGGCGAGGTGGCCCTCGCGTGGCTGCTGACCCGGCCCGGGATCACCGGTCCGATCGTGGGGCCGCGTACGCCGGAGCAGCTCGCCTCCGCGCTGCGCGCGGTCGAGCTGGAGCTGTCGCGGGAGGTGCTGGACGGGCTCGACGAGATCTTCCCGGGGCCGGGCGCCTCGCCGGAGGCCTTCGCCTGGTAGCGCGGGCCTTCGCCGGGTAGTGTCCGGGCGCCTTGCCGGCGCCCGGGCCCACGCCCGCGCCTACTGTCCGACGGCGGCGGCCACCGCCACGACGACGAACATCAGCACGAGCACACCGGCCATCACACGGTTACGGGTCTTGGGATCCACCTGTTGAGACTAACGCGTCGGGGTCAGCCGCCGAGCGGCCAGGCCCCGACGACGTCGTAGCGGGACCCGTCGGCCGCCCGGACCGGGCTGCTGCGCACCAGGCTCAGCTCCTCGACCGGCCACGGCGTGCCCTCGAAGCCCGCGAGGGCCTCGGTGTACGGGCGCAGGTCGCCCTCCCCGCTCCCGCGGGCCAGGGTCAGGTGCGGGGTGTAGCGGTGGTGCTGCTCCATCGGTACGCCGGCCCGCCGGGCGGCGGCGTCGGCGCCCTCGGCGAGCATCCGCAGCGCGTCGAGGCCGCCGGCCGCGCCGGCCCAGAGGGCGCGGCCGCCGAAGTGGCCCGAGCCGTGGATGCGGAGCGTGAAGGGTGCGCTTTGGGCGGCGGCCCGGGCGAGGCGGGCGTGCAGGTCGGGGAGGAGGTCTTCCCCGACCTCCCCCATGAAGGCGAGGGTGTAGTGCCAGCCGGCCTCGGCGGTCCACCGCAGCTCGGGCGCCGCGGGCAGCGCCCGGACCGCCGCGCGCAGCTCCGCGACAGCCCCGGCGGGCGGCAGCACGGCGGCGAAGAGTCTCATCCCCCGACCCTAACGGCCCCGGGGGCGGGGCGGCCCGAACGGCCTCGATCCCCGGCGGCGCCTCAAACGCCGGCGGGGCTGGGGTGTGCTCGGCGTGGGTGCGCCCAGGGCAAGCGCCGGCCGGGGAAATCCAGCCTGGCCGGCGTTTGAGGGCCCGCCGGAGGCCGGACCGGGCCGTAGCCCGGACACCCATCGGTACGCGCACGAGGTTCCGCCGGGTGTGGCCTCCGGCGGCGCCTCAAACGCCGGCGGGGCTGGGGTGCGCCCGCAGCGGGGCTGGGAGGTTCCGGGGCCGGGCCGTGCCCGGCGGGAGGCCCCCGGGGCACCGCCCCGCGTCAGGCCGCCGTCACCAGGTGGCGGGACGGTTCGCGGGGGACCAGGGAGAGGCCGCGGTGGCGGTCCACGCGGAGCCGGAGGTTGCCGACCCGGGACAGGATCACGCCGATCGTCAGCGCGGCCAGCAGCGCCACCGCGCCGCCCGCGGCCATGCCGACCCGCGCCCCGTAGGTGTCGGTCACCCAGCCGACCACCGGCGCGCCCACCGGCGTACCCCCGGTGAAGACCATCATGAACAGCGCCATGACCCGCCCCCGCATCTCGGGGTCGGTGGCCATCTGGATGCTGGAGTTGGCGGTGACGTTCACCGTCAGCCCGAAGATCCCGATCGGCACCAGGAGCAGGGCGAACAGCCAGAAGCCGGGCGCGAAGGCGGTCACGATCTCCAGGATCGAGAACAGCACGGCCGCCCCGACCAGCACCCGCAGCCGGGACTGCGCCCGCCGGGCCGCGAGCAGGGCGCCCGCGAGCGAGCCGGCCGCGATCAGGGTGTTGAACAGGCCGTAGGTGCCCGCGTCGCCGTGGAAGACGTCGCTGGTGAAGGCCGACAGCCAGATCGGGAAGTTGAAGCCGAAGGTCCCGATGAAGCCGACCAGCACGATCGGCCAGATCAGCTCGGGCCGGCCCGCGACGTAGCGCAGCCCCTCCCGCAGCTGTCCCTTGGCCCGCGGCTGGGTTTCCGTACGGTGCAGCTCGTGGGCCCGCATCAGCAGCAGGCCGGCGATGGGCGCCGCGAACGACAGCCCGTTCAGCAGGAAGGCCCAGCCGGAGCCGACGGCGGTGATCAGCACGCCCGCCACCGCCGGGCCGACCAGCCGCGCGGACTGGAAGTTGGCGGAGTTCAGGCTGACGGCGTTGCTGAGCTGGTCGGGGCCGACCATCTCGGACACGAAGGACTGCCGCGCCGGGTTGTCGACGACGGTGACGAGGCCGAGCAGGAAGGCGGCCAGGTAGACGTGCCATACCTGGACGTGTCCGGCGAGGGTGAGGCCGGCGAGCGCGAGCCCGGTGAGGCCCATGGCGCTCTGGGTCGCGATCAGCAGCGGCCGCTTGGGCAGCCGGTCGGCGAGGACGCCTCCGTAGAGGCCGAACATCAGCATCGGCAGGAACTGCAGGGCGATGGTGATGCCGACGGCGGAGGCGGAGCCGGTCAGGGAGAGGACCAGCCAGTCCTGGGCGATGCGCTGCATCCAGGTGCCGGTGTTCGAGACGACCTGTCCGGTCGCGAAGAGCCGGTAGTTGCGGATCTTCAGCGAGCTGAACATCGAGTTCTTGTTCGTGCGCGCCGCGCGCGGCGCGGCGGGTGTGGCGGTAGGAGCGGATGTGTGGCCGGGTGCGGAGTCTGCTCCGTTTCCCGTACTCAAGGGTGCGCCTCCAGGCGTGTGCGGTTACAAGTGCGCGAGCTTCTCCAGGACGGGCGCGGCCTCGCGGAGCTTGGCCCACTCGTCCTCGGTCAGCTCGGCCGCGAGCCCGGCCAGGAAGGCGTTGCGCTTGCGGCGGCTCTCTTCGAGCATCGCCTCGGCTTCCTCGGTCTGGCTGACCACCTTCTGGCGGCGGTCGTCGGGGTGCGGCTCCAGCCGGACCAGTCCCTTGGCCTCCAGCAGCGCGACGATGCGGGTCATCGACGGCGGCTGTACGTGCTCGCGCCGGGCCAGCTCACCGGGCGTGGCCTGGCCGCAGCGGGCCAGGGTGCCGAGGACCGACATCTCGGTCGGGCTGAGCGACTCGTCGACGCGCTGGTGCTTGAGGCGTCGGCCGAGCCGCATCACGGCGGACCGGAGGTCGTTCACGGCGGCGGCGTCGACGCCATGGGAAAGGTCTTGCATGTTCATTAGAGTAACTCATTACTCTACCTAAAGAACACCGGCTTCTTTTCGTCACTCGTACGGGTGAGTCGCTTCCGGAAAGCGACCCGCGTCCGCGCCCGGTGCCCCGACCCTGTGGGCATGGGGACACACGTGCTCAGCCTGCGGATAGACGGAGAGCTGCTGGACCGCCTCCGGGACCACGCCTCCAAACGGGGAATGAGCGTCCAGGACTATGTGGTCCGGACGCTCATTCGCGACGACTTCGACGAGCGCTTCAAGGTGGCGGTCGACGAGACGGAGAGGTTCTACGGCCTCACGTGAGGCGGAGGCGGCACGAGCCCGGGGGCCGCATGGGCCCGGGGGCTACGTTAGGCCCAGGGCGGGCATCGCGTAGTAGAAGACGAACACCGCTGACACGACGTACATCGCCACCGGGACCTCGCGGCCCCGGCCGGTCGCCAGCCGCAGCACGCAGAAGCTCACGAAGCCGATGCCGATGCCGTTGGTGATCGAGTAGGTGAAGGGCATCATCGTCATCGCCAGGAAGGCGGGGACGGCGATCGTGAAGTCGCTCCAGTCGATGTCCTTGACCGAGCCCGCCAGGATCAGGAAGCCGACCGCGAGCAGCGCGGGGGTCGCGGCCTGGGACGGGACCATCGTGGCGAGCGGCGTGAGGAACAGCGCCACCGTGAAGAGGCCGCCGGTCACCACGTTCGCCAGGCCCGTACGGGCACCCTCGCCGACGCCCGCGGTGGACTCCACGAAGCAGGTGGTAGCGGAGGAGGAGGTCGCTCCGCCGGACGCGACGGCGAGGCCGTCGATCAGCAGGACCCGGTTGATGCCGGGGAAGTTGCCGTCCGCGTCCATGAGCTCGGCCTCGTCGCCGACGCCGAGGATCGTGCCCATCGCGTCGAAGAAGCAGGACAGCAGCACGGTGAAGACGAAGAGGACGCCGGTCAGCACCCCGACCTTGTCGAAGCCGCCGAACAGGCTGACCTCGCCGACGAGCCCGAAGTCCGGGGCGGAGACCGGGTTGCCCGGCAGCTCGGGGACCGTCAGGCCCCAGGCCGCGTCCGGCAGCTCGGTGACCAGCTGGACGATCACCGCGACGACCGTCATGGCGACGATCGAGATCAGGATCGCGCCGGGCGTCTTGCGGATGATCAGGGCGAGGGTGAGCAGGACGCCGACGACGAAGATGAGCACCGGCCAGCCGTGCAGGTGCCCGTTGCTGCCCAGCTGGAGCGGGACCGTGGTGTGCGCGAGGTCGGGCATCCGGGTGATGAAGCCCGAGTCGACCAGGCCGATCAGCATGATGAAGAGGCCGATGCCGATCGCGATGCCCTTGCGCAGGCCCAGCGGCACGGCGTTCATGACCCGCTCGCGCAGGCCCGTGGCGACCAGCAGCATCACGACGAAGCCCGCCAGGACCACCATGCCCATGGCATCGGGCCAGCTCATGCGCGGGGCGAGCTGGAGGGCGACGACGGTGTTGACGCCGAGGCCGGCCGCCAGTGCGATCGGCACGTTGCCGATGACGCCCATCAGCAGGGTGGAGAAGGCCGCGGTCAGCACGGTGGCGGTGACCAGCTGGCCGCCGTCGAGCTGGTGGCCGTACATGTCCTTCGCGCTGCCGAGGATGATCGGGTTCAGCACGATGATGTACGCCATCGCGAAGAAGGTGGCGAAGCCGCCCCGGACCTCGCGGGCCACGGTGGAACCGCGCTCCGAGATCTTGAAGTAGCGGTCGACGCCGTTGGTGGGCGTCGGAGTGGGGGCCGCGGCGGGTGCCGAGGTGCTCATGCGGTCCTCAAACTGGTTCGTTTTGGTGGGTTCGTACGAACGAATCCCGTCACAGGCAAACTGTTTCAGTATGAACAGATGAGAACTGTGGCGTCCATCTCCGCGCGTAGAGCCAAGGGGCGCCCGGGCCGACGCGTCCGGCCGGAGGTGGGCGGGCGCCCGCCTCGGACCCCGGGGGAGCGCCCAATAGACTGGTGACATGGCCAAATGGACCGCACAGCACGAGGCGCCCGAGCCCTTGGAGGGCCCGATCGTCGCGACCGTCACCGGTGGCACGATCCTCTGGTTCGCGCTCTTCCTCGTCCAGCTGCCCTTCTACGGCTGGTTCGCGGACCGCGACCTGCTGTGGTGGGTGTGGTGCTGCGCGGCGGGCGGCGTCCTCGGCCTGATCGGGATCTGGTACGTCCGCGGACGCGACGCGGCCCTCAAGCGGCACGCGGCGGAGCAGGCGGCCGAGCAGGCGGCGCAGCAGGCGGCCGGAGCCCCGCTTCCGGGGCCGGAGCCCCGCCCGGCCGAACAGGCGCCGACCGGCGCGGTCGAGCCCCCGGGGAACCGGGCGGCCGGGTAGCGGCCGTACCCGGGCTACTCAGGGACGATTCGGGTCATCCCGAAGTCGGATCTTCGCACCGCTCGGCGGGTGAACCGTTCGAACGCCCTCTACCGTCGAAAGCATGACGCAGCGGGCGAGGATCGATTCCGACGGGCCGGAGCCGGGCGGTACCCCGGCCGGCGGCACCACCGCCGCCATCGACGCGGGGGCGGAGCTGGATCCCGTACACCCCGTGGCACCCCCCGCGCCCCGCTTCCGGACCGGCGGCCTGAGCACCGCAGAGGTCGCCGAACGGGTCGCCCGCGGCGAGGTCAACGACGTCCCGGTGCGCTCCTCGCGCTCCACCCCGGACATCGTCCGGGCCAACGTCTTCACCCGGTTCAACGCGATCATCGGCGTGCTCTGGGTGATCATGCTGTTCGTCGCGCCGATCCAGGACAGCCTCTTCGGCTTCGTGATCATCGCGAACACCGGCATCGGCATCATCCAGGAACTGCGCGCCAAGAAGACCCTCGACGGCCTCGCCGTCATCGGCGAGGCCAAGCCCAGCGTCCGCCGCGACGGCACCACCGCCGAGATCTCCACCGGCGAGATCGTCCTCGGCGACGTCATCGAGCTGGGCCCCGGCGACAAGGTCGTCGTCGACGGCGTCACCGGCGAGGCCGACGGCCTGGAGATCGACGAGTCGCTGCTCACCGGCGAGGCCGACCCGGTCCTGAAGAAGCCCGGCGACCCCGTCATGTCCGGCTCGTTCGTCGTCGCGGGCGGCGGCGCCTTCACCGCCACCAAGGTGGGCCGCGAGGCCTACGCCGCCCAGCTGGCCGAAGAGGCCTCGCGCTTCACGCTCGTCCACTCCGAGCTGCGCACCGGCATCTCCACCATCCTCAAGTACGTCACCTGGATGATGGTCCCGACCTCCATCGGCCTGATCATCAGCCAGCTGGTCGTCAAGGACTCCAACCTCAAGGACTCCATCGCCCGCACCGTCGGCGGGATCGTCCCGATGATCCCCGAGGGCCTGGTCCTGCTCACCTCCGTCGCCTTCGCCATCGGCGTCATCCGGCTCGGCCGCAAACAGTGCCTCGTACAGGAACTGCCCGCCATCGAGGGCCTCGCCCGCGTCGACGTCGTCTGCCTCGACAAGACCGGCACCCTCACCGAGGGCGGCATGGACGTCACCGAGCTGCGCCCGCTCGGCGGCGCGGACACGGCGTACGTACAGAAGGTCCTCGGCGCCCTCGGCGAGTCCGATCCGCGCCCCAACGCCAGCCTCCAGGCCGTCATCGACGCCTACCCGGACAGCGAGGAGTGGCGCTGCACCGAATCGCTGCCCTTCTCCTCCGCCCGCAAGTACAGCGGAGCCAGCTTCAGCGAGGGCGACGGCGAGAACTCCACCTGGCTGCTCGGCGCCCCCGACGTCCTGCTGCCCGTCGGGGACCCCGCCCTCGACGAGATCGACGCGCTGAACGAACAGGGGCTGCGCGTCCTGCTGCTCGCCCGCTCGGCCCGCGAACTGGACGACGAGCAGGTCACGACCGCCGTCCGGCCGACCGCGCTGGTCGTACTGGAACAGCGGCTGAGGCCCGACGCCGGCGACACCCTGCGCTACTTCGGCGAGCAGAACGTCCACACGAAGGTCATCTCCGGCGACAACGCGGTCTCGGTCGGCGCGGTCGCGGCCAAACTGGGCCTGCCGGGCGCGGAGAACACCGTCGACGCCCGCGACCTGCCGACCGACCGGGACGCGCTGGCCAAGGTCCTCGACGAGAACACGGTCTTCGGCCGGGTCACCCCGCAGCAGAAGCGGGACATGGTCGCCGCCCTCCAGTCGCGGGGCCACACCGTGGCCATGACGGGCGACGGGGTCAACGACGTCCTCGCCCTCAAGGACGCCGACATCGGCGTCTCGATGGGCTCCGGGTCCGAGGCGACCCGCGCGGTCGCCCAGATCGTCCTGCTCAACAACAGCTTCGCGACGCTGCCGTCGGTGGTCGCCGAGGGCCGCCGGGTGATCGGCAACATCACCCGCGTCGCGACCCTGTTCCTGACCAAGACCGTCTACTCGGTGCTGCTGGCCGTGCTGGTGGTGTGCAGCCAGGTCGAGTACCCGTTCCTGCCGCGGCACCTGACCCTGCTGTCCACCCTCACCATCGGCATCCCGGCCTTCTTCCTGGCCCTGGCCCCGAACCGGGAGCGTGCGCGGCCGCACTTCGTGCGGCGCGTCATGCGGTACGCCGTGCCCGGTGGGGTGATCGCGGCCGTCGCCACCTTCGTGACGTACCTGATCGCCCGGGCGCACTACGACGGGCCGGACGCGCTGAAGGCGGAGACCAGCGCGGCGACGCTGGCGCTGTTCCTGACCTCGATGTGGGTCCTGGCGATCATCGCCCGGCCGTACACGTGGTGGCGGATCGCGCTGGTCGGCGCGATGGGGGCCGCCTTCCTGATCGTCCTGGTCGTGCCGTGGCTCCAGGACTTCTTCCAGCTGAAGCTGGAGGGGGCGGTGATGCCGTGGACTGCCGTCGGCGTGGCGGTGGCGGCATCGGCCCTGATCGAATACGTCTTCCGCCAGGTGGACCACCGCTTCCCGGCCTGACGGGCCCCCTACCGGCCCGGTGGAGCCTCCGGCGGGCCCTCAAACGCCGGGCGGGCTGGATTTGCCCGCCGGGGTCCGGCACCTGGCTGGCGTTCGAGGTCTAGCCCCGGCGCGGCCAACTCCAGCCCCGCCGGCGTTTGA
>NZ_JBWKDV010000001.1:585512-895391 GCF_056435825.1 Streptomyces sp. NPDC043876 | reverse complement strand
TGAGGCGCCGCCGGAGGCCGCCCCCGGGTGGGGGTTGTGTGGGGGCGGATGGGTCTCCGGGCTGTGGCCCGGTGGGGCCTCCGGCGGGCCCTCAAACACCGGGCGGGCTGGGTTTGCCGGCCCGGGTCCGGCGCCTGGCTGGCGTTCGAGGTCTCGCCCCGGCGCGGCCAACTCCAGCCCCGCCGGCGTTTGAGGCGCCGCCGGAGGCCGCCCCCGGGTGGGGGTTGTGTGGGGGCGGATGGGTCTCCGGGCTGTGGCCCGGTGGGGCCTCCGGCGGGCCCTCAAACGCCGGGCGGGCTGGGTTTGGCGGCCGGGG
Organism: Streptomyces sp. NPDC043876; assembly: GCF_056435825.1. NCBI lineage: Bacteria > Bacillati > Actinomycetota > Actinomycetes > Kitasatosporales > Streptomycetaceae > Streptomyces > Streptomyces sp. NPDC043876. The sequence goes on along the minus strand of NZ_JBWKDV010000001.1, from coordinate 895,075 downwards.
TCACCATCCCAGCCTCGCCGGCGTTTGAGGCGCGCCGGAGGGTGCGCCTCCGGCGGGCTGGGCGGGGGCAGGGGCTAGTCGAACCAGCGGGCTCGGGAGAGTTCCGGGGTTCGGGACGGGTCTTCCAGGAGGGCTGCGACTTCGAAGCGGCGCGGCCACTGGCCCGCCGCCCAGGCGAGGCCCGCCGCGACGCCCTCCAGGGTCGCCGCGTGCACCGTGCCGTCAGGCGTCCGGCGCCACTCCAGCTCCGCGCCACCCACGACCAGCTCCTCGTGCTCGACGTACGTCGAGGGCGTGGCCGGCCCCAGCAGGCTCCGCACCGGCTCCGGTACGTCGTGCTCCTCGCCCGGGGCCTCGACCTCCGCCGCCACGGTGTCCGAGAGCCGCCGCACCTGGAGCAGCTCCGCCAGGTCGCCCGCCCGCGCCGGAGCCACCGGCAGCAGCGGCAGGCCCGCCGTCAGCGGCAGCAGGTCCGGCGCGTCGGCGATCAGCGCGTCGGCCGCGTCCACCACGACCACCTCGCCGTCCACCACCGCGCGCAGCGCGTCCGGCAGGGTGACCTGCTCGGGGTCCAGGTCCGCCAGCGCCCCGTACAGGGCGTGCAGCTGGTGCCCGCTCACCTCCCGGTCCGGGTCGGCGAGCCGCCCCAGCAGCTCGGCCGCACCGCCGGGTTCGTCGAGCAGCGCGGCGACGGAGGTCCGTACCCCCAGCGCCCGCAGCACCTGCTCGTCCTCGAAACCGGTGGCGTCGGCGGCCTCGTACAGCCCGGCGAGCAGCGGATCCCCGCCCGCCGAGCGCAGCCCGGCCGGCCGGCGGCCGTCGAGCACGGGGTGGTCGCGCAGCCACCACGCGGTGTACGGGCGGACGGATTGCGTGGTGCCGTCCGGCAGCAGCACCCGCACCGGCTGGGTCAGGGCGTCGCGCAGCGGCGGCCGCGCGAGCATCGCCAGCGCACGGGGCCAGCAGTCGTCGTCGACCAGGTCGAGGTCCCGTACGGCGATCAGCTCGGTGGCGACCGGCGGGACCGGGGTGTCGGGGAACTGGTCGAGCAGGTCCTCGCACCACACGTCGACCGCGTCCAGCAGCCCCGCGTCGTCCGGTTCGGCGAAGTCGCCCTCGCGCGGCTCCAGTTCGTCCGGGTCGAGCACCACGTCGGTGGCCCGCACCAGCTGGAACTCGGCGAGCACCCCGCAGGCGGTGAGCGTCCGGGCGTCCCACTTGGCGGCCAGCTCGGCGTCCAGGTAGGGGATTTCGTCCTCGCGGATCACCGAGGCCAACGGGCTGCCGGGGAGCAGGAGTTCACCGGCCGGGGTGAGTTCGCCGTCCTCGTCGGGCAGGGCGAGCGCGCCGAGCCAGGGCTCGTCGCCGGGCGCGAGGCCGGCGCCCTGGACCAGGCCGAGCACGATGTCGGCCAGCTCGTCGGGGTCGGGCGCGTCCTCGTCCCAGACCTCGCCCGCGTCCAGCGAACCGGCCACCGCGGCCCGTACCTGCGGGGTGGTCAGCACGGCGCGCGGGGTCGCGGGCAGCGCGCCGAGCTTCTCCAGCAGCGGGTGCGCGGCGTCCGGGTGGGCCACCTTGAGGCCGAGCCGGGTCAGCCCGGCGGGGGTGCCGGGGCCGGGGAGCAGGATGTGGCGGGGGCCGATGGCGGTACGGATCCCGGAGCCGGCGGGCCGCTCGGGCCCGTCGAAGCCGCCGAAGCCACCGAGGTCCCCGAAGCGGTCCGGGGCGTCGAAGTCCCGTACGGACCCGGCCCCTTCGGCCTCCTCGGCGGCCGGCGCCAGCGGCACCGGCAGCCCCGACAGGCGGTCCGGGTCCACGCCGGCGAGGGTGTCGTACAGCCGGTACCACCAGTGCGGCGGCCGGTCCGCGCCCGCGATCCGCTCGATGGCGTCGCCCAGCGGGAGCCGCCCGACGCCCAGGGCGCGCAGCTCGGAGCGGCGCTCCAGCCCGGCCGGGAGCAGCGTCGGCAGCACCTCGGCCAGCACGCGCACGGTGTCGGCGCCCGCGCCCTCCACCACCTCGGCCTCGAAGGGCCGCAGCGCGGCCCGGCCGGCCTCGGGGTCCTCGTCCTGCACGGAGTCCTGCGCGGAATCCGGTGCGGAGTCCTGCGAGAAGTCCCGTGCGGATTCCGGCGCGGCGGCCGGGGCGAGGAACGCGGTCCGGGGCAGCCGCTCCAGCACGGCGGCACGCAGCGCCCCGTCCAGCTCGCCCTTGCCGAGCGGGCCGGGCACCAGGTCCACCAGCGCGGTGCTCACCGGCTCCCAGGTGCCGAGCAGCTCGGCGTAGGCGTCGGCGGCGCGCTGCACCAGGAAGTCGGTCAGCGGCCCGGGCGCGGGGTGGCGGCGGGCGGTGTCCAGCGGCAGGGTCGCGATGAGCAGCGCGGGGATGCCGAGGGGCTCGTCGGTGGGGGTCGGGGCGTGCACGACGGGCGCGGTCGCCGGGCGCAGGGGCGCGCCATCCGCGTCGACGGGAACCGACCAGGACACCGCCCAGACGGGCCGCAGCCGCTCCTCGACGGGGCGGTCGGCGAGGAGTTCGGGGGCGATGGCGCCGCCGTGCCGCACGGTGCGCCAGCGCCGGACGCCCGGACCGTGGCTGTGGCCGGCTCCGCCGCCGATGTCCTCGATGACCGTGTACGGGCCGTCCTCGCGGCGGCGCAGGGTCCGGGTGCCGTCCGCCGTTTCCACGACCACCTCGGTCAGCCCGGGCAGGGTCAGCAGCAGCGCGTCGTCGATCCCGGCCAGGAGCCGCTGGACGAGGTCCGCGGCGGCCGCGTCGCGCAACGGGAGGATGACCACGGTGTCGTAGCCGTCGGGCGCGGTGCCCTCGGCGGGCAACGGCAGCCGCAGCAGCGGGACGTGCCCGTCCCGGCGGCGTAGTTCGTCGCCGAGGCCCGGGCTGCCCCGGGAGGCGCCGCGGGCCATTTCGCGGGCCTCGGCCAGGGACCAGCGGACTCCGCCGTGCCGGCCGACGACGGCGGGTTCGTCGCAGACGGCGAGGACGGCCGCGAAGCCGACGCCGAACCGGCCGACGCTCTCCCACGCGCTCTCGCCGGGGCGCTCCCCGGCTGCCTCGCGCTTGGCGGAGGCGCGCAGGGTGCTCAGGGACTCCACGCCGGTGGCGTCCAGCGGGGCACCGGTGTTGGCGACGGCGAGCACGCCGTGGCCGCCCTCCCCGGAGTGCAGGGTGAGCCGCAGCCGCCCGGGGGTATGGGCCCGGGCGGCGGCGTCGGCCGCGTTCTGGGCCAGCTCGACGACGAGCCGGTCCCGGTAGCCGCCGAGGGCCAGGTCCTCCTCGGCGTTGGCGTCCTCCCGGAACCGGGCCGGGCCCGCGCCCCAGGAATCGAGGACTCCGCGTCGCAGCCGGGCCGTCCCGAAGGGGTCCACGCCGCCTTCGGCCGCCGTTACTCGCACGCTCACGCCCTGCCTCCCAGCTGTACCGCTGTACCGCATTCACCGAATGCCGAAGCTCCGAAGGTATCGCGGGCCGGCCCTCCGGGGCGCGCCGGGCCGTACCGGCCGGGGTCCCGCCGGGGCGGACCCGCGAACACGGCCCCGAAACCGCGCGACCCCCGGTGACGGTGCGTCACCAGGGGTCGCGGCAGCCCACTCGGGCCGGCGTGCGGTCAGAGCTTCTCGATCACGTAGTCGACGCAGGCGGTGAGCGCCTGCACGTCCGCCGGGTCGATCGCCGGGAACATCGCCACGCGCAGCTGGTTGCGGCCGAGCTTGCGGTAGGGCTCGGTGTCCACGATGCCGTTGGCGCGCAGCACCTTGGCGATCGCCGCCGCGTCGATGTCGTCGGAGAAGTCGATGGTGCCGATGACCGAGGAACGCTTCGACGGGTCCGAGACGAAGGGCTCCGCGTACTTCGACGCCTCGGCCCAGCCGTACAGGTTGGCCGCGCTGGACGCCGTACGGGCGGTCGCCCAGTCCAGGCCGCCCTGGCCGTTGATCCACTCCAGCTGCTGGTTCAGCAGGAAGAGGGTGGAGAGCGCGGGGGTGTTGTACGTCTGGTTCTTCACCGAGTTGTCGATCGCCGTCGGCAGCGAGAAGAACTCGGGGATGTGCCGGCCGGAGGCGTGCACGCGGGCCGCGCGCTCCAGGGCCGCCGGGGAGAACGCCGCCAGCCACAGGCCGCCTTCGGAGGCGAAGGACTTCTGCGGGGCGAAGTAGTAGACGTCGGTCTCGGTGATGTCCACCGGCAGACCGCCGGCGCCCGAGGTCGCGTCCACCAGAACGAGTGAACCGGCGTCGGCGCCCGCGACCCGCTTGAGCGGCGCCGCGACACCCGTCGAGGTCTCGTTGTGCGTGTACGCGTACACGTCCACGCCCGCCTCGGCGACCGGCTCGGGGTGCGTACCCGGCTCGGAGGAGATCACCGACGGCGCGTCCAGCCACGGCGCGAGCTTCGCGGCCGTCGCGAACTTTGACGAGAACTCGCCGAAGGTCAGGTGCTGCGACTTCTGCTCGATCAGCCCGGCGGTCGCGATGTCCCAGAAGGCGGTGGAGCCGCCGTTGCCCAGGACCACCTCGTAGCCCTCGGGGAGGGAGAAGAGGTCCCGGACGCCCTGGCGCACCGAGCCGACCAGGTTCTTGACCGGGGCCTGCCGGTGGGAGGTACCGAGGAGGGAAGTACCGGTGGCGGCCAGCGCGTCCAGCGCGTCCGTCCGCACCTTGGAGGGGCCCGCGCCGAAACGACCGTCGGCGGGCTTGATGTCAGCGGGAATCCGGATCTCAGCCACGGGCGGAGCGTATCGGGTCGCGGCGCGCCCTTTCGAAGCGCGTCCACCCGGTGAGACGCGCGGTGCCGGTGGGAGGGTGGGTGCCGTGACGGCAACCGGGGATCTCGAACGGGCATTGCGGGCGGAGCTGCGCGGAGAGGTGGATTTCGGCGCCGCCGCGCGCGCCCTGACCACCATGGACGCCTCCAACTACCGCCGGGTCCCGCTCGGCGTGGTCGCCCCGCGCGACGCCGAGGACGTCGCGGCGGCCCTGCGCGTGTGCGCCGCCGCGGGGGTGCCCGTCGTCCCGCGCGGCGGCGCCACCTCCATCGCCGGCCAGGCCACCGGCACGGGCGTGGTCCTCGACCTGACCCGGCACATGAACGCCGTCGTATCGGTGGACCCGGTCGCGCGGACGGCGGTCGTCCAGCCCGGCCTGGTCCTCGACCGGCTGCGCGAGGCGGTGCGCCCGTACGGGCTGACCTTCGGGCCCGACCCCTCCACGCACTCCCGCTGCACCCTCGGCGGCATGATCGGCAACAACGCGTGCGGGGCCCACTCGGTGGCCTGGGGCACCACCGCCGACAACGTGAGCGAGCTGGCGGTGACCGCGTACGGCGGCGCCGCCCACCGCATCGGCGCCGGCTGGGCGGGCGCCCCGACCGGACTGCGCGACCTGGTCGCGGCGAACCTCGGGCCGCTGCGCACCGGCATGCCCCAAGGGCTCCCGCGCCGCATCTCCGGCTACGCCCTGGACGCGCTGCTGCCGGAGCGGGGCGTGGAGCTGGCCCGCGCCTTCTGCGGGAGCGAAGGCACGCTCGGGGTGGTGACCGAAGCCGTCGTGCGCCTGGTGGAAGCGCCGCGCGCGCCGGTGCTCGTGGTGCTCGGCTACCCCGACGAGACCGCCGCGGCGGACGCGGCCGCGGGGCTGCTGCCGCTGGGTCCGCTGACCGTGGAGGGCATGGCGGCGGACCTGCTCGGGGGTGGTTCCGGGAGCGGCCCCGAAGGGCTCGGGCTGCCGCGCGGGGGCGCGTGGCTGTTCGTGGAGACCCGGGACGCGGGGGCGGCGCGCGCGACCGTACGGGCCGCCGACGCGCTGGACGTGCGGATCATCGCCGACCCGGCCGGGCAGCGCGCGCTGTGGCGGATCCGGGAGGACGCGGCCGGCACGGCGACCCGGGGCCCCGACGGCCGGATGGCCTGGCCAGGCTGGGAGGACTGCGCGGTCCCGCCCGCCCGGCTCGGCGCCTACCTGCGGGACTTCCGCGCCCTGCTCGCCGCGCACGGGTTGCGCGGAACGCCGTACGGGCACTTCGGCGAGGGATGCGTCCACGTCCGCATCGACTTCGACCTGGTGACCCCGGCGGGCGTGGCCCGCTTCCGGACCTTCTCCGAGGAGCTCGCCGACCTGGTCGTCGCCCACGGCGGCTCCCTGTCGGGGGAGCACGGCGACGGACAGGCGCGCGCCGAACTGCTCCCCAGGATGTACGGGCCGGAGCTGGTCCGGCTCTTCGGCGCCTACAAGGAGGTGTGGGACCCGGCGGGCGGCATGAACCCCGGCGTGCTCGCGCGCCCGGCCCGCCTGGACGAGAACCTGCGCTTCACGGTGCTGCCGCGGGAGGGGGCGGCCCTCTCCGGGCTCGCCGGGGAGGTCGTGCGGTGCGTCGGGGTCGCGAAGTGCCGGTCCACGGAGCCGGGCGCGGGCGTGATGTGCCCGTCCTACCGCGTCACCGGGGAGGAACGGCACTCCACCCGCGGCCGGGCCCGGCTGCTGCACGAGATGCTGGCCGGGGAGGTCATCGCCGACGGATGGCGCTCGGAGGAGGTCCGGGAAGCGCTCGACCTGTGTCTCGCCTGCAAGGGGTGCCTGAGCGACTGCCCGGTGGGCGTGGACATGGCCGCGTACAAGAGCGAGTTCCTGCACCGCCACTGGGCGGGCCGGATCCGCCCCCTGGCCCACTACACGATGGGCGGCCTCCCGCGGTGGCTGCGCTCCATCGCCGCCCTGCGGGCCGCGCCGCTGGTCAACGCGGCCGGCCGGGTGGTGCGCCTTCCCGGGCTGGCGCGGGAGCGGGCGCTGCCGGAGGTGGCGCGGGTGCCGTTCAGCCGGGGGTGGCGGGGGAGTGCCGCGAGTGCCGGGGGCGAAGGGGGTGACCGGGTGCTGCTGTGGCCGGACACCTTCACGGAGTACCTGTCCCCGCCGGTCGGCCACGCCGCCGTACGGGTCCTGGAAGCGGCGGGGCTCCGGGTGTCCCTGGCGGGCGGGCCCGGCGGGCGTGCGCGGGCCGTCTGCTGCGGGCTGACGTACGTGTCCACCGGGCGCCTCCACCGCGCGCGGGCGGTGCTGCGGCGCACGCTGGACGCGGTGGTGGGCGTCGATGCCGGCGAGGGCGTACGGGCTCCCGTGGTCGTACTGGAACCCAGCTGCGCGGCGGCCCTGCGCACCGACCTCCCGGCGCTGCTCCCGGACGACCCGCGGGCGGCGCTGCTGGCCGCGTCGGTACGGACCTTCGCACAGGTCCTGGAGGAACGCGCCCCGGGGTGGCGGCCGCCCGGGCTGGAGCGCCCGGTGGCCGGGCAGACCCACTGCCACCAGCACGCCGTCCTCGGCGACGGCGCGGAGCGACGGCTGCGCGAGCGGGCCGGGCTGACGGGCGAGCTGAGCGGCGGGTGCTGCGGGCTGGCCGGGAACTTCGGATTCGAGCCGGGCCACCACGAGGTGTCGGTGGCCTGCGCGGAGGAACAGCTGCTCCCGGCGCTGCGCGCGGCGGCCGAAGGAACCGCGCTCCTCGCGGACGGCTACTCCTGCCGCACCCAGATCGCCCAGCTGGGCGGACGGCGGGCGATGCACATGGCGGAACTGCTGGCGGAGGGGTTGGGGGAGGGGGTGGGTCAGAGGTTTGGGGATCGGCTGTAGGAACGGCTGTAAGGAAAGACACGATCGCAAGCTCCTTACCGACGCCTTAGCCTGGAAGCATGCCCGTACCCCCCTCCGCGCCCTCCTCACCCGCGACGACCACGGCTGCCCCCGCCACCCCTGCCATCACCACCGCTCCCACGGCTGCCGCTCCCGCCGCGCCCGCCGCCAAGGCGGCCCGGTTCGGCCCGGTGGCGCTGGTCGTCTCGGCCGGGCTGTCGGTGCAGTTCGGTGCGGCCCTCGCGGTCATGATCATGCCGCGGGCCGGGGCGGCGGGCGTGGTCACGCTGCGACTGGCGGCGGCCGCGATCGTGCTGCTGCTGGTCTGCCGGCCGAAGGTGCGCGGGTACACGCGCTCCGACTGGAACACGGTGATTGCCTTCGGCATCACCATGGCCGGTATGAACGGGCTCTTCTACCAGGCGGTGGACCGGATCCCGCTCGGACCGGCCGTCACCCTGGAGGTCCTCGGCCCGCTCGCGCTGTCCGTCGTCGTTTCGCGCCGACTGGTGAACCTGCTGTGGGCGGGGCTCGCCCTGGCGGGCATCGTGCTGCTGTCCGGCCACGGCGGGGGCGGCGGCTTCGGCTCCCTCGACCTGGCCGGGGCCGCGTTCGCGCTGGGCGCGGGCGCGATGTGGGCGGCGTACATCGTCTTCAGCGCCCGTACGGGCCGCCGCTTTCCGCAGGCGGACGGACTGGCCCTGGCGATGGCGGTCGCGGCCGTACTGTCGCTGCCGCTCGGGATCATCGAGGCGGGCCCGGCCCTGCTCGTCCCGAGCACGCTGGCGCTCGGCGTCGGAGTCGCGCTGATGTCCTCGGTGCTCCCGTACACCCTGGAAATGCTCGCCCTGCGGCGCCTGCCGGCGCCCACCTTCGCGATCCTGATGAGCCTCGAACCGGCCATCGCGGCAACCGCCGGCTTCCTGGTCCTCCACCAGGCCCTCTCGGGCCTGGACGCCCTGGCGATCGCCCTGGTGATCGCAGCAAGCATGGGGGCGGTGCGCTCGCAGGCGCGGGGGTAGGGGGTTGGGGCCCGGCTGCGCCGGGTCGCGGCTGCGCCGCTCGTGGGTAGGTTTCGAGCTTCGGGGTCGGGGTGGTTCCGGGGGCTGCCCGTCAGTTCCACTGTCTTCCCGTGCCGGGGCGTCCTGTCAAGAGCGCTCCCTGCGGTCGCGTCGCTTCGCGATGGCCTGCGGCCACTCTTGACATGCCACCCCGTCCCGGAAAGCCAAGAACTGTCGGGCCGCCCCCGGGGGGAGGCAGGGGGGAGGCTGCCCGTTGCCTGAGGCCCGGCGCCCGGCCGCAGGCCGAGTGGGCCCTAGGTGCCGCCCTTTGGGCGGAAAGAACGCCCCTAATCGCTACGCGCTCCTCCGAGAGAAGCGTCAGCGGGCTGTGTGGGGCTGAGACTTCGGCCAGATGGATGTTGGTGCGGGTCTGGCAGCCGTCCACCCCAAGAGTGGCGTTCCAAACCGCAACAAAAGGGGCGTCTTGAGAGGCTGTTGAGTGTCGACGGCTGCTTGACCCGAGTGGACTCTCGTCTAGCCGAGCTTTGAGCCCCGCCGCGCCCCTCGCCAGCCCAAAACGACTCGCAGACGCCTCTCTCGGAGGAGCGCGTAGCGATTGAGTGCGTTCTTGTCGGTCGTGGACTCATTCGGCCTGCGGCCGGGCGCCGGGCCTCATGCAAGGGGCACCCTCCCCCATGCCTCCCCCCGGGGGCGGCCCGACAGTTCTTGGCTTTCCGGGACGGGGTGGCATGTCAAGGGTGGCCGCAGGCCATCGCGCAGCGACGCGACGAAGGAGCGCTCTTGACAGGACGCCCCGGCACGGGAAGACAGTGGAACTGACGGGCAGCCCCCGGAGCATCCCCGACCCCGAAGCTCGAAACCTACCCGTGAGCGGCGCAGCCGCGACCCGGCGCAGCCGGGCCCCCCAACCCCCCAAAGTATCTTGACGTCGAGACAGATCCCCGGCAAGCTGCCTCCGCAAGCAGGTCTCTTGACGTCAAGAGACCTGGAGGGGTGCCCGCGGCGTATACGGAGGCGGCAGTGGGGGACGGGTCAACGCTCGGGGCGCGACACGGTCTGCTCGCGCAGTTGCGTCGCCCGCCCGGGGGGCGGGACGCGCGCATCATGCTGGGTGCGCAGTTGCTGGACCGGACCGGGTCCGGGGTGTGGTCCGCCTCGTCGGTGCTCTACTTCACGTTCGTCGTCGGGCTGGACGTGCGGCGGTTGGGGCTGCTGCTCGGGGTGGCCGGGGTGGCGGGCATCACCGGGTCACCGTTGGCCGGGTGGCTGGCCGGGCGGTTTCCCGTACGGGCGCTGCTGATCGGGTGCCATCTGCTGCGCGTGGCGACCCTGTGCCTGATGCTCGTGTGCACGCGCTTCGACGTGCTGCTGGTGGTGGTCGCCGTCACGTACCTGGGTGACCGGGCTGCGAAGACGCTGGAGATGCTCTTCGCCACGCGGGTCGCGGGCGATCGGCGCTCCGAGTACCAGGCGCTGACGCGCAGCGCGGCCAACGCCGGTGTGGCCGTGGGGGCCGGGATCGCCGCGATCGGGCTCGCCGTCGGGAGCGCGGCGGCGTACGCGGCGCTGATCCTCGGCAACGCGCTGTCGTTCGTCCTGGCCGCCGCCCTCGTGTGGCGCACCCGCGAGCCCCGGGCCCACGGGCACGTGGCGGCCCGTTCGACCGACGCGGCGCCCGGCGCCCCGCGCAGTCCCTGGCGCGATCGCGGCTACCTGCGGTTCGTGCTGCTGGACATCCCGATGAACCTCGACGACTCGATCCTGAACGTGGGCCTGCCGCTCTGGCTCGTCGGCCACACATCGGCGCCGCACGCGATCGTTCCGGCCTTCCTGGCGATCAACACCGTGCTCGTCGTCGTCCTCCAACTGCGCGTATCCGCCCGGTTCCGGGGCCCGCGCCGGGCCGCCGCAGTGGTGCTCCTCTACGGGCTCACCCTGCTCGGGGGCTGCGTCGCGGTGGCCGTGGCCACCGGCGGCGGGGCCTGGAGGGCGTCGGTCGCGCTGCTCGGCGCCGCGCTGCTGGTCACCGCGGCCGAGCTGGTCCGGTCCGTCAGCTCCTGGGAGCTGGCGGTCTCGCTCGCCCCGGAAGGGTCCCGGGCCGCCTACCTGGGCGTCGCGGGGATGGCCCAGTCCGTGCAGAAGTCCGCCGGACCGCTGCTCCTGACCGGTGTGGTCATGGCGGCCGGACCGGCCGGCTGGCTGGCGCTGGGCGCGGCGGTCGCCGGGCTCTCCGTGGTCCAGCGCCGGGGCTGCCTGCGGCGCTTGGAGGGTCTGACTTCCGTCAACGCACCGGCTCAGCAGGCCCGTTCCTGAAATCGATCCTGGCGGGCAAAAATAATGCAAGCACGCTTGATTGTTTTCTTGTGCGCTGCCACGCTTCCCCCCACAGCCGTGTCCTGGGGTCCCGAGGGAGCGCACCGTGCCCGAGTCGTCGTCCACCGCCGACAGCACCACCGACAACGCCCTGGCAGTCGTCCACGCCGATCTCCGTGAGGAGGGGCGCGCCCTCGACCTGCTGGTCGCCGGGCTGGCGGAGGCCGACTGGGCCCGGGCCACCCCGGCGCCCGGGTGGAGCGTCGCCCACCAGATCGCGCCGCTGGCGTGGACCGACCGGGCGTCGCTGCTGGCGCTCACCGATGCCGACGGCTTCGCCGAGCTGGTCGCGGCGGCGCTCGCCGCGCCCGACCGCTTCGTCGACGACGGCGCGCGGGAGGGGGCCGCGCTCCCGCCCGGAGAGCTGCTGGCCGGCTGGCGGGCCGGCCGCGAAGCCCTGGACCGGGCGCTCGCCGCGGCCGCGCCCGACGCCCGGTTCCCCTGGTACGGGCCGCCGATGAAGGCCGCCTCGATGGCCAGCGCCCGGCTGATGGAGACCTGGGCGCACGGCCAGGACGTCGCCGACGCGCTCGGCGTGCGCCGGACACCGACCGACCGGCTGCGGCACGTCGCCCGGATCGGGGTGCGGGCCCGCGACTACGCCTTCGCCGTGCGCGGACTGCCCGTACCGGCCGGGGAGTTCCGGGTCGAGCTGACCGCTCCCGACGGGTCGGGCGACGTATGGGCGTACGGTCCCGCGGACGCCGCGCAGCGGGTCAGCGGGCCCGCCCTCGACTTCTGCCTGCTGGTGACCCAGCGGGCCCACCGCGCCGACCTCGCCGTGGTGGCCCGGGGCGCCGACGCCGGGCAGTGGCTGGACATCGCGCAGGCCTTCGCGGGCCCGGCCGGTCCCGGCCGCGCGCCGGGCGGTGGTCCCGCGTGAGCGGCGCGCGGCGCGCGCTGCGCATCGGGAACGCGTCCGGGTTCTACGGCGACCGGTTCGCGGCGGTGCGCGAGATGCTGACCGGCGGCGCGCTGGACGTGCTCACGGGGGACTACCTCGCCGAACTCACCATGCTGATCCTCGGCCGCGACCGGCTGAAGGACCCGGGCCTCGGCTACGCCAAGACCTTCCTGCGCCAGCTGGAGGAGGGCCTCGGCCTGGCGCACGAGCGGGGCGTGCGGATCGTCGCCAACGCGGGCGGCCTCAACCCGGCCGGGCTCGCGGACGCCGTGCGGGCCCTGGCCGCGAAGACGGGCGTACCGGTGCGCGTCGCGCACGTCGAGGGCGATGACGTGATGCCGTACGCCGAAGGGGTGCTGACCGCCAACGCTTACCTCGGCGGCGCCGGGATCGCCGCCTGCCTGCGGGCGGGCGCGGACGTCGTCGTCACCGGCCGGGTGACGGACGCGGCGCTCGTCAGCGGCCCCGCCGCCTGGTGGCACGACTGGGGTCCCGCGGACCACGACCGGCTGGCGGGGGCGGTGGTGGCCGGGCACGTCCTGGAGTGCGGCACCCAGGCGACCGGCGGCAACTACTCGTTCTTCACCCGCCACGGCGGCCCCGCGCGCCCGGTCCACCCCGGGTTCCCGCTCGCCGAGATCGCCGCGGACGGCTCCAGCGTCATCACCAAACACCCCGGCACGGGCGGCGCGGTGACCACCGGAACCGTCACCGCGCAGCTGCTCTACGAGACCCAGGGCGCCCGGTACGCCGGCCCCGACGTGACGGCGCGCCTCGACACCGTGCGGCTCACCGACGAGGGCCCGGACCGGGTCGGGATCGGCGGGGTCCGGGGAGAGGCGCCGCCGCCGACCCTCAAGGCCGGGATCACCCGGATCGGCGGCTGGCGCAACGAGGTCGTCTTCGTCCTGACCGGCCTGGACATCGAGGCGAAGGCGGACCTCGTACGGGCCCAGCTGGCCGGGGTGCTGGAGGGCGTCGCCGACGTCCGCTGGACCCTCGCCCGTACCGACCACGCGGACGCGGACACCCAGGAGGCGGCGAGCGCCCTGCTCCGCCTGGTGGTCCGGGACCCCTCCGCCGACCGGGTCGGGCGCGCCCTGACCGGCGCGGCCGTCGAGCTGGCGCTGGGCAGCTACCCCGGTTTCCACGTGACGGCCCCACCGGGACCGGCCCAGCCGTACGGGGTGTTCAGCTCCGCCCACCTCCCTGCGGACACCGTCCCCCACGTGGCGGTCCTCCCCGACGGCACCCGCCTGGCCCTCCCGGCGCCCGCGCCCCCCGCACGGGCCCCCGACCCCCTGCCCCTCCCCACCCCGCCGGCCCCCGCGGCCGCCCCCTCGGCGCCCACCCGCCGCGTCCCCCTCGGGCTGGTGGCCGGGGCCCGCAGCGGGGACAAGGGCGGGGACGCCAACGTCGGGGTGTGGGTGGAGAGCGCGGCCGCCTGGGAGTGGCTGCGCCGCACCCTCACCGTGGACCTGTTCCGCGCACTGCTCCCCGAGACCCGCACCCTGCAGGTCGTCCGGCACGACCTGCCCGGACTGCGCGCCCTGAACTTCGTCGTCACCGGCATCCTCGGCGACGGGGTCGCCTCCGGGCACCGCTTCGACCCGCAGGCCAAGGCGCTCGGCGAATGGCTGCGCGTCCGCCATCTCGACGTCCCCGTCAGCCTTCTCCCCCCTCTTCCCCCGCCGTCCCTTCCGGAGGTGAGCCGCCCATGACCCGGCTCGGCACCAGCGTCGACACCCGCGATCCCGACCACCTCGCCCACCGGGCCGCCGCCCTGGAGCGCATCGAAGCCCTCGACGCCGAGCACGCCAAGGCGCTCGCGGGCGGCGGCGAGAAGTACACGGCCCGCCACCGGGCGCGCGGCAAGCTGCTCGCCCGCGAGCGGATCGAGCTGCTCCTGGACCCGGACACCCCGTTCCTGGAGCTGTCCCCGCTCGCGGCCTGGGGCAGCGACTACCCGGTGGGCGCCTCGATGGTCACCGGGATCGGGGTGGTGGAGGGCGTCCAGTGCCTCGTCACCGCCAACGACCCGACCGTGCGCGGCGGTGCCTCCAACCCGTGGACCCTCAAGAAGGCCCTGCGGGCCAACGAGATCGCCCGCGCCAACCGGCTGCCCTGCATCAGCCTGGTCGAGTCCGGCGGCGCCGACCTCCCCTCCCAGAAGGAGATCTTCATCCCCGGCGGGGCGATCTTCCGGGACATCACCCGGCTCTCCGCCGAGGGCATCCCCACCATCGCCGTCGTCTTCGGCAACTCCACCGCGGGCGGCGCCTACGTCCCCGGGATGTCCGACCACACCGTGATGATCAAAGACCGGTCGAAGGTGTTCCTCGGCGGTCCGCCGCTGGTCAAGATGGCGACCGGCGAGGAGAGCGACGACGAGTCGCTCGGCGGCGCCGACATGCACGCCCGCACCTCCGGTCTCGCCGACCACTACGCCCTCGACGAGGAGGACGCGATCCGCCAGGCCCGGCGGATCGTGGCCCGGCTGAACCACCGCCCGGCGCACCCGGAGCCGCAGCCGGCCCCGGAGCCGCTGTACGACGCGGAGGAGCTGCTCGGGATCGTGCCCGCCGACCTGAAGACCCCCTTCGACCCGCGCGAGGTGATCGCCCGCCTCGTCGACGCCTCCGACTTCGACGAGTTCAAGCCGCTCTACGGCACCAGCCTGGTCACCGGCTGGGCGAGCCTGCACGGCTACCCGGTCGGCATCCTCGCCAACGCCCAGGGCGTGCTGTTCAGCGCCGAGTCGCAGAAGGCCGCCCAGTTCATCCAGCTCGCCAACCAGCGCGACATCCCGCTCCTCTTCCTGCACAACACCACCGGCTACATGGTCGGCAAGGAGTACGAGCAGGGCGGGATCATCAAGCACGGCGCGATGATGATCAACGCGGTGTCCAACTCCAAGGTCCCGCACCTGTCCGTCCTCATCGGCGCCTCCTACGGCGCCGGGCACTACGGCATGTGCGGCCGCGCCTACGACCCCCGCTTCCTCTTCGCCTGGCCCGGCGCCAAATCCGCGGTCATGGGCCCCCAGCAGCTCGCGGGCGTCCTCTCGATCGTCGCCCGCGCCTCGGCCGCCGCGAAGGGACAGCCGTACGACGACGAGGCCGACGCCGGGATGCGCGCCTTCGTGGAGCAGCAGATCGAGTCGGAGTCCCTGCCGATGTTCCTGTCCGGGCGGCTGTACGACGACGGGGTCATCGACCCGCGCGATACCCGCACCGTCCTCGGCCTGTGCCTCTCGGCCGTCCACAACGCCCCCGTCGAGGGCGCCCGTGGCGGCTTCGGCGTCTTCCGGATGTGAGCCCCGACATGACCACCTCCACGACCTCCACCTCACTCGAGATCCCCTCCGCCCCGAGCGCGGCCCCCCGGGCGATCGGCTCCCTCCTCGTCGCCAACCGCGGCGAGATCGCGGTACGGATCTTCCGCACCGCCCGCGCCCTCGGCCTCGACACCGTCGCCGTGTACGCCGACCCCGACGCCGGCGCCCTGCACGTCAGGGAAGCCGACGCGGCCGTGCGGCTCCCCGGCGCCGCCCCCGCCGAGACCTACCTGCGCGGCGACCTCCTCGTGCAGGCCGCCCTCGCCGCGGGCGCCGACGCCGTCCACCCCGGGTACGGGTTCCTCTCCGAGAACGCCGGCTTCGCCCGGGCCGTGCGTGCCGCCGGGCTGCTCTGGATCGGACCGCCGCCCGAGGCGATCGAGGCCATGGCCTCCAAGACCCGCGCCAAGGAGCTGATGCGCCCCGCCGGGGTCCCTCTGCTGGACCCCGTCGACCCGGCCACCGCCACGGCCGCCGACCTGCCGCTGCTGCTCAAGGCCGCCGCGGGCGGCGGCGGCCGCGGCATGCGGGTCGTCCGTGAACTGGACTCCCTCAAGGAGGAACTGGAAGCCGCCGCGGCCGAAGCCAGGTCCGCCTTCGGCGACGGCGAAGTCTTCGCCGAGCCCTACGTCGAGCACGGCCGGCACGTCGAAGTGCAGATCCTCGCCGACGCCCACGGCACCGTCTGGGCCCTCGGCACCCGCGACTGCTCCCTCCAGCGCCGCCACCAGAAGGTCATCGAGGAAGCCCCCGCCCCGGCCCTCCCCGAACGCCTGCGCACCACCCTCCACGAAGCCGCCGTCGCCGCCGCGCGCGCGGTGTCCTACCAGGGCGCGGGCACCGTCGAGTTCCTCGTCACCGCCGAGGGCCGCCCGTACTTCCTGGAGATGAACACCCGCCTCCAGGTGGAACACCCCGTCACCGAAGCCGTCTTCGGCCTCGACCTCGTCGCCCTCCAGCTGCGCATCGCCGAAGGCGCCGCCCTGCCCCTGGACCCCCCGCCGCCCACCGGGCACGCCGTCGAGGCCCGGCTCTACGCGGAGGACCCGGCCCGCGACTGGCGCCCCCAGGCGGGCGTCCTGCACACCCTGTCCGTCCCCGGCGACGGGATCCGGATCGACACCGGCTTCACCGACGGCGAC
Source organism: Streptomyces sp. NPDC043876 (assembly GCF_056435825.1). NCBI lineage: Bacteria > Bacillati > Actinomycetota > Actinomycetes > Kitasatosporales > Streptomycetaceae > Streptomyces > Streptomyces sp. NPDC043876. The sequence continues at coordinate 878,657 of NZ_JBWKDV010000001.1, read as the reverse complement.
ACGGTCGGGGTGCACTACGACCCGATGCTCGCCAAGGTCATCGCCCACGCCCCCACCCGGGCCGAAGCCGTCCGCGCGCTCGCCCGCGCCCTGGCCCGGGCCCGTATCCACGGGCTCACCACCAACCGGGACCTGCTCGTACGCTCCCTGCGCCACCCCGAGTTCACCGCCGCCCGCCTCGACACCGGGTTCTACGCACGCCACCTCGCCGACCTCACCGACGCGGCCCCCGACGCCGGACTCGCCGCCGTCGCCGCCGCCCTCGCCGAAGCCGCCCCCGCCCCCGGCGCCCCCCTCGCCACCCGCATCGGTGCCTGGCGCAACGTCCCCTCCCAGCCGCAGCTGCGCCGCTACACCGCCGACGGCACGGAGTACGAGGTCCGCTACCGGCCCGCCCGCAGCGGCCCCCCGCAGCTCGTGGACCACCCCGGCGTGCGCGTCGTGAGCACCGCACCGGAAGCGGTCACCCTCGACGTCGACGGGGTCCACCGGATGTTTCACGTGAAACAGGCACCGAACAAGCCCGAGGTGTACGTCGATTCACCGCTCGGCGCGCACACCCTCACCCGCCGCCCCCGCTTCGCCGAACCCCAGGACCGCACCCGACCCGGATCGCTGCTCGCCCCCATGCCCGGCACCGTCGTGCGGATCGCCGAGGGCCTCGCCACCGGCTCCGCCGTCACCGCCGGGCAGCCCCTGCTCTGGCTGGAGGCCATGAAGATGGAGCACCGCATCGTCTCGCCCGCCTCCGGCACGCTCACCGCGCTCCACGCCGCCCTCGGCCGCCAGGTCGAATTCGGCGCCCTGCTCGCCGTCGTCCAGGAGGAACCGCCCGCATGAGCAATTCCGTTGTGGAATCCCAGGAACACCGCGACCTGCGCGCCGCCGTCGCCGCCCTCGGGCAGCGCTACGGCCGCGACTACCTCGCCCGGGTGGCCCGCGAGGGCCGCCACCCCGACGAGCTGTGGGCCGACGCCGCCAAGCTCGGCTACCTCGGCGTCAACCTCCCCGAGGAGTACGGCGGCGGAGGCGGCGGCATCGCCGAACTCTCCATCGTCCTCGAAGAACTCGGCGCCGCGGGCTGCCCGCTGCTGATGATGGTGGTCTCGCCCGCCATCTGCGGCACGGTCATCGCCCGCTTCGGTACCGAAGCCCAGAAGCGCGCCTGGCTCCCCGGCCTCGCCGACGGCAGCCGCACCATGGCCTTCGGCATCACCGAACCCGACGCCGGCTCCAACTCCCACCGCATCACCACCACCGCCCGCCGCGACGGCGACGACTGGGTGCTCACCGGCCGCAAGGTCTTCATCTCCGGCGTGGACATCGCCGACGCCACCCTCATCGTCGGCCGCACCGAGGACGCCCGCACCGGACGCCTCAAGCCCTGCCTCTTCATCGTGGACCGGGACGCTCCCGGCTTCACCCGTTCGGTCATAGACATGGAGCTCCACGCTGCCGAGAAGCAGTTCGAACTCGTCCTCGACGAGGTCCGGCTGCCCGCCGAAGCACTGGTCGGCGACGAGGACGCCGGCCTGCTCCAGCTCTTCGCCGGACTCAACCCCGAACGCGTCATGACCGCCGCATTCGCCATTGGCATGGGCCGCTACGCCCTGGCCACAGCGGTGGACTACGCCCGGACCCGGCAGGTGTGGAAGGAGCCCATCGGCGCCCACCAGGCCATCGCCCACCCCCTGGCAGCCGTGCACATCGAACTCGAACTGGCCCGCCTGATGATGCGCAAGGCCGCCCACCTCTACGACGCCGGAGACGACGCGGGCGCCGGAGAAGCCGCCAACATGGCCAAGTACGCTGCCGCCGAGGCCTGCGTACGGGCGGTGGACCAGTCCGTCCACACGCTGGGCGGCAACGGCCTCACCCGCGCATACGGACTCGCCTCCCTCATCACCGCGTCCCGGGTGGCCCGTATCGCACCCGTCAGCCGCGAGATGATCCTCAACTTCGTCTCGCACCAGACCCTGGGCCTGCCCAAGTCGTACTAGCACGCCGCACCGCAACGGAAAGGGCCGGAGGAACGGACATGACCCCGATCGTCGGATCCGCGCACACCCGCGGCATCACCACCCTCACGCTCGACTCACCCGGCAACCGCAACGCGCTCTCCGCGGAACTCGTCGGCGAGCTGCGCGCCGCCCTCGCCGCGGCGGGAGCGGACCCGGCGGTCCGGGCCATCGTCCTCACCCACACCGGCGGCACCTTCTGCGCCGGGGCGGACCTGAAGAACCCCTTCGCACCCGAGGACTTCCTGGCCCTCCTGCGCGAACTGGCCGAGCTGCCCAAGCCGGTCGTGGCCCGGGTGACCGGCCACGTCCGGGCCGGCGGCCTCGGGCTGCTCGGGGCCTGCGACATCGCCGCCGGCGGCCCGCAGTCCTCGTACGCCTTCACCGAGAGCCACCTGGGCCTCGCCCCGGCGGTCATCTCCATCCCGCTGCTGCCCCGGCTCGACCCCCGGGCCGCGGCCCGCTACTTCCTCACCGCCGAGCGCTTCGGGCCGGCCGAGGCCGCCCGGATCGGCCTGCTCACCCTGCACGCAGACGAGGTCGACCACGCCCTCGAACCGGTCCTCGCCGGGCTGCGCAAGGCCTCCCCGCAGGGCCTCGCCGCCTCGAAGGCACTGGTCACCGCGCCGGTACGAGCGGCCCTGGAGCGGGACGGAACACGGCTGACGGAGCTGTCCGCGTCCCTCTTCGGCTCCACCGAGGCCCGCGAGGGCATCACCGCCCTCTTCGAGCGCCGGGACCCGTCATGGGCGTCATGACCGACCCCGGCCGGCCGGGCGCCCGCCCGACCCACGCCGGACCCAAGCAGGCCCGCAGCCGGGTCACCCGCCGCCACCTCCTGGAGGCGGCCGTCTCCTGCCTCGCCGAACACGGCTGGGCGGGCTCCACCGTCGCCGTGGTCGCCGAGCGCGCCGGCGTCTCCCGGGGCGCGGCCCAGCACCACTTCCCCACCCGCGAGTCCCTGTTCACGGCCGCTGTCCAGTACGTCGCCGAGGAACGCTCCACCGCCCTGCGCGAGCTGTTCCACACGGCCCCCGCGCCGCGCGCCGAGGTCGTCCACGCCGTGGTCGACCTGTACACGGGCGCGCTCTTCCGGGCGGCCCTCCAGCTGTGGGTGGCCGCCTCCAACGAGGAGCAGCTGCGGCCCCCGGTCGTCGAACTGGAGGCCAAGGTCGGGCGCGAGACCCACCGCATCGCCGTGGAGCTCCTGGGCGCCGACGAGTCCGTACCCGGCGTGCGGGAGAGCGTCCAGGGCTTCCTGGACATGTCGCGCGGGCTGGGCCTGGCGAACGTCCTCACCGACGACACCGCCCGCCGGGAACGGGTGGTCACCCAGTGGGCGGCCATCCTGGACACCGCCCTGGGCCCGGCCCCGGACTGACCGGGGGCGGGCCCGAGGACGGGCGGGTTACGGCGCGATGTCGCCGTAGCCCTCGACGGCCTGCGGGGCGCGGGAGCCCGGGCCGACGTAGCGCGCGGACGGCCGGACCAGGCGGCCCGTGCGCTTCTGCTCCAGGATGTGCGCGGACCACCCGGCGGTACGGGCGCAGGTGAACATCGAGGTGAACATGTGCGCCGGGACCTCCGCGAAGTCCAGCATGATCGCCGCCCAGAACTCCACGTTCGTCGCGAGCACCCGGTCGGGACGCCGCGCGTGCAGCTCCTCCAGCGCGGCCTTCTCCAGCGCCGCCGCCACCTCGTAGCGCGGCGCGTCCAGCTCCTTGGCGGTGCGGCGCAGCACGCGGGCGCGCGGGTCCTCGGCGCGGTAGACGCGGTGGCCGAAGCCCATCAGCCGCTCGCCCTTGTCCAGGGCCTTCTTCACGTACGCCACCGCGTCACCGGTGCGCTCGATCTCCTCGATCATGCCCAGCACCCGGGACGGCGCCCCGCCGTGCAGCGGCCCCGACATGGCGCCGACGGCGCCGGACAGGGCGGCGGCGACATCGGCGCCGGTGGACGCGATGACACGGGCGGTGAAGGTGGAGGCGTTCATGCCGTGCTCGGCGGCCGAGGTCCAGTAGGCGTCGACGGCCTTGACGTGCTTGGGGTCGGGCTCGCCGCGCCAGCGGATCATGAAGCGCTCGACGACGGAGTCGGCCTTGTCGATCTCGCTCTGCGGCACCATGGGCAGGCCCTGGCCGCGGGCGGACTGGGCGACGTACGACAGGGCCATCACGGCCGCGCGCGCGAGGTCGTCACGGGCGGTGGCCTCGTCGATGTCCAGCAGCGGTTTGAGGCCCCACACCGGCGCCAGCATGGCCAGCGCGGACTGGACGTCGACCCGGATGTCCCCGGAGTGCACCGGGATGGGGAAGGGCTCGGCGGCGGGCAGGCCCGGGTTGAACGCACCGTCGACCAGCAGGCCCCAGACGTTCCCGAAGGACACGTGACCGACCAGGTCTTCGATGTCGACCCCCCGGTAGCGGAGGGATCCGCCCTCCTTGTCGGGCTCGGCGATCTCGGTCTCGAACGCGACGACCCCTTCGAGCCCGGGTACGAAGTCGGACATCAGGCGGCTCCTCAGATAGATGCGAACACGCGCGGCTCCCGGCGTGATTCGCGGTCCGGCGCGGTCATCCCCGTTGATGCCCGGCGGGGCCGTTGGTCACCCTCCCGGGAACCAGCGGACCGGCCCCAAGATTTTGTCCGCTCGGGATGTCCTGCGGAAGCGTGACATACGGCACACCCCCGGAAGTCCTCCTGCGGCAGGATGGCGGGGTGACAGAAAAGGATCTCGACCCCGCCCTCATGAGGATGCACTACCGCTCGGAGATCCTCGCCGAGGACGCCCTCGCCGCGGACCCCATGGAGCAGTTCGGGCAGTGGTTCCGCCAGGCCGCCGACGCGCGCCTCTTCGAGCCGAACGCGATGGTCCTCTCGACCGCCACCCCGGACGGGCGGCCCAGTTCGCGCACGGTGCTGCTCAAGCAGTTCGACAACCGCGGCTTCGTGTTCTTCACCAACTACGGCTCGCGCAAGGGCACGGAACTGGCCGCGAACCCCTCCGCCGCCCTGCTCTTCCCGTGGCACCCGATCGCCCGCCAGGTCCTGGTCACCGGCAGCACGGTGCGGATCGGCCGGGACGAGACCGCCGCCTACTTCCGCTCGCGCCCGCACGGCTCGCAGCTGGGAGCCTGGGCGAGCGAGCAGTCCCGGGTCATCTCCTCGCGCGCCGAGCTCGACCGCCGCTACGAGGAACTCGCGCGGCGCTACCCGGAGGGGGAGCAGGTACCGGTGCCGCCGGAATGGGGCGGGATCCGCGTGGTCCCGCGGGAGGTCGAGTTCTGGCAGGGCCACGCGAACCGCCTGCACGACCGGCTGAAATACGTCCTCGACGGCGAGAATTGGCGCGTGGAGCGCCTCTGCCCGTAGCCCGCCGCCCCGCCCCGGCGGCCGGGAAAAACAGACGACCCGCGGGCTCGGGTTTCTCTCCTGCAGTGAGAGAAGCCGGCCGGACGTACCGGCGAGCCCGCGGGTCGGGTGACTGCTGTGGATTGGCGCCGACGAACCTTGTCGGCACTGCACTGCTTGGGTGCGTACGACAACGGGCGTCAGCCCGCAGTCACCTCACGCGTCCGGTTGCCAGACATTTCCGGAACCACCTCCCTTCTCGTGTACGGCAAGCCTAGGACGGCGCCGCGCCCCCCTCAAGCGATTTAATTCGGGGGAATCCGGTGAATCAGGTGTGGGCTGCGTCACGTTCCAGTTCAATGATCTGACGTGCCGCACACGCGAACACCTGCAGGGGGTCCCAGGTGAGTGCTTTCGGACGTAGTGAGACCACCGATGATCTGCTCGCCGCGCTGCTGGACGGGATGGACGCGGCGCTCTGCGCGTTCGACGCCGACGGGGTGATCACGCACTGGAACCGTGAGGCCGAGCGGATCCTCGGGTGGTCGGCCGCCGAGGCCGTGGGGCGGCGGGGGTTCGCCGGGTGGGCGGCGCGGGCCGCCGACGCGCAGGACGTCGAGGCCAGGCTGATGGCGGCGCAGGACGTTCCGGGCCGGCAGGTGCACGAGTTCGCGCTGCTCACCAAGGACGGCGGCCGGGTGCTCGTACGGACCCAGTCGGCCGGGGTGCCGGGCGCGGACGGGAAGCCGGCCGGGGTGTACTGCGCGTTCAGCGAGGTGCACGCGCAGATCGACCTGGAGCGCTCCATCGCGCTCAGCGAGGCGCTGCTGGACGACGCCTCCTGGGGGGTCGTGCTCGTCGACGTGGACCTGCGGCCCGCCGTGGTCAACGCGCGGGCGGCCACCGCCTTCGGTTCGGGGCGGACCGCGCTGCTGGGGCGGCCGCTCGGGGAACTGCTCGCGCAGGGCGTGGAGGAGCTGGAGGGCGCGCTCCAGCACGTCCTGGCCGAGGGGCCGCCGCCCGGGCCGGTAGAGCTGTGGGTGTCGGTACGGACGTCCGCGGGCCTGCGGCGGCGTTGCTGGCGCAGCGGCTTCCTGCGGCTGGCCTCGCCGCTGGCGGAGGAGCCGGTGCCGCTGGGGGTCGGCTGGCTGTTCCAGGACGTCACCGAGGCCCGGCAGGCCGAACTGGACACCGCGCAGCTGCGGTTCCGTTCCCAGCAGCTGCACCGGGCGGGCCGGGCGGCGGGGGAGTGCGAGGAGCCGGCGGAGGCGGCCGCGGTCCGGCTGGAGTTCGCGCTGGCCGGGTTCGCGGACCACGCGCTGATCGACGTACTGGCCGCGGACGGGGCGCGGCTGGTCCGCTCGCCCGTGTCGCCGACGGGGGCGGTGCCCGCGGCGGGCCCGCTGCTGCCGGGGCCGGGGGCGATCCCGGTGCGCTACGAGCCCGGGCACCCGGCGCTCCAGGCGCTGGACCGGATCGGGTCGGTGCGGGCCAGCGCGCCGGACGGCGCGGCGGGGGAGGGCTGGGCCGGCGCCCGCCACTGGCCGCGGGGCGCGGCGCACGGGCTGTGCGTGGTGCTGCGCAGCCGGGGCCGGAGCCTGGGCGTCCTGACGTTCCTGCGCGGCCCGTCCCGTCCGCCGTTCGACCGGGTGGACGCCGCCTACGCGGAGGAGGTCGCCTCCCGGGTGGCGATGGACCTGGCCCTGTCGACCTCCGCGGTGTGAGCGGAGGACGGACCGCCCGCCCGGTCAGCCCGCGTGGTGGCGGATGACCTCGCGCGCCACCGCCGCCCGCGCCGGCGCGAGTTCCGCCGCCACCGCGGCGGCCCGCCGCCCGTCGTAGCCCACCCGGGCCCGCTCGGGCGGACGCCGTTCGAGGCACTGGCGGCGCAGGTGCGTGGGCGGGTGCGTGTCGTCCACGCTGTGCCCGCGCAGGGCGGCGACCCGGCGCAGCCGCTCGTACTCGTGCTCCGGTACGGACGCCAGGTGCGCCGCGATCCGCTCCCACAGCCCCTGCTCGGCGACTTCCCGGGCGGCGTGCCCGGCCCGCCCGCCGGTCATCTGGGCGGCCACGGACTCCCGGCGCAGCTCCACCTCGACCGACCCGCTCACCAGCAGCCGGTCCATCAGGCCGACCGCGCCCGCGGTCGAACCGGCCCGCGCGGCGCCCAGGTCCGCCTGGTACTCGGCCCGCTGGGAGGCGCGCAGGGTGAGGCGGTCGAGCAGGAGCAGGAGGCCGTACGCCGCGCAGCGCGGGAGGTAGCCCACGATGTTGAACAGCGTGTCCCACACGGTGGTCGCCCGGCTCGGCGCCAGCGCGGTTACCCAGAGGGCCAGGGAGCGCAGCGCGCCGTGGGTGAGCGCCCCGTGCCGCAGGTCCCCGTTGGCGAAGTGCCCCAGCTCGTGCCCGAGCAGCGCGACGCGCTCCTGCGGTCCGAGGACCTCCCACAGGCCGAGGCCCAGGATCAGCAGCCGGCGGCGGCGGATCCCGTACGTCGTCACGGCGGCGTTGACGTCGCCGCTCACCGCGACGGCGTGCACACCGGTGGTGCCGGTGACGGCGGCCACCTCGTCGATCAGCGCGAACAGCTCGGGCGCGTCCGGGCGGCGCAGCACCGGCCCGCCGTCCGGCAGCCGCCCCGACCGGGGCCGCAGGGCGACGGCCACCGCGAGCAGGACGAGGCCTTCGACCGGCTCGATCCCGGTCTCCCAGCCCAGCACGATCAGCAGCAGCCCGGCCACCAGCAGCGCCGCGGTGAAGCCGTGCACCAGCACGGCCAGCGCGAGGGCGGTCAGCGAGGCCGAGTCCCGGAGCGGCCGGCCGGGGCCCGCGCCCTCCCCCGCCATCGCGGCGGCGAGTTGTGTGCCGTGCCGCAGCGCCAGCCGGCGGCGGGACGCGGCGAGCCGGCCCGGCCCGGGGTCCGGCGCGCCGGGGTCCACGTTCCAGTCGCAGGCCGCGCACCAGACGACGAACCGTTCGTCGGTGGCGGTGAGCGGCGCCGCGCAGTGCGGGCACACCTGTTCCCTCTGTCCCCCCGGTGCGGTGACCGCGGACCCCTGTTCCATGTTTCCCGTTCCCCCACCCGTGCGGGCCCTCGGCGGGCGCGCGGTCAGGGGAGCGTAGCCGGAAGGGGCGGGCTCAGTGGCGGAAGAAGATGCGGTCCCCGTACTCCTGCATGACGCGGCCGTTCCACTCGTGGCCGCCGTCGACGTTGCCCGACCGCAGCAGCGGGGGTTCGATGCCGCGGGCGGCGAGCTCGCCGGCCGCCGCGGCCATCACGGCCTGCATGATCGCGCTGGTGACGACCGTGGACGCCGGGGCGAAGGGGGCGTCGATGCCCTCCAGGCTCAGCTCGGCGTCGCCCACGGCGATCTTGCTGTCGAGGACGATGTCGCAGTGGTCCCGCAGGAAGGTGCCCGAGGCGTGCCGCGAACGGGTCTCGGTCGCGTAGGCCACCGAGGTCACGCCGATCACCTTGAGGCCGATGGCCCGCGCGTTCATCGCCATCTCGACGGGCAGGGCGTTGCGCCCGGAGAGGGAGATGATCACGAGGACGTCGCCGTCGGCGGCCGGACTGCTGTCCAGGACCGCTGCGGCCAGCCCGTCCACCCGCTCCAGCGCACTGCCGAGCGTCGCGGGCATGACGTCGATGCCGGCGGTGCCGGGGACGGCGAGGAAGTTCATCAGCGCGAGGCCGCCGGCCCGGTAGACCACGTCCATCGCGGGGAGGGAGGAGTGTCCGGCGCCGAAGGCGAAGAGCCGGTTTCCGGCGGCGACGGCGTCGGCGATCACGGCGCCGGCCCCGGCGATGTTCGAGGACTCCTCTTCACGCACCCGTTCCAGGAGGCCGATGGCGGCATCGATGAACTGACCGGCCAGCTTGCTCTCGCTCATGCGCTGAGGGGCCCTTCCGGGGGTGGGGTGCGTCCGTGTCCGCCGCTCACCGTGCGGTCTGGACCAAGGGCGTGTCAATACCGGCGTCAATCCGGCGGCGGGGGCCCCGAGGGGGCCCGGGGCGGCCCTTGCCCTCCGGCACGGGACGGTTGTCGGCCTGATGCGTCAGAATTGGGTGCAGGGCCAGCGCACGATATCCCGAGGGGCACGAATGTCCGGACTGATCGATACCACGGAGATGTATCTCCGCACCATCCTCGAGCTGGAAGAGGAAGGCGTGGTCCCCATGCGCGCCCGGATTGCGGAGCGGCTCGATCAGAGCGGCCCGACGGTCAGCCAGACGGTGGCACGCATGGAGCGCGACGGCCTGGTGGCCGTCGCCAGCGACCGGCACTTGGAGCTGACGGAGGAGGGGCGGCGGCTGGCCACGCGCGTGATGCGCAAGCACCGGCTGGCCGAGTGCCTCCTCGTCGACGTGATCGGACTCGAATGGGAGCAGGTGCACGCGGAGGCCTGTCGCTGGGAGCACGTGATGAGCGAAGCGGTGGAGCGGCGGGTGCTGGAGCTGCTGCGCCACCCGACCGAGTCGCCGTACGGGAACCCGATCCCGGGCCTGGAGGAGCTGGGCGAGAAGGCCGAGGCGGATCCGTTCCTCGACGACAGCATGGTGAGCCTGGCGGAGCTGGACCCGGGCGCCGACGGCAAGACCGTGGTCGTGCGGCGGATCGGTGAGCCGATCCAGACGGACGCCCAGCTCATGTACACGCTGCGGCGGGCGGGCGTGCAGCCCGGCTCGGTCGTCAGCGTGACGGAGTCGCCGGGCGGGGTGCTGGTGGGCAGTGGCGGCGAGGCCGCCGAGCTGGAGGCGGAAGTCGCCTCGCACGTGTTCGTGGCCAAGCGGTGACCGTCGGGATCTCCCGGGCGGGGTAGCGCTCGCGGTGGGGGCGGTCCCGGTGCCTCACGGCACCGGGACCGGTCCTCCCCTTGTGACCCGGAGCCCCGAGCTCTCAAGGTCATCCCCTCGGACCGTCTTCCCCGAGCGGCCCGCCTCCCGTTGAAGATCTCCCCTCGGCAGCGGCGGCCAATCCTTGAGCAAGGTCATTCGAAAGAGTGGTGTTGCGGTCGAGAAGGCAGTTTTCGAATGCGGGTTCGATAGTCTGGCGGGGAGCGAAGGGGGTGCATCTGCGGTGGTACAGCGCTTCGATGTAACGGGGTCCGACGGCGTACGCCTCGCGGCCTGGGAGTTCCGGGAACCCGCCGCCCCAGGCGCCCTCGGCGAGGACGCGGGGGCGGGGGCCGCGGGGTCCGGCTCCGGTGCCGGTTCCGGGTCCGACCCGGGATCCGCACCGGGATCCGCACCGGGATCCGTACCGGGGCCCGGCTCCGGCGTGCTGTTACTCCACGGCCTGATGGGCCGTGCCTTCCACTGGGCCGGTACTGCCCGCTGGCTCGCCGAGCGGCGCCGCGTCGTCGCCCTCGACCAGCGCGGCCACGGCCAGAGCGAACGCCTGGCCAACGGACCGGACATCCCGGCCGCCTTCGCCCGCGAGGCCTTCGTGGCCGACGCCGAAGCCGCCGTAGAACAGCTCGGCCTGGCTCCCGTCACGCTCATCGGGCACTCCATGGGCGCCCTCACCGCCTGGCAGCTCGCCGCCCGCCGGCCCGACCTCGTCGAAGCCCTCGTCATCTGTGACATGCGGGCCTCCGCGCTCGGTGCGGCCTCGCAGCGGGAGTGGGAGGAGTGGTTCCACCGGTGGCCCCTGCCGTTCCCCACGCAGGACGCCGCCCGCCGCTGGTTCGGCGAGGACGATCCCCGGGTCGAGCGGCCCGATCCCGGGCGCGGCGCCTTCTTCGCCGAGGTCATGCACCAGGCGCAGGACGGATGGCGCCCGCTCTTCTCCCGTCGGCAGATGCTCACCGCGCGGGAGACGTGGGTGCACGACGCGCACTGGGAGGAGCTGGCGCAGGTCCGGTGCCCGACGCTGGTGGTGCGGGGGCTGGACGGGGAGTTGGGGCGGGCCGAGGCGCAGGAGATGGTGCGGGTGCTGCCGGCGGGGCAGTATGCGGAGATTCCTGATGCCGGGCACTACGTGCACTACGACCAGCCCGGGGCTTGGCGGGCGGTGCTGGAGCCGTTCCTCGACGGGGTCCGGGCGTCTGCCTGACGGGCGGGCCGGGGGCGGGCCGCTGCGCGGAGTCGTCCCCGACCCGCCCTTCCTCCGTTCCCCGGGCTCCGTCCGGACCCGGTCCTCAAACGCCGGACGGGCTGGGGGAGGGGGTCCGGGCGGAGCTGGGATGCGGGCTCCGCCCGGGCCCGGGCCCGGGGGTCAGCCCTTGCTTACCGCTGTCAGGATTTCCGGGAGGCGGCGGGCGACGGTGGGGGCGGACAGGCGTAGGCCCGTCCACGCGGTCAGGGTGCCGTAGGCGGCGCCCACCGGGAGCAGCAGCCACAGAACGCCGTGCAGGTCCGCCACGTGCAGCCAGATGGTCAGCGCGATCAGCGGTGCGCACAGCAGGGCCGAGGAGACCAGGCCGAGGAAGATGCCGAGCCAGGCCAGCCCCGCCTGTCCCGGGGCGACGTTCTTGAACGCGCCGTCGGTCGGGATGGAGTACGGGAAGCGGGCCGAGGCCAGCGCCCCCGCGCACAGCATCGCGCCCAGCAGCGCCAGCGAGAGCCCGATGACCTCCGGCAGGGCGGTCCAGTCGCCCACCATCGCCGCCGTCACCACGGTCACGAGTACCGTGTACGGGACGGTGACCAGGGCCAGCGCGAGGGCCCGGGCGTGCAGTTCGGCGTAGGCCTCGCGCGGGGTCGAGATGGTCTGGGCGACCATCCAGAACGCCGAGGTGTCCTGCCCGAACTGGTTGTACATCTGGACGCCGAGCATGCCCGCCCCGAAGCAGGCGAGGTAGACGGAACCCTGTCCCTGGAGGGCGTTGGCGACGGGGATGATCAGGCCGACGGCCAGCGAAGTCGCCCAGCCGGCCTTCGTCTTGGGGTCGCGGACGGCGTACCGCAGGGCACGCTGGATGACCGCCCCGGTCCGTCCGTCCGGCAGCAGGGACCGGGAACCGGCCCCCTCCGCCTGCCCGGTGCCGCGCTTCTTCGCCGGACCGGCCGCCGCGAGGGTGGAGCCGTCCGGGGTGACCATCAGGTGGGTGAGGGTCCGTTCCCAGAACCGCAGCAGCAGCGCGATCGCGCCGACGGTCAGCGCGAGCTGGGCGGCGGCGACCCCGTACGAGCCCCGGCTGACCGAGTCGACCATGCCGAGGGCGGTCGCGGGCGGCAGCCAGCGCACCACGGCCTCGGCGGGTTCCAGGGTGCTCAGGCCGCCGTCCTGGAAGAGCCGCTGGCTGGCGAAGTTGGCGAACTGGGCGCCGATCGCGATCAGCAGCCCGCTGAGCACGGCCAGGTCCCGGCCCTTGCGGCTGTTCAGCAGCCGGACGTTGGCGGTGGCCACCGCCCGCGCCAGGACCACGCAGCCGAGCAGCAGCAGCGGCACCCCGAGGACGGCGGCGATCACACCCGCCGGTCCGTGGGCCACCGCGACGGCCGATCCGACGGCGAGGCACAGCGTGAAGAGCGGTCCTATGCCGACGAGCGAGGACGCCAGCAGGGCCCGCACCAGCGGCCGGGGCCGCAGCGGCAGCATCACCAGCCGGCTCGGGTCGAGGGTCTCGTCCCCGCTGGGGAAGAACAGCGGCATCACCGACCAGAACAGGGCCAGGATCGCGGCGAGCAGCACCACGACCGTGCCCGCGTGCGCGTTCCCGCGCAGCAGGGCCAGGCCGAACATCTGGAACCCGCCGACGACGAGCGCCAGGACCAGCGTGCCGAGGTAGGCCGCCTTCCGCTTCGACGAACCCCGGAGGCCGTTGCGGAGCAGGGACAGTTTGAGCCGGACGAAGACCGCCGTGAGCGGGACCTCGGCGGAGCCGTTCCCCCGGCCCGCCCCCGTTCCCGTCCCGGAGCCGGCGACGGGCGCCGTGGCCGCGCTCATCGGGCGGCCGCCCCGCCGCCGAGCCAGTCCAGCGATTCGCCCGTGTCGAGACCGTGCGCGCCGACCAGTTCGAGGAAGGCGTCCTGCAGGCTGGGAGCGCTGCCCCGGACGGTGTCCAGCGGGCCGGCGGCGCGGATCTGCCCGGCCGCCATGACGGCGACCCAGTCGCAGAGCGACTCGACCAGCTCCATCACGTGCGAGGAGAAGACGACCGTGGCGCCGGAGGCGGTGTAACGTTCCAGCACCCGGCGGATGGTCTGCGCCGACACGGGGTCCACGCCCTCGAACGGCTCGTCCAGGAAAAGCACTTCGGGGTTGTGCAGCAGGGCGGCCGCGAGGCCGATCTTCTTGCGCATGCCGGTGGAGTAGTCCACGACGAGCTTGTGCTGGGAGCCCGCGAGGTCCAGGACGTCGAGCAGCTGCGTCGCCCGCTTGTCCGTCTCCGGGCCCGGCAACCCGCGCAACCGGCCCATGTAGCCGAGCAGTTCCCGCCCGGACAACCGTTCGAAGAGCCGCAGCCCCTCCGGCAGCACGCCGATCCGGGATTTGACCTGAACCGGGTCCTGCCATACGTCATGTCCGGCGACCTCGACGCGGCCCTGGTCCGGGCGCAGCAGCCCGGTCACCATCGACAGCGTGGTGGTCTTGCCGGCGCCGTTCGGTCCGACGAGACCGATGAACTGCCCCGCGGGCAGCTCCAGATCGATCCCCCCGACCGCGATCTGCTCGCCGAACCGCTTCCACAGCCCTTCGATCCGTACGGCGGGGGCGGCCACCTGTGCCGTGTCCCCCGTCGACAATGCCTGGTCCGGCATCGCGCCCTGCCTCTCGTTCTGTCCCCGTGGGTCGAGTTCACCTTACGAGGGCAGGCAGCGGCAGTTGAAGGGCCGAATGTACTGGCCAGGACATTTCGACCCCCGGCCGGTCAGCGCCGGTTGGTCAGCCCTGGCGGGCCCGGGCCGCGGCCGCCTCGCGCCCGCACGCGTAGGCCAGTACGTCGATCAGCTCCTCGGTGTCGGGCAGCCACCGGTTCGCCGGGGTGGGGCGGCGGACCCACTGGACCTGGCCCTTGCCGCCGTAGCGGGTGGGCGGGGCGGCGACGTAGTCCCCCTCGCCGCGTGCGACGAGGTCGAGCGAGGCGTGCTGCCAGCCCAGCTTCCGCAGCAGGTCGGGGAGTTTGGCGCCGGCGCCGGGCAGGACGAAGAACTGCATCCGCCGGTCCGGGGTCGCGGTCACCGGCCCGATGGTGAGCCCGAGCCGCTCCAGCCGGGCCAGCGCGAGGAAGCCGGACACCTCCGGGACCTCGATCGCGTCGAAGGTGCGTCCCGTGGGCAGCAGGATCGAGGCGGCGGGCTGGCGCGACCACAGCTGGCGGACCCGGACCGCGCTGCCCGACGCGAGGGCCGCCCACTCCTTCACCCCCGGGTGCGCGCCGGGCCTTTCGCAGGTGGCGACCCCGCAGGAGCAGACCTCCCGGCCGTCCCCGGGTTCCAGCCAGGTGCCGGCGAACACGTCCCAGTGCCGCTCTTCCGTGTACCGCACGGCATGGTCCAGCAGCTGTTCACCGCGTTGCTGGGGGATGGGCGCGGTCTCCGTGACTCCGATGGTCTCTTCCACGATCAGCACAACTCCCGCCGTCACCGGGAGTTACGGCCGTAAACCAGCCGTTCGAGGGAGCATCGATCCTGCATGTGGGGCGCACCGGTGCACGGGCGGGGGCGCGCGGGGGACCGGGAGCCGGGGGGTGGGTAGCGACACCTGGCAGCGGACCGGAGGGCGGCCGCCGCCCGCTCACGTGACGCCCCGAGTGCACGACCGGGTACGACTCACCACGTTCCGGGTGGTGTTCCGCATTCTTCGCAGATCAGCCGGGAAGTGATCACACGCACGATCACCCGCGGCCAGCAGGGGGTTTTCTCATGGCAGCCAGGCCTCTCGTCGCCCGTCAGCCCAACGAACGGTTGCAGGCACTCATCCAGGAAGCCGGCTGCTCCAACGCCGGCCTCGCCCGTCGGGTCAACATGTGTGGTGCGGAGCACGGCCTCGACCTCCGCTACGACAAGACGTCCGTGGCCCGCTGGCTGCGCGGCCAGCAGCCGCGCGGCCGGGCCCCCGGGATCATCGCCGAGGCCCTCGGGCGCAAACTCGGCCGGACCGTCACCATCGACGAGATCGGCATGGCCAACGGCAAGAACCTCGCCTCGGGCGTGGGACTGCAGTTCTCCCCGACCGTCGTCGGCGCTATCGAGCAGGTGTGCGAGCTGTGGCGCAGCGACGTGGGCCGCCGCGACTTCCTGTCCGGATCGACCGTGGCCGCCTCCGCGCTCGTCGAGCCCAGCCGCGACTGGCTGATCACCGGGGCCGACGCCCAGGTGGCCCGTACGGGCGGCTCGCGCGTCGGCATGTCCGACGTCGAGGCGGTCCGGGCGACCACCGAGGCCCTCACCGACCTCGACCACCGCTTCGGCAGCGGGCACGTACGGCCCGTGGTCGTCCACTACCTCAACAGCGTGGTCTCCGGCCTGATCGGCGGCTCCTACCGGGAGCCGGTGGGCCGCGCGCTCTTCGCGGCCGTGGCCCGGCTCACCGAACTCGCGGGCTACATGGCGGTGGACACCGGCCAGCCGGGGCTCGCCCAGCGCTACTACATCCAGGCGCTGCGCCTGGCCCAGGCGGCGGGCGACCGGGCCTACGGCGGCTACGTGCTCGCCGCGTCCATGAGCCACCTCGCGGCCGAACTGGGCAATCCCCGGGAGATCGCGCAGCTGGCGCGGGCCGCGCAGGAGGGCACGCGCGGGATGGTCACCCCGCGGGCCGAGGCCATGTTCTACGCCGCCGAGGCGCGCGGGCACGCGCTGCTGGGCGACGCCCGGGCCACGGCGGTGCTGTCCTCGCGGGCCGTGACCGCGCTGGAGCGGGCCGAACCGGAGTCCGGCGACGACCCGGTCTGGATCCGCCACTTCGACCAGGCCTACCTGGCCGACGAACTCGCCCACTGCCACCGTGACCTGGGGCAGGCCGACGCGGCGGGACGGCGGGCGGAGGAGGCCCTGCGGGCACTGCCCCGGACCAAGGCCCGCAGACGAGCCATCGGGCTGCTGCTGCTGGCGACCTCGCAGGTGCAGCGCCGCGAGGTCGAACAGGGCTGCCACACGGCCGCGCAGGCGGTCGACCTGCTCTCCGGCCTGCGCTCGAACCGGGGCGCGGAGTACCTCGACGACTTCCGCTCGCGGCTGGATCCCTACCGGGAGGAAGCGGCGGTCAGGGAGTTCAGCGCGCGGCTGGAGACACAGGTGGCGTAACGGACGCGGGGGGTGACCGGGTAGCGTGACCGACGGTTCCGTAGGTTCGGACGGTCGGAGAAGGAGTCCCGGTGACGCAGAGCGGACAAGGCGGCGACTCGCGGCATCCCGCGGAGCCCCAGCCCCCCGTGTACGAAGCACCCGTGTACGACGCGCCCGCGTACGAACCGCCGGTGTACGGGGCCCCCGCGCCGGGGGCGCCCGCACCCGGCGCGCCCGCGTACGGGTACCCGCCCCAGGGGCCGCCGCCCGGCCACGTCCTGGGGCCGGGGTACGAGGGCCCGGGCCAGCCGCACGGCTACGGCTACCCGCCGATCCCTGAGGCCGAGACCCAGTACATACCGCCGGTCCCGGCCCACCCGGGGCCGATGGAGGCACCCACGCAGTACATCCCGCCGGTCCCGGGCGCGCCGGGGCCGATGGAGGCGCCGACGCAGTACATCCCGCCGGTGCAGGCCGGTCCCGGTCCGGGTGCTCCCGGTCCGGGCGGTCCGGGACCCGGGGCCGGGCCCGCGATGCACGAGGCCGCGACCCAGTACATCCCGCCGGTTCCGGCGGGTCCGGGCCCGGGTGCGGGTGCCGGCCGGGGGCAGGGGCAGGGGCCCGCCCAGGGGCCGCCGGACGTGTTCGACGGCTTGTTCCGTGGCGAGGGTCCCGGGCAGGCTTCCGGGCCGGGACCCGGGCCGGGGTACGGCGACGAGCAGGGGCACACCCAGGTGCTGCCGCCCGTCCAGGAGCCGGTGCGCAGCCAGGCGCCGCCGCCCGCGCCGCCGTTCCAGCAGCGCCGCCCGAGGCCGCAGCCGCAGTTCCAGCAGCAGCCGCCGCAGTTCCCGCAGGGGCCCGGCCACGGCCACCAGCAGCCTCCGCCGCCCCCGCAGTTCCACCAGCCCGCCCCCTTCCAGCAGCCGCCGCCGGAGCCCGCGCGGAAGGTGTCGCCGGTGGTCATCGGGGTCGCGGTGCTCGCGCTGGCCGTGGCCGGGCTGGGCGTGGGCGCCCTGCTGGGCAACGGCAAGGCCCAGAACAACGACCCGGCCGCGGTGGACGCCGTACCGAGCGCGCCGGCCGGTTCCGGTTCGGCCAAGCCGCCGGCGGACCAGGCGCCCGTCGATCCGGCGCGCGCGCAGGCCGTCCAGCTCGACAAGGTGCTCGCGGACAGCAACGACAGCCGCGCCGCGGTGATCCGCGCCGTGGACGACGTGAAGGACTGCAAGAACCTCGCGCAGGCCGCCACCGACCTGCGCGACGCGGCCCGCAAGCGCGAGGAACTGGTCACCAAGCTCCAGGAGGTGAAGACCGACAAGCTGACCGACCACGCGAAGCTGACGGCGGCCCTCACCAAGGCCTGGAAGTCCTCGGGCTCGGCGGACGAGCACTACGCGGCCTGGGCGGACGAGGCCGCGAACGACCGCAAGACCTGCAAGGACGGCAAGGCCAAGACCACCGGCCACGCCAGTGACGCCAACAAGGCGAGCGGCGAGGCCACCAAGGCCAAGGAGTCGGCCGCGGCCATGTGGAACAAGATCGCGGCCCAGTACGGCCTCACGCAGCGGGACAAGTCCCAGCTCTGAGCGGGTGCGGGTGCCGGGTGCGCGTGCGCGGCGCGGGGCGGCGCGGGGGCTGCGGGACCGGGTCCCCGCGCCCCCCGGCCCCTGTCGGCGGTTCAGCCGGAGCGCGGGGCCGCCTCCAGGGTCTGGGTCATGTCCATGGTGGTCTCGCCGGGCTGGGCGACGATCCGGCCGTCCTGGACGACCTGGAAGGTGACCCGGCAGTTCGCCATGCGGGGGAACCCGCCGACCGCGCGCATGTCCTGGTAGCGCCAGCTGAGGCCGGGGGTGAGGCCGCCGGTCTCGACGCCCGGCGAGTGGTTGAGTGCGCGGGAGACCGTGCGGCCGGTCACCTCCCCGTCCTTGCCGAGGCGCTTGACGATCTCGCTGAAGACGGAGTAGGCGATCCAGGTGGTCTGGGTGCCGGTGTCGTCCGGATTGACCCGGTTGTCGCCGAAGGCGTTCTCGGCGATGACCTTGCGCATCGGCTGCCACAGCGGGTCGCCCGAGACGGGGTACCAGCTGGTGACGTAGGCGCCCTCGAACTGGCTCTCCTTACCGCCGGTGCGGTCCACGAGGGACTGGCTGACGCTGCCGAGGACGGAGGAGAGCTGCGGCTTCTTCGCCTGGGTGTCGAGGCGCCGGAAGGAGTCGAAGAAGGTCTCGGTGCGCTCGCCGAGGACGGCCGCCACGCATCCCCCGCCCTTGTCCGATGCCGCCGCGGCGGTCTTCTCCCTGTCTTTGTCCTTCTCCTTGCCCTTGCTCTTGGCGGCCTCGGTGAGGGCCGCGCGCGCCTCGTCGACGTAGTTCGCGGAGTCCTCGGGCGCCCGGACGTCGGCGGCCTCGCGCTGCGGCTTGACCGCCTTGAACCCGGCGTTGAGGAGGATCGGCATGGAGTCGCCCGCGAGGGTGTCGGGCCGTACGAGCGCCACGTCGTCGCAGGCCTTGCCCAGCTGGTGCCCGGCCCCGGCGAGGAGGACCGGCTGGCCGCCGTTGACGGGGTAGGACAGGGTGCTCTGGAACTCCTCGGCGGAGACGCCGTAGCCGCCGATGAAGGGGATGCCCTCGGCTTCGAGCGGGGCCATGAAGGCACGGCCCCACTGGCTGTACGAGCCGACGACGGCCACGGCCCGGGCGGCGATCGCCTGCCGGGCGCAGTCGGCGGCGCCGCCGGCGGTGTTGTGTTCGTTGCAGGTCAGGACGTGGAGCTTGCGGCCGTTGATGCCGCCCTTGCCGTTGATCCAGCGCTCGTAGGCCTTGGCCATGGCGGGCATGCCGCCCATGTTGGTCGCCTTGGTGCCCTCGGGGGCCCAGGTCATGACGGTGATGGTGCCGCCGGAGCCCCCCGTGGCTCCGGGGACCAGTCCGCAGCCGGTCAGTAGACACGCACCCGCCACCGTGCTCGTCACCGTGGTCACCGCCCTGGTCAGGAGCGTGCGGGAGCGGGAACGTGAGGCGGTTCGCCAGTCGGTCATGACCCGTCACACTTCCGGGCCCCGGGGAACTGAAGTGTGAGGTGTACACAACATCCGGTGACACCCGCGTGAATTGCGGGGGTCGCCGGGGTGCGCGGCCGGGCGGGAGGGGGCGGCCTGCCGGGCGGGGAGCGGCGCCGGGGCGCGGCCGGGGGGAACGTACGATCGAACGCGTGACATTCGACCCAGGTCCGAAGAACTCTTCCCGCCGCGGCCGCCGCTCCTCCACCATGGGCGGCATGGCCCTCAACGACATGCCGTGGTGGCGCTGGCGCACCAACGTGCGCTCGGCTCTGCACATGCTCTCCGACCCGGCGTTCCAGGAGGACACCTGGCTGGCCGGTCTCGACGGCTACGGAGACGTCACCGACGCCGTCTACCGGCTGGTCGAGGACACCTGGCTCGACAACTGGTCCGCCGAGAAGTACGTCGGCACGATCTTCCGCGACTCCCAGGAGGCGGCCCTCGTGGACCTCGCCGTCCTGCGGGTGCTGCGGATCCTGCACCAGGTCGGGCCCGACGCCCCGGTCTCCGTCTACCTGGAGCACCACGCCTGGCCGGAGGCGGTCCGGGCCGCGCGCGAGGCGCACGTACGGCTGGCGGCGGCCGACGGGGACGACCCCGACGCGCGGCCGCGCTCCCTCGACGTGCTGAGGATCCTCACGCGGGCGGCGTGATGATCCGGGGAGCGCCGCGGATGTGAAAGTCTTGCGGGTCATGAGCGACGACCCGCAGCAGAACGACCGGAATGACCGGAACGAGCCCCAGCAGTACGTACTCACCCTGTCCTGTCCCGACAAGCAGGGCATTGTGCACGCCGTGTCCAGCTATCTGTTCATGACCGGGTGCAACATCGAGGACAGCCAGCAGTTCGGTGACCACGACACGGGCCTCTTCTTCATGCGGGTCCACTTCTCGGCGACGCCGCCGGTGACGCTGGAGAAGCTGCGGGCCAGTTTCGCGGCCATCGGCGACTCCTTCCGGATGGACTGGCAGATCCACCGCGCGGACGAGCGGATGCGGATCGTGCTGATGGTGTCGAAGTTCGGGCACTGCCTGAACGACCTGCTGTTCCGCTCGCGGATCGGGGCGCTGCCGGTCGAGATCGCGGCCGTGGTCTCCAACCACACGGACTTCGCCGAGCTGGTCGGTTCGTACGGGGTGCCCTTCGTGCACATCCCGGTCACCAAGGACACGAAGGCGGCGGCCGAGGCCGAGCTGCTGGAGCTGGTGCGGGCGGAGAACGTCGAGCTGGTGGTCCTGGCGCGGTACATGCAGGTGCTGTCCGACACCCTGTGCAAGGCGCTGAGCGGGCGGATCATCAACATCCACCACTCGTTCCTGCCGAGCTTCAAGGGCGCGAAGCCGTACCACCAGGCGCACGCCCGGGGCGTGAAGCTGATCGGCGCCACGGCGCACTACGTGACGGCCGACCTGGACGAGGGCCCGATCATCGAGCAGGAGGTCGAGCGCGTCGCCCACGACGTCACGCCGGACCAGCTGGTGGCGGTGGGCCGCGACGTCGAATGCCAGGCGCTCGCGCGGGCGGTCAAGTGGCACAGCGAACACCGCGTCCTGCTGAACGGCTCCCGCACGGTCGTCTTCACCTGAGCCCGGCCAACTCCGGCATCGCCGGGCACGCTCCAGCGCCACCGGCGGGGCTGGAGCGCCCCGGCTACAGGCGGCTCAGGGAGGCCGTGGCGAAGAGGACTTCGCGGATGGCTTCGCGGTCGCCGAGCTGGCCCGCCGCCGCGTCCTGCGGGGAGATGTGGCCCGCGGCCAGTTGGCAGAACTCGACGCCGTCCAGGGCGATCTCGGCCACCGTGTGTTCCGCGGAGGTCGCCGCCGCCGGGGAGTCCAGGGCGATGTCCCAGCCGCCACCGCCCGCCCCCTCGATCTCCAGGTGCAGGGTGCGGCCGGGGGCGCCGGCCGCGACCAGGCGGCGGGGCGGGGCGGCCAGCCCGGCGCGGCGGCGGCCCGCCAGCGCGCCCGGGAGCAGCCGCGCCGCCAGGTCGATCATGCGGTGCAGGTGCGGCCCGGACGGCGGGTCGTACGGGTAGTCCACCGCCTCCGCGATGTCCCCCGCGTGCACCCAGCACTCGAAGGCCCGCTCCAGGAAGGCGTCCCCCAGCGGCAGCGCGAAGTCCCCGTAGGCCACGGCCAGCTCGGCGATCCCGTGCCCGGCGAAGGACACGGTCCGCACCAGCGTGTGCCCCTGATCCCGCCACGGTTCGCGGACCTGGCGGGTGACGGGGTGCGGGGAAGAGCTCCAGAACCGCTCGGTGCGTCCGGCGGGGCCGGGCGGCGCGTCCGGGCCGAGCGGGTCGTCCAGCCCGAGGGCGGCCGCGATCAGGCCGTCGACGGTCAGCAGGTGGCCGATCACCCCGGCCACGGTCGTCCGCCGGGACCGCGGACCCTCGTCCTGGAACCACTTCAGCCGCACCGGCGTGTGCCATTCCGCGTCGCCGAAGTCCCGCAGCAGCGCGTCGAGCCGTGCCGTCTCGGTGTCGTACGGGGTCGCCCACACCGGAACGGGGATCCGGGCCGGCCGCCTGCCCAGGCAGTCCTCCAGCACCCGCGACCGCAGCAGCGGCTTGAGGTCGAGGCTCTCCTCGGGGCGCAGCAGGCCGACCGCGTCGCGCAGCCGCAGCGCCTCGTCGGCGCAGGGCGCGCAGGCGGTGAGGTGGTCCTCGACGGCCTCGGTCTCCTCCGCCGAACACGCGGCGAGCGCCCACGCGCCGAGCAGGGACTTCAGCACGGCGTGCGTGGGCGGCGCGCAGGGGCGCACGGGAGGCGGCGGTTCGGCGGCCGGGGGCGGCTCCGGCTCGGCCTGCGGCGGCTCGGCGCCGAGGGCCTGCGGCGGCTCCCGGTCGTCGGCCTCCGGCAGTTCAGGGTCCGCCTCCGCAACCTCGCGGTCGGCCTCCGCAGCCTCGCGGTCCCCCTCCGGGGACCCCGGGTCGGCGTCCGGCGGCTCGCGGTCGGCCGCCGGCGGCAGGGACGTGACCGGGGGCAGCCGGTCCCAGTCGTCGGCGGCTCCGCGGGGGCCGGGTATCCACGCGCCGGCGCCGGAACGGTCGCCGCGCCCGTCGTACGCGTCGTCGGGTGACTCGGCGGGGCCGTTCATCGGCTGCTTCCGTATCCGGGCGGGGAGAGGTCTTCCTGCGGCAGGTGGTGGGCGGTGGACAGGAGTTGCAGGCCGAGCCGCAGCCGGCGGCGCGCCTCGTCCTCGCTGATCCGCAGATCGGCGGCCGCCTGGCGGTAGTCGCGCCGCTTGAAGTAGGCGAGTTCGAGGGCGGCCCGCAGGGGAGCGGGCATCGAGGTGACGATGTAGTCGGCGCGGGCGGCGACGTTGGCGCTGCGGACCTTCTGTTCCAGTTCCTCGCGCGAGCCGCGGCCCAGTTCCGCCTGGCGCAGCCGGGCGACGGCCCGGCCCTGGGTGATCCGGGCGACCCAGGAACGCATGGAGCCCTGCTTGGGGTCGTAGGCGTCCGGGTTCTCCCAGATGTAGCCGAAGACTTCGCGGGTGATGCGGTCCGCGGCCTTCTCGTCGCGCAGTACGCGGTGGGCGAGGCCGTGGACGAGCGACGCGAAGCGGTCGTACAGCTCTCCGAGCGCGGCGGCCTCCCCGCGCGCGAGCCGCTGCTGCATCCGGCGGTCCCAGCGGGGTGGTGCGTCCTTCGCCATCGTGCCCCCAGCCGTGTGTCGACTCCTCGAATGTAGTGGGCACATGGCCCGCGCGCCTGTTTTGGGGCAAGCCCGCCCCGCAAGCGCACCCTCCGTGGTAAAGGACCCGACGCTGCGTCATGGGCACATCCGTACGCGCCCCGTCGCGCTTCCCGTGCGCGGGTTCGATGCGGCCACCTGCTTGCCGACTTCGCTTAACGCGCAGGCCACCGAGGCCGTACGCTTCCGCCTGTCTTGATCTGAACCCCACCGCACATGTGAAGGCGGAAGCCGAAGATGGACAGCGCAGAGTACGAGCGCAAGATCGCCGCCCGATTCGCCACTTTCGACCAGGACGGCAACGGCTATATCGACCGCGAGGACTTCAGCGCGGCCGCCAAGGCCGTACTGGCCGAATTCGGTACGGCGGCCCGATGCGACAAGGGACAGGCCGTCTTCAACGGCGCCGAGGCCTTCTGGCAGGGCATGGCCGGGATCGCCGACGTGGACGGTGACCAGCGGGTGACCCGCGAGGAGTTCATCACCGGGGCGGCCAAGCGGCTGCGGGACTCTCCAGAGCGGTTCGCCGAGATCGCCCGCCCCTTCCTGCACGCGGTCATCGCGGTGGCCGCGGACGCGGACGCCGGGGGCGGGCCGGGCACCAGCCCGGAGGCGGCGGCGCGCGTGCTGCGCGTCCTCGGCACCGAGCCGGAGCTGGCCACCCGCGTGGCGGCGGCCCTCGACACCGACGGCGACGGCCTGATCTCCGAGGACGAGATCCTCACCGCCTTCGCGGGCTACTGCGGCGTGGCGGCCCCGGACGCCTGAACCGGCGGGTGCGCGCACGGCGGGCCGCCGACCGGCTCCGGCTGCCCGCCCGGTCCGCGGTGCCCCGCCCCGCGCGGTACGCAAGGCCCCCGCGCCGTACGCCGTTCGGCGGCCCCCCGGTACGCCGGCGCCCGTACGTGCCCGCCCGCGCGAGAGCGTCTAGCCGGAGGCGGAGGCGGAGGCGGCCCGGAGCAGGGTGTCGGCGGCGGCCGTGCGCGCGTACAGGACCGAGCGCCCGGCCCGGTGCGCGCTGACCAGACCGGCCCGCCGCAGTGCGCCCAGGTACTGGGAGACCGCGGCCGGGGACAGACCGGTGCGGTGGGCCAGCTGCGTGGTGGACGCGGGCGTGTCCAGCTCGGTCAGCAGGCGCGTCCGCGACCGGCCGAGTACGGCGCTCAGCGCTTCCGGGTCGGCGGCGGGCCCGGGCGCCCACAGTGAGCCGGTGCCGCGCGCGGGGTAGGCGAGTTGCGGCGGATCGGGCGGGACCTGGGTCGTCAGCAGGCGCGGCCCGGTGAAGGCCGAGGGGACCAGCAGCATGCCCGGGCCGGTGGTGGTCCGCGGCATGGGCCTGCCGCGGCGGGTCAGGTGGAGCGCGCTGCCGTCCCACCGCACCGACGCGTGCAGTTCGTTCAGGACCTCGCCCGCGCCGTGCGCGGCGACCCGGCGGGCCCGGTGCAGGACGTCGGTGTCGAGCACCGCGCGGATCCGCGCCCAGTAGGGGGCGAGCGCCAGGTCCCAGTAGGCGCCGATCTCCTGGGTGACGCGGGCCAGCCGGGCCGGCGGGTCGTGGTGCAGGGAGCGCAGCCGGGGACCGGGGGGTCCCTGGTGGTGTGCGAGGTGGTCGAGGTCGCGGCGCACCCGCTCGGCGGGGGCGGCCCCGATCGCGGCCAGTTCCCCGGCCAGCGTGGGGGCGGGGCCGGTGGGGGCGGGGTTCAGGAAGTACGGGAAGAAGCCGGTCGGCGGGACGAGCTCCGCGAGCCAGCCCCGGTCCAGCCCGGCGGCCGCCACCCGGGGCCGGACCTGCTCGGTCCAGGGCCGGTGCAGCGGGGAGGCGTCGGTGCGGGCGGACAGCAGCCGGAAGCTGGTCACGACCTGCCACATCGGTGAGACGGCGAAGCGCACCTGTGCCAGGTCGCTCGCCGTGAAGGCCAGTTCCGCCAAGGCGCCCGCCCCTTGAGGATTCACACATGTCCGAATCAGTGGCGGTCACCCTATCGTGTGGAGATCATTCCGCCATGACCCCAGACCGGGCCCCGGACCGGCCCCCTCACCCCGCCCAGAGCCCCGCCCCGCACCCGACTCCGAAAGCGGCCCCGTACGTGACCTCGCACTTGACCCCGGCCCCCGCCCACGCCTCGGAGGACGTCACCGCCGCGGCCTCCGGCACCTGGAAGCTCGGTGACCTGGAGGTCAACCGGATCGGCTTCGGCACGATGCGCCTGCCGCAGACCGGCGAGGCGCTGATACCCGGCGCCGTGCCGCGCGACCGCGGCCAGGCGGTCGCGGTGCTGCGCCGGGCGGTGGAGCTGGGCGTGAACCACTTCGACACCGCCGCGTTCTACTTCTCGCCGCTGCTGTCGGCCAACGAGCTGATCAACCGGGCGCTGGCGCCCTACGCCGACGACCTCGTCGTCGTCACCAAGGTCGGGCCCGCCCGTGACGCCTCGGGGGAGTGGACCGCCCACGCCGGTCCGGGGCAGCTGCGCGGGCAGGTGGAGGAGAACCTGCGCCAGCTGGGCCGGGACCACCTGGACGTGGTGAACCTGCGCGTCGTGGGCGACGGTCCGGTCGCCGAGCGCTTCGGCGCGCTGGCCGACCTCCGCGAGGCGGGGCTCATCCGGCACCTGGGGCTGTCCAACGTGCGCCCCCACCAGCTTGCCGAGGCACGCGCCATCGCACCGGTGGTCTGCGTACAGAACGCGCACGGCATCGGCGGATCGCCCGCGCAGGCGGAGTTGCTGCGCGCCTGCGGCGAGCAGGGCATCGCCTTCGTGCCCTTCTACTCGATCGCCGGGAGCGGCCGTACGGCGGGCGCGGCCGGGGGCGGCGAGCGGGGGTACACGGGCGAGGAGGACGGCGCGGACGCGGTGCGGACCGTCGCCCGCGCGCACGGGGTGAGCGCGGCGCAGATCCGGCTGGCGTGGACCCTGCACCAGGGCCCGCACGTCCTGGCCATCCCCGGTACGGGCGACCTCGGCCACCTCGCCCAGAACGTGGCCGCCGGCGCCGTCCGCCTCTCGGCGGCGGACCTGGCCGCCCTGGACGCCTCCTACGCGTAGCGCTCGCGCAGCTTGTACTTGAGGACCTTGCGCAGGGCGTCGTTGCGCGGGAGGGCGTCCACCAGCTCCAGCTGTTCCGGGAGCTTGTGGGTCGCCAGGCCCTCGGCGCGCAGGTAGGCGGTCACCCGCTCCAGGGTCAACGGCTCGGCCCCGGCGCCCTGTTCGACGACGGCGCAGACGCGTTCGCCGCGCTCCGGGTCCGGCAGGCCGATGACGGCCACGTCGCCGACGCCTGGGAGCCGGTGCATCAGGTCCTCGATCTCCTTCGCGGAGATGTTCTCGCCCTTGCGGATGATGACGTCCTTGCTGCGGCCG
Organism: Streptomyces sp. NPDC043876; assembly: GCF_056435825.1. NCBI lineage: Bacteria > Bacillati > Actinomycetota > Actinomycetes > Kitasatosporales > Streptomycetaceae > Streptomyces > Streptomyces sp. NPDC043876. Next base: position 851,987 of record NZ_JBWKDV010000001.1, on the reverse strand, counting down.
GTCAGGACGAGGTAGCCGTCCTCGGTGAGGTGGCCGAGGTCGCCGGTGATCAGGTACCCGTCGGCGTCGAAGGCCGCGGCCGACTGGTCGCGGTCGAGGTAGCCCTGGCAGACGGCCTCGCCGCGCAGCCGGACCTCGCCGTCGGTCAGGGCGGGCAGGGGGGAGCCGTCGGGGCCGGTGATGCGGATGGACATGCCCGCGGGCGGGCGGCCCTCGGTGGTGGCGAGGTGCTCGGCGGTGTCCAGCGGCGAGCCCATGGTGATCATGGGTACCTCGGTCATGCCGTAGCCGTGGGTCAGCTGACATCCCAGCTCGCGGACCACCGCGTGGTAGATCTCGGGCGGCTTGGGCGCCCCCCCGCCCGCCAGCAGGCGCAGGGTCGGTATCAGCGGTACGCCGGGGGCCTTGCGCTGCTCGGCCAGGAACATCGAGTAGAAGGCGGTGGAGCCGCCCGCGATGGTGACCCCGTGCCGCCGGTAGCCGGCCAGCGCGTCCGGCATGGCGAACTTCTCGAAGAGCACCGCGGGGAACCCGTAGAGCAGCAGCATCACGGTGTAGTCGGGCCCGGCGATGTGCGCGAAGGGGAAGGCCATCGAGCCGACGTCGGTGGGGCCCAGGTGCAGGGCGTGGGCGAGGCAGGAGCCGCCCGCGATCAGGGAGCGGTCGGTGTGCAGGACGCCCTTGGGGTCGGAGGTGGTGCCGGAGGTCCAGTAGATCCACCGGACGCCGGTGCCGGAGGCGGGCGGCGGGGGCAGCACGGCCGGGTCCCCGTCGGGGAGGTCCTCGTACGCCTCGAACACGCCCCGCGCGCCCAGGCGTTCGGCCATGGCGGTGTGGTCGTACCCGCGCCGGACGCCGGGGACGGCGAAGAACTCGGCCTTGGACTCGCGCAGCGCGAAGCCGACCTCGCGGTCCCGGTAGAAGGGGATGACGGGGGACTGGACGGCGCCGATCCGGGCGAGGGCGACGGACAGCAGGACGGTCTCGATGCGGGTGGGCAGCTGCCAGGCGACGACGGTGCCGGGGCGCACGCCCATGCCGTACAGGCCCGCGGCGACGCGTTCGGCGCGCTCCCGCAGGGCGCCGAAGGTCAGGGTGCGGTCGTCGGCGGGGTGCTCGGCGGCCTCGATGAGCACGGTCGCGTCCGGGGTGAGGGCGGCGCGGCGCGCGATCAGCTCCCAGAGGGTGGGGGACCGCTCCAGGTCCCGCGCGGTCGCGGTCGCCGTGTCGTCCGTCATTACCGGCCTCCCGGTCCAAAGGCTGCTCGCGCCATGTATCTGACCCTCCGTCAGATACAGCGCAGAGCGTAGGGCTCCGGCGCTTGTCGGTCCAGGGGTGGCGGAGCTAGCTTGTTTCTGACGATCCATCAGATGCGCCAGCGAGGGGAACCGGACACATGGAACTGCCCCGGATCATCAGCGTCGACGACCACGTGATCGAACCGCCGCACCTCTTCGACACCTGGCTCCCCGCCAAGTACCGCGACCGCGGCCCGAAGGCGCTCACCGCGGGCATCGGTGAACTCGCCTACACCGGCGGCAAGTACGTGATCACCATGGACCCGGACGGACCGCCCACCGACTGGTGGATCTACGAGGACCTCAAGTTCCCGTACAAGCGCAACATCGCCGCCGTCGGCTTCGACCGCGACGACATGACCCTCGAAGGCATCACCCGCGCGGAGATGCGCCGCGGCTGCTGGGACCCGGCGGCGCGGCTGGCCGACATGGACCTCAACCACGTCGAGGCCTCGCTGTGCTTCCCGACCTTCCCCCGCTTCTGCGGACAGACCTTCGCCGAGGCCCACGACAAGGAAGTGGCCCTGGCCTGCGTGCGCGCGTACAACGACTGGATGGTCGAGGAGTGGTGCGGCGACAGCGGCGGCCGGCTGATCCCGCTCTGCATCATCCCGCTGTGGGACATCGGCCTCGCCGTCGCCGAGATCCACCGCAACGCCGCCCGCGGCGTGCGCGCCGTGACCTTCTCCGAGATCCCCACCCACCTCGGGCTGCCGTCCATCCACTCCGGGTACTGGGACCCCTTCTTCGCCGCCTGCCAGGAGACCGGCACGGTCGTCAACATGCACATCGGGTCCAGCTCCCAGATGCCCGCCGCCTCCCCCGACGCGCCGCCCGCCGTCCAGGCCTCGCTCAGCTTCAACAACGCGATGGCCTCGATGATGGACTTCCTCTTCAGCGGCGTGCTCGTGAAGTTCCCCACTCTCAAACTGGCTTACAGCGAGGGTCAGATGGGCTGGATCCCCTACGCCCTGGAACGCGCCGACGACGTCTGGCAGGAGCACCGCGCCTGGGGCGGCGTCCGCGACCTGATCCCCGAGCCGCCCTCCACCTACTACTACCGGCAGATGTTCTGCTGCTTCTTCCGCGACAAGCACGGCATCGCCTCGCTCGACGTCGTGGGCCGCGACAACGCCACCTTCGAGACCGACTACCCGCACGTCGACTCGACCTTCCCGCACACCAAGGAGGTCGCCCTCGACCACGTCAAGGGCCTCGACGAGGAGACCGTCTACAAGCTGATGCGCGGCAACGCCATCCGGATGCTCGGCCTCGACCTCGACCGCGACCGGCGCCCGGCGGGACGGTAGCCGCGGTGGACCTCACCTACACCGAGGAGGAGCGGGAGTTCCGGGCCCGGCTGCGCGCGTGGCTGGGCAAGGTGCTCCCCGAACTGCCCGCGCGGCCCTCCCCCGACGACTGGCCCGGCCGCCGCGCGTACGACCTCGGCTGGCAGCGGCGGTTGTACGACGCGGGGTACGCCGGGCTCCACTGGCCCGTCGACGCGGGCGGCCGCGGCGCCACCCCCACCCAGCACCTGATCTTCCTGGAGGAGACCGAGCGGGCTGGTGCGCCCTACGTCGGCGCCAACTTCGTCGGGCTGCTGCACGCCGGCCCCACCATCGCCGCCGAGGGCACCCCCGGGCAGCGGGCCCGCTGGCTGCCGCCCGTCCTGCGCGGCGACGAGGTGTGGTGCCAGGGGTTCAGCGAGCCGGACGCGGGCTCGGACCTGGCCGCCCTGCGCACGAAGGCGGTGCGCGACGGGGACGAGTACGTGATCACCGGGTCGAAGATCTGGACCTCGCACGCGGAGGTCGCCGACTGGTGCGAACTGCTGGTCAGAACCGATCCGCAGGCCCCCAAGCACCACGGGATCACCTGGCTGGCCATGCCGATGGACGCGCCCGGGGTGAGCGTGCGGCCGCTGCGCACCCTCGCGGGTTCCACCGAGTTCGCGGAAATGTTCCTGGACGGCGTACGGGTGCCCGTCGGCAACCGGGTCGGCGCCGAGAACGACGGCTGGCGCGTCACCATGGTCACCCTGTCCTTCGAGCGCGGCACCGCCTTCGTGGGCGAGGTCGTCGCCTGCCGCCGGACGCTGGGCGCCCTGGCGCGGACCGCCCGGGCCAACGGCCGCTGGGACGATCCGGTGCTGCGCCGCAGGCTGGGGCGGCTGTACGGGGAGTTCGGCGCCCTGTGGCGGCTCACCCAGTGGAACGTGAGCGAGTCGGCGCGCTCCGGCGGGGTCCCGGGCATCGGCGGCAGCGTCTTCAAGCTGCGCTACTCGCACGCCCGCCAGGAGCTGTACGACGCGGCCGCCGAGGTACTGGGAGCGGCGGGCGGGGCGCTCTCGCTGGACGAGGAGTGGACCCTGGACCGGCTCTCGTCCCTGTCGTACACGATCGCGGCCGGCACCTCGCAGATCCAGCAGAACATCGTCGCCGAGCGGATCCTCGGCCTCCCGAAGGGCCGGTGAGGGACACCGTGGACTTCCAGCTGACCGAGGACCAGCGGGACCTGCGCGCGGGCGTACGGGAGCTGCTGGCGGGGCGGTACGGGCGCGAGGCGCTGCGGGCGTCCCTCGACGCGGCGCAGGCGCCCGCCGGGGGCGCGTCGGCGGGCGTGGTCGACCGGGGGCTGTGGCGGGAGCTGGGCGACGCCGGGTTCTTCGCGCTGCGGCTCCCGGAGGGCGGCCCCGACGGGGGCGTCGGGCTCGGGCTCGCGGAGGCGGTGCTGGTCTTCGAGGAGGCCGGGCGGGCGCTGCTGCCGGGGCCGCTGGTGGCCACGCACCTGGCGGCCGGGGTGGTGCCGGGCGCGGCGCAGGGCACGGCGGTGGTGACGGCCTTCGACCTCGGGGGGCCCTTCGTCGCGTACCTGGGGGAGGCGGACGCGGTGCTGGGGGCGGACGGCCCGCAGGAGGTGCCTGCCGCGCTGCCGGCGCGCTCGGTGGATCCGCTGTCGCCCCTGTACCGGGCCGCGGAGCCGGGCACCGTGCCGCGGGAGCTGCGGGACGAGGGGGCGCTGCTGACGGCCGCGCTCCAGCTGGGCAGCGCGCTGCGGACCACGGAGCTGGCGGTCCGGTACGCGAAGGGGCGGGAGCAGTTCGGGCAGCCGATCGGGGCCTTCCAGGCGGTGAAGCACCTGTGCGCGCAGATGCTGGTGCGGGGCGAGGTGGCCCGTACGGCGGTCTACGCGGCGGCGGTGACCGGCGGTCCGGGGGAGATCGCGGGGGCCAAGCTGCTGGCCGACGAGGCGGCCGTGCGCAACGCGCGGGACTGCCTCCAGGTGCACGGCGGGATGGGGTTCACCTGGGAGGCGGACGTGCACCTGCACCTGAAGCGGGCGTGGGTGCGGGCGGAGCAGTGGCGGACGGCCGCGGAGGCCGAGGAAGTCCTGGCGCAGGAGATGCTCGCGCGGGAGCTGGGGGAGGCTCCGGCCCGGGCGTCGGGGCGCACACGTGCTGTTACGGCCGGGACGGCGCAGGACGCATGTCTGATTACGGAGAGTTGATATCGGTTTGTGTCCTTCGCGGGACTCCATACCGCCCGGAGTCGGGCATGTGCTCCGGTACGCTCCGACGAATGCGAGCGGTTGAGCGGCGCTGGCGCCGCACAGTATGCAGCACGCCTACTCCTTCGCGCGGGAATATGCCCGAAGCGCTTGTTGTGGTGACTGTATGTCAACCATGCTGCTCCGCAAGGGGATCACGGTCCGTGATTCCGTACTGTCGCGAGGCGATGTGTCCGCCGGTTCGGGTGGTGTGAGCGGTGCAGGTGCTTCAGGTTCAGCTTGAGGTCGGGCCGGATCCCGCAGAGGTCGGCCGAGCGCGCAGGTGGGCCCGGTCCCGCCTGGCGGGATGCGGGATGGGGGAGGACGAGCCGCTCGCGGACACGTTGCTCCTGCTGATTTCCGAGCTGGTGACCAATGCCGTGGTGCACACCGGCTGTCCGGCGGTGCTGCGGATGCTCTTCGGCGGCCCGGGCGTCCGGGTCGAGGTGGCCGACGCGAGCGATCGGCCGCCGGCCCCCCGGCACGCGGAGGGGGACGACACCAACGGGCGCGGCCTGGAGCTGGTGGACGGCCTCGCGGACCGCTGGGGCTGGCAGCGCGAGGGCGCCGGGAAGCGGATCTGGTGCGAGGTCGACCGGGCCGCGGGGCCCCCGGGATCGCCCGCCGCGGACTTTTCCGAAAAATGTGACCAGGCGCGGGAACCGCACGTGTACCTCTAACGAGGTGTTGACGGACCGTCATGCGTTGATCACTCTTGGGGGGAGCGATTCGTCGCGAGGGGACGCCAAGGGCAGACCTTGACGAGTGCGGGTCGTGGGGTGGCGGCTGCCGTGCGGCGCTCGGGGCGTGCACGAACGTATGCCGCCACCCACAAAGAACGTCGGGTCCCATGCGGTGGGCCCGGTCAGAGGACGGCCACCGGGGCGACCGGTGTGCCCGTCCCGCCGACGAAGGGCTCCGGCATGGCCGAGAGCAGGAACGAATACTTCCGTTCTTCTCCACAGGCTGTGGACAACTTTTCGAGATTCCAGTTCTGACCCTGGTGCATGCCCATCTCGACGAGGTCGAGCGCGTGCACCGGGAGCCACAGGTTCTCGATCTCCGGCGGGAAGATCTCGAAGGTCAGGGTGTCGTTGGCCACCGCCGCGACGTCCCGCGCGTGGAACCACTCGGGGGTGCGGACGGACAGGCCGGGTGACGGGTAGCCGTAGCCGTGCTTGTCGCCCGCCAGGTAGACCTGGACCTGCCCGGTGCGCACGAGGACGATGTCGCCGGCCCGGACGGTGACCCGGCCGAACTCCTCGGCCTCCGCCAGGTCCTCCGGGGTGACCGCGTGCCCGCCGGGCAGCCGGTCCAGGCCCTTGGCGCGGGCCACGTCCAGCAGGACCCCGCGCGAGAGGATCGGCGCGGCCTTGTCGATGCCGCTGAACAGGGCGCGGGAGTGCGCGGTGATGGTGTCGGCGGGACGCCCGTTGTAGATCTTCCCGGAGTGCGAGACGTGGGTGAGGGCGTCCCAGTGGGTCGCCGCCTGCAGGCCCATGGTCACGGCGTCGTCGCTGCACGCGACCGTGCCCGGGCCGAAGAGCTCCTGGTTGATCTGGACCATCGTGTGCAGCGGATTGATCCGGCCCGGGATCAGCCCGGCCTGGACGCCGTCCTCCCGGAGGGGCAGGGCGAGGGGGATCCGGTGCCCGGTGCGGATCTCGGCGGCGGCCGCGCGCACCACCTCGCCGGTGATCAGGTTCAGGGCGCCGATCTCGTCGTCGGCGCCCCAACGGCCCCAGTTGTTCACGCGCTTGGCGATGTCGTGGAACTCGGCGGGCAGGCCCATGGGTCGCTCACTCCTTGTGGACTGGGGCTTGTGCTGGCGCATCCGACTGCCCCTAGAATCTAACGGTCCGTCAGAAACAGCGGGAAGGGGCCGGGCATGGGGAACTTCTTGGCAGACAAGGTCGTCGCCGTCACGGGCGCGGGCCGGGGCATCGGGCGGGCGGTCGCGCTCGCGGCGGCCGCCGAGGGCGCCAAGGTCGTCGTCAACGACTACGGCGTCGGCATCGAGGGCGGCGAGCCCACCAGCGAGATAGCCGACGGCGTGGTGAAGGAGATCCTCGCCGCGGGCGGAGAGGCCGTCGCCGTCGCCGACGACATCTCGACCATGGCGGGCGGACAGCGCGTGGTGGACACCGCCCTCGCCCGCTACGGGCGGATCGACGGCGTCGTCTGCGTCGCCGGCATCCTGCGCGAACGGATGCTCTTCAACATGTCCGAGGAGGAGTGGGACCCCGTCGTCGCCACCCACCTCAAGGGCACCTTCACCCTCTTCCGCGCCGCCTCCGCCGTCATGCGCAAGCAGGGCACCGGCACCCTCATCGGCTTCACCAGCGGCAACCACCAGGGCTCGGTGGCCCAGGCCAACTACAGCGCCGCCAAGGGCGGGATCATCTCGCTCGTGCGCTCCGCCGCCCTCGGCCTCAGCCGCTACGGAGTCACCGCCAACGCCGTCGCCCCCGTCGCCCGGACCCGGATGTCGGCCAACGTGCCGATGGAACTCAAGGAGATCGGCGAGCCGGAAGACGTGGCCGCGCTCGTCACCTACCTGCTCAGCGACAAGGCCGTCGCGGTCGGCGGCGAGAAGATCACCGGGCAGGTCTACACGATCGCCGGACCCAAGATCGCCGTCTGGGCGCAGCCGCGGGAACTGCGCGCCGGCTACGCCGAGGGCTCCTGGACCCCCGAGAAGATCGCCGACTTCCTCCCGGGGACGGTCGGCACCGACCCCATGCCGATGCTGGCCCAGCTGGAGGCCATGGCCAAGGCGGCGGCCGCCAAGGACCGCCCCAACGCGTAGGAGCGACCGTGGACTTCGGCTTCGGGGCAGCGGACGGGGACCTGCGCGCCCGCGCGCGGCAGTGGCTCACCGAGCACCTCGTGGGAGCGTACGGGCGGGCGCGCGGCCTCGGCGGGCCCGGCAGCGAGCACGAAGGGGTCGCCGAACGCCGCGCCTGGGAGCGGGAACTGGGCCGCGGCGGCTGGATCGGCCAGGGGTGGGACGTACCCGACGGCGCCTACGGGCAGCAGCGGCTCCCGCTCACCGGGCAGGTGGTGTGGGCCGAGGAGTACGCGGCGCTGCGCGCACCGGGCCGGGTCGGCCACATCGGCGAGAACCTCCTCGCGCCGACACTGATCGCCTACGGATCCCCCGAGCAGCGGGACCGCTTCCTGCCCGGCATCGCCCGCGGCGAGGAGCTGTGGTGCCAGGGGTACAGCGAACCGGACGCGGGCTCGGACCTCGCCGGGATCCGCACCAGCGCGGTCCGGGACCCGGCGGACGGCCGCCACCGGGTCACCGGCCAGAAGATCTGGACCTCACTCGCCCGGGAGGCCGACTGGTGCTTCGTGCTGGCCCGCACCGAGCCGGGCTCGCGGCGCCACCGCGGGCTGTCCTTCCTCCTCGTCCCGATGGACCAGCCCGGCCGGATCGAGGTCCGGCCCATCCGCCAGATGTCGGGGACCGCCGAGTTCAACGAGGTCTTCTTCGACGGGGCCGAAGCCCACGAGGTGGTCGGCGGCGAGGGCAACGGCTGGAGCGTGGCCATGGGCCTGCTCGCCCTGGAACGCGGGGTCTCCACCCTGGTCCAGCAGATCGGCTTCGCGGCCGAACTGGAGCGGGTGGTCCACGCCTTCCTCGGCTCGGCCCAGGCCGCGGACCCGGTGCTGCGGGACCGGCTCGTGAACCAGTGGGCGGAGCTGCGCACCATGCGGTGGCACGCGCTGCGCACCCTGGGGGCCGCGGCCCCCGACCCGGGGGCGCCCAGCGTGGCCAAGCTGCTGTGGGGCGGCTGGCACCGGCGGCTCGGTGAGCTGGCGGTGGCGGTCCGGGGCGCGGCGGCCAGCGCCGGTCCCGCGCCCTGGGCGCCGGAGACTCCGTACGAGCTGGGCCTCGACGAGGCGCAGCGGCTGTTCCTGTTCACCCGCGCCGACACGATCTACGGCGGCTCGGACGAGATCCAGCGGAACATCATCGCCGAGCGCGTGCTCGGCCTGCCTAAGGAGTCCAGGTGAGAGGCGTCGTGTTCGACGGCAAGCAGGCCCGGGTGGTCGACGACCTGGAGGTCCGCGGCCCCGGGCCGGGGGAGGTGCTCGTCGCGATCAGGGCGGCGGGGCTGTGCCACAGCGACCTGTCGGTGATCGACGGGACCATCCCCTTCCCGCCGCCGGTGGTCCTGGGGCACGAGGGGGCGGGCGTCGTGGAGGCGGTCGGCTCCGGCGTCACGCACGTGGCGCCGGGCGACCACGTCGCGCTGTCCACGCTCGCGAACTGCGGCGCGTGCGCCGACTGCGACCGGGGCCGGCCGACGATGTGCCGCAAGGCGATCGGCATGCCGGGGCAGCCGTTCTCGCGCGGCGGTTCGCCGCTGTACCAGTTCGCGTCCAACTCGGCCTTCGCGGAGCGCACGGTCGTCAAGGCCGTGCAGGCGGTGAAGATCCCTGAAGACATCCCCTTCCCCTCGGCCGCGCTGATCGGCTGCGGGGTCCTGACAGGCGTCGGCGCCGTCCTGAACCGGGCCAGGGTGGACCGCGGCGAGTCGGTGGTCGTCATCGGCACCGGCGGGATCGGCCTGAACGTACTGCAAGGGGCCCGCATCGCGGGCGCGACGACGATCGTGGCGGTGGACGCCAACCCGGCGAAGGAGGCGGTGGCCCGGCAGTTCGGGGCCACGCACTTCATCGACGCCTCGGCCGTACCGGACTCCTCGGCGGCGGTCCGCGAGATCCTCCCGACGGGCGCGGACCACGCCTTCGAGTGCGTCGGCAACGTGAAACTGATCCGCCAGGCGATCGACCTCCTCGACCGGCACGGCCAGGCGGTCCTGCTCGGCGTCCCGGGCTTCAAGGAGGAGGCGTCGTTCCAGGTCTCCTCCATGTACCTCGACAAGACCGTCATGGGCTGCCGCTACGGCTCCTCGCGCCCCCAGCGCGACATCGCCCTCTACGCGGAGCTCTACCGCCAGGGCCGCCTGCTGCTGGACGAACTGGTCACCGAGACCTACCCGGTCGAGGACTTCGCCAAGGCGGCGGACGACGCCCACCACGGCAAGGTGGCACGGGGGGTGCTGACCTTCTGACCCGCGGCGGCGGCAGCGGCAGCGGTGGCGGCGTCCTTCGGACTACTCGGGCGGGGTGCCGGTGCGGGTGCCGGTGCCGGTGCTGAAGTCCGTGCCCGTGCCGGTGGGCGGGGTGGGCGCGGTGGGCGCGGTCCGGTCGTTCCACGGGCGGAGCTTGTCGGGGTTGCGGACCGCCCAGATGCCGGTGACGCGGCCGTCCGCGAGGCCGAAGGCGGCGACGGTGACGGTGGCGCCGCCGTGCCGGGCGACCAGGCCGGGGCGGCCGTTGACCGTCCGCTCCAGGAGGGTCAGGCCGGGGGCCCGGTCGGCCAGGTGGATCAGGTAGGCGGCGATGCGCTCGCCGCCCTCGACCGGGCGCAGCGCCGCGCCCACCAGACCGCCGCCGTCGGCGGTCATCGTGGCGGCCGGGTCCAGCAGATTGACCAGGGCCGCGATGTCCTTGGCCTCCCAGGCCTCCTTGAAATGCCTCACCAGGGCGGCCTGTTCGGCCTCGGGGGGCGGGAGGGTACGGACCGTACGGACGCGGCCGCGGGCCGAGGACGCCAGCCGGCGGCAGGCCGCGGGCGTCCGGCCGACGATCCCGGCGATCTCGCCGAAGGGGTAGCGGAAGACGTCGTGCAGGACGAACGCCACGCGCTCGGCCGGGGTCATCGACTCCAGTACGACGAGGAAGGCCATGGTCACCGACTCGTCGAGGGCGACCCGGTCCGCGGGGTCACCGGGCCCGGGCTCCCACTCCGTACGGCCGGGCAGCGGCTCCGGCAGCCACGCGCCGACGTACCGCTCGCGCCGGACCCGCGCCGAGCCGAGCACGTCCAGGCAGATGCGGGCGACCACGGTCGACAGCCAGGCGCCGGGCCTCTCGATGGCCTGCCTGCGCCCTGCGGACATCGCGTACCAGCGGGCGTACGCCTCCTGCACGGCGTCCTCGGCCTCGGTCACCGAACCGAGCAGCCGGTAGGCGAGACCGGTGAGCTGCCGCCGCTCCCCGTCGACCGCGCCGGCCGCGCGGACCGCGGCAGTGGTACCCGTCGTGGCGCCGGCCATGGTGTCGCCTCACATTTCGGTGGCCCGCGTCGTCGGACCACCGAGAGGCTACCGACCGGGCGCCGCGAGGCGGAACAGGAGACCACACGATGGGCACACGGACGACGCCGGAGACGACGGCAGCGGGGAAGGCAGGCGGGGTGAGGTTCGTACAGGTCGCAATATCCCTGCAGACCGTAGCCATCTTCTTCCAGGCGGCCACCGCCGGGCTGCTGCTGACCTCCGTACACGGCGAACTGCTGCACGGGGTCGGCGCGCGAGTCATGTACGGCGCGTCGATGCTGTACGTGCTCGCCGCGATCCTGGCGTGGCGGCCGGGCGGCGGCTCGCCGCGGCCCGTCCTGTACGCGACGGGCTTCCTCGTCCTCGCCTCGGCGCAGGTCCTGCTCGGCATCGCGCGCGTGGCCTCGCTCCACGTCCCGCTGGGCGTGCTGATGTTCGGGCTGAGCGTGCTGGCGCTGGCCCGGGAGTACTTCACCCGCCCGGCGGGCCGGGGCGGGCGGGTCAGCCGCTGAGGCGGCCGAACCGTCCCTTGTGGAAGAGCAGCGGGCCGTCCTCGCCCGCCGCGCCCATCGCCTCGACGCGGCCGACGACGATCAGGTGGTCGCCGCCGGTGTGCACGGCGTGGATGCGGCAGTCGATCCACGCCGGTACGGCGTCCAGCTGCGGCGAACCGGTGACGGGGGCCGGGCGGTGGCCGACCCCGGCGAACTTGTCGGCGCCGCTCACGGCGAACGCCCGGCAGAGCAGCCCCTGTTCGGCGCCGAGGATGTTGACGCAGAACACCCCGGCGCGGGCGATCCGCGGCCAGGTGGTCGACGTGCGGGCCACCATGAAGGTCACCAGCGGCGGGTCGAGGGAGAGCGAGGCGAAGGACTGGCAGGCGAACCCGGCCGGGGAGCCCTCCCCCTCGGCCGCGGGGGCCGTGATGACCGTGACCCCGCTCGCGAAGTTGCCCATGATGGACCGGAACTCCGCCGGATCGATGGGCGCCCGCTCGTCCTCGCCCACGGCCCGGAGCTCGGGACGCGGATGCGCGTCGACGACTGCGGGCGAGGCGGCGGATCCCGGCTGCCCGGCGGACCTGAGGTATCGGACGACGGCGGCCGCCATCCCTGCGTGTCCCATCACGCAACCGATTGAACCTGACGGTATGTCAGATGGGAAGGGGAGCGGCTCCGCCGCTCGTGGGTAGGTTTCGAGCGTCGGGGTCGGTGATGCTCCGGGGGCTGCCCGTCAGTTCCACTGTCTTCCCGTGCCGGGGCGTCCCGTCAAGAGCGCTCCCTGCGGTCGCGTCGCTTCGCGATGGCCTGCGGCCACCCTTGACATGCCACCCCGTCCCGGAAAGCCAAGAACTGTCGGGCCGCCCCCGGGGGGAGGCAGGGGGGAGGGTGGCCGTTGCCTGGGGCCCGGCGCCCGGCCGCAGGCCGAGTGGGGCCGATACGCCGCCCTTTGGGCGGAAAGAGCGCCCCTAATCGCTACGCGCTCCTCCGAGAGAAGCGTCTGCGAGCTGCGTGGGGCTGAGACTTCGGTCAGATGGGTGTTGGTCCGGGTCTGGTGGCCGTCCGCCCCAAAAGTCGAGATCAAAAGCCCACAAAAGGGGCATTTTGTGCGGTTGTTCGGAGTCGACGGCTGCTTGACCCGAGTGGACTCTCGTCTAGCCGAGCTTTGAGCCCCGCCGCGCCCCTCACCAGCCCAAAACATGCCGCAGACGCCTCCTCGGAGGAGCGCGTAGCGATTGAGTGCGTTCTTGCCGCCCGCAGGGCGGGGCATGGGCCCCATTCGACCTTCGGCCGGGCGCCGGGCCTCAGGCAACGGGGACCCTCCCCCCTGCCTCCCCCCGGGGGCGGCCCGACAGTTCTTGGCTTTTCGGGACGGGGTGGCATGTCAAGAGTGGCCGCAGGCCATCGCGAAGCGACGCGACCGCAGGGAGCGCTCTTGACGGGACGCCCCGGCACGGGAAGACAGTGGAACTGACGGGCAGCCCCCGGAGCATCACCGACCCCGGACGCACGAAGCGCGGCCCATGAGCGGCGAAGCCGCTCCCCCAGTACCCCCGCCCGGGTGAAAGCAGCCAGGTGGGGCGGGGGTGGGCGGCGTGGGCGGGGCTCGGGCGTGTAGTCGTACCTACGCGTGGCCCTCGTAACCCCGTAGCCCAGCCCGTAGCCCCGTAGCCCAGCCCGTAGCCCCAGTACCCCTCACCCCGGAACCCCACCACAGGAGGAACACATGCTCGGTACGGACTTCCGCACCGGATCGCCCAACTGGATCGACCTCGGCAGCCCGGACATTCCCCGGGCCGCGGCCTTCTACCGTGCGGTGTTCGGCTGGGAGTTCCAGCTGCTCGGGCCCGAGACCGGCGGGTACGGGTTCTTCCAGGTGGACGGGAAGACGGTCGCCGCCGTCGGCGAGCTGAATCCGGGCGCGACCTCCGCGTGGACCGTGTACTTCCAGACCGACGACATGGACGCGACCACCCGGGCGGTGCGGGACGGCGGCGGCGCCGTGCGCGTCGAGCCGATGGACGTCATGGGTGAGGGGTGGCTCGCGCAGTACACCGACCAGCAGGGCGCCGACTTCGCCGTCTGGAAGCCGAACAAGACGCCCGGGCTGGGCCTCGCCTCCGCCGACAACTCCGTCTGCTGGGTGGAGCTGCACGTCGCCGACCCGCTCGCGGCCGTCGAGTTCTACCGCGGCCTGTTCGGCTGGCGCTCCGCAGAGATGGACGCGCCCGGGATGACCTACCGGGTGGTGAGCATCGCCGACGGCGACCAGCAGGAAGGGTCCTTCGGCGGGGTGGCGCCGCTGATGGAGGGGGAGACGAACGCGCGCTGGGTGCCGTACTTCGCCGTCGCCGACGTCGACGCCGTGGTGGACACCGCGCGCACCAGCGGCGGCACGGTGCTGATGCCCGGCGCGGACGTGCCGGACGTGGGCCGCATCGCGTGGCTGGCGGACCCGAGCGGCGCCGTCTTCGCGCTGCTCAAGCCCAATCCCCGCCAGGCCTGATCCCCGCCCGCCTCGATATAACGGCGGACGGCTCACACCCCCCGGTACTTCGGGGTGCGGCGTTCCACGAAGCTCGCCACGCCCTCGGTCGCGTCCGCCGTCGTCATGTTGATCTCCTGGGCGCTGGCTTCGGCCGCCAGGGAGGCGGCGCGGTCGCCGTCCAGGGAGGCGTTGACCAGCTGCTTGGTCAGGGCCAGGGCCCGGGTCGGGCCCTGGGCCAGGCGCTGCGCCCATTCACGGGCGGTGGTTTCCAGGGCGTCGGCCGGGACGACCCGGTTGACCAGGCCGAGGCGCTCCGCCTCGGCCGCGGGCAGGGCGTCGCCGAAGAACATCAGCTCCTTCGCCTTCTGCGGGCCCACCAGGCGGGGGAGCAGGTACGCCCCGCCGCCGTCCGGGACCAGGCCGCGGCGTACGAAGACCTCGATGAAGCGGGCCGAGTCCGCGGCCAGCACCAGGTCGCAGGCGAAGGCGAGGTGGGCGCCGATCCCGGCGGCCGTGCCGTTGACCGCCGCGATGACCGGCTTCTCGCAGTCCATGACGGACGTGATGAACCGCTGCGCGCCGCGCCGGATCATGCGGGCGACGTCGCCCGCGACCCGTTCGCCGGCCGGGGCGGGGGAGCCGCGCAGGTCGGCGCCCGCGCAGAAGCCCTTGCCGGTGGCGGTGATGACGACGGCGCGGACGGCCGGGTCGGCCGAGGCGTCGGCGAGCAGGGCCATGATGTGCTCGCGCTGGTCCCAGGTGAGGGCGTTCATGGCCTCGGGGCGGTTCAGCGTGATCCACGAGACGGCGTTCTCGGTGCGGTGCAGGACCTCGTCCTTGACCTCGTCCACAGGGTTCCTCGCTCCAGGGCGTCAGCGGCAGATGGCCAGTGCGTCCAGGGCCACGGCGCCCTGGCCGCGGGGGAGGACCATGAGGGGGTTGATGTCGAGCTCGGAGAGTTCGCCGCCCAGCTCCAGGGCCATCCGCTGGACCCGCAGGACGACCTCGACCAGCGCTTCGACGTCGGCGGGCGGGGCGCCCCGTACGCCCTCCAGCAGGGCGTGCCCGCGGAGTTCGCCGAGCATGGCGCGGGCCTGGTCCTCGCCGAAGGGCGGGACGCGGACGGCGGTGTCGTTGAGGATCTCGACGAGGACGCCGCCCAGGCCGACGGTGACGGTGGGGCCGAAGAGGTCGTCCTGGGTGACGCCGACGACCATCTCGACGCCCTTCTCGACCATCTGGCAGACGAGGACGCCGTCGAGCGGGACGTTCTCGTAGCGGGCGATGTCGGTCAGCTCGCGGTAGGCGTCGCGTATCTGGCTGGCGGAGGTCAGGCCGACCTTGACCAGGCCCAGTTCGCTCTTGTGGGCGAGCTGCGGGCCGGAGGCCTTCATCACCACCGGGTACCCGACCAGCGCCGCCGCGCGGACGGCGGCCGCGGCGCTGGTGACCAGCTGTTCGCGCGGGACGCGGATGCCGTAGGCGCGCAGCAGCTGCTTCGCGGCGTGCTCGCTGAGCTGCTGGCCGGGGCGCATGAGGGCCTGGGCCTTGCGGTACGAAGGGGACGGCGTCCGGGGTGCCTCGTCGAAGGGGGAGCGATAGGCGGCGGTGAAGCGGTGGTGGCCGAGGTAGGCCCGTACGGCGGTGATGCAGTTGCCGAAGGTGCGGAAGGTGGCCACGCGGGAGGAGCCGAGGAGGGTGGTGCGGTAGGCCTCTTCGGTGCCGACGGGGGAGCCCCAGATGACGCAGATGAGCTTGTCGCTCTCTTCGGCGGCGTCGACGAGGTCCTGGGCGAGCTTGTCGCTCATCGGCGGGAAGGGGCCGGTGATGGGGCAGATGAGGACGCCGACGGCCGGGTCGGCCAGGATCGCGTCGATGATCTTGCGGCCGCGCCAGTCGCCCACGGGGTGGCCGCCGTTGTCGACGGGGTTGGCGACGTTCAGGTACTCCGGGATCCACTGGTGGAGTTCGTCCTGCTTGGCGCGGCTGAGGGTGGGCAGGCAGAGGCCGGCCTCGGTGGCGAGGTCGGAGAAGTGGGCGCCCGTGCCGCCGGAGATGGAGTAGACGACGACGCCGTCGGCGACCGGCTTGCGCGCCCGGGCCAACAGGGCGGCGGTGTCCTGGAGTTCGTCGAGTCCGTCGACGCGGATCACGCCGAACTGGCGCATCGCCGCGTCCACGACCCGGTCGGCGCCGGTGAGCTTGCCGGTGTGGGAGGCGGCCATGCGGGCGCCGGTCTCGGTGCGGCCGACTTTGACGGCGACGACGGGGACGCCGTTGCGCGCGGCCCGGTCGGCGGCGAGCAGGAAGGACCGGCCGTCCTTGAGCCCCTCGACGTAGCAGGCGATCGCCCCGACCTCGGGCCGTTCGGCGAAGTAGGAGATGAAGTCGGAGGTCTCCAGGTCGGCCTCGTTGCCCGTCGGCGCCCAGTGGGAGAGGCGGATGCCCAGCTCCTGGAGGGTGTAGACGGGGCGGCCCTGGTGGCCGGACTGGGTGATCAATGCGATCGCCGGGCCGTCGAGGTCGTCGCGGAACGCCTCGAAGGCGTTGAGGTTGGTGTTCGGCCCGAGCAGGCGCAGCCCGGAGCGCTGAACGGCGGCGGTGAGCCGGGCCTGGGCGGCGGCGCCCGCGTCGCCCGTCTCGGCGAAGCCGGAGGCGAAGGCGACGGCGAACTTCACCTTGCACTCGGCGAGTTCCTCGATGACGGGCAGCGGGTCGGCGACGAGCAGGACCGCCAGGTCGACCTGTTCGGGCAGGTCGGCGACGCAGGCGTGGCAGGTCAGGCCGAAGACGCCGGCGCGGGTGGGGTGCACGGGGTGCAGGCGGGCGCCGACGCGGTCCGCCCAGGCGATGAGCTGGCGGGTGATGCCGGTGTTGGGGCGGCCTTCGGCGTCGGAGGCGCCGATGACGGCGACGGACTCGGGGCGGAAGAACCGGTCCAGGTCCGGCACGTCGGCGTGCAGCGGCCGGCCGCTGACGTCGACGGGGGCGGCCGGGCCGGCGCCTTCCGCCGCGGGGGCCGCCGTGGAGTGGACGGCGTTCCTGGGGGTCTCCCCGCAGGCTTCGACCCGGGCGCGGAAGTGAGTGGTGAGGGTGCCGTGAGTAGATCCAAGCATCGTTCCGCCCGCTTCCCGCTCGATGACTGACTCGATGGCCGCGTCGGTGACGGGCCCGTCACCGCGCGGTGCGCGGTGACCGTCGAGTAACTGACACTTGGTCAGGTTACTGAACTGACGGGCCGTCAGGAACAGGGCTGCGCAGGAAAGCTGGTGGGTGGGTTTGGTGAAGGCGCCGGGCGCGGCGGGCGGGGCCGGACCGGCGGCCCGGGAGACGCCCTAGTGACCTGAGGCGAGGTGGCGCGGGAGGGCTTTGGCGATCTTTTCGGCGTCCAGGGCCAGCTCCCGCAGCATTCCACTGATGGGGTTGGTGAAACCGGTGAAATACAGCCCCGGGGCCGAAACGGGGCTACGGCCGCCGCGCGCCAGCGGGCGCCCGCGCCCGTCGAGCACGCCGAGGTGGCCGACCAGCCCCTCCAGGGCGCGGCGGTAGCCGGTGGCCGCGATCACCGCGTCCGGGGTGATCCGGGACCCGTCCGCGAGGACCACCGCCGCGCCGTCGAAGGACTCGACCGCCGGGACCGGTACGACCGTGCGCGCGCGCACCGCGTCGATCAGGCCGACGTCCTGGACCGGGATCGCGCCCTCGCGGACCCGGCTGTAGAGGCCGGTCGCGGGGCGGGGGAGCCCGTACGCCGACAGGTCCGGCACCGACGCCTTCGCGACCAGGGCGCCCAGCCGGTCGACCAGGCGGACGGGGAGGCGGCGCACCAGGATGCCGGTGCGCTGGGCGGGCCAGCCCGCGGTGGAGCGGCGCACGATGTGCGGGGCGGTGCGGACGGAGAGGCGGACGGCCTGCGCGGCCCGGCCGCCGGCCCCGCCCTCGGTGAGGTCCACGGCGATCTCCGCGCCCGTGTTGCCGGCGCCGACGACCAGGACGTCGAGGCCGGCGAAGGGGGCGGCGCGGCGGTAGTCGCTCGCGTGCAGCAGCCGGCCGGTGTACGTGTCCCGGCCCGGCCAGTCGGGGAGTTCGGGGGTGTGGTTGAAGCCGGTGGCGACGACCACGGCGGCGGCGGCCAGTTCGCGGCCGCCGGTGGCGTGCAGGGTCCAGCCGGGTGCGCCGCCCTCCTCGGCCGCCCGGTCGATGCGGGTGACCTCCACGCCGGTGATGATCTCCAGCTCGTGGTACTCGGCGTACTTCTCCAGGTAGCGCACCACGTCGTCGCGCGAGACCCAGCGCCCGAAGCGGCGCGGGATGCGCAGGCCGGGGAGGCCGGAGAGGCGGCGGGTGGTGTGCAGGTGGAGGCGGTCGTAGTGGCCGCGCCAGGAGGTGGCGACCCCGTCGGACTTCTCGATCACCACGGCCCGGACGCCGCGGGCGCGCAGGGCGGCGGCGACGGCGAGGCCGCCCGGCCCGGCGCCGATCACGTACACGGGGCGGGGCTGGGTCGTCATGTCGGGCTGTGCGGGCGCTCCAGGCATGAGGTGTGAGCGTATCGCCGGGTGCGGCCGGTGGGTCTCGGACGAGGAGGGAATCGGTTGCGGATCGGTCACGGACGGGCCGCGCGCGCCGTGCGCGTGGTGCGGGCTCTTGCGCGAAGGCGGCTCATCCGGTGAACTGACGTACCGTCAGATCAGTTCGTACCGGGTTGACCGAGGGTGAGGGGCTGCCGCATGCAGAGCGTCTGGCTCAGTGGGGCCGAATGGCTCGCCGTGCTCCGGATCGGGCTCGGCCTGTGGTGGCTGGAGAGCTGGCGGCACAAGGACAAGAAGGGCTGGTTCGAGCGGGGTACGGGCATCGCGTGGGTGGCGGACGTCGCGGGCAAACACCGCTGGGGGTTCGTGCGGGGCGGCTTCGACGCGGTGGTGAAACCGCGGCCGAAGGTGATGGCGTACGTCGTCGTCTACGCCGAACTCGCCCTGGGGCTCGGCCTGGTCGCCGGATTCCTCACCCCGGTCGCGCTGGTCGCCGGGCTGCTGCTGAACCTGCTGTACCTGGTGCTGATGATCCACGACTGGGCCGAGCAGGGGCAGAACGCCATGATGGCGCTCATCTCGTTCGTCGCGCTGGTGACGATGAGCTGGCAGGTCTGGTCCCTGGACGCGGCGACGGGACTGTTCCTGTGAGCGGGCCGGGTCCCGCGGGGACCGCACGCTTCGACCTGCCGGAGCCCGACGAGTTCACCCGCCCCTACCGGGACGCTGCGGCCGACGGACGGCTGCTGCTGCGCCACTGCGCCGACTGCGGGCGGACCCACCACTACCCGCGCGAGTTCTGTCCGCACTGCTGGGCGGGCGAGGACCGGGTGACCTGGGAGCCCGCGAGCGGTCGGGCGACCCTCTACACCTGGTCGGTGGTGTACCGCAACGACCTGCCGCCCTTCGGTGCGCGGGTGCCGTACGTCGCGGCCGTGGTCGACCTCGCGGAGGGGCCCCGGATGATGACCGAGGTCGTGGACTGCCCGGCGGAGCGGCTGCGCGTCGGGATGCCGCTGGAGGTGGCCTTCCGGGGGCGGGGGGAAGGGGCGGACGCGGTCGCGGTGGCGGTGTTCCGGCCCGCGGGCGGGGCGGCGGGCGGGCCCGCGGGCGGGCCGGATCAGGTGTCCTGAGGCCGGATCTCGCGCGGGGCGCCGTGGCGGTGCAGGACGATCAGGAGGCGCCACGCGTCGGTCGCCAGGGCCCGCGGGGCGCCGGGCAGCAGGCCGTGCACCCAGTCCGCCAGGACCCCGGTGAAGGTGGCGGCGACCGCGGAGGCGATCAGCTCCGGGGCCGCGCCGCCCACCGCCGTGCGTTCGGCCAGGCTGCGCGCCCGCAGCTCCCGATGCAGGGTGTCGCCCAGCGGGCCGCCGCCCCCCGGGTGCAGCAGGGCGCGGTACAGGTCGCGCCGTACGTCCGCGGCGACGCCTTCGAAGAACGCGGTCAGGGCGGCCGGCGGAGCCGCGGGGTCGGGGGTCCCGCGCCAGGAGTGCAGTGCCTCGACCGCCTCCCGTACCGTCTCGGCGCAGGCGTCGACGGCCAGGTCCTGTACGTCGGTGTAGTGCAGGTAGAACGTGGCCCGCGCGACCCCGGCCCGCCGGACCAGCACCGCCACCGTGATCTCCCGCAGCGGGCGCTCCGCGCACTCCGCGAGCAGCGCCTCGTGCAGCCGCTCCCGGGTGCGCGCGGTGCGGGGGTCCCCGGCGGGCCGCGGGCTCATCAGGCCGCCTGCCCGGTGACGAGGACGGCGGCCAGGGCGAGCCCGCCCGGCAGCGCCTGGGCGAGCAGGATCCGGCGGTTGGCGGTCAGGCCGCCGTACAGCCCGGCGACGACCACGCAGCCGAGGAAGAACACCTGGACGCGGTACCCGGTGGGGTCGGCGGCGATCAGCCCCCAGACCAGGCCGGCGGCGAGGAACCCGTTGTAGAGGCCCTGGTTGGCGGCCAGCGGGGCGGTGGCCTTGGCCATGGCGGCGTCGAAGCCGGAGAGGCTCCGGCCCGGGGCGCGCTCCCAGAGGAACATCTCCAGCACCAGGATGTAGGTGTGGAGCAGTGCGACGAGCCCGACGAGTACCTGTGCGGTGGTGTGCACGGGGTGGCCGTCCCTTCCTCGGTTCACATTCACTTCATGGACAGATGTCCAGATTAAATGGACACCTGTCCACTGTCCAGCGGTGGGTCAGGGCCAGAGCAGCTCGCGGGTCCAGGCGCCGTCGGGTGTGCGGCGGTAGCGCAGCCGGACGTGGCGGCGCTGGGCGTCGCCCTGGAAGAACTCGACCTCGTCGGCGTCCAGCACGTATCGGGTCCAGGTGGGCGCGGGGGCGTCGGGCTCGGCGGCGGCCCGCGCCCATGCGTCGGCGGAGGCGCGGGCCAGTTCGTCCAGGGAGCCGAGCACCTCGCTCTGGTGGCCGGTGAGGGCGGCGGCGAGCGCTCCGCGCGAGCGTACGGAGAGGTCCGCGCGGCTCTCGGCGGCGCCCGCCGCGCCGACCCGGCCGCGGACGCGGACCTGGCGGGCGACGGCGGGCCAGTAGAACCCGAGCGCGGCCTCGGGGTGGGCCGCGAGCTGGCGGCCCTTGGCGCTGGTGGAGTGCGAGGCGAAGTGCCAGCCGGCGGCGTCGGCGCCGTGCAGCATCACGGTGCGGGCGTCGGGGCGGCCGTCGGGGTCGACGGTGGCCAGGGTCATGGTGTGCGGTTCCGGCTGGCCGGCCCGGGCGGCGTGCGTGAACCAGGTGTGGAAGAGGGGGAGGGGGGTGGCGGGGGCCGTGTCCGGGTCGAAGGCGGGGAGGTCGTCCGTGTCCCACACGCGGAGGGAGCGGAGGGTCGTACGGAAGGTGTCTGCGGCGGTGTCATCGGTGGTCACGCGGCCCATGGAACCACCGGGGTGGGCCTCTGCGGGTGCCCCGCGGGCGTTGTGGCCTTGCCCGGGCAAACCCGGCCCGCCCGGCAAACCCAACCTCCCCGGCAAATCCAGCCCGCCCGGCGTTTGAGGGCCCGCCGGAGGCGACGGAGGGTGGCAGGTCGTCGGCCCTCCGGGGGCGCCTCAAACGCCGGCGGGGCTGGGTATGGCAGGGCCGGCCGGGGGTGAAGCCCGCTGGGGTAGGGCAGGGCCGGCCGGGGGCGGATCCGGCCCGCCCGGCGTTTGAGGGCGCGTCCCGGCGGGCCCGGGTGGCGCGGCGCCCCCCGTCAGCGGGACAGGATGACCGTGCCCGAGGAGCAGAACCAGCCGCCCGTGCCCGAGGCGAGGGCGATTTCCGGGAGGCGGTCACTCCGTTTGCGGACCTGGCCCGCCCCCGCCTCGCCGCGCAGCTGGCGGACCGCCTCCACCAGGAGGAAGAGGCCCCGCATCCCCGGATGGCAGGCGGACAGGCCGCCGCCGTCGGTGTTGACCGGGAGGTCGCCGTCCCGCAGCAGGCGGCCCTTCTCCACGAAGGCGCCCCCCTCGCCCTTCGCGCAGAAGCCGAGGTCCTCCAGGGTGACCAGGGTCATGTAGGTGAAGGCGTCGTAGATCTCGGCGACATCGACGTCCGCCGGGGTCACCCCCGCCCGCTCGAAGGCCAGGCGCCCCGAGACGGCCGCCGGGGAGACGGTGAAGTCGTCCCACTCGGACATCGTCGTGTGCGATACGGCCGTCCCGGTGCCGAGGACCCACACCGGCGCCTTCGCCGTGTCGGGTACGAGGTCCTCCGCGACCAGCAGCACCGCGCAGCCGCCGTCCGAGCGGATGCAGCAGTGCAGCTTCGTGAAGGGGTCCGCGATCATGTCGCCGGAGAGGACCTCCTCGACGGTGACGGGGTCGCGGAACATCGCGTCCGGGTTGGTCGCGGCGTTGGCGCGGGCCTGGACGGCCACCTGGGCCAGCTGTTCGAGGGTGGTCCCGTACTCGTGCATGTGGCGCCGCGCCGCCATCGCGTACTTGGCGACCAGCGTGTGCCCGTACGGCACCTCGAACTGCAGCGGCCCGCGCGCGCCGAAGGACAGGTTGGAGGTGCGCCGCCGCGCCTTGATGTCGGCGCGGGCGGTGGACCCGTAGACCAGGAGCACGGCGTTGGCGTGGCCCGCGGCGATGGCGTCGGCGGCGTGGGCCGCCATGACCTCCCAGGTGGCGCCGCCGACCGAGGTGGAGTCCACCCAGGCGGGGCGCAGGCCGAGGTACTCCGCGACCTCGACCGGCGCGAGGGTGCCGAGGCCGGCGGAGGCGAAGCCGTCGATCACCGCGCGGTCCAGGCCGGAGTCGGCCAGCGCGCGGCGGGCGGCCTGGGCGTGCAGGGCGTACGGGGTGGGGCCGTCCACCCGTCCGCAATCCGAGAGGGCGACGCCCGCGACCGCGACCCGGCGGCGGGGGCGGGGGTGCGTCGCGCGGGAGGCGGGTCCGGGCGTGGGGCCGGGCAGGGGTCCAGGCATGGGGCGACGGTACAACTGACGGGCCATCAGTTTCTAGTGGCTGAAGCGGCGGTCGCCCCTCTGTGCATCTGCCGCCCCCCGGCCTAACATGACGGCCCGTCAGATCTGGGGAGGAGCCCGACGATGGACGCCGCCTTCACCGCGGAGCAGGAAGAGATACGCCGCACCCTGCGCGAAATCCTGGGCAAACGCTGCGGTCCGGACGAGGTCAAGGCCGCCGTCCGCACCGACGCCGGATACGACCCGGACCTGTGGCGGCAGCTCGCCCAGGAGCTCGGGCTGCCGGGGATCGCCCTCCCCGAGGAGTACGGGGGCGTCGGCTGCGCCCCCGCCGACCTGGCCCTGGCCTGCGAGGAGACCGGGCGGGCGCTGCTTCCCTCGCCGCTGCTGGCCACCGTCGTGCTCGCCGCGCCGCTGGTCACCGCGCTGGGCAGCCCGGCCCAGCGCTCCGCCCTGCTGCCCGGCTTCGCCGCGGGCACGCTCACCGCGGCCCTCGCCGTCCCCGGCGCTGCGCTGTCCACCGCGCTCGGTCTGACCGGCGACAACGCCGCCGGTGAGTGGGCGGGCGGCGGCCGGGCCGGAGGGGTGCAGGCCCGCCGCCCCGAGGGGGAGGAGGGCTGGCGGCTGTACGGGGAGGCCGCCCAGGTCCTGGACGGGCACAGCGCGGACGTGCTGCTGGTCGCCGCCCATGCGGGGGGCTTCGCCCGCAGCCGGGCGCTGCTGTTCCTCGTACGGTCGGACGCGCCCGGGCTCGTACGCTCCCGGCAGCCGGCCCTCGACGAGACCCGGCCGCAGGCCCGCGTCCAACTGCGGGACACACCAGCTGAGTTGCTCGGCGAACGCGCGGACGCGGACCCCGCGCAGGCGCTGGCCGCCGCCGGACGCGGCGCGGCCGCCGTCCTCGCCGCCGAGGCGGTCGGCGCGGCCGGACAGGCGCTCGCCCGGACCGTGGACCACGTGTGCACGCGCGAGCAGTTCGGCCGGGCGCTCGGATCGTTCCAGGCGGTCAAGCACCGGCTGGCCGACCTGTACGTCCGGGTGCAGGCCGCGCGCTCGGCCGCCTACTACGCCGCCTGGGACCCGGAACAGGGCGCGCTCGCACTCGCCCAGGCCCTGGAGGCGCTGCGCGTCACCGCAGGGGAGGCCATCCAGCTGCACGGCGGGACCGGCTTCACCTGGGAGCACGACGCGCACCTGTACTTCAAGCGCGCGGCGGCCGACGAACTGCTCTTCGGCCCCGTCCACCGGCTGCGCGCACACGCCGCCGAGCGGGCGGGCCTCTTCACCCCGCGCGGCGGGACCGCCGCGCACGACGACAGCGAAAGGGTGGCCGTCTGATGGCCCCGGCTCCCGGCGTCCGGCTGATGCAGAAGGTCTCCTCGACGCTCCTGTTCGCCAAGATCGCGCCGCACGTCATCCCCGCCCTGGACAAGGCGGTGCACCGGCTGACGCGCGGCAAGGTGATCCTCAGCGCGCAGATGCTGCCCGGCGTGATCCTCACGGCGAAGGGCGCCAAGACGGGTGAGCCGCGCACCACGCCGCTCGCGTGCATGCCGGAGCAGGACGGGGTGAGCTGGATCCTGATCGGGTCGAACTTCGGCCGCCCCGGCCATCCGGCCTGGACGGGCAACCTGATCAGGCACCCCGACGCCGAGGTGAGCTGGAAGGGCCGGGACATCGCCGTACGGGCCCGGTTGCTCCAGGGCGAGGAGCGCGCGGCGGCGTGGCGGGCGGCGCTGGAGTTCTGGCCGCCGTACGCGGCGTACCAGGCGCGCATCGAGCGCGAGATCCGGCTGTTCCGGCTGGAGCGGCGCTGATCGGGCCGGAGCGGGCGGAGCAACGAACGGGAGGGTGAAGGGAGTTGCCGGGCGGGCGCGGGGCCTGCGGGACGGGCGGCGGTGCGATGACCGCCGGGGCGGCGGACCCCGGGGGGTCCGCCGTTACCGGGTGGGCTTCTTGCCGGTGATGCCGAGGTGGACGAGCAGCGCCAGGTTCGGCTTCAGCTCGGCCTGCTTCACGCCCCAGGTCTGGAACCCCTTCTGGTGCGAGGCCACCGCGGCGAGCATCGCGACCAGGGAACCGGCCATCGCGGCAGGGCTGACGTCCTTGTCGACCTTGCCCTTCGCCTGGAGTTCCTTCATCGATTCGGTGAGGGAGTTGGTGACCGAGTTGAGGATCTTCATGCGGATCTTGTAGAAGCGCTTGTCGCCCTCGGCCGCGCCGAGGTCGACGACCCGCAGGATCGCGTCGTTGCGCCGCCAGAAGTCCAGGAATCCCTCGACGAGTTCCTCCGCGGCGGCCCAGCCGGCCTTGCCGACCCAGGCACGGCCCTCGACGAGCGCGGTCAACTGCGCGCCCTCGGTGGCCATTTCCTCGGCGATCTCCAGGACGGCACCTTCCACGTCCGGGAAGTACTGGTAGAAGGTCGCGGGGGAGGTACCGGCCTTGCGGGCGACGTCGATGACCTTGACGTCGCGGTACGGCGAGGAGCTGAGCATCTCGCTGAGGCAGTCGAGCAGCTTCTGCCGCGTCGCCTGACCGCGCCGACCGGCCACGCGGCCGTCGACGGTGCGTACTTGTCCTGTCATGCCGTCAGCTTACCGAGGGGTGATCTGCGCGCGATTCGGCCGCCTGCAAATGGGGTTACGGGGTGCCTGGCCTGCGGGTACCGCGCCCGGGGGGCGAGATCCGGCCGCCCCCGCGCCGCAGGCCCGGCGGGGCGGTCCCGGGCCGGGGCGACCGGGCCCCGGCCGCCGGGCACCTGCCCGGAGGGCGTCCCCCGAATAGTCTTGTCAACAGGGTGTGGACAAGCCGAGGGGGAGATCATGGCGGCAAGGGCAGACTGGATGATGTGCCGCATGCGGCACATCTGCTGCGGTACGGCACCAGACCGTACGGCACCGTAGGAAAACGGAAGGAAGAGGGCCCATGGCCGCATTCTCGGAGGGCACGCCCTGCTGGGTGGACGCCTCCCTTCCGGACGTCGAGGCGGGCAAGCGCTTCTACGGGGAGCTCTTCGGCTGGACCTTCGGGAACAGCGCGGGCGCCACCTACGGCCACTACACGCAGGCCTACCACCGGGGCCGCAACGTCGCCGCCCTCGCCCCCAAGCCCGACGGCCGCATGCCCACCGTCTGGGGCGTCTACCTGCACACCGCCGACGTCTATGCCGCCGCCGCCCGGATCCGCGCGGCGGGCGGCCAGCTGGTGACCAACCCGGTGCCCGTGGGCCCGTACGGCACGGCCGCGATGGCCGCCGACCCCGGCGGCGCCGTCTTCGGGCTCTGGCAGCCCGGCACCCACGACGGCTTCGAGGTCCAGCAGGAGCCGTACTCGTACTGCTGGACCGAGCTGTACACGCGGGCCCGGGACGCCGTCGACGTCTTCTACGCGGACGTCTTCGGGTACGTCGCCCAGGACCAGGACGACGCGGGCACCGACTACCGCACGTGGTCCCCGTCCGGCACCGCCCCCGGCCCGGCCACCGCGGTCATCGGGCGCAGCCTGATCACCGACGCCTTCCCCGAGGCCATGCCCGCGCACTTCCTGGTGTACTTCGCGGTCCCGGACTGCGACGAGGCGGCCCTGACCGTACGCCGTCTGGGTGGCCGGATCACGGCGGATCCCTTCGATACGCCGTACGGCCGGGTCGCGGTCGTCGTCGACGACCAGGGCGCCGTCTTCGCCCTCCTTTCCGAGCCCCGGGACTGACGCGGGACCACAGCGCCGCCGGATCCGGGCCCGATCGGGGCGGACCGGGCGGCGCGCGTCGCCGCACGCGGGGCCCGGTGTGACGCAGCCGGTGCCGGAGCCTCGGCGGAGCCAGGGCCCGGACCCGGCGCGGGCCTGACAGAATCGGGACTGCGCGACCCCCGGGCGGTGTCCGGGAGTGAGACGCTGCACGGGGCCGGCGGGGACGCCGGCGGAAACGGGCCGTCGGAGGTCCGTACGGGGAGGTGTGAGGCGAGTGGTGGAGCAGCTGACGCAGCACGACCCGAGACGGATCGGCCCCTTCGAGGTGCTGGGACGGCTCGGCGCCGGCGGCATGGGGCTGGTCTATCTCGCACGGTCGGCGTCCGGACGCAGGGTCGCGATCAAGACGGTGCGCACCGAACTCGCCGAGGACCAGCTCTTCCGGGTGCGCTTCACCCGCGAGGTCGAGGCCGCGCGCGCCGTGTCCGGCTTCTACACCGCCGCCGTGGTCGACGCCGACCCGCGCGCCGCCGTGCCGTGGCTGGCGACCGCGTACGTCCCGGCGCCCTCGCTGGAGGAGATCGTCAACGAGTGCGGGCCGATGCCCGCCCAGGCCGTACGGTGGCTCGCCGCCGGGATCGCCGAGGCGCTCCAGTCCATCCACGGGGCGGGCCTGGTCCACCGCGACCTGAAGCCGTCGAACGTGCTGGTGGTCGAGGACGGGCCGCGCGTGATCGACTTCGGCATCGCCAGCGGGGTCTCCAACACCCGTCTGACCATGACGAACGTCGCCGTCGGCACCCCCGCCTACATGTCGCCCGAGCAGGCGAAGGACTCGCGGAGCGTCAAGGGGGCCAGCGACGTCTTCTCGCTCGGTTCCACCCTGGTCTTCGCCGCCACCGGACACCCGCCCTACCACGGGGCCAATCCGGTCGAGACGGTCTTCATGCTGCTGCGCGAGGGCCCGAACCTGGAGGGGCTGCCGGACGAGCTGCGGCCGCTGATCGACTCCTGCATGCAGATGGACGCCCTGAACCGGCCGACCCCGGCCGACCTCCAGGCGCAGCTGGCCCCCCACCTCTTCGCGGTGGGCGAGGTCGGCGACGACAGCGGTACCGCCTCGGCCTGGCTGCCCACGCGGGCCGTGGCGATGATCGAGACCCGGCGGGCCGTGGGGCACCGTACGCCCGGCTCCGGTGCCGCGGCGCGCGCCGGCGCGGCAGCCGGCGCGGGTGGCGGTCACGGGCCCGGTGCGGGCGGCCGCGACGGGGCGGGCCGCAGCGCCGGTACGCACCAGCGGCGGCCCACCCCGCCGCGCGGGTCGGACCCCTGGGCCGACCCGCGGACCGGGCAGGCCCCGCCGCCGCGGCCGCAGCATCCGCCGATGGCTCCGCTGCCGGGCGAGCCGGTGCGGCTCGGCGGCTCGTCCGTGCCGATCGGGCCCGGACCGCGGGTGTCCGTGGCGGCCCTGGCGGCTCCCTCGGGCCTGTCCTCCGTGGCCGGCGCGGACTCGGCGACGGGGTGGGTCCGGCCGCCCGGCGGGTCCTCGGCCGCCGCGTCCGTACCGCCGTCGCGGGGGGCCTCCGGCGGGCTGCCGGACACCGCCGGGGTGCCGCGTCCGGGCCCGGGTCCGGACGGCGGCCGCTGGCGGCCGTGGCGCTTCCGCATGTCCAACGAGGTCTGGGGCACGCCCACCGTCGCGGGCGACCTGCTGTACGTCACCTCCTTCGAGGTGCACGCCCTGGACGTGGCGAGCGGCCGCCGCCAGTTCAAGACCCGGGACGTCGCCTGGTCCATGGCCGTCTCGGACGGCCGCATCCACGCCTCCGACGGCCCCTCGCTCTACGCGCTGGACGCCGCCGAGGGCTCGGAGCGCTGGCGCCTGGCCACCGACTCCTGGGTGTACGCGCTGCGCGCCGACCGGGGCACCGTGATCACCGCCACGCGCGGGGGAGGCGTCCAGGCCTGGGAGGCCGCCAACGGCCAGAAGCTGTGGGAGCTGACCGGCGCCCAGACCGACTTCGAGACCCCGGAGGCCGCGCCCGCGCTGCACGACGGCACGGTGTACGTCTGGCAGGACGCGCGGCTGCGCGCGCTGGACGCCCGTACCGGCCGGGAGGCCTGGACGTACCCCGTGGGCGACGCGGCGTCCTGCGGGAACGTGCCCGTCCGCGTCACTCCGGCCGCCGACGGCAACGTCTACGTCGCGGCCGGCTCCCGGGTGCTGTCGGTGGACCGGGCCTCGGGCCGGGTCCACTGGCACTTCGAGGCCCCCGCGGTGTTCACGGCCCCGCCCGCCTTCGCGCCGGGACCGGCGGTGACCGGCGGCGGCGTGTACCTGGTGGACTACCTGGGCACGGTGTACGCGCTGGACGCCACCACCGGCAAGGACCGCTGGCGGATCGCCACCGAGCCCCGCCAGTCCCCGGACCCGGTGATCGTCGCCCACGGCAACGTCCACCTGGGCGCGGGCAGCGCGCTCTACACCCTGGACGCGGTCACCGGCACCCCCAAGTGGCGCTTCGCGGCGGGCGGCGAGATCACCGGTTCCCCGGCGGTCGCCGACGGCCGCGTGCACTTCGGGTCGGCGGACCACTGCCTCTACACGCTGGACGCGGCGGGCGGCCAGCTGCGCTGGAAACTGGCGACGGGCGGGGAGATCACCGGCTCGCCGGTGGCGGAGGCGGGCGTGGTCTACGCGTGCAGCAAGGACCGCTGCGTGTACGCCCTGGACGCGGCGAAGGGGACCGGTACGCGCACGGGCGCCTGACCTGCACGGGTGGCGCCCGCGCGGCGCGCGGGTGACGGACTGCGGCCCCGCCGGGTCGCGCGGCGCACCGGGAGTGACAGGATGGACCCCATGAGCAACGTTTACTTCGACATCAACATCAACGGCGAGGCCGCCGGCCGCATCGTCTTCAACCTCTTCGACGAGGTCGTCCCGAAGACCGCCACGAACTTCCGCGAGCTGGCCACGGGCGTCCACGGCTTCGGCTACGCGGGCTCCGGCTTCCACCGCGTCATCCCCCAGTTCATGCTCCAGGGCGGTGACTTCACCCGCGGTGACGGCACCGGCGGCAAGAGCATCTACGGCGAGAAGTTCGCCGACGAGAACTTCGACCTGAAGCACGACCGCCCGTTCCTGCTGTCGATGGCGAACGCCGGCCGCAACACCAACGGCTCGCAGTTCTTCATCACGACGGTCGTCACCCCGTGGCTGGACGGCAAGCACGTCGTCTTCGGCGAGGTCGTCGAGGGCTCGGACCTGGTCCAGAAGATCGAGTCCCTGGGCTCCCAGTCCGGCGCCACCAGGGCCAAGATCGAGATCGCCGCGTCGGGCGTCGTCGAAAAGTAGTCCCCCGGGGCCCCGAACCCCAGGCACGCCGGCCCCGCCCCCTCGGGGGGCGGGGCCGACGCCGTGGTGCCCGCCCGGCTCCCGTCAGGCGAAGTAGCCGTCCGCGTCCTCCAGCGCCCCGCCCAGCAGGCGGCCGATGGCCTCGTGGGCGTCGGCGCCGGCGAAGTAACTCCCCGTGTGGTGCAGCACGAAAAGGCGTCCTCTCTCGTCGATGAGGAGCAGGGAGCCGTCGAACGTCTCGTAGCCGACGGGGAACACCCCCACGCCGAGGTCGGCGGCCAGAGCGGCCAC
This sequence comes from Streptomyces sp. NPDC043876, assembly GCF_056435825.1. NCBI lineage: Bacteria > Bacillati > Actinomycetota > Actinomycetes > Kitasatosporales > Streptomycetaceae > Streptomyces > Streptomyces sp. NPDC043876. The sequence continues at coordinate 821,744 of NZ_JBWKDV010000001.1, read as the reverse complement.
GTCCTCGCCGCTCTCCTCGTACACCCAGTGCGGGGCGAAGACCAGGGTGGCCGGCGGTTCCCCCGGGACGGCCAGTTCGAGCAGCCCGTACTCCGCGAGGAACGCCACCGCCGCCGGAATGGGCTCGACCGGAAACCCCTCGGCCGCGTACGCGTCGGTGACGACGCGCATCAGCGCGGGCACCCGGTCGCCGATGTCCCGCCCCCGGTACCACCCGGCTCCCGTCAGCGCGGCCTCCACCGGGCCGGGGAAGCGGTCAGGCACCGGGGTCGGCCAGGTCGTCCTGGTCGCCGCGCATCAGGCTGGAGAGGGCTTCGGCTTCGTCTTCGCCGAGGACGTACGGTCCGGTGTGGTGGAGGGGCCGCGCAGCCACGCCTCCACCACGTCCGGCGGTGCGGGGGGCCTCATGCCCCGTCCTCGGCGTCGGGCATGGGGGCGTTCCCGAGGCTGATGAAAGCCGCGTGCTTGTGGGCGCCCATGTACCGGTTGCCGGTCTCGTGCACGTAGAAGAACCGTCCTCGTTCGTCCATGAGGAGGCAGGACCCTTCGGACGTGTCATATCCGATGGGGAACAGCGCGACGCCGAGGGTTTCCGCCAGTTCCGACACCTCCACGGGCTCTCCGTGCCACGTCTTCGCGGGTTCGAAGACGACCGAGTCGCCTCTCCGCCGGCTGATGACCAGGCGGAGCGATCCGTGCTCCGCGAGGAACGCGGTGGCCGTCGGGAGAGGGCGCAGATCGACGCCCTCCTCGCGGTATGCGGCGATCGCCTGAGCGACGAGGTCCTGGACCCGGGGTCCGATGTCCCGGCCCGGGTACCAGCCGTGCCGGCGGAACCACGTGTCCACCTCGGCGGGGGTCGTCAGTTTCGGCACGGTCGGTATTCTCGCCGATCGGGCGGCGCCGGGGGCTACTGGTACGGGTCGCGGGGGTCTTCGTAGCGGTCCGGCTGGTGCGGTGGCAGGGGGGCCGGGCGGTGGCGGGGGCGGCCGCGCATGAGGGCCGCGGCCAGGACCATGAGGGCGCCGCCCGCGAAGGCGTTCGCCACGCCCTGGCCGAGGCCCGTGCCGTCGCCGCCGACCGAGAGGCTGCCCACCGCCTGGCCCTGGCGGACCATCCACAGGACCGTGAAGCCGATCACGACGACCCCCGCGACGGCCATCACCACGCGCGAGCGGAGCACGATCGCGACCAGGGTGAGCAGGGCGGCGACGAGGAACGGCAGCAGGATCGAGGTCATGACCCCGGACTTGCCGGTGGGGTCGATGCCCGCGCCGGAGAAGAGGTCGCCGAGGCGGTAGTCGCGGCCGTGCCGGCCGTCGTACCACGCGCGGAAGGGGCTCCAGAGGGCCGAGGCCGCTCCGATGAGACCCAACAGGGAACCGATTGCGTTGCGGATCAAGGCCCGGCCCTCCGGAAACGGGGGAGTGCGCTGTGGTCCCCGACGCTACGTCGGGTGCGGGCCCGCCGCATGCGGGGTCCGGCAGCCGGGGGAGGGGCCTGGTACCGTGGCGCGCCGTCGTCCAGGGGAGGGAGCGGGCCGTGCTGGCACGTCGTCTGAGGTTCGGGGCCGTCCTGGTCGCCGTGGTGTTCGCGCTGACCGGGTTTTCGACCGGGAAGCACAAGAGCAGCAGCGGCGGGCACGGCTGCTCCAGCTCCAAGTCCACCCACCGGACCAGCACCTCCGGTGGTACCAGCGGCAGCGGCGGCTCCGGGTCCAGCAGTACCCGGACGCCCAGCCCCTCGCCCACCCGGTCCGGACCGCCCGCCCACGCCGTGATCGTCAGCTGCGCGGGCCCCTCGTCGGCCGTCGCCACCGTCCGGGTGACCTCCGACGTCGACACGACCCGTACGGTCAACGTGCCGGTCGTCAGCCTGGCCGCGGGCGTCGCGGGCGAGGACTACGGCTCCGTCCGCGTCACGCTCGCGCCCCGCGAGACCAAGACCGTCAGCGTGCAGATGAACAGCCCGGGCGACGCGGCGAAGGTCCGCAGCTGCCGGGTCGGCCCCATCTCGTAGCGCGGGCCGGCACCTCGCTAGCGGACGCGGAAGTCCGCTCCCGGGCGGCGGGCCGCGAACAGGGCCGCCTGCCGCTCCGGCGGCAGGTTGCCGAGCGCGATCAGGTGCGGCGCCTGGGCCAGGGCCTGGGCCCGCGCCCCCTCCTTGGCCGCCCACAGCGCCCGTACGGTCCCCTGCACGGCCTCCGTCGGGAAGCCGGCCAGGGTCCGCGCGGCCCGCTCCGCCGCCGCCATCAGCTCCGCGGGCTCCGCCAGCTCCGAGACCAGGCCGATCTCGTAGGCCCGGCGCGCGGAGAGCCGTTCGGACGTGCCCATCAGCGACATCCGGGCGACCTCCCCGAAGGGCATCCGCTGCGCCATGTAGATCGCCTCGTACGCGCTGACCATGCCGTAGCTGGTGTGCGGGTCGAAGTACGTCGCGGTGGTCGAGGAGATGATGAACTCCGCCTCGCCCAGCAGGTAGAAGGCGCCCCCGCACGCCATGCCGTTGACGGCGGCGATCACCGGCTTCCACAGGTCGTTGGCCTTGGGCCCGATCGCGGTCATCGGGTCGTCGATCGAGTACGGCGACGCGGGCTGCGGGACCTGCGCCGAGCGGTCGATCCCCGTGCAGAAGGCGGCGGACCCGGCCCCGGTCACCACCACCGCCCGCACATCCTCGTCGAACCGGAACTCCCGCCATAGCGCGCCCAGTTCGGCCGCCGTCTCCAGGTCGACCGCGTTGTGCCGCTCCGGCCGGTCGAGGGTGACGACGGCGACCCCGGCCGCCCCGTCCCGCTCCACGCGCAGGCTCATGACTTCTCCAGCAGCCAGCGCGGCACGCTCACCCCGTCCTGCTCCGTGAACGCCACGTGCACGCGCGCCCCGATCCGCAGCCGCGCCGGATCGAGGGAGTCCAGCGGGGCGTCGGGCGCCGTGACCAGGTTCCCGGCGAGCCGGATGTGCGGGGCGTCGGCCAGTTCGACCAGGATCACGTTGTACGGGGCCTGCGCGGCGTAGGCGGGCAGCAGCGGCGGGTGCGGGCGGACGTACGACCACACGCGCCCCCGGCCGCTCATCAGCCGCCACTCGCTCTCGAAGGACTGGCAGTGCGGGCAGCAGGGGCGGGGCGGGAAGCGGAGCTTGCCGCAGCCGGGGGCGGCGCAGGCCTGGACGCGCAGCTCGCCCCGGGCGGCGTACTCCCAGAACGGCGCGCCGTCCTCGTCGGGGACGGGCAGCAGCAGCCCCTCTGCCGGAGCGGGGGAGGCGGTCGCGGTGGCGGAGGGCAGGGGCGCGGACGCGGCCGCGGAGGCGGTGGTGGTCATGGGGCGGTCAGCTCCTCAGCAGGATCGCGGACGTCGGGACTCCCTCGCCCGCCGTCACCAGGCAGGTCGCGGCGTCCGGCACCTGGGCGGTGGAGATCCCGCGCAGCTGCTTGACGCCTTCGTTGATCAGGTTGAAGCCGTGGACGTAGGCCTCGCTGAGCCCGCCGCCCCCGGTGTTGATGGGCAGGCGGCCGCCGATCTCCAGGGCCCCGCCCTCCGTGTAGGCGGCGCCCTCGCCGCGCCCGCAGAAGCCGTAGCCCTCCAGGGAGAGCGGGATGAGGGGGGTGAAGGCGTCGTAGATCTGGGCGACGTCCACGTCCTGGGGCCCGAAGTCGGCCTGCTTCCACAGGTGCCGGGCGGCGGTCCAGGCGGGGCCGGTCAGCGGGTCGTCGTTCCAGTAGTTGACCATCCCGTGGTGCTGCGCGGGCAGGCCCTGGGCCACGGAATGGACGTACACGGGCTTCTGCCGGCAGTCCCGGGCGCGCTCGGCCGAGACGATCACGCAGGCCAATGCCCCGTCGGTTTCGAGGCAGTTGTCGAAGAGGCACAGCGGTTCGCTGATCATCCGCGCCGTCATGTAGCTCTCGCGGGTCATCGGGCGCTCGTACATCATCGCGGCGGGGTTCTGGTTGGCGCGGTTGCGGCAGGCCAGGGCCACGTTGAAGAGGTGGTCGCGGGTGGCGCCGTACTCGTGCATGTAGCGGCGGGCCAGCATGCCGATCTCGTCGGCCGGGCGCAGCAGGCCGAAGGGGCGGGTCCACTGGCCGGGGGTGGGCAGCTGGACGGTGGTGTTCTTCCAGGGCCGCGGGCCGGAGCCGCGCTTGCGCGAGCGCCAGGCGACGCCGACGCTCGCCTGGCCGGTGGCGACGGCGGCGGCGAGGTGGCCGACGGTGGCGCAGGAACCGCCGCCGCCGAAGCCGACCTTGGAGAAGAAGGTCAGATCACCGGCGCCGATGGCCTTGGCGACCTCGACCTCGTCGGTCTCCTCCATCGTGTAGGAGGCGAAGGCGTCGACCTCGCAGGGGGCTATCCCCGCGTCCGCGAGTGCCGCGAGAATGGCGCGGCAGGCCAACTCCTTCTCGGTCTGCGGCAGTTGTTTGGCGAAGGCGGTCTGCCCGATACCGACTATCGCCGTCGCGTCCTTGAGCGTTGCCGCCATCGCCACCTCCGGGTGCGCCAGTACTGACAGCCGCGAAGGGTACAGCTAATCTGACGAACAGTCAGCTACGGGAGCTGCCGGTTCGCGGGTGAGGGGCGTGCGATGGGCGAGGAAGCGGCGGAAGAGCACCTGCGCGGGGACGGGCGGGCGCGCGGCGCAGGGCGGGAGGCGGGCGAGGAGCCTGCCGTGGCCGGGCGCGAGGAGGCCGCCGCGCTCGCGGCCGCCGAGGACGGCCGCGGGGACCTGCGCTGGGGGACCATCGCGGCGCTGGTCCGGGACGCCGCCGCCCGGTTCGGCGACCGCGAGGCCGTCGTCGACGGCCGCGTCCGGATCGGCTACGCGCAGCTCGGTGAGCGCGTCGAACGCGCCGCGGCCGCCTGCATCGCCGCCGGCCTGGAGCCGGGCGACCGGGTCGCGGTCTGGGCCCCCAACACCCTGGAGTGGATCGTCTCCGCGCTCGGCGCGGTCTCGGCCGGCGCGGTGCTCGTCCCGCTGAACACCCGTTTCAAGGGCGCGGAAGCGGCGTACGTCCTGGAGCGCAGCCGCGCCCGGATGCTCTTCGTCACCGGCACCTTCCTCGGCACCTCCTACGTCGCCTCCCTGCGCCGCGCCGCAGCCGACGGCCCCGGCCGCGGGCCGCTGCCCGGCCTGCCGCACCTGGAGCACGTCGTCGTCCTGGCGGAGGACGCCCCGGAGTCCTTCCGGACCTGGAAGGACTTCCTCGCGGGCGGCGACGGCGTCACCGCCGCCGCCGTCCGGGCGCGCGCCGACTCGATACGCCCCGACGCCCCCTCCGACATCATCTTCACCTCCGGCACCACCGGCAGCCCCAAGGGCGCGGTCATCACGCACGCCCAGACCCTGCGCTGCTACCTGGTGTGGAGCGAACTGGCCGGGCTGCGCGAGGGCGACCGCTACCTGATCGTGAACCCCTTCTTCCACACCTTCGGGTACAAGGCGGGCATCATCGCCTGCCTGATGCGCGGGGCCGTGATGGTGCCGCAGCCCGTCTTCAACGTGGACACGGTCCTCGCCAACGTCGCCGCCGAGCGGATCTCGGTCCTGCCCGGCCCGCCCACCCTGCACCAGTCGATCCTCGACCACCCGGCCCGCGACCACCACGACCTCTCGGCGCTGCGCCTGGTCGTGACCGGCGCCGCCGTCGTCCCGCTGCGGCTCGTGGAGCGGCTGCGCGGTGAGCTGCGGATCGGGACGGTCCTGACGGCGTACGGACTCTCCGAGGCCAGTGGCATCGTCACCATGTGCCGGCGCGGCGACCCGGCCGAGACCATCGCGGCCACCTCGGGGCGGCCCATCCCCGGGACCGAGGTGATGATCGCCGGCCCGGAGGGGCGTGCGCGGGCGGCCGGGGAGGCGGGCGAGGTGTGGGTGCGCGGCCACCACGTCATGGGCGGGTACTTCGAGGACCCGGCGGAAACCTCGCGGGCGATCACCCCCGAGGGCTGGCTGCGCACCGGTGACGTCGGCGTGCGGGACGCGGACGGCAACCTGCGGATCACCGACCGGATCAAGGACATGTTCATCGTGGGCGGCTTCAACGCCTATCCCGCCGAGATAGAGCAACTCCTCGGCCTGCACCCGGACATCGCGGACGTCGCGGTGATCGGCGTACCGGATCCGCGGCTCGGCGAGGTGGGCCGCGCGTACGCGGTGCGCCGCCCCGGTTCGACGCTGACCGCCGACGACCTGATCGCCTGGTCGCGCCGGGAGATGGCGAACTACAAGGTGCCGCGCTCGGTGGAGTTCGTGGCGGAGCTGCCGCGCAACGCGAGCGGCAAGGTGCTGAAGACGCAGCTGCGGGCGCGGGCCTGACCGGGCCGCAACGCCCTGCCGCCGTACGGTCCTTACGGGCCTTCGGTCGCCGCCGTACGGTCCTTGCGGGCCAGCACGAGCCGCCAGTTCGGGCTGCCGTCGCGCGGGCGGCGCCCGAAGTGCTCCAGCGGCGCCGTCTCCACCGTGAAGCCCGCCGCCGCGAGGTCGGTCCGGACCCCGCTCAGCGGGAAGGTCCGGTAGTACATGACGAACGGCGGCCGCCACACCGCGTTGCGCACCCGCATCACCGCGTCGAAACCGGCGGCGGCCCACCAGACCGCCGAGGCGAGGGGGAACGGCGCCCCGATCGGGAAGGCGAAGAGCCCGCCGGGGCGCAGCGCGCCGTGCACGGAAGCGAAGAGGGCGGGCCGCTCGGCGGGCAGGAAGTGGCCGAAGGCGCCGAAGCTGACCGCCAGGTCGTAGGAGTCCGCGAAGCCCGCGGGCAGCGCCCGGACGTCGGCCCGTACGAACTCGGGCGCGAGCGGGCCCCCGTCCCCCGGATGGGCCGCGCGGGCCCGGGCCAGCATGCCGGCGCTCAGATCGACCCCGGTCACCCGCTCCCGGCACAGCCGCCGCAGCATCCCGGTCCCGGCCCCGGTGCCGCAGCACAGGTCCATTCCGGCGCCGAAGGAACCCCTGCCCCCGTACCGGGCGAGCGTCTCCTCGACGGCGTCGAGCATCCGGTCCGGGGTGCGGAAGGGCGTGTGGTCGAAGGTGGGCGCCAGCAGGTCGTAGCCCCGCTCGACGGAGGACAGGGCCTGCACGGCCAGCTCGCGCACGCTGGGACCCTCGGTGGTGAACACGTGCTCAGCCTAAGCGCGCGGCATCGCCGGGTGACAGCACCACACGTCGGAGTCGAGGCCGTACCCGTCCTGCTGGACGAGGACCGCGCCGCGGTACACGCGATCGGCCCTCAGCGGCGCCCCACAGACCACGCACTCCCGGCCCTGGAGCTGCGCGGCGGAGAGGTCGCCCACGGGACGGAGAGGCGCACCCTTGCAAGGGACGGGTGCCTCGACGGCCAGTCCCCGCTGCTCGCGGCACGGCGCGCACGCGTACAAGGGCTTGGAGGGCCCGGAGTTCGATTCCCCCCACGGGATCACCAGTGCGGTGTCCGACGGCCCGTCGTGCCAGTTGCACCAGCCGCCGGTGAGGACGGTGTACTCCACCGGGGCGGCCTGCTGTTCCATAGCCATGACCGCACGTTAGGAACGGGCGCGAGGTCGCGTCCGGCCGGTTGCGCCCGATTGCGGGACGGTCGAGCGGGTTGGTGCCGGTTGCTCACGTGGGGGCGATCAGGTGCCGGGCACGGGCGATCAGCCGGTGGGCCTGTGACCCGTACAAGGCCGCACTGTTCAGACCGTCCCACACCCGGCCGTAGAGGGCGAGGTCGTCGGTGGTGGCGGTCTGCTTGCCGTTCTCCAGCCGGGACACCTTCGACCGCTGCCAGCCGAGGCGGGCGGCGAAGTCCTTCCCGCTGTGGCCCGCCTCGACGCGCAGCTCTCGCAGCCGCGCGCCGAGGGCCACGCGGGCGCGCTGAAAGTCAGTGCTCACGCAGACGAACGTACCTGTGCCCACACCTCGGCAGCAGGGGCGGCGAGGGGCCAGGCGCGGTCACGGGCCTGGCACGCGGAAAGCACGATGGCGGGGTCCTCGGTGACCTCGACGCCCAGTGTGACGTCCTGGTCGTCGATGTGGAAGCGGACCACGGTCCGGGAGTCGAACAGCCAGAAGTCGTACTCGGGCAGCTTCAGGCGTACGGCTTCCGAGCGGGCGAGCACGCGGATGTCCTCGCCCATGGCGGCGTTCGAGGTGGCGGACGCCATCAAGAATCGCTGTCCATCGGTGGGTGGCTCGTCGATGATGCGCACCCGGGAGAAGCGTGCCCCCTGTGCGGCCTTCTCGCGCACGTTGCGGTGCCACGGGTTGCCGGGCTCCCGCACCGGGTCGATGCCGCGCATGAACGCCTGGTACCGGGCCCCCTGCCGATCGGAGGCGTAGCCACGGCGGGTTTCCAGCCGGAACGCCGTGTGCTCGAACTCCGAGAACAAGTGGACGATGCTCTCGAACGGAACCAGCACGGTCACTCCTTCGGCGCGAAACGCGTGAGCAGCTCGCGCGGGATGACGACGAACGTCTCGCGTTCGCCGACGTCCCGCAGCTGGGCCAGGTGCTCGGAGTCGGTCAGCGCGTCGCCCTGGACGACGATGTCGCCGGTCTCGACGACTTCGTACAGGGTGGGGCAGTTGCCGTACTCAGACGTGGTGCCGATGAAGCGCAGGGTCACGGTGTGCTCCGTTCAGGCCGGCTGGGGAAACCAGCATCCTGCGCCGTGCACCGCCGTGGGGTGCGGTTGCGCCAGATTGCGCGCGGCCGGCCACGGGGCGGTATTGCTCGCAACCCGGGTGAGTCCGGCCGCCCGGACCCGGGCATGGATACGCGGTGGTCGCGATGGCTCCCCCTCCGGGCCACCGCGACCACCGTCCCCCGTACCTTCGTCAGTCCCTGCCCATTACCCCCTGTGACGGGTGGGGACCGGACGTGTGAGTGCCCCTTACGGGCGCGGTCCCGACGCGTGGTTGTCCATCGTCTGGAGTTCCTCGCCCGAGGCGTGGTTGTCCGCGGGCTTGGCTTCGGCGCCCGAGGCGTGGTTGTCGAGCGGCTTCAGCTCACCGTCGTCGGTCAGCGGCAGCAGGCCGGCGGTGGCGGGTGCCGTGGGTACGGCGGTCACGTTCGGCACGTTCGGCAGGGCGTTCTCGTTCGTCGTCATCGCGCACTCCTGATGATGGGTCGGGCCCGTTCGGCGATTCCCCCGCGACCGCCGAACGGGTGGTCCAGCGACCCGTCCGCTCCCCCGATGCGACGAGTCGATGTACTCATGGTGGCGGGTGGCGATAAACGAACGATGAACGCCCCGTTCATCGCCGCCCGGCGCCTGCGGTCACGCGGCGATCGCCGAGGCCAGCAGGGCCCGTACTTCCGTCAGTTCGGGCGAGCCCAGCTGCTCGAAGACGGTCTCCGCGTCCCGCCAGCACACCCGCGCCCGGTCGGTCTGCCCCAGGCTCCGCAGCGCCTTGCCCAGCACGGTCAGGACGGTCGCCCGGCGCCACTCGCCGCCGATCCCGCGCAGCGCGATCGCCTGCTCGGCGTGCGAGGCGGCGAGCGTGGGGCGGCGCGCGGCCAGGTGGGCCTCGGCGAGCCGGAAGTGGGTCACGCCCTCCCACAGCGGCTGGCGGTTCTCGTGGAACAGCGAGAGCGCCTCGGTGAGCTGCTCCTGGGCGTCCTGGAGCCGTCCGGCCTGGGTGAGGGCGATGCCCAGGGCGTAGCGGCCGTTGGCGAGCCGCAGGCTCAGGCCCATCCGGTCGTAGATGGCGATGCCCTGCCGGGCCAGCTCTATGGCGCTGGGCAGCCGCCCGATCTCCACGTGGATGCGGGAGAGGTTGCACAGGGCGCTGGCCTCGCCGACGCGGTTGCCGTCGGCGCGGAAGTTGTCGATGGCCTCCAGCAGGAAGCGCTCGCCGTCCGCGTAGCGGCCCTGGTGCAGGGCGATGATCCCGCGGTCGTTGGGCGCCCAGCAGCTGGGCAGCGGGTCCCCGGCGGCCTTGGCCAGGGCGTGGGCCCGGCGGGCCTCGTCGTCCGCCGCGGTGAAGCGGCCGGCGATCAGGTGGACGGTGGTGAGGGTGGTGCGGGCCCGGCCTTCGGCGCGCGGGTCCCCGGCGGCGCGCGCCGCGTCGCGGACGGCTCCGGCCGTGGACTCGTACTGCTTGGAGTTGGCGCCCGATTCGGCGAGGTCCTTGGCCGCCCACAGCAGGTCCACGGCCCGCCGCAGCGTGCCGCCGGGCCCGCCGTCGAGCCCGGAGCCGGGCCCGCCGGACGCGCCGTCGTGCCCGCCGCCGGGGGCGACCGCGCGGATCGCCGCCTGGCGCACGCACGCGAGGACGGTGTCCGCCTCGGCGTACAGCCAGTCCAGTGCGGCGCGCGGCTCGGTGAAGTCCCGTCCCGGGTAGCGGGTCGGGGACAGGTGGGCCACGAGGCGGTCGCCGGGGCGCTCCAGCGCGTACACGCGGGAGGCGGTGGCGAGGTAGAAGTCGAGGAGCCGGTCCAGGGCGGCGGTCCGCTCGCTCGCGGGGTGCTCGTCGCGTTCCGCGCACGCACGCGCGTAGAGCCGGACGAGGTCGTGGAAGCGGTAGCGGCCGGGGGCGGCGGATTCCAGCAGGGAGCAGTCGACGAGGGCTTCCAGCAGGTCCTCGGTCGTGTGCTCGGGCCGGTCCAGCACGGCGGCCGCGGCGCGCAGCGAGATGTCGGGGCCGTCGGCGAGGCCCAGCAGCCGGAAGGCGCGCTGCTGGGCGGGCTCCAGCTGGCCGTAGCCGAGCTCGAAGGTGGCCTTGACCGCGAGGTCACCGGCCTGGAGCTCGTCCAGGCGGCGGCGCTCGTCGGCGAGCTTCGCGGCGAGGACGGACACGGTCCAGGTGCGGCGGGCGGCGAGCCGGGAGGCGGCGATGCGGATCGCCAGGGGCAGGAAGCCGCAGGCCCCGACGACGTCGAGGGCGGCCTGGCGCTCGGCGCCGACCCGCTCAGCGCCGACGATCCGGGTGAACAGGAGCAGCGCCTCGTCGGGGCTCATCACGTCGAGGTCGACGAGGTGGGCGCCGGCGAGCCCGGCCATCCGGACCCGGCTGGTCACCAGCGCGGCGCAGCCCGCGGTGCCGGGGAGCAGGGGGCGCACCTGGGCGGCGTCGCGCGCGTTGTCGAGGAGGACCAGGACGCGGCGGCCGTCGAGGGTGGAGCGGTAGAGCGCGGCTCGTTCGGCGGGGGAGTCGGGGATCCGGGTGTCGGGGGTGCCGAGCGCGCGCAGGAAGGCGCCGAGGACGGCTTCGGGCTCGACGGGGCGGGCCTCGGTGCCCTGGAGGTCGACGTAGAGCTGTCCGTCGGGGAAGTGCGGGCGGGCGGCGTGCGCGACGTGCACGGCGAGGGTGGTCTTGCCGACCCCGCCGATGCCCGCGAGTGCGGAGACGGCCATGACCTGGCCGTCGGCGCCCGCCAGGACCCGGCCCAGTTCGGTGACGAAGGCGGCGCGGCCGGTGAAGTCGGGCACGGTGGCGGGCAGTTGCGCGGGGCGGACCTGGGCGGGGACGGCGGCCGGCGCCGGATCGGCGGCGCGGGCGAGTTCGGCGTCGGCGCGCAGGATCCGCTGCTGGAGGGCGGCGAGTTCGGGGCGCGGGTCGACGCCCAGCTCGTCGGCGAGGAGGCGGCGGGTGTCGGCGTAGACGGCGAGGGCCTCGGCCTGGCGGCCGCTGCGGTAGAGGGCGAGCATGAGCAGCTCGCGCAGGCGCTCGCGCAGCGGGTGGGCGGCGGTGAGCGCGGTGAGTTCGGAGACGGCCTCGGCGTGGCTGCCGACTTCGAGGTCGAGGTCGAGTCGGGTCTCCAGGAGCTGGAGGCGCCATTCGCCGAGCCGCACGCGTTCGGTCTCGGCGTAGGGGCCGGGGACCCCGGCGAGGGGTTCGCCGTCCCACAGGTCCAGGGCCCGGTTCAGCAGGGTGCGGGCCAGGGGGCGGTCACCGGCGGCGCGGGCCTTGTCGGCGTCGGCGCTGAGGGCGCGGGCGACGCCGAGGTCGAGGGCGGCGCTGGAGCCGAGCCGGATGGCGTACCCGCCGGACTCGCTGACCAGCAGCCCGGTGTCGAGCACCTTGCGGAGCCGGGACGCGTAGGTGCGGATGGCGGCGAGCGCCTGCGGGGGCGGGTCCTCGCCCCAGATCGCGTCGATCAGCTCGGGTGCGGTGGCGGTGCGGCCGTCGCGCAGCAGCAGCGCGGCGAGCAGGGCGCGCTGCTGCGGGCTGCCGGAGGAGAGGGCCTCGTCGCCGCGCCAGGCGCGGATGGGGCCGAGTACGGCGAACCGAGAGCCGGGCGCGGACGTGTCCCCGGCGGGGGTCGAGGCCGGCCGGGCGGGGGCGGCCTCGGGGAAAGCCTGGCGGGCGGCCGCGCGGGCGCTGTCGGCAGCGGCCTCGCGGGCGGCCTCGGAGGAAGCCTCGGGGGAAGCCTGGCGGGCGGTCTCGGGTGCGGTCGGTGTCACGGGAGCCGGTTCCGGTTCGGGCGGGGCGGGCGGAGGGGGTACGGCGGACCGGGCTGCCGCGGCGCCGGGCCGGGATGCTTCGGGGTGGTTCCGCTGGTGCGGGATGGCCGGCATTCCGTCCATCGTCGTCCCCCCTGCCTTCCGTCGGTGTGGTGGCCAGTCTGCCCTGTCTTGCGGTGGCACGTCAGTCCGCCGGGGACCGATCGCCGTCCAACTAGCTGACGCATCGTCAGATCAGCGCTACCGTGGTGCTCATGGAGACCTTCCCGAAGATCATCTCGGTGGACGACCACACGGTGGAGCCGCCCCACGTCTGGCGGGACCGGCTCCCGTCCAGGTACCACGACGTCGGCCCCCGCGTCGTCCGCGCCCCCCTCAAGGAAATGACTTTCCTGGGCGGCAAGTTCGCCCCGGTCATGGGCGCCAAGGGCGACGACGGGCCGATCGGCGACTGGTGGGTCTACGAAGACCTGCACCGGCCGCTGACCCGACTGGACACGGCGGTCGGATACGACCGCGACGAGATCAAACTGGAAGTCATCACCTACGAGCAGATGCGTCCGGGGTCCTTCTCGGTTCCCGAACGCCTCGCCGACATGGACGTCAACCACGTCCAGTCGGCCCTGTGCTTCCCCACCTTCCCGCGGTTTTGCGGGCAGACCTTCACGGAGGCCAAGGACCGCGACCTGGGGCTCCTCGGCGTCCGGGCCTACAACGACTGGATGGTGGAGGAGTGGTGCGGCCCGCTCGCGCAGGGCCGGCTGATCCCGCTCACCCTCATCCCGCTCTGGGACGCCGAACTCGCCGCGGCGGAGGTCCGGCGCAACGCGGCGCGCGGGGTGCGGGCGGTCGCCTTCTCCGAGATACCGCCGCACCTGGGCCTGCCGTCCATCCACACGGACGCGTGGGACCCCTTCCTGCGGGCGTGCGACGAGACCGGCACGGTCATCGCCATGCACATCGGCTCCTCGTCGAAGATGCCCTCGACCTCGGCGGACGCACCGCCCGCAGTCGGCTCCACGATCACCTTCGCCAACTGCTGCTTCTCCATGGTCGACTGGCTGATGAGCGGCAAGTTCGAGCGCTTCCCGAACCTGCGGATCATGTACGCGGAGGGCCAGATCGGCTGGATCCCCTACATCCTGGAGCGCGCGAACGTGGTCTGGGAGGAGAACCGCGGCTGGGGCGGCGTCGCCGACAAGGTGCTGCGGCCGCCGTCGGAACTCTTCGCCGAGCACGTCTTCGGCTGCTTCTTCGACGACGCCTTCGGGCTGAAGAACCTGGACGCGATCGGCGTGCCGAACGTCCTGTACGAGACGGACTACCCCCACTCGGACTCCACGTGGCCCAAGTCCCGCGAGGTCGGCGAGGGTCAGATGGGCCACCTCGCCCCGGACGTCGTGGAGCGCATCGTCCGCGGCAACGCGATCGACCTGCTCGGTCTCTCCCCCGAAGGGCTGTGGGTGGCTTAGGGGGCGCCGTCCCGGGTATCCGGTGACCGCCTCCACCACCTCCCGTGTCCAGTGAGAGGGTGGAGCGCGGCGGCCCGGGGCGGGCCGCCCCTTGCGGTCGGCGTGGCCTCAAGGCATGCTTCGCCGGAGCAAAGGGGAAGGGGCGGCTGTGGTGGACAAGCGGACCGTGGTGACCGTGGTGCTGTGCGCGGTGGCGGCGCTCGGCGCCTCCGCCGCCATGACCCAGGTGGTGCCGGCCCCGGAGGCGCCGTCCTCCGCGCACGCCAAGGCCGCGCCCGCGGCCAAGCGGCCGACCACTTCGCCATCGCGATCGCAATCATCCGCCCAGTCGCAGCGGACCACCCCTGCTCCGGGCGGCACACCCGCGCCGTCCGTGTCCGGCACCCCCGCCCCGGCCGCCCCCTCGTCCCCGCCCGGCACGCCCACGGCCATCGCGGGGGCGCTCTTCACCGGCGGTCTCGACGGGGACCACTTCTGCACGGCGACCGTCGTGCACAGCGCGGGCCGCAACACGATCGTCACGGCCGGGCACTGCCTGGTCGCCGGGGACCAGGGAGGCGCCGGAGCGGTCTTCGCACCCGCGTACGCGAACGGGAGCGCGCCCTACGGCACCTGGAAGGTCGAGAAGGTCTTCGAGGACCCGCACTGGTCCGAGGAGAACGACGACGACTTCGACCTCGCCTTCGCCCGGCTCGCCCCGGACGCCGCGGGCCGCTCCATCGAGGACGTCACCGGCGCCGCCCCCTTCGACGCCTCCGGCCGGTCCGCCGAGGAGGTCACGGTCACCGGGTATCCGGCCGACCGCAAGGTGCCCCGGACCTGCACCGCCGTCACCGTCCGCGACAGCGCGACCGAACAGCGCTTCGACTGCGCCGACTTCCCCGGCGGCACGAGCGGCAGCGCCTGGATCGCCCGCGACGGAAAGATCATCGGCATCCTGACGGGCGGCGACACCGACGACGTCTCCACCAGCACCGTCTTCGGTGCCTGGGCGTCCGCGCTCTACGCGAAGGCCACCGCGCCGAACGCCTGACGGGCCCGGCCCCGCGCGCTACCGATGACCTGCGCCACCAGCCCCGGGTCCCCGGCCCCGCGCGCTACCCGATGACCTGGTCCACCAGCCCCAGGTGCACCGGCCCCGCGTCCGGTCCCGCCGCCAGCAGGTCCGGGAGCAGCGGGGGCCACAGGGGCTCGCCCAGGGCGGCGAGGTGCGGCGGGGAGAGCCACTGCCAGTGGGCCTCCGGGTATTCGGGGACGGGGTCGCGGTGCGGGCCGGTGGTGACGTAGATGTGCTCGTGCTGGCGGACCGGGATGCCCTGGTGGGTGAAGTCGTGCTCCCAGGTGCACAGCAGCCGCTGCGGGGCGAGGTCCGTCCAGCCGGTCTCCTCGCGCAGCTCGCGCCGCACGCACTCCTCGGGGCTCTCGCCGGGGTCGATGCCGCCGCCGGGCGGCAGCCAGTGGATCCCCACTTCGATGTTGTTCTCGCGGAACAGGAAGACCGATCCGCTGGGCGAGAGGACGACAATTCGCGCTGCCTGCCGTGGAGTTCTCATCAGATCAATGTACGACGGGACCCCCGGCGGGCCGTAGGGGTCTGCACGCACCCGCACGCACGCACCCCGCACGCACCCGCACGTCCCCGCCCGCCGCCTCCCGCCGCCGCTACGCCGCCTGCAGGGCCAGCGTCGGGGACAGGCGGGCCGCCCGCACCGCCGGGTAGAGGCCCGCGACGGTGCCGATGACCAGGGTCGCGCCGAAGCCGCCCGTCACCGCCCACGGCGGAACCACCCAGGGCAGGTCGCCCGCCCGTGCGTAGACCAGGGTGGCGATCCCGCCGAGCGCGATGCCGGCCAGGCCGCCGAGTCCCGACAGCAGGAGGGACTCCGTCACGAACTGCACCCTGATCTGGCCCCTGGTCGCGCCCAGGGAGCGCCGCAGCCCGATCTCGTGGCGCCGCTCCAGCACCGAGATGATCATCGTGTTGGCCACGCCGACCCCGCCCACCAGCAGGGCGATGCCGCCCAGACCGAGCAGCAGGGTGCTGAAGGCACCCTCGGTGGCCGCCTTCGCCTGGAGCGCCGCCGACGGGTCGGTGACCGCCACCGCGCCCGGCGACGCCGGGTTGGCGGTCCTGCCCATGAGGGCGCGGACCGCCCGCACGCGGTCGTCCGCGGAACGCTCGTAGACGGACGTGGGGTGCCCGTCGAAGCCCAGCAGGCTCTGCGCCGCCTCCCAGCCGATCAGTGCCGAACGCTCGATTTCGGGGGCCAGCGGGACCGGGTCCAGGACGCCGGTCACGGTGAAGTACCGGCCGCCGATGAAGACCTGGCCGCCCGGCGCCGTGATGCCCAGGCGCTCGGCCGCGACGTGGCCGAGGACGACGGCGGGATAGCGGCCTGTGGCGCCGTTGAGCCAGCTGCCGGCGCGCATCCGCGCGCGCAGGGTTTGGAGCAGGTCGTCCTTGGCCGCCTTGAGGGCGATGCCGCCGGTCTCCTCCTTCGGGATGTTCTCGCTGCGGCGGACCGTTTCCTTGACGTCCCCCGTCGTCCCCACCGACTCGACTCCGTCGATCCGGGCGATCATGCCCGGGGCTTCCTTCGGCAGGCTGGTGTCCTGCCCGGAGAACATGGCCGCGGCCGGGGTCGCGACCAGCATGTTCGTGCCCAGCGCGTCGAGTTCGCGCAGCAGCTTGGCCTGACTGGACGAGGAGACGCCGACCACCGCGATCATCGTCGCGATGCCGATGGCGATGCCGAGCGCGGACAGGAAGACGCGCAGCGGACGCGAGCGCAGCCCCGCCGAGCCCACGTGCAGGACGTCCCCGGGTCCCAGCCGCGGCGGCGCGAGCCGGCGGCCGGAGCGCCGGGCGCGGGCGTGCGTACGGGTCGCCCTCACGCGATCACCCCTGCGGCGCCCCCGTCGGGCGAGCCGGCGTTCCACCCGTCCGCCACGATCGCGCCGTCGCGCAGGCGGACCTGCCGGGGCAGGCTCGCCGCGATCTCGTTGTCGTGGGTGATCACGGCGATGGTGGCTCCGTCCTCGTTCAGTTCGCGCAGCAGTTCCATCACCGAGGCGCCGGACGCCGTGTCGAGCGCGCCCGTCGGTTCGTCGGCGAGCAGCAGGTCGGGTTCGCCCGCGACGGCCCGGGCGATCGCCACGCGCTGCTTCTGGCCGCCGGAGAGTTCGTGCGGCCGGTGGTCCATGCGGTCGCCGAGGCCGACGCGCTCCAGGGCCCGCTCGGCCCGCCGTCCGCGCTCGGCCCGGGAGAGGCCCGAGTACAGCAGGCCCTCGGCGACGTTGGCCCGGGCGCTGATGCCCGGGACCAGGTGGAAGGACTGGAAGACGAAGCCGACGTGCCGGGAGCGCAGGGCGGAGAGCGAGCGGTCGGAGAGGCTCGCGATGTCGTACCCGGCGATGGCGACGCGGCCCGCGCTCGGCCGGTCCAGGGTCCCCACGATGTGCAGCAGCGTCGACTTGCCCGATCCCGACGGGCCGACGATGGCGAGGAGTTCGCCGTTCATGACGGTGAGGTCGACCCCGCGCAGGGCCGAGACCCCGCCGGGGTACTCCTTGGTGACCGCGGTCAGCTCGACGACGGGACGGGCGTGCCGGGGGGCGGGCGGCGCGGGCGCGCCCGCGAAGGCGGGATCGGTCATGACGCCGGTACTCCCACGCGCATGCCCTCGGTGAGGGCGTCCCCCTTGACCTCGACGCGGCCCTTGCCGAACATGCCCGGTTCGACCTTGACCTCGCGGACCGTGCCGTTCTCCACGACCTGGACGCCGAAGCCGCCTTCGGCGAGGGCGAGGAGGGAGTTGACCGGTACGGAGAGGACGTTCTTGCGGACCTCGCCGGTCAGGTTCACCGAGACGGGCGCCTGGTCGGGGCCCTTGGCCCCGGCGGCGTCGTCGAGGGTGACGTCGATCCGGACCTTCGGCTTCTTGTCGCCGCCGCCGCCGCCGCCGCTGCCGCCGTTGGCCGGGTCGTCGGGGTTGGCGGTGCTGCCCACCGACTCGATCTTCCCCTGGGCGACGCCGCCGCCGGGCAGGCCCACCGTCACCGGGTCACCCGCCTTCACCGTGCCCGCCTTGGCCACGTCCAGCTGGAAGCGGACCATCCGCTCCGTCCCGGTCAGGGTCAGCAGGGGCGTGCCGGCCCCCGCCTCGGCGCCGACCGCCATGTCGTTCTTCTGGACCCGCTGCGGCCCCGGGGCGAACGCGATGTCCTCCCTGCCGATCTCGCCCGTCTCCTTGAGACCGTGGGACTTCTGCCAGCGCTTGACGCCGGTGACGGTGCCCGCGGTGAAGGTGGCGTCCGTGGCGTCCAGACCGGTGCCGAAGCCGAGGGCCTGGAGGTTGCGCTTGAGCTGCTTGACGTCCTCGCCCTTGTCCCCGCCGCGCATGGTCCGGTAGACGGGGGTGGTGCCGTACATCAGGCGCACCACCCTGCCGTTGACCTCGTAGAGCCTGCCGTCGCGCTCGACCGCGGAACCGGCGGGGGCGGTCCAGGTCAGGGTGGCGGAGCCGGCTCCGGCGCCCGGGCCCGTACCGCTGCCGCCCGTACCGCTGCCGCCTGCCCCCGGCGCGCCTCCCGGGGCGCTGAGCTTGCGCTCCTGCGCGTACCCGAGCGTGCCGTCGACCCGCAGGCCGGAGGCCAGGTCGCCGCGGGTGACCGGCGCCGTCGCGCCCGGCAGCCCGTCCGTGCGCCGGTGGTGGGTCCCCCCGCCGTCCGTCCCGGCCTGTGCGACGACCGCGTACCCGCCCCCCGCCACGGCGAGCACGAGGGCCACCGAGCCCAGGAACCACTTCCGGCGCCCGCTCATTCGCCCGCGCTGCACTTGTTCATCCGGGCGACGAAGGCGTCCTTGTCGACGCCCTCGGGTATCGAGGTCGCACTCATCGCACTCCCGTTGAACTCCGGGTCCGGCACGTCGAAGCCGTGGTCCCGCATGCACTTCGCCGTCTTGAGGGCCCTGTCCTTGTCCGCCTGGCGGACCTCGCCGGTGCCCGGGGCCTGCATGCCGCACTTCTCGAACGCCTTCTTCACCGCCTCCGGGTCGCCGCCCGCGCCCAACGTCATGCCCCGCGGGTCCTCGCCCGGCTTGGGGTCGGGGGCGTCGATGCCGTTGTCGCGCAGGCACTTGCGCGTCTTGAGCGCCTTGTCGGCGTCCGCGCCGCCGTTTGCGCCGCCGTTTGCTCCACCGCTCGCGCCGGCCGAGTTCGAGGACTCCTGTCTTCCGTCCTTCTTACCGTCCGGGCCGCCGGCGCCGCCCGCGCACGCGGTGACGAAGAGGGCCATCCCGGTGAGGAGGGCGGCCGTGGTCGTGGTCGTGGATCGCTTCATGCGGCAGAGCCTGCGCGAGGAGGGGATCTCCCTTCTCTAAGGCCCCGTGCTTACAACGGCGAAATGCGCCTCTCCGGTAAAGAGGACACCATGCGAGTTCTGGTGGTGGAGGACGAGGAGTTCCTCCGGGAGATGATCGCCGAGGGTCTGCGCCGCGACGCGCTGGCCGTGGACGAGGCGAGCGACGGCCCGGAGGCCCTGCGGCGGCTGCGCCTCGGCGCGTACGACGTCCTCGTCCTGGACCGCGACCTGCCCGGGCTGCACGGCGACGAGGTGTGCCGCCAAGTGGTACGCGAGCGGCTGCTCACCCGGGTCCTGATGCTCACCGCCTCCGGCACGGTCCGCGACCGGGTGGAGGGCCTCGGCCTGGGCGCCGACGACTACCTGACCAAGCCCTTCGCCTACGACGAGCTCCTCGCCCGGGTCCTCGCCCTGGGCCGGCGCGCCCGGCCCGCGCTGCCGCCCGTGCTGGAGGCCGCCGGGATCGCCCTGGACACGGCGCGGCGCAGCGCGGTCCGCGACGGGCACCGGCTCGCCCTGTCGCGGAAAGAGTTCGCGGTCCTGGAGGCGCTGCTGCGTGCCGAGGGGGCGGTGATCAGCAACGAGGACCTGATCGAGCAGGTGTGGGAGGCGGACACCAGCTACCGCACGAACGCCGTCCGGGTCACGCTCAGCAAGCTGCGCGCCAAGCTGGGCGAGCCGCCGCTGATCGAGACCGTGCCGGGCGCGGGCTACCGGATCCCGCGATGAGGGGGAGGCGCGGGACCCCCGGGGTCCGCGGGGCGCACCCGGTCCGCGGGGCCGGCCGGCTCCGCCCGTACCTCTCGCCGGCCGCCCTGCTGCCGCGCAGCGAGCGCGCCCGGCTGACCACGCTCTACGGCGCGCTGCTGGTGCTCGCGGGCGGCGGCCTGGTCGCGCTGCTGAACGTCCTGGTCCGCAAGGGCCTGTTCCGCAGCATCAACCAGGCCGTCACCACCTACGCCCCGGCCCTCCACCAGACGCAGACCCTGCGCGAGGGGCCGGCGCTCGCGGTGCCGGCTCAGAAGGTGCCGGGCGCCGCGCTGACCCCGGAACAGTTGGCGACGTACCGGGCCACCCGCGACCTCAGCAGCGCCGCCGAGCGGGCCGCGCTGCACGAGCTGCTGACCGTGTCCCTGGTCGCGCTCGCCGTGTTCGCGGTGCTGTCGATCTGGCTGGCCTGGTGGATGTCGGGCCGGGTGCTGCGCCCCGTCGGGGTGATCACCGAGACGGCCCGGCGGCTGTCCGGGGCGAACCTGCACGAGCGGATCGGCCTGGCCGCGCCCCCCGGCGAGCTGAAGCGGCTCGCGGACACCTTCGACGGGATGCTCGACCGGATGGAGGACCTGGTCGGCGCCCAGCGGCGGTTCGCGGCGAACGCCGCCCACGAACTGCGCACCCCGCTCGCGGTGCAGCGGGCGGCGGCCGAGATCGGGCTGGCCGGGGAGCCGGATCCGGCGAAGGTGGCCCGTATCCGCGAGAAGCTGATCGGGGTCGCGGACTCCAGCGAGCACCTCATCGAGTCGCTGCTGCTCCTCGCGGTGTCCGAGGAGGGTCTGGAGAGCACCCGGACGGTGGACCTCGCCGCGCTGGCGGCGGCGGAGCTGGCGGAGTGCACGGGGGAGGGGGCGCACGGGCCGGACCGGCCGGCCGGGCTGTCGGTGGAGCGGGCGCTGGCGCCGCTGCCGGTGGCGGGGGACCGGCTGCTCCTGGGCCACCTGGTCCGCAACCTCCTGGCCAACGCGGTGCGCCACAACCGCCCGGGCGGCCGCATCGCGCTGCGGACCGCGCCCGACGGGGTCCTCACGGTCTCGAACACCGGCCCGGTGATCCCGCCCGGAGAGGTGGCCCGGCTGCTGGAGCCGTTCCGGCGGCGCGCGGAACGGCGTCACACGGCGGGCGAGGGCGCGGGCCTCGGGCTCTCGATCGTCGCCTCGATCGCGCGGGCGCACGGCGCGGCCCTGACCGCCGAGGCCAACCCGGCCCCGTCCGGCGGCCTGACGGTGCGGGTCCGCTTCCCGGCGGCCGGATCCCCGCCGCTCCCCGAGGGGTGACCTGGTGCGCGCCCCGCCGTAGGGTGCACCCCATGAGCCCTGAGATCACCGTCTACTGGCGGCCCGGATGCGTCTTCTGCATGAAACTCTGGCTCAAGTTGCGTCTCACCGGCACCCCTTACCGGCCCGTCAACATCTGGCGCGACCCCGAGGCGGCCGCCTTCGTCCGCAGCGTCGCGAACGGCAACGAGACCGTCCCCACGGTCCGCGTCCGCTCCGCGACGGGCACCGAACAGGCCCTGGTGAACCCCTCGCTCGCCGCCGTCAAGCGGGCTCTGGCGGCCTGATCCGCCGCGCGCGGTCCGTGTCCGTGTCCGCGTCCTTGTCCGTGACGGGCAGAGCGCGCTCGCGCGCCAGCAGGGCGATGTAGGCGAGGTCGAACACCGAGCACAGCAGGCCCAGTCCGAGGACGAACGGCGCGTCCTCGATCACCCCGAAGAGCAGTGTCGGGGCCAGCGTGCCGAGCCATTTGGCGACGGCGACGACCAGGCTCTGCCCGCGCGCCCCGCCGCGCCCCGCGAACAGCGCGATGAACAGCCCGGACATCAGCAGGTTCTGCAGGAACGCGGAGTAGCGGGACGCGTCGTGCGCGCCGAAGTGCGCGAGGAAGAGCCACTGCACGGCGAACGCGCTGCCGAAGACGAGCACGCTCCAGACGGCGAACAGCGGCCGGGTGACGAACCCGGGCAGCTCGGCCCGCCCGAAGCGCAGGAACGTGCAGACGATCACCAGGTCGGCGACGGCCCACACGATGTTGACGACCCCTTGCGCGGAGATCCCGCCGCGCACGTCGTTCACGGCGTACGTCGTCTCCCACGCGAAGTTGAGCGCGAGCGCGGCCACGGGCATCGCGTACGTCCGCTGCCGCAGCCCGAGCCGGATGGCCTCGACGTAGACGACGGTCCAGGCGATCCCGCTCACCAGGGTCAGCAACAGCTCCACGCGCGTCTCCCGCACTCGCACAACCCACTCGCACCCGCACTCCGCGCCCCTGCCGGCCCGGGCACCGCACCCTAGCCAACGCAGGGCGCGGGGCCCAGGCCCCGCGAGGTCAGAACCGCTGCTGCTCGACGCCGGGCGGCAGGAGGCAGGGCGTGTTGACCACGTAGGTGAAGGTGTTGCCGTCGAGATCCCCCGCGCTGACGAACTGCCGGTCCTTCGGGTGCTCGGCGTCCACCAGGTAGGCGGGATCCACGCTGGTGTCCTCCCGGTAGCCGACGATCTCGAAGCCCTGGGTCTTGAGCTCCTCCCGCAGCGCCCGGATGGCCGCCTGCTGCTTGTCGCGCGGCACGGTGGCGCGCCCGTTGTACTGGAGGGTGAACCGGCCGTCCTCGGCCGTTTCGCTGCCCTTGCCGGTGCATTCGGAGAAGTGGGCCTCCAGGGTGCCGGGCAGGGTCTCGCCCTGCGTGGTGCGCACCATGGATTCCACCCAGTGCCGGCCCCACTCCTCCGCCTTCTCCCTGCTCATCCGGGGCAGGGGATCGTTGATTCCGTCGTCGGACATGCAGCCTCCCAGCAGCAGGACGAGCGCCAGCGCGACCGCAGCGTTCTTCCGTCGGTTCATGAGCGGGGCCCTTCGGGCGTCTTGCCGGCGATGATGCGGCCCTGATTGTTCAGGCTCTTGCTGCCCTCGTCCCAGTAGCCGCTGTGCCCGGCCGTGTCCACGTACATCCGCTGCGCGCCGAACCCGGGATCCTTCGGATCCTCGCCGAGGGTGAGTCCCGAGAGGTCGTTGGAGACGAAGTCGTCCGCGGCGGCGCCGACCCACATGTGCCGGGGGTCGACGTGCAGCTGGTCCGCGCGTTCCACGGTCAGGCCCGGGCTGCCGACCACCAGGACGTCGTCCGCTCCGAGCCCCGCGCCGCCGGCGTCGGCGGCGCCCGTCATGGTCGAGCCGTAGCTGTGTCCGATGACGGTGAGGTGGGCCGGGTCGCCCTGGTGGGAGGCGCGCAGTCCGTGCGTGAAGTCGCGCAGGTCCTGCGCACCCGCCTCCGCCCTGCCGCGGGTGGCCACGCTGAGGTCGGGCTCGGGAGCGTCGTAGTCCATCCAGCTGATCACGGACACATCCGTTCCGGCGCCCGGACTCCAGGTCGCGGCGGCCTTCTGGAGCTTTCCGATGCGGTCGACCTGGCCGCCGAACTTGTCCAGTTGCGTGTCCGTGCCCGGGACCAGCACCGCAGTGTGCCGGGCGGTGTCCGGGTTGCCCAGGGCGACGATGGCGCGGCCGTCCTTCTCGGTGCCGAAGCCGAGGAGGTACAGCTGCTTGTGGGCGGGCCCGCTGTCGGACTTCTCCAGGCGGTCCTTGAGGGCGGTCAGCCCGCGGTAGCCGTAGCGGTCGTGGTAGCCGAGGCTGCTCTCGCGCAGCGCGTAGTCGTTCAGGCGCTGGTCCAGGACGTCCCGGTTGGCGTGGTCGCGGACGGGGGTGGGCAGGCCGTCCAGGGCGCCGATGGCGTCGGGGTAGGCCGCGAGGTAGAAACCCCGCTTCTCGTCGTCCAGCGAGGCCCACCACTCCTGGGAGCGCTGCGGGTCCTTGCCGTCCGGGATGTCCTTGGGGCTGATCCCGGCGAACGCGGCGACCGCCGCCGCGTCCTTCTGCGCGTTCTCGCCGCCGTAGCGCTTGTCGAGGTCGAAGGGGTCGAGCTGGCGGAGCGTCTCGGTGGCGTTGGCGCTGACGCCGACCGCCTCGTTCACCGCCGCCTCGATCCGCGCGCGGTAGCCGCCCAGGCCGCTGTTGGCCTGCTGCTGCACGGCCTGGTAGTCGGGGTCGTTGTGGTAGGCGGGATCGACCGCCTGTTTGGCCTCGACCCAGCCGTCGTCACGGACCGTGTGCCCGGCCTGTTCGGCGTCGGACACGGCGTGGCGCAGGGTGCGCTGGGCCGCCTGCATCTTGGTGGTGAGGGCGTGCAGGACGACGGAGATCAGGACCGCGTTGCGCTGGCCGGTGCCGAGTTTGGTCTCGGTGGCCTCCATCGCGTCGAAGCCGTTGGTCGCGGCCGCTCCGGTCCAGCCCGCCTTGTGCAGCGGGCCGCTCACCCGCCTGCGGCTGCCCGACTGGGTGTCGTCCAGTGCCTTGGCGAGCTTCTTCCAGGAGGCGGTCGCCGCCTCGATCTCGGCGAAGTCCTGCCGCATGAGCTGTGCGAAGAGTTCCGGCATCGCGGGCGCTCACCAGCCCCGGAACTTGGATATGACGTCGTGCTCCAGGGCGTCGTGTCCGTCGGCGAGCAGCCGCAGGCCTTCGGCATGGCTCGCGAAGACGTCCTGAAGGGTGCCCAGCGCGTCGCCCCACCCCTGGCTCGCCCCCGTCATCCTGGCCCCCGCGGTCCACGGTGCGAAGGACGCTCCGGCCTCGGCGAGGTCGGTCAGCGCCTTCTTCAGGTGCGGCCGCAGATCCGTCACCAAGGTGTCGACCGCGCCCGCCGAGGCGCGCAGGTCGGTCTGTGACACGTTGAGGTCCCACCCCATGTCGTTTCCCCCCGTTACTCGTGCGAATTCGTTGATCGTATGGACATTCGAGGCGGGTGGCCAGCCGGTCGGTCCCGGCGCCCGTCCGAACGGGGCTGCCGGGGGCCTTGCCTGACGGTGCGTCAGCTACGACGATGGCCCCACGGCTCCACGGGACGGCACGTCGGTCCGTGCGGCGGTGAAGGCGGCTTCCACGACGAAGGCGAGGCGGGGACGGCATGGCGCGCGTGTTTGCGGAAGGTCGGCTGGTCTACGGGATGCAGCTCCCGGTCCAGTCGCAGAGCACCCTCTACGCCGAGCCCTGGGAGGCCTCGGCCGGCGCGGCCGATCTGGTCGAGGTGGCGCGGGCCGCGGACCGGGCCGGGTTCGGGTACCTCGCCTCGTGCGACCACGTGGCCATCCCGCGGCGGCTCGCCGGGCCGATGGGCACCGTCTGGTACGACCCGGTCGCCACCCTGTCCTACCTGGCCGCGGTCACCGAGAACGTACGGCTGCTCAGCCACGTCGCGATCGTCGGCCTGCGCCACCCGCTGGTCAGCGCCAAGCAGTACGCGACCCTCGACCACCTCTGCGGCGGCCGGCTGATCCTGGGGGTCGGCGCCGGGCACGTCCAGGAGGAGTTCGAGGCCCTCGGCGTGGACTTCGCCCGGCGCGGGCCGCTGCTCGACGAGACCCTCGATGCCCTGCGGGCGGCCCTCGGGCCCGGCGAGTACCCGGAGTTCGAGGGCGAGGCCTTCGCCTTCAAGGACCTGGGGCAGCTGCCGCGCCCGGCCCAGGAGCGGATCCCGGTGTGGATCGGCGGGTCCTCGCCCGCCGCCCTGCGCCGGGCGGCGCTGCGCGGCGACGGCTGGCTCCCGCAGGGCGATCCGCGGGAGGAGCTCCCCGACCGGATGGCCCGCATCCGCGAGCTGCGCGCCGCCGCCGGGATCACCGCGCCCGTCGAGATGGGCGCGATCACGGAGGCGCTGTACGTCGGGGAGCCCGGATGGGACACCGGCCGGCGCACCCTCACCGGCAAGGCGGAGGCGCTGGCCGAGTCCCTGCGCGCGTACAAGGCGCTCGGGGTGGACCAGATCCAGGTGCGCTTCCGCAGCCGCGACCGGGCTGAACTCGTGAACCAGATCGCCGCGTTCGGGGCCGAGGTCGGTCCCCTCCTCAACGACTGAGCGACTGAACGGCCAACCAATCCATCACGGAGGGCATCGGCATGGGCAAGCTGGACGGGCGCGTCGTCATCATCACGGGGGCGGCGCGCGGCCAGGGCGAGCAGGAGGCCCGGATCTTCGCCGCCGAGGGTGCGAAGGTGCTGCTGGGGGACGTGCTGGACGAGCAGGGCGCCGCGGTCGCCAAGGAGATCGGCGAGGAGCGGGCCCGGTACGTACGGATGGACGTGAGCCGGGAGGAGGACTGGGCGGCCGCCGTGGCCGCCGCGAAGGAGGCCTTCGGCCAGGTCGACGGGCTGGTCAACAACGCGGGCATCCTGCGCTTCAACGAGCTGGTGAGCACCCCGCTGGAGGAGTTCCAGCAGATCATCCAGGTCAACCAGATCGGCACCTTCCTCGGCATCAAGGCCGTCGCCCCCGAGATCGGGGCGGCGGGCGGCGGCACCATCGTCAACACCTCGTCCTACACGGGTCTGACGGGCATGGCCTACGTCGGCGCCTACGCCGCCACCAAGGCGGCGATCCTCGGCCTGACCCGGGTGGCCGCGCTGGAGCTGGCCGCCGGGAACATCCGGGTCAACGCGATGTGCCCGGGGGCCGTCGACACCCCCATGGCGAACCCCGGGCTGCTGGACCCGGCCGGGATGACGGACGAGGCGCGGGACGCGATGGCGGAGCTGTACAAGCGGGTCGTGCCGATGGGGCGGGTGGGCCGCCCGGAGGAGATCGCGCGCCTGGCCCTGTTCCTGACCAGCGAGGACTCGTCGTACATCACCGGCCAGCCCTTCGTGATCGACGGCGGCTGGATGGCCGGCGTCAGCATCCTCTAGGTGCTTATCTGATGGAGCGTCAGCTATTGACGGCTCCCGCACGCGGTGGAACAGTCAGGCCCATCGATCTGACGCAACGTCAGAAACCTAAGGACGGTGAACCCCTTGGAATTCGGGCTCTTTGTGCAGGGATACGTGGCTGAGGCGCGGTCCAAGGTCGACCCCGAGGCAGAGCACAAGGCGCTGATCGAGGAGACCGAGTACGTCATCCAGGCCGACAAGTCCGGCTTCAAGTACGCCTGGGCCTCGGAGCACCACTTCCTGGAGGAGTACTCCCACCTCTCGGCGAACGAGGTCTTCCTCGGGTACCTCGCCCACGCCACCGAGCGCATCCACCTCGGCTCCGGCATCTTCAACCCGCTCGCCCCGGTGAACCACCCGGTCAAGGTGGCCGAGAAGGTCGCCATGCTCGACCAC
Source organism: Streptomyces sp. NPDC043876 (assembly GCF_056435825.1). Taxonomy (NCBI): domain Bacteria; kingdom Bacillati; phylum Actinomycetota; class Actinomycetes; order Kitasatosporales; family Streptomycetaceae; genus Streptomyces; species Streptomyces sp. NPDC043876. The sequence goes on along the minus strand of NZ_JBWKDV010000001.1, from coordinate 794,601 downwards.
CTCTCCAAGGGCCGCTTCGAGTTCGGCACCGGCCGCGGCGCGGGCAGCCACGAGATCCTCGGCTTCCTCCCCGGCATCGAGGACATGAACGGCACCAAGGAGATCTGGGAGGAGACCATCGCGGAGTTCCCCAAGATGTTCCTCCAGGAGGAGTACGAGGGGTTCCAGGGCAAGCACTGGTCGCTGCCGCCGCGGAAGATCTTCCCCAAGCCGTACGGCAAGGCCCACCCGGCCATGTGGTACGCCGCCGGCTCGCCCGCCTCGTACGCGATGGCGGCCAGGAAGGGCCTCGGCGTGCTGGGCTTCAGCGTGCAGAAGGTCTCCGACATGGCGTGGGTGCTGGACCAGTACAAGACGGCCATCCAGGAGGCGAAGGCCATCGGCGCCTTCGTCAACGACAACGTCATGGTCACCTCGACCGCGATCTGCGCCGAGACCCACGACAAGGCCGTCGAGATCGCCGTCAACGCCAACATGAACCGCTTCCAGTCGCTGGTCTTCCGCTACCACGACACCTTCCCGCGGCCCGAGGCGATCCCGCAGTGGCCCGAGATCCTCCCCGAGTACAACGCGGAGATCATCGAGCTGCTGATCGCCGAAGAGCTGCTGATCTGCGGCGACCCCTCCGAGGTGCTCCAGCAGTGCAAGCGGTGGGAGCAGGCGGGCGCCGACCAGCTGTCCTTCGGCCTGCCGACCGGGGTGTCGTACGAGGACACCATGACCACCGTCAAGCTCATCGGCGAGCACGTGATCCCGCAGATCGACACGGACCCGGTGCACCGGACGACCCGCTTCCGGGACGCCGTCTGATCCCGGGGGGCCTTGCGGTGCCGCTGCCGGGGCTCCGCCCCAGACCCCGCGCCTCAAACGCCGGCGAGGCTGAAAAATCCAGCCTCGCCAGCGTTTGAGGCGCCGCCGGAGGCAAGGAAGCCCAATGCCAGAAGGGACGTCATGCTCGACCACCTGATCAAGGGCGCCACCGTCGTGGACGGTACGGGCACCCCGGCCCGCATCGCCGACGTCGGCCTGCGCGACGGTCGGATAGCCGTCATCGCACCGCCGGGGACCGTCACCGAGGAAACCCGGACCAGCGAGGACGCGCACGGCCTCGTCCTGACCCCCGGCTTCATCGACCCGCACACGCACTACGACGCCCAGCTCTTCTGGGACCCCTACGCGACCCCCTCCATGAACCACGGGGTCACCACCGTCGCGGGCGGCAACTGCGGCTTCACCCTGGCCCCGCTGCACCCCGACCGCCCCGAGGACGCCGATTACACGCGCCGGATGATGAGCAGGGTCGAGGGCATGGCGCTGGCCGCCCTGGAAGAGGGCGTCGACTGGACCTGGTCCACCTTCGGCGAGTACCTCGACGCCCTCGACGGCCGGATCGCCGTCAACGCGGGCTTCATGGTCGGCCACTGCGCGCTGCGCCGCCACGTCATGGGCGAGGACGCGGTCGGCGGCCAGCCCACGCCCGAGCAGATGGACCGGATGCTGGCGCTGTTCCACGACGCGATGGACGCGGGCGCCTGGGGCCTGTCCACCACCCAGTCCTCCACCCACTCCGACGGCGCGGGCGCCCCCGTCGCCTCCCGGCACGCGAAGCCCGCCGAACTGCTCGCCCTCTCCCGGGCGGTGGCCGAGCACGAGGGCACCCAGCTGGAGGCGATCGTCGCGGGCTGCCTGGACCAGTTCGCGGACGAGGAGATCGACCTCTTCGTCGAGATGAGCGCGGCCGCCGGCCGCCCCCTGAACTGGAACGTGCTGACCATCGACGCCGCCGTACCGGAGCGGGTGCCGCGCCAGCTGCTGCCGAGCGAGCGGGCCCGTAAGGCGGGCGGCCGGATCGTCGCCCTCACCATGCCGATCCTGACGCCGATGAACATGTCGCTCGGCACCTTCTGCGCGCTCAACCTGATCCCCGGCTGGGGCGAGGTCCTCGGCCTGCCCGTGCCCGAGCGGATCGCCCGGCTGCGCGACGCGGACGTACGGGCCGAGATGCTGCGCCGCGCCGACAGCAAGGAGGCGGGGGTCTTCCGGCGCCTCGCCGACTTCGGCCGCTACGTCATCGGGGACACCTACACCCCGCAGAACGCCGGGCTCTCCGGCCGTGTGGTGCGCGACATCGCGGCCGAGCGCGGCCAGGACCCCTTCCACTGCCTGGTCGAGATCTGCGCGGCCGACGACCTGCGCACCGTGCTGTGGCCGATGCCCACCGACAACGACCCGGCCAGCTGGGCGCTGCGCCAGGAGACCTGGCAGCACGAGGACGTCATGCTCGGCGGCTCGGACGCGGGCGCGCACCTGGACCGGATGTGCGGCGCCCCGTACACGACGCGGTTCCTCGGGGACTGCCTGCGCGGGCGCAAGCTGGTGCCGCTGGAGCAGGCGGTACGGATGCTGACGGACGACCCGGCGCAGCTCTTCGGGCTGCGCGAGCGGGGCCGGATCGCCGAGGGGTTCCACGCCGACCTGGTGCTCTTCGACCCGGAGCGGATCGAGGCGGGGCCCGCCACGCTCGTGCACGACCTGCCGGGCGACAGTCCGCGGCTGGACTCGCGGGCCATCGGCATCGTCTCCGTCCGGGTCAACGGGGTGGAGACGATCCGCGACGACGAGATCACGGGGGCGGTCCCCGGGACCGTGCTCCGTTCGGGCCGGGACACGAGGACGGTGAGCACGCGGTGAGCGGGGCGAGCGGGGCGGGCGCGGACCAGCCGCAGCAGCTCCTGATCGACGGTGAGTGGGTGGCCCCTGCGGGCGGCCACTACGAGGTGATCAACCCGGCGGACGAGTCGGTGGTCGGCCTCGCCCCCGAGGCCTCGCGGCAGCAGGTGCACGAGGCCGCCGCCGCGGCCCGGGCGGCCTTCGCGAGCTGGTCCCGGACCAGGCCCGAGGAGCGGGCCGCGATCCTGGACCGCGCCGCGGACATCATGCAGCGGGAGTACGAGCCGTGGGCGCGCCTGGCCCGGGCCGAGACCGGCGCGCCGACCGGGATCGCCCGCGGCATGCAGGTCGGGGTCGGGGTGGCGCGCTTCCGGCGGTACGCGAAGGGCGCCCTGGAGCCGGTCGAACGGGGCCTGCCCCCGCAGGTCACCGAGGCGGGCCCGATGGGCGCGGCCAGTGTGCTGGGCGCGCTGGAGATCCGTCAGCCGGTCGGCGTGGTCACCTGCATCACCTCCTACAACAACCCGTGGGCCAATCCGGCGGGCAAGGTCGCCCCCGCGCTGGCGATGGGCAACACGGTCGTGGTCAAGCCCGCTCCGCAGGACCCGCTGTCGGTGTTCCGCATGGCGGCGGCGCTCCAGGAGGCGGGGGCCCCGCCCGGGGTGGTGAACGTGGTCAACGGCGCGTCGGTGGAGGTCGGCGAGGCGGCCGTGGACGGCCCGGACGTGGACATGGTGTCCTTCACCGGCTCCACGGGCGTCGGGCAGAAGATCGCCGAAGTGTGCGGCCGGACCATGAAGCGCCAGCTGATGGAGCTGGGCGGCAAGGGCGCGGCGGTCGTCTTCGACGACGCGGACCTGGACGCGGCGGTGCTCGGCATCGGGACGACGTTCTCCTTCTACAGCGGCCAGATCTGCACGGCCCCGACCCGGGTGATCGCCCAGCGCGGCGTCCACGACCGGCTGGTCGAGAAGCTGATCGGCTACCTGGGCTTCATGAAGGTCGGCGACCCGGGCGCGCGCGGCACGGTGGTCGGCCCGGTGATCTCCGCGGCGCACCGCGACCGGGTGGAGTCGTACGTCGAGCTGGGCCGCAAGGAGGGGGCGCGGGTCGCGTACGGCGGCGAGCGCCCGGTGGTGGGCCCGGACGGCAAGGGGTTCTACGTCGCCCCGACGCTGCTCGTGGACTGCACGAACGACATGCGGGTGGTCCGGGAGGAGATCTTCGGGCCGGTGGTCGTGGTGGTCCCCTTCGACGACGAGGAGGAGGGGATCGCGCTGGCCAACGACAGCGACTTCGGCCTGCTGCACTACGTGTGGTCCGGGGACGCGGCGCGCGCCTTCCGGGTGGCGCGGCGGATGCGGGCCGGCGGGGTCGGCGTGAACACCATCGGGCGCAACATGGAGGCGCCGTTCGGCGGCTTCAAGCGCAGCGGGGTGGGCCGGGACGTGGGCTCGTACGCACTGCACGCCTACAGCGAGGTCCAGTCGATCGTCTGGGGCTGACGCGGCGGGCGGGGCCGGGCGCGGTCGCCCGGCCCCGGCCGCGCTCAGTGGTCGTTGTAGTAGTCGGTGACGACACAGCCCTTGGCCTGGGCGTTCGTCTTCACGTAGCCGCTGGGCGCGGTGAAGCCCGGGTGGCAGTTCAGGATGAGGAGACCGCCCGGGCGGGCCATGGCGGTGATGGCGTTGTCGCTCGTTGCCAGGACGGCGAAGTCCTGACCGATGAGGAATCCGCCGGTGAGGCCCCGGTCCGGCGACTGGGCGCGTTCCTTGTCCAGGTCGGCCTTGTAGGCGGCCTGGAACTTCTTCATGTCCTTGACCATGAAGATGCGGGTGCCGCGGCCGCAGTAGCCGCGCTCGGTGACGGACCAGCCGGCGTCGTACTTCGCGTCGTCGGCGGGGCTCTCGTCGTCCGTGGGCTCCGTGGAGACGGAGGGGCACCGCGTGTAGCCGCCCACGAAGCGGGCGGCGGCGGCCATGGTGCCCGCCTTGGGCAACTGCTGGAAGGGCGTGCCGTCCTTGGGGGCGTTGCCGTTGACGCCGCCGTTCCTGGTGGGGTTCTCCAGGGTGCCCTCCATCCCGTCGCCGTCGCTGCCGCCGTCGGCTCCGATGCCGCCGACGACTCCGACGTCCCCGCCGCCGGAGCCGCTCGCGCCCGTACTCGCGCCCCCGCAGGCGGTCAGGACGAGCAGGGCGGTGACGGCCGCGCCGGAGGCGAGGGCTGAGGTGATGCGCATGGAACGGACTCTCCCCGTGAAAATGACCTTGAACGGCGGCGACTGTAGGGGCTTCGCCATGTCCACGGCAAAGCGGGCGCCGGAGGGGGGTCGTACGGAGTCCGGGAAAGTCACACGGGAAAGTTTCGAACTGTACAAAACGGACACGGCTGCGATTTCCGCATACCGGAACACGTTGTCCGGTGCCTTGTGAAGTGCGGACGGGTAGAGTTCATGGCTTCCATTGCCAGCCAAGAGCGCACCATTTGGTCAAGATTCAAAGGTCATCTGGCGTTCACTTAAGTGGACTTAAGCCCTCCGAATGTGGAAACCGCACCGTCTAACGTCCTGAGGCATGACACAGCTGGACGTTCGGCCCCCGGCCGCAGACACCGTGAGCGGAGCCCCCGAAAGCGCCGCCCGAGGCGACGTCCGGGGCAAGGGCCTCGGCAAGGGCTCCGTGGGCCTCCTGGGCAGCGCCGTCATCGGCATCTCCACCGTGGCCCCCGTCTACTGCCTGACCTCCACCCTCGGTTCCACCGCGGGCGAGGTCGGCGTCCAGATGCCCGCCGTGTTCCTCGCGGGGTTCCTGCCCATGCTGCTCGTCGCCTTCGCCTACCGCGAGCTCAACAAGGCGATGCCCGACTGCGGCACCTCCTTCACCTGGACCGTCAAGGCCTTCGGCCCGCGCGTCGGCTGGATGTGCGGCTGGGGGCTGGTGATCGCCACGATCATCGTGCTCTCCAACCTGGCCGGCGTCGCCACCTCGTACTTCTGGCTGCTCGCCGGTGAGATCACCGGCAACCCCGCCCTCGCGGCCCTGGACGACAGCAAACCCGTCCACATCGCCACCTGCCTCAGCCTGATCGCCGTCGCCACCGCCATCAGCTACCGAGGGATGACCGCCACCAAGGGCATCCAGTACACCCTGGTCGGCCTCCAGCTCGTCGTGCTCGCCGTCTTCGCCGCCATGGCCTTCCAGAAGGCCTCCGCCGGGACCTTCGACACCGGGCTCGACTTCTCCTGGCAGTGGATGAACCCCTTCGCGGTCGGATCCATGGCCTCCTTCACCGCCGGGCTCTCGCTCTCGATCTTCATGTACTGGGGCTGGGACGCCTGCCTGGCCACCAACGAGGAGACCACCGGCTCCGCCAAGACCCCCGGCCGCGCCTCGCTCATCGCGATGGTCGTCCTGGTCGGCTCGTACCTGGCCACCGGCATCGTCGCCCAGATGGCCGTCGGCTCCGGCGACAAGGGCTTCGGCCTCGGCAATCCCGACACCTCCGGCAACGTCTTCGCCGCCCTCGCCGGCCCCGTCATGGGCCCCGGCCTCGGCGTCCTGCTCTTCGTCGCGGTCCTCGCCTCGGCGACCGCATCCCTCCAGACGACGTTCATCCCGGTCGCCCGCACGGTGCTGGCCATGGCTACCTACGAGGCCCTGCCGTCCGCGTACGCGAAGGTCCACCCCCGGTTCAAGACCCCCGGCCGGGCGACCGTCATGGCGGGCGCGGCGACCGGCACCTTCTACACCGTGATGACCCTCGTCAGCGAGAACGTCCTCACCGACACGATCTTCGCCCTCGGCCTGATGATCTGCTTCTACTACTCGCTGACCGCCTTCGCCTGCGCCTGGTACTTCCGCGGCGAACTGCGCCGCTCCGGCCGCGACCTGCTGTTCAAGGGCGTCTTCCCGGTGGCGGGCGGGCTGCTCCTCGCCGCGGTCTTCTGCAAGACCCTCGTCGACATGTGGAACCCGTCCTACGGCTCCGGCTCCACGGTCTTCGGCGTCGGCAGCGTGTTCGTCATCGGCGTGGGCCTGCTGCTCCTGGGGCTGGTCATCATGCTGGTCACCGAACGCCGCAGCCCCGCCTTCTTCCGCGGGCGCGTCCTCACCCGAGCGACCCCGGCACTGGTCGTCAACGACTGAGGCCGGGGCGGCCGACGGACGGGTCGGCCGGTCAACGGCGCCGGCGCCCCGGGGTGACCCGCGGGCGCCGGTGTCGTTGGGCGTGGCATGAACGCCATGAAGCGCACCCTCGCCGCCCTGGTCCTCTCCGGCGGCGCCGCCATCGCCCTCACCCCGGGCCTCGCCCAGGCCGCGGACGAGACCACGCCGCAGGGCCCGCCGATCACCGCACGGGTCGGCGAGATCGTCGACAACCCGAGCGGGGCCGTCAAGGACGCCAAGACCGCCGTCGGCGTGGCCGCGGGAGTCGCCAAGACCTCCGCCCACGCCACCGACAGCTCCCTCGCGGGCACGGGCACCGCCCTGGAGACGGGCCTGCCGAAGGCCCCCAAGGTCGGCGGCTGAGCCCGCACGCGCGGGCCGCCGCGCGCTGAGCGGCGCAACGGTCTCACCCCCGGCTTGACCCTCGACCTGGTGGAGGTCGCAGAGTCGTGGTCGTGGAGAACGACCAGCGCGCGGACGAGCGCGACGAAGACCGCGACGACGCGCGCCGTGACGGGCGCGCCGACGAGCGCGACGGCCTGCGCAGCATCGGCGAGCTGGCCCGGGGCAGCGGCCTCGGCGTGAGCGCCCTGCGCTTCTACGACCGGGCGGGCGTCCTGATGCCCGCCCGGGTCGACCCGGCGACCGGATACCGCTGGTACGGGCCCGGTCAGCTCGCCGAGGCCCGCGTCCTGGCCCGGCTGCGCCGGGCCGGGATGCCCCTGGCGGACATCCGGCTGGTGCTCGCGGGCTGGTCCGGTGCGGACACCGGCCTGGTGCCCGGCCTGCTGGAAGGCCACCTGCGCCGGCTCGAACGCGGCCTCGCCGAGGCGCGTGCGGAGTTCTCCACGCTACGAGCGCTACTCGCACCCAAGGGGAACACCACGATGACCGCATCCACCGCCACTGCCGCCACCGCCCGCCTGACCGTGCCGGCCACCGATTTCGCCGCCGCCCTCGACGCCGTCCGTTTCGCCGCCGGGACCGATCCCGAGCTGCCCGTCCTCGGCGGGGTCCTGTTCGACATCGAGGGCCGCGACCTGCACGTCGTGGCCACCGACCGCTACCGGATGGCCGTCGCCCGCACCTCCACCACCGGGCACGGCGGCGAGCGGGTCCAGGTGACCGTCCCCGCCGCGCTCGTCGACGCGATGCGCGCCCTGCTGACCGGTGACGGCGCCCCGGCCCACCTGAGCGTGGCGGGGGACCGGGTGGAACTGGAGACCCTGGGCCACGAGGTCGCCGGCCTGGTCATCGGCGAGGACTTCCCCGACTACCGCCGCCTGACCCGGCTGCCCGAAGGCCGCCGCATCCCCCTCGACGTCCCCGCACTGCGCCGGGCGCTCGCAGGCCAGGCCGAGGGCGGCGAGGAGGTGTGCACCCTGGCCCTGACGGCGGACACGGTCACGGTCGTGACGGCCACCGAGGACGACGGAACGCCGGACCCGGCCGTCGACCGCGTGGGGGTCAACCCCGCCTACCTCCTGGAAGCCCTCGCCGCCGGGCCGGGCACCGAAGGCCTCCTCCTGGAGTACGTCGGCCCCAAGGCCCCCCTCGTCCTCCTGCGCCCCGCCGCCGAGGACACCTTCTCCCTCCTGATGCCGGTGAGCCTGGACGCCGACTAGCGGAAAGGTTTTTCGCCTTCTCCACCTTCTCCACCTTCTTCGCCTTCTTCGCCTTCTCCGACTTCTTCGGCCGACCGGTCACATCCGTGCGCCGAGCTCCGTCAGAGGTGTGTAGCCACGCGACCCACGCGGGCGGCGCCCGGCCGCCACGGCCGTCACCACCGAAGGAGAACCGCCATGAACGCACGCTCGACCGTCACGGAGCAGGCCGTCGCGGAGAAGACCGTCGCGGAGCAGGCCGTCCGTCCGCGGATGTCGGACCCGACCGAACTGATCCCCGAGCTGGCGACCATCGGGGGCGCGCTGTACAAGGCCACGGGCAACCGGTCGGTGCCGCGCACCACGATCGGACTGATCCACCTGCGGGCCGGCCAGATCGTCGGCAACACGTACCTGACGCTCATGCACTCGGGCCTGCTGCGCAAGGCGGGCGAGTCCGAGGAGCGCATCGCTGCCGTGGCGTCCTGGAAGGACGCGCCGTTCTACACCGCTGCCGAGCGGGTGGCGCTGGAGCTGGTCGAGGCCGTCATCCTGCCGAACCCCCGGGGCGAGCGCGTCTCGGACGACCTGTACGCGCGGGTGGCGGAGCAGTACGACGAGAAGGCCCTGGCGACCCTGACGGTCGCGATAGGCCAGGTCAACTTCTTCACCGCCCTGGCAGTAGTGGGCAAGCCCCTCGCGGGGGTGGGGGCTTCGGGGCAGTGGGGGTGAGGTGTGGGGTGGGGGCCCGGCTGCGCCGGGTCGCGGCTTCGCCGCTCGTGGGTAGGTTTCGCGCTTCGGGGTCGGGGTGGTTCCGGGGGCTGCCCGTCAGTTCCACTGTCTTCCCGTGCCGGGGCGTCCTGTCAAGAGCGCTCCTTCGTCGCGTCGCTGCGCGATGGCCTGCGGCCACTCTTGACATGCCACCCCGTCCCGGAAAGCCAAGAACTGTCGGGCCGCCCCCGGGGGGAGGCATGGGGGAGGGTCCCCGTTGCTTGCCGTCCGGCGCCCGGCCGCAGGCCGAATGGGGCTCATGTGGCGCCCTTTGGGCGACAGGAACGCAGTCAATCGCTACGCGCTTCTCCGAGAGAGGCGTCTGCGGGTTGTTTTGGGCTGGTGAGGGGTGCGGCGGAGCTCAAAGCTCGGCCAGACGAGAGTTCACGAGGGTCAAGGAGCCGTCGAGACTCAACAATTGCTCAATACGTCCCTTTTGGGGCGATTTGATCTCCATCTTTGGGACGGCCGGGCATCAGACCCGGACCAACACCCATCTGACCGAAGTCCCAGCCCCACGCAGCCCGCAGACGCTTCTCTCGGAGGAGCGCGTAGCGATTAGGGGCGCTCTTTCCGCCCAAAGGGCGGCACCTAGGGCCCACTCGGCCTGCGGCCGGGCGCCGGGCCTCAGGCAACGGGCAGCCTCCCCCCTGCCTCCCCCCGGGGGCGGCCCGACAGTTCTTGGCTTTCCGGGACGGGGTGGCATGTCAAGAGTGGCCGCAGGCCATCGCGAAGCGACGCGACCGCAGGGAGCGCTCTTGACAGGACGCCCCGGCACGGGAAGACAGTGGAACTGACGGGCAGCCCCCGGAGCATCACCGACCCCGAAGCTCGAAACCCAGCCCCCTCGGCGCGCAGCCGCGCCCCGGCGCAGCCGGAGATCCGCACCCGAAGGGTGAAGGTGAGGCGAATGCTCTGTCACATGTTGGTGGGGGGACGGTGAGTCGTTCTCGAATACCTGATAGACAGTGAATATTCATGGCTCGTCCGGCCGCGCACTCACATGTCCACGGCTGCCTTGGGGGGATTGCCGCACTGTGAAGCCTCTTCACCGTCACCTTGTCAGCACATCGCGCAAAGTCCTGTGCACCGCCGCACTCGCGGCGAGTCTGACCACGGCGGCGGTCGTCACCACCGCCCCGACGGCCGATGCCGGTGAGGCCGAGCCGGGGCCCGACAGCCCGCAGGCCAACGACCGCGGCAACGCGCGCCTCGACCTCCCGGACCTGGTCGCCGACCCGCCGCCCGCGCCCGGCTCCGGAGCCCCCGAGGGCGCCAGCGGCATCCCCGCCACCGCCCTCGACGCCTACCGCCGGGCCGAGATATCGGTCGGCGTCGCGCTGCCGCACTGCAAGCTGCCCTGGCAGCTGCTCGCGGGCATCGGCAGGATCGAGTCCGTCCACGCCTCCGGCTACGGCCTCAAGGCGGACGGCTCCACGGAGAAGCCGATCCGCGGCCCCCGCCTGGACGGCAACGGCTTCGCCTCCATCAAGGACACCGACAAGGGTGCCTGGGACGGGGACACGGAGTACGACCGGGCCGTCGGCCCGCTCCAGTTCATCCCCTCCACCTGGCAGACGTGGGGCGCCGACGGCAACGGCGACGGCAACCGCGACCCCAACAACCTCTACGACGCGGCGCTCGGCGCGGGTCTCTACCTCTGCGCGGGCGACCGGGACCTGTCCGACCCGGCGTCCCTGGACAAGGCGATCCTGAGCTACAACAGCTCCCGCGAGTACGTGAATTCCGTACTCGGCTGGATGCGCCAGTACCAGGCCGGAGCCACGGACGTACCGAACCCGCCGGTGGGCAACTACCCGACGCCGCCGCCCGGCTCGCTCCCCACCCCGCCGCCCGCGCCGGTGACCCCGACGAAGCCGCCGACCGTCCCGCCGACGGCTCCGCCCACCAAGCCGCCGACCAAGCCCACCGAGCCGCCGAAGCAGCCCGCGACGGTGTCCGGGCTGACGGTGCTCGGCGAGCCGAAGATCACCGCCGAGGCGGGCACGGTCTTCGCCGCCGCCCCGAAGGTCAAGGCGGTCCTGAGCGACGGCAAGCCCGCCGTGGGCGAGACGGTGACCTTCGAGGTCGGGACCGACAGCTCCGGCACGGTATTCGAGGGCGACGGCAAGGTGTCCGCCGTGGTCAAGACGGACAAGGACGGCATCGCGACCGCCCCGGCCCTGAAGGCCGGCGACAAGGCGGGCGAGAAGCCGGGTGCCTTCACCCTGCGCGCCACGCTCTACAGCCAGGGCAAGGGCAGTGCCACCGGCAGCCGGTCGTTCACGGTGTCGTTCGACGGCACGGTCACCCCCGCGGCCAAGCCCGCCCCCGTCGTGGACGCCCTCGCCCGTACCGGGACGAAGCCGCTCACCGCGGTCCAGGGCTCCAGCTTCGTGGGCGTCGAGGTGAAGGCCACCGCCAAGGGCGCGGCCATCGCCGGGACGAAGATCACGGCCGCCCTGGTCGAGAAGGACACGAAGGGCGCCTGGGTCCCCGTGGACCCGGCCGCGCGGACCCCCTTCTTCAAGGGCGAGGGCGGCAAGGAGCTGCACACGGTGGCGCTGGCGCCGACCGGCGCCGACGGCCTGGTCGTCCTGCCGGACCTCTTCACCGCCTCGGCCCCGGGCGCGGCCGCCACCCCCGCCGAGCCGGGCACGTACCACCTGCGCCTGGTCACGGAGAACGGCGTGGAGCTGATCCTGGACCTGACCGTCACCGCGCCTCCGGCGGCCCCGGCAACCCCGGCGGTCCCGAAGGCCTGAGCGGCGCCGACGGCGGCACGGCGGAGGGGCGGAACCCGATGGGTTCCGCCCCTCCGCCGTGCCCGTCCGCCGGGGCGGAAAGGCAGGAGCCCCGCCACCTCCGCTCGCGCGGAGGAGGCAGGGCTCCTTGGGTACTGCATCTCCAACCCGCGATCGGGCTGGCCCAGGCGACTAGGCCGGGGTGACGTTCTCCGCCTGCGGGCCCTTCGGACCCTGCGTGACGTCGAAGTTCACGAGCTGGTTCTCCTCGAGGGAGCGGAAACCAGCCGCGTTGATCGCGGAGTAGTGGACGAAGACATCCGGGCCCCCGCCGTCCTGGGCGATGAAGCCGAAGCCCTTTTCAGCGTTGAACCACTTCACGGTTCCGGTAGCCATGAGCCCTCCTATGGGCCAAAGGGTCGCCCTGCTCCAGAACCTGCTAAGAAGTCTGAAAACTACAAAAGCCTGCGGGTTACATGCTCCGCAGGCCTCGTACTGCAAGGGAAACCAAACTGCAACTTGCGACGAGCCTAGCATGCAGACTGCGGGGTCGACCAGAGGGAAAGATCACGTCACCCGGACGTTTGAGACCCGTCCGAAGGCTGACGGCGGGAGGGGGGCTAGTCTCGCGATGTGGACGTCTATCGCAGCCGGCCCAGGGTCGGCCACATCCAGTTCCTGAACTGCCTGCCGCTGTACTGGGGGCTGGCCAGAACCGGCACGCTGCTCGACCTCGAGCTGACCAAGGACACCCCGGAGAAGCTCAGCGAGCGGCTGGTCCGGGGTGACCTCGACATCGCTCCGATCACCCTCGTGGAGTTCCTCCGCAACGCCGACCAGCTCGTCGCCTTCCCCGACCTCGCGGTCGGCTGCGACGGCCCCGTGATGTCCTGCGTGATCGTTTCTCAGGTGCCGCTGGAGCAGCTCGACGGGGCCCGGGTCGCGCTCGGGTCCACCTCCCGCACGTCCGTACGGCTGGCCCAGCTGCTGCTCGCCGAGCAGTACGGCGTCCAGCCCGACTACTACACCTGCCCGCCCGACCTCGGGGTGATGATGCAGGAGGCCGACGCCGCCGTGCTGATCGGTGACGCGGCCCTGCGGGCCTCCCTGCACGACGCGCCGCGGCTCGGTCTCACCGTGCATGACCTGGGGCTCATGTGGAAGGAGTGGACCGGGCTGCCGTTCGTCTTCGCCGTCTGGGCCGCGCGCAAGGACTACCTGGAGCGCGAGCCGGCCACGGTCCGGGAGGTCCACAAGGCGTTCCTCGCCTCCCGGGACCTCTCCCTGGAGGAGGTCACCAAGGTGGCCGAGCAGGCGGCCCGCTGGGAGGCCTTCGACGCCGAGCTGCTGGAGCGGTACTTCACCACGCTCGACTTCCGCTTCGGCCCGGATCAGCTGGCGGGCGTGCGCGAGTTCGCCCGCCGGACCGGGGCGACGACCGGCTTCGCGCAAGACGTGCCGGTGGAGCTGCTGACCCCCTGAACGGAGCCCGGGCCGGGCCGCGGCGCGGCGGGGCCCGGCGGCCTCCTCAGGCCGTCGGGACCGGTGGCTGGAGATGGGCGCTGAGCCACTTCATGCTGCCCTCGCCCATGCCCCGGATGTAGGTCTTCGCGTTGTGCTCGCCACCCGCGATGACCTGCAAATGGGTCTTTACGGGACCCTTTCCGTAATTCCTGATGAATTTCTCCACATTGGGCTTTCCGCTTTCCTTGCTGCCGACCTGGAAGGCGAGATAGACATCGGGCCCCTCCTTCTCCGCGAGTTCCGCGGCGAGGCGTTCCGGATTGTTCGCCTGGCGCTCCTCCTCGTATCCCTTCCACAGGGGGGAGTCGGGCACGATGTCCGGGCCGGAGGCGATGACCCCCTTGAATTGGTCCGGCTTCTGGAGCACCGCCTTCAGCGCGGCGAAGCCGCCGGAGGAGGAGCCCATGAAGGCCCAGCCGTCCCGGGAGTGGAAGGTCCGGAAGTTGGCCCGCACCAGGTCCGGCACGTCCTCCGTGAGCCAGGTGCCCATCTTGGGCTGCCCCGGGATGTCGCTGCCGTCGTAGAAGTGTGACTTATCCGGGTTGAGCACCGGCATCACCACGATGAAGGGCAGGCTCCGGCCGTCCTTCGACCAGGCGGCGATGCTGCTCTCCAGTCTGAGCCCGGCGGCCATCCAGTAGTTCTTCGGGAAACCCCGGCCGCCCGGCAGGGCGATCAGCACCGGGAAGCCGCTGTGCGCGTACTGGGATTCGAAGTACTGCTTCGGCGCCCACACCCAGACTTTGCCGGTGAATCCCGATTTCTGGCCCTCCAGGGTGGTCACGCCGATCGTCGTCCCGTCGTCGAGGGTGCTCTCCTCGTGGAACTCCGCCTCGGGGCCGGTCGGCAGCTGGGTCAGCCGCTCCGCCTCGGCCACCGGGTGGGGCGTGACGCTGCTGGTGGGGGTGCCCGTCGGGGCCGTGGCCGGGGCCTCGAAGCGGACCCGGCCGCCCTGGCCGGAGCAGCCCGCGAGCATCAGGGCGAGGCAGGCGGTGAGGCAGGCGGTGAACAGGACGGATCCCCTGGCCGCCGTGTCCGCCGTGGTCGTGCGCGGTCTCATGCCGATCACCGTGCCACGGATCCGGTGCCTCCGCGGGCCGACAGGGCCTATCGTGCTGAGCCGTCAGGCATGCACGGGGGAGCAGAGGACGGGGGACGCGATGCAGCCGCTCGAAGCCGGCGAACCGCGCACGATCGGCGCGTACCGGCTGCTGGGCCGGCTCGGCGCGGGCGGGATGGGCCGGGTCTACCTCGGGCGCAGCGTGGGCGGCCGGACGGTCGCGGTCAAGGTCGTGCACCCGCATTTCGCCGCGGACGACGAGTTCCGGGCCCGGTTCCGGCGCGAGGTGGCCGCCGCCCGGCGGGTGGGCGGGGAGTGGACCGCCGAGGTGCTGGGCGCCGATCCGGACGCCGCGGTGCCGTGGGTGGCGACCGCGTACGTCGCCGGGCCCTCGCTCGACCGGGCGCTGGCCGCGCACGGGCCGCTGCCGGAGCGTTCCGTCCGGGCGATCGGCGTGGGGCTGGCCCGCGCCCTGGTGGCGGTGCACGCGCTGGGCCTCGTACACCGTGACGTGAAGCCGTCGAACGTGATGCTGACCCTGGACGGGCCGCGGCTGATCGACTTCGGGATCGCGCGGGCCACCGACGGCACCGCCTCGCTGACCTCCACCGGGGTGTCGGTGGGTTCGCCCGGTTACATGGCGCCCGAACAGATCCTCGGCAAGGGCGTCACCGGGGCGTCCGACGTCTTCTCGCTCGGCGCGGTCCTGGCCTTCGCCGCGACCCGCCGGCCCCCCTTCAGCGGCGACAACGCGGCCACCCTCCTCTACAAGGTGGTGCACGAGGAGCCCGACCTCGGCGGGATCCCCGCCGGGGAGCTCCGCGAGCTGATCGGTGCCTGCCTGGTCAAGGTGCCGGGCGAGCGGCCCGCCCCGGAGGCGCTCGCCGCGGCGCTGGGCGGGGCGCCGGGCGGGCCGGGCTGGCTGCCCGGGCCGCTGGTGGAGGAGGTGAGCCGGGCCGCGTCCCGGCTGCTGGACCTGGACGCGGACCTGGACGCGGGCGGGGGAGCCGCCGGCTGGGGTCCGGGCACGGGGCCGGGTCCCGATGCCTCGGGGCCGGTTCCGTTCGAGGCGTCGTCGCCCTACGGGGCCGGTGTCCCGGGGGGTTTCGGGCCCGCCGACTCCTCGTACGACGCCCGGCCGCTGCCCGCCGGACCCGTGGGCCCGTACGGCCCCCCGGCCCCGGCGCACCCGCCGGCCGGGACGGGCGCGGGCGGCGCGGCCGGTGACGCGGTCGGCGGCGCGCCCACGGGATCCGGATCGGGAGGGGACTCCGGACGCGGCCTCCGGTTCACCGCGGCCGGCCGCCGGATGAGCTGCACGCTGGTGCTGGCCCTGGGCGCGGTCGCGGTGGCGCTGGGCGGCGGGCTGTACGGGCTCGGGCTCTTCCCGGGGAGCGGCGGCACGCACGACGCCGCGAGCCCCGTCTCCTCCGTGCCGGGCGCGACCCCGGCGCCGTCCGCGTCCCGGTCCCCGTCCGGGTCGGGTTCCCCCTCCGGGTCCGGTTCCCCCTCCGCCGACGGGTCCGCCGCGCCGACGCGGGGCGCGCGGGAGGACGTACCCAAGGAGTTCATCGGCACCTGGAAGGGCTCGGTCACCACGAACCTCGGGCTCCCGACCCCGTTCGAGATCACGATCCGGGCCGGGAAGAAGGGGACGGTGGTCGCGCGCGACCACTCGGTCATGGACCTCCTCGGCACGTCCTACGACTGCAGCGGCGACTGGAAGCTCTCGGCCGCCACCGACCGCGCCCTCGTCCTGGACACCGCGGGCGGCCCCAACCCGCATCCCGGCGTCTGCGCCCCCGGCTCCGCCGACGAGCGCTTCACCCTCACCGAGGGCGGCGCCCTCCACTACCGCTCGGGCGACCGCGCCGCCGGAAACCCCGAGGGCGACCTCACGCGGCAGTAGCGGCGGTGGCCGCGCGCCCGCGCGGCGGCCCCCCGCAACCGCACCCGGGCGCTGGCGTAGGCTGGATCGGTCCGGACAACCCTTGACACACCGCCGAAAGGTGACGCACCGGTGACCGACCAGGCCGCTCTCCAGTCTGTCCTCGACCGCGCCGCCGCGGGGGGCCGGATCACCCGGCAAGAGGCTCTCGACCTCTACCGCGACGCACCGCTGCACGCGCTCGGCCAGGCCGCCGACGCCGTGCGCCGCCGCCGCTACGCGGGTACCGAGCACATCGCGACGTACATCATCGAGCGCAACATCAACTACACCAACGTGTGCGTCACGGCGTGCAAGTTCTGTGCCTTCTACGCGGCCCCGAAGGACACCAAGAAGGGCTGGTCCCGGGACCTCGACGACATCCTGCGCCGCTGCGCGGAGACCGTCGAGCTGGGCGGCACGCAGATCATGTTCCAGGGCGGGCACCACCCCGACTACGGGGTCGAGTACTACGAGCACCACTTCGCCGCGATCAAGAAGGCCTTCCCGCAGCTGGTCATCCACTCCCTCGGCGCGTCCGAGGTCGAGCACATGGCCCGCATCTCGGGCGTCTCGGCGGAGGAGGCCATCACGCGCATCCACGCCGCCGGCCTCGACTCCTTCGCGGGCGCGGGCGCCGAACTCCTGCCGGAGCGGCCGCGCAAGGCGATCGCCCCGCTCAAGGAGTCCGGCGAGCGCTGGCTGGAGATCATGGAGATCGCCCACCGGCTGGGCGTGGAATCCACCTCCACGATGCTCATGGGCACCGGCGAGACCAACGCCGAGCGGATCGAGCACATCGCGATGATCCGGGACACGCAGGACCGTACGGGCGGCTTCCGCGCCTTCATCCCGTACACCTACCAGCCCGAGAACAACCACCTCAAGGGCCGGACGCAGGCCACGGTGTTCGAGTACCTGCGCATGATCGCGATCGCGCGGCTCTACCTCGACAACATCGCGCACATCCAGGGCTCCTGGCTGACCGTCGGCAAGGAGGCGGGCCAGCTGGCGCTGCACTACGGCGCCGACGACCTCGGTTCGATCATGCTGGAGGAGAACGTCGTCTCCTCGGCCGGTGCCAGGCACCGCTCCAACCGCATGGAGATCATCGACCTGATCCGCAAGGCGGGCCGGACCCCGGCGCAGCGCGCGACGACCTACGAGCACCTGCTGGTCCACGACGACCCGGCGAACGACCCGGTCGACGACCGCGTGGTCTCGCACATCTCCTCGACGGCGATCGAGGGCGGCACGGCGCACCCCGAGCTGAAGCTCATCGCGACGAACTGAGCCCGGCGAACCGATGCTGACGCTGCACACCGCCGGCCTCCTGGTCACCGGGCCCGGATCCGCTCCGGTCCCGGACGGGGCGGTCCTGGTCGAGGGCGACCGGATCGCGGGCCTGGGCCCGTACGAGGTCCTCGCCGAGCGCCATCCGCTCGCCCGCGCGCGGCGCTGGCCCGGGGTGCTGACCCCGGGGCTGTCGGTGCGCGGCGCGGAGGCGCTGCTGGAGCGGACGTACTACCCCGACGATCCGTACGAGACCGCGGAGCTGGGCGCTGACCCGGTCACCGGGGCCGAGGCCCTGGACGCGCTCGGGCTGAGCGAGGTCCGGTGGGGCAACAGCGCCCGGCGCGCCACGCAGAAGCTGCTGTCGCGCGGGGTGGTCGCGCTCAGCGGCCGGCTGCGCGTCCCGGCCGTGCGCACCGCGGTCTCCCGCTCGGGGCTGGCCCTGCTGCCCGCGGCGCCGGACGCGGCTGACGCCGTCCCGTCACTGGACCCCTTCGCGGGGCGGGCGGCGGCCGCCGAGGCGTTCCACGGGTCGCTGGAGCGCGGCGGACCGGCCCGGTTCGCGGTCTTCGACGCGCCGGACCCGGACGCGCTCCTCGCGCTCGGCGCCACGACCTGTGTCGCCACGGTCATCGGCGGCCGGCTCCTGCACCGCCGCCGCTGAGCCCCCGCCGCCGCCACCGGGCGGGCCTGCGAGAATGTGCGGGCACCCCACCGCGCCGTGCCCGCCGCCCGCGCCCCGCGCAGCGGCACCGCACCCGATCCCTGCGAGGCCAACCAGTGACCCGCGCATCCCTGGACAAGCAGCCGCACGAAGTCGCCTCCATGTTCGACGGAGTGGCGGCCAACTACGACCTCACGAACGACGTCCTCTCCCTCGGCCAGGCCCGGCTGTGGCGCAAGGAGGTCGCCAAGGCGGTCGACGCGCGCCCCGCCCAGAAGGTGCTCGACCTGGCCGCCGGGACCGCGACCTCCTCGCTGCCCTTCGCCGCGACCGGTGCCTACGTCGTCCCCTGCGACTTCTCCCTCGGCATGCTCCGCGAGGGCAAGAAGCGCAACCCGTGGCTGCCGCTGACCGCGGGCGACGCGACGAAGCTGCCGTTCAAGGACGGCGTCTTCGACACCGTGACGATCTCCTTCGGGCTGCGCAACGTGCAGGACACCGAGGGCGCCCTGCGCGAGCTGTACCGGGTGACCAAGCCCGGTGGGCAGGTCGTCATCTGCGAGTTCTCGCAGCCGACCTGGGCCCCCTTCCGCACGGTGTACACCGAGTACCTGATGCGCGCCCTGCCGCCGGTGGCCCGCGCGGTGTCCTCGAACCCGGACGCGTACGTGTACCTCGCCGAGTCCATCCGCGCGTGGCCCGACCAGCCGGCCCTCGCCGGGCTGCTGCAGAAGGCGGGCTGGGGCAAGGTCGCCTGGCGCAACCTCAGCGGCGGCATCGTGGCGCTGCACCGCGGTACCAAGGCGTAGGGGCCGGCCGCGCCGTGGACTACCCGGACCTGCTGGAGCGGATCGCGGCGGACATCGCCCCGCTCGTCGGAAGCGGGACGCCCGCCGAGTACATCCCGGCGCTGGCGTCCGTGGAGCCGCGGCAGTTCGGCATGGCGATCGCCGATCTCGACGGGAACGTCCACGGGGTCGGCGACTGGCGGACGGCGTTCTCCGCGCAGTCCATCACCAAGGTGTTCGCGCTGGCCCTCGCCCTCGCGGAGGGCGGCGACAGCCTCTGGGAGCGGGTCGGCCGCGAGCCCTCCGGCAACCCCTTCAACTCGCTGGTGCAGCTGGAGTACGAGAACGGCATCCCGCGCAATCCGTTCATCAACGCGGGCGCCCTCGTCGTCACCGACCGGCTCCAGAGCCTCACCGGTGACGCGAGCAGCGAGCTGCTGCGGTTCCTCCGTGAGGAGAGCGGCAATCCGGACGTCGCGTTCGACGCGGAAGTCGCCGCCTCCGAGCAGGAGAACGGCGACCGCAACGCGGCGCTGGCCCACTTCATGGCCTCGTACGGCAACCTCGACAATCCGGTCCCCGCGCTCCTCGACCACTACTTCTGGCAGTGCTCGATCGAGCTGTCCTGCGGTGACCTGGCCCGCGCCGCCCGTTTCCTGGCCCGGCACGGGCTGCGGGCCGACGGCTCGCGGCTGCTGACCCGCAGCGAGGCCAAGCAGATCAACGCGGTGATGCTGACGTGCGGGACGTACGACGCGGCGGGCGAGTTCGCCTACCGCGTCGGCCTGCCCGGCAAGAGCGGTGTCGGGGGCGGCATCGTCGCCGTCGTCCCGGGCCTGTGCACGCTCGCCGTGTGGAGCCCGGGACTGGACGCCCAGGGCAACTCGGTGGCGGGCGTGGCGGCCCTGGACCGGTTCACGACGCTGACCGGCCTCTCCGTCTTCTGAGGGCTGCCGCCCCTGACGCCTGCCGTGTGCTTACGCCGCCGTACGGAAGTCCAGCGTGTACTTGCGTCCCGGATGGCCACTCGGAGAGGTGAACTCCTCGGCGAGTTCCATGCCGAGGCGTTCCGCCACCGCGAGGGAACGCACGTTGCGGGCATCGATCATCGCCATGACCTGCGGCACGCCCGCCGCCCGGACCCGGTCGACGGTCGCGAGCGCGGCGGCGTACGCGTAGCCCTTGCCCCAGTACGCGCGGCCGAGCCGCCAGCCGATCTCGATCTCGCCGAGGGGCGGCCCCCAGGGCTTGGGCCAGGGCTGGGCCCCGGTGAACCCCATCACGTCGCCGTCCCGGTCCACGAGGGTCCACAGGCAGAAGCCGTGGCGGGCGTCGTGCATCCGCTGGCGGGCGGTGAACTCCTCATACACGGAGAGTTCGGCGGGGCCGCCCAGGAACTCCATGACGTCGGGGTGGCCGAACACCCGGTGCCAGGCGTGCGCGTCCTCGTCGGTGGGCACACGCAGCTGTACATCGGGGAGCGGCCGGGTCGGTGAGGCGGTCATCGTGGGGCAGCCCTTCGGATCGTGATCTCTCTGGCTGCTTAGACTGCACATGTCTCGTGCCGTTCGGCACCCCTAATCGAGCCTTCGGGAGATCCCGCAGTGACCGAGCCCCTCTCCGAACACTCCGCGGATGTGATCGTCGTCGGGGCCGGGCCCGCCGGCTCCACCACCGCGTACTACCTCGCCAAGGCCGGACTCGACGTCCTGCTCCTGGAGAAGACGGCGTTCCCGCGCGAGAAGGTCTGCGGTGACGGTCTGACCCCGCGGGCCACCAAGCAGCTCGTGGCGATGGGCGTCGACGTCTCCGAAGAGGCCGGCTGGCTCCGCAACAAGGGCCTGCGGATCATCGGCGGCGGGCAGCGGCTCCAGCTGGACTGGCCGGAGCTGGCCTCCTTCCCCGACTACGGACTGGTCCGCAAGCGCGACGACTTCGACGAGACCCTCGCCCGGCAGGCCCAGAAGGCCGGGGCCCGCCTCTACGAGCGCTGCAACGTCGGCGAGCCCGTCCGCGACCCGCGCACCGGGCACATCACGGGCGTGCACGCGAAGCTGGGCGAGGAGAAGACCCCGGTCACCTTCAGCGCCCCCCTGGTCGTGGCGGCCGACGGCAACTCCTCGCGGCTCTCGCTGGCGATGGGCCTGCACCGGCGCGACGACCGCCCGATGGGCGTCGCCGTGCGCACGTACTTCACCTCCCCGCGCCACGACGACGATTACCTGGAGTCGTGGCTGGAACTGTGGGACCGGCGCGGCGGCCAGGAGCGGCTGCTGCCCGGCTACGGCTGGATCTTCGGCATGGGCGACGGCACGTCGAACGTCGGTCTCGGCATCCTCAACTCCTCCTCCGCCTTCAAGGAGCTGGACTGGCGCGAGGTGCTGAAGGCGTGGTGCGCCTCCATGCCCGCCGACTGGGGCTACACCCCGGAGAACATGACGCAGCCGATCCGCGGTGCGGCCCTGCCGATGGCCTTCAACCGGCAGCCGCACTACACCAAGGGCCTGCTGCTGGTGGGCGACGCGGGCGGGCTGGTCAACCCGTTCAACGGCGAGGGCATCGCCTACGCGATGGAGTCGGGCCAGATCGCGGCCGAGGTCATCGTCCAGGCCCACGCCCGCGCCACCCCGGCGCAGCGCGAACTGGCGCTGCACAGCTACCCGAAGGTCCTCAAGGAGACCTACGGCGGCTACTACACGCTGGGCCGCGCCTTCGTGAAGCTGATCGGCAACCCGAAGGTCATGAAGATCGCCGCCCAGCGCGGCCTGACGCACCCGGTGCTGATGCGCTTCACCCTGAAGATGCTGGCGAACCTCACCGACCCCCAGGGCGGCGACGCGATGGACCGCATCATCAACGGCCTGAGCAAGGTGGCCCCGAAGGCCTGACCACCAGGACCGGGCCGCTCACCGGACAACCGGGCGGCCCGGCCGGTGGCGTTGGGCGCCGTCAGACGTTGACGATTTTCACCTTCGGCGAGCCCGGAAGCTGCTCGGCGGCCTTGCACAGCGCCGGAATGTGCGACTTGTCAGAAGTGACGAGCAGTACCGGGGGAGCGCAGAGCGCGGCCGTGGCCACCACGAGTGCATCCACGAGGCATTCGTGCCCGTCAAGGCCCGACGCGTCCAGCAGCTTCGCTGCCGCGTCTGTCACCGCGTCGTTGACCGGCTTCACATCGAACCGGGACAGCAGGAACTGGAGTCGCTTTGCGGCTTCTCCCGTTCGGCGCACCTCCAAGGGCGTCAGGGCGGACATCGCCACGCGTCGGCCGCTCTGCTGAGCGACCTCGATGCGTGCACGCATCCCCTCGTCACCGTCGACGTGCAGGGAAAGCCCTCGGGCGTCCAGGACGAGCGTGCCCTCGCTCTTGGCCTTGATCTTGAGGCGCTTGCTTACCACTCCTGCTCCGCCTGCCGCCGCGCTTCGGCGGAGACGCGGCCGAACGCCTTGCGGTCGGCGGTCACGACCTCGCGGAGCTTCTGCGCAGCGAGCCATTCCTCCAGCGCTTCGGCCACCACGGAGGAGAACCCGCTCTTGCCGGCGCGCTCCTCGACTTCCTTGATCAATGACTGGGCGAGCGACACGGATCTCTTGCCCGCGCGCTCGGTGCCCTGGGATGCTGCGTGACTGCTCATACCTAAAACGTAGCACCGCCGGTAGGAAATTTCTCGCGGATCCGGTGGCGGGCCGACGCGGACAGAAGAGGCGCGCGCCTGGTCGGCTTCTGCAGCGGCGCCTTCACCCTGGCCGAGGCCGGCGTCCTCGACGGGCGCCGGGCCACGGCCCACTGGCAGTGGGCGGATTCCTTCCGGGCCCGCTTCCCCTCCGTCCGGCTCGCATCGGACGTGCTCTTCGTGGACGACGGCGACATCCTCACCGCGGCGGGCAGCGCGGCCGCGCTCGATCTCGGGCTGCACGTGGTCCGGCGCGACCACGGCGCGGAGGTCGCCAACTCCGTGAGCCGTCGGCTGGTCTTCGCGGCGCACCGCGGCGGCGGCCAGCGGCAGTTCGTGGAGCGCCCCGTGCCCGACCTGCCGGACGAGTCCTTGGCACCCGTCCTGGCCTGGGTCCAGGAGCGGCTGGACGCACCGCACACCGTCTCCGGCCTCGCGGCGCGGGCGGCGGTCAGCCCGGCGACGCTGCACCGCCGCTTCCGGGCGCAGCTGGGCACGACGCCGCTGGCCTGGCTGATTGGGGAACGGCTCGCGCTGGCGTGCCGGTTGATCGAGCGGGGCGAGTCCCGTTTCGAGCTGGTCGCCCGGCGCAGCGGGCTGGGGACCGCCGCCAACCTGCGGACGCTGATGCGCCGCGAGACCGGCATCACGCCGTCGGCGTACAGGCGCCGGTTCGGGCCGGAGGCGAACTGACGGCAGGGCTTCAACGCCCGGGTCAGGCCGGGGGCTCGGGTGGGGTGGGGAGGGGGAAAGAGGGGGAATGGGTGTTCTGGGCGGGTACGTTGCCCCAGGGGCCCGCGTCGGGGGCGTGGACGCCGACGCCGTGGACGGAGTGCACGCCGCGGCGCAGCAGGACGAGGCCGCACAGCAGGACGGCCAGGGCCGAACCCCAGTACAGGGCCAGGACGGCGGGGCCGTCGGGGCGGGTCCAGGGGCGCGTGGTGGTCAGCAGCCAGCCGCCGAGGGCGAGCAGGCCGAGGCCGACGGCGGCCGCGACGGCCGTCGGGTCGTCAGGGGCCGGGGCGTGGCGCGTCGTGTCGCCGCCCGCGCCGTCCGGTCCGTCGTGGTTGCTGCGGTGCGCGTCGTGGTGCGTGCTCAATCCGGCCACCTCCTGCCCCAGATGGTAGGGCTCCGGGGCGCGCGTCGGAGCCCTCGGGGCGCGTGAGGTTCCGTACGCCGGGGGCGCGCGCGGCAGCGAGAGGCGCCCGGGGGGCCTTGAAGGCCGTCACGGCGGCGGCAGGGGTGCGCGAGGGGCCCCCGGGCCCCCGTGGGGCCCGGCAGGCGGTGAGACGGGTCGTCAGCCGGGCATCGGTGCCGCACGGAAGCCGGTACTCGCCCCCCGAGCGGGGGAGTACCGGCTTCCGGCGGTCCCGGTGCCGACCTCGATGCCGGCGGTGGCGCTGGTCCTGCGGTCCGATCCGGTCGGATCAGAGGATGCGGACGGCGCCGGTCGGCGGGTCGTAGCTCAGCGAGCGCTCGACGATGCCCGTGCCGGAGTTCTGCGCGCCGATGAACTTGCCGCCGCCGCTGTAGATGGCGACGTGGTAGGCGCTGCCGCGGCTGCCCCAGTACAGGACGTCGCCCGGCTGGAGGTTGCTCAGCGAGACGGACGTGCCCTCGGAGGACTGGTCCTGCGACATGCGCGGCAGGGAGATGCCGGCCTGGCGGTAGGCGGCCTGCACGAGACCGGAGCAGTCGAACGAGGACGGGCCGGTGCCGCCCATGACGTACGCCTTGCCGACCTGGTTGCGGGCGAAGTTGATGATGGCCGAGGCAGAACCGGTCGCCGGGGCGCGGACGCCCGAGTCGTCGGAGTCCGCCGAGGAGCCGGAGGAGGAGGACGAGCCGGAGGCGCTCGCGAGCTGCGTGCGGGCGGAGCTGCGGTTGGCGCGCTCGGCCTCGGCCTTGCGGTTGGCCTCGTCCGTGGCCTTCTTCTCCGCGTCGGCCTTCGCCTGGGCGTCGGCCTTGGCGAGCTTGGCCTCGGCGGCGGCGCCGGTGCGGGCCGTCTCCTCCTGGGCGGTCAGTTCGCCCACGAGAGCCTGGGCACGGGTGTTGTCCGCGGCCTTGATGACGGCGGAGGACACCTCGGAACCGAGGTCCAGGTTCAGGACCGGCATCTCGAGGGTGGTCTCGGTGGCGGGTTCGGCGGCGGGGGACGCGCTCGCCGTGCCGGCCATCGCCAGCGTGCTGAGAACGCCACCGGCAACTCCGGCGCGGACCGCGAGCTTCGAAGCGCTGCGGCGGGGCTTCCGGTGGCTGGGTATGTGAGCGGTGTGGGACATAGGGACAACCGGTATCAGGGGGTTGTGGTTCGCATCAAGAAAGGTGGTCTGCGCCACAGTTGCTCCGGAAGAGGTTTAACCGGGCGCGCCACGGGCCTTATTGACGCCGTAACGGGCGAACCGGACACTCGGCCGCAAGCCTGTGATCATGGGCTTTCGCCAATAAGTCCGAATTGATCACGTGGCTACCATCGACCCGCACAGATGGCCAAGCCCCCTTTCCCGGCGGGGAGTGCGGGTGTGGCGCAGGTCACAGAACCATCACGCCGTGCGGACGCCGTGACCCGCCCGTGATGCGCGTGCGGAGTTCGTGAACGGATGCACGCGTCCACCGCCGTCCCCGGAGGGTCCCCCGGCGGGGTTACGCGGCTTTCCTTTATCACCCCGCCCCGACTCCTCGCCAATTTGCGTGCAGCGGGCACCGTTGATAGAGCAACACCCCTTCCACCTGCGGCGACAGGCCCGGATGTCACCTTTGGTGATCATGTGGATGCTTCGCGTATGAAGATCACCACTCAGTGGGCTTCATGATCGTTCGCCTGGTGGTGGAGATCACAAACTCGTTGTTGTTACCCGTGTCGCAGATCACAGACCACCGGGCATAAGATGCGCACCAGTCCGGCTTGTGAACTGCCTCACATGCATGCGCTCGCTCCACGGCGTGATCTTCGCGAGGCGGGACAGTGCGCCGGTGCGGCGGTCCAACGGTCAAGGACGACTGGAAGGAGCGAGGAGCGTGAATGCGTACGCACCCATCCTCGTGCTCGGCGCCCTCGGCGCAGGGTTTGCGATCTTCTCCGTGGTCATGGCCACGCTGATCGGCCCAAAACGGTACAACCGGGCAAAGCTCGACGCCTACGAATGCGGGATCGAACCCACCCCGGTCCCGGCCGGCGGTGGTCGCTTCCCGATCAAGTACTACCTGACGGCGATGCTCTTCATCGTCTTCGACATCGAGGTTGTCTTCCTCTACCCCTGGGCCGTCACCTTCGACTCCCTGGGGATCTTCGGGCTCGTCGAGATGCTGCTCTTCGTGCTCACCGTCTTCGTCGCCTACGCGTACGTATGGCGGCGGGGCGGCCTGGAATGGGACTGAGGGGCTGAATTTTCCATGGGACTGGAAGAGAAGCTGCCGAGCGGCTTTCTGCTGACCACCGTCGAACAGGCCGCGGGCTGGGTGCGCAAGTCATCCGTCTTCCCGGCCACGTTCGGCCTCGCGTGCTGCGCCATCGAGATGATGACCACCGGAGCGGGCCGGTACGACCTGGCCCGCTTCGGCATGGAGGTCTTCCGGGGTTCGCCGCGCCAGGCCGACCTGATGATCGTGGCCGGCCGGGTGAGCCAGAAGATGGCGCCCGTGCTGCGGCAGGTGTACGACCAGATGCCGTCTCCCAAGTGGGTCATCTCCATGGGGGTTTGCGCATCATCGGGCGGAATGTTCAACAACTACGCAATTGTCCAGGGCGTCGACCACATCGTCCCCGTGGACATCTATCTGCCCGGCTGCCCGCCCCGCCCCGAGATGCTGATGGACGCGATCCTCAAGCTCCACCAGAAGATCCAGGGTTCCAAGCTCGGTGTGAACCAGCAGGAGGCGGCCCGCGAGGCGGAGGAAGCGGCCCTCAAGGCGCTCCCCACCATCGAGATGAAGGGGCTGCTCCGGTGAGCGCGACGAACGACGCGGCGAACGGCGCCACGAACGAAGAGCCCGGGGGGACCGCGAACGTCCCCGTCCCCCGCGGCGGGGCCGCGGACGAGGTCATCGGCGTCCGCAAGGGCATGTTCGGGGCCTCGGACGGCGCCGACACCAGCGGCTACGGCGGCCTCGTGCGCACCGTGGCCTTCCCGGGCGCGAGCAGCCGCCCGTACGGCTCGTACTTCGACGAGGTCGCCGACGAGCTCGAAGGCGCCCTGGAGGAGCAGGACCTGCTCCCGGAGAACGCCATCGAGAAGACGGTCGTCGACCGCGGCGAACTCACCTTCCACATCGCCCGCGAGCACCTGCTGCGGGTGGCCTCCACCCTGCGCGACGACCCGGCCCTGCGCTTCGAGCTGTGCACCGGCGTCTCGGGCGTGCACTTCCCCGACGACAAGGGCCGCGAGCTGCACGCCGTCTACCACCTGCGCTCGCTCACCCACGGCCGGGTGGTGCGCCTGGAGGTCGCCGTCCCGGACCGCGACCCGCACGTCCCGTCGCTGGTGTCGGTCTACCCGACCAACGACTGGCACGAGCGCGAGGCGTACGACTTCTTCGGCCTGGTCTTCGACGGGCACCCGGCCCTCACCCGGATCATGATGCCGGACGACTGGCAGGGCTTCCCGCAGCGCAAGGACTACCCGCTCGGCGGCATTCCCGTCGAGTACAAGGGTGCCCAGATCCCGGCTCCCGACCAGCGGAGGTCGTACAGCTGATGTCCACTTCACCTGAGACGTCCCACGCCTCCCCCCGCGAGACCACCGAGGGAACCGTCTACACCGTCACCGGCGGCGACTGGGACGAGGTCGTGCAGTCGGCCGCCCGCGCCGACGACGAGCGGATCATCGTCAACATGGGTCCCCAGCACCCGTCCACGCACGGCGTGCTGCGGCTGATCCTGGAGATCGACGGCGAGACGGTCACCGAGGCCCGCTGCGGCATCGGCTACCTGCACACCGGCATCGAGAAGAACCTCGAATTCCGGAACTGGACGCAGGGCACCACCTTCGTGACGCGCATGGACTACCTGACGCCGTTCTTCAACGAGGCGGCCTACTGCCTGGGCGTCGAGAAGCTCCTCGGCATCACGGACCAGATCCCCGACCGCGCCACCGCCATCCGCGTCCTGCTGATGGAGCTGAACCGGCTCTCCTCGCACCTGGTGTGCATCGCCACCGGCGGCATGGAGCTCGGCGCGACCACGATCATGATCTACGGCTTCCGTGACCGCGAGCTGATCCTGGACCTCTTCGAGCTGATCACCGGCCTGCGCATGAACCACGCGTTCATCCGCCCCGGCGGCCTCGCCCAGGACCTGCCCCCGGGCGCCATGGACCAGCTGCGCGACTTCCTGAAGACCATGAAGAAGAACCTGCCGGAGTACGACAAGCTCGCCACCGGCAACCCCATCTTCAAGGCCCGCATGCAGGACGTCGGCTACCTCGACCTCACCGGCTGCATGGCGCTCGGCGCGACCGGCCCGGTGCTGCGCTCGGCGGGCCTGCCGCACGACCTGCGCAAGAGCGACCCGTACTGCGGGTACGAGGAGTACGAGTTCGACGTCCCGACCACCGAGTCCTGCGACTCCTACGGCCGGTTCCTGATCCGCCTCGAAGAGATGCGCCAGTCGCTGCGGATCATCGAACAGTGCCTGGACCGCCTGGAGCCGGGCCCGGTCATGGTCGCCGACAAGAAGATCGCCTGGCCCGCGCAGCTCGCGATGGGACCCGACGGCCTCGGCAACTCGCTCGACCACATCAAGAACATCATGGGCACCTCCATGGAGGCCCTCATCCACCACTTCAAGCTGGTGACCGAGGGCTTCCGGGTACCGGCCGGCCAGGTCTACGCGGCCGTCGAGTCGCCCAGGGGCGAACTGGGCGCCCACGTCGTCTCCGACGGCGGCACCCGCCCCTACCGGGTCCACTTCCGCGACCCGTCCTTCACCAACCTGCAGGCCATGGCGGCGATGTGCGAGGGCGGCCAGGTCGCCGACGTCATCGTGGCCGTCGCCTCCATCGACCCCGTGATGGGAGGCGTCGACCGATGAGCGCCAGCCAGTCGACCAGCCTGGGCATGCCCCAGCTGCCGGCCCCCGACTACCCGGCCGAGGTGCGCGCCCGGCTCGAAGCGGACGCGAAGGAAGTCATCGCCCGCTACCCCGACAGCCGCTCCGCGCTGCTGCCGCTGCTGCACCTCACGCAGTCCGAGGAGGGGTACGTCTCGCGCACCGCCATCCGGTTCTGCGCCGAGGTGCTGGGCCTGACCACCGCCGAGGTCACCGCCGTCGCCACCTTCTACACGATGTACCGCCGCAAGCCCTCGGGCGACTACCAGGTCGGGGTCTGTACGAACACCCTGTGCGCGGTCATGGGCGGCGACGCCATCTTCGACGAGCTGAAGCAGCACCTGGGCGTCGGCAACAACGAGACCACCGACGACGGCAAGGTCACGCTGGAGCACATCGAGTGCAACGCGGCCTGCGACTTCGCGCCCGTGGTGATGGTCAACTGGGAGTTCTTCGACAACCAGACCCCCGAGTCCGCGAAGGCCCTGGTCGACGACCTGCTCGCGGGCCGCCCGGTGCAGCCGACCCGGGGCGCGCCGCTGTGCACGTACAAGGAGACGGCCCGGATCCTGGCCGGGTTCCCGGACGAGCGCCCCGGTGCCGTGGAGGCCAGTGGCGGCGCCGGCCCCGCCTCGCTGATCGGTCTGCGGATCGCGCGCGGCGAGGTCCCGCACCAGAGCGGCAAGGTCGTCCACCCGCGCGCCGAGGCGAGCGCCGAGGAGGGGGAGTGATGACGGTGACCACCGAACTGAACGAGAACGGCACCAGCCCGGAGAAGCTGCTGTCCCCCGTGCTCTCGGCCTTCTGGGACGAGCCGCGGTCGTGGACGCTGGAGACCTACCGGCGCCACGACGGCTACGAGGGCCTGCGCAAGGCGCTCGCGATGACCCCGGACGACCTGATCGCCTACGTGAAGGACTCGGGGCTGCGCGGACGCGGCGGCGCCGGCTTCCCCACCGGAATGAAGTGGCAGTTCATTCCGCAG
Organism: Streptomyces sp. NPDC043876; assembly: GCF_056435825.1. NCBI lineage: Bacteria > Bacillati > Actinomycetota > Actinomycetes > Kitasatosporales > Streptomycetaceae > Streptomyces > Streptomyces sp. NPDC043876. The sequence continues at coordinate 764,685 of NZ_JBWKDV010000001.1, read as the reverse complement.
GGTGACGGCAAGCCGCACTACCTGGTCGTGAACGCGGACGAGTCGGAGCCGGGGACCTGCAAGGACATCCCGCTCCTCTTCGCCAACCCGCACTCCCTCATCGAGGGCATCGTGATCGCCTGTTACGCGATCCGCTCGCAGCACGCCTTCATCTACCTGCGCGGCGAGACGGTCCCCGTCCTGCGCCGCCTGCACGAGGCCGTGCGGGAGGCGTACGCGGCGGGCTACCTCGGCAAGGACGTCCTCGGCAGCGGCCTGGACCTGGAGCTGACGGTCCACGCGGGCGCGGGCGCGTACATCTGCGGTGAGGAGACAGCGCTCCTCGACTCGCTCGAAGGCAGGCGTGGCCAGCCCCGGCTGCGCCCCCCCTTCCCGGCCGTCGAGGGGCTCTACGCGTGCCCCACCGTGGTGAACAACGTCGAGTCCATCGCGTCGGTTCCCGCGATCCTGAACCGGGGCAAGGACTGGTTCAAGTCGATGGGGACCGAGAAGTCCCCCGGTTTCACGCTGTATTCGCTCAGCGGGCACGTCGTGGGTCCCGGCCAGTACGAGGCCCCCCTCGGCATCACCCTGCGCCAGCTGCTCGACATGAGCGGCGGCATGCGCCCCGGGCACCGGCTGAAGTTCTGGACCCCCGGCGGCTCCTCCACCCCCATGTTCACCGAGGAGCACCTGGACGTGCCCCTCGACTACGAGGGCGTGGGCGCGGCCGGTTCCATGCTGGGCACCAAGGCGCTGCAGTGCTTCGACGAGACGACCTGCGTGGTGCGGGCCGTCACCCGCTGGACCGAGTTCTACGCGCACGAGTCCTGCGGCAAGTGCACCCCCTGCCGCGAGGGCACGTACTGGCTGGTCCAGTTGCTGCGCGACATCGAGGCGGGCAAGGGCGTCATGTCCGACCTCGACAAGCTGAACGACATCGCCGACAACATCAACGGCAAGTCGTTCTGCGCGCTCGGTGACGGCGCGGCCAGCCCCATTTTCTCCTCGCTGAAGTACTTCCGCGAGGAGTACGAGCAGCACATCACGGGCAAGGGCTGCCCCTTCGACCCCAAGAAGTCGACCCTCTGGGCTGACACGGAGGTGAACGCGTGACCGTCACCAGCAACGCTCCCGCCGGTGGCGGAGAGGCCGCGGTGCCGCCGAAGGCCGCCGACGACACGGTCTCCCTGACCATCGACGGCGTCGAACTGTCGGTGCCCAAGGGGACCCTGGTCATCCGGGCCGCCGAGCGGATCGGTGTCGAGATCCCCCGGTTCTGCGACCACCCGCTCCTCGACCCGGCCGGCGCCTGCCGCCAGTGCATCGTCGAGGTGGAGGGCCAGCGCAAGCCGATGGCCTCCTGCACCATCACCTGCACCGACGGCATGGTGGTCAAGACGCAGCTGACCTCGCCGGTCGCCGACAAGGCCCAGCGCGGGGTGATGGAGCTGCTGCTCATCAACCACCCGCTGGACTGCCCGGTCTGCGACAAGGGCGGCGAGTGCCCGCTGCAGAACCAGGCGATGTCCCACGGCAACGCCGAATCGCGTTTCGAGGGCATGAAGCGCACCTACGAGAAGCCGGTGCCGATCTCCGCGCAGGTGCTGCTCGACCGCGAGCGGTGCGTGCTGTGCGCGCGCTGCACCCGCTTCTCGAACCAGGTCGCCGGAGACCCGATGATCGAGCTGCTGGAACGCGGCGCGCTCCAGCAGGTCGGTACCGGGGAGGGCGACCCCTTCGAGTCGTACTTCTCAGGGAACACCATCCAGATCTGCCCGGTCGGCGCCCTCACCTCGGCCGCGTACCGGTTCCGTGCCCGCCCCTTCGACCTGGTCTCCTCCCCGAGCGTGTGCGAGCACTGCGCGGGCGGCTGCGCGACCCGCACCGACCACCGGCGCGGCAAGGTGCTGCGCCGCCTGGCGGCCGAGGATCCCGAGGTCAACGAGGAGTGGATCTGCGACAAGGGCCGCTTCGGGTTCCGCTACGCGCAGCGCCCCGACCGGCTCACCACCCCGCTGGTGCGCGGCGCCGACGGGGTGCTCGCCCCGGCGAGCTGGCACGAGGCCCTCGCCGCCGCGGCCGCCGGGCTGTCCGCGTCGCGCGGCCGGGCGGGGGTGCTCACCGGCGGGCGGCTGCCCGTCGAGGACGCCTACGCCTACGCCAAGTTCGCGCGGGTGGTGCTGGACACCAACGACATCGACTTCCGGGCCCGGGTGCACAGCGCGGAGGAGGCCGACTTCCTGGCCTCCTCGGTCGCCGGACGCGGCAAGGACCTCGACGGCAGCGGCGTCACGTACACCTCGCTGGAGGCGGCCCCCGCCGTCCTGCTCGCCGGCATCGAGGCCGAGGAGGAGGCCCCCGGGGTCTTCCTGCGGCTGCGCAAGGCGCACCTCAAGCGCAAGCAGCGCACCTTCGGCCTCGCGCCGTTCGCCACCCGCGGACTGCAGAAGGCGGGCGGCACCCTGCTGGCCGCGGCCCCCGGCACCGAACCGGAATGGCTCGACGCCCTCGCCTCCGGCACCGGGCTGGAGGACGGCGGGCAGGCCGCCGCCGAAGCGCTGCGGCTGCCGGGCGCGGTCATCGTGGTCGGCGAGCGGCTCGCGGCCGTCCCCGGCGCGCTGACCGCGGCCGTACGGGCGGCCACCGCGACCGGCGCCCGCCTGGTGTGGATCCCGCGCCGGGCCGGCGAGCGGGCCGCCGTCGAGGCGGGCGCGCTGGCGTCCCTGCTGCCGGGCGCCCGCCCGGCCACCGACCCGCGGGCCCGGGAGGAGGTCGCCGCCGCCTGGGGGCTGGACGAACTCCCGCACCGCTACGGCCGCGACACCGGCCAGATCATCGAGGCCGCGGCGGGCCGCGAACTGGGCGCCCTGCTGATCGCGGGCGTCGAGGTCACCGACCTGCCGGACCCGGAGCGGGCCCGCGAAGCCCTCAAGGAGGCCTTCGTGGTCTCCCTGGAACTGCGGCCGAGCGAGGTCACCGACCACGCGGACGTGGTCTTCCCGGTGGCGGCCGTCGCCGAGAAGGCGGGTGCCTTCATCAACTGGGAGGGCAGGGTCCGCCCCTTCGAGGCCTCCCTGAAGCCCGACCAGATGACCCGCAGGCTGGCCCCGGCCGACGCCCGCGTGCTGCACATGCTGGCCGACGCCGCCGACCGGCCCATCGCGCTGGCCGACGTACACGCCGTACGCCGGGAGCTGGACCGGCTCGGGCCGTGGGCCGGTGCCCGCGCGAGCGCGCAGGCCGCGGACACCGCGGCGCTGCCGCGGCCCGCAGCGGGCGAGGCGGTCCTCGCGGGCCACCGGCTGCTGCTGGACCAGGGGCGGCTCCAGGACGGCGACGAGGCCCTGGCCGCCACCCGGCACGAAGCCGGTGCCCGGCTGTCGGCGGCCACCGCCGCCGAGACCGGGGTCAAGAACGGTGACGTCCTCGCCGTCACCGGTCCGGCCGGGTCCGTGGAACTCCCCCTGCGGATCACCGAGATGCCCGACCGGGTGGTCTGGCTCCCGCTGAACTCCACCGGCTCCGGCGTCCTCGCGGACACCGGCGCCCGCCCGGGCTCCCTGGTCCGCATCGGCCCCGCGACCCGGCGGGCCGAGACCGGCGACGCCACTTCGGAGGTGGACGCGTGAACGGCGTACAAGGCGTACAGATGGCGGCCGAGGACCTGTCGCTGTTCGGCAAGGACGTCTGGTGGCTCGTGGTCATCAAGGCGGTGTTCTGCTTCGCCTTCCTGATGGTGACCGTGCTCTTCTCCATCGTGTGGGAGCGCAAGGTCGTCGCCTGGATGCAGCTGCGCATCGGCCCCAACCGGCACGGCCCCTGGGGCTTCCTCCAGTCGCTCGCCGACGGCGTCAAGCTGATGCTGAAGGAAGACATCGTCGTCAAGCGGGCCGACAAGGTGGTGTACATCCTGGCCCCGATCATCGCGGCGGTACCGGCCTTCATGGCCATCGCGGTGATCCCCTTCGGGCCCTCCGGCAACGAGGTCTCGATCTTCGGCCAGCGCACCACGATGCAGCTCACCGACCTGCCGATCGCGATGCTCTACGTGCTCGCGGTGGCCTCGGTCGGGATCTACGGCATCGTGCTGGCGGGCTGGTCCTCCGGCTCGACGTACCCGCTGCTCGGCGGCCTGCGCTCCTGCGCGCAGATGATCTCGTACGAGATCGCGATGGGCGCGGCCTTCGCCTCGGTCTTCCTCTACTCCGGGTCGATGTCGACCTCGAAGATCGTGGAGGCGCAGGGCGACCGCTGGTTCATCGTGCTGCTGCCGGTGTCCTTCATCATCTACGTCGTCACGATGGTGGGCGAGACCAACCGCGCCCCCTTCGACATGCCGGAGTCCGAGGGTGACCTGGTCGGCGGCTTCAACACCGAGTACTCCTCCATCAAGTTCGCGCTGTTCATGCTGGCCGAGTACGTCAACATGGTCACCGTCTCCTCCGTCGCGACCACCCTGTTCCTGGGCGGCTGGCGGGCGCCGGCGCCGATCTCGACGTACTGGGAAGGCGCGAACCACGGCTGGTGGCCGATGCTCTGGTTCGTCCTGAAGGTGCAGCTGCTGCTGTTCTTCTTCATCTGGCTGCGCGGCACGCTCCCGCGCGTGCGCTACGACCAGTTGATGAAGCTCGGCTGGAAGGTCCTCATCCCGGTCTCCGTCGTCTGGCTGATGCTCGTGGCGACGGTGCGGGCGCTGCGCAACGAGCGGTACGACTTCTCGGAGATCGTGCTGTACGTCGGCGGGGGCGTCGTCGCGGTCCTGCTGCTCTCCCTGGTGGTGGACGTCTTCCGCGACCGCAAGGGGAAGGCGGCCGCGGTGGCGGGCCCGAGCGACGCCGAGCCCTTCGATCCGCTGGCGGGCGGCTTCCCGGTCCCGCCGAAGCCCGGCCAGACCCTGGCACCCGTACCGCGCAGGCGGCCCCGCGGCGAGCGGGAGCTGATCGTCAGTGGCGGCCCTAATACCGACAGTGACCGAGAGGAGGGTGCTGAGGATGTCTGACGCGGACGAGAACGAGAAGTGGCAGAACCCGGTGGCCGGCTTCGGCGTGACCTTCAAGGCCATGTTCAAGAAGCGGCTGACCGAGCAGTACCCGGAGCAGCCCAAGACCACCGCTCCCCGTTTCCACGGACGGCACCAGCTCAACCGCCATCCGGACGGTCTGGAGAAGTGCATCGGGTGCGAACTGTGCGCCTGGGCCTGTCCCGCCGACGCGATCTACGTGGAGGGCGCGGACAACACCGAGGAGGAGCGCTACTCCCCGGGCGAGCGCTACGGCCGCGTCTACCAGATCAACTACGCCCGCTGCATCCTGTGCGGGCTGTGCGTCGAGGCGTGCCCCACCCGGGCGCTGACCATGACGAACGAGTTCGAACTGGCCGACTCCAGCCGCGGGGCGCTCATCTACACCAAGGAGCAGCTCCTCGCCGGTCTGACGGAGGGCATGGTCGAGGCCCCGCACTCGGTGTTCCCGGGTACGGACGACCAGGACTACTACCGCGGGCTGGTGACGGAGGCCGCGCCGGGCACGGTCCGGCAGGTCGCCGTCTCCAAGGGCGAGAGCGCCGACGGGAACGCCACCGAGGGGGTCGGCGCGTGAACGCCATGGCCGCCGCTTCGCTCACCTCCACCGGTGAGGCCGTGCAGTTCTGGGTCCTGGGCACCGTCGCCGTGGTCGGCGCGCTGTGCACGGTCCTGCTGAAGAAGGCCGTCCACAGCGCACTGTGCCTGGCCGGGACGATGATCGTCCTGGCGGTCTTCTACCTCGCCAACGGGGCGTACTTCCTGGGCGTCGTCCAGGTCATCGTCTACACCGGCGCGATCATGATGCTCTTCCTCTTCGTGGTCATGCTCGTCGGCGTCACCGCGGCCGACTCGCTCAAGGAGACCCTCAAGGGCCAGCGCTGGCTGGCCCTGCTGTGCGGCCTCGGCTTCGGCATCCTGCTGATCGCCGGGATCCGCAACGCCTCCCTGAACCACTTCAACGGGCTGGAGAAGGTCAACTCCGCGGGCCACGTCGAGGGGCTGGCGACGCTGATCTTCACCAAGTACGTGTTCGCCTTCGAGATCACCGGCGCGCTGCTCATCACGGCGGCCGTCGGCGCGATGGTGCTCACCCACCGCGAGCGCACCGAGCGCGCCGCGACCCAGCGCGAGCTGGCCGACAAGCGCGTGCGCGAGGGCGTCCAGCTCCCGCCGCTGCCCGCCCCCGGCGTCTACGCCCGGCACAACGCGGTGGACATCGCCGGTCTGCTGCCGGACGGCACGCCGTCCGAGCTGACCGTCAACAAGACCCTGCGCGCCCGGGGCCAGATCCGGGACGTGTCCGGCACGGCGCTGGAGGACATGAAGGCGCTGGAGCAGGCCTCGTCCGAGCGGCTCGGCCGTGAGGAGGCATCGAAGTGAACCCCGTCAACTACCTCTACCTCGCCGCCCTGCTGTTCACCATCGGCGCGGCGGGCGTGCTCGTCCGCAGGAACGCGATCGTCCTGTTCATGTGCGTCGAGCTGATGCTCAACGCCTGCAACCTGGCCTTCGTGACCTTCTCCCGGATGCACGGCAACCTGGACGGCCAGATCATCGCCTTCTTCACGATGGTCGTCGCCGCCGCGGAGGTCGTGGTGGGCCTCGCGATCATCGTGTCGCTGTTCCGTACGCGCCACTCGGCCTCGGTCGACGACGCCAGCCTGATGAAGCTGTAAGGGGCGCTCACAGTGGAGAACCTGATCGCGCTGCTGGTAGCGGCGCCCCTGCTCGGAGCGGCGGTGCTGCTGTGCGGCGGCCGCCGGCTCGACAAGGCCGGGCACCTGCTCGGCACCCTGTTCGCCGCCGCGTCCTTCGGGATCGGCGCGGTGCTCTTCGCCGACATGCTCGGCCGCGGCGCCGAGGACCGGGCGATGCACCAACGGCTGTTCAGCTGGATCCCGGTGGAGGGCTTCCGGGCCGACCTCGGCTTCCAGCTCGACCAGCTGTCGATGACCTTCGTCCTGCTGATCACCGGCGTCGGCACGCTCATCCACGTGTACTCGATCGGGTACATGGAGCACGACGAGCGCCGCCGCCGCTTCTTCGGCTACCTGAACCTCTTCCTCGCGGCGATGCTGCTCCTGGTCATCGCCGACAACTACCTGCTGCTGTACGTCGGTTGGGAGGGCGTCGGCCTGGCGTCGTACCTGCTCATCGGCTTCTGGCAGCACAAGCCCAGCGCGGCCACCGCCGCGAAGAAGGCCTTCCTGGTCAACCGGGTCGGCGACATGGGCCTGTCGATCGCCATCATGCTGATGTTCACGACCTTCGGCACCTTCGCCTTCGGGCCGGTGCTCGGTGCGGCGGACGGCACGTCCGAGGGCAAGCTGACGGCCATCGGCCTGATGCTGCTGCTCGCGGCCTGCGGCAAGTCGGCCCAGGTGCCGCTGCAGTCCTGGCTCGGCGACGCGATGGAGGGCCCGACCCCGGTCTCGGCCCTCATCCACGCGGCGACGATGGTGACCGCCGGTGTCTACCTGATCGTCCGCTCGGGCGCCATCTTCAACGGGGCGCCGGACGCGCAGACCGCGGTCGTCGTGGTCGGCGCGGTGACGCTCCTCTTCGGTGCGATCGTCGGTTGCGCGAAGGACGACATCAAGAAGGCCCTCGCCGGGTCCACGATGTCGCAGATCGGCTACATGATCCTGGCCGCGGGCCTCGGCCCCATCGGCTACGTCTTCGCGATCATGCACCTGGTGACGCACGGCTTCTTCAAGGCCGGTCTCTTCCTCGGCGCGGGTTCCGTGATGCACGGGATGAACGACGAGGTCGACATGCGCAAGTACGGCGGCCTGCGGACCTACATGCCGGTCACCTTCGTCACCTTCGGCCTCGGCTACCTCGCCATCATCGGCTTCCCGGGCCTGTCGGGCTTCTTCTCCAAGGACCGCATCATCGAGGCGGCCTTCGCGAAGGGCGGCACCGAGGGCTGGATCCTCGGCGGCGTGGCCCTGCTGGGCGCCGCGATCACCGCGTTCTACATGACCCGCGTGATGCTCCTGACGTTCTTCGGCGAGAAGCGGTGGCAGCCGGCGCCCGACGCGGACGCGGTGCCCAGCGCCGAACCCGCGGCCGAGCACGCGGCCGGGCGCATGCCGCACCCGCACGAGTCCCCGAAGTCGATGACCGTCCCGATGATCGTGCTGGCCTTCGGGTCGGTCTTCGCGGGCGGGTTCTTCGGGATCGGCGACCGGTTCCTGAAGTGGCTGGAGCCCGTCACCGGGCACGAGCACGGGAACCCGCCGGTCAGCGCCCTGACGGTGACCCTGTCCACCATGGTGGTGCTGGTCGTCGGCGTCGCGATCGCCTGGGCGATGTACGGGCGCAGGCCCGTCCCGGTGGTCGCCCCGCGCGGCTCGCTGCTCACCCGCGCCGCCCGGCGCGACCTGCTCCAGGACGACTTCAACCACGTCGTGCTGGTGCGCGGCGGCGAGCACCTGACCCGCTCGCTCGTCTACGTCGACCACAGCCTCGTCGACGGTGTGGTCAACGGAACGGCCGCCGCGGTCGGCGGGCTGTCGGGCCGGCTGCGCAAGCTCCAGAACGGCTACGCCCGCAGCTACGCGGTCTCGATGTTCGGGGGCACGGCGATCCTGATCGCCGCGACCCTGCTGATGAGGGCGGTGTGAGATGAGTTTCCCGCTTCTGACGGCGACGGCGGCGCTGCCCGCGGTCGGCGCGATCCTGACGGCGGCCGTACCGGCCGCCCGCAGGACCGCCGCCAAGTGGCTCGCGCTGCTGGTCTCGCTGGCGACGCTGGCGCTGGCCGCCCTCGTCGCGGTCCGCTTCGATCCGGGCGGCGACCGCTACCAGCTCACCGAATCCCACTCCTGGATCAAGGACTTCGGGGTCCGCTACGAGCTCGGCGTGGACGGCATCGGGGTGGCGCTCATCGCGCTCACCGCCCTGCTGATCCCCTTCGTGATCGCGGCGGGCTGGCACGATGCCGACCCGCTTGAGACGCACTCTTCGCGCTGGCGGCCGACCCAGGGCTTCTTCGCCCTGATCCTGCTGGTCGAGGCGATGGTGATCGTCTCCTTCGAGGCCACCGACGTATTCCTCTTCTACATCTTCTTCGAAGCCATGCTGATTCCGATGTACTTCCTCATCGGTGGCTTCGGGGACCGGGCTCACTCCGGGACCGACGAGAACGCGGCCGCGCAGCGCTCGTACGCGGCGGTCAAGTTCCTCCTCTACAACCTGGCCGGCGGGCTCATCATGCTGGCCGCGGTCGTCGGGCTGTACGTGGTCGCCGGGAACTTCTCCCTCCAGGAGATCGTCGAAGCCCGGGCCGCCGGCACCCTGGACATGTCCCAGGGCACCGAACGGCTGCTGTTCCTCGGCTTCTTCTTCGCCTTCGCGGTGAAGGCCCCGCTGTGGCCGCTGCACACCTGGCTGCCCAACGCGATGGGCGAGGCCACCGCCCCGGTGGCCGTCCTGATCACCGCCGTCGTCGACAAGGTCGGCACCTTCGCGATGCTCCGCTTCTGCCTCGGCCTCTTCCCCGAGGCGAGCAAGTGGGCCACCCCGGTCATCCTGGTCCTGGCCCTGATCAGCATCGTCTACGGCGCGCTGCTCGCGGTCGGCCAGCGGGACATCAAGCGCCTGGTCGCCTACGCCTCGATCTCGCACTTCGGCTTCATCATCCTGGGCATCTTCGCGATGACCTCCCAGGGCCAGTCCGGCGCCACCCTCTACATGGTCAACCACGGCCTGTCGACGGCGGCGCTGATGCTGGTCGCCGGATTCCTGATCTCGCGCCGCGGCTCGCGGCTCATCGCCGACTACGGCGGCGTGCAGAAGGTGGCCCCGGTCCTCGCCGGGACCTTCCTGATCGGCGGCCTGGCCACCCTCTCGCTGCCGGGCCTCGCGCCCTTCGTCAGCGAGTTCCTGGTCCTGGTGGGCACCTTCGCCCGCTACCCGGTCGTCGGGATCATCGCCACCTTCGGCATCGTGCTGGCCGCGCTCTACACGCTGGTCCTCTACCAGCGCACCATGACCGGCCCGCTCAAGGAGGAGGTCCGCCACATGCCGGACCTGCGCCTGCGCGAGGTGCTGGTGGTCGCCCCGCTGATCGCCCTGCTGATCGGACTCGGCGTCTACCCGAAGCCGCTGACCGAGATCGTCAACCCGGCGGTGAAGCACACCATGTCCGACGTCAACCAGAAGGACCCCGAGCCCACCGTGCCGGTACAGAGCGTGGAGGCCGCCAAGTGAGCACGACCGCCGTGGGCCTGTGGTCCCTGGCCGCCGATCCGATCGACAAGATCCCGGCCCCGCACATCGAGTACGCGCAGCTCTCGCCCACGCTGATCGTGCTGGGCGCCGCGCTGATCGGCGTCCTCGTCGAGGCCTTCGTCCCGCGCAAGGCCCGTTACTACGCCCAGGTGTTCCTCACCGTCGCCGCGCTCGCCTCGGCCTTCGCGGCCGTGGTGGCGCTCGCCGCGGGCGGGTACGGCACCGCCAAGGCGCACGTCGCCGCCATGGGCGCCGTCGCCGTGGACGGACCGGCGCTGTTCCTCCAGGGCACGATCCTGCTGGCCTCCGTCGTGGCCGTCTTCACCTTCGCCGAGCGGCGCCTGGACCCGGCGGCCCACGGCAGCCGGGTGGACTCCTTCGCCGCGCAGGCGGCGTCCGTCCCGGGCAGCGACAGCGAAAAGGCCGCCGTCAAGGCCGGTTTCGCCACCACCGAGGTGTTCCCGCTGATGCTGTTCGCGGTCTCCGGGATGCTGATCTTCCCGGCGGCCGACGACCTGCTGACCCTGTTCGTGGCGCTGGAGGTCTTCTCCCTCCCGCTCTACCTGCTCTGCGCCCTCGCCCGCCGCCAGCGGCTGATGTCGCAGGAGGCCGCGGTCAAGTACTTCCTGCTGGGCGCCTTCTCCTCCGCCTTCCTGCTCTTCGGCATCGCGCTCGTCTACGGCTACGCGGGCTCCGTCTCCTACGCCGTGATCGCGGACGTCGTGGACGGCACCGTCCAGCAGATCGACCCGGCCCTCGCGGGCACCATGGGCAACGACGCGCTGCTGCTGATCGGCGGCGCGCTGATCCTGATGGGGCTGCTGTTCAAGGTCGGCGCGGTCCCCTTCCACATGTGGACCCCGGACGTCTACCAGGGCGCCCCGACCCCGGTCACCGGTTTCATGGCAGCGGCGACGAAGGTCGCGGCCTTCGGGGCGCTGCTGCGCCTGCTGTACGTGGTCCTGCCGGGCCTGCGGTGGGACTGGCGGCCGGTGATGTGGGGCGTCGCGATCGTCACGATGCTGGCGGGCGCGGTCATCGCGATCACCCAGACCGACGTGAAGCGGTTGCTGGCCTACTCCTCGATCGCGCACGCCGGCTTCATCCTGGCCGGTGTGATCGCCACCTCGAAGGAGGGCGTCTCCTCCGTCCTCTTCTACCTGGCGGCGTACTCCTTCGTGACGATCGGCGCCTTCGCCGTGGTCACGCTGGTGCGCGACGCGGGCGGCGAGGCCACGCACCTGTCCAAGTGGGCCGGTCTGGGCCGTCGTTCCCCGCTGACCGCCGCCGTGTTCGCGGTGTTCCTGCTCGCCTTCGCCGGCATCCCGCTGACCTCCGGCTTCGCCGGAAAGTTCGCGGTCTTCAAGGCGGCGGCCGAGGGCGGCGCGGGCGCGCTGGTCGTGGTCGGTGTGATCTCCTCGGCCATCGCGGCGTTCTTCTACATCCGGGTCATCGTGCTGATGTTCTTCAGCGAGCCGAAGGCCGACGGCCCGACCGTGGCCGTCCCCTCGGTGCTGACCATGACCACGATCGCGGTGGGTGTCGCGGTGACGGTGGTGCTGGGCGTGGCGCCCCAGTACTTCCTCGAACTGGCCGGCCACGCGAGCACGTTCGTGCGCTGACCGCTCCACCGCCGGACGCGCCGGGGCCCGGCTCCCCTTCTGAGGGGGGCCGGGCCTCGGCGCGTTCCGGCTCAGTGGGGGTGGGGCGCGGCCGGGGTGGTGGTGTTCTTGGGGCAGGTCAGGGCGGGGTTCCAGTTGTGGAAGCGGCCGGCCGGGTTCTCCTTGTACGCCCACAGGTGGAGGTCGTAGTGCTTGGGCATGCCCGCCCAGTGGCCGGGCATGGGCCCGTCGAAGGGCAGCCCGAACATGTGGGGCCGGTCGTCGGTGGTCTTGAGGTCCTGGTCCCGGTCGGCGGACATCCACTCCACGGTCTGGAGCCTGCGGTGGCCGGAGCGGTCCTTCTCGGAGCTGTAGAGGAGCGCGGTCGGCCTGCTCGGGTCCGTCGAACCCCAGTTGGCCTCCTTGACGTAGTGGTAGCCCATGGAGCCCGCTCCGAACGGGTTGGTCATGCACTCCTGGCCGTGCGGCACGTAGCCGTCCTCGACGGCCGCCCGCTCGTCCGCGTACTTGGCGGTCACCGCCATCGCCGTGGCCAGGTCGCGCATCGCCTGCCGGTTGCGGGGGTCGGGCGCCGGACCGTCCACCGCCTGGGCCGCGGGGACGGTGGCCAGGGCCATGGAGGCGGCGGCCGCGCAGGTCAGGGCGGCCTTCAGGGGGCGTACGGACATCGGGGACTCCTGGCGGGTGGCGGGGCGGGGGACGTGTGTCCACCCTGGCCGGGGGCGCGGGCGGGCGCACGCGGTGCTCACCCAAAGGAGGGGGCCGGGGCCGTCAGGGGGTCTTGGGGGGACGCGTGGTGCCGGGCAGGCAGCGCGCCTTCGGGTTGTACGTCGCGAACCGCCCGGCCGGGTTGTCCTTCCACAGCCACACGTGCAGGGCGTAGTGGACGGCCTGGCCCTTGAACCGGCCCGGCAGCGGGCCCTTGAAGGCCTGGCCGAACAGGTGGGGGCGGTCCTCGTCCGTCCGCGGGTCCTGGTCCCGGTCGTTCACCACCCACTCCAGGGCCACCAGCCTGCGGCCGCCGTGCCCGTCGTCCTCGTAGAGGAGGGCCGCGGGGCGCCGGGGGTCGAGCGAGCCGTCGTTGGCGTGGTTGAAGTGCGGGTAGCCGAGCGCGCCCGCCCCGTCCGGGGCGGCGACGCAGTACCGGTCGGGTACGAAGCCGGCGGCGGCCGCGTCGCGCTCGTTCAGGTAGGGAACGCTCGACAGCCGGGCCCGCGCCAGCTCCACCGTGACCGGGGCGGCCCGCCGGTCCGGTCCGGGCGCGGGCGGTGCGGTCGCCGTCGTCGCTGTCGCCGTCGTCGGGGACAGGGCGAGCGCGGTGGAGGCCGCAAGGATTAGGGCGGCGAGGGGGACGGTCCTGCCGGTGCGAGGGGTCATGCGGGAACTCCTTGGAGCGGCGACGGGCGTGCGGCTCCAGCAGCTTCGCGCGGGCGCCCCCGGCCCGCCACGCGGGCGGGGCCAGGGGGCTGACGGACCGGTACCGCTACACGGCGCCCCGGGGGGCGTCCGCGGTACGGGCGGGGGCGATGGTGCCGGTGACCTCGCCGAGGCCGACCCTGGTGCCGTCGGGGCCGGGGGCCCAGGCGGAGAGGGTGACGGTGTCGCCGTCCTCCAGGAAGGTCCGCTTGCCGTCCGGGAGTTCGAGGGCGTCGCGGCCGTTCCAGGTCAGCTCCAGGAGGGAGCCGCGCTGGCCGGTCTCGGGGCCGCTGACCGTGCCGGAGCCGTAGACGTCGCCGGTGCGCAGGGAGGCGCCGTTGACCGTCATGTGGGCGAGCTGCTGGGCGGCGGTCCAGTACATCGAGGAGAACGGCGGGTGCGCGACCTCGTGCCCGTTGATCGAGACCGTGATGCGCAGGTCGAAACCGCCCTGCTCGTCGGCCCCGGCGTCGGAGTCGTCCAGGTAGGGCAGCAGCGGGAAGTCCCGGGCCGGCGGCGCGACGCGGGCCGCGTCCAGGGCCTCCAGCGGGGTGACCCAGGCGGAGACGGAGGTCGCGAAGGACTTGCCGAGGAAGGGGCCGAGCGGCACGTACTCCCAGGCCTGGATGTCGCGCGCGGACCAGTCGTTCAGCAGGAACAGGCCGAAGACGTGCTCGCGGAAGTCGCCGAGCGGCACCGCCGTGCCCAGCTCGGAGGGAGTGCCGACGACGAAGCCGACCTCCGCCTCGATGTCGAGCTTGACGCTCGGGCCGAAGACGGGCGCCGGGTCGGTGGGCGCCTTGCGCTGGCCGCAGGGCCGTACGACGTCCGTGCCGGAGACGACGAGGGTGCCCGCGCGGCCGTGGTAACCGATGGGCAGGTGCTTCCAGTTGGGGGTGAGCGCGTCTCCGTCCGGGCGGAAGATCCGGCCCACGTTGGTGGCGTGGTGCTCGCTCGCGTAGAAGTCGACGTAGTCCGCGACCTCGTACGGCAGGTGCATGGTGACGGCTTCGAGCGGCACGAGGTGCGGCTCGACGGCGGGGCGCTGGCCAGGGTCGGTCACCCAGGCGGTCAGGGCGCGGCGCACGTCGTGCCAGGCGGTGCGGCCCGCCGCCAGCAGCGGGTTGAGGGTCGGCCGGCCGAGGAGTCCGGCGTACGGGGATCCGAGCGCGAGCGCGACGGCTCCCGCGTCCAGGACGTACCCGCCGATCCGCACACCGATGCGCCGCCGGGGCTCCGCGTCGCCGCCCGTGTCCTCGGCGGTCGAGAACACGCCGTACGGGAGGTTGTGCGGCCCGAACGGGTCGCCCTCGGGAACGTCGAGGGGGCTCTGCAGGGGCATGGGGTACTGCCTCGCTTTCCGGGCGGTCCGGGGGTGTCCCGGGATCTGGTTGACACGTTACGTGCCTGGTGGGGCCTTCGGGAGGCCGGATTCGGGCGCTATTTGTAGGACTTGTCCAACGAGGTCCGTATCCTTTGACCCGTGACTTCCGCCCCCCTTCGCGCGCTCCCGTATGCCCTGATCGCCACTGACCTGGACGGGACTCTGCTGCGCGCAGGTGACACAGTTTCCGCCCGTTCGTACGCGGCGCTCGCGACGGCGCGCGCAGCGGGCGCCCGGCACATCATCGTCACCGGGCGCCCCGTGCCGCAGGTCCGGCACGTACTGGAGGACCTCGGCTACACGGGGCTCGCGGTGTGCGGGCAGGGGGCGCAGGTGTACGACGCGGCGGTCGGGCGCATGCTGCACTCCGTCCCCCTCGACCGGGACCTGGCGGAGGTCGCGCTCGGGAAGATCGAGGCGGAGATCGGCGAGGTGTACGCGGCCGTCAACCGGGAGGGGGTGGACGCGGAGATGCTGATAGGGCCGGGCTACCGGATGTGGCACCCCCACCTCCCGACGGTCCGCGTCCCGCGGCGGGCGGACCTGTGGTCGGCCCCGATCAACAAGGTGCTGCTCCAGCATCCGGAGCTGGACGACGACGAACTGACGCGGGTGGCGCGGGCGGTGGTCGGTGACCTCGTGAACGTCACGATGGCCGGGGAGCACACGGTGGAGCTCCAGCCGCCGGGCATCGACAAGGCCAGCGGCCTCGCTTTCGCGGCGGCCGTCCTCGGCGCGGACGCCGCCTCGACGATCGCCTTCGGCGACATGCCGAACGACATCCCGATGTTCACCTGGGCCGCGCACGGGGTCGCGATGGCGAACGCGCACCGCGAACTGGTCGCGGTCGCGGACGAGGTGACCCTGTCGAACGAGGCGGACGGGATCGCGGTGGTCCTGGAACGCCTTTACGCGTAGCGCCCGCGGGGGCGGGGTGCCAGCTTGCCCGGGCCCGGGGCGGTATTTCAGCCTGCCCGGCGTTTGAGGGCCCGCCGGAGGCGACGAGGACCCGAGCCGGGGGTGGGGCGAGTGGTGCCGTGCGGCGCTCCTGCCCTCCGGGGGCGCCTCAAACGCCGGCGGGGCTGGAGTGGGTCCGGCTCGGAGCCGCCCTCAGCTTGCCGGGCCGGGGCCACGGGGCGGCATTTCAGCCTGCCCGGCGTTTGAGGGCGTCGGTCTAGGCGGCCCCGCGGGGGAGGCGGCGGTGCCAGGTGCGGTGGAAGACGACCTCGTCACCCTCCCGGCACACGACCTCGTTCGACGTCACGAACGCGCCCTCGTCGCACGAGATCTCCGACCGGGTCTCCACCCTCGCGTCCCAGCCCCGCTCGGGCCGGTGCAGCCGGATGCGCCACCGCGAGCACGTGCGGGCCGACAGCGGGTCGCCGTCCTCGATCTCGTACTCCTCCCACGCGTCCTCGCCGTACTCCAGCCCGTCCGGGTACACCCGCGTCCCCCCGTACCGCGGGTCGACCTCCAGCCGCCACAGCCCGCGCGCCACGTCCCGTACGACCAGCCGTTCCGGACGCGGTTCGTCCAGGGTGGCGGGGTACACCACGCCGAGTCCCTCGGACTGCTCCGGCGGCTCGAAGCCGATCTCGGCCCCCGCCCCGGCGGCCGGGTCCCGCACCGGCAGGGTCAGCGCGCTCCCCGCCGGTTCCAGCGTCCAGCCCGCCCCGGACCCGGCCCGCGGCCAGATCCACGGCCAGTACGCGGAGGACACCGCGAGCCGGATCCGGTGCCCCGGCGGGAAGGCGTGGCCGATCGCGTTCAGCTCGAAGGTGACGTCCTCGTACGCGCCCACCGGCCACGGCACCGCCCGGTCCCGGCCGCCCCGCGCGGACAGGTTCAGGGCGCCGCGGGTGACCAGCGTCGAGGACCCGTCGGGCGCCACGTCGCAGACCCGGGCGACGACCTGCCCGTACGGCACGTCCATGCGCAGCCGCAGGGTGACCCGCGGGCGGCCCAGGATCTCCAGCCGCCCCCCGGTGCCCAGCGGGAACTCGAAGCACGCCGACTTGGCGTCCTCCTCCCGCTGGTCCGGCGGCAGGTCGCCGTCGTTGCCGAAGGGGAAGAAGCGGCCCGCGTCCAGGCCGGTGTGCTGCGGGGACGCGACGAGGACGGGGTCGCCCCGGAGCCCGTACGACACCGGCGAGACGGCGGGGGAGGGCCAGGCGGTGTCGCCGACCCAGCGGCCCTCCATCCGTTCGTAGACGGTGGCGGGCGGGTGCGACTCGCTGATCCAGGAGCGCAGCAGCGGCTCGTCCATGACCCCGTTGTCCACGCCCTTGAGCCAGTGGTCCCACCAGCGCAGGGTCTCCTGGAGGAAGCCGATGGCCGGCCCCGGCGGCAGCCCGCGGTCGGGGTACTGGTGGGACCAGGGCCCGATCAGCCCGCGCACCCGGTCCGGCGGCAGGTGCTCGACCAGCCGCAGCACGGTGTCGCGGTAGGGGTCGTGCCAGCCGCCGACGGCCAGGACGGCCGCGCCGATGGCGGCGTAGTCCTCGCAGACGCTGCCGTGCTTCCAGTAGGCGTCGCGGGTCTGGTGGGCGAGCCAGGTGTGGACGAGCGGTTCGACGGCGTCCAGCCGGTCCAGCCACTGCTCCTTCCAGCCGTCGCCCGCGTAAAGGGGGTCCGGCGGGCGGGCGGCGAAGGCGAGCATGGTGGCGGACCAGGCGTGCATGTCGACGGCGAGGACGGAGCCGCCCATGTAGTGGACGTCGTTGTCGAAGCGGTCGTCGGTGGAGCAGACGGTGACGACGGCCTTGAGCGGCGCGGGCGCGAGGGCGGCGATCTGGAGCGAGTTGAAGCCGCCCCAGGAGATGCCGAACATGCCGACCGCGCCGGTGCACCAGGGCTGCGCCGCCAGCCATTCGACGACGGCGACGCCGTCGGCCAGTTCCCGGGCGTCGTACTCGTCGCCGGGGTGGCCGCCGCTGTTGCCGTGGCCGCGCACGTCGACCCGCACCGAGGCGTAGCCGTGCCCGGCGTACCAGGGGTGGCGCTGGTGGTCGCGGGGCGCGGTCCAGTCGGTGAGCCGGTACGGGAGGTACTCCAGCAGCGCCGGAACGGGCTCGTCCGTCACCGGCCGCCAGACGCGGGCGTACAGCTCCACGCCGTCGGGGAGCGGGATCCGGACGTCCTCGTGGGTGGTCCCGTAGGGGAAGTCGGTACGGATGATCATGCGTGGCCTCGGTCCCTCGCGGTGCTGGTAGGGGTACGGGTGCGCCGGACGTCAGTGGACGGGGTGCATGGTGCGCCGCAGCCAGGGCCCCAGGGCGATCACGGCCAGGCCGGCGGCGACCGCGACCGCTCCGTTGACGCCGAAGTAGGCGGGGAGGGAGACCGTGCCGTAGACCTTGACCACCTGGGCCTGGATGCCGTTGGCGAGGGCCAGCGAGAGGAACCACAGGGCCATGGTCTGGCTCGCGTAGGCCTTCGGGGCGAGCTTGGTGGTGGCCGACATGCCGGAGGTTTCCAGCAGGACGTCGCCGAGGCCGAGCAGCAGGTAGGAGCCGACGATCCACCAGGCGGCCATCCGGAAGGTGTCGTCGCCGCCGTGCCCGGAAGTCGGGATGACCATCAGCAGGAAGGACAGGCCGCCCAGGACCACCCCGATGGCGATCTTGTGGGAGGCGTGCGGCTGGCGGCGGCCCATCCGGACCCAGAGCGCCGCGACGACCGGGGCCAGCGCCACCTCGAAGGCGCCGAGCGCGGAGGCGTACCAGCCGGCCGGGAAGTGGAAGCCGAGGATCGAGGTCTGCGCGTTCGTCGAGGCCAGCAGCATCATCGTCGAGTACGCCTGGAAGAGGATGAAGTTGAAGGCGACCGAGGCCAGGAAGAGCACCGCGTAGGGGCGCAGCCGGCCGCGCTCCTCGGCGCTCACCCGGGGGCTGCGGAACATGACGGCGAAGTAGACGACCGGGGCGATCACCGAGACCAGGGTGAGCAGGTCGACGAACCGGGCCAGGGTGAGCCACCCGGCGGAGGCCAGGAGGGTGGCGAGCACGGCCGCGCCGAGCAGGCCGCCCACGAGGGCGCGGACGGCGCGCCGCATCGCGGCGGGGGCCAGGGCGTACTCGGCCGAGTGCTTTCGTCCGGCCAGATGGCGGCGTCCCAGGACGTACTGGACGAGGCCGGCCGTCATGCCGAAGGCGGCGGCGGAGAAGCCCCAGTGCCAGCCCTTGTGGTCGCCGAGCCAGCCGGTGACGAGGGGACCGGCGAAGGCGCCGATGTTGATGCCCATGTAGTAGAGGGCGAATCCGGCGTCGCGCCGCTGGTCGTCGGTGCGGTAGAGCTTGCCGACCATGCTGGCCACGTTCGGCTTGAGCAGGCCGGTTCCCGCGCTGATCAGGCCGAGGCCCGCCCAGGTCATGGCGGCGGTCGGCACGGCCATCGCGTAGTGGCCGCAGGCGATCAGGACGCCGCCCCACAGGACGGCGCGGTAGGAGCCCAGGATCCGGTCGGCGAGCCAGCCGCCTGCCACCGAGACCAGGTAGACCATGGTTCCGTAGGCGGCCGCCACGGACGCGGCGGCGCCCGGATTCATTCCGAGGCCGCCGTTGGCTACGGTGTCCGCGAAGTACAGCACCAGAATGGCCTGCATGCCGAGGAACGAGAAGCGCTCCCAGACCTCCAGTCCGGAGAGCGTCGCCAGACCCCGGGGGTGGCCCAGGAAGGCGTGGTCGTCACCGGGCGGCGGCCGTTCGGCCTCCGGGTCCGTCGGTTCGTCGATGTCGGGCGTGGTTCTGGACAATACGCATTCTCCGGTCGCATCGGCTGCTCAAGAACATACCGGTGCACTTCGGACAGTGCGCGGGTGGCGGCCGGGCGGGCGCTCTCGGTGATCGAAATCAGACCGGATACGCTGGCTTGAGTGATGGCAGCGACACATCGACAATCCAGGTGATCGTCACCGTGATCGTCAGCAGACAGGAGTACCCCTCGTGACCGTCGTCGGGCCGTTCGGACTGAGCGTGCGGGACCAGGCTCTTGAGAGCGATGTCCAGGCCGGACTGGCCGCAGTCGAGGCGGGTCTGCTGGAGGCCACCAAGAGTGAAGTCCCCTTCATCACCGAGGCCGCGCAGCACCTGATCAAGGCGGGCGGCAAGCGCTTCCGGCCGCTGCTGGTGATGCTCGCGTCCCGTTTCGGCGATCCCTACGCGCCCGGCATCGTGCCCTCCGCGGTGGTCGTCGAACTCACGCACCTCGCCACGCTCTACCACGACGACGTCATGGACGAGGCGGACGTCCGGCGCGGGGTGGACAGCGCCAACACCCGCTGGGGCAACTCGGTGGCCGTCCTGACGGGTGACTTCCTGTTCGCCCGCGCCTCGCACATCCTGGCCGACCTCGGACCCGAGGCCGTCCGGATCCAGGCCGAGGCCTTCGAGCGGCTGGTGACGGGCCAGATCCTGGAGACGGCCGGGCCGCGCGACGGCCGCGACCCCGTCGCCCACTACCTCGACGTCATCGCGGGCAAGACCGGCTCGCTGATCGCCGTCTCCGGCCGCTTCGGCGCGCTGATGGCCGGCGCCGACGAATCGGTCGTCGACATCCTCACGCAGTACGGCGAACGCCTCGGCACCGCCTTCCAGCTCGCCGACGACGTCCTGGACGTCGCCTCCGACTCGCACGAGTCCGGCAAGACCCCGGGTACGGACCTGCGCGAGGGCATCCCCACGCTGCCGGTGCTGCTGCTGCGGGAGATGGCCGCCCGCGGCGGGCGGGAGGAGGACCTGGAGCTCGTACGCCTCCTGGACGGCGACCTGACGGACGACGCCCGGCACGCCGAAGCGCTGTCCCGGCTGCGGGTGCACCCGGCGCTGGAGCAGGCGCGGCGCGACACCATCCGCTACGCCGAGGAGGCGCGGGCCACGCTGGCCCCGCTGCCCGAGTGCTTCGCGAAGTCGGCCCTGGAAGAGCTGTGCGACGCGGTGGTGCACCGGGCCGGTTAAGCCTTCATCCGTACCGGGTACCCCGCGAGGCCCTCCGACCCCCTACGGGATGGGGACGGGGGGCCTTCGCCGTGTCATCCCTCGGTCGTACACGGAGTTGGCTCCGAGGAGTGATGCCGTGGGGGCCTTCCGTTTGGTCAGATAGAGGCACATCCCCACCAGATCGGGTGAGAGTGGCGGCGCGGGGTGGACGGGAACAAGCCGGGATGGGTAGGTCGCCGCCTACACACAGAGGTAGGGCAGAGACATGGCAGCGAACGCAAAGACTCCTCGCAAGGCCTCGCGGTACGCGGTACCGGTCGTGGTCGTGGGAGTGGCCGTGGCGACCGTCGGACTGGTTCCGGCCTTCGCCAACGCGAGCGGACCGGACCTTCCCAAGGTGACGGCGCAGCAGCTCATCGAGAAGATCGCCGCATCGGACGCGCAGCAGCTGTCCGGTACCGCGAAGATCAGCACCGACCTGGGCCTGCCGTCGCTGGCGACCGGCCTGCTCGGCGACCGGGGCGTCTCGGGCGGCTCCGCCGATCCGCAGGACAAGCTCACGCAGCTCGCCACCGGCACGCACACCTTCAAGGTCGCGGCCGACGGCCCGGACCGTCAGCGGATCACCTTCCTGGACGGCAAGGACGAGTACAGCCTCATCCACAACGGCGGCGAGGTCTGGGGCTACGACAGCAAGTCCAACGAGGTCTTCCACGAGAAGGACGGCGGCGCCCGGGCGGGGGAGAAGGGCAAGGAGCACAAGACGGCCGACCGGCTCGGCTCCTCACCCGCCCAGCTCGCCCAGGAGGCCCTGAAGGCCGCCGGACCCACCACCGACGTCAGCGTCGGCGACACCGCCCAGGTGGCCGGGCGCGACGCCTACCAGCTGGTGCTCAAGCCGAAGGCCTCCGGTTCCACGATCGGTTCCGTGCAGATCGCGGTGGACGCCAAGAACGGCGTGCCGCTGCGCTTCCAGGTGCTCTCCAGCCAGGGCGGCAAGCCGATCCTGGACGCGGGCTTCAGCAAGGTCGACTTCGCCAAGCCCGCCGCCGACACCTTCGCCTTCACCCCGCCCAAGGGCGCCACGGTGAAGGAGGGCTCGGCCGCTCCGCACGGGGACAAGGCGGAGCGCCGCATGGACTCCCTCCCGATCCCCGGCCTGGACGGTCTGACCGGCGGCGCGGGCAAGGGGCAGACCACGGTCCTCGGCGAGGGCTGGGCCTCCGTCGCCCGGATCGACTCGGGCACGGGCAAGGGCCTGAAGGACTTCGAGGGCAAGGCGAACGAAAAGGGCGCCCCCAAGGAGGCCAAGCAGTTCCTCGACAGCCTCGGGGACAAGGTCACCGGGAAGTTCGGCTCCGGCCGGGTCTTCTCGACCCGCGTGGTCAACGCGCTGATCACGGACGACGGCAAGGTCTACGTCGGCGCGGTCACCAAGGACGCGCTGGTGAAGACGGCCAACGCCGCGAAGTAGCCCGGCCGGCCGCCCGCGCGCGGGCGGGGGCGCGGAGGCACTGAGGGTGGCCCGGGACATGTGTCCCGGGCCACCCTTGCGTCGTAACCCTCCTGTGTACAGCGGAGCCGCTGTACGGTGAGGGACATGTCGAGACACGTCACCATCCGCCTGGAGGAAGAGTTCCACGAGCGCCTCAAAGCGCGCGCGGCGGCGCTGGGGACGACGGTCACCGCGCTGATCACCGAGGTCACCGAACGCGAACTGGACGAGGACCGCAAGAGCTTCCTCTCCGGCATCGAGGAGTTCGCCGACCACTGGGGCTACTTCCAGGAGCGGTTCGGCCATTGAAGATCACCATGGAGTGGGCCTGGACCGCTCTGGCCCACCACCTGCCGTCCGATCCCGCCGTCTGGGACCCCTCCGGGGTGGCCGCCGCGGTGGCCCGCCACCAGAACGACCTGGTGCTGGTCCCGGAGCAGCCCGCCCCCGACACCGCCTGGCGGGCCGCCGCGTTCCTGCACACGCTCGCCGTGTGCCCGGCGCTGGAATCGCCGATGAACGAGTTCTACGCGGCCGCCGCCACCCGCTCGTACCTGCGGGTGGCGGGGGCGAAGCAGCTGCCCTCGCCCGAGGCGCTCGGTGACCTGGTCGAGGCCGCGAAGCGCGGCCGGGCCGACATCGCGGCGGTCGCCGAGGAGCTGCGCGCGCGGATACAGGAACCGGTCCCCGAATCGCTGCGCGCGCACCCCGGGGGCACCTCCTAGAAGGTGATCTTCCAGCTGTTGATGTAGCCCGTGTCCTGCGCGGCCACGTCCTTCACCTGGAGCTTCCAGACGCCGTTGGCGACCTCGCTCGACGCGTTCACGGTGTACGAGGCGATGACGTTGTCGGCCGAGTCCGAGCTGGAGTTCTTCAGCCGGTACGCCGTGCCGTCGGGGGCGATCAGGTCGATCTGGAGGTCACCGCGGTAGGTGTGGACGATGTTGACGTCCACCTTCGTGGTGGCCGGCGCGTTGCCCGTGACGCCCGAGACGGTGATCGGTGAACTGGCCCCCGCGGCCGGGGAGTCGGGGATGGCGACGTCCGCCGTGTTCTCGAAGGACGGGCCGGGCGGCACCACGGTGCCGGCTCCCAGGGTCCAGACCGCGTAGGCGATCGCGTCGCTGTTCTTGTCCAGGGCCGCGTCGTTGATGTTCGCCGAGGTGTCGCACGACCGGTGGTAGCAGGCGTCGAAGGCCTTGCCGGAGGTGCCGCCCCACTTCTGGGCCTGCGCGGCGGTCTTGATGTAGTCGGCGCCGCTGAAGAGACCGCCGACGGGGATGCCCGCGTTCTTGAAGGGGGCGTGGTCGGAACGGCCGTCGCCCTCGGTCTCGATCTCGGTGGGGATGCCGACGCCCGCGAAGTACGTCTTGAAGGTCTGCTCGATGGTCGGGTCGTCGTCGTAGACGAAGTAGCCCGGGTTCGGCGAGCCGATCATGTCGAAGTTCAGGTAGCCGGAGATCTTCGACTTCTCGGCGCTCGGCAGGTTGTTGACGTAGTACGTCGACCCGACCATGCCCAGCTCCTCCGCGCCCCACCAGCCGAAGCGCAGGTGCTTGGTGGACTGGAGTCCGGCCCGGGAGACCGCGAGCGCGGTTTCCAGGATGGCCGCCGAGCCGGAGCCGTTGTCGTTGATGCCGGGGCCCGCGCTCACCGAGTCCAGGTGCGCGCCGGACATCAGGACCGAGTTGGCGTCGCCGCCCGGCCAGTCGGCTATCAGGTTGTAGCCGGTGGCTCCGCTGGAGGTGAAGGTCTGGAGGGTGGTCGTGTAGCCGGCCGCGTCCAGCTTGGCCTTCACGTAGTCGATCGAGGCCTTGTAACCGGCCCTGCCGTGCGCGCGGTTGCCGCCGTTGGCGGTGGCGATCGACTGGAGCTGGGCCAGGTGCGCCTTGACGTTGGCGACCGGGATGTCGGGGGGCGTCGGCGCGGCGGTGACCGCGGTGGGGGAGGCCAGGGCCGCGGGGGCGGTGGAGGCGAACAGACCGGCCACCGCGAGCGCGGTGACGGCGGCCAGGCGCCGGGAGACGGACAGGCTCATGTGGGGGCTCCGGGATTCCGCTGGGGATGTGACGGAACGGGTGGGGAAAGAGCGGGTGAGCGGTCGTGCGTCAGTGCGAGCCTGATGTTCAGCGAGAGAATGACTGTCCGTCAAGGTCATAATCCGGTCACGGGGGTTCGGAAAACGGACGATCCCCGGTACGGAGGTTCCGTACCGGGGATCGTGGGGTGGATGATGCGCCGCCGCGCGGGCCGCCGTCGTATGCCGGAGACCCGCGCGGTGCGTGGCTACGCCGGTTCGCGCGCCGGGGTCTCGGGCGCGGCCGGGGCCGGGACGGTGCCCGCCGTGGCCGCGACGGTCGCCGCGAGGGCCGCGCGCGAGCGCCGGGCGGTCCGCAGCGCGTCCCACGTGAGCAGTGCGAGCGCCGCCCACACCAGGGCGAACCCGGCCCAGCGCTCGGGCGGCATGGCCTCGTGGAAGTAGAGGACGCCCAGGCCGAACTGGAACACCGGGGCCAGGTACTGGAGCAGCCCGAGGGTGGACAGCGGGACCCGGATCGCGGCGGCGCCGAAGAGGACCAGCGGGATCGCGGTGACCAGGCCGGTCGCCGCCAGCAGCGCGGCGTGCCCGGCGCCCTCGGCGGCGAAGGTGGACCGGCCCTGGGCCGCCAGCCACAGCAGGTAGCCGAGCGCGGGCGGGAAGAGCAGCGCGGTCTCGGCGGCCAGCGAGTCCAGGCCGTGCAGGTTGATCTTCTTCTTGAGCAGGCCGTAGGTGGCGAAGGAGAAGGCCAGCACCAGGGAGATGTACGGCGGCCGGCCGTAGCCGACGGCCAGCACCACGACGGCCGCGGCGCCGATGGCGACCGCCGCCCACTGGGCGCGGCGCAGCCGTTCGCCGAGGACGAAGACGCCGATGGCGATGGTGACCAGCGGGTTGATGAAGTAGCCGAGGCTGGCCTCGACGACGCGGCCGTTGTTGACCGCCCAGATGTACAGGCCCCAGTTGACCGAGATCACCGCGGCGGCGAGCGCGGTCAGCCCGAGCTTGCGCGGTTCGGCCAGCAGGGCGCGTATCCATCCCCAGCGGCGGGTCGCGACGAGCGCGAGGCCCACGGCGGCCAGGGACCACACCATGCGGTGGGCGAGGATCTCGACCGCGCCGGAGGGCTTGAGGAGCGGCCAGAACAGGGGGACGAGCCCCCACAGTCCGTAGGCGCCGAATCCGTAGATCAAACCCGTGCGCTGCTCGTTCTCTGCCTTCACGGGCCCTCCTGGGTCATTTCGAGCCAACCTCACGAAGGTAGCGCCGCGTCGGCCGGATGTCATGCCCGTTGGCGGGTGACAGTCATGACATCCGGGCCGTGCCCACCGGGGCTCCGGCCGACGCCCACCGCGGCTGCGCCCCGCGCCCGCCGCGGCTCCGGGTCGCCTGCGCCGCGGCTCAGGCCAGCGCGGCGGCGATGGCGGCGGCGATCGGGGTGGTCGGGCGGCCGATCAGCCGGGCCAGGTCCCCGCTGGTGCCCGCGAGCCGGCCGCGGGCGATGGCCGCGTCCACGTCGACGAGGATCGCCGCGAAGGCCGCGGGGACACCGGCGCCGGTCAGCACGTCGAGGTGCGCGTCGGCCGGTACCGCCGCGTAGCTGATCTCCCGGCCGGACTGCGCCGCGACCTCGGCCGCGTACTCGGCCAGGCTCCAGGCGGTGTCGCCGCTCAGCTCGTACACCCGGCCCAGGTGACCGTCGCCGGTCACGACGGCCGCCGCGGCGGCGGCGTAGTCGGCGCGGGCCGCGGACGCGATCCGGCCCTCGCCTGCGCTGGCGACGACCGCGCCGTGCTCCAGTACCGCGGCGAGCTGCGCGGTGTAGTTCTCGTGGTACCAGCCGTTGCGCAGGAAGGTGTACGGCAGGCCGGAGTCGAGGATCAGCTGTTCGGTGACGCGGTGCTCTTCGGCGAGGTCGAAGTCCGCCTCCGGGCCGCCGAGGACACCGGTGTAGGCGAGCTGGGCCACCCCGGCGGCCTTCGCGGCCTCGATCACCGCGGTGTGCTGCGCCACCCTGCGGCCGACCTCGCTGCCGGAGATCATCAGGACCCGGTCGCCGGCGCGGAAGACCCCGTCCAGGCTCGCCGGGTCGCTGTAGTCGGCGACGCGCACCTCGACGCCGCGCTCGGCCAGGTCCGCGGCCTTCTCCTTGTTCCGGACGACGGCGGCGATCTCCGCGGCGGGGACGGTGGCCAGCAGGTCCTCAAGGACCAGGCGGCCGAGGGCTCCGGTGGCTCCGGTGACGACGATGCTCATGGGGTGCTCCTTCGGTTCCTCGGGGTGATGACACCACCCTAGACACCGCGCTAACTTTTGGATAGTACCCACTTTGAAGTAAGGTACTGGCATGGAAGTGAGCGTCAAGGCCCCGATGTGCCCCTCCCGGGGCGTCCTGGAGCACGTCACCAGCCGCTGGGGGGTGCTCGTCCTCGCGGCGCTGCTGGAACGCTCGTTCCGCTTCAGCGAACTGCGCCGCGAGGTGGGCGGCGTCAGCGAGAAGATGCTGGCCCAGACCCTGCGGACGCTGGAGCGGGACGGCTTCGTACTGCGGGTCGCGCAGCCGGTGATCCCGCCGCGCGTCGACTACTCCCTGACCCCGCTGGGCCGCGAGGCCGCCGAGCAGGTGTGGGCGCTGGCCCGCTGGACGGAACGCAGCACGGGCGCGGTGCAGGCGGCCCGGGCGGCGTACGACGAAACCCGCGCCGGCGACGGGACCCGCGCGGGCGGCGACGGGACGCGCCCGGAGCACGACGGGGCCCCGACCCCCTGACGGTCACAGGAGGCCGGGGCCCGGTGGACTGCCGGATCCGGATCCGGCTCAGCCGATGACGGTCCAGTTGTCGTTGCCGGTGAGGAGGGCGCCGAGGTCGCCCTTGCCGTGCTGTTCGACGGCGGCGTCGAGCTGGTCGGCCATCTGGGTGTCGTAGACGGGCCGCTCGATGCTGCGGAAGACGCCGATGGGCGTGTGGTGCAGGGTGTCGGGGTCGGCGAGCCGGGACAGGGCGAAGGCGTTGGTCGGCGAGGTGGTGTGGGCGTCGTGGACCAGGATGTCGGCTTCGTTGTCGGGGGTGACCGCGACGACGCGCAGGTCGCCGGTGGCGTGGTCGCGGACGACGCCCTTGGCCCGGTCGGTGCCGAAGCGGATGGGCTGCCCGTGTTCGAGGCGGATGACGGCTTCCTGGGCCTGTTCCTGGTCTTTGAGGACCTCGAAGGCGCCGTCGTTGAAGATGTTGCAGTTCTGGTAGATCTCGACGAGGGCGGTGCCCTGGTGGTCGGCGGCGGCGCGCAGGACCTCGGTGAGGTGTTTGCGGTCGGAGTCGACGGTGCGGGCGACGAAGGTGGCCTCGGCGCCGATGGCGAGGGAGACCGGGTTGAAGGGGGCGTCGAGGGAGCCCATCGGGGAGGACTTGGTGAGTTTGCCGACCTCGCTGGTGGGCGAGTACTGGCCCTTGGTCAGGCCGTAGATCCGGTTGTTGAAGAGCAGGATCTTGAGGTTGACGTTGCGGCGCAGGGCGTGGATGAGGTGGTTGCCGCCGATGGAGAGGGCGTCGCCGTCGCCGGTGACCACCCAGACCGACAGGTCGCGGCGCGAAGTGGCCAGGCCGGTGGCGATGGCGGGGGCGCGGCCGTGGATGGAGTGCATCCCGTAGGTGTTCATGTAGTACGGGAAGCGGGAGGAGCAGCCGATGCCGGAGACGAAGACGATGTTCTCTTTGGCGAGGCCGAGTTCGGGCATGAAGCCCTGGACGGCGGCCAGGACGGCGTAGTCGCCGCAGCCGGGGCACCAGCGGACTTCCTGGTCGGACTTGAAGTCCTTCATCGACTGCTTCGCTTCGGCCTTCGGCACGAGCGAGAGCAGCGTGGGCGGGTGGGCGGGGGCGTCGGTGACCTCAGTCATTGATGGCCTCCTGGAGGACCGTGGCGAGCTGTTCCGCTTTGAAGGGCATGCCGTTGACCTGGGTGTACGAACGGGCGTCGACCAGGTACTTCGCCCGGATCAGGGTGGCCAGCTGGCCGAGGTTCATCTCGGGCACCACTACCTTGTCGTAACGCTTCAGGGCCGCTTCCAGATTCCGGGGGAAGGGGTTGAGGTGGCGCAGGTGGGCCTGGGCGATGGGCTGCCCGGCCTGGCGCAGGCGGCGGACGGCGGCGGTGATGGGGCCGTAGGTGGAGCCCCAGCCCAGGACGAGGGTGGTGGCCTGGTCGGGGTCGTCGATGTCGAGGTCGGGGACCTCGATGCCGTCGATCTTGGCCTGGCGGGTGCGGACCATGAAGTCGTGGTTGGCCGGGTCGTAGGAGATGTTCCCGCTGCCGTCCTGCTTCTCGATCCCGCCGATCCGGTGTTCCAGGCCCGGGGTGCCCGGTACCGCCCACGGCCGGGCCAGGGTGTGCGGGTCGCGCTTGTAGGGCCAGAAGACCTCGGTGCCGTCCGCGAGCGTGTGGTTGGGGCCCGACTGGAACTGCACCCGCAGGTCGGGCAGGTCCGCGACGTCGGGGATCCGCCAGGGCTCGGAACCGTTGGCGAGGTAGCCGTCGGAGAGCAGGAACACCGGCGTGCGGTAGGTCAAGGCGATCCGGGCCGCGTCCAGGGCCGCGTCGAAGCAGTCCGCCGGCGTGCGCGGGGCCACGATCGGCACCGGCGCCTCACCGTTGCGCCCGTACATCGCCTGGAGCAGGTCGGCCTGCTCGGTCTTGGTCGGCAGCCCCGTCGAAGGCCCGCCGCGCTGGATGTCGACGACCAGCAGGGGCAGCTCCAGCGACACCGCCAGCCCGATCGTCTCCGACTTGAGCGCCACGCCCGGCCCCGAGGTCGTGGTCACCGCCAGCGACCCGCCGAAGGCGGCCCCCAGCGCCGCGCCGATCCCCGCGATCTCGTCCTCCGCCTGGAGGGTCCGCACGCCGAAGTTCTTGTGCTTCGACAGCTCGTGCAGGATGTCCGAGGCCGGAGTGATCGGATACGAGCCCAGGTACAGGGGCAGGTCCGCCTGCCGGCCCGCCGCGATCAGCCCGTACGACAGGGCCAGGTTCCCGGAGATGTTGCGGTAGGTACCGGTCGGGAACGCCTTCGTCGCGGGGGCGACCTCGTAGGACACCGCGAAGTCCTCGGTGGTCTCACCGAAGTTCCAGCCCGCCCGGAACGCCGCCACGTTCGCCTCGGCGATCTGGGGCTTCTTCGCGAACTTCGACCGCAGGAACGCCTCCGTCCCCTCCGTCGGCCGGTGGTACATCCACGACAGCAGACCCAGCGCGAACATGTTCTTGCTCCGCTCGGCCTCCTTGCGCGAGAGCCCGTACTCCTTGAGCGCCTCCACCGTCAGCGTCGTCAACGGCACCGGATGGACGTTGTAGGCCTCCAGCGACCCGTCCTCCAGCGGCGACACCGCATAGCCGACCTTCGCCATCGGCCGCTTGGTGAACTCATCGGTGTTCACGATGATCTCCGCGCCCCGCGGCACGTCCGCGATGTTCGCCTTCAACGCGGCCGGGTTCATCGCGACCAGCACGTTCGGCGCGTCCCCCGGGGTGAGGATGTCGTGATCGGCGAAGTGCAGCTGGAACGAGGACACCCCCGGCAGGGTCCCGGCGGGCGCACGGATCTCCGCCGGGAAGTTCGGCAGCGTCGAGAGATCATTGCCGAACGACGCCGTCTCGGACGTGAAACGGTCACCGGTGAGCTGCATCCCGTCACCCGAGTCACCCGCGAAACGGATGATCACACGGTCCAGCCTGCGGATTTCCTTCCCGCCGGGACCCGCGGGCGTGCGCTGTCCACCGACAACCGCACCCCCGGCCCCGTCGGCCTGCTCGGCTGGGCTACTGACCTGGCTGGTCACTGAAACGGACCTCCTTCGAGGCGTGGCGTTCGCAAGGCCAACCCTACGTCGGTAAGGGTGTCCTTCCTTGGGCCGCTCATATGCTGGACCGTCCCGTGAGACGGTCCGTTCCGGAGTGTCCCCCGCCCGGCAAACCATCCGGGAGGAGACACTCCGCCGTCAGAATTTCCGGCACCGCGTCGAGCCCGGCACCGCCGCACCGCCTGACAGAGTGTCAGTCGATCACGATCTCAGATAGGTGAGGACGGCGAGCACGCGCCGGTGATCCCCGTCACTCGGCGACAGGCCGAGCTTCATGAAGATGTTGCTGACGTGCTTCTCCACCGCTCCGTCGCTGACCACCAGCTGCTTGGCCACCGCGGAGTTCGTCCGCCCCTCGGCCATCAGCCCCAGCACTTCGCGCTCGCGCGGCGTCAGCCCCGCCAGTACGTCCTGCTTGCGGCTGCGGCCCAGCAGCTGGGCGACCACCTCGGGGTCCAGGGCCGTGCCGCCCCGGGCCACCCGGACCACCGCGTCGAGGAACTCCCGCACCTCGGCCACCCGGTCCTTGAGCAGGTACCCGACCCCGGTGCTGGACCCGGCCAGCAGTTCGGTGGCGTACTGCTCCTCGACGTACTGCGACAGCACGAGCACCCCGATCCCGGGGTACTCCTTGCGCAGCCGCACGGCCGCCCGGACCCCCTCGTCGGTGTGGGTCGGCGGCATCCGTACGTCCGCCACCACCACGTCCGGCAGCGCGTTCTCCGCCGCCAGCTCCGCCACCGTCTTGATCAGGGCTTCCGCGTCCCCGACGCCCGCTACGACGTCATGCCCCCGGTCGGTCAGCAACCGGGTCAGGCCCTCACGCAGCAGCACTGAATCCTCGGCGATGACCACCCGCACCCTGTCTTCCACGACTCAGCAGCTCCCGCATCACTCGTTGTCGATCCCTGGCACAGCCAAGCATCCCAGCCTCGGGGCCGGGTCAAGGCCGGTCCGGGCCAACGGATCCGGGTACGGACCCACTTTGCGAGGTCGGGGCGTCCGGAGGGGGTCCGGACGGGGTGGATCAGGGGGGATCAGGGCCGAAAAGAGGGCGGACATGACGAAGCGCGGGTCCGGGGACCCGCCTTCGCCGCGCCCGGACCCCGGGCCCCGGTCCTCAGACCCGCCAGGGCAGCTCCGCCGTCACCGTCGTCCCGCCGCCGTCGGGGGAGTCGACGACCAGCACGCCGTCCACCGCGTCCAGCCGCTCCGCCAGCCCCGCGAGCCCGCCGCCCGCCGCGGTGCTCGCGCCGCCGCGCCCGTCGTCGGCGACCTGGATCAGCAGCCGGTCCCCGGACTTCCACACGTCCACGCTGACCACACCGGCGCCGGAGTGCTTGCTGACGTTCTGGAGCAGCTCGGAGACCGTGAAGTAGGCGATCCCCTCGATCGCCGCCACCGGCCGCCCCGGCAGCTCCACCTGCACGCGGACCGGGACGGTGCAGCGCGAGGCGACGGAGGACAGGGCCGCGTCCAGGCCCCGGTCGGTGAGCACCGCCGGGTGGATGCCGCGCGCGAGGTCCCGCAGCTCCTGGAGCGCGATCTTCACCTCGCCGTGCGCCTCGTCCACCATCCGGGCGGCGACCTGCGGGTCCTCGGCGAGCTTCTCCTTGGCCAGGCCCAGGTCCATGGCCAGCGAGACCAGCCGGGCCTGGGCGCCGTCGTGCAGGTCCCGCTCGATGCGGCGCAGGTCGGCGGCCGCGGTGTCGACGACCACCCCGCGGTCCGACTCCAGCTCGGTGACGCGGTGGGCCAGCCGGGACGGGCCGAGCAGCCCGCCGATCATGATCCGGTCCACGGACGCCAGCGCGTGGATCACCCACGGGGTGGCCAGCGTGATGAGAAGGCCGATCGCGCCGGCGAGGGCGATCAGGGCCGGCGAGTCCAGGTAGAAGCTGTAGTGCTCGCCGTTCTGGAACAGCTCCAGTCCGGGCTGGTCGGTGAAGGCGGGGAAGACCCAGAACCAGAGCGGGTAGAGCAGCATCGCCCAGCCGTAGGCCCACAGGGTCAGGGCCAGGGTGAAGCTGAAGATCGCCCACGGCAGGTGGATCACCGAGTAGAGGACGTGCCGCCAGGCGCTCCCGCTCCCGAGCATCGCGCCCGTGGCGGCCAGCACGCCCTTCTTGCGGGCCCGCACCGGCTCCGGGTCGGCGATGTCCATGCCGAGCAGGGTCCGCGCGCGGCCGCGCTCCAGGTGCCCGAAGCCGCGGGCCATGGCCAGGACGCCCGCCAGTACGGGCACCCCGAGGAAGGTGACCAGCAGCCCGGCGCCCAGGCTCACCCCGGTGATGGCGAGCGAGAAGTAGAGGACGCTCAGCGGAAGCCCGATCAGCAGGTGCCCGAATTCGCGCCAGGTCCGCCCCGCGAAGGGCGCCGTGAGCACCGAAGGTGCCCGCGTCGCCGCGCTGTTGGTGCCCGTGCCGTAGCCCGTGCCGTAGCCGATCGCCATGATCCCGTCCCGTCCTGTCCCTGTGCCCCGCTGCACTTCCCCCACCCTCTCGTCCGCGGCTGCGCCCGACCATCCGGCACGTCGGCCTCCCCGCCGGGGGGTTATCCCCACCCCGTCCGCCCGGGCCGGCCGGGCGCGCCCCGCCCCGGACACGGGTGAGGGCCCACCGCCGCGGCGGTGGGCCCTCACCCGTGTCATGCGTCCCCGGTCCGGGTCAGACGCCCCGGGAGCGCCACGGCAGCTCCGCCGTCACGACGGTCCCGCCGCCCTCGGGGGAGTCCACGACGAACAGTCCGTCGACGGCTCCCAGCCGCTCCGCGAGCCCCGCCATCCCCGTCCCGCCGCCTCCGGAGACCTGCGCGCCGCCGCGCCCGTCGTCCGAGACCCGGATCAGCAGCCGGTCCGCGGCCCGCCACACCTCCACGCCCGCGGTGCGCGCCCGCGCGTGCTTGCTGACGTTCTGGAGCAGCTCGGAGACCGTGAAGTAGGCGATCCCCTCGATGGCTTCCGCCGGCCGGGCCGGCAGGTCCACGTCCACCTTGACCGGCACCAGGCACCGCGAGGCGATGGCCGACAGGGCCGCGTCCAGGCCCCGGTCGGTGAGCACCGCCGGGTGGATGCCGCGCGCGAGGTCCCGCAGTTCCTGGAGGGCGATCTTCACCTCGCCGTGCGCCTCGTCCACCATCGCGGCCGCCGCGTCCGGGTCCTCCAGCAGCTTCTCCTTGGCCAGGCCCAGCCCCATCGCCAGGGCGACCAGCCGGGCCTGCGCCCCGTCGTGCAGGTCCCGTTCGATGCGGCGCAGGTCGGCCGCCGCGGTGTCGACGACCACCCCGCGGTCCGACTCCAGCTCGGCGATGCGCCGCTCCAGCTCGTCCACGGGCGAGAGCAGGCCCCGTACCATCGCCCGGTCCACATGGGTCATGCCCCGCGTCAGGTACGGAAGTACGGGCCACAGCACGAACAGGCCGACCAGCGTGACCGTGAAGGTCAGCACCCCCCACGGCAGCCGGACCAGCCCGAAGAGCGAGGTCCGCCAGGCCACCGGGTCCTTCAGGCTCGTCCAGAGCCAGGGGAGGAACCCGCCCGCCCGCTTCGGCCCCGGGATCGGCGTCGGCTCGTCCACCCGCACGCCCAGCAGGGCCCGCGCCCGGACGCGTTCGAGCCGCCCCAGCCAGCGCGCCCCGAACAAGCCGCAGGCGAGCAGCGGCAGCCCCACCGCCGTGACGGCGAGCCCTCCGCCCATCGACACCATGAACACCGTGTAAACAAAGCCGGTGATCGCCAGCGGCAGGTTCAGCAGGAGATGCGTGATCTCCTTCCACGTCTCGCGCCCGAACACGGGGCGGACGGGCGGGAGGCGGTCTTCGTCGGCGGCCGGAACGGGCCGGATGTTCACGGTCATGCCCCATAGCCTGTCAAGCGCGGCCGCCCCGTGCCATGGGGGGGCCGGGGGGCAGTGCACGGGGGATAACCCCACCCTGTGAAGCCAGGCCCTAGACTCCCGTGCGTAACAGATCATCGACAGTGACCGGGAGCGAGGAGCGGACGTGCCCGAACCAGCGGTACCGACGGCCGTGACCGTGCTCGCGGCCGACTACTTCCGGAGCTATTCGGTCGTCGGCCTGCTCGCCGCCCTGGGCGTGCTCTTCGTGGCCGTCGCCTTCGGCGCGGGCCGGCTGCTACGCCCGTCGGTGCCGACCCCGGAGAAGCTGCTGACGTACGAGTGCGGCGTGGACCCCGTCGGCGAGGGCTGGGCCCACACCCAGGTCCGCTACTACGTCTACGCGTTCCTCTACGTCATCTTCGCCGTCGACTCGATCTTCCTCTTCCCCTGGGCGACCGTGTTCGCCGCCTACGGCGCCACCACGCTCGTGGAGATGTTCGTCTTCCTGGGCTTCCTGGCCGTCGGCCTGCTCTACGCGTACAAGAAGGGCGTCCTCGAATGGACGTGACACCGGCCGCACCCCAGCCGCTCCCGGACCCGAAGCGGCTGGGCGTGCTCTCCCGCCTGGCCCCCGAGCCGATGAAGGTGGTCCTGAACTGGGGCCGCCGCTACAGCCTGTGGGTCTTCAACTTCGGACTGGCCTGCTGCGCGATCGAGTTCATCGCGGCGTCCATGGCGCGGCACGACTTCATCCGCCTCGGCGTGATCCCCTTCGCGCCCGGCCCCCGCCAGGCCGACCTGATGATCGTCTCGGGCACGGTGACGGACAAGATGGCCCCGGCGGTCAAGCGGCTGTACGAGCAGATGCCGGAGCCGAAGTACGTCATCTCCTTCGGTGCCTGCTCCAACTGCGGCGGGCCGTACTGGGACTCGTACTCCGTGACGAAGGGCGTGGACCAGATCATTCCGGTCGACGTCTACGTCCCCGGCTGCCCGCCCCGCCCCGAGGCGCTCCTCCAGGGGATCCTCAAGCTCCAGGAGAAGATCGCCCGGGAGTCGCTCGCCGAGCGGTACGCGGCGGGGGCCCCGGGGCCCTCGGTGGCGCAGCTGACGAGCGGCCTGGTCACGCCGCCGCCGGCCGGTCCGGCGGGGGAGGCCCGCGCGTGAACCTCTACGAATCCCTTCCCGACGGGGCCCCGCAGATCTTCGGCGAAGAGGCCCTGGGCACGTACGCGTACGACGTCCTGACCGTCGACGTGCCCGTCGGCAGCTGGATCGCCGCGCTGGAGATCGCGCGCGACAAACTGGGCTGCACCTACTTCGACTGGCTGAGCGCGGTCGACGAGCCGGGCACCGGCTTCCAGATCTGCGCGCACGTCGTGGCACTGGAGAACCACCGCGTCCGGCGCCTCCTCCTGCGCACCACCGTCCCGCACGCCGCGCCCTCCCTCCCCTCCGCCGTCGCGGTGTACGCGGGGGCGGCGTGGCACGAGCGCGAGACCTTCGAGATGTTCGGCGTGGACTTCACCGACCACCCGAACCTGGTCCCGCTCCTGCTCCCCGAGAACTTCGAGGGCCACCCGCTGCGCAAGGACTTCGTCCTGGCCGCGCGGGTCGCCAAGGCCTGGCCCGGTGCCAAGGAGCCCGGCGAGGGCGCGGACCCGGACGGCCCGAAGCGCCGCCAGATGCTGCCCCCGGGCGTCCCGGACCCGAACGAATGGGGCCCCCTCAAGGGCCAGCTCCCCCCGGCTCCGGCCCGCCCGGCCCGCACCCCCCGGGCGGCCGGTGCCGGTGCCGGCGCCGCCGCCCGCCCCGCCCGCGAAGGCGTCCCGGCCCGCCGCGCCCGCTCGGTGGCGGAGGGCTCCGCGACCCAGGCGCCCCCGGCGGCTCCGGACGAACCGACGCCGGCAGCCGGTACGGCCGCCCCCGCACCGGAAGCCGCCGCCCGCCCGGCCCGCCGCAGCCGCTCGGTGGCCGACGGCTCGGCAAGCCAACAGCCTCCGGCGACCCGGGCGACCCCGGGTACGCCGGTCACCCCGGGTACGCCGGTGACCCCGGACGCCCCGGTGACCCCGGCTGCGCCCACGCCTCCGGCGGCCACGGACGCCTCCGCGCTTCCGGCGGCCCCGGCCGCGCCCGCGCCTCCGGCGGGTACGGACGTACCGGCGCCCGCGGGGGCCCCGGCCGCGCCCACGCCTCCGGCGGGTACGGACGTACCGAAGTCCGCGGGGGCCCCGGCCGCGCCCACGCCCCAGGCGGGTACGGACGTACCGGCGCACCCGGCACCCGGGGTGGTCACGGACGCCCCGGAGCCCGCGCCCCGGCGCACGGCACCCCGCAGTCCGGACGCCCCCTGGCACGACCCGAAGCCCGCCTTCGCACCCGCACCCGCCCCGGAGCCCGAGCCGGGCACCCCGGCCCCGGCACCCGTCGAGGCCCCGGCGCCGCCGGACGCGAACCCGACCCCGGAGCCGGGCAAGGGCGCCCCGGAGCCCGCCACGGGGGAGCCGACCCCGGCATCCGAGCCGGGCAAGGCCGAGCCGGAGACCCCGTCGGGGGAGCCGACCCCGGACCAGGACCCCACTGAGCCCTCCGCAGGAGGCCCCGCGTGAACGACGTCCTCGACGTCGCCCTGCGACTGATCGTCGTCTTCGTCTGCTTCCTCGTCCTGCCCCTCGTCGTCGGGCAGGCCGAGCACAAGGTGATGGCGCACATGCAGGGCCGCCTCGGCCCCATGTACGCGGGCGGCTTCCACGGCTGGGCGCAGCTCGTCGCCGACGGCGTGAAGTTCGCGCAGAAGGAGGACATCGTTCCGGCCGACGCCGACCGGCGGATCTTCCAGCTCGCGCCCGCCGTCGCGCTCCTGCCGTACCTCCTCGTCCTCCTCGCCATCCCCATCGGCCCGGGCGACGGCGCGGTCGGCCAGGTCATCGACGCGGGGATCTTCTTCGCGCTCGCCGTCATGGGCGTCGGCGTGCTCGGCAGCCTCATGGCGGGCTGGGCTTCCGCGAACAAGTTCTCGCTGCTCGGCGGCCTGCGGACGGCCGCCCAGCTGCTCGCCTACGAGCTGCCGATGCTGCTCGCCGCCGCCTCCGTCGCGATGGCCGCCGGAACCGTCTCACTGACCGGGATCGTCGGGGCCTTCCAGTGGTGGTGGCTGCCCTGGCAGATCGTCGGCGCCGTGGTCTTCTTCACGGCGGGCCTCGCCGAACTCCAGCGGCCGCCGTTCGACATGCCCGTCGCCGACTCCGAGATCATCTTCGGCGCGTACACCGAGTACACCGGACTGCGGTTCGCGCTGTTCCTGCTCTCCGAGTACGCGGGCATCGTCGTCCTGTGCGGCCTGACCACCGTCCTCTTCCTCGGCGGCTGGCACGGCCCCTTCGGCGCGGACGGCCTCGGCTGGGTCTGGACGCTGCTCAAGGCCGCCGTCCTCGCCTTCGTCGTGATCTGGCTGCGCGTGACCTACCCGCGGCTGCGCGAGGACCAGCTCCAGAAGCTCGCCTGGACCGTACTCATCCCGCTCGCGCTCGCCCAGATCGCGCTCACCGGCATCGTGAAGGTGGCGATCCAGTAATGCCTCCCGTCCCCGGCTCCGGCCTCGCCAAGGGCCTCGCGGTCACCCTGCGCACGATGGTGAAGCGCTCGCACACGGCCCAGTACCCCGACGCCCAGCCCGAACTGCCGCCGCGCTCGCGCGGGGTCATCGGGCTGTTCGAGGAGAACTGCACCGTCTGCATGCTGTGCGCGCGCGAGTGCCCCGACTGGTGCATCTACATCGACTCGCACAAGGAAACCGTCCCGGCGGCCGCCCCCGGCGGGCGCGAGCGCAGCCGCAACGTCCTCGACCGCTTCGCCATCGACTTCGCGCTGTGCATGTACTGCGGCATCTGCATCGAGGTGTGCCCCTTCGACGCCCTGTTCTGGTCGCCGGAGTTCGAGTACGCGGAGACCGACATCCACGAACTCACCCACGAGCGAGACAAGCTGCGCGAGTGGATGTGGACCGTGCCGGCCCCGCCCGCGCTGGATGCGGCCGCCGAGGAGCCCAAGGAGGTCGCCGCCGCCCGCAAGGCCGTCGAGAAGGCCGAAGCGGCGGCAGCGGCCGCGGCGGCCGCCGCCGCTGCCGAGACGGCTGCGCCGACCCCGCCCGAGACCACTCCGGAGACAGACGCGTGAGCCCCGCAGCCACCCTGGCCGCCGCCACCGCGGCAGGACCCG
The DNA here is from genome assembly GCF_056435825.1 of Streptomyces sp. NPDC043876. Classification (NCBI taxonomy): domain Bacteria; kingdom Bacillati; phylum Actinomycetota; class Actinomycetes; order Kitasatosporales; family Streptomycetaceae; genus Streptomyces; species Streptomyces sp. NPDC043876. Next base: position 726,639 of record NZ_JBWKDV010000001.1, on the reverse strand, counting down.
GGTTCCTCTCCCCGACCGGGGTCGAGATCGCCTTCGTCCTGGTCGGCCTCGCCACCCTCGGCGCGGCCCTCGTCACGGTCACCACCAAGCAGCTGGTGCACGCCGCCCTCTGGCTGGTCGTCGCCCTCGGCGGGATCGCGGTGGAGTACCTGCTGCTGACCGCCGAGTTCATCGCCTGGGTCCAGGTGCTGATCTACGTCGGCTCGGTGGTCGTCCTCCTGCTCTTCGGGCTGATGCTCACCAAGGCACCCATCGGGCGCTCCCCGGACGCCGACTCCGGCAACCGGGGGGTCGCGCTGGCGGTCGCCGTCTGCGCCGCGGGCTGCCTCGTGTGGGTGGTCGCCGACGCCTTCCGCACCACCTGGATCGGCCTCGACGGTCCGGCCCAGGGCTCCACCAAGGTGTCCGGCGAGTTCCTCTTCCAGCACTGGGTGCTGCCCTTCGAGGCGCTGTCCGTCCTGCTGCTGGCGGCCCTGGTCGGCGCGATCGTACTGTCCCGCAAGTCCGACCCGGCGGACCCGCGCCCGGCCACCGCCCCGGCCGGCGGCAGCGACGACAAGGAGGGGCAGCGCTGATGCACCTCGTCTATCCCGCCGTACTGGCGGCGCTCCTCTTCTGCACCGGCCTGTACGGGGTACTGGCCCGCCGCAACGCCATCCTGGTCCTGATGTCCGTCGAGCTGATGCTCAACGCGGTCAACCTGAACCTGGTGGCCTTCGACATCTGGCTGCGCGACACCCTGCACGCCGGCCAGGCCCTCACCCTCTTCACGATCGCCGTCGCCGCCGCCGAGATCGGCATCGGAATGGCCATCGTGCTGATGGTCTACCGCAACCGCGGCACCGCGGACGTCGACCGGCTGCGCGACACGGCGGAGCCGCCGCACGGCGCGGGCGACCCCGCGGACCCGAAAGCCCCCGGCCACCCGGCGAACCCGGGCAACCCGAGCAACCCGAGCGAGGTCACCGCGTGAGCACCACGACCCTCGCCGTACTCGTCCCGCTGCTGCCCTTCCTGGGCGCGCTGGCCGGACTGCTCGCCGGCCGCAGGGCCCCCGGATTCGTCCGTCCGCTCGCCGTCCTGCCGACGCTGGCCGCCGCCGTACTGGCCGTCCTCGTGGCGGTCCGGCACGGCGGCGGGAAGGCCGTCGACGCCGCGACGGAACTGACCCCGACCGGCTCCGTGCCGATCGAACTGGCGCTCCACCTGGACGGCTTCGCCGTCCTGGCGGCCGTCCTCGTCGGCGTCGTCGCGACCTGCGTGCAGCTCTTCTCGACGGCGTACCTGCGCGAGGACCCGCGCTACGCGTCCTACGCGTCCCTGGTCTCGCTGTTCACCTCCGCCATGCTGCTCGTCGTCTACTCCGGCGACCTGATGGTGCTGCTGGTGGGCTGGGAGGTCATGGGCATCTGCTCGTACTTCCTGGTCGGCCACTACTGGGAGACCGAAGCCGCCCGGGCCGCCTCCCTCAAGGCCTTCCTCGTCACCAAGCTCGGTGACGTGCCCTTCCTGATCGGCCTGTTCGCCCTCGCCGCCGACGCCGGTTCCTTCCGGATCACCAGGATCCTCGGGGCCGTCACGGCGGGCGGGCTCGACCACCCGACCCTGATCGCGCTGCTCCTGCTCGCCGGAGTCGCGGGCAAGTCCGCCCAGTTCCCGCTGCACACGTGGCTGCCCGACGCGATGGCGGGCCCGACCCCCGTCTCCGCGCTGATCCACGCGGCGACCATGGTCGCCGCCGGCATCTACTTCATCGCGCGCCTCCTGCCCGTCTTCACGGCTTCCCGGGCCGCGCTGGTGGTCATGGCCGTGATGGCGGCCGTGACGATGATCGGCTCCGCCCTGGCCGCCCTCGCGCAGGACGACATCAAGCGGGTGCTCGCCTACTCCACGATCGGCCAGCTCGGTTACATGACCGGCGCCCTGGCCGTCGGCGACCGCGGCGCCGCCGTCTTCCACCTCCTCTCGCACGGTGCCTTCAAGGCCCTCCTTTTCCTGGGCGCGGGCGTGATCATCCACGCCGCCGGGACGAACTCCCTGGCCGCCATGGCCCGCACGGACGGCCTGGCCCGGCGCATCCCGGACGCTTTCTGGACGATGACGATCGCGCTCCTCGCGCTCGCCGCCGTCCCGCCCTTCGCCGGGTTCTTCTCCAAGGAGACCGTGCTGGTCGCCGCCGAGCAGGCCGCCCGCGGCCACACGGAAGCGGTGCCCGGCGCCGTCGGCTGGCTCGTGCTGGCCGCCGCCGTGCTGACCGCGCTGCTCACCGCCGCCTACGCCACCCGCCTGTGGCTGATGGCCTTCCGCGGCCGCGGGGCCGCCGCCCCCGACCACGGCAGGGAACCCCTCGCCATGACGGGCGTGCTGTGGCTGCTGGCGATCCCGTCGGTCGGCCTCGGCCTAGCCGCCGGACCGATCGCCGACTGGTTCGACGGCGGCGAGCTCGCCCCCACGCTGGAGACCTCCGTCCTCGGTACCGGCGCCGCCGCCATCGGCGCGCTGCTGACCTACGGCCTGTGGCAGCGCGCCGCCGCCCGGGCAGCCGCCGGAGCGGGCCTGGCCCGGACCGGCGTACCCGCCGCGGCTGCCGCCGCCGAGTCCGCCGCCGAGACCCCCGAGGTCGCCGAGGTCACCCACGACCACCCCGCCGTCCCGGCCGGACCCGCGCCCGACCCCGGCAAGGCGCTCCTCGGCCCCCTGCACCGCCACGCGGCCGCCGGGTTCCACCTGGACGCCCTCTACGACCTGCTCTTCGTCCGGCCCGTCCGGGGCGCCGCGAGCCTCGTCCGGTTCCTGGACCGCGAGGTCGTCGACACCTACGTCCGGGGCGCGGGCGGCGCCCCCCGGCTGCTCGGCACCCTCGTACGCCGCGCCCAGAGCGGCAACGTGCAGAGCTACCTGAGCGCCCTGCTCGCCGGGGCCGTGGTCCTGGCGCTCGCCACCGCCGTCCTCGCCAACGTCAACGCCGGATCGTGAGCCGTGAGTCAGCCGTGATTGATATCAGCGCATCCGTGATGCAGTTCCTTCTGGCGTTCATCGTGGCCGCACCGCTCCTCGGTGCCGTGGCGGCCCTGCTCCCGGCCCCGCCCGGGCTCAGGGGCCGCGGCCCCGAGCAGGCCGTGCTGCGCCACGGCGTGACCGTGACCGGCGTGATCCTCGCCGCGGCCATCGCCCTCGCGCTGGGCTTCGACCACGACGCCCCGGCGCGCTTCCAGGCGACGACGGACATCAGCTGGATCCAGGCGCTGAACGTCCGGATCCACCTCGGCGTCGACGGCATCTCGCTCCCCCTCCTCCTGATGACCGCGCTGCTGTTCTTCCTCTGCGCGCTCTACAGCTACTTCAAGCTCCCCGCGGGCCCCTCCCCGAAGGCCTTCGTCGCCCTCCTGCTCGTCCTGGAGTCCGGCACCCTCGCCACCTTCGCCGTCCTCGACCTGCTGCTGTTCTTCCTGGCCTTCGAGATGGTCCTCATCCCGATGTACTTCCTCATCGCCCGCTGGGGCGGTGCGCAGCGGCAGGCCGCCGCCTGGAAGTTCATCCTCTACACGCTGCTCGGTTCCGTGGTCATGCTCCTCGGGCTGCTGCTGATCGGGCTCGACAGCGGCACCTTCGACATGGTGGCACTGGCCACCGACAACGGCCGCGGACTGTCCCACACCACCCAGGTGCTGGCCGTCCTGACCATCGGCACCGGCCTCGCCGTGAAGACCCCGATGTGGCCGCTGCACAGCTGGCTCCCGGACGCCCACACGGCCGCCCCGACCGTCGGTTCCGTGCTGCTGGCCGGCGTCATGCTGAAGATGGGCACCTACGGCTTCGTCCGGATCCTGCTGCCCGTCGCCCCCGGCGGCATGCACACCTTCGCGCCCTACCTGGCCGCCTTCGCCGTCGTCGGGATCGTCTACGGATCCCTCGCCTGCCTCGCGCTGGCCCGCAAGGGGGCCAAGGGCGACCTCAAGCGCCTGATCGCCTACTCATCCGTCGGCCACATGGGCTTCGTGCTCCTCGGCATCGCGACCATGACCCCGACCGGAGTCAACGGCGCGCTCTTCGCCAACATCGCCCACGGCCTGATCACCGGCCTCCTCTTCTTCCTCGTCGGCGCGCTCAAGGACCGCTACGGCACGAGCGACCTCGACACCCTCGCCGGAGCCACCGGCGCGGCCCTCTACGGCCGGGCCCCCCGCTTCGGTGCGCTCCTCGCCTTCGCCGCCGTGGCCTCCCTGGGCCTGCCCGGCCTCGCGGGGTTCTGGGGCGAGATGCTGACCCTGTTCGGGGCCTTCGACCCCGCCGCCGGGCTGTCCCGCCCCGCCTTCCGCACCTTCATGGCGATCGGCGCCTTCGGCACCCTGCTCACCGCCGCCTACATGCTGGTCGTCGTCCGGCGCATCTGCATGGGCGACCCGCTGGCCCGCCCCGCGGACCAGGCCCCGCTCGCCGTCGCCGACGTCCAGCGCTACGAGTTCGCGGCCTGGACCCCGCTCGCCGCCCTCACCGTCCTCGCCGGCCTGTGGCCCGCTGTCCTCCTCGGCCTCACCGACCCGGCCGTCCAGAAGCTCCTCGCAGGAGGCACCTCATGACGGCCCTGTACGCGACCACGGCGGCCACCGTGGTGACCTCGGTCCCGGGCGGCCCGCACCCGGGCGCCGGCCTGGTCCAGTCGGTCGACTGGCTCGCGATCGCGCCGGTGGTCATCGCGGCCGCCGTCGGCCTGGCCATCCTGGTCGCCGACCTCTTCGTGCCCGAGCGTAAGAAGGCCTTCCTCGGCTGGACCGCCGTCGCGGGCCTGGCCGTCGCCACCCTCGCCCTGCTGCCGCTGCGCGCCGGGGACCGCGCCACCTTCTGCCTCACCGCGGACCCGGGCGCCTGCAGTTACACCGCCGACCACTTCGCGCTGGTCGTGCAGTTCCTGGTGCTCGGCGGCGCGCTGGTCACCGCCCTGCTGTCGGTCACCGCCGTCGAGGAGAGCAGGCTGCCCGCCGGGGAGTTCTGGTTCCTGCTGCTCTCCTCCGCCGCGGGCGCGGCCCTGCTGCCCGCCTCCCGGGACCTCGCGACGCTGATCGTCGCCCTGGAGGTCGCCTCGCTGCCCGCCTTCGCCCTGGTGGGCCTGCGCCGGGGCGACCGGCTCTCCTCGGAGGCCGCCCTCAAGTTCTTCCTGTCCTCGGTGACGGCCACCGCCGTCTCCCTGCTCGGCGTCAGCTTCGTCTACGCCGCCACCGGCAGCCTGCACCTCACCCGGGTCGCCGAAGGCCTGGAGCGCGTCCCCGGACAGCTCGACACCCTGGCCATGGCCGGCGTCGCGCTCACCCTCGTCGGCTTCGCCTTCAAGACGGCCGCCGTCCCCTTCCACTTCTGGGTCCCCGACACCTACGTCGGCGCCCCGCTGCCCATCGCCGCCTACCTCTCGGTCATCGGCAAGGCGGTCGGCTTCACCGGCCTCGTCCTCGTCACCGTCATCGCCTTCCCGGCGTACTCCGACGTCTGGGGCCCGGCCCTGGCGGTCCTGGCCGCGCTCACCATGACCCTGGGCAACGCCGCCGCGCTGCGCCAGGCCAAGGACCGCGCGCACGGCGCCGTCCGCCTGCTGGCCTGGTCCTCCGTCGGCCAGGCCGGCTACCTGTTGGTCCCGATCGCGGCGGCGGCCTACGCCGGCCGGGACCAGATCGGCTCCACCGTCGCCTACGCCCTCATGTACGCCGCGGTCAACCTGGGTGCCTTCGCCGTCGCCGCCCTGGTGGCCCGTACGAGCCCGCTGGGCCGGATCGACGACTACCGCGGCCTCTACGCGACGCGGCCCTTCGCCGCCCTGTCGCTGGCCTTCTTCCTGCTCTGCCTGGCGGGCCTGCCCCCGGGCATCATCGGCCTCTTCGCCAAGGTCACCGTCTTCCGCTCGGCCGTGGACGCCGGGCTGGGCTGGCTCGCGGCCGTCATGGCGGTGAACGTCGTGGTGGCCCTCTACTACTACCTCCAGTGGACGGCGCTGCTCTTCCGTGCCCCGGCCGGGGACACGGACGCCGCGGCGGCCCCGGCGGCATCCCGCCCCAAGGCCCCGCTGCCCGTCGTGGCGGCCATCGCCCTCACCGCTGCTGTCGCTCTTGTGTTGTCGGGCGCCCCTCAGCTGGTACTACGTTTCGCATCCACCGCACTGTTCCCGCAGTAACCCGTACGGAGTAACACCCGGGCGGGCCGCCCGCCCGCGCCCTCCGCCGCGCCGCCCGCCGGGGCCGCTCGCGGCCGCCCCGGCCGCTGCCGCGCGCCGCCCGGGACGGCGCCGGGAACCCGTCGCGCCCGCCTGGCGTTGACCAGGAAGGAAGGGTCCACTGGACCGGAGACCCTCCGACCACACACCCACATGTCCTCGCCTCACAGATCCACAGATCCACAGATCCACAGATCACAGATCCTGGACGGGTCCCCTGCCGCACCACTTGGAGGGCGTACCGTGCACCGCCGGCACAACGGGCTGAAGACCGCCGTACTCCTGGGCGGCCTGTCGGCACTCATCATCGTCATCGGCAGTTTCTTCGGCAGGACCGGTCTCGTCGTGGCCGTCCTCGTCGCCCTGGGCACCAACGCGTACGCGTACTGGAACAGCGACAAACTGGCTCTACGCGCGATGCGCGCCCGCCCCGTCAGCGAGTTCGAGGCCCCTGGGCTCTACCGGATGGTGCGCGAGCTCTCGACCTCCGCGCGCCAGCCGATGCCCCGCCTCTACATCTCCCCGACCGAGGCCCCCAACGCCTTCGCCACCGGCCGCAACCCGCGCAACGCCGCCGTCTGCTGCACCGAGGGCATCCTGCGCATCCTCGACGAGCGCGAGCTGCGCGGGGTCATCGGGCACGAGCTGAGCCACGTCTACAACCGGGACATCCTGATCTCCTCGGTCGCCGGAGCCCTCGCCTCCGTGATCATGTTCCTGGTGAACTTCGCCTGGCTGATCCCGGTCGGCCGGTCCAGCGACAACGACGGCCCGGGCGTCTTCGGCATGCTGCTGATCATGATCCTCGGCCCGGTCGCCGCGTCCGTCATCCAGCTGGCCATCAGCCGCTCCCGCGAGTACGAGGCGGACGCGTCGGGAGCCCAGCTCACCGGCGACCCCCTGGCCCTCGCGAGCGCCCTGCGCAAGCTCGACGCCGGGACCAAGCAGCTCCCGCTGCCCCCCGAGCCCCGCCTGGAGACCGCGAGCCACATGATGATCGCGAACCCCTTCCGCCCCGGCGAGGGCATGTCCAGGATGTTCTCGACCCACCCCCCGATGGCCGAGCGCATCGCCCGGCTCGAACAGATGGCAGGCCGCCCGCAGTGAAAACCATCCTGAACGTCATCTGGCTCGTGCTCAGCGGCTTCTGGCTCTGCATGGGCTACGCCCTGGCCGGCCTGCTCCTGTGCGTCACCGTCATCGGCATCCCGTTCGGCCTAGCGGCCTTCCGGATCGCCGTCTACGCCCTGTGGCCCTTCGGCTACACCACGGTCGAGCGACGCGACGCGGGCGCCCCGTCCTGCGTCGGCAACGTCCTGTGGCTGGTCCTCGCGGGCTGGTGGCTGGCGATCGGCCACATCGTCACCGGCCTCGCGCTGTGCGTGACGATCATCGGGATCCCGTTCGGCATCGCCAACTTCAAGATGGTCCCGCTGTCGCTGCTCCCGCTCGGCCGCGAGATCGTCCCGACCGACGCCCCCTTCGCCGGGCGCTGAGGTCCGTACCCACAGCCCCGCGGCGGCAGGGCAGGATAGGCTGATGGTGCTCGCTTGTACCACGATGCGCCCCTGATACCGCAGCACCATCAGGTCGAACCACGGGCAGGATGACCCATGTCGGCAGCGTCCTCCACGCCAACCCTGTCGGTTGTCGTTCCGATGTACAACGAGGAGGAAGCCCTCCCCGCGCTGGTGGAACGCCTGCGGCCGGTACTGGACGGCAGGGGGGCCGGCTACGAGGTCATCGCCGTCGACGACGGCAGCGCCGACCGCACCGCCGAGCTGCTCCAGGAGTTCCGGCGGACCTGGCCCGAACTGCGGGTCGTCGCACTGCGCGGCAACTCCGGCCACCAGGCCGCCCTGACCGCCGGCCTGCACAGCTCCAAGGGCGCGTACGTCGTCAGCATCGACGCCGACCTCCAGGACCCGCCGGAGAAGATCCCGGAGATGCTCGACCTGGCCGTCGCCGAGAACCTCGACATCGTCTACGGCGTCCGCACCGACCGCAGCACCGACACCGGCTTCAAGCGGCGCACCGCGGGCCTGTACTACTGGCTCATGCGCCGCGTCGTCGGCAAGCAGGTCCCCTCGCAGGCCGGTGACTTCCGGCTGCTCAGCCGGGAGACCGTCGAGGCGCTCAAGGCCCTGCCGGACCAGCACCAGGTGTACCGCCTGCTCGTGCCGTGGCTCGGTTTCCCCAGCGGCGAGGTCACCTACCAGCGCGGTGAACGGGTGGCGGGCGAGACCAAGTACTCGCTGGGCAAGATGGTCCGCCTCGCCGTCGACAGCATCACCAACTTCTCCGCCGCCCCGCTGCGACTGGCGACCTGGCTCGGGGTGTTCACCTTCTTCTCCTGCTTCGTGCTGATGGCGGTGACCTTCGTGGTCTGGCTCATCGGGCACACCGTCCCGGGCTGGACCTCGCTGTTCGTGGCGATGCTCTTCCTCGGCGGCGTCCAGCTGATATGCGTCGGACTGCTCGGCGAGTACATCGGCCGCATCTACACCGCCGTGCAGCGCCGTCCCACGTTCTTCATCGGCTACGACTCCGACGCCGCCGCCGACGCCCCGGGCAAGGGCGCGGCCGCCAAGGGCCGGGAGAACGCCGGGGTCTGACCCGCCGCCCCTCGCGCTGCTACGCCGCCGGTCCGGACCCCGCGCGGGACCCGGGCCGGGCGCGCACGCCGTACAGCACGGCCCCCAGCGCCAGCACCCCCGTACCCGTCAGCACCGACGCGAGCGGCAGCGCGCACGCCAGCACCACGCACCCGGCCAGCCCCACCACCGCCACCCCCCGCCCGACGCGGCCCTCGCGACGCCCTTCGCCGGGATCGGCACCCTCGCCGGGGTCGGCACCCGCGCCCGCGCCCGGCTCGGCCCCGCTCCCCGCCCCGCGGCTTCCGCCGAGCGTCCACGCCGCCGCGTTGGCGATCGCGTAGTACACCAGCACCCCGAAGGACGAGAACCCGATCGCCCCCCGCAGGTCCACGGTCGCGGCAAGCACCGCGACCACCGCCCCCACCGCCAGCTCCGCCCGGTGCGGTACCCCGCGCCGCGGATGTACGGTCGCCAGCGCGCGCGGCAGATGACCGTCGCGGGCCATGGCCAGAGCGGTCCGCGACACCCCCAGCACCAGCGCCAGCAGCGAGCCCACGGCCGCCAGCACCGCCCCCGCCCGCACCACCGGGGCCAGCCCGCCCCAGCCGGCCGCCCGGACGGCGTCGGAGAGCGGCGCCGCGGAGGCGGCCAGCCCCGCCGTCCCCAGCACCGACAGCAAGGCCACCGTCACCGCCGCGTAGACGGCCAGCGCGATCCCCAGCGCCAGCGGGACGGCGCGCGGGATGGTCCGCCGCGGGTCCCGGACCTCCTCGCCCAGGGTGGTGATCCGCGCGTACCCGGCGAAGGCGAAGAACAGCAGCCCGGCCGCCTCCAGCAGCCCCCGCGCACCCCGCGGCCCGGCGCCCCACGGAACAGCGCCCCCGGCCGCGCCGGAGGTCAGGCAGAGCACCACGACCCCGGCGAGCACCGCCAGTACGGCCGCCACGATCAGCCGGGCGATCCGGGCCGACTTCTGCACGCCCCCGTACCCGGCGGCGGTCAGCGCCACCACCGCGACGACGGCCGCCACGTGCTCCCGCCCCGGCCACAGGTAGGCGCCCACCGTCAGCGCCATCGCCGCGCACGAGGCCGTCTTGCCGATGACGAAGGCCCAGCCCGCCAGGTACCCCCAGAAGGGGCCCAGCCGCTCGCGCCCGTACACGTACGTCCCGCCGGAGGACGGGTAGCGGGCGGCCAGCCGGGCCGAGGAACGGGCGTTGCAGTAGGCCACCACGGCGGCCAGGGCGAGCGCCGCCAGCAGGCCGTCGCCGGCCGCGCGCGCCGCGGGGGCCGGCGCGGCGAAGATCCCCGCGCCGACCATCGCGCCCAGCCCGACGACCACCGCGTCGCCCACCCCGAGGCTCCGCCGCAGCCCGCCCCCCGCCGTACCGCTCTCTCGATGTGTCACGGCCGGGAGACTAGCCCGCCCCGGTGACGCCCCCGTGACCGGCAGCGGAAGCCTCACGCTCCGCCCGCTGCGCCTGCCGGCCGCCCAGCGCGGTCGGGCACGCGTGGTCGAGGCGTACAGCTGACCGGCGATCAGCCCGAGCCCGGGCGCCCGCCACCGGACCCCGGACACGGCCGAGGGCGCAACGGGGAGGATCCCCATTGCGCCCTCGGCGGCCGCGACCGGTTGCCGTGGCCCGCAGGTCAGCGGTAGTTCACGAACTGGATCGCGAAGTCCAGGTCCTTGCCCTTGAGCAGGGCCTGGACCTCCTGGAGGTCGTCACGGCTCTTGGAGGTGACGCGCAGTTCCTCGCCCTGCACCTGGGCCTTGACGGCCTTGGGGCCCTCGTCCCGGATGATCTTCGCGACCTTCTTGGCGTTCTCCTGGGAGATGCCCTCCTCGATCGTGGCGAAGATCTTGTACTCCTTGCCGGACAGCTGCGGCTCGCCGGCGTCGAGCGCCTTCAGCGAGATGCCGCGCTTGACCAGCTTGGTCTCGAACACGTCGAGGACGGCCTTGACGCGGTCCTCGGAGTTCGCCTCCATGACGATCTTCTCGCCGGACCAGGCGATCGTGGCGCCGGTGCCCTTGAAGTCGTAGCGCTGCGAGAGTTCCTTGGCGGTCTGGTTGAGGGCGTTGTCGACCTCCTGCCGCTCGACCTTCGAGACGATGTCGAAACTGGAGTCGGCCATGTGCTGTGGCTCCTTGAAGTCGGCTGTGATGCCCCGCAGGGGCACGCGCCGGATGTTCCCCGGCCGCGCCGTCAAGCCTAGGGCCTGCGCCCCCGATGGGACCGGAGAGCCCGGGGCTCCGTGTCCGATCAATGCGGTGGCGAAGCACCCCTGTCCATCAGGTATCGTTTACGTCGTTGCCGGAGAGCACCGCCGCGAGGCGGAGATCGAAGGCTTCCTCCCATGGCGGTGTGCCCGAGTGGCCAATGGGAACGGACTGTAAATCCGTCGGCTTAGCCTACCCAGGTTCGAATCCTGGCGCCGCCACGTGGTAAAGAAGTCCCCCTGATCAGCGGAAACGCCGATCAGGGGGACTTTTTCGTACGGCTGCGGCCCGGGCCGGTGCTCCGGCTGCGGCGCTTTGCTCAGATGACGTCCCGACGGGTCTCGTCCACCACCGGGATCGCGCCCGCGGCGCGGCGCCGCTTGAAGATGCTCGTGTAGACGGCGAGACCGATCGCCCCCACCGCCATCATGATCAGGCCGACCAGGGGAAGGTTGACGCTGTCCATCTTCCAGTCGGTGGCGAAGGTGAGGATGGCGCCCACCACGATCAGGATGATGCATCCGCCTATGCCCATGAGTTGCCTCCGCTGTTTGGCTGTCTGACGGCGCGGTTACCCGGCTTCTCGGGGTGAAAACGCCCCCGCGGCCCGGGGGTTGGGGCGCCGCGCCGTCGGCGGGCCGCCACCGCCCGGATGCCGCGCAGAGGGCGTGCGTCCCGCAACGTCACGGACCGCCGGTCGTTCACCCCGCGTGATGTGGACTACTGACGCCCGCGGCAAGATCGGCGGCGGGGTGCTGCTCGCCCTGCTCGGAGCCGGCATCCCGGCCCTGGTCGGGGCCGCGCTGCACGGGCACACCGGCGACCCGTACCGCGAGACCCGGCTCTACTTCGGCACCGAGCGCCCCCGCGGCGCGCCCCCGGTCGCGGAGCGGGAGTTCGACCGCTTCCTGGACCGGGAGGTCACGCCGGCCTTCCCCGAGGGGCTGACCGTGCAGCCGGGGCACGGGCAGTGGCGCGGGCCGGACGGGCGGACCGTCCGCGAGACCTCGTACGAGGTGGTGCTGCTCTATCCGGAGAAGGGCGCCGACGAGCGCGGCGCGCGCATCGAACGGATCCGCCGGGCGTACGAGAAGGAGTTCGCCCAGGATTCGGTCCTGCGCTCCGACGACGAGGTGCACGCCGACTTCTGACGACGGCTCGGGGCGCTGGGCTCCGGACTCCTGGGCTCCCGGGCTTCCGGCCCCCCGGCCCCCCGGCCCCGGGCTTCCGGCCCCCCGCGCTCAGTTGCCCGCGACGTCCTTGACCGCCACCGCGACCGGCTTGCTCCCCGACACCAGCTCCAGCGTCAGGCCGGCCGTCGCGGGGGTCTCCACCAGCTCGGCCAGCACCGCCGCCACGTCGTCGCGGGGGACCGGCCCGCGGCCCGTGGCGGCCTCCAGGCGGACCAGGCCCGTCCCCTCCTCGTCAGTGAGCTCGCCCGGACGCAGGACCGTCCACTCCAGGCCCAGCCGGGTCCGCAGGTGGTCGTCCGCCTCGCCCTTGGCCCGCAGGTAGACGTCGAAGACGTCGTCACCCGGATGGTTCGCGTCCGCGCGGATCGAAGACACCATCAGGAACCTCGGTACGCGCGCCCGTTCGGCCGCGTCCGCGAAGAGCACCGCCGCGCCCCGGTCCACCGTGTCCTTGCGCGCGGCGCCGCTCCCCGGGCCCGCGCCGGCCGCGAACACCGCGACCCGGGCGCCCTGAAGGATCCCCGCGACGTGCTCGACCGTCGCCGACTCCAGGTCGCAGAGGACCGGTTCGGCCCCGGCCGCCCGGAGATCGTCGCCCTGTGCCGGATCGCGGATGATCCCCGCGACCTCGTACCCGCGCGCGGAGAGCAGGCGCTCCAGCCGCAGCGCGATCCGACCGTGTCCACCAGCGATGACAATGCGCATGACTCGACCGTACGTCGCCCCGCGCGCCCCCGCGCCCGTAGGCGGCGCCGACGCTCAGGGACCGGGCTCCGTACGGCCCTGCCGGGGCAGGTCGAGGGCGACCGCGACGGCCGAGTCGCAGTACTCCCGTACGGCGCTCGTCCGGGCGACCACGCGCCCGCGGTGGATCACGATCCGGCTGTACGCCAGGGACAGCACCGCCGCGATCCGGTCCCCGCGCACGGCGAGCAGCTCGGCCGGGAAACCGGCCTCCACCCGCACCTCCGGCAGGCCCATCGCCTCCCGGGCCGCCGTGCTCACCGCGTGGTAGGCCTCGGCCGCCCGCAGCCCGCCCTGCGAGGCCAGCAAGTACGCCGCCTCCAGCGGGTCCCCGCGGCCCACCGGGTTCCCGGCGTCCCGCAGCGCCCCGCTGCCCGCCGCGACGCGTACCCCGGCCGCGCGCAGCAGCCGTACGGGCGCAGTGCGCAGCCCGCGCCGCTCCAGGGCCGCGCAGTCGCCCTGGGGCAGGCAGGTCACCCGTACGCCGGCCGCGGCCAGCCGGTCGGCGGCCCGCGAAGCGATGTCCAGCGGGAGCCGGGACAGACCGCCGCAGGGGCCGATCGTGACGCCGGCACGCAGCCCGCCGGCCAGGGAGGCGAGCCGGGCGAGACGCCCGGGATCGTCACCATCCGTGTGCAGGTCCACGGGGCAGCCGTGCTCACCGGCCAGCTCCAGGACGGCCTCGACGAAGCCGGTGGGGTCGGGGTCCAGGTCCGGGCAGCCGCCGACGACGGCCGCGCCCATCTTGAGCGCGTCGCGCAGCATCGCCCGGCCGTCCGCCCCCGCGATCCCGGTCAGCAGCCGGGGGACGGCGACCGCGGTGAGATCGGCGAGCCCGCGCAGCGAGCGCCGCGCCTGGAGGACCGCCTCCATCGGGCCGAGGCCGTGGGCGTCGGTGATCCGGATGTGCGAACGGATGGCGGTGGCGCCGTGCCCGAGCTGGAGCAGCGCCGACTCCGTGGCCCGGCGCTGGACCTCGTCGGCCGTGTGGGAAACGGGCCCCTCGGTGTCGGCGGTGAGCGCGGTGTCGCCGTGGGCGTGCGGCTCGGCGGGGGCGGGCAGCAGCAGGTAACCGGACAAGTCGACCCGGGAGGGAGCCGGGGCGGGCAGGCTCCCGGCGGGGGCGACCAGCCGGATGCGGCCGGCGCCGAGCAGGACGTCGACCGTCCGTCCGTCGCTCAGGCGGGCACCGGTGAGCAGCAGGGTGGTGGAGTCGGTGGGACCGGGGCCCTGGCCGTCGTCCCCGCCGCGGCCGCCGCGCGGGGAGGGGGACGGCTGCGGCGGCTGACTGTCGGGCATCGTGCTCCTGCGGGCGGCTCGGACGGTTCCTGGGCCCGTGGCCGCGGCCTGCGGCCCGCGGTCACGCAGCGTGCACAGAGCCTAGGGCGCGGTGTGGCGCTCCTCACGGAGGAGGCCATTAGTCGTACCGGTGTGGTGCCCGTGGGGCGCGTGGTGAGGTCGGTGCGGAGTTGCTCCGGAGTTGCTCCGGAGTTGCTTCGGAGGGGCGCGCGAGGGGGGCCCAGCGCCTGCGCCCACGAGCCGGAGGTCAGCCGCCGCAAAGGATTTGGGCGATCGGCGGGCGACCGTGTAATGTCTTCCTCGCTCGCCCCAATAGCTCAGTCGGTAGAGCGTCTCCATGGTAAGGAGAAGGTCTGCGGTTCGATTCCGCATTGGGGCTCTGGTGAGAAAGGTCCCCTGCCTGCTTTAAGGTAGGGGAGCAATCACACCAAAGCGGCGTAGCTCAGTCGGTAGAGCAAGCGGCTCATAATCGCTGTGTCACCGGTTCAAGTCCGGTCGCCGCTACACACAGTAGCCGATTGCGGGGTCGGTCTCCCGGTCGGCTACTCTTGTATGCGTTCATCCGTCCCAATTTCCGTCAAGGAGCACTCACGTGGCTGCCACCGACGTCCGCCCGAAGATCACGCTGGCCTGCGTGGAGTGCAAGGAGCGGAACTACATCACCAAGAAGAACCGGCGTAATGACCCGGACCGTCTTGAGATGAAGAAGCACTGCCCGCGCTGCAACTCGCACACCGCGCACCGCGAGACCCGCTGACCCCAGCGGTTTCTCGAATACAGGCTCCGTCATAAGGTCGTCCCCTGCAAGGGGGGCGGCCTTGTGTCGTTTTCCCACGTCTTTCGTACGGCTTCCGTTCCGCCGTATCCAACACAGGAGGTTGTGAGCCATGGCGCTCGACCAGTCCTTCGTGGGGCGGAGCTATCCGCCCACCGATCCGTACGAGGTCGGCCGGGAGAAGATCCGCGAGTTCGCGGAGGCGGTGGGTGACGCCAACCCCGCCTACACCGATCCCGAGGCGGCCAAGGCGCTGGGTCACCGCGATGTGATCGCGCCCCCGACCTTCGTGTTCGCGATCACCTTCAAGGCGGCGGGGCAGGTCATCGAGGACCCGCAGCTCGGCCTGGACTACAGCCGGGTGGTGCACGGCGACCAGAAGTTCGCCTACACGCGCCCGGTGCGGGCGGGGGACCGGCTGCTGGTGACGTCCACCATCGAGGCCGTGAAGTCCCTCGCGGGCAACGACATCATCGACATCCGCGGTGAGGTTCACGACGAGACGGGTGAGCACGTGGTGACGGCCTGGACGAAACTCGTGTCGCGGGCGCCGGCAGAGGCCGCTGCCGGTACCGCTGCCGTCGGGGAGGTCTGAGATGGGTGCGCAGATCCGTTACGCGGACGTGGAGGTCGGCACCGAGCTGCCGGCCGGGACCTTCGGTGTCCAGCGGGCCACGCTGGTCCGCTACGCCGGGGCGTCGGGCGACTTCAACCCGATCCACTGGAACGAGAAGTTCGCCAAGGATGTCGGGCTGCCGGACGTGATCGCGCACGGCATGTTCACCATGGCCGAGGCGATCCGGGTGGTCACGGACTGGGTGGGGGACCCGGGTGCGGTGGTGGAGTACGGGGTGCGGTTCACCAAGCCGGTGGTCGTGCCGAACGATGACGCGGGTGCGGTGATCGAGGTCACGGCCAAGGTCGCGGCGAAGCTGGAGGGCGACCGCGTGCGGGTCGACCTGACGGCGACCAGCGCGGGCCTGAAGGTGCTGGGCATGTCGCGCGCGGTGGTCCAGCTGGGCTGAGGGGGCTGGGGGGCCTTGCCTTGCCTTGCCTTGCCGGGGGCGGGGGTGGGTCGGCCGGGCGCGGTTCCGGGGCCCCGCCTTGCCGGGGGCGGGGGTGGGTCGGCCGGGCGCGGTCCCGGGGCCCGTGCCCGCGCCTCAATCGCCGGCGGGGCTGGGTATGGCCGTCGGTGACCCGGGGTTGGGGCCGGGGGTGGGTCGGCCGGGCGCGGTCCTGGGGTCCCGCCTTGCCGGGGGCGGGGGTGGATCGGCCGGGCGTGGTCCCCGGGCCCGTGCCCGCGCCTCAATCGCCGGCGGGGCTGGGTATGGCCGTCGGTGACCCGGGGTTGGGGCCGGGGGCGGGGGCGCGTCGGCTGGGTGCGGTGCGGTGCGTTGTGCGGCGCGGCGCGGTGCGGTGCAGGTGGTGGGGGCTGGTGTTTGTGCGGGGTCGGGGTGGGGCGGGGGAGCGCGGGCGCTGTGGGGTGTCTCCTCGGCTCGCAGAACCCGACCCGAGTCGGCCGGTTGACCGGCAGTGGTTCTGCTCGGCCTGCGGGGACACCCCACACCACCCCCACTCCCCCGCCGAGCCGGTCCTAGTTCCCCCAACCCCGGCCCCCGTCGCCGCCTGCGAGCCATCCCGTGGCCGAACCAGAGCCACCCCGTCGCCGCCCCGAGCCATCCCATGGCCGACCCGAGCCACCCCGTGGCCGACCCCGAGCAACTTCAGCCCCGCCGGCGTTTGAGGCGACGGTGCCGGGTCGGGTGCCGCGCTCGACCGTTCCGCCCCTGGCCGCGGAGCCGCGCCCGGCTGATCCGCCCTGGCCCCGGGGAACCTCCGGGCCACCGGAGTCATACCCAGCCCCGCCGGCGTTTGAGGCGACTGTGCCGGGTCGGGAGCCGCGCCCGGCCGTTCCGCCCCTGGCCCCCGGGGCACGTCCGGGCCACCGGAGCCCCACCCAGCCCCGCCGGCGATTGAGGCGCGCATCCGGGTCGGGAGCGCCACCGACCCGCCCCCCCGGGCCCCGCCCCGGCCCCGCCCGCAACTCGCCACCGGCTACCGGTTGACGTAGTTAGTGATTGGCCACTAACTTAGCCGCATGGCCAGGATGAGCGCAGACGAGCGACGCGAGAGCGTCATCCTCGCGGCGATGCACGAGTTCGCCCGGGGCGGGTACTACGGGACCTCCACCGAGGCGATCGCCAAGCGCGTCGGCGTCTCGCAGCCCTACCTCTTCCGTCTCTTCCCCAACAAGCAGGCCATCTTCCTCGCCGCCGCCACCCGCTGCGTGCAGGACATCCGCGCCGTCTTCGCCGAGTCCTCCAAGGGCCTCCACGGCGAGGAGGCCCTCCAGGCGATGGCCGAGGCCTACATGCGGCTCATCAGGGAGCAGCCCGACAAGCTCCAGATGCAGCTGCAGGTCTACGTCACCGTCGCCGCCGCCGAGGCCGCCGGGGAGCCGGGGTTCGGCGAGATGGTCCGCAGCGGGTGGATGGAGCTGTGGGACACCGTCGAGGGTCCGCTGGGCGAGGGTTCGGTCGGGGTCACCGACTTCATGGCCTACGGCATGCTGATCAACACCCTCGCCGCCATGGGGTTCCCGCCCGGCCACCGGGTCTGGGACGACTGCTACCCGTCCGTGCGGCCCGAACACCGCCCCACCGGGTGAGTGCCGGGGCGCGCCCGGCGAGGACCGCAGGGCGCCGCGGCCCCTTTTTTTGGGCAGCAAAGTTAGTAATTGATAACTAACGTTCCACATGGGGGAACCGTGAACGTGAACACGCACGACCAGCCCGCCACCGACACCCGCCTGCGCGGCCCCGCCGTCTGGGCCCTCGTCCTCACCGGCGTCGCCAGCTTCATGGCCGCCCTCGACAACCTCGTCGTCACCACCGCCCTCCCCGCCATCCGCGAGGACCTCGGCGGCGCGCTGGAGGACCTCGAATGGACGGTGAACGCCTACACCCTCACCTTCGCCGTCCTGCTCATGTTCGGCTCCGCCCTCGGTGACCGGTTCGGCCGCCGCAAGCTCTTCGTCACCGGACTCGGCGTCTTCACCGCCGCCTCCGCCGCGGCCGCGCTCTCGCCCGGCATCGACGCCCTCATCGCCGCCCGTGCCGTCCAGGGCGTCGGCGCCGCGATCATGATGCCGCTCACCCTCACCCTGCTGACCGCGGCCGTCCCGGCCGCCCGCCGCGGCATGGCGCTGGGCATCTACGGCGCCGTCACCGGCCTCGCCGTCGCCAGCGGCCCGCTCATCGGCGGCAGCCTCACCGAGCACATCTCCTGGCAGTGGATCTTCTGGCTCAACGTGCCGATCGGCCTCGCCCTGATCCCGCTCGCCCGCCTGCGCCTCGCCGAGTCCACCGCGCCCAACGCCCGCCTGGACCTCCCCGGCACGCTCCTCATCAGCGGCGGCCTCTTCGGCATCGTCTACGCCCTGGTCAACGCCAACTCCGACGGCTGGACCAGCACCCCGGTGCTGACCGGCCTGATCCTCGGTGGCGCGCTCGTCGCCGGATTCGTCCACCACGGCTCCGGCAACCCGAACGCGATGCTCCCGATGCGCCTCTTCCGCGACCGCGGCTTCCTCGGGATCAACCTGGCCAGCCTGCTGATGTTCCTCGGCATGTTCGGTTCGATCTTCCTGCTCAGCCAGTTCCTCCAGGGCGCCGCCGGGTACTCGCCCACCGAAGCCGGGCTGCGCATGCTGCCCTGGACCGGCATGCCGATGATCGTCGCCCCGATCGCCGGCATCCTCTCCGACCGCATCGGCGGCCGCCCGGTCGTCGCCACCGGCCTCGCTTTCCAGGCCCTGGGCCTCGGCTGGTTCGCCGTGGTGCTCGCCCCGGACGTGTCGTACGCCGCCCAGCTCCCCGCTCTGATCCTCAGCGGCATCGGCATGGCCCTGTACTTCGCCCCGGCCTCCAACGTCCTGATGTCCACCGTCGCCCCCGCCGACCAGGGCAGGGCCTCCGGGGCCAACGCCGCCCTGCGCGAGCTCGGCGGAGCCCTCGGCGTCGCGGTCCTCGCCTCGGTCTTCGCCGCCCAGGGCGGTTACCAGAGCGCCCGCACCTTCACCGACGGAACCGTCCCCGCCCTGTGGATCGGCGCCGGCGCCGTCGCCGTGGCCGCGCTGCTCGCCCTGCTGCTCCCCGGCCGGGCCGCCCAGCGCCGCAAGGCCCTGGGCCCGGTCGGCGGCTCCGGGGCCGCCGCGACCCCGGAGAGGATCAAGGTCCCGGCCAACTGAGGCCCGTACCACCGCCCGTACCGCCGCCCGTACCGCCCGCACCGCCGCCCGTACCGTCCGTCCCATCCCGACAGCCGAGGAGCGCGCACCATGCCCGACATCCCCTGGATGACCCCCAGCCGGCCCGCCCCCGGCGCGCAGGTCTACGTCATGGCCTCCAGCTTCGAGACCACCACGCTCCTGGGCGCCGTCCGCTTCTTCCTCAAGGCGCCCGGCATCGTCCTCCAGATCCGCAAGGCCCCCGGAGCGCACGGCGCCGCCCTGCGCGCGCGGGTCCTCGGCCGGACCTTCCTGACCCTCTCCGCCTGGGAGGACCGGGACGCGCTCTACCGCTTCGCCCGCAGCGAGCCGCACCGCACCAGCTCCCGGGCCGCGAGGGCGTACATGAAGGAGTCGGTCTTCACCTACTGGACCCAGGACGCCGCCGAGCCGCCCGTGAGCTGGGCCGAGGCCGAGCGCCGCCTCGCCGAGGAGAAGGCCGGGCGCTGAGATCCGGGACACGGGGGAACCCGTACGGTCCGTGGCCCCGCAC
Source organism: Streptomyces sp. NPDC043876 (assembly GCF_056435825.1). Classification (NCBI taxonomy): domain Bacteria; kingdom Bacillati; phylum Actinomycetota; class Actinomycetes; order Kitasatosporales; family Streptomycetaceae; genus Streptomyces; species Streptomyces sp. NPDC043876. The sequence goes on along the minus strand of NZ_JBWKDV010000001.1, from coordinate 706,827 downwards.
CGCCAGGGGGGCACGGACCGTACTCTTGTCCCCGTGCAGGAACTCCACGATGCCCCCCTCGCCCCGCTGACCACCTTCCGCCTCGGCGGCCCGGCCACCCGGCTGGTCACCGCGACCACCGACGCCGAGGTCGTCGCCGCCGTGCGCGCGGCCGACGAGAGCGGTACGCCGCTGCTGCTCATCGGCGGCGGCAGCAACCTGGTCATCGGCGACCGGGGCTTCGACGGCACCGCCCTGCGCATCGCGACCACCGGCTTCACCCTCGACGGCACCACGCTCGAACTCGCCGCGGGCGAGAACTGGAGCGAGGCCGTCGCCCGCACCGTCGAAGCGGGCCTCGCGGGCATCGAGTGCCTCGCCGGGATCCCCGGCTCCGCGGGCGCGACCCCGGTCCAGAACGTGGGGGCGTACGGCCAGGAGGTCTCCAGCACCCTCACCGAGGTCGTCGCCTACGACCGCACGCTCGGCGAGACGGTCACCCTCTCGAACGCCGAGTGCGCGTTCTCGTACCGCCACAGCACCTTCAAGGAGCAGCCGGAACGCTACGTCGTGCTGCGCGTCCGCTTCGCCCTGGAGGCCGCCGGCGGGCTCTCCGCGCCGATCAAGTACCCCGAGACCGCCCGCGCCCTCGGCGTCGAGGCGGGCGACCGGGTCCCGGCCGCCACCGCCCGCGAGACCGTCCTGCGCCTGCGCGCGAGCAAGGGCATGGTGCTCGACCCCGCCGACCACGACACCTGGTCGGCCGGCTCCTTCTTCACCAACCCCGTGCTGACCGACGAGGCCTACGCCGACTTCCTCGCCCGCGTCCACGACCGGCTCGGCCCCGACACCGCCCCGCCCGCCTACCCGGCCGCCGACGGCGGTACGAAGACCAGCGCGGCCTGGCTGATCGACAAGGCGGGCTTCACCAAGGGCTACGGCACCGGCCCCGCCCGCATCTCGACCAAGCACACCCTCGCGCTCACCAACCGCGGTCAGGCCACCACCGAGGACCTGCTCGCCCTGGCCCGCGAGGTCGTCGCGGGCGTCCACGCGGCCTTCGGCGTCACCCTGGTCAACGAACCGGTGACGGTCGGCGTCAGCATCTGAGGAGTCCCGGCCGCCCATGCTCTGTCCCCTGCACGGGGCCGGTACCGACCCCACCCGGCTCGTGGGGCGCGCGATCAGCAGCGTCGTCGCGTCCTGGCACGTCTACGAGGGCGAACGCTCCGAGGCCCCGCTCGACGTCTGGCTGACCGACAGCGAGGGCGACTGCACCCGCATCACCACCGGGTCCGACTGGTGCCTCATCGTCGAGTCCGCCCGGCCGCACGAGCCCTACGACATGGGGGAGTGGGGCCGCATCGAGGTCGGTGACGACCTCGGCGACCACCCGTTCCTGCGCCATCTGGGCGACACCGTGGCGACCGTGGCCGAGTTCGCGGTGCCCGAGCAGGGCCGCACCCACCTGGAGATCGGCTTCACCGACGGCGACCGGGTCCGGGCCGACTGCTGGGAAGGCGACCTGCGCCTCACCCGCTGACGCCCGCCCCCGGCGCTCGGCCGGTCAGCCGGTCAGCCAGTGGTCGATCCCGGCCAGCAGCTTGGCCTGCACGTCCGAGGGGGCGGCCGAACCGCGGACCGACTGGCGGGCCAGCTCCGCCAGCTCCGCGTCCGTGAAGGCGTGGTGGCGGCGGGCGATCTCGTACTGGGCCGCCAGCCGGGACCCGAAGAGCAGCGGGTCGTCGGCGCCCAGCGCCATCGGCACCCCGGCGTCGAAGAGGGTCCGCAGCGGGACGTCCTCGGGACGCTCGTAGACCCCCAGCGCCACGTTGGACGCGGGGCAGACCTCGCAGGTGATCTGCCGGTCGGCCAGCCGTTGCAGCAGCCGCGGGTCCTCGGCCGCCCGTACGCCGTGGCCGACGCGGGAGGCGCGCAGGTCGTCCAGGCAGTCCCGGACGGAGGAGGGGCCGCCGAGCTCACCGCCGTGCGGGGCCGCGAGCAGGCCGCCCTCCCGGGCGATGGCGAAGGCCCGGTCGAAGTCGCGGGCCATGCCGCGGCGCTCGTCGTTGGAGAGTCCGAAGCCGACGATGCCGCGGTCGGCGTAGCGGACGGCGAGCCGCGCCAGGGTGCGGGCGTCCAGCGGGTGCTTCATGCGGTTGGCGGCGATGACCACGCGCATCCCGAGGCCGGTCTCGCGGGAGGCGGCGTCCACGGCATCCAGGATGATCTCGACGGCCGGGATCATGCCGCCCAGCAGCGGGGCGTAGGAGGTCGGGTCGACCTGGATCTCCAGCCACCCGCTGCCGTCCCGGACGTCTTCCTCGGCGGCCTCGCGCACCAGGCGCCGGATGTCGTCGGGCTCGCGCAGGCAGGAGCGGGCGGCGTCGTAGAGCCGCTGGAAGCGGAACCAGCCGCGCTCGTCGGTGGCCCGCAGCTTGGGTGGCTCTCCGCCGGTCAGCGCGTCGGGCAGCCGCACGCCGTACTTGTCGGCCAGCTCCAGCAGGGTCGACGGGCGCATGGAACCCGTGAAGTGCAGGTGGAGGTGGGCTTTCGGCAGAAGCGTGAGATCGCGTACGTGCTCCATCCGGTGATCCTGCCGTACGAATCGCGTCCGCGGGAGCCCGTTTCCCGATCGAGGGGCCGCCCGAACGCAGTTCGGGCCCCCGGGGCTCCGCCCCGGACCCCGCGCCTCAAACGCCGGCGGGGCTGAAAAATCAGCCCCGCCGGCGGGCCGCTCTAGGCCTTGGCCTCGGCCAGCAGGTTCTGGATCCGGGTCACGCCCTCCACCAGGTCCTCGTCACCGAGGGCGTAGGAGAGGCGCAGGTAGCCCGGGGTGCCGAAGGCCTCGCCCGGGACGACCGCGACCTCGGCCTCGTCCAGGATCAGGGCCGCCAGCTCGACCGAGGTCTGCGGGCGCTTGCCGCGGATCTCCTTGCCGAGCAGCTCCTTGACCGAGGGGTACGCGTAGAACGCGCCCTCCGGGGTCGGGCAGAAGACGCCGTCGATCTCGTTCAGCATCTTCACCATGGTCTGGCGGCGGCGGTCGAAGGCCTTGCGCATCTCCGCGACGGCGTCCAGGTTGCCCGATACCGCCGACAGCGCCGCGACCTGCGCCACGTTGGAGACGTTGGACGTGGCGTGCGACTGGAGGTTCGTCGCCGCCTTGACGACGTCCTTCGGGCCGATGACCCACCCGACGCGCCAGCCCGTCATGGCGTACGTCTTGGCCACGCCGTTGACGACGATGCAGCGGTCGGCGAGCGCGGGCACCAGCACGGGCAGCGAGGTGAACGTCGCGTCGCCGTAGACCAGGTGCTCGTAGATCTCGTCCGTCAGCACCCACAGGCCGTGCTCCGCGGCCCACTCGCCGATGGCGCGGGCGTCCTCCTCCGAGTAGACGGCGCCGGTCGGGTTGGAGGGCGAGACGAAGAGGACGACCTTCGTACGGTCGGTGCGCGCCGCTTCCAGCTGTTCCACGGAGACCCGGTAACCGGTGGTCTCGTCGGCGACGACGTCCACCGGGACACCGCCCGCGAGGCGGATCGACTCCGGGTAGGTGGTCCAGTAGGGGGCCGGGACGATGACCTCGTCGCCCGGGTCGAGGATCGCGGCGAAGGCCTCGTAGATGGCCTGCTTGCCGCCGTTGGTGACGAGGATCTGGGCCGGGTCGACGGCGTAGCCGGAATCGCGCAGGGTCTTCTCCGCGATGGCCTTCTTCAGCTCCGGCAGACCGCCGGCCGGCGTGTAGCGGTGGTACTTCGGGTTGCGGCAGGCCTCGACCGCCGCCTCGACGATGTAGTCGGGGGTCGGGAAGTCGGGCTCGCCGGCGCCGAAGCCGATGACCGGACGGCCGGCGGCCTTGAGGGCCTTGGCCTTGGCGTCGACGGCGAGGGTGGCGGACTCGGAAATGGCGCCGATACGGGCGGACACCCGGCGCTCGGAAGAAGGCGTTGCAGAGGTCATGCGGCCAATCGTCCCAGACTGCAAAGTGGCGCCGCACAACGTTTCAGGTACCGGACGGAGCAGCTCCGGGCGGCTTCTGTTCGACGTCGGCGCCGCGACCACGTATGCTCACCTGTCGTTGGACCTCACCGGGCGCTCCAAATGCGTGCACTGCGTGCACTCAGGCGGATGCGGTAGGTTGGGAACACAAAGGGTCGTAGCTCAATTGGTAGAGCACTGGTCTCCAAAACCAGCGGTTGGGGGTTCGAGTCCCTCCGGCCCTGCTCCACACTCCTTCGCCGGATGTGTGCGCAGGTACGTACATCTATGCACCGCCGTGCGGCTCAACCGGGGCGCGGCACGGCCATGACCCGGATTCAGGTGAGAGACGTGACGGACGCCGTGGGCTCCATCGACATGCCTGACGCCGAGGACGAGACCCGCGAGAAGAAGGCCCGAAAGGGCGGCAAGCGCGGCAAGAAGGGCCCCCTGGGCCGTCTCGCGCTCTTCTACCGGCAGATCGTCGCGGAGCTCCGCAAGGTCGTTTGGCCGACTCGCAACCAGCTGACCACCTACACCACGGTCGTGATCGTGTTCGTGGTCATCATGATCGGTCTCGTTACCGTGATTGACTATGGGTTCCAGTCGGCCATCAAGTTCGTCTTCGGCTAGTCCCCGCGGAGGGCGGCACCTTGATGGGTGCCGCCCGTTTTCGCATGTTCCACCCCATTTTGTATCCAGGAAGAAGCAGCCACCGTGTCTGACCCGAACCTGAACGCGAGCCCCGACTCCGTCGAGTCCGTCGAGGACGCGCTCGACATCGTCGAGGCGGCGGACGCTGCGAACCCTGACGAGGCCGAGATCGCCGACGCCGAGGCCGGTGTCGCGGCCGAAGAGGCCGCCGTGCACGTCGAGGACGACGCCGAGACCGCCGAGGCTGACGAAGACGCCGCCGACGAAGACGCCGAGGCCGTCGAGGACGACGCCGACGAGGTGGACGCGGACGACGCCGAGGCCGAGGACGCCGAAGCCGGCGACGCGGACGCCGAGGTCACCGATGCGGACGAGGACGAGGCCGAAGAGCCCGCCGAGCCGGTCGACCCGATCCAGGCCCTGCGCGACGAACTGCGCCTGCTGCCCGGCGAGTGGTACGTGATCCACACCTACGCGGGCTACGAGAAGCGCGTGAAGGCCAACCTGGAGCAGCGCGCCGTCTCGCTGAACGTCGAGGAGTTCATCTACCAGGCCGAGGTGCCCGAGGAAGAGATCGTCCAGATCAAGAACGGCGAGCGCAAGAACGTCCGGCAGAACAAGCTGCCCGGTTACGTTCTCGTCCGCATGGATCTGACGAACGAGTCCTGGGGCGTCGTCCGCAACACCCCCGGCGTCACCGGCTTCGTGGGCAACGCCTACGACCCGTACCCGCTGACCCTCGACGAGATCGTCAAGATGCTCGCCCCCGAGGCGCAGGAGAAGGCCGCCAAGCTGGCCGCGGAAGAGGCCGGTCTGCCCGCGCCCGCCGTCAAGCGCACCATCGAGGTCCTGGACTTCGAGGTCGGCGACTCGGTCACCGTCACCGACGGCCCGTTCGCCACGCTCCAGGCGACCATCAACGAGATCAACCCGGACTCGAAGAAGGTCAAGGGCCTCGTCGAGATCTTCGGCCGCGAGACCCCGGTCGAGCTGAGCTTCGACCAGATCCAGAAGAACTGATCCGGTCCCGCCGGTCCAGCCCTTCTGACACACGCTTCCAGCCAGGTCAGATCGCCCCGAAAAGGGCGGTCTGACCTGCTGGGTTTTCAGCCCCGCCCTGATACCCGTTATCGTGGTGCGGTATGCCTCCATCCGGATGACCGGTTGGCGGCGAAAAACTCTCACAGGACCCGGAGAGAGCAATGCCTCCCAAGAAGAAGAAGATCACGGGGCTCATCAAGCTCCAGATCAAGGCCGGTGCGGCCAACCCGGCGCCGCCGGTCGGCCCCGCGCTCGGTCAGCACGGCGTCAACATCATGGAGTTCTGCAAGGCCTACAACGCCGCGACCGAGTCGCAGCGTGGCATGGTCGTGCCGGTGGAGATCACGGTCTACGACGACCGCTCCTTCACCTTCGTGACGAAGACCCCCCCGGCCGCGCGCCTCATCCTCAAGCACGCGGGTGTGGAGAAGGGCTCGGGCGAGCCGCACAAGACCAAGGTCGCCAAGCTCACCGGCGCCCAGGTCCGCGAGATCGCCACGCTGAAGATGCCCGACCTGAACGCCAACGACCTGGCCGCCGCCGAGAAGATCATCGCCGGCACCGCCCGCTCGATGGGCATCACGGTCGAGGGCTGATCCAGCCCCTCGCACGCCCCCAGTGGTAGGACCAGCGCTGGTCCGCACCACGACTCCACACCCTGCCACGCGGCGGAAGCCGCATGGTGTATCTGCAAACAGGAGCAGAAGTGAAGCGCAGCAAGACTCTCCGCGCTGCGGACGCCAAGGTCGACCGGGACAAGCTCTACGCCCCGCTCGAGGCCGTCCGTCTCGCCAAGGAGACCTCCGCGACCAAGTTCGACAGCACCGTCGAGGTCGCCTTCCGCCTGGGTGTCGACCCGCGCAAGGCCGACCAGATGGTCCGTGGCACCGTGAACCTCCCGCACGGCACCGGCAAGACCGCCCGGGTCCTGGTCTTCGCGACCGGTGACCGTGCAGCGGCCGCGGAAGCCGCCGGCGCCGACATTGTCGGCAACGACGAGCTGATCGACGAGATCGCGAAGGGCAACCGCCTCAACGAGTTCGACGCCGTTGTGGCCACCCCGGACCTCATGGGCAAGGTCGGCCGCCTCGGCCGCGTGCTCGGTCCCCGTGGCCTCATGCCGAACCCGAAGACCGGCACCGTCACGATGGACGTCGCCAAGGCTGTCACCGAGATCAAGGGTGGCAAGATCGAGTTCCGCGTCGACAAGCACTCGAACCTGCACTTCATCATCGGCAAGGTCTCCTTCACCGATGAGCAGCTCGTCGAGAACTACGGCGCGGCCCTGGACGAGATCCTGCGTCTGAAGCCGTCCGCCGCGAAGGGCCGCTACATCAAGAAGGCCGCCCTGAGCACCACGATGGGCCCCGGCATCATCCTGGACCAGAACCGCACCCGGAACCTCCTCGTCGAGGAAGACCCGGCCGCGGTCTGACCTGGCCGGGCCTGACGGCCCGCTGGTTGCCCGAACGGGCCTCGTTCTCCCTGCAGAGGGGGAGCGAGGCCCGTTCTCGCGTTCCGCCCCGAAAATCATGAAGAGATCATCCAAGCGCCCGATAGGGTAAAGATTCAATCAAACGATCATGCCGGGGACGGGGGTCCCGCCGTGGTCGCGCGCGAACGAGATCTTTCTTTTTTACGGGGAGTACGAGATGAACAAGGCTGTCTGGACGCGAACGGGTGCCGCCCTGGCGGGCGCCGCACTGCTCGTGGGCGGCCTCACGGCCTGTGGCGGCGACGAGGCCGACGCGGGCAAGGGCGGGACCACCGGGTCCAAGGGCGGTGAGGCGAAGGCCCGGACGCCCGCGGAGGCGGTGAAGGCGGCCTACCTCAAGACGGTGGCGGCCAAGTTCGCCAAGGCGGAGCTGTCGACCGTCGAGGCCGACGGCAAGACCTCGACCCAGTCCGGCTCCAAGGGCTGGTACCCGTCGAGCCACGACGTCATGATCAAGGGTGAGAGGCCGGCCGCCCGGTCGATCATGATCGGCGACCTCGTCTACACCAAGTCGGACAAGCCCGTACAGGGCAAGTCCTGGATGAAGATGAACCTCTCCAAGGACGGCAAGCCCGGTGTCCGGCTCAACGAGGACCCGGCCGAGTACCTCGCGATGACCCTGGGCCAGGAGGGCCTCAAGCACGTCGCGGCGGAGCGGCTCGACGGCGTGGACACCGAGCACTACAAGGCCGTCCTCACCCACGCGGACCTCGTCAAGGCGGACGATTCCAGCAAGGTCATGGAGGAGAAGAACCGCCAGTACCTCCACGAGTCGGTCCAGGAGGTCAAGTCGCTGGAGATCGACCTCTGGATCAGCAAGGACGGCTACCCCGTCCGCGTCGACACCGTCACGGCGAGCGGGGACGCGGGACCGTCCAAGACCACGGCGAAGTTCTCCGGGTTCGGCACGACGCCCGCGGTCCAGGCGCCGCCGGCGGGGGACACGGTGGCCTTCGACGACGTCATGAAGGGTGTCGACGACACCCTCAAGGACGTCGACAAGAGCCTGAAAGAGACCGACGACAAGCTGAAGGGCCTGGGTTACTGACCCGCGAGGCCGCTTCGGGGGCCACCGCCCGGGGCGCCGTCGAGGCGGTGCCCCGAGCGGATTTGCTCCGCATCGGGTGGTTCACGTACTCTTCCGGAGAAGCCAAAGACCGCTGGTCGTTGCCGTGCTCGCAAGAGGACGGCGGCCGAAGGATTCGCTAGCTGCGAACGACCTGCGCAGGTGTTCAGAGCAAAGTTCCCGGAATTCGTTCCGGTTGAGCCACGCCCCGAGCCCTGTGCCGGGGCGTTTTCGTTTTAGCCCCTTCTGAGCGGTCCTCATCACCCGGAAGGAGGCCGACGCTCTATGGCAAGGCCCGACAAGGCTGCCGCGGTAGCCGAGCTCACGGACCAGTTCCGCGACTCGAACGCCGCCGTGCTGACCGAGTACCGGGGTCTCACCGTCGCGCAGCTCAAGACGCTGCGTCGTTCGCTCGGTGAGAACGCCCAGTACGCCGTGGTGAAGAACACGCTGACCAAGATTGCGGCCAACCAGGCCGGGATCACCGCGCTCGACGACCAGTTCACTGGTCCGACCGCGGTCGCCTTCATCACCGGTGACCCGGTGGAGTCGGCGAAGAGCCTGCGTGACTTCGCCAAGGAGAACCCGAACCTCATCATCAAGGGCGGTGTCCTTGACGGTAAGGCGCTGACCGCCGATGAGATCAAGAAGCTTGCGGACCTCGAGTCCCGCGAGGTTCTGCTCAGCAAGCTGGCCGGCGCGTTCAAGGGCAAGCAGTCTCAGGCTGCCTCGCTCTTCCAGGCGCTGCCGTCGAAGTTCGTCCGCACCGCGGAAGCGCTTCGCGTCAAGCTCGCCGAGCAGGGCGGTGCCGAGTAATTCGGCTCGCGCACTGATCCACGCCGCCTAGTGCGTGGGTCGTAGCGGGCCGTTACGCCCGCCTCTCAATACATCCGGCACCTGCCGAATTAAGTGGAAGGATCGCCCATCATGGCGAAGCTCAGCCAGGAAGACCTGCTCGCCCAGTTCGAGGAGCTCACCCTCATCGAGCTCTCCGAGTTCGTGAAGGCGTTCGAGGAGAAGTTCGACGTCACCGCCGCCGCGGCCGTCGCCGTCGCCGGTCCGGCCGGCCCGGGCGCGCCTGCCGACGCCGTCGAGGAGCAGGACGAGTTCGACGTCATCCTCACCTCCGCCGGTGACAAGAAGATCCAGGTCATCAAGGTCGTGCGCGAGCTGACCTCCCTGGGTCTCAAGGAGGCCAAGGACCTCGTGGACGGCGCCCCGAAGCCCGTCCTCGAGAAGGTCGCCAAGGAGGCCGCTGACAAGGCTGCCGAGTCCCTCAAGGCCGCCGGCGCCGGCGTCGAGGTCAAGTAACACCTCTGAGGCCCTCACAGGGCCTCTGCGAAGGGCGATCACCCGTAAGGGTGGTCGCCCTTCGGCGTACCCGCGGTGCCTGATTTGCCCTGGTCTCGTTGGGGAGTAGGGTGATCTTCGTTGCTCCGTGACAGGGCCCGGTGATGATCCGCACGGAGCAGGGGGCCTTGACGAACGGCACGCGGCGCGCAATTCTCAGAGCCGTTGCCAGCTTGGACCAGCCGATCCGTATCCCGAGGCATGGATCGGTTACAAAGAGGGCAGTACTGATACGCGCTCTGTGTGCGAGGGCCGCAGCATTACCAACAAGGGGAAGGCCTGTTGCCGGACTCCAGAAGGCTGGTCTGGACATCAGTGAGCCAAGTGGCTACACTGACCCTTTGCGCTGCCTGTTAGCTGCCCCCTGCCCGTCGCCAGGGGCATACCTACGCTAGAGCACACCTGACTGATCACCCTGACCTGGTTCTTTGGACCGGATAGGGGAAGTTCGTCTTCTGTGTCAGCTGGGACCGGTACGCGCGTAGTGAGTCCGAGCCCTCGGAAGGACCCCCTCTTGGCCGCCTCGCGCAACGCCTCGACCAATACGAACAACGGTGCCAGCACCGCCCCGCTGCGCATCTCCTTTGCAAAGATCAAGGAGCCTCTCGAGGTTCCGAACCTCCTGGCGCTGCAGACCGAAAGCTTTGACTGGCTGCTCGGTAACGCCGCCTGGAAGTCTCGCGTCGAGTCGGCTTTGGAGAGCGGACAGGACGTCCCCACCAAGTCCGGTCTGGAAGAGATCTTCGAGGAGATCTCGCCGATCGAGGACTTCTCCGGGTCGATGTCGCTGACCTTCCGCGACCACCGTTTCGAACCCGCGAAGAACTCCGTCGACGAGTGCAAGGACCGCGACTTCACGTTCGCGGCGCCGCTGTTCGTCACGGCCGAGTTCACCAACAACGAGACTGGCGAGATCAAGTCCCAGACGGTCTTCATGGGCGACTTCCCGCTGATGACCAACAAGGGCACCTTCGTCATCAACGGCACCGAGCGTGTCGTGGTGTCGCAGCTCGTCCGTTCTCCCGGTGTCTACTTCGACTCCTCCATCGACAAGACGTCCGACAAGGACATCTTCTCCGCCAAGATCATCCCGTCCCGGGGTGCCTGGCTGGAGATGGAGATCGACAAGCGCGACATGGTCGGTGTCCGCATCGACCGCAAGCGCAAGCAGTCCGTCACCGTTCTCCTGAAGGCTCTCGGTTGGACCACCGAGCAGATCCTGGAGGAGTTCGGCGAGTACGAGTCCATGCGCGCCACCCTGGAGAAGGACCACACCCAGGGTCAGGACGACGCGCTGCTCGACATCTACCGCAAGCTGCGTCCGGGCGAACCGCCGACCCGTGAGGCCGCGCAGACGCTGCTCGAGAACCTCTACTTCAACCCGAAGCGTTACGACCTCGCCAAGGTCGGCCGCTACAAGGTCAACAAGAAGCTCGGCGCCGACGAGCCGCTCGACGCCGGTGTGCTGACGACGGACGACGTCATCGCCACCATCCGCTACCTGGTCAAGCTGCACGCCGGCGAGACCGAGACGGTGGGCGAGTCGGGCCGTCCGATCGTCGTCGAGACCGACGACATCGACCACTTCGGCAACCGTCGTCTGCGCAACGTCGGCGAGCTCATCCAGAACCAGGTCCGCACGGGTCTGGCTCGTATGGAGCGCGTCGTGCGCGAGCGCATGACCACGCAGGACGTCGAGGCGATCACGCCGCAGACCCTGATCAACATCCGGCCGGTCGTCGCCTCCATCAAGGAGTTCTTCGGCACCAGCCAGCTGTCGCAGTTCATGGACCAGAACAACCCGCTGTCGGGTCTCACCCACAAGCGCCGCCTGTCGGCGCTCGGTCCGGGTGGTCTGTCCCGTGAGCGGGCCGGCTTCGAGGTCCGAGACGTTCACCCGTCGCACTACGGCCGCATGTGCCCGATCGAAACCCCTGAAGGCCCGAACATCGGTCTGATCGGTTCGCTCGCGTCCTACGGCCGCGTCAACGCGTTCGGTTTCGTCGAGACCCCGTACCGCAAGGTCGTCGAGGGCGTCGTCACCGACGACGTCGACTACCTGACGGCCGACGAGGAAGACCGCTTCGTCATCGCCCAGGCCAACGCCGGCCTGAGCGACGAGATGCGCTTCACCGAGAACCGCGTGCTGGTCCGCCGTCGTGGTGGCGAGATCGACTACATCGCCGGTGACGACGTCGACTACATGGACGTCTCCCCGCGCCAGATGGTGTCCGTCGCGACCGCGATGATCCCCTTCCTGGAGCACGACGACGCCAACCGCGCCCTCATGGGCGCGAACATGATGCGCCAGGCCGTTCCGCTCATCAAGGCGGAGGCGCCGCTCGTCGGCACCGGCATGGAGTACCGCTGCGCCGTCGACGCCGGTGACTCGATCAAGGCGGAGAAGGACGGTGTCGTCCAGGAGGTCTCGGCCGACTACATCACCGTCGCGAACGACGACGGTACGTACACCACGTACCGCGTCGCGAAGTTCTCCCGCTCGAACCAGGGCACCTCGGTCAACCAGAAGGTCATCGTCAACGAGGGTGACCGCATCATCGAGGCGCAGGTCCTCGCCGACGGTCCGGCGACCGAAGAGGGCGAAATGGCCCTCGGCAAGAACCTGCTCGTCGCGTTCATGCCCTGGGAAGGTCACAACTACGAGGACGCGATCATCCTGTCGCAGCGCCTCGTACAGGACGACGTCCTCTCCTCGATCCACATCGAGGAGCACGAGGTCGACGCCCGTGACACCAAGCTGGGCCCCGAGGAGATCACCCGGGACATCCCGAACGTCTCCGAGGAGGTCCTCGCGGACCTCGACGAGCGCGGCATCATCCGCATCGGTGCGGACGTCGTCGCGGGCGACATCCTGGTCGGCAAGGTCACGCCCAAGGGCGAGACCGAGCTGACCCCGGAAGAGCGCCTGCTCCGCGCGATCTTCGGTGAGAAGGCCCGCGAGGTGCGCGACACCTCGCTCAAGGTCCCCCACGGTGAGATCGGCAAGGTCATCGGCGTCCGCGTCTTCGACCGCGAAGAGGGCGACGAGCTTCCCCCGGGCGTGAACCAGCTGGTCCGCGTCTACGTCGCCCAGAAGCGCAAGATCACCGACGGTGACAAGCTCGCCGGCCGCCACGGCAACAAGGGTGTCATCTCCAAGATCCTTCCGATCGAGGACATGCCCTTCCTTGAGGACGGCACGCCGGTCGACATCATCCTGAACCCGCTGGGTGTCCCGTCCCGAATGAACCCGGGACAGGTTCTGGAGATCCACCTCGGCTGGCTCGCCAGCCGCGGCTGGGACGTCTCCGGCCTCGGCGAGGAGTGGGCCGAGCGGCTGAAGGCCATCGGCGCCGACCGCGTCGAGCCCGGCACGAACGTCGCCACCCCGGTGTTCGACGGTGCCCGCGAGGACGAGCTGACCGGCTTGTTCGAGCACACCATCCCGAACCGCGACGGCGACCGCCTGGTCCTGCCCTCCGGCAAGGCGCACCTGTTCGACGGCCGCTCCGGCGAGCCGTTCCCGGAGCCGGTCTCGGTCGGCTACATGTACATCCTCAAGCTCCACCACCTGGTCGACGACAAGCTCCACGCTCGGTCGACCGGTCCGTACTCGATGATCACGCAGCAGCCGCTGGGTGGTAAGGCGCAGTTCGGTGGCCAGCGCTTCGGTGAGATGGAGGTGTGGGCGCTCGAGGCTTATGGCGCCGCTTACGCCCTCCAGGAGCTGCTGACCATCAAGTCCGATGACGTCACCGGCCGCGTGAAGGTGTACGAGGCCATCGTCAAGGGCGAGAACATCCCCGAGCCGGGCATTCCCGAGTCCTTCAAGGTGCTCATCAAGGAAATGCAGTCGCTCTGCCTCAACGTGGAGGTGCTGTCCTCGGACGGCATGTCCATCGAGATGCGCGACACCGACGAGGACGTCTTCCGCGCGGCGGAGGAGCTCGGTATCGACCTGTCCCGGCGTGAGCCGAGCAGCGTCGAAGAGGTCTGACGGGCCTGACGGGGGGCTCGCTCAAGAGCCCCCCGTCATCCCCGGGACCGTTCAGACCATGATTGAGACTCGACCCCGAAAGAGGGATTGACGCACAGTGCTCGACGTCAACTTCTTCGACGAGCTGCGGATCGGCCTTGCCACCGCGGACGACATCCGAACCTGGTCCCACGGCGAGGTCAAGAAGCCGGAGACCATCAACTACCGCACGCTCAAGCCCGAGAAGGACGGACTCTTCTGCGAGAAGATCTTCGGTCCGACCCGGGACTGGGAGTGCTACTGCGGCAAGTACAAGCGTGTCCGCTTCAAGGGCATCATCTGTGAGCGCTGTGGCGTCGAAGTCACGCGCGCCAAGGTGCGTCGCGAGCGGATGGGCCACATCGAGCTCGCCGCTCCCGTCACCCACATCTGGTACTTCAAGGGCGTTCCGTCGCGTCTTGGCTACCTGCTGGACCTCGCGCCGAAGGACCTCGAAAAGGTCATCTACTTCGCCGCGTACATGATCACGTTCGTGGACGACGAGCGCCGCACCCGCGACCTCCCGTCGCTGGAGGCCCACGTCTCCGTCGAGCGCCAGCAGATCGAGAACCGCCGCGACGCGGACCTCGAAGGCCGCGCCAAGAAGCTCGAGACCGACCTGGCCGAGCTCGAGGCCGAGGGCGCGAAGGCCGACGTGCGCCGCAAGGTGCGCGAGGGTGCCGAGCGCGAGATGAAGCAGCTGCGCGACCGTGCGCAGCGCGAGATCGACCGTCTGGACGAGGTCTGGTCGCGCTTCAAGAACCTCAAGGTCCAGGACCTCGAGGGCGACGAGCTGCTCTACCGCGAGCTGCGTGACCGCTTCGGCACGTACTTCGACGGTTCGATGGGTGCCGCGGCGCTGCAGAAGCGCCTGGAGTCCTTCGACCTCGAGGAAGAGGCCGAGCGCCTCCGCGAGATCATCCGTACCGGCAAGGGCCAGAAGAAGACCCGCGCGCTCAAGCGCCTCAAGGTCGTCTCCGCGTTCCTGCAGACCAGCAACAGCCCCAAGGGCATGGTGCTGGACTGCGTGCCGGTGATCCCGCCGGACCTGCGTCCGATGGTGCAGCTGGACGGTGGCCGCTTCGCGACCTCCGACCTGAACGACCTGTACCGCCGCGTGATCAACCGCAACAACCGCCTGAAGCGCCTTCTCGACCTCGGTGCCCCCGAGATCATCGTGAACAACGAGAAGCGCATGCTTCAGGAGGCCGTCGACGCCCTCTTCGACAACGGTCGTCGTGGTCGTCCGGTGACCGGTCCCGGCAACCGCCCCCTGAAGTCCCTGAGCGACATGCTCAAGGGCAAGCAGGGTCGCTTCCGCCAGAACCTCCTCGGCAAGCGCGTGGACTACTCCGCGCGTTCCGTGATCGTCGTCGGTCCGCAGCTGAAGCTGCACCAGTGCGGTCTGCCGAAGGCCATGGCGCTGGAGCTCTTCAAGCCGTTCGTGATGAAGCGCCTGGTCGACCTGAACCACGCGCAGAACATCAAGTCGGCGAAGCGCATGGTCGAGCGCGGCCGTACGGTCGTCTACGACGTGCTCGAAGAGGTCATCGCCGAGCACCCGGTGCTGCTGAACCGTGCGCCCACGCTGCACCGTCTCGGCATCCAGGCCTTCGAGCCCCAGCTGGTCGAAGGCAAGGCCATCCAGATCCACCCGCTCGTCTGCACCGCGTTCAACGCGGACTTCGACGGTGACCAGATGGCCGTGCACCTCCCGCTCTCCGCGGAGGCGCAGGCCGAGGCCCGCATCCTGATGCTGTCCTCGAACAACATCCTCAAGCCCGCCGACGGCCGGCCGGTCACGATGCCGACCCAGGACATGGTCCTCGGTCTGTTCTTCCTGACCACCGACGGCGACCTCCGTGACACCAAGGGCGAGGGCCGCGCGTTCGGCTCCACGGCCGAGGCGACCATGGCGTTTGACAACGGCGAGCTCGCGCTCCAGTCGCAGGTCGACATCCGCTTCCCGGTGGGCACCATCCCGCCGCGCGGCTGGGTGCCGCCGGTCGCGGAAGAGGGCGAGCAGGAGTTCCAGCCGGGCGACAGCTTCCGTCTGCGCACCTCCCTGGGCCGCGCGCTCTTCAACGAGCTGCTGCCCGAGGACTACCCGTTCGTCGACTACTCGGTGGGCAAGAAGCAGCTCTCCGAGATCGTCAACGACCTGGCCGAGCGCTACCCCAAGGTCATCGTGGCGGCGACGCTCGACAACCTGAAGGCGGCGGGCTTCCACTGGGCGACCCGTTCGGGCGTCACCGTGGCCATCTCCGACGTCGTCGTGCCCGAGGCCAAGAAGGCCATCGTCAAGGGCTACGAGGAGCAGGACGAGAAGGTCCAGAAGCAGTACGAGCGCGGCCTGATCACCAAGGACGAGCGCACGCAGGAGCTCATCGCGATCTGGACCAAGGCGACCAACGAGGTTGCCGAGGCGATGAACGCGAACTTCCCCAAGACGAACCCCATCTTCATGATGGTTGACTCGGGTGCCCGAGGAAACATGATGCAGATGCGACAGATCGCCGGTATGCGTGGTCTGGTGTCGAACGCGAAGAACGAGACCATCCCGCGTCCCATCAAGGCCTCGTTCCGTGAGGGCCTCACCGTTCTGGAGTACTTCATCTCCACGCACGGTGCCCGTAAGGGTCTGGCGGACACCGCCCTGCGTACCGCCGACTCGGGTTACCTCACCCGTCGTCTGGTGGACGTCTCGCAGGACGTCATCATCCGCGAGGAGGACTGCGGTACCGAGCGCGGTCTGAAGCTCAAGATCGCCGTTCGGGACGAGACCGGTGTCCTGCGCAAGGCCGACGACGTCGAGACCTCGATCTACGCCCGCATGCTGGCCGAGGACGTCGTCATCGACGGCAAGGTCATCGCGCCGGCCAACGTCGACCTCGGTGACGTCCTGATCGACGCCCTGGTCGCCAACGGCGTCGAGGAGGTCAAGACCCGCTCGGTCCTGACCTGTGAGTCCGCGGTCGGCACCTGTGCCTTCTGCTACGGACGCTCGCTCGCCACCGGCAAGCTGGTCGACATCGGTGAGGCGGTCGGCATCATCGCCGCCCAGTCCATCGGTGAGCCCGGTACCCAGCTGACGATGCGTACCTTCCACACCGGTGGTGTGGCCGGTGACGACATCACGCAGGGTCTGCCGCGTGTCGTCGAGCTCTTCGAGGCCCGTACCCCGAAGGGTGTCGCCCCGATCTCCGAGGCCGCCGGCCGCGTGCGGATCGAGGAGACCGAGAAGACCAAGAAGATCGTCATCACGCCGGACGACGGTGCCGAGGAGACGGCGTTCCCGATCTCCAAGCGCGCCAAGGTCCTCGTGCACGAGGGTGACCACGTCGAGGTGGGCCAGAAGCTCACCGCGGGTGCCACCAACCCGCACGACGTGCTGCGCATCCTCGGTCAGCGCGCGGTGCAGGTCCACCTGGTCGGCGAAGTCCAGAAGGTCTACAACTCGCAGGGCGTGTCGATCCACGACAAGCACATCGAGATCATCATCCGGCAGATGCTGCGCCGCGTGACGATCATCGAGTCCGGCGACGCGGAGCTGCTTCCGGGCGAGCTGGTCGAGCGGTCGAAGTTCGAGACCGAGAACCGTCGCGTGGTCACCGAGGGCGGTCACCCCGCCTCCGGCCGTCCGCAGCTGATGGGTATCACCAAGGCCTCGCTCGCGACCGAGTCGTGGCTGTCGGCGGCGTCCTTCCAGGAGACGACCAGGGTTCTGACGGACGCGGCGATCAACGCCAAGTCCGACTCCCTGATCGGCCTCAAGGAGAACGTCATCATCGGTAAGCTCATCCCGGCCGGTACGGGTCTGTCCCGCTACCGCAACATCCGGGTCGAGCCGACCGAGGAAGCCAAGGCCGCGATGTACTCGGCCGTCGGCTACGACGACATCGACTACTCGCCGTTCGGCACGGGCTCCGGCCAGGCCGTCCCGCTGGAGGACTACGACTACGGCCCGTACAACGGCTGAGTCGCGGCACCGCAGTAGGCAGTAGGCAGTAACCGCAGGGCGGTCACCCGAGAGGGTGACCGCCCTGCGGCGTTGTGGGGTCCAGGTACGGCTGGAGGTGGTGGAGCCGGGTCCGGTGGTCGGGGTGGCTCGACAGGAGGCGGGACAGGAGCCGGGTTGCCTCCGGGCCGCCGCTTGCTTCCTCGTCCAGCGAGCGGCGCAGCAGGGCGGCCAGCATCGGCGCGAAGCCGAGGCCCGCGGCGTGCGCGTCGGCGCGCAGCTCGGCCCGGCGCCCGACCGCCGCCGCCAGCCAGGGGAGGGCGAGCAGGAGCAGCGGCAGCCCGTAGGTCGCGGCCAGGGTGCGGTACGCCAGATAACCGCCGAGCGCGAGGACCACGAGGGTGGCGGTGGGGGAGAGGGCGCGGGCGGCCCGGACCCGCACGCGGGCCAGCGCCTGTCGGCAGGCCCGCGCGGGGAGCCCGTACCACTGCCCGAGCAGCCCGGCCCATGCGTGGCCGCCGGTGTGGTGGCCCAGCTCGTGGGCGAGTACGGCGGCCAGCTGGGAGCGGGGCAGCCGCTCCAGCGCATGCCGGGTGACCCCCACGATGTGCCCGGCGGCGGCGAACGCGTTGAGGTCGTCGCTGTCCTCGATCCACAGTTGGTAGCGGCCGCCGTCGACGCCGGCGCGGGCGGTGACCTCGCGCCACACCGGGGCGAGCACGGCCAGTTCATGGGGGAGCGGCCGGTGCAGCCGCAGCAGGTGCTTGGCGATGCGCTCTTCGGTGGGCCGGTGGAAGACGAGCGCGCCGGAGCCCGCCCAGAGCCCGACCGTGGCCCAGGCGGGCGGTCCGAGCCAGGCCTCCAGGGCGAGCGCCGCGGCCCCCACGAGCACGAGACCGAGCAGGAAGCCGGGCAGGTGCAGCGCGAGCCGCAGCCAGGCGGTGCCGTCGAGGCCGCGCTGGCGGGCCCGATAGGTGACCCGGGTGCCGGGAGCGTGGCGGTAGGCGAGGTCGTCGGCCGGTCGGTGGTCCGGCGCGGGGTCGGACAGCGGGTCCATGGGAGGTCTCCGGTCAGCCGATGAGGAGGGCCGTGGGCAGCAGGAGCGCGCCCGCGCAGAAGGCGAGCAGCCCGGTCCGGATCCACTGGTGCTTGCGGACGGCGATCCGGCTGTTCGCGGCGAGGGCCGCGCGGAGCGCGGCGGCGGGGTCGTCGTCGGTGGCGGCGAGGGCTTCGGCGAGCCGGCCCTGCCGGTCCGCGGAGCGGACGTCCCCGAAGTAGGAGAGGGGCACCCCGGCCCACCATTCGGTGCTGAGCGAGCGGGGCAGTACGGCCAGCAGCAGCGCGGGCAGCGACACCGCGAGCGCGACCGCCCCCGCCCACCACACGACCCGGCCCGGCGCGGACAGCAGGCCGGGCTGCCAGTGCCGTCCGGCGAGCTGGGCGCTGAGCACCCCGGCGGTCATTCCGAGCGCTCCGACCAGCAGGGACGCCTTGCTGTCGGCCCGGGCGATCTCGACCCGGAGGTCGGCCAGCAGCCGGGCGGCGGCCTCGTTCCCGTCGCCGCTCACCGGGGGTCGTCCGGGTCGAACGGTTCGGCCGCGGGTGGATCCGCGGGGACGAACTGCCCCAGGATGCCCTCGACGGCACTGAACGACAGCTGCTTGATCGCCTCCAGCTCGAAGGGCTCCGCCCCGCCCTTGTCCAGCACCGCCTGCACCAGCGCCACCTGGGCTTTGACCCGGTCCCTGTGGTCCTGGGCGAGACCGGTCATCGCGTCCTTGGAGTCGTCCGGGTGCCGGGCCAGGTGCAGGGCCCAGGCGTCGACCCCACCGCGGGCCAGGTACTCGCGGTAGAAGGCGATGCGCTTGGCCTCGTACTCCTGGACCTCCAGCTGCCCCTGCTGCGTGAGCACGTCCGCGGCCGTGGCGTGCTCGATGCCCTGGAGGTGCCGGGCCTGCGCGATGTTGTCCGCGTCCCTGCGGATGCGTACGGTCCAGCGCACGCCCAGCCCTTCGTCCGCGCCGAGCCGGGCGTGCCCCAGGGCGGAGAGCACTTCCGCCTCGGCCTCGGCGCTCGCGGCGATCGGGAAGCGGCGGGCGACCGGGCGGGCCGCCCGCTCCAGGGCGCCGAGCAGGAGGCGGGGGACGTCGCGGTGGCCGCTGCGCACGTACAGGACCGGGTCGGTGACCCGCCAGTCGAGCTGCACGGTCGCGTCGAACTCGTGGGCGTCGTCGCTGCTGGGGAGCGGGACCAGCGCCTCGACGGGGTGGACGCCCATGTCGACTTCGTAGACGGCCGTGTACCGGCGCCGGATCCGGCGCGGCCGGTGCGGGGGCAGGTACGCGTCGTAGGTACCGCGCGCCGTCGAACAGACCAGGGCGTGATCGATGCGGGTCGGGACGGTGCGGGCGAGGGCGTAGCGGCCCAGCTGGCGCACGGTGAGCACCGGGTCGACGAGCGGGGTGTGCCGGTCGGCGTGCTGGTCCCAGTCGGGGGTGCGGAGCAAGGGGTTGTCCATGGTCGGTCTCCTCTCAGACGGGAGCGAGGGCGCGCAGGCGGGCGGCCGCCGCGGGCGGGGGGCGGCCGTCGAGGCCCGGGACGGTGGCGAGGAGGTGGTCGAGCCGGGCGGCCTCGCGGCTGTCGGTCACGAGGGCGGGCAGCAGGGAGGCCAGGACGTGTTCCGTGCCGGGATCCGCGTCGGCGGCCCGCACCCAGCCGTGCAGGATCTCCTCGGCGCGGCGGCCGCGGTCGCGGTCGTGGTCGCCGAGAGCGGTGCGCAGGAGGAGGGCGATCCCGTCGGCGGCCGCCGTGCCGCGCCCGTACCAGGCCAGTACGGGCGGGCAGCGGAGGTCGTCGGGGCGGGAGCAGGCGTCGAGAAACCCGTCCAGGGCGAGGGCGCGTGTGGAGGGGTGGTCGCCGAGGGTGCGGCACAGCTCGGCGAGGACGGTGTCCTCCGCCGGGGAGAGGAGCAGCAGGGCGACGGAGTGGGGCAGTTCTTCGCTGATCCGCTGGTCGGGCTTGTCCAGCTCGGCTTGCCGGCGGGCCTGGGCCCGCAGGGCCCTGAGGGTGTCCACCGGCCGTTCCGGGCCGATCAGCCCGTGGGCGCGGACGGCGACCCAGCAGCGTTTCGGCGCGGCGCTGTCAGCGCTCCAGCCGTCGATGATCCGCGGGATGTTGGGAGCGTCGATCCGGTGGGCGAGGGTGAGGGCGCTGACGGCCGTGAGCTGCTGCCGGGGCTTCGCCGAGTCGGCCCAGCGTTCGATGACGAGCGCCATCGCGGACGGGAGGTCGGTGAGCGCCAGGACCGCCACGGTGGCGGCGGCCCGGGTGCGGACGAAGGGACGTCCGTCGACGGACAGGTCGTCGAGCCATCCGGTCAGTGCGGGGCGGGCGGCGGGGTGGCCGGTCCACACCTGGTTCAGCAGGACCCGGGCGGTCCTGTCGTCCGTGAAGGAGGCGTTGAGCTGGAACACCTCACCCCACTCGGTTTCCACCTTCCTGCGGTCGATCCGCGCGCGGGCGGTCTGGAGGCGTTTGGCGATGTGGGTGCCGAACACGGGTATGCGCTGACCGTGTTCCGGGTCTCCGGTCCGGCGCAGCTTCTCGTACAGCTTGTCGCTGAGTTCGGCGGTCAGGGGATACGGGCCGTTGTCGAAGGCGGCGAGGGCGATGAGGAAGGCCTGCTCCCGCAGGAGCATCGTGTCCTCGGACTCCTCGAACCACTCCTGGACCTGCCGCTCCAGCGCGCGCTGCGAGTACTCGTCGATCTCGACCGGGTCGGCCCGGACAAGGGCCTCGGCGTATCCGGCCACTTCGCGCAACTGGTGCTGCCGGGAGAGGAACGAGGTGACGGCGCCGAGGCCCAGTAACCGGTCGGCGGTGCCGGCGTCGACCCGCCGGTGCAGCAGGGCCGTCAGTACGGCCCGCGCCGGCGGCGGCTTCCACAGGGCGGGCTGGACGGTGTCCTCGATGTACGGGCTGTGGCCCGTCGTGATCACGAGGTAGGCGTTCTCGTCACGCAGGCGGTCCGCGACCGCCAGCAGCTGCGTCTCGCGCAACGGCTGGTGACGGGTGGGCTCCAGACCGAACAGCACATGTCCGCGGTGCTTGCCGGGCGTGATGTCTTCCGGCTTCGTGTCGCGGTCCACGGATTTCACCGGTGCGACGCCCAGTGCGCGCAGCAGCATCAGGGCCGCGGTGCGCCGACCGGTGTGCGGATCACCGCTCAGGACCAGGACGTGCTCCGCGCGCAGCCGCTCCACCCAGGCGCTGAAGTCGGTCCCCTCCGTGACGAAGCCGTCGGCCAGCCGGTCCAGGGTCTCCTGGGGGATCGTCCCCGATGTGGGGGTCGAGCCGTAGCTCCCGTAGTGGTGGAGGTGTACGCCGCCGCTGATGTCGTGCGCGGCGACGCCGTGGTTCACGCCGTCGAAGCGCATCGAGGGCGGGGCGTGGTCGTTCAGGTCGCGGCGGGAGTCCCAGGCCTGCTGGGTCTGCTCCTGCGCCTGCTCCGGCTCCGCCGGTGCGTCCGGTTCTTTGGGCGCTTCGGGTGCTTCGGGCTCGGCGCTCACCGCCGGTCTCCGGGGTTCCCGAAGGTGACGCCGCCCTGGATCTGGTGCGCGACCACGCCGTGGTTGGTGCCCCGGAAGTCGACCCCGGCCCCTGAAGTCGGGGCGGACGCGGGCGCCGTCGGCTCGGCGGGGGTGGCGGGGGCGGCGGGCGCGGAGGACGTCGTCGGCGCTCCGTGGAGCCACGCCGACAGCGGGCCGTTCTTGCTCTCGATGCCGACCCGGTGGAACCGGTCCGCCGGGATTCCGGTGTGGTTGTGGCGCACGATGCCCGCGTACACCGATTCCGAGACGCAGAGCGCGTAGTCGTCCGTGCTCTCCCGCAGCGCGGCCCGCAGCGGGTCCCCGTCCAGCAGGCGGTAGGCCTGGTTGAGGTCGCTGCCGACCCCTTCACCGTGCTCATCGATGAGGACGAAGCCCGTGGCCAGGACGGCGCGCAGACGGATCTGGGCCGAGTCCGCGGCCAGCCGGTTCACCGAGCGGAGTTCGGCGGGAACCGTGGTGAGCAGGGTGCTGAGCAGCGTCGTGAGGGGAACCGAGGAGTCGATCAGCTCGGTGATCGCGTCGCCGCGGTCGGCGCGCCGCCGCAGGGTCTGGTCGACCCCCACGGCCAGCAGCGTGCGGTCGACGATGCCGTAGAGCATGCGGCGCAGGTAGGTCTGCTGGACGTCGTCGCGGTCGCTGAAACGTTCGGTGTCGATCAGGAGGATCGAGTACGGCAGGGGATGCGCGGGGTGCGGGGTCGTCGTCATGGGAGGAGCGTGCGGCAGCGGCGGGCCGCGGCGTGAGGTCGTATGACCCTCCCCGAGTGTGACCGTGTGCACTGAAGGGCCGGCGGGTCAGCCCGCGGACGGCGGCTGGGACCGGGCGATCCGGCGCAGCACGTCGGGTCGTACGATCACCAGCGCCCGGCGGCCGGTGCTGACCACGCCGCGGTCACGGAGGTCCTTCAGCGCGCGCTGCACCATTTCGCGGGAGGCGCTGACGGCGCCCGCCAGCTCCTGCTTCGTCAGCGGAACGGCCACTTCCACGCCTTCGTCGGTACGCCTGCCGTGGATCTGGGCCAAGTCCAGCAGCAGCACGGCGAGCCGTTCGCGCACGCTCAGGGAGGCGAACTCCAGGGCGCGCCGGTCCGCGGCCCGGCTCCGGTCGGACACGAGGGCGGCGAGCTGGAAGAAGGCCTCCTGGCTGCGGCCGAGGTAGGCGCGGAAGGTCTCGTGCTCGATGACCACCGCGTGGACGCGTTCGAGCGCGGTGACGGTCGCGGACCGGGGACGCCGGGTGAGGGCGGCGGATTCGCCGATGATGTCCCCGGGGCCGCGCAGGGCCAGCAGGGCCTGGTAGCCGTTGGCGTGCGCGGCGGTGACCTTGGTCCAGCCGCGCAGCACGAGCAGCACGTGGGCCGTGGGCTCGTCCTGGTGGAGCAGGGTCGCGCGGGCGGGGTAGGTCACCTCGCGCCCCAGGGCCCGTAACGCGGCGCCGTCTGCGTCCTCCAGCCGTGCGAGGAAGGGGACCCGGTCGTCGAGCCCGCCGTCCCCGCTCATGACATGCGCTTGCCCGGTCATCCGCTGTCGCCCCCCGTCCCGGTGATCAGGGCGGTCAATGTACTGAACACCGGGTGCGGGCGGTCGCGGAACGCCGAGATCAGCCGGATGTGCGGCGCCGGCGCAGGCCGGCCACGGTGACCGACGTGAGGGCCAGGAGGGCGAGGGCGCCGGCGGTGAGGCCCGGGGTGAGACCGCGGGGGGTGAAGGAGCAGGAGAGCGCGGTGGTGTCCGGGGTGACCGGGAGGGAGACCAGGCCGTGGAAGGAGGTCGGCGCGGTGGTGCGGGAGCCCGTCGTGCACTGCCAGCCGGGGACGTCGGTCATGGCGAGGACGGCGGTGCCCGAGGCGCCGCGGGGGAGGGTGGCTTCGATGGAGTGGCCGCCGGTGGTGACCTTGGTGGCCCCCGTGGCGGTGAGGTGGGAGACCGCCGCCGTCAGCTTGGCGCGGTCCAGGCAGCCGACCGGGGAGCGCGGGGCGCGGGCCTCGGTGCGGGTCTCGACGGTGACCTCGACGCGGCCGGAGGCGGGGACCGGGCCGAGCTTCATGACGCCGGTGACGCGGTCCTCGACGGGGCGCCGGGTGCCCTCGTGGACGACCGTGCCGTAGAGGGCGGGGGAGTACCAGAACAGTTCGGAGCCGGGGGTGCACCGGGCGGTGTACGTCTGTGCGGTGTCCGTCCCCGTCCGGGTGGTTCCGGGGACCTCGTAGACGGTGGCGCCGAGGACGTCCTCCTGGTGGGCGTACACGCTGTCGGCCGGGTTCGGCGAGGTGTAGGGGGCGCTGCGCAGGGTGACCAGGGGTGGGGCCGGGAAGCGCTCGGCCGTCCAGGTGTTCGCGGCGTCCCCCGGACGGACCCGTGCGCCGATCGAGAAGATGGCGTCGAGGACCGGGTTGTCGGCGCCGAAGATGGTCCGGCCGTCGTTCTTGTAGCCGTAGCCGAGCGGTTCGAGCGCGCGGTACGTCGCCTCGGGGAGGTAGCTGCTGTAGTACTGCGGGCCTTCCGCCCGCAGGGCCAGCGCGTCGTTGTACGAGGTCTGCGGCGCCCCCGAGTCGGTCCGGTAGGCGGGCCAGCCGTCCACCTGGCGGACGGCCTCGGCGTGCCGGGCGATCGAGGCGTTCGAGGTGGCGGCCGGGGTGGCCCAGCGCTCGCGGGCGCGGCGGGAGTCGGCGTTCACCGCGGCGAGGGTGGACTCGGCGAGGACGACGCCGACCATCAGGACCGCCGCGACGGGGACCGGCCAACGCCGCTTCCCGCCACGGCCGAGGCCGAGGAGGAGCAGGGCGAGCAGCGAGACGCCGCCGCCGCCGAGGACGGCGGCCCAGGTGGCGCCGCCGAAGTCGTCGGTGTGGCGCAGCACGAAGGTGGCCGCTACCAGCAGGGCGGCGCTGAGCGCCAGGTGCAGCGGGCGCGGCCGGTGCGCCAGCGCCAGCCAGGCCAGCATCACCAGCATGCCGCTGAAGACGAAGGCCTCGCGGTACGGGTTGCCGTTCGGGACCGCCAGGCCGTGCCACACGTACTGGGTCGGCGGGAACTGGAAGGAGGCCGCCACCAGCACGGTCGCGGCGCCCCACACCAGCCGGGTGCGCCGGGCCACCTCGGTGTTCAGCAGGAAGGACCCGGCCAGGATCAGGCCGAGCGAGGCGATGTAGAGCCGGGGCCGGCCGCCCCACAGGTGGGTGGCGGGCAGCATGCCGGTGAGGAAGACCTCGATGCGCTGCGGGTGGAAGGCGGAGACGTCGGTGGGCTGCGCGGCGCCGCTGGAGAGGAAGGACGGGAGCAGCAGGGGGAGGGTGAGCATGATGCCCACCGCCGCGGCGCTCGCCGCGCGCCCCACGGCCCGCAGCCGCGCACCGGACTCCATGTCCCGCGTGCCGAGACGGATGGCGAGCAGCACGCAGGCCGCCATCGTCGCCATCATCGCGGTGTAGAAGTTGCCGTACCAGGCCAGCGCGACGAGGACGGCGACGCCCGGCCAGCGGCGCTGCTCCAGGCACCACTCGACCGCGATCCCGAGCATCGGCAGGGCCACCAGGCCCCACAGCCACATCGGGATGTACGAGGCGTCGCTGAGCGCCCACCCGCAGAGGCCGTAGCAGGCGCCCAGCACCCCGCGCTGCCACCAGGGGCCCCGGGCCAGCTTGCCGAGGTAGAGGGCCATCAGGGCCGCCGCCAGCCCCATGGTGAGCGGGGTGACCAGGAACACCGCGAGGTCGACGCGGGCCCGGGGGACCAGCACGGTCAGCCAGGACACCGGGTTGCCGAGGTAGGTGTGGTAGTCGGAGAGGAACTGCTGGCCGAAGCCGCCGCGCCAGGTGAAGAGGAGGTCCCCGGCGGCCTGTCCGTGCACCAGGTCCCACAGGGCGCGGTGGAACGGGACGTACTGGTTGGCCTGGTCGTTCAGCGCGCGCCCGGTGTCGCCGAAGGGGTAGGAGCCCCGCAGCGCCCAGGCCGAGCAGAACGCGGCCGTGGTGACGACGAAGGCGAGCAGGGGCGCGGCCAGGCGGCGCAGGGCGGGCCGCAGGCGGCGGCGGGCGGGCCGGCCGGGCTCGGGGGGCGGGCCGCCGACCGCTGTCCGCTCGGATGCCACGGTGCCCAATGTCTCGCTCCTGGTGCTCGGCGGCGCACTGTTCGTGTGCGCTGTTCCATGATCGGTACGATGGATGGTTTCGGGTAGTTTAAGCGGCCGCGGCCCGCGTCCCGGGGGGCGGTGGACCCGGCGGGGGCATTTGTTTTGACCGGAGTGAATGCGGTAGGTACGCTCAGACCTTGTGCCTGGGGTGTGCCTGGGCTCCCGTGCGTGTCCATCAACCGCACGCGAGCCGAAACTGGCCGCCGTTATCCGTAGGGTCTCCGCGCTGAGCGGGGGCTGAGCGGGTACGACACACCCGACCGCGTGGGTCGGCAAATGTTCCAGGTTAGCTTCACTAACGGCACACAGAAACCGGAGAAGTAGTGCCTACGATCCAGCAGCTGGTCCGTAAGGGCCGGCAGGACAAGGTCGAGAAGACAAAGACCCCCGCGCTTGAGGCTTCGCCCCAGCGTCGCGGCGTCTGCACGCGTGTGTTCACGACCACCCCGAAGAAGCCGAACTCGGCGCTCCGTAAGGTCGCGCGTGTGCGTCTGACCTCCGGCATCGAGGTCACGGCCTACATTCCGGGTGAGGGACACAACCTGCAGGAGCACTCGATCGTGCTCGTGCGTGGTGGCCGTGTGAAGGACCTGCCGGGTGTTCGTTACAAGATCATCCGCGGTGCGCTTGACACCCAGGCTGTCAAGAACCGCAAGCAGGCCCGCAGCCGCTACGGCGCCAAGAAGGAGAAGTAGAAATGCCTCGTAAGGGCCCCGCCCCGAAGCGCCCGGTCATCATCGACCCGGTCTACGCATCCCCCTTGGTGACGTCGCTCATCAACAAGATCCTCCTGAACGGCAAGCGCTCCACCGCCGAGCGCATCGTTTACGGCGCCATGGAAGGCCTCCGCGAGAAGACCGGCAACGACCCGGTCATCACGCTGAAGCGCGCGCTGGAGAACGTCAAGCCGTCCCTCGAGGTCAAGTCCCGCCGTGTCGGTGGCGCCACCTACCAGGTGCCGATCGAGGTCAAGCCCGGTCGCGCGGCGACCCTCTCGCTGCGCTGGATCGTGGGCTACTCCCGCGCCCGTCGCGAGAAGACCATGACCGAGCGCCTCATGAACGAGCTCCTCGACGCCTCGAACGGCCTCGGCGCGGCTGTCAAGAAGCGTGAGGACACGCACAAGATGGCCGAGTCCAACAAGGCCTTCGCGCACTACCGCTGGTAGTCCCAACCCACATCGAGACCGAGAGAAGACTGAGCCGATATGGCTACCACTTCGCTTGACCTGGCCAAGGTGCGCAACATCGGCATCATGGCTCACATCGACGCGGGTAAGACGACCACCACCGAGCGCATCCTGTTCTACACCGGTGTGTCTTACAAGATCGGTGAAGTCCACGACGGCGCTGCCACGATGGACTGGATGGAGCAGGAGCAGGAGCGCGGCATCACGATCACGTCTGCCGCGACGACCTGCCACTGGCCGCTCGAAGACGTCGACCACACCATCAACATCATCGACACCCCGGGTCACGTCGACTTCACCGTCGAGGTGGAGCGTTCGCTCCGCGTCCTCGACGGCGCCGTCACCGTGTTCGACGGTGTCGCCGGTGTGGAGCCGCAGTCCGAGACGGTGTGGCGTCAGGCCGACCGTTACGGCGTGCCGCGCATCTGCTTCGTCAACAAGCTGGACCGCACCGGCGCCGAGTTCCACCGCTGCGTCGAGATGATCAAGGACCGCCTCGGTGCGGTTCCGATCGTCATGCAGCTCCCCATCGGTGCCGAGATGGACTTCCAGGGCGTTGTCGACCTGGTCACCATGAAGGCGTTCGTCTGGTCCGCCGAGGCGACCAAGGGCGAGATGTACGACATCGTCGACATCCCGGACACCCACAAGGAAGCCGCTGAAGAGTGGCACGCCAAGCTGGTCGAGACGGTCGCCGAGAACGACGACCAGATCATGGAGCTGTTCCTCGAGGGCGTCGAGCCCTCGGTCGAGCAGCTGCACGCCGCCGTGCGTCGCATCATCATCGGTTCCAAGGGTGACAGCGGCGCCACGATCACCGCGGTGTTCTGTGGCACGGCGTTCAAGAACAAGGGCGTCCAGCCCCTGCTCGACGCGGTCGTCCGCTACCTCCCGTCGCCCCTCGACATCGAGGCCATCGAAGGCCACGACGTCAAGGACGCCGAGGTCGTCGTGAAGCGCAAGCCGTCTGACGACGAGCCCCTCGCGGCGCTCGCGTTCAAGATCATGCGCGACCCGCACCTCGGCAAGCTCACCTTCGTCCGGGTGTACTCGGGCCGCCTGGAGGCCGGCACTGCGGTGCTGAACTCCGTCAAGGGCAAGAAGGAGCGCATCGGCAAGATCTACCGCATGCACGCGAACAAGCGTGAGGAGATCGAGTCGGTGGGCGCCGGTGACATCGTCGCCGTCATGGGCCTGAAGCAGACCACCACCGGTGAGACGCTGTGTGACGACAAGGCACCCGTGATCCTGGAGTCCATGGACTTCCCGGCTCCGGTCATCCAGGTCGCCATCGAGCCCAAGTCCAAGGGTGACCAGGAGAAGCTGGGTGTCGCCATCCAGTCTCTCGCGGAGGAGGACCCCTCCTTCCACGTTCACTCGGACGAAGAGACCGGCCAGACCATCCTCGGCGGTATGGGCGAGCTGCACCTCGAGGTGCTGGTCGACCGTATGAAGCGCGAGTTCAAGGTCGAGGCCAACGTCGGCAAGCCGCAGGTCGCTTACCGCGAGACGATCCGCAAGACCGTCGAGCGTCACGACTACACCCACAAGAAGCAGACCGGTGGTACCGGTCAGTTCGCCAAGGTGCAGATCGCGATCGAGCCGATCCTCGAGGCCGACGGTCCCGCGTACGAGTTCGTGAACAAGGTCACCGGTGGCCGCATCCCGAGGGAGTACATCCCCTCGGTCGACGCGGGTGCGCAGGAAGCCATGCAGTTCGGCATCCTCGCGGGCTACGAGATGACGGGCGTCCGCGTCATTCTTCTCGACGGTGGCTACCACGAGGTCGACTCCTCGGAGCTCGCCTTCAAGATCGCCGGTTCGCAGGCCTTCAAGGAGGCCGCGCGCAAGGCGTCGCCGGTACTGCTCGAGCCGATGATGGCCGTTGAGGTCACCACGCCCGAGGAGTCCATGGGCGATGTCATCGGTGACATCAACTCCCGCCGTGGCCAGATCCAGGCCATGGAGGAGCGTCACGGTGCTCGCCTCGTGAAGGGCCTCGTGCCCCTTTCGGAGATGTTCGGCTACGTCGGAGACCTCCGCAGCAAGACCTCGGGTCGCGCCAGCTACTCGATGCAGTTCGACTCCTACGCCGAGGTTCCCCGGAACGTCGCTGAGGAGATCATCGCGAAGGCCAAGGGCGAATAACTCTTCGGAGTGCACGCTTTAGGCTTGTCACCGGAGCCTCTGGGGCAACAGGAGCAACCCTCCCTTGCCCCGGAGGGACCGGCTTTCCAGCAAAGATCACCTGGCGCCAATCTGTTAGGCGTACAGAACCACTCTCCAGGAGGACCCCGTGGCGAAGGCGAAGTTCGAGCGGACTAAGCCGCACGTCAACATCGGCACCATCGGTCACATTGACCACGGTAAGACGACCCTCACGGCCGCCATTACCAAGGTGCTGCACGACGCGTACCCGGACCTGAACGAGGCCTCGGCCTTCGACCAGATCGACAAGGCTCCTGAGGAGCGCCAGCGCGGTATCACCATCTCCATCGCGCACGTCGAGTACCAGACCGAGGCGCGTCACTACGCCCACGTCGACTGCCCCGGTCACGCGGACTACATCAAGAACATGATCACCGGTGCCGCGCAGATGGACGGTGCCATCCTCGTGGTCGCCGCCACCGACGGCCCGATGCCGCAGACCAAGGAGCACGTGCTCCTGGCCCGCCAGGTCGGCGTCCCCTACATCGTCGTCGCCCTGAACAAGGCCGACATGGTGGACGACGAGGAGATCCTGGAGCTCGTCGAGCTCGAGGTCCGCGAGCTGCTCTCCGAGTACGAGTTCCCGGGCGACGACCTTCCGGTCGTCCAGGTCTCCGCTCTGAAGGCGCTCGAGGGCGACAAGGAGTGGGGCGAGAAGCTCCTCGGTCTCATGGCTGCGGTCGACGAGCACATCCCGACGCCGCCGCGTGACACCGACATGCCGTTCCTGATGCCGGTCGAGGACGTCTTCACGATCACCGGTCGCGGTACGGTCGTCACCGGCCGCATCGAGCGTGGTGTCCTGAAGGTCAACGAGACCGTCGACATCATCGGCATCAAGGAGACCAAGACCACCACCACGGTCACCGGTATCGAGATGTTCCGCAAGCTCCTCGACGAGGGCCAGGCGGGCGAGAACGTCGGTCTGCTCCTCCGTGGCATCAAGCGCGAGGACGTCGAGCGCGGCCAGGTCATCATCAAGCCCGGCTCGGTCACCCCGCACAAGGAGTTCGAGGCTCAGGCCTACATCCTGTCGAAGGACGAGGGTGGCCGTCACACCCCGTTCTTCAACAACTACCGCCCGCAGTTCTACTTCCGCACCACGGACGTAACGGGCGTTGTGACCCTCCCCGAGGGCACCGAGATGGTCATGCCCGGTGACAACACCGAGATGACCGTCGCGCTGATCCAGCCGGTCGCCATGGAAGAGGGCCTGAAGTTCGCCATCCGCGAGGGTGGCCGGACCGTCGGCGCCGGCCAGGTCACCAAGATCAACGCCTGATCTTGATCTGACCCGGCAGCTCTCCGGAGCGCCAACCACTGAGGGGCCCTTCCCCCGTCGCGAGAGCGACGGGGGAAGGGCCCCTCGGCGTTTTCCACCGCCCGCCCCGGTGCCTTGCCGGGGCGGTGTGTTCCGGCTAGGACCAGCCGTTGTCCTGCGCCGTGTCCGTCACCGGCGCCGCGGCCGAGACCGACACCGTCGCGACCGACCAGCCGTTGTCCCCGGCCACGTCCTGACCCCAGCTGGAGGCCATGGGGGAGTGGCCGATAATGAGGGCCAGCGCCGCGGCCGCGCCGGCGATGAGCAGGGCGATTCTGGCGGAGATCGACTGCATTGTGTGGGTCCTTTTCATGCTGAGAGGTCAGGCCAGCATTGGCTTGAGGGTCGACATGCGGCGCGGATCGGCCAGACTTGATCTCACCGGGTGGCCGGCTGCCTTGTCTTCGAGCAGCTTGCCGCGCCCGAACGCCGCACGGGACCCCCCTTGACCTGCGGTATTCACGTCTGTCGCAAACACGAAGGGTGGCGAAGCCGATGAAGTACGCCGAGAACGGCGCCGCCGAGACGTACGTCCCGGAAGCGGAGCTGTCCCCGGACGCGCTGCGGCTCTACGAGCTCGCGGCGGGTTTGCCCTCCTTCACCCCGGAAGAGGTGGCGGGCGTGCTCGGCCTCGGCGAGCTGGAGCTGTTCGCCGCCGTCGAGCAGCTGGAGGAACTGCGGCTGCTGCGCCGGGACGCCGACAACGCGAACCGGCTGGCGGTCGTCTCGCCGCAGTTCGCGGCGGGCCAGCTGCTGTGGCCGATGGAGCGCAGGATCCGCCGGCAGTCGGAGGCCGTGGAGCGGATCCGCACCTCCTTCGCCACGCTGGCGCCCTGCTACCAGAAGGGCCAGCAGCGCCAGCAGCGCAAGGCCGTGGAACTGCTGACCGATCTGGACGACGTACGACGCCTCATCGACGGGCTGACCGACAGCTGCCAGACCGAGGCCCTGCACGTGCAGCCGGGCGGCGCGCGCGACCCCGAGGCGCTGCAGAAGGCGCGCGGCAGCATGGAGCGGCTGCTGGAGCGCGGGGTGAGCAGCCGGTCGATCTACCAGCACCCGGCCCGCTACAGCCAGCACACGGTGGAGTTCGCCGAGTGGATGATGGAGCGCGGTGCGGAGGTGCGGACCCTCGCGGACGGCCCGGACCGGATGCTGATCTACGACCGCCGGGTGGCGGTGGTCAGCGTGCAGGGCAACTCGGCGCACGCCCTGGCGGTGTACGAACCCAATCTCGTGGCGTTCATGGTGACCTCCTTCGAGACGGCGTGGCGGGCGGCCGACCCCTTCCCGGTGGGCTTCGACCGCGAGTGGGCCAAGCAGGTCTCGGAGGACCTGCGGCACTCGATCGTCCGGCTGCTGACGGAGGGCCTGGACGACAAGGCCATTTCGCGCAGGCTGGGGATGTCGGTGCGGACCGTGCAGCGGCACGTCGCGGAGATCATGCGCTCCTTCGATGCGAAGAGCCGCTTCCAGATCGGCTACCTGGTCGGTCTGGAGGAGGCGGGCGTGCCGGTCGACGGCCGGGGTGCGGCCGGCGCGGGTGCCGAGGAGGGCCCGGACCCGCTCACCACCGGGGCAGGGGCCTAGGGGGGCCCACGTCGCGGCGGCTGTGCCCGAGGGTCATGGCCCGCAGGACGCCGGCCGTGTGTCTCCCGGCGATCAGGGCGTCCAGTACGGCGCCGAGCGCCAGCGCGAGCGCGGGCGCGGGCCGCGGGTCCGCGGCCGGGGGATCGCGCGGGTCCAGCCACTCCAGCCCGGGCGGCGGGGCACCGGGGAGGGTCATCACGTACTCGTGTTCGCTCGCGTACGGGCCCCCGCGCGGTGCGCGGATCCACCAGGCGCTCCCCGCGCCCGGCAGCGGCGGCACCGGCGGGGCGAGCAGCCGCGGGATCCGGCCGGTCAGCCGCGCGACCAGGGCGGCGGCCGCGGCGGGGTCGTCCCCCCGGGAGACGGGGGCGTGCGGCAGGACGGCCGCGCCGCCGGGCAGCATCCCGGCCAGCCAGGGGCCCGGCCGGCCGCCGCCGGACGGCGCGGGGGCGCGGGCGTAGACGTAGCACCGGACGGCCGCCGGACGCGGGCCGCCCGGCGCCTCGGCCGTCAGGGCCGGCACCGTCACCGCCGGGCCGGTCACCGCCGGGGGAGCCGGTCCGGGAGGCCGAGCAGCAGCAGGGCCAGGTTGACCCCGGGGCGGCCGAACTCCTCGTGGTAGCGGTCGATGACCACGTTCTCCTCGGCCAGCGAGGTGCGCGCGCCGCCGGAGGTGACGCGGGCGTGGGTCCGCTCGCGCGCGGCCTCGGCGCGGCGGCCGACGAGGTGGATGATCTGCTGGTCGAGGACGGCGATGTCGTCGGGCTGCATGGGGTTCTCCGTTGCGGTGGTCACGGGCGGATCAGAGCGCCGCTACGAGCTCGGGGGCGCCGGGGTCGGCGGGCGCGGCGGGGGCGGCGGGGGCGGTACGGGGCGTGCGGCGCAGGGTGGTGAGGGCGACGAGCCCGCACAGCACGGCCAGCGGCAGCCACACCCAGACGGGGTCGCCGAAGCCGATGAGCGCGATGCCCGCGGAGGGGCCGAAGAACATGCCGATGCCCATCATCGAGTTGCACAGGGCGCTGGCCCGGGTCAGTTCGCGGTCGGGCACCTTGGAGATCAGCCAGGGGTGGAACGAGCAGGAGTAGGCGCATTCGCCGAGCCCGAAGAGGGCGGCGTAGGCGAGCAGGCCGGCGAGCTGGACGGGCCCGGGCCCGAAGGCGGTGGCGAAGGCGGTCAGGAACCCGGCCACCCAGAAGGCGACGGCGACGCGCAGGCCACGCTCCTCGGAGTGCCGCTCCAGCAGCTTCCCCAGGGGGCGCTGACAGGCGACGATCACCACGACGTTGACGGTGAGCATCACCGAGATCCAGCCGATGCCGGTGCCCATGAGCCGGTCTGCGACGAGCGGGACGGTGGCCTCGAACTGGCTGAAGCCGAAGAGGTACGCGCCGAACTGGAAGAGGGCGGCGGTCAGCGTGGCGCGGATCAGCATGCCGGTGCCGAAGGCCGGTGCGACGGGGCCGTCGGCCGGTCCGGCATCCGGTCCGGCGTCCTGCGCCGGTGCCGCGGCCCCGGGCGCCGTCCCGGCCTCCGGGATCCCGGGGACCTTGCGGGCCAGGACCAGGACGAGGGCCACCGGCAGGTACCCGGCCGCGTTCACCAGCAGCAGCCAGGTGATGGCCTCCCGGGAGAAGACGGCGAGGAACAGCCCGGCCACCAGGGAGCCGCCCGCGAGCGTGGCGTTCAGGATCTGGTAGCGGCGGGCGAAGACCGCGCGCCGCTGCTCGGGCGGCACCAGGGAGTTGACGATCGGGATGATCGCGGCCATGAAGGCGCCCTGGCCCGCGCCGCCGAGCAGGGCCGCCGCACCTGCCTCGGGCAGGGTCCCGGCCCCGGTCAGGACGCCGAAGCAGCCGGCCCACAGGAGCAGCCCGAGGAGGGCGAGGGCGTGCCGGGGGATCCGGACGACCGCGGCGGTGAGCAGCAGTGACACGGCGAGGTTGGCCAGGCCGGACGCGCCGTAGTAGACGGCGACCCCGGCCGTACCGATGTCCGGCCGGGCGGCCAGGTGGATGCCGATGAAGGGGAAGACCATGCCGTAGCAGAACGACGACAGGCCGTGCAGGACCAGGATGCGGTTGACCGACCTGCGGCGGAGCGCGGCCAGGGCGTCGGGCGTCGGGCTCATGGGTGCCCTTCCTTCCGGGAGCGGAGACGGAAGCGGAAGCGGGAGGGGGAGAGGGAGGGGGAGTCGGGAGCGCCGCAGGTCAGGCGGCGGGGCCCGGGACGAGGGCGAGGACGCGGGCCGGGCTGCCCGAGCCGCCGACGATGGGCAGCGGTGCGGCGATCAGCACCGCGCCCTGGGCGGGCAGCCGGTCCAGGTTGCGCAGCTGGGTGATGCCGTACTTGTCGGCGCCGTGGAAGTACCAGTGGCAGGGGTAGGGCTGGTCCACGAACTCGCCCGCGAGCCCCGCGTCGGTGCCGACCGTCTCGACGCCGATGCCGATGATCCCGGTCTCCTCGGCGAGCCAGCGGGCGCAGTCGGGGGCGATGCCGGGGGTGTGCCGGCCGTTGAGGAAGGTGTCCTGGTCGCCCTGGCGGGCCTCCCAGCCGGTGCGGTAGAGCAGCCAGCCGCCGGCGGGCAGCGGGCCGTGGTCCCGCTGCCAGGTCTCGACGTGTTCGCGCGTGAGCAGGAAGTCGGGGTCGGCGGCGGCCTCGGCCGAGAAGTCGAGCACGGCGGCGGGGCCGACCAGGCGCTGCGGCGGCACCTGGGAGACGTCGTCGAGGTCGCGGCCCGTGAGCCAGTGGACCGGCGCGTCGAAGTGGGTGCCGGTGTGCTCGGAGAGGCGGATGTTGTTCCAGTAGACGGTCGGACCGGCCTCGTCGTAGTGGCTGATCACCTCGCGCGCGAACGGCCAGGGCTGGCCGCGCTCCGGCGGCAGCTGGATCAGCGGGGTCTCCTCGGACAGCGGCGACGTCAGGTCGACGACCTCGACGGAGCCGTCGAGGAGGGCGCTCAGCAGCGGCCCGAGGGCGGTGGCGCCGGTGGCCGGGGCGGAGGCGGCCGGGGCGGTGGCGGGCGCGGTGCTCATCCGGCGGTCTCCGTGGTGTGGACGATCGTGTTCCAGTGCCGGTAGTCGGGGTGCTGGTCGCGCACCACGGCGTCGTAGAGCTCCTGGAGCTTGCGGGTGGTCACGCCGGGGGCGCCGTCGCCGACCGGGATCCGGTCGATGGTGGTGACCGGCGCGACCTCGGCGAGGGTGCCCGCGACGAAGACCTCGTCCGCCGTGTACAGCTCGGTGCGGTCGATCTCGCGGCGCTCCATGGGGATGCCCAGCTCGTTCGCGGCGAGTTCGCCGAGGGTGGCGACGGTGATGCCTTCGAGGACGCCGCTGGTCCCGGGCGGGGTGACGAGCTTGCCGTCGCGCAGCATGACCACGCAGGAGCCGGGCGCCTCGGAGACGGTGCCGCGCTGGTTGAGCAGGAGCGTGGTGTCGTAGCCGTTGCGGACGGCCTCGTGGTGGGCGAGGCGGCTGTTGTGGTAGTTCGCGCCGGCCTTGATGCGCGGCGGCATGCTGTCGTCGCTGATCCGGCGCCAGGAGGAGATGGTGGCGGAGAGCCCGCCGTCGAAGCCGCGGCCGCGGGGGGCGCGGGTGGAGGTGATGTGCGCGCCCGCGTCGGTGGTGTGGCTGAGCGGGTCGCCGTTGGGGCCCATGTTGAAGTAGGAGACGACGCAGACGTGCACGTCCTCCTCGAAGGCGTTGGCCTTCAGGACGTCGAACACGCCCTCCTTCAGCTGCTCGTCGCTGAAGGGGATCTCCATGCGCAGCGACTTCATCGAGCGGCGCAGCCGGGCCAGGTGCTCGTCGACGCGGAAGACCGCGAGGCCCTCGCGGTCGGGGCGGCGGTAGGCGCGCAGGCCCTCGAAGACGTTGGCACCCCAGAAGGCGCCCTGCGAGCGAGCGTGGACGGTGCAGTTCTCCCAGTCCACGACGGAGCCGTTGAGCCAGGCGTGGGTGGGGAGCTGGGGGAGCTGGGGGAGCTGGGGAGCGGTCATCGCGTACTCCTACGAAAGGGGGTGGGGGCCGGGCTCAGACGCCGACGGGGATCCGGGCGTCCGCCGCGGCGGCTTCCCCGGCGGGGGCCGCCGTGGCCAGCGCGCAGCGGGCGAGGGTGTCGCCGTACCGCTCCGGGCGGGCGGCGTCGGCGAGGGCGCCGAGGTGGCCGTCGGGGCGCACGACCAGGCAGGTGCCCTCGGTGGCCCGGTAGGCGGCGCGCAGGACGTTGTCGCGGTCGCGCAGGACGGTCACGCCGGCGGGCATGTCGTCGGCGCTGCCCGCGGCCGGGACGGCCAGTTCGCCCTCGCGCAGGACCACGATCAGGTCGGCGGCCAGGCCGCGGGTATCGGCGAGCGCGCGCTCGGCGAAGGCGCGGGCGGTCTCCCGGTCCGGGGCGAAGTACAGCCCGGTGAACCCGGCGCCGTACAGCTCGCGCAGCCGCGCCGCGCCGGGGGCGGAGATCCGCGCGTCGGGGGCGAAGGCGCCCAGCAGCGGGTGGCGCAGCGCGGATTCGACGACGGGGGAGTCGACGTAGGTGTGCGGTTCGGCCATCTTGCCGCTGTTGACCTTGTCGCGGGCGCCCTGGAAGGGCTGCGAGAGGGTCAGCAGCACCTTGCGGACGGTGCGGCGCAGCAGGTTCGGCGGCACCATGAACTTGATCGTCGCCTCGGTGACGGCCAGGTTCTCCTTCGCGGCGGCGTAGCGCTCGTCGTGGTAGGTGTCGAGGAGCGCGTCCCCGGCGGTCCCGGCGAGGACGAGGGCCAGCTTCCAGGCGAGGTTGTCGGCGTCCTGGATGCCGCTGTTCATGCCGCGGGAGCCGTACGGCGGCAGGGAGTGGGCGGAGTCGCCCGCGAAGAAGATCCGGCCGATCCGGAACTTCTCCACCACGCGCTGGTGGAAGCGGTAGGTGGACAGCCAGTCGATCTCGTAGTCCACGTCGCCGATGACGGCGCGCACCCGCCGGTCGAAGCGGCCGTCGGCGCGCTCCGCCTCGATGTCGGTGTCGGGCGCGAGCTGCCAGTCGATGCGCCAGACGTCGTTCGGCTGCGGGTGCATGACCAGCTGGCGGCCGGGGTTGAAGGGCGGGTCGTAGTGGAAGTGGCGCTCCTTGGCCAGCGGCAGCTTCACCTTGAGGTCGGTGATCAGGAACCGGTCCTGGTGGCTGTAGCCGGTCCAGGCGACCCCGGTGAGCGCCCGCAGGGGGCTGCGCACGCCGTCGCAGGCGACGAGGTAGCGGCAGGTGGCGGTGCGCGGGCCGGCCGGGGTGTCGGCGGTGACGGTGACGCCGTCGGCGTCCTGCGTGACGCCGGTGACCTCGTGCGCCCAGCGGATCTCGGTCAGCGGGTCCGACTCGATCTTCTCCAGCAGCAGCTGCTCGATGCGGAACTGCGAGATGTTGACGAACGGTCCGTAGCCGATGCGGCGGGTGTGCTCGGCGGCCCGGATCTCCTTGCCGCGCACGTACGTACGGGCGGTGGTCCAGGTGACGCCCTCGGCGCCGATGGTCTCGGCGCAGCCGAACTTGTCGAGCACCTCCAGGACGTCGCCCTGGATCAGGCAGGCCTTGGAGCCCTGCTTGCGCAGCTCGGGGTCGCGCTCGAAGAGCACGGACGGGATGCCGAAGGAGGCCAGACGGGCGGCGAGCGCCATGCCGACGGGGCCGGCACCGACGATGCCTACGGGGGTCGGGTCGCTGTTCATGCTGCTGCTTCGCCTTCGTTGGGGGAGCCGGCGGGCGCGGTGCGGGGGCCGGCGTCGGTGTCGGTGTCGGGCTCCTCCGCGACGCTGCGGAAGACCGGGATCCTGCGGACGGAGCTGAGGTACGGGGTGCCCTCGGTGGCGCCGGTCCCCGAGCGGGTGCCGAGCATCCGCACCGCGATCCGGTAGTGGGTCTGGCGCCAGCGGCGCAGCGCTGCGGCGAAGCCGAGCATCGAGGCGGCGAGCACCTCGCGGTCGGCGGCGGTGAAGCGCGGATCGCGGCCGGCGGCGGCGCAGGCCTCGTCGAGGGTCTGCTGGCCCGCCAGGATCCGCTCGCGCACCTCGGGGGTGGAGCGGTAGGCGGGGGAGTCGAGCCGGTCCTGGTCCGGGACCCGGCACAGCGACTCGACCAGCTTGTAGTTGCGCGACTGGATGGCGCTGGCGCCCTCGGTGAAGTCGCGGAACACCCGGAAGGACTCGACCTGCATGGTCGCGAGCAGCGAGAACAGCGGCGCCGATTCGGCGAGCGCGCTCTCGGCCACCGCGAGCTGGGCCGCGGCCGCTCCCGTACGGGCGCCGTCGAGGTGGCCTATGGCCGTACGGATGCTCAGCGCCAGCAGCGCGAACGTCGTCTCGAAGGTCTGGAGCACCCGGATGAACATGTGCTCGTCGTGCGAGACGTAGACGGGCAGCATGCTCAGGCGCAGCACCTGCCGTTCGTGGCCGTCCAGCAGTTCGCCGTCGACCAGCTCCCACAGCTGGGCGGCCTGCCCGGCGGGGTCGTCGGCGGTGAGCCGGTCACCGAAGCCGAGGCGCTCCAGCGCGGGGCGCGCCACGCGGACCGCGAGCCGGTGGCGCTTGTCCACCGCGCGGGCGTCGGGCCGCATCTGCGGCAGCCAGCCGGTGCGCCCCTCGGCGGCGGCCAGCTCGAAGCGCAGCAGGTCGGCGAGGAGCTGCACGGTCAGCCGGTCCCGGGTCACCCGGGCCGCCGCGGTGGCGTGCGGGCCGTCGTCGGCGCTGGGCAGGCCGAGCACGCCGAGGGAGGTGTACGTCGGGTAGTCGTAGCGTCCGTCCCACTTGTCGAGCGCGGTGTCCAGGAAGCGGTCCAGCAGCAGCCGTTCGGACGCGTCGGCGCCGGCGGGGGGCTGCGGGGCGAGCCGCTCGCGGGCCAGGGCCAGCGACTTCAGGGTCGGGTCGCACACGAAGTGCTTGCCGACGAGGTGGAACTCCTGGAGCACGGCGGAATAGGGGAACCGGCCGGGTACGGGATCGGCCAGCCAGTCGGTCAGCTCTTGCACGCTGGGGGTCTCACCTTCGGGAGCGGGACGGGAGCGGGACGGGGGCCGGAACGGGCGGGCCCGGTCAGCGCGCGGAAGGCGCGCACGGCTTCGCAGAGGGCCTCCACGTCGGCTGCGGAGTTGTAGTAGTGGAAGGACAGGCGCACCACGGGCCCGCGCGGGCTGACCGCGATGCCGCGGGCGCCCAGCCAGCCGGCCAGGGCGCGCGGGTCGGCGTCGTACAGCCCGAGGTGGGCGCCCTGGAGTTCGGGGGTCGCGGCCAGGCGGACGCGTTCGCCCCGGGCGGTCAGGGTCCGTGCGGCGCTCTCGATCAGCGCGCCGGTGTGGCGCCGTACGTCGGCCTGGTCGACGCCGTCGAACAGGCCGAAGGCGGCGTTCGCGGCGTAGAGGGCGGGCACGGCCGGGGTGCCGGTCTCGAAGCGGCGCGCTCCGGCGGGGAAGTCGAGCCGCAGCGGGTCGAAGGCCATCGGCTCCACCCGCCCGAACCAGCCGGTGAGCTGCGGGTCCCGGGCGGCGGGCGCGGCGTCGCGGGCGTAGAGGAAGGCCAGGCCGGGCAGCCCGGCGAGGTACTTCATCGTGCCCGCGACCAGGTAGTCGCAGCCGATCTCGGTGACGTCCACCGGCATCACGCCCACGGCCTGGTAGGCGTCGACGAAGGTCAGCGCGCCGGCGGCGCGGCCGGCCCCGACGATCTCCGCGACCGGTGGCCGCTCGGCGTACTGGTAGGTGGACATCGGGACCGAGACGAGCGCGGTGCGGGGGCCGAGGACGTCCGTGTAGTCGGCCGTCCGGACCCGCCCGGCCTCGCGGTCCCCGGTGAAGACCACCCGGGCGCCGCGCGGCCGCTGGGCGAGCCAGACGTGCGCGACGGACGGGAACTCCTCGACCGTGGTGACGATCTCGGTCCGGGACGCCGTCAGGGACAGCGTGGAGGCCACCTGGTAGGCGCCGACGGAGGCGTTGGGCACGATCGCGATCTGCTCGGGGGCCGCGCCGATCAGGGCCGCGAAGCGGATGCGGGCCGTGTCCGCCTCCTGCTCGAACCGGTCCCAGGGCGCGCCGTGGGCGGCGACGGCCTCCTGCATCCGCTCCAGGGCCTCGTCGACCGCGGTGGAGCGGGCGCCGAGGCTGCAACCGGCCAGGTGGACCGTCCGCTCCAGCATCGGGAAGCGGCGCCGGAAGGCGGCGGGCGTCACGGCGGGAGGGGCGGTCGGAGGGGCGGCGGGGCTCATGCCGGGCTCGTCCCGGTGCCGGTTACGGCACCGGCGTCGGTTCCCTCGCCCCCCGCGCCCATCGGGCAGACCGGCCGGGCCGGGCCCTCCAGGTACTCGGCGTACTCGGGCGCCGGTTCGTCCTCGCCCATCGGACCGCTGAGGGTCAGCTCGGTGCGCAGTTCCCACAGCTGCGGGAAGAACTTGTGCCCGATCAGCTTGGCCAGGAACTCCACCGGCGCGCCCTTGGTGCCGACCACGGAGTGGCCGATGACCCGGGTGGCCATCTTATAGTGCTGGGTGCGCCACAGCGAGATCCGCTCGTCCCAGTCGATGAGCGCCTCGCAGAGCCGGTACTCCGGGGTGTCCTGGCCGCTGCGGTAGACCTCGACGAGGTCGGTGCCGCGGGCCTCGGTCAGCCGCCGGAACGCCTTCTCCAGGTCCACGCTGACCAGCCGCGCGGCCTTCCAGCCGGGGGACTCGAAGCCCGACCCGTGCCCCAGGACCGTACGGATGATCTGGAAGTCCCAGGGGGCCAGCTGCCGCATCATCTCCAGCTGGTCGGCGGTCATCCGCGCGCTCAGCGAGGCACGGCCCAGCAGCCGGGCGGCGGTGTCGAGCGCTCCGGCGTCGATCTGCCGGGTGGCCTCCTCGACCTCGTGG
The DNA here is from genome assembly GCF_056435825.1 of Streptomyces sp. NPDC043876. Lineage (NCBI taxonomy): Bacteria > Bacillati > Actinomycetota > Actinomycetes > Kitasatosporales > Streptomycetaceae > Streptomyces > Streptomyces sp. NPDC043876. The sequence continues at coordinate 665,365 of NZ_JBWKDV010000001.1, read as the reverse complement.
CAGGCGAGCTTGAGCCACAGTTCGGTCGACTGGTGGACGACCTGGAAGAGCATCTCGTCCCGGTGGATCATGTCCTCGGGGCGGCGCTGGAGCGACAGCAGCGTGTCGGTCCGCATGTAGCGCGTGTAGTCGTTGTCCCCTTCTCCGTCGAGTACGGGAACCGAATAGTCCTTGGCCACGGTGCTCCTGTCAGGCGGTGGTGGTGGACAGGGCGAGCGGCTCGGCGCGCACCCGGAAGTCCTGGGCGGTGGCGGTGATGGCGGCCTCGGCGGCGGCGCCGGTCGCGGCGCGGAACCGGAAGCGGCCGCCCACGTGCTCGTAGTAGGCGTCCGCGTCGGGCAGCACCTCGCCCGGGCGGAGCACGACCTCGGCGTACGGCCCGTCGGCGCGGCCGGTCATCGAGGTGGACTCCGTGATGCGGCAGGGCCGTTCGGCCGGAGCGGGCACGAGCATCCAGCCGGCCACCTCACCGGTGGGGTGCGGTGCGGCCGCGGTGGCCGGGACCGGCGGCAGCGGGAGGTCCAGCTGGAGCTGCCAGGCGGCGTGCATCAGGTCGTAGCCGTGCACCTCGCGCCACAGGAAGGCGATCTCGGCGCCGCCGACGCGGGCGCCGCACTCCAGGAAGCGGCAGTGGGGGCGGCCGTCCGCGTCCCGGTCGATGAAGACTTCGAGGTGGAAGACGGTGGCCCGGCCGGGGGAGAGCGCGCCGAGGAAGGCGGTGGCGGCCTCCTCGACGGCCGCGTTGACCTCGGGGTCGTCGATCTCGACGGAGCCGAGGTGGTTCCCGTCGCGGAAGCCGAGGCAGGTGTTGAGGTAGCGGGAGGCCCGCCAGGCCAGCAGCCGTTCGCCGTCGAAGACGCCGTCCACGTGCGAGATCGGGGCGTCCACGAAGGCCTGCACGAGCATCGGCTCGCTGTCCAGGTCCAGCTCCGCGACCCGGCCGGGGCCGTCCACGCGGACCACGCCGGAACTGGAGCTGCCGGTGCGCGGCTTGACGATGACCGGCCAGCCGGTGTCCTCGCCGAAGGCGCGGACGGCGGCCGCGTCGGCCGCGGCGGCGAAGCGCGGTACGTCCAGGCCCGCGTCGGCGACCGCGCGGCACATCACGTACTTGTCGCGGAAGACGATCTGCGAGGCCTGGCGCGGGCCGGGTACGTCCCACTCCTCCCGGAGCGCGGCCCCCACCAGCAGGTCGTCCTCCTTGAGCGCGACGATCGCGGCGGGCGCGCCGTGCCGGGCGGCCAGGGCGCGCACCTCGCCGCGGACCCGCTCCAGGTCGTCGGTCGCGGGGACCAGGACGACCTCGTGGGCCTCGGGGGGCACCGAACCGGTGCCGACCGCGGTGCTCACGTAGCTGACGCGGTGGGTGGAGTGGTCGACGTAGCGGGTGAACTCGGCGTACCGCTCGCGCCAGCGGTTGACGACGACGACGTGCGGCCGGTCGTCGCCGGGGGCGGTCGCGGCCGGGGTGGCGGCGGCCGCCGTGGATTCGGGACTCATGTCCGGTTCTCCTCGTCTTCCGGGTGGGTGAACACGCAGGTGCCGCGGGTGCCGGGGTTCGCGTAGGTGATGACCGAGCCGTCCTGCGGCGCGAGGGCGCGGACGAAGGCGCCGCCGTATCCCCGGGGGGTGACGAAGATCCCCCAGTTGGCGACCCACTCCCGGAGCAGTCCGCTGTCCGGGTCGACGACCGGCTCCAGGGCCGGTACCACCAGCTCCTGCGCCACGTAGTCGCGCAGGGCGGTCGCCTCCAGGGCCGCGGCCCACTCCTCCTCGCCGACGTCCCGGCCGATCACCACGCCGTCGGCGCTGTAGCCGATGCCGGGCTTGAGGACGAGCGAGGCGCGGTGCGTACGGGCGTGCTCCAGGGCGTCTTCGCACCCCTCGGCCCCCAGCACCCAGGTGCGCGGCAGCACCCGGTCGATCAGCTCCTGCTCGGCCCCGGTCAGCGCGGCGCGCACGGCCGGGCGGTGCAGCAGGCCGAGGGCGGCCTTGCTGGTGAACAGGGCCCCTTCGAGGGGGGTGAACAGGGCGGTACGGCCCTCTGCATGCGCGCGGTTGACCCGGCTCAGCGCGGCCCGGGCGGCGGGGTCGCCGGCGATCTGGCCGGCGGCGAAGAAGCGCAGGATCACGTCCAGCGGGCGGCCGCGCAGGGTCAGCCTGCCGTCGGGGCCCTCGTCGAGTTCCTGGATCTCCCCGAGCTGGAGGTCGATGCCGTGGCCGCGCAGGTCCTCCTGGATGGAGAGGAAGACCCCGTCGTGCTCGTCGAGCGCGCCGGGGGCCTCCACCAGGGCGACGGCGGGGGCGGCCCCGGTCGTAGGGCCGGCCCCGGTCGTACCGGCGGGCGCGCCGGTGCGGGCGGCCGCGGCGGCGTGCAGTTCGGCGACCAGGTGCGCCATGGTGTCGGTGTGGCCGAGCCGGTTGCGTTCGGCGAAGTCGCGGAAGGCCGGGACGTCGAGGAAGGCGCGGTTCAGCTGGGCGCTGTCGATGCCGCCCAGTTCGCTGCCGACGTTGAGTTCCAGCAGGCGGAAGCCGGTGCCGTCGTGGAAGGCGTCGGCGCGGGCGTAGAGCAGCGGGTCGCCGTTCGCGCCCTCGCGCATCACCTCCGACAGTTCGGGAGGCAGCCCGATGGCGGCGCAGTAGCGGTCGAGGTCGCCGTCGTAGCAGCGCCGCGGCAGCGAGACGAGGACGCGGAAGAGGGCGGCGAGGTCGTCGGAGAAGGCGCTGATCTCCCGCTCGGAGACGAAGACGGGGCGGGGCAGCAGCACCTGGCCGTAGGTCTTGTCGTAGGCGGCCGGGACGGCGGCGCGGGCGGTGAGCGTGCGCAGCTCGCCGTTGGGGCGCCGGGTCTCCTCGACGTAGCGGCCGGTGACGGAGTTCTCCATGGGCGGTCTCCATTTCTGCCGGATCCGGGCATGCCGGATCACGGCACGAAGGGGAAGCCGCCGAAGGCGCGGCGGCGCGGAAAGTGGGGGGAAGGGGGTGCGGCGCTGCGATCCGGGGGGCGCATGAGGGGGGAATCCCGGAAGGGAGCGGACGGCCCGCACGAGCGGGGGCCGGGGACATGCGGGAAAGCGGTTCGATCCGCGGTGACGTGCCTTCACTGTGGCAGCGGCGCCCCCGGCGGGGGCCGCGTCCCGGGCTGCGCGTTTACGGCTGTCGTGAATGCGCCAGGCGGCCCCGGGCCGCCAGAACCGGGCAGAAGGGGATGAAGGGGCGGGCCGGGCGGTCCGCGGCGGCCGGATCCGGTTGCGCGGGGCCCGGACGGCTGCTTACCTACAGACCACTGCAGGGGCCCCACGCCCCTCCGGACGATCCGCGGTGACCACCGGACCGTCCACCAGGGAGAACCCACATGCCCCGCCTGCAGATCGTCATCGCCAGCACCCGCCCCGGCCGCGTCGGCCCCGCCGTCGCCGCCTGGGCCGCCGCCGAAGCCCGCACCCACGGCGGCTTCGAGATCGAGACCGTCGACCTCGCCGAGGCCGGCCTGCCGTTCTTCGACGAGCCCGAGCACCCGTCCACGGGCCAGTACGCGCACCAGCACACCAAGGACTGGAGCGCCACGGTCTCCCGCGGCGACGCCTACCTCTTCGTCATGCCGATGTACAACGGCGCCTTCACCGCGCCCCTGAAGAACGCCATCGACTTCCTCCACCAGGAGTGGCAGGACAAGCCCGTCGCCCTCTTCAGCTACACCGCGGGCCCCTCGGGCGGCGTCCCGGCCGTCGAGATGCTGCGCCCGATCCTCACCCGGATCGGTTTCCGCGCCGCCGGGCGCAGCGTGTCCGTGCCCGGCGTCGGCGAGTTGACCGGCCCCGACGGATTCCGTCCCCCGGCCGAGTTCGCGGGCGAGCTGAAGGGCGTCCTCGACGAGCTCGCCGAGCTGCTCGCGCCGCTCGACGCGGCCACCGCGGCGCAGGTCTGAGGGGCGCGGCCATGACCTCGCACTCCCCGCCCCCGGCCGCGCCCGGGCCCGTACCCGCCCCGGCCTGCGCCCCCGCTGCCGCCCCCGCCGCCGCACCGCGGCTGATCGTCGTCGGCAGCGGCGGGCGGCCGTACCGCGCGTACTCCTTCGCGTCCCTGCACGCCCGCTACACCCTCTCCGCGGTGCTCTCCGCCGAGCCGGACTGGCAGCGCGAGTACCTCGACTCCCACGTCGTCACCGACCTGTCCGATCCGGTCGCGATCGCCGATGCCGTACTCGCCCTCGCGGGCCCGGACATCGCCTCCGCGGCCGTGCTGACCTGGGACGAGACCGCCGTCGAGGCCACCGCGGCGGCCGCCGCCAAGCTCGGGCTGCCGCACCTGTCCGCCGAGGCCGCGAGCCGCTGCCGCGACAAGTACGCCACCCGCACGCTGCTCGCCGAGGCGGGGCTCGCCGCCGTCCGGCACCGGCTCGTCACCACCGCGGACGAAGCGGCCCTGGCCGCCGCCGAGTTCGGCTACCCGGTCGTCCTCAAGCCGCGCGCCCTGGCCGGCAGCATCGGCGTCACCCGCGCCGACGACGAGGGCCAGGTGCGGGCGGCCTTCGCCCTCGCCGACGGCGCCGCCTTCGCCACCCTGCCCACGGGCCACGGGATCCTCGTCGAGGAGTACCTCGACGGTCCCGAGATCAGCATCGACAGCGCCGTTCACGAGGGCGAGGTCCACATCGTCCACGTCGCCCGCAAGCGGCTGGGCTTCGCGCCCTGCTTCGAGGAGGTCGGCCACCTGGTCGCCGCCGTGGACGACGAGCCGTGGGCCGAGGAGGTCCGGGAGCTGGTCACCGGCGTGCACCGGGTGCTCGGCGTCACCACCGGCGTCACGCACGCCGAGGTCCGGCTCACCTCGCGCGGCCCGCGGCTGATCGAGCTGAACGCCCGCCTCGGCGGTGACCTGATCCCCTTCATCAGCGCCCTGGCCAGCGGGATCGACCTCGTGGCGGCCGCCGCCGAGCTGGCGTTCGGCAGGCTCCCCGAGCTGACGCCGACGCGCGGGGACACCGCCGAGGTCCGCTTCGTGTACGCGGCCGGCGACGGCTTGGCCCGCCCGCTCGACCTCACCGCCGCCGCGGCCGTGCCCGGCGTCGCGCACACCGCCGTCCTCGCCGGACCCGGCGACACCCTGCTGCTGCCGCCCCGCCAGGCCATCCCGCGGCTCGCCGCGCTGGTCGCGGTCGGCCCGGACGCGGCCGCCTGCGCGCGGATCCTCGACCTGGCCGAAGCCGCCGTGGACCGCACCGTGGACCCCCTCCCGGAAACGGAGACCGCCGCGTGAGCGCCCCCGTGGACCAGGCGGCGCCCCCCGGCCCGGCCGGCGCGCCCGCCGCCGGGCTGCGGGCGGCCGTCGTGCCCGGTGCCGGGACCGCGCGGACGCTGGCCGCGCGGCACGCGTACGTACCGCTCTACGTCGAGCTGCTCGACGACGCCCTCACGCCGGTCACCGCCTTCGCCCGCCTGTGCGGTCCGCAGGAGCCCGGCCTGCTGCTGGAGAGCGTCATCGGGACCGACACCACCGTCGCCGTCGCCCGGTACTCCTACATCGCCCACCGCACCCGGCCCCTCCCGCTCGGCGACGGGGACCCGCTCCTCGCGCTCCAGCCGCTGGCCGACCGCGACGTCGCCCCGCTGCCCGGACTCCCGCCCTTCCACGGCGGGGCGGTGGGCTACCTCGGCTACGAGAGCGCCCGCCACTTCGAGCGGCTGCCCGCCGCGGCGGGGCCCGGCCCGGACATGCCCGAGTCGGTGTTCCTCCAGGCCGACGACCTGGTCGTCTTCGACCACGCCACCCGCAGGGTGCTGATCACCACGCTGCACGACACGGCGGCCGAGACCTACGAGGACGCCGTCGCCCGGATCGCCGCGACCCACGACCGGCTGTACGCCACCGGGCCGTACGCCGACCCGACGTACGCCGGCCGGACCGCGGGCCGCGGCACCACCGGAACCGGCTTCCGCCCCCTCGCCCCCGCGCGCACCGCCGCGCAGCAGGACCGTTCCGCCTGGCGCGCCCACACCACCGAGGAACGTTTCCTCGACATGGTCGACACCGCCCGCGAGTACATCCGCGCCGGGGACGTCTTCCAGGTCGTGCTCTCCCAGCGGTTCAGCAAGCCGCTGGCGGCCGAACCCCTCGACGTCTACCGCCACCTGCGCGCCGTCAACCCGTCGCCGTACATGTTCCACCTCGCCCTCGGCGGCGGCCGGCACGTCATCGGCGCCTCGCCCGAACTCCTCGTCAAGGTCGAGAACGGCCGCGCGCAGACCCGCCCGCTCGCCGGGACGCGCTGGCGCGGCACCGACGCCGCCGCCGACGCGGCCCTGGAGGCGGAGCTGCTCGCCGACGAGAAGGAGTGCGCCGAACACGTCATGCTCGTCGACCTCGGCCGCAACGACATCGGCCGGATCGCCGCCCCCGGCACCGTCCGGGTGGACCGGCTCATGGAGGTCGAGCGCTACTCGCACGTCATGCACCTGTCGTCCACGGTCAGCGGCGACCTCGCCGAGGGCCGTACGCCGCTGGACGCGCTGCGCTCCACCTTCCCGGCGGGCACCGTCTCCGGAGCCCCCAAGATCCGCGCCATGGAGATCATCGCCGAGCTGGAGGACGAGCGCCGCGGCGTCTACGGCGGCGCCCTCGGCTTCATCGGCACCGGCGGCGACCTGGACACCGCCATCGCGCTGCGCACGCTCGTCATCGCCGACGGACGGGCCTGGGTCCAGGCCGGGGCCGGGGTCGTCGCCGACTCCGATCCGGCCGCCGAGTACCGCGAGACCCTGAACAAGGCGCAGGCCCTGTTCGCCGCCGTGGAACGGGCGGAGGCCTCCGCATGAGCGCGCATTCTTCCCGTACCGCCCCCCGCATCGCGGTCATCGACAACTACGACTCCTTCACCTACAACCTCGTCCAGTACCTGGCCGAGGCGGGCGCCGAGCCGCTCGTCCACCGCAACGACGGCGTCACCCTCGCCGAACTGGCCGCCCACGACGCCGTCCTGATCTCGCCCGGCCCGGGCGATCCGGGCCGGGCGGGCATCAGCCTCGCCGCCGTCCGCGCGCTCAGCGGCCGGCTCCCGCTGCTCGGCGTCTGCCTGGGCCACCAGGCGATCGCCGAGGCCTTCGGCGCCGACGTGGTCCGGGTGGGGCCCGTACACGGCAAGACCGACCGGGTGCGGCACGACGGCACCGGGGTGCTCGCCGGGCTCCCGGACCCCTTCACCGCGACCCGCTACCACTCGCTGGCCGTGGACCCCGCGACCCTGCCCGCCGAGCTGACCGCCCACGCCTGGGCCCAGGACGGCACGGTCATGGGCCTGCGCCACCGCGAACACCCCACCTACGGCGTGCAGTTCCACCCGGAGTCCGTGCTCACCGAGGCGGGCCACCGGATCATCGCCAACTTCGTCGACGCGGTCCCGGTCCGCGAAGCGGCCGGGTGCGCCGCCGGGGCCCCGCTCCTCCAGGGGGCCGCCCGGTGAAGGACGCCCTGCGCACCCTGGCGGCGGGCCGCCGCCTCACCCGCGACCAGGCGGGCCGGGCCATGGCCGCCGTCCTGGCCGGGGACGCCACCCCCGGCCAGATCGCCGGCTTCGCCATGGCCCTGTCCGCCCGCGCCGCCGACGTCGAGGAGATCGTCGGCCTCGTCTCCACCGCCCGCTCCTTCGGCGCCCGGCTCACCGGCGACGGCCGCGTCCTGGACACCTGCGGCACCGGCGGCGACGGCCACGACACCTTCAACATCTCCACCACCGCCGCGATCGTCGCCGCGGCCTGCGGGGTCCCGGTCGCCAAGCACGGAAACCGCAGCGCCTCCTCGGCCTGCGGCAGCGCCGACGTACTGGAAGCCCTGGGCGTACGGATCGACGCGGGCCCGGCGGACGCCGCCGCCTGCCTGGCCGACGTGGGCATCACCTTCCTCTTCGCGCCGGTCTTCCAGCCCGCCTTCCGGCACGCCGCCGGACCCCGGCGCGAGCTGGGCGTGAGGACCGTCTTCAACGTGCTCGGACCGCTCTGCAACCCGGCGGGCGCCCGCTACCAGACCCTCGGCGTCTCCGATCCGGCCCTGCTGGAGGTCATGACCGAGGTCCTGCACCGGCTCGGCACCGAGCGCGCCCTGGTGTTCTGCGCCGAGGACGGCCTGGACGAACTGAGCACCTGCTCCCCGTCACGGGTCGTCGAACTCGCCGACGGCCGCACCACCTCCTACCGGCTCGACCCCGCCGCACTGGGCCTCGCCCCCGCCACCCTCGCGGACCTGCGCGGCGGCGACGCCGCCGCGAACGCCCGGACCGTACGCCGGATCCTCGGCGGCGAAACCGGCCCGCGCCGCGAGATCGTGCTGCTGAACACGGCCGCCGCACTCCGGGCGGCCGGGCGGTGCGAGGACTGGGGCGCGGGCATCGCCCGGGCCGCCGAAGCCATCGACAGCGGCGCCGCCGCCGCTGTGCTCGACGCCTGGACCGCCGCCGGAGCAGCGTCGCTCCGCCCGGTCCCGGCCGCCGCATGACACGACGAGGAGCCGTACGTTGACCCGCCCCACCCCGGCCCACGCCCCACCCACGGCCGGCGCGCCCGCCCCCGCCGGCGGTCTGCTCGACGAGCTGGTCCGGGCCGCGCACCGCCAGACCGCGGCCCGCCGCGCCGAGGTGCCGTTCGCCGAGATCGAGCGCCGGGCCGCCGCCGCCCCCGCCGTACGGGACTTCGGCGCGGCCCTGCGCGCCCCCGGCCTCGGCGTCATCGCCGAGCTGAAGCCCCGCAGCCCGCTCAAGGGCCCGCTCACCGACGACTACCGGCCCGCCGACCTGGCCCGCGCCTACGCGGCGGGCGGCGCCTGCGCGCTGTCCGTCCTCGCGCACACCGAGGGCTTCGGCGGCCGTCCCGAGGACCTGGCGACCGTACGGGAGGCCGTCGGCCTGCCCGTCATGCGCAAGGACTTCATCGTCGACGCCTACCAGATCGCCGAGGGCCGGGCCTTCGGCGCGGACGCCGTCCTCCTGGTGGTCGCCGCCCTCAGCGGTGACCTGCTGGCCGAGCTGTACGCGTACGCGACCGGCCTCGGCCTGCACGTCCTGGTCGAGGTCCACAGCGAGGCGCAGGCGCGGACCGCGCTCGCGCTCGGCGCCGTCAACATCGGCGTCAACCACCGCGACCTGCGCGACTTCCGCATGGACCTCGGCCTGACCGGCCGGCTGCGCCCGCAGGTCCCCGCCGACCGCGTGCTGATCGCCGAGAGCGGCGTCCGCGGCCCGGCGGACGCCCTCCGCCTGCGCGCCGACGGCGCGGACGCGGTCCTGGTCGGCGAGACGCTGATGCGCGCGCCGGACCCGGCGGCGCTGGTGGCGCAGCTGAAGAATGCCGAGTACACCGCCGCGCCCACGACCGAGGAGACGCAGTCATGACCACCGTGCCCCCCATCCCTTCCTTCTTCCCCGACGCGGAGGGCGTGGTCCCGAACACCGAGGGCTATTTCGGTGATTTCGGTGGCAAGTTCATTCCGGAGGCGTTGGTCGCCGCGGTGGACGAGGTCGCTGCCGAGTATGAGAAGGCGAAGGTCGATCCGGCGTTCGCGGCGGAGCTGAACGATCTGCTCGTGAACTACACGGGCCGGCCGAGTGCGTTGACCGCGGTGCCGCGGTTCGCGGAGCACGCGGGCGGGGCGACGGTGTATCTCAAGCGTGAGGATTTGAACCACACGGGTTCGCACAAGATCAACAATGTGCTGGGTCAGGCGTTGCTGACGAAGCGGATGGGCAAGACCCGGGTGATCGCGGAGACCGGGGCGGGTCAGCACGGGGTGGCGACGGCCACGGCGTGTGCGCTGTTCGGCCTGGAGTGCACGATCTACATGGGTGAGGTGGACACCGAGCGGCAGGCGCTGAACGTGGCGCGGATGCGGATGCTGGGTGCCGAGGTGATCGCGGTGCGGTCGGGTTCGCGGACGTTGAAGGACGCGATCAACGAGGCGTTCCGTGACTGGGTGGCGAACGTGGACCGGACGCACTACCTCTTCGGTACGGTCGCGGGTCCGCATCCGTTCCCGGCGATGGTGCGTGATTTCCACCGGGTGATCGGGGTGGAGGCGCGGCGGCAGATCCTGGAGCGTGAGGGGCGGCTGCCGGATGCGGTGGCGGCGTGTGTGGGGGGCGGGTCGAACGCGATCGGGCTCTTCCACGCGTTCATTCCCGATGCGGGGGTGCGGCTGGTGGGCTTCGAGCCGGCGGGGCACGGGATCGGGACGGGTGAGCACGCGGCGACGTTGTCGGCGGGTGAGCCGGGGATCCTGCACGGGTCGCGTTCGTATGTGCTGCAGGACGAGGAGGGTCAGATCACGGAGCCGTATTCGATTTCGGCGGGTCTGGACTATCCGGGGATCGGTCCGGAGCACGCGTTCCTGAAGGATTCGGGGCGGGGTGAGTACCGGGCGGTGACCGATGACGGGGCGATGCAGGCGTTGCGGCTGCTGTCGCGGACGGAGGGCATCATTCCGGCGATCGAGTCGGCGCATGCGCTGGCGGGTGCTCTGGAGCTGGGCAGGGAGCTGGGCCGGGACGGGTTGATCATCGTCAATCTGTCGGGGCGGGGCGACAAGGACATGGACACGGCGGCCCGCTACTTCGGCCTCTACGACGGCACCGAGGGGCAGAGCAAGTGACGAGCACGACGGCGCCCGCGACGGCGGGGCAGGGCAACATCCGGCTGCTGGGCGAGACCCTGGCGAAGGCGAAGGCGGAGGACCGTGCGGCGCTGGTCGCCTATCTTCCGGCGGGTTTCCCGACGGTGGACGGCGGGATCGAGGCCGTCAAGGCGGTCATCGCGGGCGGCGCGGACGTGGTGGAGGTCGGTCTGCCGCACAGTGACCCGGTGCTGGACGGTCCGGTGATCCAGACGGCTGATGACATCGCGCTGCGCGGTGGGGTGAAGATCGCGGACGTCCTGCGGACGGTGCGTGAGGCGCATGAGGCGACGGGTGCTCCGGTGCTGGTGATGACGTACTGGAATCCGGTCGACCGGTACGGGGTGGAGCGGTTCGCGGCGGAGCTGGCGGCGGCGGGCGGGGCGGGGTGCATCCTGCCGGACCTGCCGGTGCAGGAGTCCGCGCTGTGGCGCGAGCACGCGGACAAGCACGGGCTGGCGACGGTGTTCGTGGTCGCGCCGTCGAGCAAGGACGCGCGGCTGGCGACGATCACCGCGGCGGGTTCCGGCTTCGTGTACGCGGCGTCCCTGATGGGGGTGACGGGGACCCGGGTCTCGGTGGGCGCGCAGGCGCAGGACCTGGTGGCCCGGACCCGTAAGACCACCGATCTGCCGGTCTGCGTCGGCCTGGGCGTCTCCAACGCGGCGCAGGCCAAGGAGGTCGCCGTCTTCGCGGACGGCGTGATCGTCGGCTCGGCCTTCGTCAAGCTCCTCCTGGACGCCCCCGACCTCCCGGCCGGCCTCGAAGCGGTCCGCGCCCTGGCGGCCGAACTTGCGGAAGGCGTCCGCAGGAACTAGCCCTCAGGCAGCCCCGCTACTCCGGCACCCGTCGCAGCAGCCCGGTTCGGGACCCCGGTAGGCGCGGTCGCAGTGGTCGCAGTTGCGCAGCGGCTCAGGCCCCGGCGGCCGTACGGGGAAGGCCCCGGCGGCCGGGGGCCGTACCCGCTCGGGCGGGATCCGCACGGTGAGCCGGTACGCGACCAGTCCCGCCGGGTTCCGGGGATGCGGGGGCAGATCGCCGCTGAGCGCGGCGATCACCGCGTCGGGCGCGGCCCCGCGCTCCAGCCAGGCCTCGGTGGCGGGCACGAACCGCTCGATGTCCCGCATCCCGAGCAGCAGCCGCGGGTCCACCGCGCGCAGAGCGACCAGGATCCGGGCAGCGGCCTCCCTGCGGGCGGGGCTGCCCTCCTCCACGGGCCGGGGCAGCGGCCGCACAGCCGCGACGACCTCCTCCGCGGGCCGGGGCAGCGGTTCCACCGCCGCGACGACCTCGCCCGCGGCCCGTACAGGGGCGCCGCCGGACCGCTCGCCCGGCGGCGCCCCGCCCCCTGCGTCCGCGCCCGCGTCGTCCTCCCCGGCCTCCGGCGGTTCCTCGCCGAGGAACCGGGGCCGGTTGTAGGAAACGGTCCGGGTGACGACCTGCCCGTTGTCCAGCCGCACCCGGGTGCGCATCAGGTAGCCGTACTTCTCCAGCTCCCGCAGCGCCTCGGCGATCCGGTGCTCGCTCTCGGGGAACCGCTCCGCGAGGTCCTTGATGCCGATGCGGTGGCCGGCCGGCAGGGACTGGATGTGGAGTGCGAGACCCATCGCGATCAGGGACATCTCGGTGTGCTGGGCCAGGTGGTTGCCGACGATCGTGAACCGCTTCTGATGGCGGACGTTCACGTGGACGACCCCGTACCGGGGAACGGCATCGGGATGCCGGGACGCGGCGCGCGAGGGCGCGCTAAGCTGCTGAGTACCCACCGGGAAGCCTTTTCTTCTCGCTGGTCAGGCCCCCGTCCGGGATTGCAGTCCCGCCGGGGGCCGACGTATGTCTGGAGTTGACGCGGCGAGCATATGCCAGCGAACCCCCTTGGATACCAGCCCAATTGGCCTAGTTCACCCATGTGAGCTACGCCCCGGCCCCCGCCCCGGGCCTCCCCGCGCCGGGAGGCTGGAGGGGCTTGGCGGGGTCCTTTCGCTTCCCGGGTACTTGGGCCTTATACGTCTAAGCCCACCGGATCGCGGATACCCGCGATCCGGCTGTGCCCGCGCCCGACGTCATCCGCCCGACCCGCCTCCGGCCCTGTTCAGGGGCTGTGAGACGCTCGCGCATCGCGAACGTTTCAGGGGTGGGGAAGCATGACGAAGAACGACGGCGGCGGTGGACCGGAGGTCTCCGACGAGGAGTGGGCGCGGTTCGTGCGGGAGGCCGGGCGGGGCGTGGAGGAGGGGCCGAAGGAGCCGTCGGCGCGGGCGCGGATGGTGACGGAGCGGCTGCGGCGCGAGGACGAGCAGCGGGCCGCGGCCGGCGGCCGCGGGCGCTTCGGGTCGCGGTCCGGCTCGCGGTCCGGGCCCGGGGCGGGCGATCCGCCCGGTTGGAGGACCGGGCCGGCCTGGCAGGACATGGAGGGCGGCCGGGGCCGGGGCAAGCGGCGGTTCAAGGCCGCCCTGGGCGTCGCGCTCGTCGCCGGGCTCGCGCTGGTCGTCGTACGGCCGGAGCTGCTGATCGACAAGCTGACCGGCGAGACGCGGGCGCGGGGCACCGCCCGGAACGCCGCCCCGCTGGCCGCGGAGACCGCCCGCCCGAGCGCGCCCCCGGCGTCGGCGGACCAGGACCGGCCGACCCTGAAGGAGCCCTTCCGCGGCTCCCCGGCGCTCCAGTGGGCCGACGGCGCGGCGGGCATCGAGCTTCCGCCCGCCACCGCCGTGGGCGGTGTGTCCCGGGAGCAGGTCGCGGCCCTGCTGACCCGTACCCGGGACCTGCTGGTCGCCTCGAACCTGGACCCCGCGGTCCTGGGCGGAGGGCGGCCGCAGGCCGCGCTCGACCTCCTGGACCCGCGCCAGGACGAGGTCCGGGGCCTCATGGAACGGGCACTGGAGAAGCCCTCCGAGGAGGCCGACCCGCTGTTCCTCTTCAGCCGCTTCGACCCGGCGGAGGTGCGCTTCCACGGCGGGGTGGTGAAGACGCGGGGCCGGATGACCGTCGAGGGCGGCAAGGACGGCGAGGTGCGGGTGCGCGCCGACTACACCTTCGTCTACCCCGTGGTCCGGGCGAAGGGCGGCTCCGACGAGGTGGCGCGGACGGTCGTGCGGCGCACGCTGACCACGGCGTATCTCGACCCGAAGGTCTGGGAGGCCACTCAAGGCAAGCTGCACGTCGTCGACTGGGCGGAGAGCGCGGGCAACGACGACTGTTCCCGGGGCGGGACCGGATACCTGCATCCGCGGTTCGACAGCGAGCCGAGCGCGGGGCCGGGCCCGTCCGGGCCGGTCACCGACCCGTACGACCGGAGCAAGCCCCAGGAAGAGCTGCCGCAGGACTGCGGGACCGTGTCGCGCACCTGACCGGGGCAGCCGGGGAGGGCCCCGCCGCGGGTGGCCGCGTGGTGCAGTTTGACCACTCAGCGTGGCGGGGTATTCTCTTCGGCCCGATTGGCGCCATACGTGCCTCGTATGGCAGACTACTCAAGTTGCTCGGCTGAGTACCGATGCTGCGCGCCTCCCGCCGGGAGGACCGGAAGCGAGTCCCACAGTACTCGTCGCCTTTACCTGCCCCTCGGGGCAGCACTGGGGCGGACGTACGGGAATCTTCTGGGAAGTGTCAGCACGGCGCCGGCCAGGCACTCGGTGGGTGTTTCTCCCCCGATGCGCGGTCCTGGGACCGCACCCCCTTGGCAGGGAATTTCCTCGGAAATTTCTTTGGAGGGAGTGCGACACGCCCGACCGCGGGGGTCGGAGGAGAGGCGGTGGAGAAATCCGCAGCCAGCCGGGAGCCAGAGCGTTTCCACAACAGACAGGACTACGGAGTAGCCATGGCGGGACAGAAGATCCGCATCCGGCTCAAGGCCTACGACCACGAGGTCATCGATTCCTCGGCGAAGAAGATCGTCGAGACGGTGACGCGCACTGGTGCGTCGGTCGCGGGCCCGGTGCCGCTGCCCACTGAGAAGAACGTGTACTGCGTCATCAAGTCGCCGCACAAGTACAAGGACTCGCGCGAGCACTTCGAGATGCGCACGCACAAGCGCCTGATCGACATCCTCGACCCGACGCCCAAGACCGTTGACTCGCTGATGCGCCTGGACCTTCCGGCCGGCGTTGACATCGAGATCAAGCTCTGAGAGGCACGGAGAAGATGGCAAAGCAGATCAAGGGCGTCCTGGGCGAGAAGCTCGGCATGACCCAGGTCTGGGACGAGAACAACCGTGTCGTCCCGGTGACCGTGGTCAAGGCCGGACCCTGCGTCGTTACCCAGGTCCGTACGAACGACATCGACGGCTACGAGTCGGTCCAGATCGCCTTCGGCGAGATCGACCCGCGCAAGGTGAACAAGCCCCTCAAGGGCCACTTCGCCAAGGCCGACGTGACCCCCCGCCGCCACCTGGTGGAGCTCCGCACCTCCGACGCCAGCGAGTACACGCTCGGCCAGGAGATCACTGCTGAGGTGTTCGAGTCCGGCGTCAAGGTCGACGTCACGGGCAACAGCAAGGGCAAGGGCTTCGCCGGTGTCATGAAGCGGCACAACTTCCGGGGCCTCGGCGCCGGTCACGGTGTGCAGCGCAAGCACCGCTCCCCCGGTTCGATCGGTGGCTGCGCCACCCCTGGGCGTGTCTTCAAGGGCATGCGCATGGCCGGTCGTATGGGTAACGAGCGCGTCACCACCCAGAACCTGACCATCCACGCGGTTGACGCGGAGAAGGGTCTGCTCCTCATCAAGGGTGCGGTCCCCGGTCCGAACGGCGGCCTCGTCCTGGTCCGTACCGCGGCCAAGGGGGCTTGAGGTAATGAGCACCATTGACATCCTTTCGCCGGCAGGCGACAAGGCCGGTACCGTCGATCTCCCCGCGGAGATCTTCGACGCCAAGACCAGCGTTCCGCTGATCCACCAGGTCGTTGTCGCTCAGCTGGCCGCTGCCCGTCAGGGCACGCACAAGACCAAGCGCCGTGGCGAAGTCCGTGGTGGTGGCCGCAAGCCGTACCGCCAGAAGGGCACCGGCCGCGCCCGTCAGGGTTCGACCCGCGCTCCGCAGTTCGCCGGCGGTGGCGTCGTCCACGGCCCGCAGCCGCGTGACTACTCGCAGCGGACCCCGAAGAAGATGAAGGTCGCCGCTCTCCGTGGTGCCCTGTCGGACCGCGCGCGCCACTCCCGCATCCACATCGTCACCGGTGTGGTCGAGGGTGCCGCCTCCACGAAGGCCGCCAAGACGCTGTTCGGCAAGATCTCGGAGCGCAAGAACCTGCTCCTGGTCGTCGACCGCGCCGACGAGGCCGCGTGGCTGTCCGCCCGCAACCTGCCCCAGGTGCACATCCTGGAGCCGGGCCAGCTGAACACGTACGACGTGATCGTCTCTGACGACGTGGTCTTCACTCAGGCCGCTTTCGAGTCCTTCGTGTCTGGCCCCAAGGCCGACGAGACCGAAGGGAGCGACGCGTAATGTCTGACGCGACCGTTACCAGCAAGACCTTCACTGACCCGCGCGACCTGCTGATCAAGCCGGTTGTCTCGGAGAAGAGCTACGCGCTGCTCGACGAGAACAAGTACACGTTCATCGTCGCGCCGGGCTCGAACAAGACCCAGATCAAGCAGGCTGTGGAAGCGGTCTTCTCGGTCAAGGTCACCGGGGTCAACACGATCAACCGTCAGGGTAAGCGCAAGCGCACCAAGACCGGTTTCGGCAAGCGCGCTGACACCAAGCGCGCCATCGTGACCCTCGCTGAGGGCGACCGAATCGACATCTTCGGCGGCCAGGCCTCCTAACGGAGGTCTAGTCGTCCGGAATCGGACGAGGACTGAGA
The DNA here is from genome assembly GCF_056435825.1 of Streptomyces sp. NPDC043876. Lineage (NCBI taxonomy): Bacteria > Bacillati > Actinomycetota > Actinomycetes > Kitasatosporales > Streptomycetaceae > Streptomyces > Streptomyces sp. NPDC043876. Next base: position 648,911 of record NZ_JBWKDV010000001.1, on the reverse strand, counting down.
AATGGGTATCCGCAAGTACAAGCCGACGACCCCGGGCCGTCGTGGCTCCAGCGTCGCCGACTTTGTCGAGATCACGCGGTCCACGCCGGAGAAGTCGCTGGTTCGCCCGCTGCACAGCAAGGGCGGCCGTAACAACACCGGTCGGATCACTGTTCGCCACCAGGGCGGCGGCCACAAGCGCGCCTACCGCGTGATCGACTTCCGTCGTCACGACAAGGACGGCGTGCCGGCCAAGGTCGCTCACATCGAGTACGACCCGAACCGCACCGCGCGCATCGCGCTCCTGCACTACGCAGACGGCGAGAAGCGCTACATCATCGCCCCGGCCAAGCTGAGCCAGGGTGACCGGATTGAGAACGGCCCCGGCGCCGACATCAAGCCGGGCAACAACCTCCCGCTCCGCAACATCCCGGTCGGTACCACGATCCACGCGATCGAGCTCCGTCCCGGTGGTGGCGCCAAGTTCGCCCGTTCTGCCGGTTCGTCCGTGCAGCTCCTGGCGAAGGAGGGCCAGTACGCCCACCTGCGCATGCCGTCCGGCGAGGTCCGCCTGGTCGACGTCCGCTGCCGCGCCACGGTCGGCGAGGTCGGCAACGCCGAGCAGTCGAACATCAACTGGGGCAAGGCCGGCCGTATGCGCTGGAAGGGCGTTCGCCCCTCCGTCCGCGGTGTCGCGATGAACCCGGTTGACCACCCGCACGGTGGTGGTGAGGGTAAGACCTCCGGTGGTCGCCACCCGGTCTCCCCGTGGGGTCAGAAGGAGGGTCGTACTCGCTCGCCGAAGAAGGCTTCGAGCAAGTACATCGTCCGCCGCCGCAAGACGAACAAGAAGCGCTAGGAGCGGGTTTAGATGCCGCGCAGTCTCAAGAAGGGACCCTTCGTCGACGGACACCTCATCAAGAAGGTGGACGTACAGAACGAAGCCGGTACCAAGAACGTCATCAAGACCTGGTCCCGTCGCTCGATGATCATCCCGGCCATGCTGGGTCACACCATCGCGGTGCACAACGGCAAGATCCACGTCCCGGTGTTCGTCACCGAGTCGATGGTCGGCCACAAGCTCGGCGAGTTCTCGCCGACTCGCACCTTCCGCGGCCACGTCAAGGACGACCGGAAGTCGAAGCGCCGCTAAAGGCGGGGTGGTAACGACTATGACTTACACCGAAGGGACAACCATGGAAGCCAGGGCCCAGGCGCGGTACATCCGCGTCACGCCCATGAAGGCCCGCCGAGTGGTGGACCTTATCCGTGGCATGGATGCCACGGAGGCTCAGGCGGTCCTGCGTTTCGCCCCGCAGGCCGCGAGCGTGCCCGTTGGCAAGGTGCTGGACAGCGCCATTGCCAACGCGGCTCACAATTACGACCACACGGACGCCTCTTCGCTGGTCATCAGCGAGGCGTACGTGGACGAGGGCCCGACCCTGAAGCGGTTCCGTCCGCGTGCTCAGGGCCGTGCCTACCGGATCCGCAAGCGGACCAGCCACATCACCGTGGTCGTCAGCAGCAAGGAAGGAACCCGGTAATGGGCCAGAAGGTAAACCCGCACGGGTTCCGGCTCGGCATTACCACCGACTTCAAGTCGCGTTGGTACGCCGACAAGCTGTACAAGGACTACGTCAAGGAAGACGTCGCCATCCGTCGGATGATGACGTCCGGCATGGAGCGCGCCGGCATCTCGAAGGTTGAGATCGAGCGCACCCGTGACCGCGTGCGTGTGGACATCCACACCGCGCGTCCCGGCATCGTCATCGGCCGCCGTGGCGCCGAGGCCGACCGCATCCGCGGCGACCTCGAAAAGCTCACGGGCAAGCAGGTCCAGCTGAACATCCTCGAGGTCAAGAACCCCGAGATGGACGCTCAGCTGGTCGCGCAGGCCGTTGCGGAGCAGCTGTCCTCCCGCGTCTCCTTCCGTCGCGCCATGCGTAAGAGCATGCAGGGCACGATGAAGGCCGGCGCCAAGGGCATCAAGATCCAGTGTGGTGGCCGTCTCGGCGGCGCCGAGATGAGCCGGTCCGAGTTCTACCGCGAGGGTCGTGTGCCGCTGCACACGCTGCGCGCGAACGTGGACTACGGCTTCTTCGAGGCCAAGACCACCTTCGGCCGTATCGGCGTGAAGGTCTGGATCTACAAGGGCGACGTCAAGAACATCGCCGAGGTTCGCGCCGAGAACGCTGCGGCCCGTGCGGGTAACCGCCCGGCCCGTGGTGGCGCGAACGACCGTCCGGCCGGTGGCCGTGGTGGTCGTGGTGGCGAGCGTGGCGGCCGTGGCGGCCGCAAGCCGCAGCAGGCTGTCGGCGCCGAGGCCCCCAAGGCCGAGGCCGCTGCCGCCGCTCCGGCTGAGAGCACCGGAACGGAGGCCTGACCGACATGCTGATCCCTCGTAGGGTCAAGCACCGCAAGCAGCACCACCCCAAGCGCCGCGGTATGGCCAAGGGCGGTACTGAGGTCTCGTTCGGCGAGTACGGCATCCAGGCGCTTACCCCCGCCTACGTGACGAACCGCCAGATCGAGGCGGCTCGTATCGCGATGACCCGCCACATCAAGCGTGGCGGCAAGGTCTGGATCAACATCTACCCGGACCGTCCCCTGACGAAGAAGCCCGCCGAGACCCGCATGGGTTCCGGTAAGGGTTCTCCCGAGTGGTGGATCGCGAACGTGCACCCGGGCCGGGTCATGTTCGAGCTGTCCTACCCGAACGAGAAGATTGCTCGTGAGGCGCTCACCCGCGCTGCTCACAAGCTTCCGATGAAGTGCCGGATTGTTCGGCGCGAGGCAGGTGAGTCGTGATGGCGACGGGAACCAAGGCGTCCGAGCTGCGTGAGCTCGGCAACGAGGAGCTCGTTGGCAAGCTGCGCGAGGCCAAGGAAGAGCTGTTCAAGCTGCGCTTCCAGGCGGCCACGGGTCAGCTCGAGAACAACGGCCGGCTCCGTTCCGTCCGTAAGGACATCGCCCGGATCTACACCCTGATGCACGAGCGCGAGCTCGGCATCGAGACGGTGGAGAGCGCCTGATGAGCGAGAAGAATGTGACTGAGACCCAGGACCGCGGCTTCCGCAAGACCCGTGAGGGCCTCGTCGTCAGCGACAAGATGGACAAGACCGTCGTCGTCGCCGTCGAGGACCGCGTGAAGCACGCCCTGTACGGCAAGGTCATCCGCCGTACGAACAAGCTCAAGGCGCACGACGAGCAGAACGCTGCCGGCGTCGGCGACCGCGTCCTCATCATGGAGACGCGTCCGCTGTCGGCGAGCAAGCGCTGGCGCATCGTCGAGATCCTCGAGAAGGCCAAGTAAGGAAATTGCCTGGGGGGGTTTCCCCCAGGTCAGTTCCGCCAGGCTCGGCAGGGGCTTCCACCGCTCGCGAGAGCGCCGCGAAGCCCCTGCCGGGAACCGGCAGACAAACAGGAGATAGACGTGATCCAGCAGGAGTCGCGACTGCGTGTCGCCGACAACACTGGTGCCAAGGAAATCCTTTGCATCCGTGTTCTCGGTGGTTCGGGTCGCCGCTACGCGGGCATCGGTGACGTCATCGTCGCCACCGTCAAGGACGCGATCCCCGGCGGCAACGTGAAGAAGGGTGACGTCGTCAAGGCCGTCATCGTTCGCACCGTCAAGGAGCGCCGCCGCCAGGACGGCTCGTACATCCGCTTCGACGAGAACGCCGCTGTCATTCTCAAGAACGACGGCGACCCTCGTGGCACCCGTATCTTCGGCCCCGTGGGTCGTGAGCTGCGCGAGAAGAAGTTCATGAAGATCATCTCGCTCGCGCCGGAGGTGCTGTAAGCATGAAGATCAAGAAGGGCGACCTGGTTCAGGTCATCACCGGTAAGGACAAGGGCAAGCAGGGCAAGGTCATTGTGGCCATCCCTACTGAGAACCGCGTCCTGGTCGAGGGTGTCAACCGGGTCAAGAAGCACACCAAGGCCGGTCAGACCGCTGGTGGTTCGCAGACCGGTGGCATCGTGATCACCGAGGCGCCGATCCACGTCAGCAACGTTCAGCTGGTTGTGGAGAAGGACGGCCAGAAGGTCGTCACCCGCGTCGGCTACCGCTTCGACGACGAGGGCAACAAGATCCGCGTTGCCAAGCGGACGGGTGAGGACATCTGATGGCTACCACTCCGCGTCTCAAGACGAAGTACCGCGAGGACATCGCGGGCAAGCTGCGTGAAGAGTTCTCCTACGAGAACGTCATGCAGATCCCCGGCCTCGTGAAGATCGTGGTCAACATGGGTGTGGGCGACGCCGCCCGCGACTCCAAGCTGATCGACGGCGCCATCCGCGACCTGACGACGATCACCGGTCAGAAGCCGGCCGTCACGAAGGCCCGCAAGTCCATCGCGCAGTTCAAGCTGCGTGAGGGTCAGCCGATCGGCTGCCACGTCACCCTCCGTGGTGACCGCATGTGGGAGTTCCTGGACCGTACGCTGTCGCTCGCGCTGCCGCGTATCCGTGACTTCCGTGGTCTGTCGCCGAAGCAGTTCGACGGCCGTGGCAACTACACCTTCGGTCTCACGGAGCAGGTCATGTTCCACGAGATCGACCAGGACAAGATCGACCGTACCCGGGGTATGGACATCACCGTGGTCACCACGGCGACCAACGACGACGAGGGCCGCGCCCTCCTTCGTCACCTCGGCTTCCCCTTCAAGGAGGCGTAAGCGAGATGGCGAAGAAGGCTCTCATCGCGAAGGCTGCCCGCAAGCCCAAGTTCGGTGTGCGTGCGTACACCCGCTGCCAGCGCTGCGGTCGTCCCCACTCCGTGTACCGCAAGTTCGGCCTGTGCCGCGTGTGCCTTCGTGAGATGGCTCACCGTGGCGAGCTGCCGGGCGTGACCAAGAGCTCCTGGTAATTCCCTCTCGTCCCTAGGGACTTGGGAATCACCAGAGACTCTCGGTAAGCACCTGGCCGGTGGGTGCCCCGCTCCGCATGCCGTAGGCTTGTGGGGTTGGGCGCCTGCCGTCCATAACGACTTACTACGCCGTAGGTCCCCGCACCGCACCCGTCCCGCCACTGAGTGGGGAGAGGGATGGCGCATACAGGAAACCCCGGCGAGAGAGGCCGAAGGCCGATTCATGACCATGACTGACCCGATCGCAGACATGCTGACTCGTCTGCGTAACGCTAACTCGGCGTACCACGACACCGTGGTGATGCCGCACAGCAAGATCAAGTCGCACATCGCGGAGATCCTCAAGCAAGAGGGTTTCATCACCGGCTGGAAGGTCGAGGACGCCGAGGTCGGCAAGAACCTCGTCCTCGAGCTGAAGTTCGGGCCGAACCGTGAGCGCTCCATCGCGGGCATCAAGCGGATCTCGAAGCCCGGTCTGCGCGTGTACGCGAAGTCCACCAACCTGCCCAAGGTGCTCGGCGGCCTGGGCGTGGCGATCATCTCCACGTCCCACGGTCTCCTCACCGGCCAGCAGGCAGGCAAGAAGGGCGTAGGTGGGGAAGTCCTCGCCTACGTCTGGTAGTCGGGAACGGAGGAAAAGCAATGTCGCGAATCGGCAAGCTCCCCATCCAGGTTCCCGCCGGTGTGGACGTCACCATCGATGGCAGCACGGTCTCCGTGAAGGGCCCCAAGGGTTCCCTCGCGCACACCGTCGCGTCGCCCATCGGTGTCGTTAAGGGCGAGGACGGTGTCCTCACCGTCACGCGCCCCAACGACGAGCGTCAGAACAAGGCCCTGCACGGCCTGTCCCGCACGCTGGTGGCGAACATGATCACCGGCGTGACCACGGGTTACGTCAAGGCGCTCGAGATCAGCGGTGTCGGTTACCGCGTCGCCGCGAAGGGCTCCAACCTGGAGTTCCAGCTTGGTTACAGCCACCCGATCCTGATCGAGGCGCCCGAGGGCATCTCCTTCAAGGTCGAGTCGCCCACCAAGTTCACGGTCGAGGGCATCGACAAGCAGAAGGTCGGCGAGGTCGCCGCCAACATCCGCAAGCTGCGGAAGCCCGACCCGTACAAGGCCAAGGGTGTCAAGTACGCCGGCGAAGTCATCCGCCGCAAGGTCGGAAAGGCTGGTAAGTAGCCATGGCATACGGTGTGAAGATCGCCAAGGGCGACGCGTACAAGCGCGCTGCCAAGGCTCGCCGCCACATCCGCATCCGCAAGAACGTCTCGGGTACGGCGGAGCGTCCGCGCCTCGTCGTGACGCGTTCCAACCGCAACATCGTTGCTCAGGTCATCGACGACCTCCAGGGTCACACCCTGGCGTCCGCGTCGACCCTGGACGCTTCGATCCGCGGTGGCGAAGGCGACAAGAGCGCTCAGGCCCAGGCTGTCGGCGCGCTCGTCGCCGAGCGTGCCAAGGCTGCGGGTGTCGAGACCGTCGTGTTCGACCGCGGTGGCAACCGATACGCCGGGCGCATTGCCGCTCTGGCTGACGCCGCCCGCGAAGCCGGGCTGAAGTTCTAAGCCCCGGTTCCGGGACTAACGGACGTAACAGAGAGAGGTAATCCAATGGCTGGACCCCAGCGCCGCGGAAGCGGTGCCGGTGGCGGCGAGCGGCGGGACCGGAAGGGTCGCGACGGTGGCCCTGCCGCCGAGAAGACCGCTTACGTTGAGCGCGTTGTCGCGATCAACCGCGTCGCCAAGGTTGTCAAGGGTGGTCGCCGCTTCAGCTTCACCGCGCTGGTCGTGGTGGGCGACGGTGACGGCACTGTAGGTGTCGGTTACGGCAAGGCCAAGGAAGTTCCCGCGGCCATCGCCAAGGGTGTCGAGGAAGCCAAGAAGTCCTTCTTCAAGGTTCCGCGCATCCAGGGCACGATTCCTCACCCGATCACGGGTGAGCGTGCCGCGGGCGTCGTGCTCCTGAAGCCGGCTTCGCCCGGTACCGGTGTTATCGCCGGTGGTCCGGTGCGCGCCGTTCTGGAGTGCGCCGGCGTTCACGACATCCTGTCGAAGTCGCTTGGCTCGTCCAACGCGATCAACATCGTGCACGCGACGGTGGCGGCCCTCAAGGGTCTCCAGCGTCCCGAGGAGATCGCGGCTCGCCGTGGTCTGCCGCTCGAGGACGTCGCCCCGGCGGCGCTCCTTCGTGCGCGTGCTGCGGGAGCGGGTGCGTAATGGCCCGTCTCAAGATCACGCAGACCAAGTCGTACATCGGCAGCAAGCAGAACCACCGCGACACTCTGCGTTCGCTCGGGCTCAAGCGCCTGAACGACGTGGTCGTCAAGGAGGACCGCCCCGAGTTCCGCGGAATGGTGCAGACCGTCCGCCACCTCGTGACGGTTGAGGAGGTTGACTAACATGGCTGAGAACAGCCCGCTGAAGGCCCACAACCTCCGTCCCGCCCCCGGTGCCAAGACCGCGAAGACCCGTGTCGGTCGTGGTGAGGCGTCGAAGGGTAAGACGGCCGGTCGTGGTACGAAGGGCCAGAAGGCCCGTTACCAGATCCCGCAGCGCTTCGAGGGCGGGCAGATGCCCCTCCACATGCGTCTGCCGAAGCTCAAGGGCTTCAAGAACCCCTTCCGCACCGAGTTCCAGGTCGTGAACCTGGACAAGCTCGGCGCTCTCTACCCCGAGGGTGGAGAGGTCACGGTGGCCGACCTGGTCGCCAAGGGCGCGGTGCGCAAGAACAGCCTCGTCAAGGTCCTCGGATCCGGCGAGATCTCCGTGGCGCTGCAGGTTTCGGTTGACGCCGTCTCCGGCTCCGCCAAGGAGAAGATTGCCGCCGCTGGCGGCACCGTCACCGAGCTCGTCTAAGACGAACCCAGTGATTTATAGCTAGAAACCCGACCGGGGATGCCTCACATATGGGGCATCCCCGGTTGGTCGTTCCTAGGCGGGCCTTCTCGCCGGTATGGTGGCCTGCACCTTTGCTTTGTCGTATTCGTCGATCCCTCAGACCGTCACCTCTGACGCAGTAGCGCGGGGGTCGCAGGAGGCACCGTGCTCACCGCGTTCGCCCGGGCGTTCAAGACGCCCGACCTGCGCAAGAAGCTGCTCTTCACGCTCGGCATCATCGTGCTGTTCCGGCTCGGGTCCCACATCCCGGTCCCCGGCGTGAGCTACAAGAACGTACAGATCTGCGTCAACTCGATGGGCAGCAGCAACAGCCTGTTCGGGCTTGTCAACATGTTCAGTGGCGGTGCGCTGCTGCACGTGACGATCTTCGCGCTCGGCATCATGCCCTACATCACGGCGAGCATCATCCTGCAGCTGCTGACCGTGGTCATCCCGAAGCTGGAGAACCTCAAAAAAGAGGGTCAGTCCGGCACGGCGAAGATCACTCAGTACACGCGCTATCTGACGGTCGCGCTCGCGATCCTCCAAGGCACCGGCCTCGTCGCCACCGCCAAGAGCGGCGCCCTGTTCCAGGGCTGCCAGGTCGCCAGCAAGATCGTCCCGGACCGCTCGATCTTCACCATGATCACCATGGTGATCACCATGACCGCCGGCACCTGTGTCGTCATGTGGCTCGGTGAGCTCGTGACCGACCGCGGCATCGGCAACGGCATGTCGATCCTCATGTTCATCTCGATCGCCGCGGGCTTCGTCAGCGCCCTGTGGACCATCAAGCTCCAGGGCAAGATCGCCGGTGGCTGGGTCGAGTTCGGCGTGGTCATCCTGGTGGGTCTCGCGATGGTGGCCCTCGTGGTCTTCGTCGAACAGGCCCAGCGCCGGATCCCGGTGCAGTACGCGAAGCGCATGATCGGGCGCCGCGCGTACGGCGGCACCTCCACCTACATCCCGCTCAAGGTGAACCAGGCGGGTGTGATCCCGGTCATCTTCGCCTCGTCGCTGCTCTACATCCCGGCCCTGATCGTTCAGTTCAGCGGCTCGAAGGCGGGCTGGGCCACCTGGATCCAGCAGCACTTCGTCAAGGGCGACCACCCGTACTACATCACTGCCTACTTCCTCCTGATCGTGTTCTTCGCGTTCTTCTACGTGGCGATCTCGTTCAACCCCGAGGAAGTTGCAGACAACATGAAGAAGTATGGTGGGTTCATCCCGGGCATCCGGGCAGGCCGACCCACCGCCGAGTACCTGAGCTACGTGCTCAACCGGATCACCTGGCCGGGGTCGCTGTACCTGGGACTCATCGCTCTTGTGCCGACAATGGCGTTGGCGGGCTTCGGCGCGAACCAGAACTTCCCGTTCGGCGGGACGAGCATCCTGATCATCGTGGGTGTGGGTCTGGAGACCGTGAAGCAGATCGAGAGCCAGCTCCAGCAGCGCAATTACGAAGGGTTCCTCCGCTGATGCGTATCGTCCTCGTCGGACCTCCTGGTGCGGGCAAGGGAACGCAGGCAACCGTGCTTGCCGAGACCCTGTCCATCCCGCACATCTCCACGGGCGACCTGTTCCGCGCGAACATCAGCCAGAAGACCGAGCTGGGGCAGCGCGCCCAGGCCTACATGTCGAAGGGTGAACTGGTCCCCGACCAGGTCACGATCGACATGGCCCGGGACCGCATGGAGCAGCCGGACGCCGCGAACGGCTTCCTGCTCGACGGCTTCCCCCGCAACGTCTCGCAGGCCGAAGCGCTGGACGAGATCCTCCGGGCCCAGGGCATCGAGCTCGACGCCGTCCTCGACCTGGAGGTCGAGGAGGACGAGGTCGTGAAGCGGATCGCCGGCCGGCGGACCTGTCGACTGGACAGCAAGCACATCTTCCAGGTCGACTACAAGCCGCCGACGGTCGAGGGCGTGTGCGACGTGTGCGGTGGTGAGCTGTACCTGCGCGAGGACGACTCCGAGGCCACGGTGCGCAACCGCCTGGAGGTCTACCACACGCAGACCGAGCCGATCATCGACTTCTACAAGGCCCAGGGCCTGCTCGTGACGATCTCCGCCCTCGGTAAGGTCGAGGACGTCACGCAGCGCGCTATGGACGCCCTGAAGAAGTAGTCACGCGTTCTTCTGTGCCGTACCGGCCGTGGTGTCCCCTGGGCACCACGGCCGTACTGTTGTATGACCCCGAACCGAAGGTGGAAGGCACGTTCATGGTGCAGCTGAAGACGCCCGAGCAGATCGCGAAGATGCGGGAGGCCGGACTGGTCGTCGCCGCCATTCACGCCGCCACCCGCGAGGCGGCCGTGCCGGGCGCCACGACGCGGGACCTGGACATGGTCGCGCGCAAGGTGATCGCCGACGCCGGAGCGAAGTCGAACTTCCTCGGCTACGGCGGTTTCCCCGCGACCATCTGCACCTCGGTCAACGAGGTCGTCGTCCACGGCATCCCCGACGACAAGACCGTCCTCAAGGACGGCGACATCATCTCCATCGACGCGGGCGCGATCATCGACGGCTGGCACGGCGACGCCGCCTACACGGCCTTCGTGGGCACCGGACACGCTCCGGAGCTGGTGGAGCTCTCCCGGGTGACCGAGGAGTCCATGTGGGCCGGCATCGCCGCCATGAAGCTCGGCAACCGCCTCGTGGACATCTCCAAGGCGATCGAGACCTACATCAAGCGCCAGCCCCGCCCCACCACCGGTGAGCACAGCCTCGGCAAGTTCGGGATCATCGAGGACTACGGCGGCCACGGCATCGGGTCCGAGATGCACATGGACCCCCACCTGTTGAACTACGTCTCGCGCAAGCGGGGCAAGGGCATCAAGCTCGTCCCGGGCGTCTGCCTGGCGATCGAGCCCATGGTCTCCCTGGGCACCGCCCAGACGGAGGTCCTGGCGGACGACTGGACCGTCATCACGACCGACGGCACCTGGTCCTCCCACTGGGAGCACTCCATCGCACTGACCGAGGCCGGTCCCATCGTCCTGACCTCGCCGGACTGCGGCAAGGCGAAGCTGGCGGAGTACGGGGTCACCACGGCCCCGGACCCCCTCGGTTAATGATCTAGACTTCGGGGCAAACTTTCCGGATTCGTCTTTCTGGGTGCCCTGTCGTAGACTGACTCGTCGGCTCTCGTGCACTTCCATGCCTGCATGGGTACGAGGTCGATCAAGGTAGCCGATTCGAAAGGCGAAGCGTGGCCAAGAAGCAAGGTGCCATCGAAATCGAGGGCACCGTGATCGAGTCCCTCCCGAACGCGATGTTCAAGGTGGAACTCCAGAACGGTCACAAAGTCCTCGCGCACATCAGCGGCAAGATGCGCATGCACTACATCCGCATCCTCCCTGATGACCGGGTCGTCGTGGAGCTGTCTCCGTACGACCTGACGCGTGGCCGGATCGTCTACCGATACAAGTAGATCTTGTCCTCACTCCTGCCTGGGCATCCGTCCCGGTGCGGGTGGTGGCACTGACCCGGAGAACCTCACCCACATGAAGGTCAAGCCGAGCGTCAAGAAGATCTGCGACAAGTGCAAGGTGATCCGCCGTCACGGTCGGGTCATGGTCATCTGCGACAACCTGCGCCACAAGCAGCGCCAGGGCTGACGCACGCCGACCGACCTGCACTCCGCAGTTCTTCGCGCGACGTAAGTAATACGTACATACGCAGAACCCGCCTAGCCCCGACCAGGGCCGGCGGCACCTCCGGCGGGGGCCGGGGACCCGGACGTACCACCACCCATCAGGTGTGGTCGGCGGCCGGGGTTCGGTTCTGCTGAAGACCCCCGAACACACAGGAGCCATTGAATGGCACGCGTTTCCGGTGTTGACATCCCGCGCGAAAAGCGCGTGGAGATCGCACTTACCTACGTCTTCGGTGTCGGTCGCACCCGGTCCAAGGAAATCCTTGCGGCCACCGGTGTGAACCCCGACACCCGCGTTCGTGACCTGGCCGAGGAAGACCTGGTCAAGATCCGCGAGTACGTGGACGCCAACCTCCGCACCGAGGGTGACCTCCGCCGCGAGATCCAGGCGGACATCCGCCGCAAGGTCGAGATCCAGTGCTACCAGGGCATCCGCCACCGTCGCGGCCTCCCGGTGCACGGTCAGCGCACCAGCACGAACGCTCGTACCCGCAAGGGCCCGCGTCGCGCGATCGCCGGTAAGAAGAAGCCGGGCAAGAAGTAGTCCTCAGCCGGACGCTTACTCAGCGGTCTTCGCTGTAGGACCGACCACCTCCCGTAGGAGATTTAGATGCCCCCCAAGGGTCGTCAGGGCGCTGCCAAGAAGGTGCGCCGCAAGGAAAAGAAGAACGTCGCTCATGGGCACGCCCACATCAAGAGCACGTTCAACAACACCATCGTCTCGATCACGGACCCCGCGGGCAACGTGATCTCCTGGGCCTCCGCCGGCCACGTCGGCTTCAAGGGCTCGCGCAAGTCCACCCCCTTCGCCGCGCAGATGGCCGCCGAGTCGGCCGCCCGCCGCGCGCAGGAGCACGGCATGCGCAAGGTTGACGTCTTCGTCAAGGGTCCGGGCTCCGGCCGCGAGACCGCGATCCGCTCCCTCCAGGCCACCGGCCTCGAGGTCGGCTCGATCCAGGACGTCACCCCCACCCCGCACAACGGTTGCCGCCCGCCGAAGCGCCGCCGCGTCTGACGCTGCGCGCTGGGTGTACGTGAACGCGTACACCGTGCGCTCTTGAGGTTGCGGGCGGCACGACCCCTCCGGGGGACGTGCCGCCCGTACCCTTGCTGTACGCAGTGCCCGTAGGACGTCAAATAGTGGGCGTCCACGACTGAAGGAACACACACATGCTTATCGCTCAGCGTCCGTCGCTGACCGAAGAGGTCGTCGACGAGTACCGCTCGCGGTTCGTGATCGAGCCGCTCGAGCCGGGCTTCGGTTACACCCTCGGCAACTCGCTCCGCCGCACGCTCCTGTCCTCGATCCCGGGTGCCGCCGTCACGAGCATCCGCGTGGACGGCGTCCTGCACGAGTTCACCACCGTGCCGGGTGTCAAGGAAGACGTCACCGACCTCATCCTCAACATCAAGCAGCTGGTCGTCTCCTCGGAGCACGACGAGCCCGTCGTGATGTACCTGCGCAAGCAGGGTCCCGGCCTGGTCACCGCCGCCGACATCGCGCCCCCGGCCGGTGTCGAGGTGCACAACCCGGACCTCGTCCTCGCCACGCTCAACGGCAAGGGCAAGCTGGAGATGGAGCTGACCGTCGAGCGCGGTCGCGGCTACGTCTCCGCCGTCCAGAACAAGCAGGTAGGCCAGGAGATCGGTCGCATCCCGATCGACTCCATCTACAGCCCCGTACTGAAGGTCACCTACAAGGTCGAGGCGACCCGAGTCGAGCAGCGCACCGACTTCGACAAGCTCATCGTCGACGTCGAGACCAAGCAGGCCATGCGCCCGCGCGACGCCATGGCGTCCGCAGGCAAGACCCTGGTCGAGCTGTTCGGTCTGGCCCGCGAGCTCAACATCGACGCCGAGGGCATCGACATGGGCCCCTCGCCGACGGACGCGGCCCTGGCCGCCGATCTGGCGCTGCCGATCGAGGAGCTGGAGCTCACGGTCCGCTCGTACAACTGCCTCAAGCGCGAGGGCATCCACTCGGTGGGCGAGCTCGTGGCCCGCTCCGAGGCGGACCTGCTCGACATCCGCAACTTCGGTGCGAAGTCGATCGACGAGGTCAAGGCGAAGCTCGCCGGCATGGGCCTGGCCCTCAAGGACAGCCCGCCCGGATTCGACCCGACCGCCGCCGCCGACGCCTTCGGCGCGGATGACGATGCCGATGCGGGCTTCGTCGAGACCGAGCAGTACTGATTCTTCCCGTCGCCGGCGGCTGAGGTCTTCGGCCTCAATCGCCGGCCGGGCTTGATTCGACTTTCCCGGGGCGTCCGCCCCGGGTGAACTGACACCGGTACCTGACACGGCCGGTGCAGATATGAAGGAGTATGACCATGCCGCGTCCCGCAAAGGGTGCCCGTCTGGGCGGCAGCGCCGCGCACGAGAAGCACCTCCTCGCGAACCTCGCGAAGTCGCTCTTCGAGCACGGCCGCATCACCACCACCGAGGCCAAGGCCCGCCGCCTGCGTCCCTACGCCGAGCGTCTGGTCACCAAGGCCAAGAAGGGCGACATCCACAACCGTCGCCTGGTGCTGCAGACGATCACGGACAAGAGCATCGTGCACACGCTCTTCACCGAGATCGCCCCGCGCTACGAGAACCGCCCCGGTGGTTACACGCGCATCACCAAGATCGGCAACCGTCGTGGCGACAACGCCCCGATGGCGGTCATCGAGCTCGTCGAGGCCCTGACCGTGGCGCAGGCCGCCACCGGTGAGGCCGAGGCCGCCACCAAGCGTGCCGCGAAGGACGCCGAGGCTGCTGCCGAGGCTCCCGCCGCCGAGGAGACCAAGGAGGCCTGATCCTCCGGGATCACGTCTTTTTGATCGGCTCTGAACGGGCCCGCCCCCTTCCGGGGCGGGCCCGTTTCGCATTCGTTCGACAGCGCAGCTGAGAGGATCGGTCACGTGAGTGACGAGGTGGAGCCCGGACACGTCCGGGTGCGGCTGGACCTGAGCTATGACGGCAAGGACTTCTCCGGCTGGGCGAAGCAGCGGACGCTGCGGACCGTCCAGGGCGAGCTGGAGTCGGCCCTGGCGACCGTCATGAGGCTGCCCGGTCCGGTCGAGCTGACCGTGGCCGGACGTACGGACGCGGGCGTCCACGCGCGCGGCCAGGTCGCCCAGTTCGACGTGGCCGACGAGGTGTGGGCCGAGCACCACGACAAGCTGCTGCGGCGCCTCGCGGGCCGCCTGCCGCACGACATCCGGGTCTGGAAGGTGGCCGAGGCCCCCGCCGGGTTCAACGCGCGCTTCTCGGCGATCTGGCGCCGGTACGCCTACCGCGTGGGCGACCACACCGCCGGGGTGGACCCGCTGCGCCGCGGGCACGTGCTGTGGCACTCCTGGCCGCTGGACGTGGACGCCATGAACGAGGCCTCGCAGCCGCTGCTCGGCGAGCACGACTTCGCCGCGTACTGCAAGAAGCGCGAGGGCGCGACCACCATCCGTACGCTCCAGCAGCTCAGCTGGGTGCGGGACGCGGAGGGGATCGTCACCGCGACCGTGCGCGCCGACGCCTTCTGCCACAACATGGTGCGCTCGCTCGTGGGCGCCCTGCTGCACGTCGGCGACGGGCACCGGCCGGTGGAGTGGCCCGGGAAGGTGCTGGGGGCCGCGGTGCGCGATTCCTCCGTGCACGTCGTCCGTCCGCACGGGCTGACCCTCGAAGAGGTCGGCTACCCGGCGGACGAGCTGCTCGCCGCCCGCAGCAAGGAGGCGCGCAACATGCGGACGCTGCCGGGGGCGGGCTGCTGCTGAGGCGCCCGGTCCGCGGCTAATCCGTTTGGGCGGATCGCGGGCGGACCGGGACAATGCCCGGCATGGGACATCTCGAAGCGAGTCATCTGGAGTACTACCTTCCCGACGGGCGGGTCCTGCTTCCCGACGTCTCCTTCCGGGTGGGGGAGGGCTCCGTGGTCGCCCTGGTCGGGGCGAACGGCGCCGGCAAGACCACCCTGTTGAAGCTGATCTCCGGTGAGCTCCAGCCGCACGGCGGCGGGGTCGTGGTCACCGGCGGCCTCGGGGTGATGTCGCAGTTCGTCGGCTCGGTCCGGGACGAGACCACCGTCCGCGACCTGCTGGTCTCGGTGGCCCAGCCGCGGATCCGGGAGGCGGCGAAGGCCGTGGACCGGGCCGAGCACCTGATCCTGACGGTGGACGACGAGGCCGCGCAGATGGCCTACGCGCAGGCGCTGAGCGACTGGGCCGACGTCCAGGGCTACGAGGCGGAGACGCTGTGGGACGTCTGCACGATGGCGGCGCTGTCGATCCCGTACGACAGCGCGCAGTTCCGCGAGGTGCGCACGCTGTCGGGCGGTGAGCAGAAGCGGCTCGTGCTGGAGGCGCTGCTGCGCGGGCCGGACGAGGTGCTGCTCCTCGACGAGCCGGACAACTACCTGGACGTGCCCGGCAAGCGGTGGCTGGAGGAGCAGCTGAAGGCCACCCGCAAGACGGTGCTGTTCGTGTCGCACGACCGGGAGCTGCTGACCCGGGCCGCGGAGAAGATCGTCAGCCTGGAGGCGAGCCCGATGGGCTCCGACGTCTGGGTGCACGGCTCCGGCTTCGACACCTACCACCAGGCCCGCAAGGAGCGCTTCGCGCGCTTCGAGGAGCTCAAGCGCCGCTGGGACGAGGAGCACGCGCGCCTGAAGGCCCTGGTGCTGCGGCTGCGCAACCAGGCCGCGAGCAGCCCGGACATGGCCTCGCGCTACCGGGCGATGCAGACCCGCTTCCAGAAGTTCGAGGAGGCCGGGCCGCCGCCGGAGCCGCCGCGGGAGCAGGAGATCACGATGCGGCTCAAGGGCGGACGCACCGGCGTGCGGGCGGTGACGGTCGAGAACCTGGAGCTGACCGGGCTGATGAAGCCGTTCTCGCTGGAGGTCTTCTACGGCGAGCGGGTGGCGGTGCTGGGCTCGAACGGCTCGGGCAAGTCGCACTTCCTGCGGCTGCTGGCCGGCGAGGACGTCAAGCACACCGGGACCTGGAAGCTCGGCGCGCGAGTGGTCCCCGGGCACTTCGCGCAGACCCACGCCCACCCGGAGCTGTTCGGCCGCACGCTCGTCGACATCCTGTGGACGGAGGCGGCGAAGCCCCTGGGCCAGGCGATGGGCGCCCTGCGCCGCTACGAGCTGGAGCGGCAGGGCGAGCAGCCCTTCGAGAAACTGTCGGGCGGCCAGCAGGCGCGCTTCCAGATCCTGCTGCTGGAGCTGGCCGGCACCACCGCGCTGCTGCTGGACGAGCCCACGGACAACCTGGACCTGGAGTCGGCGGAGGCCTTGCAGGACGGCCTGGAGAGCTACGACGGCACTGTGCTGTGCGTCACGCACGACCGCTGGTTCGCCCGTACTTTTGACCGTTATCTGGTCTTCGGTTCGGACGGTGTTGTACGGGAGACTCAGGAACCCGTGTGGGACGAACGTAGGGTCGACCGGAAGCGCTGAGGGGGGAGACCACCCCCGTGCGAGTCGAGGGGGAGGCGTTGTGGGCCTGCGGCCTAGCATCTGGCTCATGAAGTGGGACAAGCGGGACTCCGGGAACCGGGCCGTCGACTGGCTGCTGCGCCCCGCGCCCCGGTCGTGGCGGGCCGTCTCCCTGGCCGTGGTGCTCGGGATCGTGGTCTCCGTGGGCCTGCGGCAGAACTGGGGCTCGGACAACGCCTTCGTGGTCAAGGCCGCGGACACCCTGCTCTCGGGCGGTTCCCCGTACGAGGACAAGCGCTTCCTGTACCTGCCCAGCGCGGTGCTGATGGCGGTGCCGGAGGCGCTGCTGCCGATGCCGGTGCTGCGCTGGGTGCTGCCGCTGGTGATGTCGGGGCTGCTGGCGCTGGGCTGGTGGGGGGCGCTCAAGCTGTTCTCGGTGCCGATGCGCTCGCGCTTCGCGGTGGGCGGTTTCGCGCTGTTCGCCATCGGTTACAAGCCGTATCTCAACCTCGTGGTGATCGGGAACTGGACGGCGATCTCGGCCGCCGCCCTGCCGCTCGCGCTGCTGCTCGCGCACCGCCGGTCGTGGGGGGCGGCCGGGCTGGTCGTGGGCCTCGCCATCGCGTGCAAGCCGATGCTGGTGCCGCTGGGGCTGCTGTTCCTGGTGGCGCGGCAGTGGCGGGGGCTCGCGGCCGCGGTGCTGGTCCCGCTGGGGCTCTCGCTCGCGGGGGCGCTGATGATGCCGAGCCCGTCGCTCTTCTTCACCAAGACCCTGCCGTTCCTGCTCCAGGGGCAGGACGCCTACGCGCTGCCCTGGGACGCCTCGCCGATCGCGGTGCTGCCGCGGCTGGGGGTGCCGCAACCGGTTGCGGTGCTGGTGGCGGGCGCGGGGGCGCTGGCCGGGCTGTGGGGGGCGTGGCGCAGGTGGCACCGCAGCGACGAGCGGGACACCGGTCAGATGCGGCTGGCGGAGACGGGCTGCATGGTGATGCTCGCCGCATTCCTGGTCTCGCGTCCGTCCTTCGACCACTACCTGCTGGTGGTGCTGCCGCTGCTGCTGGCGTCGGCGGTGCGGGAGGACTCGGTGGCGCGGTCGCCGTGGTTCTGGCTGGCGATCGGGCCGCAGGTGGCGGGCGTGCCGTGGCCCTCCGAGCTGGAGCACAAGCGGCGCGCGTTCAAGGACTTCTTCACCCTGGGCGTGCTCGCCGTCGGCCTCACGCGGCGGTGTACGGCTCCGGCTCGGGTTAACCTGGATGACGTACGAACGGCAGGAGCCGTGCCCGGTCGCGCACGCGCCGACGAGCCTGCGGACGCAGGCGCTCGCTCGGCGTTTTGACCCGTCCGGGGCATCACGGGTATCCTGCTGGTTCGTTATGCGTATTGGCTTGTTCATTCTCACGTGAAAGGGCCCTTACGCCGGTCCACCGGGCCGATGACCAGCGGTACACACGGGTTGCGTCCCCGTTGTGGACCAGGGCTGTCGTGATCGTCCGTGGTGGCCTTGTCAGGACCCGTTCCCAAGGTCTCACGCCATATGGGAATACCCATCACTGAAGAAGCGAAGGCTACGACCGTGCGTACGTACAGCCCCAAGCCCGGCGACATCTCGCGCGTCTGGCACGTCATCGACGCCCGGGACATTGTCCTCGGCCGTCTGGCGACCCAGGCCGCGACCCTGCTCCGCGGCAAGCACAAGCCGACTTACGCCCCCCACATGGACATGGGCGACTTCGTCATCATCATCAACGCCGACAAGGTTCACCTGTCCGGCAACAAGGCGACCCAGAAGATGGCGTACCGCCACTCTGGCTTCCCGGGTGGTCTCCGCTCGGTCCGCTACGACGACCTCCTCAAGAACAACCCGGAGAAGGCCGTCGAGAAGGCCATCAAGGGCATGATCCCGAAGAACACCCTGGGCCGCCAGATGCTGTCGAAGCTGAAGGTCTACTCGGGCGATGTGCACCCCCACGCTGCCCAGCAGCCGGTGCCGTTCGAGATCACCCAGGTCGCGCAGTAGTTCCGGCCACACCCCCTAAGACGTAGAAAATTCTGAGGAGCATCGTGGCCGAGACCACCACCGAGACTGTCATCGACGAAGAGTTCGAGGGCGCTGTCGAGGAGTACACCACCGAGTCTGCGGACGTTCCGGAGGGTGACTACACCTCCGAGTCGCTCGCCGGCCGTTTCGGCGACCCGCAGCCGGCCGCCGGCCTGGGCCGTCGCAAGAACGCCATCGCCCGCGTCCGGATCGTTCCGGGCACCGGCAAGTGGAAGATCAACGGTCGCACCCTTGAGGACTACTTCCCCAACAAGGTGCACCAGCAGGAAGTCAACGAGCCCTTCAAGGTGCTCGAGCTCGACAACCGCTACGACGTCATCGCCCGCATCTCGGGTGGCGGCGTCTCCGGTCAGGCCGGCGCCCTGCGCCTCGGCGTGGCCCGTGCGCTGAACGAGGCGGACGTGGACAACAACCGCGCCACGCTGAAGAAGGCCGGTTTCCTCTCGCGTGACGACCGTGCGGTCGAGCGCAAGAAGGCCGGTCTCAAGAAGGCCCGCAAGGCCCCGCAGTACAGCAAGCGTTAATCTGCGCCTGCTGGTCTGCACGATCCCGCCCCGGCGGCACACTCTGTGCTGCCGGGGCGGTTCGTTTACCGCCACAAGCGGCAAATATCTGTCACAAGCGGTCACTGCGTGAAACGCGAAACCTCGGAGGACAAACATGGGACGACTCTTCGGCACAGACGGTGTACGCGGTGTCGCCAATGCGGATCTGACGGCCGAGCTGGCGCTCGGCCTCTCCGTCGCGGCAGCCCATGTCCTCGCGGAAGCGGGCACCTTCGAGGGGCACCGGGCGACCGCCGTCGTCGGCCGTGACCCGCGCGCGTCGGGCGAGTTCCTGGAGGCCGCGGTCGTCGCCGGCCTCGCGAGCGCGGGCGTGGACGTCCTGCGCGTCGGTGTGCTGCCCACCCCGGCGGTGGCGTATCTCACCGGTGCGCTGGGCGCCGACCTCGGCGTGATGCTCTCCGCCAGCCACAACGCCATGCCCGACAACGGCATCAAGTTCTTCGCGCGCGGCGGCCACAAGCTCGCCGACGAGCTGGAGGACCGGATCGAGTCCATCTACGAGGAGCACCGCACCGGCGCTCCCTGGGACCGCCCCACCGGCTCCGGCGTCGGCCGCGTCTCCGACTACACCGAGGGCTTCGACCGCTACGTCGCCCACCTGATCGGCGTCCTGCCGAACCGCCTGGACGGGCTCAAGGTCGTCCTGGACGAGGCGCACGGCGCGGCCGCCCATGTCTCGCCCGAGGCCTTCGCCCGCGCGGGCGCCGAGATCATCACGATCGGTGCCGCGCCCGACGGCCTCAACATCAACGACGGCTGCGGCTCCACCCACCTCGGCCTGCTCAAGGCGGCCGTGGTCGAGCACGGGGCGGACCTCGGCATCGCGCACGACGGCGACGCCGACCGCTGCCTGGCCGTGGACGCCGAGGGCAACGAGGTCGACGGCGACCAGATCCTCGCGGTCCTGGCGCTGTCCATGCGCGAGGCGGGCCAGCTGCGCGAGAACACCGTGGTCGGCACCGTGATGTCGAACCTCGGCTTCAAGCTGGCCATGGAGGGCGAGGGCATCCAGGTCGTCCAGACCGGCGTCGGCGACCGCTACGTGCTGGAGTCGATGAAGGAGCACGGCTACGCGCTCGGCGGCGAGCAGTCCGGCCACGTGATCATCCTGGACCACGCCACCACCGGTGACGGCACCCTGACCGGCCTCATGCTGGCCGCGCGGGTCTCGGCGACCGGGCGGACGCTGGCGGACCTCGCCGGGGTGATGCGGCGGCTGCCGCAGGTCCTGGTCAACGTCCCCGACGTGGACCGCAGCCGGGTCGGCACCTCCGGCGAACTGGCGGCCGCGGTCGCCGAGGCCGAGCGGGAGCTGGGCACCACCGGGCGGGTGCTGCTCCGTCCGTCCGGTACCGAGCCGCTCGTTCGGGTGATGGTGGAAGCCGCCGACATCGAGCAGGCGCGCGCGATCGCGGGCCGCCTCGCCGACGTCGTGAAGTCCGCCCTCGGCTAAGGGCCTCGTACGGCGTACCCGGTCGCCCCCCTTTAGAGGGGGGCGTCGTTCCGGGACGGCGCACCCGGCGGCCGGAGCATCCGGCCCCGCTGGGTGCGCCACAGCAGTTTCTGGGCCCACAGCGTCACGCTGCCCGCCACCATGATCCCGGCCAGGTTCAGCAGCAGCTGCTCGGCCGAGCCCCACATCTGGGCGAACTCGCCGTACCCCAGGGCCACCGCCGCGTTCGCGGCCGCCGGGACGGTGGTCACCGAGATCGCGACCCCGACCAGCGCGCCCGACTTGGCCGAGGTCAAGGACAGTACGCCGGCCACGCCCGCGAGCACCGCGACCACGAAGGAGAAGGGGTCCGGCTGCCAGATGAAGCTGGTGTTCGGACGCGGGTTCTCCAGCATGCCCCGGTCGAACAGCCCCAGCGCGTCCATGGCCAGGCTGAAGAGGGTGGTGGAGACCATCGCCACCGCGAAGCCCACCAGCAGGGCGGTCAGGGACCGGGCCGCCAGCCGGGGCGCCCGCTGGACCAGGGCGGTGCACACCCCGGCGAGCGGACCGAACTCCGGGCCGACCGCCATCGCGCCCACGATCAGGATCGCGTTGTCCAGGACCACGCCGCAGGCCGCGATCATCGTCGCGAGGGCCAGGAAGGCGAGGTAGGTGACCGAGAGGGTGGACTCCTCGTGGGTCGCCTCGGTCAGCTGCTCCCAGATCACCGCGTCGGCGCCCTCGCCCGGGGCCTCCTCCTCCGCCCGGTCGGCGCTGCGGGAGAGGGAGATGTCGATGTTCTCCACCGCGATCGAGCCGGTCTCGTCGAGACCGAGCGCGCGCAGCTCCACGAGCAGTTCGTCGGCCGCTTCCCGCGCCACGTCGCACAGCACCACGTCGCCGGGCGGATCGAGGGCGGCGCCCGCCAGTACGGCCAGGTGGGTGGTCCCGACCGTCCGGCGGACGAGCGCGACCACCTCGTCGGTCAGGCGGACCGGGGTGATCATCCGTACGTGCAGCATCCCGGCAGGTTAGCCGCCGGCGGCGGGGCGGCGGTCCTCAGAGCTTGCGCAGGCTGAGCTTCTGCACCTTGTGGTCGGGCCCCTTGCGGACGACGAGGGTGGCGCGCCCGCGGGTGGGGGCGACGTTCTCCAGCAGGTTGGGCCGGTTGATCGTCCGCCACATGGTGCGCGCGTAGTCCAGCGCCTCCTCCTCGGAGACCTGGGTGTACTTGCGGAAGTAGGAGAAAGGATTCTGGAAGGCGGTCTCGCGCAGCTTGCGGAAGCGGCCCAGGTACCAGCGCTCGATGTCCTCGGGGCGCGCGTCGACGTACACGCTGAAGTCGAAGTAGTCGGCGAGGGCCACCCGGGTGCGGCCGTCCTCGCCGGGCAGCGCGGGCTGCAGGACGTTCAGGCCCTCGACGATCAGGATGTCGGGGCGGCGCACGACGAGCCGTTCGCCCGGGACGATGTCGTAGATGAGGTGCGAGTAGACCGGGGCCGTGACCTCGTCCTTGCCGGCCTTGATGTCGGCGACGAAACGCGTGAGCGCGCGGCGGTCGTAGGACTCGGGGAAGCCCTTGCGGGCGGTCAGGCCGCGCCGCTGGAGCTCCTTCATCGGGTAGAGGAAGCCGTCCGTGGTGACCAGCTCCACGCGCGGGTGCTCCGGCCAGCGGGCCAGCATCGCCTGGAGCAGACGGGCCACGGTGGACTTGCCGACGGCCACGGAGCCGGCGACCCCTATGACGAAGGGGGTGCCCTGCTGGGCGCCGTGGCCGTTGCCCGCGTCGCCGAGGAAGGTGTTCAGGGTGCCGCGCAGGTTGCTGGTGGCGCCGACGTAGAGGTTGAGCAGCCGCGAGAGCGGCAGGTAGACGTCGCGGACCTCGTCGAGGTCGATGACGTCCCCGAGGCCGCGCAGCCGTTCCAGCTCGTCGGCGGTCAGCGGCAGGGGGGTGCGCTCGCGCAGCGCGCTCCACTCCGCCCGGGTGAGGTCGACGTACGGCGAGGCGTCCGCCCGGCGGTGGGCGGAACGCTCCGGCCGGTCGGCGCGCTCCGTTGCGCGGTCCGGGCCGGCCCCCGCGACAGGGCCCTCGGCGGCGCCCGCGACAGGGCCCTCGGTGGGGTCCGGGGCGGGGTCCGTGGTGCTTCGTGGCGGCGAAGTGATCACACCGCCATTGTCGGGGGTCGCGGCCGGTTGTGGGTGGTGTGGTCGGTCACGTGGGGAGTGATCACGGGGGGTAGCCGGTGTTCACGCGGGTTACGGGACCCGGTGCCGGGCCGGGGTGGCCGAAACGGGGGGCGAAGGCGTGCTGGGGGACCGGAAACCCTCGTACGCCGGTGCGTATCGGCCCGTGGATTTGGGGCGGCCGCAGGAGTGGCCGGTCGCCGAGCCGTGGGGGAGGGCCGTCGTGCGCCTCAGCCGTGTTCGCCCATGGGCGGTCGGCGCCGCCGTGGTGTCCCTCGGGCTGTCGGCAGCCGGATGCGGGCCGGCCGGGACGGCGCGCGGGAAGGACGGCCCCAAGGGCACCGAAACCTCCGCGGTACCGTCCGCGGCCGCTTCCGGGCCCGCGGCCAGGACCCGGCCGGAGCTGGTCGGGATGCTGGTCGGGCCGAAGGATCTGCCGGCCTACGTGGTCGCGACGCATGAGAGGTACCGGGCCTTCGCCCTCGCCACCACGTTCGGCAGTACCGAGGCCGCGTGCTCACCCTTGAGCGATACCCAAGCCGGCGTAGGGGTGGGCGCTCCCGCCGAGGCCGCCGCCGCCAAGGCCGCCGGCCGGCCGGAGGGTGCCGCTCCGAGCGGTGCGACGGACGAGGAGCGGTGGGCCGCGACGGACGCGCCCGGTGCCGCCATGGTGATCAGCCTCAGCTCGTACCGAGGCGGCGGCGCCGTGGAAGCCCTGGCCGAGCTTCGCAAAGCGGCCGTCACCTGTGCGGCCGGCTACGACGGCCCACGACGAGGACGCGGGCAAGGTCACCAGGATCGCCCCCACCGCTTCTGTCGTAGCAGGAGACGAGTCGGTCGCCTACACCGTCGAGCGGAACGTGGGAGGCGACGAGGTGATCAGCCAGCTGGTCGTGGTGCGCAAGGGCAACGTCCTCGCCTCTTTCACCGCGACTCCGTCATGGGGACGGGCCGATCAGCCCCGGGACATCATCCAGACACAGATCAGTAAGCTCGACTGAGGGGGCCGCAGCCCGGTATCGCCCTGGTCACGATTGGCGGGCGGGCCCGGAAATCGCGGTGGGCCCGGGCGCAATCGCTCGTACATTGCTCGGGCGGCACTGCCGCGAACATCATTTTTTGAGTCATAGGGGAGATTCATCGTGCGTTCCACCCTCGTCCGCCGTTCCGTCCTGACCGCCTCGGCGGTGTCGCTGGTGCTGCTCGCCACCGCGTGCGGCTCGGACAAGGCGGCGAAGGACGAGCCGAAGGACGCGGGTGCCTCGGCCGCCGCGTCGACGCCGGCCGCCGGGCCGGCCGCCAAGGCGAAGACGGCCGCGGAGCTGAAGCCGCTGCTCGTCACCCAGGCCGAGGTCGCTGACTACCTGGTCAAGGAGGCCGCCCCCGACGAGGTCACGGGCGCCGCCGCGGCCTACGCCACCACCAAGGCCGAGTGCCGGCCGCTCGCCCAGGCGATGTCGGGCGCCGGCGCCGGCAAGTCCGCGGGCAACGCGGCCGCCAAGGCCAGCAGCAAGCCGAAGCAGCCCGCCGCCGACGCTTCCGCGGAGGACAAGCTCAAGGCCGTCAAGGACGCCCTGAGCGTGACCGTCACGATGGTCGGCCTGAACTCCTACGACGGCAATGGCGCCGACGAGGCCTTCGCCGCGGTGAAGGCGGCGGGCACCCCGTGCGCCGCGGGTTACCCGGGGGCCAGCGAGTCCGAGACCGGCAAGGTCACGAAGGTCACCCCGGGCACCGCCGTGACCGCCGGTGACGAGGCCGTCGCCTACGCCGTCGAGCGTGAGGTGGAGGGCGAGAAGGTCGCCACCCAGCTCGTGGTGGTCCGCAAGGGCAACACCCTCGCGTCCTTCTACTCAGTGTCCCCGACGACGGACGCCGCGCTGCCCAAGACCCTCGTCGACGCACAGGTCAAGAAGCTCGGCTGACCCTCGCACGCGCCCGGGTGACCCCGGGTCAGGTCGCGTCAACCCCGCTCCGGCACATTCGCCGGGGCGGGTTTTTCGTCCGGTTGGGGTCCCGGACCGAGCCCCGTGCTCGGCGTAGGGTGCCGCCTATGTGCGGAATCGTGGGTTACGTGGGAGCGCAATCTGCGCTCGATGTGGTCGTTGCCGGACTCAAGCGGCTGGAGTACCGGGGCTACGACTCGGCCGGTGTCGCCGTGCTCGCCGACGGAGGGCTCGCCGCCGTCAAGAAGGCCGGCAAGCTGGTCAATCTGGAGAAGGAACTGGTCGGGCACCCGCTGCCCGCCGGTTCCACGGGACTCGGGCACACCCGGTGGGCGACCCATGGCGGGCCCACCGACCTCAACGCCCACCCGCACCTGGACAACTCCGGGCGCGTGGCCGTCGTCCACAACGGCATCATCGAGAACTTCGCCGTGCTGCGCGCCGAGCTGACGGAGCGTGGGCACCGGCTGGAGTCCGAGACGGACACCGAGGTCGTCGCCCACCTGCTCGCCGAGCGGTTCGCCGACTCGGGCGGCGACCTGGCGGAGGCCATGCGGCGCGTCTGCCGCATGCTGGAGGGCGCCTTCACGCTGGTCGCCGTCCACGCGGACGCCCCGGACGTGGTGGTCGGCGCGCGCCGGAACTCCCCGCTCGTGGTGGGCGTCGGCGAGGACGAGAACTTCCTCGCCTCGGACGTGGCCGCCTTCATCGCCCACACCCGGTCCGCGATCGAGCTGGGCCAGGACCAGGTCGTCGAACTGCGCCGCGACGGCGTGTCGGTGACCAACTTCGACGGTTCGCCCGCCGACGTGCGCGCCTACCACGTCGACTGGGACGCCTCGGCCGCGGAGAAGGGCGGCTACGACTACTTCATGCTCAAGGAGATCGCCGAGCAGCCGAAGGCCGTCGCCGACACCCTCCTCGGCCGGATCGACGCGAGCGGCTCGCTGACCCTGGACGAGGTGCGCATCCCCGCCTCCGTGCTGCGCGAGGTCGACAAGGTCGTCATCGTGGCCTGCGGTACGGCCTACCACGCCGGCATGATCGCCAAGCTGGCCATCGAGCACTGGACGCGGATCCCCTGCGAGACGGAGCTGGCCAGCGAGTTCCGCTACCGCGACCCCATCCTCGACCAGCGCACCCTCGTCATCGCCATCTCCCAGTCCGGCGAGACGATGGACACGCTGATGGCGCTGCGCCACGCCCGCGAGCAGGGCGCGAAGGTGCTGGCCGTCTGCAACACGAACGGCTCGACGATCCCGCGCGAATCCGACGCGGTCCTCTACACGCACGCCGGCCCGGAGGTCGCGGTCGCCTCGACGAAGGCGTTCCTGACCCAGCTGGTCGCCTGCTACCTGGTCGCGCTCTACCTCGGGCAGGTCCGCGGGACCAAGTGGGGCGACGAGATCCGCGCGGTGATCCGCGAACTGTCGGACATCGCGGGCGCGGTGGACACCGTACTGGAGACGATGGAGCCGGTCCGGGAGCTGGCCCGCTCGCTCGCGGACAAGAACACCGTGCTGTTCCTGGGGCGGCACGTCGGCTACCCGGTGGCGCTGGAGGGCGCGCTCAAGCTCAAGGAGCTGGCGTACATGCACGCCGAGGGCTTCGCGGCGGGCGAGCTGAAGCACGGGCCGATCGCGCTGATCGAGGCGGACGTGCCGGTGGTGGTCGTGGTGCCCTCGCCCAAGGGCCGTTCGGTGCTCCACGACAAGATCGTGTCGAACATCCAGGAGATCCGGGCCCGCGGGGCGCGCACGATCGTGATCGCGGAGGAGGGCGACGAGGCGGTGGTGCCGTACGCCGACCACCTCATCCGGATCCCGGCCACGCCGACGCTGCTCCAGCCGCTGGTGGCGACCGTGCCGTTGCAGGTGTTCGCCTGCGAGCTGGCGACCGCGCGGGGCAACGAGGTGGACCAGCCGCGTAACCTCGCCAAGTCCGTGACGGTGGAGTGAGCGCAGCGAGTTCGGAGTCCGAGAAGTGATCATCGGTGTGGGGATCGACGTGGCCGCGATCGACAGGTTCGCGGAGTCGCTGGCGCGTACGCCCAGGCTGGCGGCGCGGCTCTTCGTCGAGGCCGAGCTGAACCTGCCGAGCGGCGAGCGGCGCGGGGTCGCCTCGCTCGCCGCCCGGTTCGCCGCGAAGGAAGCCCTGGCCAAGGCGCTCGGCGCGCCCGCCGGGATGCTGTGGACCGACGCCGAGGTGTACGTCGAACCGAGCGGGCAGCCCCGGCTGCGGGTCTCCGGGACGGTGGCGGCGCGGGCGCGGGAGCTGGGGGTGCGCTCCTGGCACCTCTCGCTCAGCCACGACGCGGGGGTGGCGTCGGCCGTGGTGATCGCCGAGGGCTGAGCCGCGCGCCCGGGGATCGGGCACGCTGGTGGGATGCGTACTGCTTACAGCGTGGAGACCGTACGGGCCGCCGAGCGCGAGCTGATGGCGCGGCTGCCCGAAGGCGCCCTG
Organism: Streptomyces sp. NPDC043876; assembly: GCF_056435825.1. Lineage (NCBI taxonomy): Bacteria > Bacillati > Actinomycetota > Actinomycetes > Kitasatosporales > Streptomycetaceae > Streptomyces > Streptomyces sp. NPDC043876. Next base: position 621,457 of record NZ_JBWKDV010000001.1, on the reverse strand, counting down.
ATGCAGCGGGCGGCGGCCGGACTGGCCGCCGCCTGCGCGGGGTTGCTGCGGCGGGTGTACGGGGCGCGCGTGGCGCTGCTCGTGGGGACCGGGGACAACGGGGGCGACGCGCTCTACGCGGGCGCACGCCTGGCGCGCAGGGGCGCGGGGGTGACGGCCGTGCTCCTGGACCCCGAGCGGGCGCACGCGGGCGGACTGGCCGCGCTGCGGGGCGCCGGGGGCCGGGTGGCCGACCGGGTGCCGCAGCGGGTGGATCTGGTCGTGGACGGGCTGCTGGGCATCGGCGGGCGCGGCGGGCTGCGCCCGGCGGCCGCCGCGCTGGTGGCGCAGGTGCCGCCGGGGGCGCGGATCGTCGCCGTGGACCTGCCGAGCGGGGTGGACGCGGACACCGGGGAGGTGGCGGGGGCGGCCGTACGGGCGGACGTGACCGTCACCTTCGGGGCGTACAAGCCGGGGCTGCTGATCGACCCCGGGGCCGAACGGGCCGGGGAGGTACGGCTCGTGGACATCGGGCTGGCCCTGCCGGGTCCGGACGGGGCGGCGGTGCGGGCGCTCGGGCGGGCCGACGCGGGCGCTCTGCTGCCGCGGCCCTCCGCGGAGAGCGACAAGTACCGGCGCGGGGTCGTGGGCGTCGTCGCCGGGTCCGCGCAGTACCCGGGGGCGGCGGTGCTGTGCGTCGCGGGCGCGCTGCGGGGCGGGGCTGGGGCCGTGCGGTACGTCGGGCCCGCGCACGCGTCGGAGATGGTGCTGGCCCGCTACCCGGAGGTGCTGGCCGGGCGCGGGCGGGTGCAGGCGTGGGTGGTCGGACCGGGCCTGGGGGCGGGGCGGGAGGAGGAGGTGGCGCAGCTCCTCGCGTCGGCGGCCGCGGAGGGGGTGCCGGTGCTGGTGGACGCGGACGGCCTGCGCGGGCTGGATCCGGAGGTGCTGCGGGGGCGGGGCGCGCCGGTGCTGATGACGCCGCACGCGGGGGAGGCGGCGGCGCTGCTGGGGGTGGGGCGAGAGGAGGTCGAGCGGGAGAGGCTGGCGTCGGTACGGGAGTTGGCGGGGCGGTACGGGTGCGCCGTGCTGCTGAAGGGGTCCACGACGCTGGTGGCGGGTGCGGGTGCGGGTGCGGGTGCGGGGGCCGGGGCCGGTGTGGGTGCCCGGGCCGAAGCGGGTGCCGGGGGGCGGGGCCCGGTGTGGGTGAACGGCACCGGGACGCCCTGGCTGGCCACCGCCGGCAGCGGTGACGTGCTGTCGGGGCTGGCGGGGTCGCTGCTGGCCGGGGGGCTGGGGGTGGCGGAAGCGGGTGCGATGGCGGCCCACCTCCACGGCCTCGCGGCCCGCGGCGCCGCCGGGGGTGCGCCGCTCCTGGCCCACGAGGTCGCGGAAGCCCTCCCCACGGCGTGGCGCGCGGTGGTCGCCCCCGGGCCCCGGTGACCTCCCGGGCCGACCCCAGCCTCGCCGGCGTTTGAGGCGCCCCCGGAGGGCACTCGGTCCGCACCCGTCCACGGGCGTTGGGCCGGTGCGGCCGGGTGGGGCCTCCGGCGGGTCCTCAAACGCCGGACGGGCTGACTTGGCTGGGCCGCGTTCAGCGCGGACACCCCAGCCTCGCCGGCGTTTGAGGCGGGGTCCCCGGGGGGCGGTCGGGGGAAGGGGACCTGGTCAAGGTGTCGGCTCGTCGGGTGCTTGAGCGGCGCGCTGGTGGGGTTCTGAGACACTTGCGGCGATGAATGAGACACCGCCGCGCGTACACGCCGAGATCGATCTTGACGCCGTACGGGGGAACGTGCGCGCATTGCGCGCCCGCGCACCCCGGGCCGAGCTGATGGCCGTCGTCAAGTCGGACGCCTATGGCCACGGGGCCGTGGCCTGCGCCAGGGCCGCCCAGGAGGCCGGCGCGACCTGGCTCGGCACGGCGACCCCGCAGGAGGCCTTCGCGCTGCGCGAGGCGGGCATCGCGGGGCGGATCATGTGCTGGCTGTGGACCCCCGGCGGCCCGTGGCGGGAAGCCGTCGAGCGCGACGTCGACGTGGCCGTCAGCGGCATGTGGGCCCTCGAAGAGGTACGGGCCGCCGCCCGCGCGAGCGGCCGGACGGCCAGGATCCAGCTCAAGGCCGACACCGGCCTCGGCCGCAACGGCTGCCAGCCCGCCGACTGGCCCGAACTGGTCGGCGCGGCCGTCGCCGCCCAGGCCGAGGGCACCGTCAAGGTCACCGGCGTGTGGTCGCACTTCGCCTGCGCCGACGAGCCCGGCCACCCCTCCATCCAGCTCCAGCTGGACGCCTTCCGCGAGATGCTCGGCTACGCCGAGAAGGAGGGCGTGGACCCCGAGGTCCGGCACATCGCCAACTCCCCGGCCACGCTCACCCTCCCCGAGAGCCACTTCGACCTGGTGCGCTGCGGCCTCGCGGTCTACGGCGTCTCGCCCGCCCCCGAACTCGGCACCTCCGCCCAGCTGGGCCTGCGCCCCGCGATGACGCTCAAGGCCTCGGTCGCCCTGGTCAAGGACGTACCCGGCGGCCACGGCGTGAGCTACGGGCACCACTACACGACCCCGGGGGACACCCGGCTCGCCCTGATCCCGGCCGGCTACGCCGACGGCGTCCCGCGGCACGCCTCGGGCACCGGTCCGGTGCTGGTCGGCGGCGCGGTGCGGACGGTGGCCGGGCGGGTGGCCATGGACCAGTTCGTGGTCGACCTCGGACCCGGCGCGGACGTCCGCTCCGGCGACGAGGCCGTCCTCTTCGGCCCGGGCGACCGGGGCGAACCGACGGCCGAGGACTGGGCGCGGGCCGCCGGGACGATCGCCTACGAGATCGTCACGCGGATCGGGTCCCGGGTGCCCCGGGTGCATCTCCATGCGTGATCGGGACATTCGTAGGGGTGGCGCCTGTGCCGCTGAATGACTGCATATCCGGTGTTTCTGGGTTTCCTGGCTGAGTGAGGTCGGCGTGGGCGAGAACTGGCGAAAGGCGGGCTGGGCGGGCGCCGCGATCGGCGTCGTGGCAGCCGGTGCGGCGGCCGGAGTGGCCGTCGAGCGGCTCACGGTCGGCCGCGGGATCCGGATGAAGGCGCGCCTCGCGCTCGACGCCTCGGGCCCCTACGGCACCCTGCGCGGCACCGAGGGCACCTGCCGCGCCGAGGACGGCACGCTGCTCCACTACGAGTGCGACGAGCTGCCCGAGGACGGCGCCAAGCGCCGCCGGCTGCGCCGCAAGCCCGCCCCGGCCGCCACCGTCGTCTTCTGCCACGGCTACTGCCTCGGCCAGGACTCCTGGCACTTCCAGCGCGCCGCGCTGCGCGGCGTGGTCCGCGCCGTCTACTGGGACCAGCGCAGCCACGGCCGCTCCGCACGGGGCGTCGCGCAGGCCGAGGGCGTACCGGTCACCATCGACCAGCTGGGCCGCGACCTCAAGGCGGTCATCGACGCCGCCGCGCCCGAGGGCCCGCTGATCCTCGTCGGCCACTCCATGGGCGGCATGACCGCCATGGCGCTGGCCGCCCAGTACCCCGAGCTGGTGCGCGACCGGGTCGTCGGCGTGGCGCTCGTCGGCACCTCCAGCGGCCGGCTCGGCGAGGTGACGTACGGGCTGCCCTCGGTCGGGGTCAGCGCGGTGCGCCGGGTGCTGCCGGGCGTGCTGCGGGCGCTGTGCTCGCAGGTGGAACTGGTGGAGAAGGGGCGCCGGGCCACCGCCGACCTGTTCGCGGGCATGATCAAGCGGTACTCGTTCGGCTCGCCGGACGTGGACCCGGACGTGGCGCGCTTCGCCGAGCGGCTGATCGAGGCGACCCCGATCGACGTGGTCGCCGAGTTCTTCCCGGCGATCATGCTCCACGACAAGACGACCGCACTGCGGGCGTTCGCGGACCTTCCCGTCACCGTCATCGCCGGGGACCGCGACATGATCACCCCGCCGGAGCACAGCGCGGCCATCGCCGCCGAGCTGCCGGACGCGGAACTGGTGATCCTGGAGGAGACCGGGCACCTGATGATGCTGGAGCGCCCGGAGACCGTCACCGCCCTGCTCACCGAGCTGCTGGCCCGCACGGGAGCGGTCCCGGCAGCCGCTAACGTTGGCGGGCATGGAAGCACCGCTGCAAGCACCGCACAACCGGGCGGCTGAGGCCGCGACCGGCGCGACCCTGATCACGATCGACTCCCCCGAGGGCATGCAGGGCCTGGGCCGCAGGCTCGCCGCGCTGCTGCGCCCCGGCGACCTCGTCCTGCTGACCGGTGAACTCGGCGCGGGCAAGACCACCCTGACGCGCGGCCTCGGCGAGGGCCTGGACGTGCGCGGGGCCGTGACCTCGCCGACCTTCGTCATCGCCCGGGTCCACCCCCCGCTGGGCGAGGGTCCGGCGCTGGTCCACGTGGACGCGTACCGGCTCGGCGGCGGGCTGGAGGAGATGGAGGACCTGGACCTCGACGTCTCGCTGCCCGAGTCCGTGGTCGTCGTCGAATGGGGCGACGGCAAGGTGGAGGAGCTGTCCGACGACCGGCTGCACGTGGTGATCCGGCGCGCCGTCGGCCACGAGGAGGTCCTTGACGACATGCGCGAGGTCTCGGTGTACGGAGTGGGCGCGCGCTGGGCCGACGCGGGGATCGAGGCGCTCGCCGGGGCCGGGGGCGTCTGAGGGGCCCGGACATCCCTGGCGGCACTGGACTTTCCGACAACGTTCGCACGGGTACCGACAACGCGTCGGTAAAATGTTGCGCCGATGGCGGGGGCCGTGGTGACATGGTACCGAGAGCTGGTTAGGTCTACCTAACTTCGACGATCGGTCGAATGCCCAGGAGGCAGCCATGTCGGCAGAAGAGCGAGTTCCCCGCCCGTCCGCCGCGTCCGCGTCCGCGTACCGTTCCGCCCCCGGACCGTCGATGGGCGCGCTGCTCGCCTCGTGCCGCGCCGCGACCGCCGTCTCGACCCCGCCCGCGCGCCCGGCCGCCCCGGCGTCCGCGCCCGTCCCCGCGTCCGTACGCACACAGGCCGCTCCGGAATCCGAAGCGGCCTGAGCCGTACCCGACCCGAGGGGGGCACCCCGACGCGGCGCCGGTCACCGTGACGCGGCGTCGCACCCGTCGCGGCCTCACCCGTTCGGGTCAATCGTGGCGGTCCGCCGTCAGGGGACGACGACCACCCGCGTGTTGATCGTGGCGAAGTTCCACATCGCGTCCCCGTCGGCCCGCGTCATGCGGATGCCGCCCGTCTTCTTCGTCGTGTCCGGCTCCGGCGTCGCGCCGTCCACCCGGGCGCTGAAACCGATCACGACCCCGTCCGTGGTCGCGAAGAGCACCACGTGCTCGATCGGCGCCCCGTCCGAACCGGTGACCGTGCCGCGGCGCGTGTCCACCGAGTAGCTGCCCGTCTTGGGATGGACCGTGCTCGGCACCACCGCGAAGCTCTTCGTCTCCACGCCGTCCGCGCCGACCAGCCAGACCCGCTTCTGGGACACGGAGTAGACGACCCGCACGCCCTTGCCCGAATCGGCCGGCACCGGCGCCGGCTTGCCCGCGGCGTCGGGCGCGGCGGGGCTCGGCGCGGTGGAGGCGGCCGGCTGCTTCACGGCCGCGGCCGGGCGGGCCGGAGCGCTCGCCGACGCCTGGTAGCCGAGGAAACCGACCGCTGCCAGTGCCGCGGCGGTGAGCCCGGCCACGATTCCCGAGCTGCTGCGTGCCACCTTGCTCCACCTCTCCGCCGCCCCGGCGCCCTCGCGGTCCCGGGGGATTCAACGCTTGATCACACCGCTGGATGCACCCGCGCTGACGGTAGCAGCCGGGGTGCCGCCGGACCGGCCGCGAAGGCCCGGGGCCGCGGAGTCGTAGGCTGTTCGCGTGCTCTTGCTCGCTGTAGATACCGCCACGCCCGCCGTCACCGTCGCCCTGCACGACGGTGAGTCCGTCATCGCCGAGGCGCACCAGGTCGACGCCCGCCGCCACGGGGAGCTGCTGCTGCCCACCGTGGAGAAGGTCCTCGCCGGAGCCGGGCTGAAGCTCGACGCCCTGACCGGCATCGTCGTGGGCGTCGGCCCCGGCCCGTACACCGGGCTGCGCGTCGGTCTCGTCACCGCCGCCACCTTCGCCTCCGTCCTCGGCGTGCCGGTGCACGGCCTGTGCACCCTCGACGGGCTGGCCTACGCCGCCCGTGACGCCGGGATCGAGGGCCCCTTCGCGGTGGCCACCGACGCCCGCCGCAAGGAGGTGTACTGGGCCCGGTACGAGGACCCGCGCACCCGGACCACCGAGCCCGCCGTGGACCGCCCGGCCGACATCGCCGAGCAGCTCGCCGGGCTGCCGGTGGTCGGCGCCGGGGCCCTGCTCTACCCGGAGTCCTTCCCGGACGCGCGCGGCCCCGAGCACCAGTCGGCCGGCGCCCTGGCCTCGCTGGCCGCCCAGCGGCTGGCGGCGGGGGCGGAGTTCCTCCCGCCGACCCCGCTGTACCTGCGCCGCCCCGACGCCCAGGTGCCCAAGAACTACAAGGTGGTCACGCCCCAGTGACGGCCCCGACCGCCCCGGCCGTCCTGCTGCGCGAGATGCGCTGGTGGGACATCGGGCCCGTGCTGGAACTGGAACACGAGCTGTTCCCCGAGGACGCCTGGTCCGCGGGGATGTTCTGGTCCGAACTGGCCCACGCCCGCGGCCCGCTCGCCACCCTCCGCTACGTGGTCGCCGAGGAGGCGGACGGCGGCCGCCTGGTCGGCTACGCCGGGCTCGCCGCCGCCGGTGACCTGGGCGACGTACAGACCATCGCGGCGGCCCGCGACCAGTGGGGCACCGGGCTCGGCGCCCGGCTGCTCACCGACCTGCTCGGCGCCGCCACCGCGTTCGAGTGCGCCGAGGTGCTGCTGGAGGTACGGGTCGACAACACCCGTGCCCAGCGGCTCTACGAGCGCTTCGGCTTCGAGGCCATCGGCTTCCGCCGCGGCTACTACCAGCCCGGCAACGTCGACGCGCTCGTGATGCGACTCTCCGATCCCGCAAGCTCCGTCTCCACGGACGGACCCGTACAAGGTGAATCCTATGGCTGACGAACCGCTCGTCCTCGGTATCGAGACGTCCTGCGACGAGACCGGTGTCGGTGTCGTGCGCGGCACCACGCTGCTCGCCGACGCGATCGCCTCCAGCGTGGACGAGCACGCGCGCTTCGGCGGGGTCGTGCCCGAGGTGGCCTCCCGCGCGCACCTGGAGGCGATGGTCCCCACCATCGAACGCGCCCTGAAGGAGGCCGGGGTCAGCGCCCGCGACCTCGACGGCATCGCGGTGACCGCAGGCCCCGGCCTGGCGGGCGCGCTGCTGGTCGGCGTATCGGCGGCGAAGGCCTACGCCTACGCGCTCGGCAAGCCGCTGTACGGCGTGAACCATCTCGCGTCCCACATCTGCGTGGACCAGCTGGAGCACGGGCCGCTGCCCGAGCCCACGATGGCCCTGCTCGTCTCCGGCGGCCACTCCTCGCTGCTGCTGGCCCCCGACATCACCAGCGACGTCCGGCCGCTGGGCGCGACCATCGACGACGCGGCGGGCGAGGCCTTCGACAAGATCGCGCGGGTGCTCCAGCTCGGCTTCCCGGGCGGCCCGGTCATCGACCGGCTCGCGCGCGAGGGCGACCCGAAGGCGATCAACTTCCCGCGCGGGCTGACCGGGCCGCGCGACGCGGCGTACGACTTCTCCTTCTCCGGGCTGAAGACCGCGGTGGCGCGCTGGATCGAGGCGAAGCGGAAGGCCGGCGAGGAGGTGCCGGTGCGCGACGTGGCCGCGTCCTTCCAGGAGGCCGTGGTGGACGTGCTGACGCGCAAGGCGATCCGCGCGTGCAAGGACGAGGGCGTCGACCACCTGATGATCGGCGGCGGCGTCGCGGCGAACTCGCGGCTGCGGTCCCTGGCGCAGGAGCGCTGCGACGACGCGGGCATCGTGCTGCGCGTGCCGCGTCCCAAGCTGTGCACCGACAACGGCGCGATGGTGGCGGCGCTGGGCGCGGAGATGGTCAAGCGGAACCGGCCGGCCTCGGACTGGGACCTGTCGGCGGACTCCTCCCTGCCGGTGACCGAGCCGCACGTGCCGGGGGCGTCCCACGACGGGGAGCACGCGCACGGCCACGACCACGGGCAGCCGCACGGGCACGCGCACGACCACGATCACGTGCACGAGCTGAGCAAGGACAACCTGTACTCATGAGCACCACCGTCGCCGTCATGTGGGAGGCCCGGGCCGCCGACGGCCGGGGCGGCGAGCTGCTGGAGTGGGCCCGTTCGCAGGTGCTCGCGCGCGAACCGGTGCGGCGCGAGGTGTTCCGGGCGGCGCAGGACCGGGTCCTGGTCATCACCTGGTGGCAGACCGGGCCGGAGGCGGCGGACGGCAGCGCGGGCACGGGCGCGGACGCGCTGCCCGAACTGCCCGAGCCCCGCGCCGACCTGATCGCCCGGCCGGTGCACCGGTGGCGCTTCGAGTCCGTCGAGCTGACCGGCGGCTGACGCACGGCCGGCCTGCGGTCGGCCCGCTACCGGCCCGCGGCCGGCCGCGAACGCGGCGGCACGTCCGGGCTCGGAGCGTTCCGGAGTGCCGCTATGGTCATGCGCATGCCCCGCCCCGACCTGCCGCCCTCGCCGCCGCCCGTGCACCTGCGTGCATGGCTGGACCAGACCGCCGTCCGGGCCGACCGGGCCCGTTTCCTGGGCGAGTTGGAGCGGCTCAGCCTGGGCACGGGGCGGCTGCTGCTGCTCTGGGCGGTCAGCGCCGTCTTCGCCCTCGGCTGGTCCTTCGTCGGGATGGCCCTGATGGCCTTCGAAGAGGGCGTCCTGGTCGAGGCGTTGGTCGGCGCGGTCTTCCTGGTGCTGGGCGCCGGGGTGCTCGTACCGGCCGGGTTCTGGTTCGTGTGGGGCGTCAAACGGGACCGCCGCGTCCGCCAACTGCTGTGCGCGTGGGCGGAGTCGGACCGCGATCCGGTGAACGACCGCAGGCTGCGCATGCCGGGGCGGAGCCTGGTCTGGCTGATGTCCTCGTTCGTCCTGTGCGCGCTCGGGCTGTGGGTGACCTTCGGGAGCGCGGGCGGAGCACGGCCCGGCGCGGACACGTACGGCGAGGTGGCCTATTTCATGGGCCTCGGGATGATCCTGTGGATCACCGGGCTGCTGGGCGCCGGGAAGGCGGCCGCGCACTACCGCTGGGCGCTGCGCGCCTTCCGGCCCGTCCCGCCGGCGGCCGACTCCGCGGCCGCGCCCGTGGCCGGGGAGCCCGGCGCCGGGGAGCCCGCCGCCGGGGCCGCGACCGTCACCGCTCGGTTGCCCGCGCAGGAGCGCCGATCAGCATCGCAGGAGCGCCCGCCACTCGGGTCAGGATGACCGTCGCCGAGTTCGGTCCCTGCGGTTTGACCTTGCGGCGCAGTTCCTCCGGTTCGATCGCCGAGCCGCGCTTCTTGACGGTCAGGACGCCCACCCCGCGCTCGCGCAGCAGCGTCTTGAGCTTCTTGAGGCCGAAGGGCAGCACGTCGGTGATCTCGTACGCGGTCGCGTACGGCGTCGCGTGCAGCTCGTCCGCGGTGATGTAGGCGATGGTGGGGTCGATCAGCCGCCCGCCCAGCTGCTCGGCGACCTCCGCGACGAGGTGGGCACGGATGACCGCCCCGTCCGGCTCGTAGAGGTAGCGCCCCACCGGTCCGGCCTCGGGGTCCGGCAGCGGATCCTCGGTGCGCAGGGTGCGCGGGCCGGGGAGCAGGGTGGCGCGGACGGCGCCCGGCGAGGTGCCGAACCAGAGCACGGCCTCCTTCACGTCGCCGCCGTCGGAGATCCACTCCGCCTCGGCCTCGGCGGGGACCGCCTCGTGCGGGATCCCCGGGGCGATCTTGATGGCCGCGTACTTCGCTGCCCGGGCGGTCCCGACGGCCCAGGAGAGCGGCGGCGAGTACCCCTCGGGGTCGAAGATCCGCCCGCGTCCGCCGCGCCGCGCCGGGTCGAGGAAGACGGCGTCGTAGCCGGCGGTGTCGACCTCGGTGACGTCGGCCTCCACGACCTCGATCAGGTCCGCCAGCCCCAGCGCCGCCGCGTTCGCGCGGGCCACGGCGACGGTCAGCGGGTCCCGGTCCACGGCGAGCACCCGGATCCCGGCACGGGCCAGGGCCAGCGCGTCCCCGCCGATGCCGCAGCACAGGTCGGCGACCGACCGTACGCCGAGCGCGGCGATCCGCTCGGCGCGGTACTCCGCCACGGAGGCCCGGGTGGCCATCTCGCCGCCGCCCGGCGTGAAGTACATGCGGTACGCGTCCTCGGCGCCGAACTTCACCACCGCGCGCTGGCGCAGCCGGGCCTGCCCGAGGGCGGCGGAGACCAGCTCGGCGGGGTGCTCGCGGCGCAGCCGGGTGGCCACCGCGATCTCCCGGGCCGGGTCGTAGTCGTGCAGCGAGTCGAGCAGGGCCTGCCCCTCGGGGGCGAGCAGGGCGGCGAGGTCTTCGGGGTTCACCGCTTCATTGTCGGACAGTGTGGGCCACTCGATGGATCGTCCGGCGCCGGTCGCGGTGTCGCCGGGGGCGCGCGGGGCCCGGGTGCCAGGATGCGCTGCTATGCAGCTAGTAGGAAAAAAGGAAGATAACGCGCGTATCGGTCGCCGCGCCGCGGGTCCCCGCGGCCGGTACGGGGTGGCGCTGGCCGCGCTGCTGGTCGCCGCCCTGGGGTCGGCCTGCGGCTCCACGGAATCCGCCCCCGCGGTGAAGGACAAGAAGGCGAAGACGGCGGAGTCCGGCCAGAACGGCGCATCCGGCGCCCGGGGCGGCCCCGCGGTCACCGCCGAGCAGCTCCAGCGGGCCCGGGCGCTGGCCGCCAAGAAGTGGGGCCTGGCCGCTGCGCCGCTGGCCGCGCCCCCGGCGCCGAAGACCAAGCCGGAGATCACCTTCCGCAAGGGCTTCGAGGTGGAGGACGGCGAGGGCCTCCCGCCGGTCTTCACGACCGTGCCCACCGAGGACAAGGTCGTCTTCCTGACGATCGACGACGGTGCGGAGAAGGACCCCGAGTTCCTGAAGATGATGCAGGAGCTGAAGATCCCGTACACGGCGTTCCTCAGCGACTACCTGGTGCGCGACAACTACGCGTACTTCAAGCAGATGCAGTCCCTGGGCGTGGGCATCAACAACCACACGCTCAACCACCGCTACCTGCCCGCCCTCTCCTACGAGAAGCAGCGCCAGGAGATCTGCGGGATGCAGGACACCATCGAGAAGGAGTTCGGCAAGCGCCCGAAGCTCTTCCGGCCGCCCTACGGCAACTACAACGAGGACACGCTGCGCGCGGCCAAGTCGTGCGGGGTCAAGGCCGTCCCGATCTGGAACGCCGAGGCGTTCACGGACAAGATGGACTGGCGCGAGTACGACCAGGACCTGCACCCGGGCGACATCATCCTCACCCATTTCCGGGGCCGGGAGGACTGGAAGGGCACCATGCCTGACATGATCCGACAAGTGATGAAGACCGTCACGGCGAAGGGATACGCCGTGGCCCGCCTGGAGGACTACTTGTGAGCATCGCGCGCCGGTTGACGGCCGGAACGCTGGCGGCCGGCGCGCTCGCGCTGTCCCTTTCGGGGTGCGGGAACAGCGTGGACCCGATCGAACGGCTCGGCCGCAAGACCACGGAAGCGTCGCAGGGGGCGGCGGCGAGCGGTACGCCGTCCCCCGCGCCGTCCGCGAGCGCCGCCCCGCCGAGCCCCGCCGCGAACGACGCCCACCGGCGGTGGGGCCTCGCCAAGCCGCTGGAGTTCGCCGCGAAGCCCGCGCAGAAGCCGCAGCTCCCGAAGGCGGCGCCGGGCCGGATACCCGTGGTGGACCGAATACCCGTGCCCGCCGGCGAGAAGACGGTCTTCCTGACCTTCGACGACGGCGCGGAGAAGAACCCCGAGTTCCTGAAGATGGCGGCCGACCTCAAGCTGCCGATCAGCATGTTCCTGACCGACAACATCGCCTCGTCGGACTACGGCCACTTCCAGTCGCTGCGCGACAACGGCTCGCACAGCACGGTCAACAACCACACGCTGACCCATCCGAACCTGCGCACGCTGTCCTTCGCGGCGCAGAAGAAGGAGATATGCGGCCAGCAGGAACGCCTGGAGAAGCGGTTCGGCGCGAAGCCGCCGCTCTTCCGCCCGCCGTACGGCAACTACAACGACGACACCCTGCGGGCCGCCTCCGAGTGCGGGCTCTCCTACGCGGTGCTGTGGCGGGCCTCGATGCAGATCAACAACTTCCAGTACGCGGAAGGCAGCGCCCTGAAGCCGGGTGACATCATCCTGGCCCACTTCCGCGGCCCCGCGGAGCTGAAGGGCTCCACCGAGATCGAGATGACCACCCGGATGCTCCAGCGCATCCAGGAACAGGGCTACAAGATCGGGCGGTTGGAGGACTACCTCTAGTCAGCTCCTCGACGGCGGCTGGTTAGGGTGCGGGCATGCACGCACCGGACCCCGGCATGCGCCGGATCACCGCCTTCCTCTCCGGCTTCGCGCGGCGCCAGGCCGAGCGCACGGTCGCGGTGCCCGGCGGGTTCGCGGCGCTGGACGACACCTTCCACGCCTCCCGGGCCGACAACCAGGTCGTCATCGACGACCCCGCGGCCGTGGACCCGGCGGAGCTGGCGGGCATCGCGGACGCGGCGCTGGGACACCTGCCGTTCCGGCTGGTCAGCGTCCTCGACGACGAGGGCGGAGCCGCCTGCGCGCCGTCCATGGTCCGCGCCGGGTACGCCCACCTGCCCCTGGTCGTCCTGCGGCACACCGGTCCGCCGCCGCCCGCCGCGGGCCCCGGGGAGCCCGCCGCCGGGGAGGTGGAGGCGGCCGCCTTCCGCGAGCCGCTGGCCCGCCGCTGGCGCGGCTTCCTGCCGGACGTCGGGGACGAGGTCCTGCGCCAGCTCGTGGACCGCCGCCGGGCCCGCCTGCGGGGCGCCGAGACCGTGCGCTTCCTGGGCGCCCGTACCCCCGGAGGGGACGTCGCGGCCTGGGCCGACCTCTACCTCGACCCGGCCTCCGGCACGGCCCAGATCGAGGACCTGATGACCGCCGCGGACCAGCTGGGCCGCGGCTACGGCGACGCCGTCCTGGCCGCGGGCCTGCGCGCCGCCGCCGCGGCGGGCTGCACCACGCGCTTCCTCACCGCCGACGAGGCCGACTGGCCCCGCCACTGGTACGAGCGCCGCGGCTTCGCCCCCGTCGGCCGGGTGCACGTCTTCGAGCGCGACCAGAGCCTCTAGGACGCCTACGCCACCGCCGCCAGCGTGGCCGGCGGCTCCGACACCGGCAGGGAATCCGCCTCCCGCTGGCGCTCCGCGCTGTCGCTGATCCGGATCAGCAGCCCGATCATGACCCAGTTGGCCAGCAGGGACGAACCGCCGCTCGCCAGGAACGGCAGCGCCTTTCCGGTGAGCGGGATCAGCCCGGTCACCCCGCCCGCGACCACGAACACCTGGAGCGCGAGGGCCGACGCCAGGCCGACCGCCAGCAGCTTGCCGAAGGGGTCCCGGGCCCCGAGCGCCATCCGCAGCCCCCGCTGGGCCAGCAGCGCGTACAGCAGCAGCACGGCCATCACCCCGGCCAGGCCCAGCTCCTCGCCGACCGTGGTCAGGATGAAGTCGCTGCGCCCCGCGAAGCTGATCAGTTCCGGGTGGCCCATGCCGAGCCCGGTGCCGGTGACCCCGCCGGTGCCGAAGCTGAACAGCGCCTGCGCCGACTGGTCGGAGGTGATGCCCGGCGGCCGCGGGTTCTGGTAGTACGACAGCGGGTCCAGCCAGGCGGCGACGCGCCCCTTGACGTGCGGCTCGGTCGAGCCGACGACGAAGGCGCCGAGGGCGGCCATGATCCCGCCGCACACGATCCAGCTGGTGCGCTCGGTGGCGACGTAGAGCATCACCACGAACACCCCGAAGAAGATCAGCGAGGTGCCGAGGTCGCGCTCGAAGACGAGCACCATCAGCGAGACCAGCCACACCGTGATGATCGGGCCGAGCTGGCGCATCGGCGGCAGCCGCATGCCGAGGAACTTGCGGCCCGCCAGGGCCAGGGTGTCGCGGTGCAGGACCAGGTAGCCCGCGAAGAAGACCGCGATCATGATCTTCACGAACTCGCCCGGCTGGAGCGACAGCCCGAAGAGGTTGATCCACCGCTTGGCGCCGTACTTGTCCGCGCCGAAGAACGCGGGCGCGATCAGCAGCACCAGCGAGACGACCATCGTGATGTAGATGAACCGCTGGAGCAGCCGGTGGTCGCGCAGCAGCGCCACCACCGCCAGCGCGGCCGCGACGCCCACCACCGACCACATCAGCTGCCCCGGCGCCACCGCCGGGGAGTTGTACCGCTCGATGTACGACTGGTCCAGCCGGTGCAGCAGCACCAGCCCGAGCCCCGTCAGCAGCATCGCCAGCGGCAGGATCAGCGGATCCGCGTACGCCGCGAACCGGCGCACGCCCAGGTGTCCCACCAGCGACAGCAGCGTCATGCTGACCGTGAAACCCGTGAGGTTGTCGGGCAGCCGGTCGTTCAGCGCGAGTCCCGCACTGGCGTGCCCGGCGACCGTGATGACGACGACCAGGCCCAGCAGCAGCGCCTCCGTACGGCGACGGGCGCCCGAGGTCGACGTGCGCGCGCTCAGGCCGCGCACGGCACGCCGCCACCGTCGGTGCACCGCGGGCCGGCCGCGGCGGAACCGGGCGTCCGCGCCCCCGGTGACGAGGCAGCGGCACCCGGTACGCTCGGGCCCGCGGCGGCCCCGGGTCCTGTCTGCTCGGCATTGAGGCGCTTTATCTTCATATCGTCTACGACGTGTACCGCGCCCCCGTGGTTGCCTGCGAGCCCCTCGGTGAGCAGTGTCGCGCCCCACACGTGACCCGCCCCGGCCCCGGATCCGACGCGACGCCGGACCCAGAATTGGCACTCCGCTTGACCGAGTGCTAATCGCCGGAATAGTCTCGGGCCTGGCACTCGCCACTGGTGAGTGCCAACACAGCGACAGGCAGGTCCGGCACCCGCGACGACGGAACCACCTGGTCGCCACCCCAAAACAGTTAACCCCGTGAGATCTCCGAAGGGGGAGACCGGAACGTGACGACCACCAGCTCCAAGGTTGCCATCAAGCCGCTTGAGGACCGCATCGTGGTCCAGCCGCTCGACGCCGAGCAGACCACGGCCTCCGGCCTGGTCATCCCGGACACCGCGAAGGAGAAGCCCCAGGAGGGCGTCGTCCTCGCTGTGGGTCCGGGTCGCTTCGAGGACGGCCAGCGCCTGCCGCTGGACGTCTCCGTCGGCGACGTCGTCCTGTACAGCAAGTACGGCGGCACCGAAGTGAAGTACAACGGCGAGGAATACCTCGTCCTCTCGGCCCGCGACGTGCTCGCGATCGTCGAGAAGTAAGACACTTCACCAGTTTTGCTGTGAGCTGCGCCCCTGGTCACCCCTGCTGATGCCGGGCGGCGAGGGGCGTAGTTCGTTCAGGCGGTCGCGGTGAGCGGCCGGGGATCGCAACGAGAGGGCTGTACCGCTCCCATGCCGAAGATTCTTAAGTTTGACGAGGACGCCCGTCGCGCTCTGGAGCGCGGCGTCAACAAGCTTGCCGACACGGTCAAGGTGACGATCGGCCCCAAGGGCCGCAACGTCGTCATCGACAAGAAGTTCGGCGCCCCCACCATCACCAACGACGGTGTCACCATCGCGCGCGAGGTCGAGCTCGACGACCCGTACGAGAACCTGGGCGCCCAGCTCGTGAAGGAGGTGGCGACCAAGACCAACGACATCGCGGGTGACGGCACCACCACCGCCACCGTGCTGGCCCAGGCGCTGGTCCGCGAGGGCCTGCGCAACGTCGCCGCCGGCGCCTCCCCGGCCGCCCTGAAGAAGGGCATCGACGCGGCGGTCAAGGCCGTCTCGGCCGAGCTGCTGGAGACCGCCCGTCCGATCGAGGACAAGTCCGACATCGCCGCCGTGGCCGCGCTCTCCGCGCAGGACACCCAGGTCGGCGAGCTGATCGCCGAGGCGATGGACAAGGTCGGCAAGGACGGTGTCATCACCGTCGAGGAGTCCAACACCTTCGGCCTGGAGCTGGAGTTCACCGAGGGCATGGCCTTCGACAAGGGCTACCTCTCGCCGTACATGGTCTCCGACCAGGAGCGCATGGAGGCCGTCCTCGAGGACCCCTACATCCTCATCAACCAGGGCAAGATCTCGTCCATCCAGGACCTGCTGCCGCTGCTGGAGAAGGTCATCCAGGCGGGCGCCTCCAAGCCGCTGCTGATCATCGCCGAGGACGTCGAGGGCGAGGCGCTCTCCACCCTCGTCGTGAACAAGATCCGTGGCACCTTCAACGCCGTGGCCGTCAAGGCCCCCGGCTTCGGTGACCGCCGCAAGGCGATGCTCCAGGACATGGCCGCCCTCACCGGCGCCACCGTCATCGCCGAAGAGGTCGGCCTCAAGCTCGACCAGGCCGGTCTGGACGTCCTCGGCACCGCGCGCCGCGTGACGATCACCAAGGACGACACGGTCATCGTCGACGGTGGCGGCAGCCACGACGACGTCGTCGGCCGCGTCAACCAGATCAAGGCCGAGATCGAGTCCACGGACTCGGACTGGGACCGCGAGAAGCTGCAGGAGCGCCTGGCGAAGCTCGCCGGCGGCGTCTGCGTCATCAAGGTCGGCGCCGCCACCGAGGTGGAGCTGAAGGAGAAGAAGCACCGCCTCGAGGACGCCATCTCGGCGACCCGCGCCGCGGTCGAGGAGGGCATCGTCTCCGGCGGTGGCTCCGCGCTCGTCCACGCCGTCAAGGTCCTGGAGGGCAACCTCGGCCTCTCCGGCGACGAGGCCACCGGTGTCGCGGTCGTGCGCCGCGCCGCCGTCGAGCCGCTGCGCTGGATCGCGGAGAACGCGGGCCTGGAGGGCTACGTGATCACCGCGAAGGTCGCCGAGCTCGACAAGGGCCAGGGCTTCAACGCCGCGACTGGCGAGTACGGCGACCTGGTCAAGGCCGGCGTCATCGACCCGGTCAAGGTCACCCGTTCCGCTCTGGAGAACGCCGCCTCCATCGCCTCCCTGCTGCTCACGACCGAGACCCTGGTCGTCGAGAAGCCGGCCGAGGACGAGGGCGACGCCGGTCACGGCCACGGTGGCCACGGCCACAGCCACTGACCTCGTCGGTGACGTGCTGAGCCGGCGTCGGTACTGCCGGCAGTAGCGAGAGAGGGCCCCCGTTCCACTGGGACGGGGGCCCTCTTCGTCTGCCGCGGTCCGTCTGCCGCGGCTCAGCTGCCCATGCTGCGCATCAGGCCCGGTGCGTCGTAGTACCACCAGTCTTCCGCGATCTGCCCGTTCTCGATCCGGACGGTCGTGCAGCCCGACATGGCGACGGCCCTGCCGGTCGGCGCGAGGCCCATGAACTCGCCCTTGTGCGTGCCCTTCCAGTCCCACAGCGTGGTGACGCAGTCCCCTTCGGCGACCTGGCGCGTGATGTCGAAAGTGAAGTCGAAGGCATCGCGCCACATGCCGATCGTGCGCCGCATGCCCTCGCGGCCGTTGCCCCGGCCCTCGGTGTCCATCATGTCGTGGGTGACGTACCCCGCCGACACGCACTCGTCGATGGCCTCGAACCGGCCCTGCTCCGCGATCTCCTTGAACACCCGGTTCGCGATGAGGGTGTTGAGGTGCTGTTCGCGGACCACGTCGAGGTTGGTAAAGGTGGGCATGCCGTCGCAGAGGCTCACCATCTCCTGGAACATCCGCTCCGTCTCCGGGAGCTGAGAGTTCCTCATGGCGTCCTCGTACGACGGGAATTCGACCAGGTCCACGTAGTGCGTCCCCGCCTCGCGGTCCTTGCCGATCAGGGTGTGCGTGACCGTGCGCCTGCCCGCGGTCTCTTCGGCGTAGCGGTCGATGAGGGCGTTCATCTCGTCGAACCGTCTCGTCTCGTAATCGATAATCTGTACGAATGTCATCGCGTCGCCTCCCGGCGGGATAGGGACACGTCCAGTCTAGGGAGGATGGGGCCTTTTGGGTGGTTACCGGGTGGTTACTGCGGTCCGTACTTGCGGCCCGTCCGCGAGGACACCCCGCCCAGCAGCCCCCGCGGGGCCAGCTTCACCATGCTCATCAGCGCCTTGTAGCGCGGGTCCGGGATCGAGACCGCCCGCCCGCGCGCCAGGTCGGCCAGCGCCGCCGCGACCAGCTTGTCCGCGTCCAGCCACATCCAGCCGGGGATGTTGTCGGTGCCCATGCCCGCCCGCTCGTGGAACTCCGTACGGACGAACCCGGGGCACAGGGCCATCAGCCGGACCCCGCAGTCCGCGAGGTCCTTGGCCGCGCCCTGGGTGAACTGCACGACCCAGGCCTTGCTCGCCCCGTACGTCCCGCGCGGCAGGAACGCCGCCACCGAGGCCACGTTGACCACGCCCCCGCGCCCGCGCGTGCGCATCGATCCGGTCGCGGCCGAGGTCAGCCGCAGCACCGCCTCGATGTGCACCTTGATCATCGCCAGCTCGTCGGCCATCGGGACGTCCAGGTAGCGGCCCTTGTTGCCGAAGCCCGCGTTGTTGACCAGCAGGTCCACCGGGTGCTTGAGGTCGGCCAGGCGCCGCTCGACCGCCGAGATCCCCTCCTCCGTGGACAGGTCGGCGGTCAGCACCTCGGCCTCGATGCCGTGCCGGTCGTGCAGCTCGGTGGCCTGCTCGCCCAGCCGCTTGGTGTCCCGTGCCACCAGCACCAGGTTGTGCCCCTGGGCGGCGAGCTTGCGGGCGAAGGCGGCGCCGATGCCCGCCGTGGATCCTGTGATCAACGCAGTCGTCATACGCGCAACCTAACCGCAGGACGCGTCAGCCCCGGGCCCCGGCGCCCTCGTCGCCGAGCTTGTCCAGGTACGAGCGGACCTTCTCGTGCCCCGACGGATCCATCGCGTCGCCCGCCGCCCGGGTGCGCGGCAGCAGCGCGCGTTCGGTGGTGAACGCGCGGAACCAGAAGCCGACCGACACCTCGTGGCCGGGCCGGTGGAGCACCTCGATCGGGTCGCCGGGGGAGACCTGCCCCTCCTGGATCACCCGCAGGTACGCGCCCGGGCGGACCTCCCGGGTGAACCGCCTGACCCAGCCCGGCTCGCCCAGGAACCCCTGGAAGGTCCGGCACGGGATCCGGGCGGACGCCACTTCGAGGACCAGCTCCGCGCCGACCCGCCACCGCTCGCCGAGGCGTGCGCCGGTGACGTCCAGCCCCGACGTCGTGAAGTTCTCGCCGAAGACGCCCGCGGGCAGCGGCCGGCCCAGCTCGGCCTCCCACCAGTCCAGGTCCTCGCGGGCGTAGGCGTAGACCGCCTTGTGGTCGCCGCCGTGGTGGCGCAGGTCGCAGACGGCGTCGCCCTCCACCCCGCTCGCGCCCCGCCCCTTGGGGCCCGGGGCGACGATGCGCAGGGGCCCGGGCACCGGCCGCTTGTCGCAGCCGGTCACGCCGCCGTCGGCGTCGGTGTACTCCACGGACAGCGGGCGGGCCACGTTCAGGGACATCAGCTGCATGGGTGCACGCTAACCGAGCCCCCTCAAAGACGTCCATGCACCCGGGCGCCGTCTCCAAAGCAAGGCTTATGCTCGCAGGGTGATCGAGGCACGTCATCTCCGAGTCCTGCGCGCCGTGGCCGGTACGGGTTCCTTCTCCGCCGCCGCCCGTGAACTGGGCTGCACGCAGCCCGCCGTCTCCCAGCAGATGAAGGCGCTGGAACAGTCCGCGGGCACTCCGCTGCTCGTCCGCACCGGCCGCGAGATGCGGCTGACCCAGGCGGGTGAGGCGCTGGTCCGCCACGCCGCGGGCATCCTCGCCGGGCTCACCGCCGCCGAGGAAGAGGTCGCGGCCATCGCCGGGCTGCGCGCCGGCCGGGTCCGGCTGGTCTCCTTCCCCAGCGGCAGCTCCACGCTGGTGCCGACCGCGCTCGCCGCGATGCGCGCCGCGCACCCCGGCACCCGCATCTCCCTGGTCGAGGCGGAACCGCCGCGCTCGGTGGAGATGCTGCGCGAGGGGGACTGCGACGTGGCGCTGGCCTTCCGGTACGCGGGCACCGCGCCGGAGGGACCGGTCGCCGAGTGGGACGACCTGGTGGTGCGCCCGCTGCTCACCGACCGGCTGGTCGGGCTGGTGCCCGAGGGGCACCGGCTGGCGGGGGCGGGGCGCGTGGGCATCGCGGAACTGGCCGAGGAGCCCTGGATCGCGGGCTGCCCGCGCTGCCGCCGCCATCTGGTCGAGGTGTGCGAGGCCGCGGGATTCACCCCGCGGATCGACTTCGCCACCGACGACTACCCGGCCGTGGTGGGCCTGGTCGGCGCGGGGCTGGGCGTGGCGGTGCTGCCCGAGCTGGCGGTGGAGTCCGTACGGGCCAAGGGCGTGGCCGCGCTGGCGGTGGAACCGGCCGTGGAACGGGAGGTCGTGGCGCTGACCCTGGCGGACCTGGCCCGGGTCCCTGCCGTGGCGGCGACCCTGGACCAGCTGGAGCGGGCCGCCGCCCGCTGACGGCCGTACGGCGGTACGGCCGGGCGGGTGACGCCCCGGTGGCGCCCGGCGGGCCGGCCCCGTGAGGCGGCCTGCCGGAGGAACCGACGGTTTCGGAGAAACGTTCCTTCGGGTGTTCGTCCTGTCCTGGCGGAGTCAGTGCCTGACGGTCGGCCCCGTCGCGGCGCTCCCCGTCACGCTGGTGGCGGGGATGAGGCGGTGCCGGGCCCGGCCCATCAGTTCTTCGCGTTCGTCCTCGGTCAGGCCGCCCCAGACCCCGTAGGGCTCGCGGACGGCGAGTGCGTGCGCTGCGCATTCCGCGCGCACCGGGCATCGCATGCAGACCTCTTTAGCCGAGGTCTCGCGCGCGCTCCTGGCCGCGCCCCGCTCGCCTTCCGGGTGGAAGAAGAGGGAGCTGTCGACCCCGCGGCAGGCGGCGAGGAGCTGCCAGTCCCAGAGGTCGGCGTTCGGTCCGGGGAGGCGGGAGAAATCTGCCATGGGTAGTCCTCTTGGTGCCGGTACTGAGGCGGATATGGTCCATGTCTCCACATCTACTGTCGTAGTAGATGTAAATATGACTCATTGGGAATCTAGCCTCAGACACATGGCAAACGGAAGGAAAGCCGCCAAATAGGGCATAGCTCCAGATGGAGGACACGCCGGTGCCGACATCCCCGCCGTGTTCGGTTCCTCACGTAGAGTGCCGAAGGTGTCCGTCCGACCCGTAACTCTTTCGAGTGACCGTCGTTGAGAGTGCGAAGGCGGTTGAACCAAGAAGTTCTCGGACAGGTGTCCGGGAGCATCGACCGCAACGGTGACGATACGTACCAGCCTGGAGGCTCAAGGTGACGCGCATCAGCAGCTGCGGAGGGCGGTCATGACATCCGTCCTCGTCTGCGACGACTCCCCGCTTGCCCGAGAGGCGCTCCGTCGCGCGGTTGCCACCGTGCCCGGCGTCGAGCGTGTGACGACGGCGGCCAACGGCGAGGAAGTCCTCCGCCGCTGGGGTGCCGACCGCTCCGATCTGATTCTGATGGATGTACGGATGCCGGGGCTGGGCGGTGTCGAGACCGTCCGGCGGCTGCTCTCGGCCGACCCGGGCGCCCGCATCATCATGCTGACGGTCGCCGAGGACCTGGACGGGGTGGCCCTCGCGGTCGCCGCCGGTGCCCGGGGCTACCTGCACAAGGACGCCTCGCGCGCCGAACTGCGGGCCACGGTCACCCAGGCCCTCGCCGACCCGACCTGGCGGCTCGCCCCCCGGCGGCTGCGCTCGGCCGAGATGGGCGCCGCGCCCACCCTCACCGCGCGCGAGATCCAGGTCCTGGAGGGCATGAGCCACGGCCGGTCCAACGCGGAGATCGGGCGCGAGCTCTTCCTCTCCGAGGACACGGTCAAGACCCACGCCCGCAGGCTGTTCAAGAAGCTCGGCGCCTCGGACCGGGCGCACGCCGTGGCGCTCGGCTTCCGCTGGGGCCTGGTCCGCTAGGACCCGTCCCGCCGCGGCGCGCCGCACACGGACCCGGTCCGCCGGGGCCGTCCGTGCGTCACCGCGCCCCCGTCGCGCGGCCCGGTCCTCGCGGGCCGGGCGCGGTGCGGTCCGTCCGTCCTCGCGTACGGGGCGCCGCTCCGGCCGGGGACCGCGCGGACGGTTCGAGCCGGACCCGGTGCGCACCCGGGATTCGCGGGGCACAATCCGGGGGACGTGTCGCTTCGGGCGCGATGCCGCATCCTTGAGGGTGTGGCCGCACTTTCGGAGCTGTGGCCTCGGGGACCGGGACCATTCGGCCGAGCGGGAGGGGAGGGTGCGGGCGATGACTTCAGGTGCACCCGCTCATAACGCTTCGATGCACAACGCGGGGCGTGGCGGCGCGAATGCTCCGGCGCCAAGGCACCATGGATTGATGCGCGACGACGAGGCCGAGGGGTCCACCGCGGCCACAGGCCCGACCGGCACCGCCAACGGCGGCAGCGCCGGGGCCGTCGGCGCGCTCGTACGCCGTGCCGTCGAGGGCGACGGACAGGCCACGCACGACCTGCTCGCCTTCGTGCACCCCCTCGCGATCCGCTACTGCCGCACCCGGCTCTCCCGGCTCCCCGGTGATGCCCGTCACTTCGTCGAGGACCTCGCGCAGGAGGTCTGCGTCGCCGTCCTGATGGCCCTGCCCCGCTACCGCGACACCGGCCGTCCCTTCGAGGCGTTCGTCTTCGCCATCGCCGCGCACAAGGTCGCCGACCTGCAACGGGCCGCCATGCGGCACCCGGGCAGCACGGCCGTGCCCTCCGACGAGATGCCGGAGCGCCCGGACGACTCGCTCGGCCCCGAGGAGCGGGCGCTGCTCAGCAGCGACGCCGCCTGGGCCAAGAAGCTGCTGGCCAACCTTCCGGAGAACCAGCGCGAACTCCTGGTGCTGCGGGTGGCCGTCGGACTGACGGCGGAGGAGACCGGCCAGATGCTCGGGATGTCCCCGGGCGCGGTCCGCGTCGCCCAGCACCGCGCGCTCAGCAGGCTGCGCGCCCTCGCCGAGCAGTAGGCCCGCCCCCCGCTTTCCCCCGCTCGCCGCACAGTCCGTAGGAACGCACGAATCTCCTGGTCGATCTCGGTGGTGGAATGAGACGCCCCGGGATCCCGTTAGCATGGACATCCGCGCTGAGCAAGACCATCTGGGAAGGTGTCATGACTGTCAACGCCGACGGAGTGCCCGACAAATTCGCCACGCTGGGGCTCACCTACGACGATGTGCTGCTCCTGCCGGGCGTGTCGGACATGGCGCCTGACCAGATCGACACCTCTTCCCTGATCTCGCGCAACGTCCGGGTCAACGTGCCGCTGCTGTCCGCCGCGATGGACAAGGTCACCGAGGCCCGCATGGCCATCGCCATGGCCCGCCAGGGCGGCGTCGGCGTGCTGCACCGCAACCTCTCCATCGCCGACCAGGCCAACCAGGTCGACCTGGTCAAGCGCTCCGAGTCCGGCATGGTCACCGACCCGATCACGGTGCACCCGGACGCGACGCTGCGCGAGGCCGACGAGCTGTGCGCGAAGTTCCGCATCAGCGGCGTCCCGGTCACGGACGCGGCGGGCAAGCTCCTGGGCATCGTCACCAACCGCGACATGGCCTTCGAGTCGGACCGCGCCCGCCAGGTGCGCGAGGTCATGACCCCGATGCCGCTGGTGACGGGCAAGGTCGGCATCTCCGGCGTCGACGCCATGGAGCTGCTGCGCCGCCACAAGATCGAGAAGCTTCCGCTGGTCGACGACGCGGGCATCCTCAAGGGCCTCATCACGGTCAAGGACTTCGTCAAGGCCGAGAAGTACCCGAACGCCGCCAAGGACAAGGACGGCCGCCTGCTGGTCGGCGCGGCCGTCGGCGTCGCGGGCGACGCGTACGAGCGCGCCCAGGCCCTGATCGAGGCGGGCGCCGACTTCATCGTCGTCGACACCGCCCACGGGCACTCCCGGCTGGTCGGCGACATGGTCTCCAAGATCAAGTCGAACTCGACGGTCGACGTCATCGGCGGCAACATCGCCACCCGTGACGGCGCCCAGGCGCTCATCGACGCCGGCTGCGACGGCATCAAGGTCGGCGTCGGGCCCGGCTCCATCTGCACCACCCGCGTGGTCGCCGGCATCGGCGTCCCGCAGGTCACCGCGATCTACGAGGCCGCGCTGGCCGCCAAGGCCGCGGGCGTCCCGGTCATCGGCGACGGCGGCCTGCAGTACTCCGGCGACATCGCGAAGGCCCTGGTCGCGGGCGCCGACACGGTGATGCTCGGCTCGCTGCTCGCGGGCTGCGAGGAGTCCCCGGGCGAGCTGCTCTTCATCAACGGCAAGCAGTTCAAGTCGTACCGCGGCATGGGCTCGCTCGGCGCGATGCAGTCCCGCGGCGACCGCAAGTCCTTCTCCAAGGACCGCTACTTCCAGGAGGGCGTCGGCGGCGACGACAAGCTGATCCCCGAGGGCATCGAGGGCCAGGTGCCCTACCGCGGCCCGCTCTCCGCCGTCGTGCACCAGCTGGTCGGCGGCCTGCGCCAGTCGATGTTCTACGTCGGCGGCCGGACCGTGCCGGAGCTCCAGGACCGGGGCCGCTTCGTGCGGATCACCTCCGCTGGTCTCAAGGAGAGCCACCCGCACGACATCCAGATGACGGTGGAGGCGCCGAACTACTCCCGCAAGGGGTAGTTGCCGCAGCTGAGCGCAGGGGGCGGGTCCGGAGGTTCGGGCTCGCCCCTCACCGTTGCCGGGGACGGCGGGGCCGGTCCGCTGCGTCCCGTACAGCGGTCACCGGAACGCGGGGTGCCGGGGTTCGGGGATACTGGACCGGCAGACCCAGAGGAAAGGCCACCACACGTGACTGAGATCGAGATCGGGCGCGGCAAGCGCGGCCGCAGGGCGTACGCGTTCGATGACATCGCCATCGTCCCCAGCCGCCGTACCCGGGACCCGAAGGAGGTCTCGATCGCCTGGCAGATCGACGCCTACCGCTTCGAGCTCCCGTTCCTGGCCGCCCCCATGGACTCGGTGGTCTCCCCGCAGACCGCCATCCGCATCGGCGAGCTCGGCGGTCTGGGTGTGCTGAACCTCGAGGGTCTGTGGACCCGGTACGAGGACCCGCAGCCCCTGCTCGACGAGATCACCGGGCTGGACGAGGACTCGGCCACCCGCCGCCTCCAGGAGATCTACCAGGCTCCGATCCAGGCCGACCTGATCAAGCAGCGCATCAAGGAGGTGCGCGACTCCGGTGTGGTCACCGCCGCCGCGCTCTCCCCGCAGCGCACCGCCGAGTTCTCCAAGGCGGTCGTGGACGCGGGCGTCGACATCTTCGTGATCCGCGGCACCACGGTCTCCGCCGAGCACGTCTCGGGCGCCGCCGAACCGCTGAACCTGAAGCAGTTCATCTACGAGCTGGACGTCCCGGTGATCGTCGGCGGCTGCGCCACCTACACCGCGGCCCTGCACCTGATGCGCACCGGCGCGGCCGGCGTGCTGGTGGGCTTCGGCGGCGGCGCCGCGCACACCACGCGCAACGTGCTGGGCATCCAGGTCCCGATGGCGACCGCCGTCGCGGACGTGGCCGCGGCCCGCCGCGACTACATGGACGAGTCCGGCGGCCGCTACGTGCACGTCATCGCCGACGGCGGCGTGGGCTGGTCCGGCGACATCCCGAAGGCCGTCGCCTGCGGCGCCGACGCGGTCATGATGGGCTCCCCGCTCGCCCGTGCCACGGACGCGCCCGGCAAGGGCTACCACTGGGGCATGGAGGCCGTCCACGAGGACGTGCCGCGCGGCAAGAAGGTCGACCTCGGCACGGTCGGCACCACCGAGGAGATCCTCACCGGCCCGTCGCACTCCCCGGACGGTTCGATGAACATCTTCGGCGCCCTGCGCCGCTCGATGGCCACCACCGGCTACAGCGAGCTCAAGGAGTTCCAGCGCGTCGAGGTCACGGTCGCGGACGCGCAGCACAGCCGCTGAGCCCGGCGCACGGACGTACGCACGGAGGGCCGGTACCCCCACTCGGGGGTACCGGCCCTCCGGCGTTGCGCGGGGCGCCCGGGATCAGGCGGCGACCTTGCGCGCCGTCTGGAAGGCGGCGAGCGCGCCGATCACGAAGAAGACGAGCGAGAGGAAGCTCGCGTCGGCCTTCCAGGCCTCCTGGACCAGGTCGAGGTGATCGGTGAGCAGTTCGGTCGCGCTGAGCGGCAGCTTCTTCGAGCCGATCACGGCCTCGCCGACGAGACCGCCGGCGTAGACGGAGCCGAGCGACAGGATGGCGGCCACGACCGGCAGGACCGGGTTGCGGCCGCCGAGCTTGCCCGCCGTCAGACCGATGACGAGGCCGACGCCGACCGCGGCGTAGCCGATCTCGTGCTCGATGGCGCCGATGATCGCGCCGTAGGCCGCCGCCGTGATCACGGCCGCGATCACGGCGGCGACGATGCCGAGGGCCATGTTGCCCTTCGGGGCGGCCGGGGCCGGGTAGCCGGGGGCCGGGGTGACGGAATCGGGTGCGGGCGGCTGGAACTGCTGGCTCATGAAGGGTCCCCCCCAGGGGTTTCGGACGCACGGGTGCCCCAGGGGTGACCGCGGGGACGTAAGTGCGAAATAAGAACGCCGCAGGCTAACAGGTGCCTGTGACGGCCGAAGGGGGGATTTCGGCGGGCGGTCAGAGCCGGTGCGCGGCGCCCACCGGGCTGGCGCCCCGGGTGTCCAGGAGCAACTGGGCCTTCACGGCGAGTCCTTGCAGGTCGTAGGTGCGGTGGTGCTGGAGCAGGATGGTCAGGTCGGCGTTGGCCGCGGCCTCGTACAACGATTCGGCACGCGGCACGGGCTGGTCCCGCACCCGCCACCCGGCGATGTACGGATCGTGGTAGCTGATCAGGGCCCCGAGGTCGAGCAGCCTGCTCGCGATCTCGTGCGCCGGGGAGCCCTCCTGGTCGGCCAGGTCCGGCTTGTAGGTGACCCCCAGCAGCAGGACCCGCGCCCCGCGCGCGGACTTGCCGTGCTCGTTGAGGAGGGTCGCGCTGCGCTGGATGACGTACTGGGGCATCCGGTCGTTGATCTCCTGGGCGAGGCCGACCATGCGCAGGGGGTGGCCGGGGGTGCGGGGGGTGTGCGGGAGGTAGTTCGGGTCCAGGGGGACGCCGTGACCGCCGACGCCGGGGCCGGGCCGGAAGGCCTGGTACCCGTACGGCTTCGTCTCCGCGCAGCGGATCACGTCCCACAGGTCCACGCCGAGGTCGTGGCAGAGCACCGCCATCTCGTTCATGAGGGCGATGTTGACGTGCCGGTAATTGGTCTCCAGCAGCTGGACGGTCTCCGCCTCGCGCAGGCCGCGCGCGCGGACCACCTTCTCGGTCAGGCGCGCGTAGAAGGCCGCGGCGGACTCGGTGCACGCCGGGGTCAGGCCGCCGATCACCTTGGGGGTGTTGGCGATGCCGTGCGTCCGGTTGCCGGGGTCGTGGCGGCTGGGGGAGTAGGCGAGGTGGAAATCGCGGCCCGCGCGCAGGCCCGAGCCCGCTTCCAGGACGGGGCGCAGGTACTCCTCGGTGACCCCCGGATGGGCGGCGGATTCGAGGATGACGGTGGTGTGCGGGCGCAGCCGGGCGGCCAGCGCGCGGCCCGCCTCGCCGACCGCGGACAGATCGAGGGCGCGGTCAGCGCCGAGCCGGGTGGGGGCGCAGATCACGGCGGTGCGGACCCGGCCGAGCTCGGCGGGGTTCGTGGTGACGCGGAAGCCGGCCGCCGACATGCGGCGGATCTCGGCGGCGGTGAGAGTGGAATCGGTGGCGGGTCCGCTGTCGTATCCGACGGTCTCGATACCGGCGGACACGGCGGCCTGGGCGAGCGGGAGGCCGAGGTGGCCGAGTCCGATGACGGCGAGGTCAGCGGGCATGGGGGGTGCCGTCCTTCCTCCCCTGACATGAGGGGGCTGAACGCGCAAGTCCTGTGGACAGCTGGAGCTGGCGCTATGTCAGACTAGGCGTATATATGACCGATCTGCGGCATTGTGGGGTGGTGGTTGCCGCTGTGTTGTCCACAGGCGGTGGCCGATGTCCGCGGGCGCGGTAAGAATCGTGACCGAGGGGGATATGAGCGGGATCACCCGCAGCAACGGGAGGCAGCCGTGAGGACAGCGACACTGGGACCCGCGCAGCGCGCCGAGGCGCTCGCCCGAATGGCCGAACGCGAACTCGACGTCCTCGTGGTGGGCGCGGGCGTGGTGGGGGCCGGGACCGCGCTCGACGCCGTGACCAGGGGACTCTCCACCGGCCTGGTGGAGGCCCGCGACTGGGCCTCGGGCACCTCCAGCCGCTCCAGCAAGCTGATCCACGGCGGACTCAGGTACCTGGAGATGCTCGACTTCGCGCTCGTCCGCGAGGCGCTCAAGGAACGCGGCCTGCTGCTGGAACGGCTCGCGCCGCACCTGGTCAAGCCGGTCCCCTTCCTCTACCCGCTCCAGCACAAGGGCTGGGAGCGGCTCTACGCGGGCTCCGGCGTCGCGCTGTACGACGCGATGTCGGTGTCCAGCGGGCACGGCCGCGGCCTGCCCGTCCACCGGCACCTCTCGCGCAAGCGCGCCCTGCGGATCGCGCCCGCGCTGCGCAAGGACGCCCTGGTCGGAGCCCTCCAGTACTACGACGCCCAGATGGACGACGCGCGCTACGTCGCCACCCTGGTGCGCACCGCCGCGGCCTACGGGGCGCACTGCGCCAACCGGGCCCGGGTCATCGGCTTCCTGCGCGAGGGCGAACGGGTGGTCGGGGCCCGCGTCCAGGACGTCGAGGGCGGCGGCGAGTACGAGATCCGCGCGAAGCAGATCGTGAACGCGACCGGGGTGTGGACGGACGACACCCAGGCACTGATCGGCGAGCGCGGCCTCTTCCACGTCCGCGCCTCCAAGGGCATCCACCTGGTGGTGCCGAAGGACCGGATCCATTCGGCGACCGGGCTGATCCTGCGCACCGAGAAGTCCGTCCTCTTCGTGATCCCCTGGGGACGGCACTGGATCGTGGGCACGACGGACACCGACTGGGACCTGGACAAGGCGCATCCGGCGGCGTCCAGCGCCGACATCGACTACGTGCTGGAACACGTGAACGCGGTGCTGGCGGTGCCGCTGACCCGGGACGACGTGCAGGGCGTGTACGCGGGACTGCGGCCGCTGCTGGCCGGGGAGTCGGACGCGACGAGCAAGCTCTCGCGCGAGCACACGGTGGCGCACCCGGTGCCGGGGCTGGTCGTGGTGGCGGGCGGCAAGTACACGACGTACCGGGTGATGGCCAAGGACGCGGTCGACGAGGCGGTGCACGGGCTGGACCAGCGGGTCGCGGAGTGCGTCACCGAGGACGTGCCGCTGGTCGGGGCGGAGGGGTACCGGGCGCTGTGGAACGGGCGGGCCCGGATCGCCGCCCGGACGGGTCTTCACGTGGTGCGCGTGGAACACCTGTTGAACCGGTACGGCTCGCTGACGGAGGAACTGCTCGACCTGATCGAGGCCGATCCGAGCCTGGGGGAGCCGCTGGCGGCCGCGGACGACTACCTGCGGGCCGAGATCGTGTACGCCGCCTCGCACGAGGGGGCGCGGCACCTGGACGACGTGCTCACCCGGCGGACCCGGATCTCGATCGAGACCTTCGACCGCGGGACGCGCTCGGCGCGCGAGTGCGCCGAGCTGATGGCGCCGGTGCTGGGCTGGGACGCGGGGCAGACCGACAAGGAAGTGGAACACTACGAGAAGCGGGTGCAAGCGGAACGCGAGTCGCAGCGCCAGCCGGACGACCAGACGGCGGACGCGGCGCGGCTGGGGGCGCCGGACATCGTTCCGCTCTGATCCCGCCGGGTCCCGCGCGGGATTCCGGTCCGGGCTCCTGTCCGGGTTCCGTTCGGTCCGGTCCCGGTTCCGGTCCCGATTCCACTCGCGCCCCGCCGTACGCGCGCACGGCGTACGGTGGCCGGAGGAACCGCGGACCCGGGACACCCGTCCGTTGCGGAGTGAGGAACAATGAGGTTTCGGCCGGGGCGGGTTACGTCGGGCCCAGCGGGATGACGGGCCGGCCGGAGAAGGCGGCACGATCGCAGAGGGGACGCATGTCGAAGCCGGAGCACAAGCGCAAGCCGGAGTCCCCTGAGGGAACGGCCCCCGATACAGCGACCCCCCTGGAACCGGAGCCGAGCCGCGCCCCGGGGGCCGCTGACGCGGGGTCGGACGAGGCTGCCGGGTCGGTGCCGGTCGGGGACGGGGCTGTTGACGCTGCGTCGGACGGGGCGTCGGACGCTGCGTCGGACGGGGCGGAGCCGGTGTCCGGTGGGGAGCAGCGGGACGCGATATCCGGCGGCGAACCGGTGCGCGCGCCGGGGTCGGCCCCCGGGCGGCAGGGCGCGAAGGCCGGCCGGACCGGCGCGGGCCGTGCGAAGGCCGGTGTGGCCGAAGGCGGTGCGGTGCGGACGGGCGGGAACGGGTCCGTGGCGCTGGTGAAGGACGCCGGGTCCGCCGAAGTACCCGCGCAGCGGGTGGCGGATGCGGTCGCGGCGGAGCCGGTGGCACCGCAGGCCGCGGGGGCCGGGACGCCCCTGGCGGAGCCTCAGGACGCCGAACCGGCAGCCGGGGACGTGCCGGAGCCCGTACGCGCGGTGCGCGAGAGCGCCCGCTCGGATGCGCCGAAGCCGGCCTCCGGCGGACCGGCGCGGAAGCAGGCGGCGCCGAGGCGTGCGCCACGTGGCGCCGCGGCGCCGAAGGCGACCCCGTCGAAGGACGCGGCGCCGAAGGTCCAGGCGTCGAAGGACGCGGCGCCCGCGCAGGGCGCGCCCACGGATGCGGTGCCTGCCGGTGCGGCCCCCGCGGGCGCGGTGGCGAAGGGTGCGGTGGCCAAGGTCCAGACGTCGAAGGACGCGACGTCCGCGGATGGCGCGCCCACGGATGCGGTGCCTGCCGGTGCGGCCCCCGCGGACGCGGTGGCGGAGGGTGCGGCGGACAAGGTGCGGGTCGCGAAGGACGCGACGCCCGCGGATGGCGCGCCCACGGATGCGGTGCCTGCCGGTGCGGCGCCCGCGGACGCGGTGGCGGAGGGTGCGGCGGACAAGGTGCAGGCGGTGAAGGACGTGCCGCCCGCCGACGACGCGCCTGCGGATGCGGTGCCTGCCGGTGCGGTCCCCGCGGATGCGGTGGCGGAGGGTGCGGCGGACAAGGTGCGGGTCGCGAAGGGCGTGACGCCCGTCGACGACGTGCCTGCAGATGCGGTGCCTGCCGGTGCGGCCCCCGTGGACGCGGTGGCGAAGGGCGCGGCGGCCAAGGGGCAGGCGGCTAAGGGCGTGACGCCCGGGGACGCGGCGACCAAGGTCTTCGCAGCGAAGGACGTGCCGCCCACGGACGACGCGCCCGCGGATGCGGTGGACACCGGCGCGGCTGCCAAGGATGCGGCGGCCGGGGTGCGGGCTGCGAAGGACACGGCGGCCGGGGACGATGCGGCCGCCGACGCGGCGCCCGCCGACGCGGCGGCCGGGGTCCGGTCTTCGCAGCGCTCGGTGCCCGCCGACGCGGCGCCCCCGGACGCGGCGGCCGAGGTCCGGCCTGCGCAGGGTTCGGCGCCCACCGGCTCGGCGCCCACCGGCTCGGCGCCCACCGGCTCGGCGCCCACCGGTGCGGCGGCCAAGGACGCGGTGACCAAGGTTCAGGCCGCGCACGGCGCGGCGCCCCGGGCTGCGGCGGCCAAGGGCGCTACCGGCGGCGCGGACGACGGCGTCGGCGAGGTGCTGGACGTGCCCGGGATCGTGCGCCAGCCGGGGCGCGGGGAAGCAGGGTCTGCGCGGAGCGGACGCCCGTCGGGCGCGGCCCCGGCGCAGTCGCCGCGGCCGGCCGCCCCCGCCATCCCGGCGCAGCCGGGCCGCGGCACGGCGGACGAGGGCCGGCTGCTCGCACGGCGCTACCGGCTCGGCCGCGTCCTCGGCAAGGGCGGCATGGGCACCGTGTGGCGCGCCCAGGACATCACCCTCGGCCGTACCGTCGCCGTCAAGGAGCTCCGTTTCGGCCACGGCGTGGACGAGGACGAGAAGCGCCGCCTGATCACCCGTACTCTGCGCGAGGCCAAGGCCATCGCCCGGATCCGCAGCAGCGGCGCCGTGACGGTGTACGACGTCGTCGACGAGGACGACCGCCCCTGGATCGTGATGGAGCTCATCGAGGGGCTCTCCCTCGCCGAGTTCATCCGCGAGCGCGGCCCGCTCACCCCCCGGCGCGCCGCCGAGGTCGGCCTGGCCGTGCTCGACGTACTGAGGGCCGCGCACGCCGAGGGCATCCTGCACCGCGACGTGAAGCCGTCCAACGTGCTCATCGCCGAGAACGGCCGCGTCGTCCTCACCGACTTCGGCATCGCCCAGGTCGAGGGCGACCCCTCCGTCACCTCGACCGGCATGCTCGTCGGCGCCCCCTCCTACATCTCGCCCGAGCGCGCCCGCGGCTACAAGCCGGGCCCGCCCGCCGACATGTGGTCGCTCGGCGGGCTGATCTACGCGTCCGTGGAGGGCACGCCCCCCTACGACAAGGGTTCCGCCCTCGCCACGCTCACGGCCGTGATGACCGAGCCGGTCGATCCGCCGAAGAACGCGGGCCCGCTCACGGAGGTCATCTACGGCCTGCTGGCCAAGGACCCCGCCCACCGGCTCGACGACGCGGGCGCCCGCGCGATGCTGAACGCGGTGCTCGACGCCCCCGAGGAACCGCCCGCGCCGCTCATCCCGGCCGTGGAGGAGACCCGCCAGATATCTCTCGTGGAAGCCCAGCAGGCGGCTACGGACCGGACGGCCGAGAAGGCGGCCGAACGGGCCGCCGAGAAGGCGGAGAAGGCCGAGCAGCGGGAACGCGAGCGCGAGCAGCGCGAACGGGCCCGCGCCGCGCTGAAGTCGGCCCGCAAGGCGGCGGCTTCGGCCGCGGCCGAACAGAAGGCCGCGGCGGCGTCGACGGCGGCCGCCGCGTCGGCCGCCGAGGCCCCGGCGCCGCCCGCCCGCAGGCCGCGCACGGCTCCCGTCGCGGCCCCCCTCACCGACGTCATGTCGCGCCGTACGATCGCGCTGGCGATCGCCGGCCTGGTCGTCGTGCTGGCGGTCATCGGCTCCCTCCTCGTCTACGCCTTCAGCGGTGACGACGACCCCGGTGACAAGGGCGGCAAGGGAAAGGCGGGCGCCGCTGCCTCGGCGAGCCCGAAGGCCACCCCGAGCGCGAGCGGTGACGGCAAGAGCACCACCGGTGCCACGGGCGGTACGTCGCCCAGCCCCGAGGGCAGCCCTGGCCAGCAGACCCAGGGTCAGACGCAGGGACAGACCCAGGGGCAGGGCCAGGCCCAGACCCCCGGCCAGAACACCGGCCAGGTGCCGGGCCAGGGCACGGGGAACGGCGTACCGGCGGGCTTCGCCACGGTCACGAACGACGCCTTCCACTTCTCCATGGCGATGCCGCAGGGGTTCCACCAGACCGGTACCGCGGGCACCTCGTCCGGTGGGATATACAGTCGTGACGGCGGCTTCCCGCGCATCCAGGTCGACTACACCGGCAAGCCGGGCAACGACGCCCGGCTCGCCTGGGCCCAGCTCCAGCCCTCGGTCGCGGGCAGCAGCAAGGACTACAAGCCGCTCGGCCTGCGCGTCGTGGACTACCGGGGCTATCCGACCGTCGCCGACTGGGAGTTCGAGCGCACGCAGAACGGGACGAGGGTCCGCGTCCTGAACCGCGGCTTCAAGTTGGACGCCACGCACGGCTACGCGATCATGATCAGTTGCGCGGCGGACCAGTGGGACGGCGCCGAGTGCACCCAGCTGCGGAACACGGCCTTCGACACCTTCCAGCCCGTCGGCTGAGCCGGTGACGGCGGCCCGTTCGGCGCACCGGTCACCGCCCCGGTCGCCGCACTGACGTCACGGGCCTCGGCAGGCCCGGGACGCGGGCGCCCCGGGCGACGTATCGTGTTCGCGGGACCACGGGAACGCACTCGCGCCGACCCGGGCACCCGCTCACCAACGCGCGCTCGGGGGAGGCGGCATGGAGGAGTACGCGGGCCGGATCCTGGCCGAGCGGTACCGCCTGCCGCTGCCCCCGTCCGGCGCGCCAGACGAGTACGAACTCGTCGAGACGCGGGCCTTCGACACGCGCAGCGGGCAGGAAGTACTCGTCCGGCAGGTGCCGTTACCCGAGATCGTCGACGCGGAGATCGTCGACGCGGGGACGTACGACGGGCACCGCGCGCCCGCGGCCGGGCGGCGGCCGGTGTCCGAACTCCCCGCGGTGCGGCGGGCGATCGCCGCGGCGCAGGCGGCGGCCCGGGTGCCGGACCATCCGCGCCTGGACCAGGTCTTCGACGTGTTCGCCGAGGGCAACTCGCTGTGGATCGTGAGCGAGCTGCTGCCGGCGCGGTCGCTGGCGTCGCTGATCGCGGAGGAGCCGCTCAGCCCGTACCGGGCGGCGGAGGTGGCCGCGGACGTGCTGACGGCGCTGCGGGTGCTGCACGCGCACGGCTGGACCCACCGGAACATCACCACCCGCACGGTGCTCGTCTGCGAGGACGGGCGCGTCGTGCTGACCGGCCTGGCGGCCGGGGCGGCGGAGGAAGCCCTGTGCGGGTACGACCCCGTCCCGCCGGCCGACCCGGCCGAACCGGTACAGGACCCGGCCGGCGGCGAGGGCGCGCGCCAGGACGCGGCGTGGGCGCGCGGCCGGGCGGCGGCCCTTCCGGCGCCGCGCCCGCCGGACGCGGGGCGGTCGGTCGCCGAGCGGCCGTACGGCGCCTCGGAGTTCGGCGGCCCGGACCTCGGCAACCCCGGCTTCGGCGGCGGTGACGGCGTCGGCGCTCCGGAGGGCGGGTACGGCTACGGCCCCGGCTACGGCTACGCCGACGGCCAGGGTTACGGGGGCGGCCAGGGTTACGGGGACCAGGAGCGGGACCCCTTCGCCGCGCCCGATCTGCCGGGCGAGGGCGAGCTGGGCGGTTACGCCGGTTCCACGGACTACCACGACGTCATCGGGGGCGGCGCCGGAACCACCCCCGACGAGGACGGCTACGACGACCCCGGCCCGAGCAGCCCCGGCCTCGGCCGCTTCGCGTCGGAGGACCCGGGGGACGAGCGGACGGCCGCAGGCGCGTCCGGTTCTGCTCCCGGCCCGGGCCGCTCCGGGGGCGAGGGCCCGGGTGTGGGACCGTCGGCGTTCGGCCTGGGCCGCTTCGCGTCGGAGGACCCGGGGGACGAGCCGGAACGGGAGGGCGAGCCGGGGGCCGGCGAGGGCGGGGCGCCGTCGTACGCGCCGCTGGTGGCGCCCGGGTACGACACCGAACCCCTGTCGGGACCCCGGCCCGAGCGGCACGTCGGGCCGACCTACGCCGACCACATCACCCCGGATGCGCCGGGCGGGCGCCTTGACCCCAAGGCCGCCGCCCGGGCCGGGGCCGTCGCGGCCTACCGGGCCGGGGCGCAGGCCGCCGCGCGCGCGAACGAGGGTGCCCCGGCGGAGGAGAACCGCCCCCGGGGTTCCAACGTCCCCCAGGGGTACTCGTACCCCTACGGCGGCCCCGGAGCCACCTGGCACGGCGCCACCCCCCGCCGCACCCCCACCCCGGCCCTCCCCCCGGCGGCGAACCCCGGAGCCGCCCTCCCCCCGGCCCCGGACCCGGAGGCGGCGGTCCCGGGTGCGCTCTCCCCGGTCCCGGTTCCGGACCCGCAGGCGACCCCGGGCCCGAACCCGGGGGCTGCGTTCGCCCCGGCCACGGAGCCGAACCCGGGCCAGGGCCCCGAGGCGGCTCCGGGCACGGTTCCGGTCCCGGACCAGAGCCGTGAGACACCGCCGCCGGGCCCGGACCCGAGCCCCGCGGTGCTCCCGGCGCAGAACTGGACCCCGGACCCGGGCGCGAACCGGGGCTGGGGCCCGCCCCCGGACCCCGAGGCGACCCCGGACGGGACGTGGACCACGGGCCCGGACCCCGAGGCGACCCCGCTCCCGGAGGGGACGTGGACCGC
>NZ_JBWKDV010000001.1:0-585416 GCF_056435825.1 Streptomyces sp. NPDC043876 | reverse complement strand
CCGCTGGCCAGGGTCCCGAAGCGACCCCGCTCCCGGACCCGACGTGGACCACCGGCCCGGGTCCTGAGGCGACCCCGCTGCCGGACGGGACGTGGACCGCTGGCCAGGGTCCCGAAGCGACCCCGCTCCCGGACCCGACGTGGACCACCGGCCCGGGTCCTGAGGCGACCCCGCTGCCGGACGGGACGTGGACCACGGGCCCGGACCCCGAGGCGACCCCGCCCCCGGACCGGGCCTGGACCGCTGGCCCGGGTCCCGAGGCAGCCCCGCTGCCTGACCAGGGATGGGCCGCCGGACCGGAGTTCGGTGTGCCCGCGTCACAGGCCCCGGGGGACCAGGATCCGGCTCCGCGCCATGGCCATGACCAGCACCAAGACCCCCACCGGGACCGGGACCAGGACCGGGACCGGGGCTGGACCCCCCTCCCCGCGCAGGGCTGGAGCGACGGGCCGGGAGCCGGCATCGCCCGGACCGCACCGGAGCACCCCCACCAGGGCCGGCACCCCGCCCAGCAGGCCCCCCACCAGGGCCAGGACCCCGCCCCGGAAGCCCCCGCCCAGGGGCACCGCCCCGCCCAGGCCCCCGCCCTCCCGGACCGGTTGGCGCTGCCGCAAGGGTTCCGGCACGCCGAGGCCCCCGCCCCCGGCGGTCACGAACCCACCGCCCCCGGCAGCCCCGGCAGCCCCCGCACCCCCGCCCCCGGATGGTCGGCTTCGCGGGGCGCCGGGCCCGTCAGTGCGCTCGACGCCGAGCGGGCGCGGCTCACGCGGATGGCGGTCGTCGGGGCCGTCACCGAGCGGTGGGCACCCGAGCAGGCCGGGCCCGTGCACGACAACTGGCAGCTGGCCGCGCCCATCGGGCCCGCCACCGACCTGTGGGCGCTGGGCGCGCTGCTCTACCGGGCCGTCCAGGGGCACGCCCCCTACCCCGAGGACAGCGCCGCCGAACTCGTCGAGATGGTCTGCGCCGAGCCCCCCGCCTTCGCGGAGGAGTGCGGGCCGCTGCGTCCGATCGTCGAGTCGCTGCTGCGCCAGGACCCCACCGAGCGGCCGGACTTCGAGGAGCTGCGCGGCTGGCTGCGCTCCCTCGTGCGCTCGGCCCCCGAACCGGACGTCACCGCGCTCGGCGGCTTCGCGTTCCCGCTGCCCGACGCGGACCCGGCCCGGCTGCCCGCCGTACGCCGCAAGGGCGACCTCTCGCACGGCCGCCACCGCGGCACGCAGCACGCCACCACCCGCCGCCCCCGGGGCGGGCGTTCCCTCGGCCGGACGCTGCTCCTGCTCGTGATGGCGGCGCTGGCGGGCGGGGTCGCGTACGCCGTGTTCTTCCTGCCCCGGGCGACGACCGGCGAGGGCGACGGGAGCCAGGCCCGGGGCGGTGGCCCGAGCGCGGCCGTCACCCCGCCCGGCGCGAACGGCGGGGCCAACACCCCGACCGGCACGCCCCGGTCCCAGCCCGCCCCGCAGAGCGGCGGCCCGTCCGCGCCGCCGGCGGCCGACGCGCCCGCCGGGTACACCGCCCAGCAGGACCCCGAGGGCTTCCGGGTCTTCGTCCCCGGCGGCTGGGAGCGCCACGGCGTCAACGACATGGGCCAGGTCCGCTACACGAACGGGGACTTCGTGCTGATCCTGACCCCCGGCCGGGACGCCGTGAACGGCAACCCGGACCCGCTGAGCTACCAGCGCGACAAGGAGCGGGAGCTGGAGCCCTTCCGCACCTCCACCTGGGCCACCTCGACCGGCGTGAAGCAGACCAAAGTGGGCCAGCAGCTCAGCGCGGAGGGCCAGTACACCTGGACGGACGGGGGCGGCCGTTCCGTCTACGTCCGCAACCGCGTCGTCGCCCTCGGCGGCCGCTACCACGTGGTGATGGTCATCGGTCCGCAGGACGCCCAGGACAAGGTCACCGAAGTTTTCGAGAAGGCGACGGGGAGTTACCGGCCCGGCTCCTGACGGCGCGCTGACCGGGAGTCAGTACGGCGATTGCGTCACAGTGCTGTCTCACGGGCCCCGCGCGGTTCCGGCATCGCCCGCGCGCTCCGTAATCTGGCCCGAAGGCGGAGAGCGGCGGGGTGGAGTGGAACACAGGACAGGCGCGGGCGCGGTACTCGTGGGCCGGTACCGGCTCGGCGAGCCGATCGGCAGCGGCGGCATGGGCAAGGTGTGGCGCGCGCACGACGAGCTGCTCAGCAGGACGGTCGCCGTCAAGGAACTGACGGCGGGTCTGTACGTCGCCGAAGCCGACCGGGCCGTCCTGCACGCCCGGACCAAGAAGGAGGCCCGGGCCGCGGCCCGGATCGCGCACCCGGCGGTCGTCACCGTCCACGACGTGTTCGAGCACGACGACCGGCCGTGGATCGTCATGGAGTACATCGACGGTCCCTCCCTCGCCGAGGCTGCGAAGGCGGCCGGGCGGATCGAGCCCCGCGAGGCGGCCCGGATCGGGCTGCACGTGCTGGGCGCGCTGCGCGCCGCGCACGCGGTCGGCGTCCTGCACCGGGACGTGAAGCCGGGCAACGTCCTGCTGGCCAAGGACGGCCGGGTGCTCCTCACGGACTTCGGGATCGCGGCGATCGAGGGGGACTCCTCGATCACCCGGACCGGTGAACTCGTCGGCTCCATCGACTACCTGGCCCCCGAGCGGGTCACCGGCGGCGCCCCGGACCCGGCCTCGGACCTGTGGTCGCTGGGCGCCACCCTCTACACGGCGGTGGAGGCGCGCTCCCCCTTCCGCCGCACCTCGCCGATCTCCAGCCTCCAGGCCGTGGTCAACGACGAACCGCCCGCCCTGCGCCAGGCGGGCCCGCTGGGCGCGGTCATCACGGCGCTGCTGCGCAAGGACCCCGCGCAGCGTCCGTCGGCGGCCGAGGCCGAGCGGATGCTGGTGCAGGCGATGGAGGGGCGCGAGCCGAAGTCGGCGCACGCGTACGTGCCCACGCGCGCCCTCACGTCGGAGGAGCGGGCCACTCCCGCGCCCGCCCACCCGCTCGGCCCGGCGGCGGAGCGCGAGACGCCCGCCCCCGCCCCCTCCCACGCCACCGCGCGCTTCGGCACGGAGGCCCCGACCACGCCCACCGCGCACCCGCCGGGCCCGCACGCCCCGGGACAGAACCAGCACCAGAACCAGAACCAGCACCAGCACCAGTACCAGTACCAGTACCAACACCCGGTGCCCCCGGCGAGCGGCCGCCCCACCGGCGGCCGGATCCGGCGCGCGGCCGTGGTGGCCGTGGTCGCGGCCCTGCTGGGCGGGGCCGGAGCCTTCGGGATCCTCCGGTACACCGACTCGCACGGCGGTGACGAGGGCAAGGGCGGGGCGGCCGTGACGGGCGGGGCGGGCGCGGGCGGGAGCGCCCAGGCGGGCGGCGCCAAGCCGGCGGAGCTGACCGTCCCGGAGGGCTGGCAGCGCGTGAAGGACCCGACGGGCTTCACCCTGCTGGTGCCCAAGGGCTGGACGCGCCAGATGGACGGGAACCAGATCGACTACACCCCGGACAACGGCAAGCACTTCATCCGGATCGCCGCCGACGCCTCCCCGGACTACGACACCCCGTACATGCACCTGCTCGACCTGGAGAAGCAGGTGAGCGCGCGGACGGACTACAAGCGGCAGCGGCTGAACCAGAACACCTTCCGCGACACCACCCGCGGGGCCCTGTGGGACTTCACCTGGACCGAGAAGGGCACCCACGCCGGACCGCGCCGCGCGATCGAGCAGATGTACATCGCGCCGAACGAAACCGAGTACGCCGTCTACATGTCGGGTCCGGCCGCGGACTGGGCGAAGACCCGGCAGCAGTTCGACACCGTGCTCAGCGGCTGGGAACCGCCCGACGGGAAGGGCTGAGCGGCCGGGGCGGCGCCCCGGGCAGCAGCTGCCCGGAGGCGGTCGCGGGGGTGCCGGTCACGCCCGCCGGAGCGATCCTGCCAGCGATCACTGGCAGATATGGCAAAATCCGGTTACCCACGGGTACCCAAAGGGCTCCCGGCGCAATACGCTCACCGCCATGACGGACTCGCAGGCCCCCGCCCCCCTCCGCGCCGCCCCGGCCCCCACCAACCCGGTGGCCCCCGCCCCGGCAGGCGCCCGGACCGCCACCGACGTCGTGACCCCGGACCTGGTGGCCCGGCTCACCCGGGGGGTGCTCGGTTCCGGCCGCACGGCCAACCACACCCCCTTCACCGGCGCCAAGCTGGCCGACCTGCCCGAGGCCACCCCCGAGGACGTCGCCGAGGCCTTCGACCGGGCCCGCGCCGCCCAGGCCGCCTGGGCCGCCGTACCCGTACGCCGCCGCGCCGCCGTCCTGCTGCGCTTCCACGACCTGGTCCTCGACCGGCAGGCCGAGGTCCTCGACCTCATCCAGCTGGAGACCGGCAAGGCCCGCCTGCACGCGCACGAGGAGGTGCAGGCCGTCGCCATAGCGGCCCGCCACTACGGCCGCCAGGCCCCCTCGTACCTGCGCCCCAAGAGCCACACGGGGGCCGTGCCGGTCCTCACCAAGGTCGTCGAACTGCGCCAGCCGCGCGGGGTCGTCGGCCAGATCGCCCCCTGGAACTACCCCCTCGAACTCTCCGTCGGCGACGCGCTGCCCGCCTTCGTCTCCGGCAACGCCGTCGTGATGAAGCCGGACACCGAGACCGCGCTGACCGCGCTGTGGGCCCGCGACCTGCTCATCGAGGCGGGGCTGCCCGCCGAGGTGTTCCAGATCGTGCTCGGCGAGGGACCCGTCGTCGGCCCCGAGGTGGTCCGCCACGCCGACTACGTCTCCTTCACCGGCTCCACCCGCACCGGCCGCGAGGTCGCCCGGGGCGCGGCCGACCGCCTGGTCGGGGTCTCCCTCGAACTCGGCGGCAAGAACGCCATGCTGGTCCTGCACGACGCCGACGTGGAGAAGGCCGCCGCGGGCGCCGTCCGCGCCTGCTTCTCCTCCGCGGGCCAGCTGTGCATCTCCATCGAGCGGCTCTACGTCCACGAGTCGGTCGCCGACGCCTTCGTCGAGCGGTTCGCCGCCCGCACCAGGGCCATGCGGCTCGGCAGCTCCCTCGCCTACGGCGCGGACATGGGCTCGCTGGTCGGCGAACGCCAGCTGGAGACCGTACAGCGGCACGTGGACGAGGCCGTCGCCAAGGGCGCGACGCTGGTCGCGGGCGGCACCGCCCGCCCCGACATCGGGCCGCTCTTCTACGAGCCCACCATCCTCGACGGCGTCGAGGCGCCGATGGCGGTGTGCGCGGAGGAGACCTTCGGCCCCGTCGTATCGGTCTACCGCTTCAGTGACGAGGACACGGCCGTCGCCCAGGCGAACGCCACCTCCTACGGCCTCAACGCCAGCGTGTGGACCAAGGACGCCCGCCGCGGCCGGACCGTCGCCGCCCGCCTGCGCACCGGCACCGTCAACATCAACGAGGGCTACGCGCCCGCCTACGGCAGCGCCCAGGCCCCCATGGGCGGCATGAAGGACTCGGGCCTCGGCCGCCG
Source organism: Streptomyces sp. NPDC043876 (assembly GCF_056435825.1). Lineage (NCBI taxonomy): Bacteria > Bacillati > Actinomycetota > Actinomycetes > Kitasatosporales > Streptomycetaceae > Streptomyces > Streptomyces sp. NPDC043876. The sequence goes on along the minus strand of NZ_JBWKDV010000001.1, from coordinate 579,938 downwards.
GCACGGCTCCGAGGGCATCCTCAAGTACACCGAGGCCCAGACCGTCGCCCACCAGCGACTGCTCCCCATGGCGCCCTCGATGGGCATGGACGACGAGAAGTACGCGGCGTTCATGACCCGCAGCCTCCAGGTCATGAAGGCCCTCCGACTGCGCTAGGAGCGTGGCTGTGCCGCAGGACAACGACGTGTACGAGGACGTGTACGACTACGACGTGATCGTCATCGGTTCGGGCTTCGGGGGGTCGGTCTCGGCCCTGCGGCTCACCGAGAAGGGGTACCGCGTCGGCGTGCTGGAGGCCGGGCGCCGCTTCACCCGCGCGAGCCTGCCGAAGAGCAGCTGGGACCTGCGCAACTACCTGTGGGCACCGGCCCTCGGGCTGTACGGGATCCAGCGCATCCACCTGCTCGGCAACGTGATGGTGCTCGCGGGCGCCGGCGTGGGCGGCGGCTCGCTCAACTACGCCAACACGCTGTACGTGCCGCCGACGGCCTTCTTCGAGGACCGGCAGTGGGCGTCCATCACCGACTGGCAGGACGAGCTGGCCCCCTACTACGACCAGGCCAAGCGGATGCTGGGGGTCCGGCTCAATCCGACCATGACCCCCTCCGACGTCCACCTGAAGGCGGCCGCCGCGCGGATGGGCGTCGCCGACTCCTTCCACATGGCCCCGGTCGGCGTCTTCTTCGGCGACGGCGAGGACGCCGCGGGCCAGCGCCGGGTCCGGGCCGGCGAGGAGGTCGCGGACCCCTACTTCGGCGGCGCGGGCCCCTCCCGCAAGGCCTGCACCGAGTGCGGCGAGTGCATGACCGGCTGCCGCCACGGAGCCAAGAACACCCTGAACGAGAACTACCTGCACCTCGCCGAGCGCGCGGGAGCCGTCATCCACCCGATGACCACGGTCACCGCCCTCGCCGAACACGCCGACGGCGGCTACCGGGTCGTCACCGTCCCCACCGACGGCCGCCGCAAGGGCCGCACCAGGGTGCTGCGCGCCCGGTACGTCGTCGTCGCGGCCGGCACCTACGGCACCCAGACCCTGCTGCACACGATGAAGGACCGCGGCGAACTGCCCCGCCTCTCGGACCGGCTCGGCGACCTGACCCGGACCAATTCCGAGGGCCTGGTCGGCGCGCAGACCGACGACCGCCGCTACCGCAGGCGCCACGGCAAGGACGCGCGCGCCGACTTCACCCGGGGCGTGGCCATCACCTCCTCGGTGCACCCCAACGCCGACACCCACATCGAACCGGTCCGCTACGGCAAGGGCTCCAACGCGATGGGGTTCCTGACCATCCTCCAAGTGCCCTACGCCACGCACCGGGTGCGCGCCTGGTTCGCCCGCACCGCCAAGCACCCGCTCCAGCTGGCCCGTTCGCTGTCCAACCGCCGCTGGTCGGAGCGGACCATCATCGGCCTGGTCATGCAGTCGCTGGACAACTCCCTGACCACGTACCGCAAACCGGGCGGCATCGGCAAGGGACTGCTGACCGCCCGCCAGGGCCACGGCGCCCCCAACCCGGTCCAGATCGCCGAGGCCACGCAGGCCGCCACCCTGCTCGCCGAGGAGATCAACGGCTTCCCCGGCAGCAACATCGGCGAGCTGATGGGCACCCCGCTGACCGCGCACTTCCTGGGCGGCTGCCCCATCGGCGCCTCTCCGGAGCAGGGCGTGGTGGACCCGTACCACCGGCTCTACGGGCACCCCGGCATCTCGGTGGTCGACGGCTCGGCCGTCTCCGCGAACCTCGGTGTGAACCCGTCGCTGACGATCACGGCCCAGGCCGAGCGGGCCATGTCGTACTGGCCCAACAAGGGGGAGCGCGACCCGCGTCCGGAGCAGGGCACGGCGTACGAGCGCCTCGCGGCCGTACGGCCGGTGCGTCCGGCGGTGCCCGCGGAGGCCTTCGCGGCGCTGCGGCTGCCCTTCCTGGCGGTGCCGCCGGTGCCCCCGAGGAAGCCGGTCGCGGACCGGAACGGCTGAGCGTGCGGGCACGACAACGGGGTCTGCTCTCCCCCTCCGAGGGCAGACCCCGTACAGAAAATGACACACGACCCCTCCGGATGGTTGCGCGTGATGCCCGTCACAGGGGGAACCAGGCAACTGCGGCAGACGTTCGGCAGTCTCGATGGTCATGAGAAAGCGCATCTCCCTGCTGGCCGCGGCCGGCCTGGTGGCTCTGGGGCTGACCACCCCGGCCGCCGCCGCGGACCCCGTCTTTCCGCTCACCGGTCCGTCCGCACTCGGCCTCCGGCTCCACCCGGGGACCCCGGCGGGCGTGGCGAAGGAATCGCTCCTCGCCTACTCCCTCGACCCGGGCACGACCGCCCCCCTCCAGGGCGAGTACACCTTCACCGTCGACCTCGCCGCGCTCGCCGGGACCGCCGACGTCCGGGAGAACCCGGCCGTCGCGCACCCCGAGTGCGTGCGCGCCGCCGCGACGCTCGTCTGCAAGGAAACGGTCCTCGCCCCGGGGGTGCGCCCCGGCTTCGAACTGCTGGTCGGCGCGGCCAAGGGCAGCGCGGACGGCGCGAGCGCCGACCTCACCGTGACCGGCACCGTCAAGGGCGCCACCATCCGGCCCGCCACCACGCGGATCACGGTGGGCGGCCCCGACCTGGTGATGGACAGGCTCCCGCTCCGGGCCGACCTGGTGCCCGGGCAGAAGCAGCCCGTGCCGCTCGCCTTCGCCAACACCGGCAACCGGCCCGCGCACGGCGTGGTCCTCGAACTCGCCGCCACCCGCGGCATGGAGTTCCTGGAGCGGTACGACAACTGCGTCACCCGTGACGGCGGCCGGACCGCCGTCACCCTCTGCACCTTCGAGGGCGACTTCGGCCCCGGCGAGGCGTACGAACTGGCGGACCCGCTGACCCTCCGCGCCACCGGGCGGGCGTACGAGGAGCAGCTCGGCTACGGGATCTACGAGACGGGCACCGGACCGCAGGCGGGGAGCGCGCTGCCCGCCCCGGCCGGGAAGGCCCCCGGAACCGGCAAGACCCTGGCCGTCAAGAAGCGCACCGTCGCCACGAGCGCGAAGAGCGCCACCGACCTCGAACCGGGCGACAACCGGCGCGAGTTCGCCTTCCACACGGCCAACACCGCGGACTTCGCCGCCATCGGCGCCACGCTTGCGGCCAAGACCGGCCAGAGCGTCACCGCCGAGTTCGGCTTCCGCAACCTGGGGCCCGCCTGGATCAGCCGCGCGCGCACCGGGCAGGCGCCCGCCGCCGTGGCCCGTACGGACATCCGCATCCCGGCCGGTGCCTCCGTCACCAAGAAGCCCGAGGCGTGCCGGGCCGTGAACGCCGACGGCGGCGAGCGCACGGCGCAGCAGCAGCTCGGCGCGCCCCGCTACTTCTGCGAGAGCGGGGTGACGGTGCTGGAGGACGGCCAGGAGCGCTACGCCTTCGAGCTGCGCGTGGACCGCGCCGTCGAGGGCGCCGCGGGCAAGGGGTCGGTCGTCGTCGGCGAGGCGGCCCCGCAGGGGGTCGTCACGCACCGCTTCGACCCGAAGGCGGACGACAACACCGCCGCGATCGTCCTGGACGTGAAGGGCGGCGCCAGTCCGAGCCCGAGCACGTCGGGCAGCCCGACCCCGTCGGGCTCGCCGAGCCCGTCCACCTCCGTCTCGGTCGCCCCCTCGGGCAGCCCGGCGCCGGGCGCCGTCACGGGCGGCACGGGCTCGAACGGTCCGCTCGCCTCCACCGGCAGCTCCGCCGCGCCGCTCGCGCTGGGCGCGGCCATGCTGCTGGCGGCGGGCGGCGCGCTGTACGTGGGGTTCCGGCGCCGGACCGGGCGCGTAGCGGGGTAGTGGTGTAGCGCGCTGCGGTGAAGAGCGGCGCGGTGAAGCGCAGCGTGACGAAAGAACGGCCGGTCCGGGGCGTCCCCCGGGCCGGCCGTCTTTCATGGGTGACCGGGCTGCTGTCCCCTGCCGTCCGGTCACGCGAAGGAGCGAGGTCCCACGACGCACGCTCCACGGGGCGGGCGTCTCCATCGCTCCGGCGGAGCCACGCGTGGTTGTTGCGGTCCCGCGCCTGGCTGGCACGGGTACGTCGCTCAACGGGGGCGGGCGGGGGCCGGTCACGGCCCGGACGAGTGACGAACAGGCGCGCGCGGGCGTCACACCCGGCCGCGGGATAGCTCCAGCAGGGTCATGGCCAGGGCGGTGCCGGCCTTTCCGAGAGCACTGCTCCAATGCGAGAGCACCTCGTTCTCGCGTGACAGGTGCACCCGCCGCCCGCCCGCGGCGATGCGCGCGTCCTGGATGACGGCCGAGACGGCCATCCGCTCCTGGATCAGCCCGATGATCCGGTCGTCGAGGGCGTCGATCCGCTCCCGGGAATCGGCGATCAGCTGCGCGGGGGTGATGGCGGTGGTGGTGACGGACACGGTTTCCTCCGGTGGGTGGGGGCCCGCAGGTCCGGAGAACGCCAGAGCGCCCCGGTCCTGTCGGACCGGGGCGCTCTGGGAAGTCAGCGGCTCAAGCGAGCATCACGATGACCCATGGCGACCGGACCGGCCGGTGCCATAGGTAAACAGGAAGCTCAGCTGCTTGCGCATGGAGGGGATTATGTCCCTCCGCCCCCTCCCGGGCCAACCCGGCCCGGATCGTGAGACGGCCCCGCGGCGGCGGGCGTCACGCGCGCGTGGTCGGTGAACACCCGCCGGAACAGGTCGTGCCCGCTCAGCCCGGCGTGCCGCAGCGCCCAGTCCTGCGCGGCCCCCTGCCCGTCCTGCGGCCCGGACTCGGCGCCGCAGCCGTACGCCGCGCAGAAGGCCTCGTAGGTGACCCCGCCCTCCGGCGCGTGCCGGATGGTGTGCGGCACGTACCGGTACACCGCGCGCGGGCTCAACACCGGCCCCGCTCGCGGTGAGCGGTGATCTCGACGTTGCAGTCCGACACCGCCGACCGGTCCCCCCGCCGGTACGCCTCCCCCCGCTGCCCGGCCAACGCCGCGCACACGTCACACCCGGGGGCGGGTCTGGGGGCCTCGGTGGGGAGGGAGAGGTGGACGGGCGGGCTCATGGTGGTCTGCGATGCCATGAACAGCACGCTAGGAACCGGGTGTTGGGGGCGACAGGAGCTATGCGCGATTATTCTCGGCCGACCGGGAGCTATATCCGGTAATTCTCTCAGGGAGCCCCTGAATCCGTAGCCGCCGGCCCTCCCGGCCTCGATATCGACCTGGACGAGTTCGACCGGCTGTTCACGCGGTTCGAGCACGTGACGTGGCGGCTGGAGACCCGGCGTCGGTACGCCTCGGACGAAGCCACCGAGACCTACGCCAGTTCACCCGCGGCGAGCCCGTGGACTGGCAGGGCACCGACCCGCAGTGGTGCGCCGAGCGCCGTGAACAGGTCGCGCTGGGGAAGCGCTTCGAGCGCGTGCGGATCGTCGACGAACCGGCTACCCCCGGGCAGCTCTACCTGCTCGACAACGCACGCAGGAACAGCGCGCTGGGCGAGGACATCCGGATCCTCCGGCGCAGCGACGCCGAGCGGCTGAACCTTCCCGAAGCGGACTTCTGGATCCTCGACTCGCGGACGGTCGCGCTGCTGAACTTCGACGAGGACGACAACTTCGTCGACGTCGAGCTGATCACGGAGCCCGCGGAGGTGCTCCGCTACGCCCAAGTGCGCGACGCGGCATCGCACTACGCTGTGCCGTACGAGGAGTTCGAGGCCAAGTAGCGGCAATGAGCGGGTACCGGTGAGCACGGATTATCAGCAGGCACGGGAAGCGCTCGGCATACGGCTGCGCGAACTCCGTCTCGCGGCTGCCGACGGTCGGCTCACCGGTGCGGCGCTGGCCCGGCGCCTGGGCTGGCCGCAGCCCAAGGTCAGCAAGCTGGAGAACGGCAGGCAGACGGCGACGCCCGAAGACCTCCGCGCGTGGGCGGACGGGACCGGGCAGCCCGAGGCGTACGACGAACTGCTCGCCCGGCTCCGGGGCTTCGAGAGCCACATCCGGTCCTGGCGGCGCCAGCTCAGCACCGGGCACCAGCGCGTGCAGGACACCCACCTCGCCGTGCACGGCGACACTTCGGTGTTCCGGGGGTGGGAGACGTCCATGGTCATGGGCATCCTTCAGACGCCCGACTACGCACGGTCGATCTTCACCCGGTACGCCGAGCTCCAGCAGTCTCCCCGGGACACGGAAGAGGCGGTGCGCTCGCGGATGAGGCGCCAGGAGGGGCTGTACGACCCCGCCAAGCGCTTCCACCTGGTCATGTGGGAGGCCGCGCTCCACGCCCGGATCTGCCCGGCCCCCGTCCTCGCCGCGCAGCTGGACCGGCTGCTCGGGGTGGTCGGGCTCGACACCGTGGAGCTGGGGATCGTCCCGTTCGGGGCGGCGTTGAAGATCCCGCCCGCCACCGGGTTCTGGATCTACGACGACCGCCAGGTGATCGTGGAGACCTGGCACGCCGAGCTGTGGCTGGACGACGCCGACAGCGTCGCCACCCACCTCCGCGTCTGGGAGACGCTCCGCGAGTCCGCCGTGTACGGGGCCGACGCCCAGCGGGTGATCGGGGAGGCGCGGCGGGCGCTCGGGCGGTGACGCGGGCCTCGGATGGTGCGACAAAGCGGGGCCCTGCGCCACCGGTAGAATCGACAAAACAGCCACCCTCTCCCGCCGGAAGGCCGCCCCGTGCCAGAAGCACCCTCCGCCGCCCACGACAGCGCCCCGGACACGGTTCTCGTCGTCGACTTCGGCGCCCAGTACGCCCAGCTCATCGCCCGCCGCGTCCGTGAGGCCCGGGTCTACAGCGAGATCGTGCCCAGCACGATGCCCGTGGGGGAGATGCTGGCCAAGAACCCCAAGGCGATCATCCTCTCCGGCGGTCCGTCCTCCGTGTACGAGGAGGGTGCGCCGCGCCTGGACGACGCCCGCGGCCTGTTCGAGGCCGGGGTCCCCGTCTTCGGCATGTGCTACGGCTTCCAGCTGATGGCGACCACCCTCGGCGGCACCGTCGACAACTCCGGCGCCCGCGAGTACGGCCGTACCGACCTGGCCGTCTCCAAGTCCGGCTCGACCCTCTTCGAGGGCACCCCCGCGAACCAGTCCGTGTGGATGTCGCACGGCGACGCCTGCTCGGCCGCCCCCGAGGGCTTCGCCGTCACCGCCTCGACCGGCGTCGTCCCGGTCGCCGCCTTCGAGAACGACGAGAAGCGGCTGTACGGGGTCCAGTACCACCCCGAGGTCATGCACTCCACGCACGGCCAGCAGATCCTGGAGCACTTCCTCTACCGCGGCGCCCGCCTGGCCCCCACCTGGACCACCGGCAACATCGTCGAGGAGCAGATCGCGGCCATCCGCGAGCAGGTCGGCGACAAGCGCGCCATCTGCGGCCTCTCCGGCGGCGTCGACTCCGCCGTGGCCGCGGCCCTCGTCCAGAAGGCCATCGGCTCGCAGCTCACCTGCGTGTACGTCGACCACGGCCTGATGCGCAAGGGCGAGACCGAGCAGGTCGAGAAGGACTTCGTCGCGGCCACCGGCGTGCAGCTGAAGGTCGTCGACGCGCAGGAGCGCTTCCTGACCGCGCTCGCCGGGGTCTCCGACCCGGAGACCAAGCGGAAGATCATCGGCCGCGAGTTCATCCGCGTCTTCGAGCAGGCCCAGCTGGAGATCCTCCAGGAGGACGGCCCCGCGGTCGCCTTCCTGGTCCAGGGCACCCTGTACCCGGACGTCGTCGAGTCCGGCGGCGGCACCGGCACCGCCAACATCAAGTCCCACCACAACGTGGGCGGGCTCCCCGACGACATCGAGTTCGAGCTCGTCGAGCCGCTGCGCCAGCTGTTCAAGGACGAGGTCCGGATGGTCGGCCAGGAGCTGGGCCTGCCGGACGAGATCGTCCAGCGCCAGCCCTTCCCGGGCCCGGGCCTGGGCATCCGCATCGTCGGCGAGGTCACCAAGGAGCGCCTGGACCTGCTCCGCGAGGCCGACGCCATCGCCCGCCACGAGCTGACCGCGGCCGGCCTGGACCGTGAGATCTGGCAGTGCCCGGTCGTCCTGCTCGCGGACGTCCGCAGCGTCGGCGTCCAGGGCGACGGCCGCACCTACGGCCACCCGATCGTGCTGCGCCCCGTCTCCTCCGAGGACGCGATGACCGCGGACTGGACGCGCATGCCGTACGAGGTGCTGGCCAAGATCTCCACCCGCATCACCAACGAGGTGGCGGACGTGAACCGCGTGGTCCTGGACTGCACGAGCAAGCCGCCGGGCACCATCGAGTGGGAGTAGCCCTCCCCGTCCGCACGACCGGAGCCGCCGTCCCCTTCCGGGGCCGGCGGCTCCGCCGTTTCTCCGGCCGCCCCTTCTCCGGCCGCCCCTTCTCCGGCCGCCCCTTCTCCGGCCGCCCCTTCTCCGGCCGCCCCTTCTCTGGCCACTTCGCCCGGCCCCCGGTACCTTGCGCCGCGGCCTCGAAAGGACGCGACCCTGACAGGAGGGCCCATGGCCGAGCGACCCGCGCACCCGCCCGCCCCCGCCCCCGTGCCCGTGGAACAGCTCGGCTTCGAGCTGCCGCCGGTCTTCGCCACCGCCGGGGAGGCCCGCGCGCACCGCAAGGAGCGGCTCGCCGGGGCGCTGCGGCTGCTGGGCCGCCTCGGGTACGAGGACGGGGTCGCCGGGCACGTCACCGCCCGCGACCCGGAGTTCGAGGACTGCTACTGGGTGAACCCCTTCGGGCGGGCCTTCGCCGGGCTCGGCCCCGGCGACCTGCTGCTCGTCGACGGGGAGGGCCGGGTGCTCCAGGGGGAGCGGCGGGTCAACCAGCTGGCCTTCGCCGTCCACGCGGCCGTGCACCGGGCGCGGCCCGAGGTGGTGTCCGTGGTCCGCGCGCAGGCCCCGTACGGCAGGGCGCTCGCGGCCCTCGGCGAGCTGCTGGCCCCGATCACCCACGAGGCCTGCTGTTTTTACGAGGACCACGCGCTGCTGGACGAGTACGCGGGCGGCGGCGCGGATCCGGAGCGGATCGGGCGGGCGCTGGGCCCGTACAAGGCGCTGGTGCTGCGCAACCAGGGGCTGCTGACCGTCGGGGACTCGGTGGACGCGGCGCTGTGGTGGTTCCTCGCGGCGGAACGGGCGGCGCAGGTGCAGCTGATCGCCCGGGCGGCCGGGAAGCCGGTGCTCATCGACCACCACGGCGCGGCCCTGACCAGGGAACGGTTCGGCTCCGACCTGGCGGCCTGGGTGAACTGCCAGCCGCTGTGGGAGCAGCCGTGACGCGGGGCGTGGCCCCGGGATCACGGAAGGTGGCGTCAACATCATGAACGGTTAATCACCTGCTCTGACATCGTGCGCAATCCGGAGCACTGCCGCAGTGGTGCACAATTCGCTGGCATTCCCCGGTAGTTGCACGAAGGTAGTCAGAGAGGCGGCACGCACGTGGCTGTCCAAGAGATCCACAGAAGTACCCACGGCGGCGGCTGCACCTGTGACGACTGCCCGCACGGCGCCCGGGAAGGCCACCGCCGCGCGGTGGAAGCCTTCCTGGAGCAGCGTGACGGGCTCGCCGCGGGGCAGGGCCTGCCCGCCGCCGTCGCCCGCTCGGCCGGGGCCTCCCGCCAGTGGGTCTCGGACGAACTCACCCTGTCCGCCCGCACGGTGGCAGCCCGCGGCCGCGAGGCCGGGCACTCCTGGCTCCACCTGCTCTCGCGCCGGGCCGTGCTCGCCGTGTGGATCGCCGCGGGGGTGCTGCTGCTCGTCCAGGTCGCCACCGCGGTGGGCAACGGGTGGAGCACGGCGCGCACCGCCGGGCTGCTGGCCGCCCTCGTGCTGGCGGGGCTGCTGACGGTGGGCGCCCGCGCCCAGACGCTGCGGGGCGGGCTGCTGGCCCCGATGGTCGGCGAGGACAACCGGCTGTCCACCTCCAAGACGGTGGCGTGCGCCTGGCTGGTGCTGACCGCCTTCGCGGCGCTGCTGCCCGCGCTGCGGCTGGCCGCCGGTCCGGCCGGGCCGGAGCGGACCGCGCTCTACGCCGGGCTCGGGCTGTGGCGGGCGCTGCCGCTGCTGAGCGTGGTCGCGCTGACCGCGGGGGTCGCCGTACTGGTCCGGCGCGTGGTCGCCGTACGGATCATGGGGCAGCGGCTCCAGAAGCTGCCCGCGGACCGGCCGCGCGGGGCGGACCTGCTGACCGACGACGCGGGGCGCGGGAGCTTCCCGGACGCGCAGTACGCGCTGGTGTCCACGGTGGTGCTGGCCTACGCGGCGGTGACGCTGGCCCGGTTCCCCGACCGGTTCCCGCGGCTGCCGTGGGCGCTGGCACTGCTGGTGGCGCTGTCGGCGGCGGTGTACCTGGCGGCGAAGTACGCGGAGGGCACCCGGCCGCTGGTGCTGTCGGTGGTGCGGACCCGGGAACCGGGGGACATCGACGCCTCGGTGCGGCCGGGGGACGACATCGAGATCCGGGGCGTGGGCTTCGTACCGCCCGGGGCGCAGACGCCCGAGATGCTGGCGCGGCTGGTGGTGCGGATCGGGACGGTGCACGTGCACGTGCCGCTGGTGCCGGTCGCGGGCGGGTTCACCACGCCCTCCGACACGGTGCTGACCGTGCCGGTCCCGGCGGAGGTGGAGCCCGGAAGGGTCGACGTCCAGGTGGTGACGGCGGCCGGGGTGGAGTCCAACCGGTGCAGCGTCGACGTCGCGGAATGAGCGGCTCCCCCTCTGGTACGCCGGGCGGGAGCGCGGTACACATGAGGCGTGAGTCAACTCCCTGAAGGCACCGGCGCCGCCGACCGCACGGCCCGCGCCGACCGCACGGCCCGCGGCGAAGGCGCCGACCGCGCCGACCGCGCCGACCGCGCCGAACGCGCCACCCGCCCGTCCGGCCTGCGGGAGGCGGGCGCGCGCCTCGCGCTCCTGCCCCTGCGGATCTTCCTCGGGGTCACCTTCGTCTACGCGGGCCTGGACAAGCTGACCGACTCCGCGTTCCTGTCGGCCTCGGGCGACGGCTCCATCGGCGAGCTGATGCGCGGGGTGCGCGACACCTCCGCGGTCCCCGCCCTGGTGGACCTGGCCCTCAAGGCGCCCGTCGGGTTCGCGGTGGCGCTGGCCGTCGGCGAGCTGTTGGTCGGCCTGGGCGTGCTGGCCGGGCTGCTGACCCGGCTCGCGGCGGCCGGCGGCGCCCTGATCTCGCTCAGCCTGTGGCTGACGGTCTCGTGGGCGGTGACGCCGTACTACTACGGCAACGACCTCGTGTACCTGATGGCCTGGCTGCCGCTGGTCCTGGCCGGGGCGCCCTACCTCTCGCTGGACGCGGTGATCCGGTCGCGCCGGTCCCGCCGCACCGCGTAGGTCGTCGCGCCCACCAGCGCCGCGAGGGCCAGCCCGCCGAAGGCCAGCGGGACGATCAGGAACCAGGGCACGTCCCGCTCGCCGGCGGCGTCGAGCAGGTACAGCACGCCCCCGGCCAGCAGGACCAGCCCCGCCAGCAGCCGCCCCGGCTGGAACTCATGACGCCGCACGGGCCACCTCCACCTGTCCGGCACCCGTCTCCAGGTGCAGTTCGATCGTCCCGCCGGCCTCGGTGCCGGGGGCGGGCGCCACGGTCGCCGTCCGCGCGAGGTGGCGCTGGATCCGTACGGCGCCCGCGTACTCGCCGGGCAGGCGCAGGTCCCCCCAGGTGATCCGGACGTCGGCCTTCGCGGTGACCTCCCGCGGCACGATCACCTTGAGCCGCCCCGCGTCGAGCGCGGCGCCCACCACGAGGGTGGTCCCCTTGGGCACGTCCAGGCGGCTCAGGTCCAGCGTGACCAGCCCGGTGCCCGCCGCGTACGCGGGCCGTACGTCGGCCACCGCGGCCGGCCGCCACTCCACCCGGCGCCAGTCGGTGCCCACCTCCCGCGGCAGCACCGTGGCCCCCGCCAGCAGCACCGCCGTGAGCAGCCCCAGCAGGACCGTCCCGAAACCGGTCCGGCCGACGACCGAGCTGAAGGCGAGGCCCAGACCGAACACCGCCAGCGCCGCTGCGAAACCGATCTGCAGCGCGTGCCCCAGCGGCCCGGCCTGCCAGGCGCTCGCCGTCCCCGCGATCGCGGCCAGCAGCGCCAGCACGAAGACCCGGCCCCCGATCCCGCCCCGGGGGGCGGCCGGAGCGGCGGCGCGCGGCGCCGCGGCCGCCGGGCCCGGGCCGTCCGCCGCGGCGACCGCGTCGTCCGGCCCCCACAGGTAGCCCGTGGTCCCGACCGGGCCGGTCGTGCCGTCCTTGACCAGCGGATCCCGCCACCAGGACGGCCCGCCGGGCGCGGGCGGGGCCTGCGTCTCCGGGGGCGCCGGACGGTGCGGCGCGCGCTGCGCCGCGCCTTGGCGCCCCTCCTGCGGATCGGGCGGGCGGGTCTCCGGGTCGCCGGTGTGGCGGCGGCGCTGGGACCAGTACGCGGCCCCGGCCAGCCCCAGGATGACCAGGACGGAGAAGACCGCCATCGCGCCGTTGTCCGCCATGGTCAGGAACAGCGCGCAGCCGACGAGCGCCGCGAACACCGCCGCCAGCGTGGCTCCCTCGACCCGCCCCGTCAGCAGCTTCTTCGCCTCGCTGTCCTCCTCGCCCTCCTGGGGCAGCAGCAGCCAGGCGAAGCCGTAGAAGATCAGGCCGACGCCGCCGGTGACCGCGAGGACGCCGAGCACGATCCGGAAGACCACCGGGTCCAGGTCGAAGTACCGGCCGAGGCCCCCGCACACGCCCGCGAGGACCTTGTCGCGCCTGCTGCGGCGCAGCGGCGGCCGGTCGGCGGGGTCCGTCGCCGCAAGCGGAGGGGGATCGTGCACGTCGGTCATGGGTCCATGGTGCCGGGCCGCCGGGCCCTGCGGCACCGGCCCCGACCCTGGTGCGACCCTGATATCCCCCTGACGGAACTGGGGGGCTGCCCTGATGTCCCGGACCCGCCGCGCGTGTGACCATCGGTGACATGCCCGCCGCAGCCGCCCCCCGCACCCCGCACCCCCAGGCCTCCGCCGAGAACACCGCCACCCCGGCGCGCAGGCTCTACCGCAGCGCCGACGGACGGATGCTCGGCGGAGTCGCCCGCGGGCTCGCCGGGCACCTCGGGCTGCCCGTGCTCTGGGTCCGGCTCGCCTTCCTCGGCACCTTCCTGTTCGGGGACGGCCTCGGGATGCTGCTTTACGCCGCGTTCTGGGTCTTCGTACCGCTCGGCATCGGCGGCAGCACCGGGCACCGCTCCTTCTTCGAGACCCTCGCCGACGGCAGCAGGCGGCTGCGCAAACCCGACCGCGGGCAGGTCACCGCACTGATCGCGCTGTTCATCGGCGCGGGCATCTTCATCTCCAAGCTCCAGGCCGGGGACCAGAAAGCCGACCGCTACATCTGGCCGACGCTGCTGGTCGGCGCCGGCGTGGTGCTGGTGTGGCGGCAGGCCGACAACGCCCGCCGCGCCCACTGGAGCTCCGCCGCCGGACGGCACGGGCAGCTCCTCCAGCTGGCCCGCGCGCTCGCCGGAGTCGTCCTGGTCGGCGTCGGCCTCACCGTCTTCATCGTCGTACGGGGCTCCGCCGCCCAGCTGGGCAACGTACTGACCGCCACCCTCGCCGTCCTCGTCGGGATAGCGCTGCTTGCCGGACCCTGGCTGATCCGGATGACCCAGGACCTCTCCGAGGAACGCCTCATGCGCATCCGCGCCCAGGAGCGGGCCGAGGTCGCCGCGCACGTCCACGACTCGGTGCTGCACACCCTCACCCTGATCCAGCGCAACGCCGAGGACGCGGGCGAGGTCCGGCGCCTGGCCCGCGCCCAGGAGCGCGAGCTGCGGAACTGGCTCTACAAGCCGGAGGGCACCGGCAAGGACGAGGCCGAGGAACCGGACACCCTCGCCGAGGCCGTCAAGAAGACCGCGGCCGACGTCGAGGACCACCACGGCGTGCCCATCGAGGTCGTCGTCGTCGGCGACTGCCCGCTCGACGAGAAGCTGGTGGCACAGGTGCAGGCCGCGCGCGAGGCGATGGTCAACGCCGCCAAGTACGGTGGCGAGGGCGGGCCCGTCCAGGTCTACGCCGAGGTCGAGGGGCGGACGGTGTTCGTGTCCGTACGGGACCGCGGCCCGGGCTTCGACCTCGACGCGGTACCCGGCGACCGCATGGGCGTACGAGAATCGATCATCGGCCGGATGCAGCGCAACGGCGGGACCGCGCGGCTGCGGTCCGCGCCCGACGGCGGCACGGAAGTCGAACTGGAGATGGAGAGGGCGGCGATGCCGGCATGACCGAGGACAACGCGACCACCGGGGGCGGGACCAGGAGGGTCAAGGTGGTGCTCGTCGACGACCACCGGATGTTCCGCACGGGCGTGCAGGCCGAGATCGGCGAGACGGAACGCACCGGCGTCGAGGTCGTCGGCGAGGCCGCCGACGTCGACCAGGCCGTCACCGTCATCACCGCCACCCGGCCCGAGGTGGTCCTCCTCGACGTCCACCTCCCCGGCGGCGGCGGCGTCGAGGTGCTGCGCCGCTGCGCCCCGCTGATGACGGCGGCGGAGCACCCGGTGCGCTTCCTGGCGCTGTCCGTGTCGGACGCCGCCGAGGACGTCATCGGCGTCATCCGGGGCGGCGCGCGCGGCTACGTCACCAAGACCATCACCGGCGCCGACCTGGTCGACTCGGTCTTCCGGGTGCAGGACGGCGACGCGGTGTTCTCGCCCCGGCTGGCGGGCTTCGTCCTGGACGCCTTCGCCTCGACGGACGCGCCGCCGGTCGACGAGGACCTCGACCGGCTGACCCAGCGCGAGCGGGAGGTGCTGCGGCTCATCGCCCGCGGGTACGCGTACAAGGAGATCGCCAAGCAGCTCTTCATCTCGGTCAAGACGGTCGAGTCGCACGTCTCGGCGGTGCTCAGGAAGCTCCAGCTCTCCAACCGGCACGAGCTGACCCGCTGGGCGACGGCGCGCCGCCTGGTCTGACCTCCCCGGCGGGCAGGGAGGGCGCGGCGGCGGCCCGGCGTTCACGCCGGGCGGGAGGCGCCCGCCCACGGCATCGAGGAGATCGGGGCGAGTCGGACCGGGGCTCCGGGGTGCGGGGCGTGGATCATCTGGCCGTTGCCGACGTAGAGGCCGACGTGGCTGATCCCGGAGTAGAAGAACACCAGGTCGCCGGGGGCGAGCCGGTCGCGGGAGACGCGGTGGCCGGCGTTGATCTGGGTGTAGGTGGTGCGCGGCAGGGACACCCCGGCCGCCTGCCAGGCCGCCTGGGTCAGCCCCGAGCAGTCGAAGGAACCGGGCCCGGTGGCGCCCCAGACGTACGGCTTGCCGAGCGCCCCGTAGGCGAAGGCCACCGCCTTGGCCGCCCGGGAACCATCGGCGGCCGGCGGGGGAGTCGGCGCCGTACCGGAGCCGGTCGCGCCGCCGGACGCCGCGCCCCGGGCCTCGTACCGGGCGCGCTCCTCGGCCGTGAGCTTGGCGAGCAGCTGCTTGGCGGCGTCGAGCTTGCCCTCGATGACGGCCTTGCGGTCGGCCAGTTCGGCCTCGTGGGCGCGCAGCTCCGCGATCCGGCCCGCCGCCTTGTCCCGCAGGCGCCCGACCTCGTCGAGCTGTCGCCGTACGGTGGCCACCTCGGCGGCGCTGCGGTCGCCGGCCCGCGCGATGAACGCGGCCCGGTCGAGGTACTCCTGCGGGTCCTCCGCGAGCGCGAGCTGCACGGCGGTGCCCAGGCTCCCGCTGCGGTACTGCGAGGCGGCGAGCGAGCCGAGGGCGGCGCGCGCGCTGTTCAGCCGGTCGGTCTTGCGGGCCGCCTCGTCGCGCAGCCCGGTCAGGGACTTCTGCGCCGCTTCGGCCTTCTCCTTCGCCCCGTTGTACTGCTCCGTCGCCGCCTCGGCCTCCTGGTAGAGCCGGTCCACCTGGGACTTGACCTGGTCCGGGGTGAGCTGGGGGTCGGCCTGGGAGGTGCCTTCGCAGGCGGTGGCGGTGGCAGCGCCCGCGAGGGCGAGGGTGGCGGCGGTGCGGAAGGTGCCGCCGGAGAGGAGCGGGCGCTGCCTGGGCTTTCGATGACTGGCCACGGGGGCCTCACGTCCTTCCCTGATGATCCGGTGCGCGCGGTGGTGACTGCGTGCGGTCTTGGGGGAGGACGCTAAACCTGAAAGTAACGGGTGGGTGACGAGATGATCCGAACTGTCCGCAGCTGACCTCGATTGATCGGGTCCGCCCCTTGCCGACCTGGACCGATCGACCGCTGGTCACCGCGGTGTGACGGACCGGATTTCCGGGGCCGGGACCGGCTGTCGGTCCCGGGCCCTAGACTCGGAAGGCGATGAGCAGCCTCTTTGACGACAGTTTCCTGGCGGACCTCACCCCCTCTCACGAGGAGCCTCCGCCGCCGCCCGAGGACCACGCCCCGGAAGCGGGCGCCGACGACCTCTTCGGGGGCCGCTTCGACGCGCCCCTGCACGGGGACGCCTACTACCGGGGCGGGTCCCCCCGGCCGGTCATCGACCCGGAGGCGCTGCTCGTCGGCCTCAACGAACAGCAGCGCGCCGCCGTCGTGCACGCGGACTCCCCGCTGCTGATCGTGGCCGGCGCCGGTTCCGGCAAGACCCGGGTCCTGACCCACCGCATCGGCCACCTGCTGGGCGCGCGCGGCGTCCACCCGGGCCAGATCCTGGCGATCACCTTCACCAACAAGGCCGCCGGTGAGATGAAGGAGCGCGTCGGGGAGCTGGTCGGCCCGCGCGCGAACGCGATGTGGGTGATGACCTTCCACAGCGCGTGCGTGCGCATCCTGCGCCGCGAGTCCAAGCGCCTCGGCTTCACCTCGTCCTTCTCGATCTACGACGCGGCGGACTCCAAGCGCCTGATGGCGCTCGTCTGCCGGGACCTGGACCTGGACCCGAAGCGCTTCCCGCCCAAGTCGTTCAGCGCCAAGGTCTCCAACCTGAAGAACGAGCTGATCGACGCCGACGAGTTCGCGGTGCAGGCCGTCGACGGCTTCGAGAAGACCGTCGCCCAGGCGTACGCGATGTACCAGGCGCGGCTGCGCGAGGCCAACGCCCTCGACTTCGACGACATCATCATGACCACGGTGCACCTGCTCCAGGCGTTCCCGGACGTCGCCGAGCACTACCGGCGCCGCTTCCGGCACGTGCTGGTCGACGAGTACCAGGACACCAACCACGCCCAGTACACGCTCGTGCGCGAGCTGGTCGGCACCGGCTACCCGGACCTGGCGCCCGCCGAGCTGTGCGTCGTGGGTGACGCGGACCAGTCGATCTACGCCTTCCGCGGCGCGACGATCCGCAACATCCTCCAGTTCGAGGAGGACTACCCGAACGCGAAGACGATCCTGCTGGAGCAGAACTACCGCTCCACCCAGACGATCCTCTCCGCCGCCAACGCGGTCATCGAGCGCAACGAGAACCGCCGCCCGAAGAACCTGTGGACGCAGGCCGGCTCGGGCGCCGGAATCACCGGCTACGTCGCGGACACCGAGCACGACGAGGCGCAGTTCGTCGCCGACGAGATCGACCGGCTCACCGACGCGGGCGACGCCAAGGCGGGCGACGTCGCCGTCTTCTACCGGACCAACGCCCAGTCCCGCGTGTTCGAGGAGATCTTCATCCGGGTCGGCCTGCCCTACAAGGTCGTCGGCGGCGTGCGGTTCTACGAGCGCAAGGAGGTCCGGGACGTCCTGGCCTACCTGCGCGTGCTCTCGAACCCGGAGGACGCGGTCCCGCTCCGCCGCATCCTGAACGTGCCCAAGCGCGGCATCGGCGACCGCGCCGAGGCGATGATCGACGCGCTGGCCCTGCGCGAGAAGATCACCTTCCCGCAGGCGCTCAAGCGCGTGGAGGAGGCGTACGGCATGGCCGCGCGCTCGACCAACGCGGTCAAGCGGTTCAACGTGCTCATGGAGGAACTGCGCACGATCGTCGACTCGGGCGCGGGCCCGGCGGTGGTGCTGGAAGCGGTCCTGGAGCGTACGGGCTACCTCGCCGAACTCCAGGCGTCGACCGACCCGCAGGACGAGACGCGGATCGAGAACCTCCAGGAACTCGCCGCCGTGGCCCTGGAGTTCGAGCAGGCGCGGGCGGCGGCCGCGGACGCGGCACCGGCCGCGGGCACGGACGCCACCGCGGCGGCTGCTGCCACGGACGCGGCGACGGCCGCCACGGACGCGGCCGTGGCGGCGGGCGCCGACGCCGATCCGGACGCCGGGGCAGCGGCCCCCGTGGTGGGGCCGGGCACGCTGGCGGAGTTCCTGGAGCAGGTCGCGCTGGTGGCCGACTCCGACCAGATCCCGGACGAGGACACCGAGGGCACGGGCGTCATCACCCTGATGACCCTGCACACCGCCAAGGGCCTGGAGTTCCCGGTGGTCTTCGTGACCGGCATGGAGGACGGCGTCTTCCCGCACATGCGGGCGCTCGGCCAGACCAAGGAGCTGGAGGAGGAGCGGCGCCTCGCGTACGTCGGCATCACCCGCGCGCGCGAGCGGCTGTACCTGACCCGCTCCTCGATGCGCAGCGCCTGGGGCACGCCCTCGTACAACCCGCCCTCGCGGTTCCTGGAGGAGATCCCGGACCAGTACCTCCAGTGGAAGCGGACGGGCGCGCAGAAGCCCGCGGGCCCGATGCGCAGCACGTCCGGCTCGCGCTCGGGCGGGGGAGGCGGGGCCGCCTTCGGCACGTCGCCCGAGTCCTTCCTGTCCTCCTCGCGCTCCAGGACGGGCCCGTCCGGTTTCGCGACGCGCCGGACCTCGGACAAGCCGGTCATCACGCTGCTGGTGGGGGACCGGGTCACGCACGACCAGTTCGGCCTGGGCACGGTGATGGAGGTCAAGGGCACCGGCGCGGACGCGCAGGCCACCATCGACTTCGGGGACGAGAAGCCGAAGCGGCTGCTGCTGCGCTACGCGCCCGTGCAGAAGCTGTAGCGCGCGGGCCGCGGCGCGCTCGCGTACGGAAAGGGGGCGGGCCCCGGGGTGAACGCCCCGGGACCCGCCCCCTTTCCGTACGCGAGCGGCTAGTTCGGGTTGAGGCCGTGGGTGCGCAGCCACGCCTGCGGGTCGATCGGGGAGCCGCTGTCCGGCCGGACCTCGAAGTGCAGGTGCGGGCCGGTGGAGTTGCCGGAGTTGCCGGAGTACGCGATGACGTCACCGGCCTTCACCTTGCCGGACCGGATCTTGGTGCTGCTCAGGTGGCAGTACCAGGTCTCGGTGCCGTCGGGCGAGACGACGATGGCCATGTTGCCGTAGGCGCTGTTCCACTGGGTGCGCACGGTCCCGTCGGTGGCGGCCATGACCGGGGTGCCGTAGGAGACCGGGAAGTCGATGCCGGTGTGCACGGACATCCACATGCCGCCGGCCTGCCCGAAGCCCGCGCTGAGGCCGTGCTGGTCGACCGGGAGGGAGAACTTGGGGCGGGCCGCTTCCTTGGCCGCCGCCTCCTCCGCGCGCTTCTTCTTCTCCAGGTCCTGCCGCTCCTTCAGGTCGATGCGCTCCTGAGTGCGGCTGGCCCGGTCGGCGAAGTCGCCCGCGTCCGCGCTGAGCGCGGCGAGCTGGGTGTCGAGCTTGCTGTTCGCGGCGACCGGCTTCACCGAGGCCGGATCGGGCGCGGCCATCGTGGTGGTGTCGCTCGACGGCTTGTCACCGGTGGGCAGTCCGCCCACGGCGGCGGCGGCCACGCCCGCGACTCCTATGACGCAGACCGAGGGGACGGCGACGGTCAGCAGCGCGGACCGCTTGGCCGGGGACCGGCGACGGCCGGCGCTGCCGCCGCCCCCGCTGCCCGCCGGGCTGCCGTTCGCGCCGCCCTTGGCGGGCGCGGCCCGGCGCGCGGAGCGCGGCACGGGCGGGGTCGTCGCCATGGTCTGGGTGGGCAGGTCCGCGTGCAGGGCGGCCGCGAGACCGGCCTCCTCGTCCCGCTCCGCCGCGCCGTCCTCGGACGACACCACGTCCACGGTCGCGTCGGCGTGCCCGTCCGTGCCCCCGTAGGCGGCGTTCTCGTAGGCGCCGTTCGCGTAACCGGCGTCGTAGGCGGGGCTGACCGTGGTGGCGTCGTACGCGTACGGGTAGGCGTAGGCCGCCTCCGGCTGGAACTGCTGCGGCAGTTCCTCCGGGGTCACGGTGTTCCAGGCGGTCGCGTCGTAGGCGCCGGTCTCGGTGCCCGTCGTGCCGTAACCCGGCATCGCCCACTGGCCGGAGGCGGAGGGGTCCTCGGTGAAGGAGCCGCCGTGGGCCGCGCCGCCGTGGGCCGCCGCGCCGTCGTAGCCGAAGGACGCCGGCTGGTACTCCGTGCTCCAGGCGCTGGTGTCCCACTGGCCGGTGGTGTCCTCGGCGGCGGTCTGCGCGGGGATGGCGGCGAGGTAGCCGTCCTGGACCGGGACGTTCCACGCGGTGGTGTCGTAGGCACCGGTCTCGTGGGAGGCGGTGTCGTACGAGGCCGCGTAGGCGCCGTAGTTGTATCCCTGGCCCTGCGTTTCGAAGGAAACGTAGGGGTCGTTACCAGCGAAGGTGGTGGTGGAAAGGCCGTCATATCCGTTATCCGGATACTGGCCCGACGTGGGGCTGTCGTTCACCAACATCTCTTTCGCCTCGGCGGTGGGGAGCCTGGGTGGCCGGGGGGTGCGGGGACCCCGGGGAGAGCAGTGGCGCGACTGTACCCGTCGGTTACTGGCAACGACAATCTTCCAGGGGTTCCCGAGTTTCCGGAACCGGGCATTCGGCCGTCTTTCGGTCGCGCGAAGACACAGCCTTGGCCCTGGGTTCGAAATGCGTTCGACTGTCGAGCGGCTCGCGTTCAGGCGACGGAGGCGGTTCCCGGAGCGGCCGGAGCGAGGAGGGCCGGGCCGTCGAGGGCCCGGTGGACGGCGGCGATGACCGCCGGGTGCTTGGGCAGCGCGAGGTGTCCGATGCCGGTGACCTGGACGTTCTCCACCCGCAGGTCAGGATGGTCGAGCCGGGCCGTCTCCACCGGAACCATCAGCTGGTCGAACTCGCTCCAGAACGCGACGAACCGCGTCCGGCAGCCCGGCGCGGGCGAGGCCAGCTCGGTCATCACCGCGGACCCGGGCCGGATCTGCCGGATCACGGGGTGGGCGCCCGCGCCGGGCGCCACCCGGGTGCCCGCGTGGGGAGTACCGAGAGTGACGAGGGTACGGACCCGCGTGTCGCCGCCGAGGCGCTGGACGTAGTACCGGGCGATGAGGCCGCCGAGGCTGTGCCCGACCAGGTCCACCCGCTGTGCTCCGGTGCGCGCGCACAGGTCGTCGACGCGGTCGGCGAGCAGCCGGGCCGCGGCGCGCACATCCCGGGTGAAGGGCGAGTAGTCGTACGTCTCCACCCGGCGGTGGCCGCCCCGGGCGAGGGCGCGGCGCAGCAGTACGAAGACGGCGCGGTTGTCCGTGAAGCCGTGCAGCAGCAGCGCCGGCGGCCGGGCCCCCGTACCCGGCGGGGCAGCGGCGCAGGATCCGCGGCCGGCGCGCGCCGCCGGCCGTTCCGGGAGGATCCCGGTCGGGTAGAGGAGCAGGTGTCCGGCGAGGACCACCATTTCGAGCGCGGCGGCGCGCAGTGCGGCGCCGGTCGCGGGTATGGACGTGAAGACGAATGGCAGCCCCATGGACGGCCTCCCCCTGGCGGCTTCCGGGTGTGGCCGTCGGCGCTCGGGCGCAGCTCGGTGTGGGCGCTGCGTGGCCGCCCGTGGCCCCGCCGCCGTGCCGTGCGGCTGACGGCACGGTGGCGGGGCGACGGGAAGCGGCTTCCCCGGCGACCGACGGTGCGGGCGTCCCCGAGTGGAATCAATGTTCTCCCACGTGTGATTTCCCCCTCCCGGTGGACCGCGAAACGGCGGGGTGCGCGATGCTGTACTTAACGTTCGTTCACTCGGGAGGCAGTGCGATGGGTGTGACCGGTCCGATCCGTGTGGTGGTGGCCAAGCCGGGTCTTGACGGCCACGACCGTGGCGCCAAGGTGATCGCGCGAGCCCTGCGGGACGCGGGCATGGAGGTCATCTACACCGGCCTCCACCAGACCCCGGAGCAGATCGTGGACACCGCCATCCAGGAGGACGCCGACGCGATCGGCCTTTCGATCCTCTCCGGCGCCCACAACACGCTCTTCGCGCGCGTCCTGGAACTCCTGCGGGAGCGCGAGGCGGAGGACATCCAGGTGTTCGGCGGCGGGATCATCCCGGACGACGACATCGGCCCGCTCAAGGAGAAGGGCGTGGCCGAGATCTTCACCCCGGGCGCCACGACCACCGCCATCGTGGAGTGGGTCCGCGCGAACGTCCGCCAGTCCTGACCCGACAGCAGTCCTGACCCGACGGCAGTCCTGGGCCGACAGCAGTCCTGAGCTCCGGTCCCCGCGGCCGGCCCCCCCGCACCGCCGCGGGTCAGGCCGCCGGGGCGGGAGCCAGTTCCGCCAGCATCGCCGCGCGCAGGCGCAGGGTGGACACCAGCCGCTGGAAGGCCTCGGCCCAGTACGCCTCGGCCCCCGGGGTCACCTCCGCGAGCGCCGAAGCGTGCCCGGCCTGCCCGGGCCGCGCAGCGCCCGCGGCCGCCTCCCCCGTCTCCACGGATATCTCCGCGGCCAGGGCCACCGCCAGCAACGACTCCAGCCGGTCCGCCGCCCCGGGGTCGAGGCAGCGCTCCGCCAGACCCATCACCCCGCTGAAACTCCACGGGTAACTCCCCGCGTTCCGCGCCGAGTCCAGCGCGTCCACGACCGCGCCGCCCAGTTCGGCGGCCCACGGCACCACGCACACCCCGAGGAGCTGGAAGGCCTCCGACAGTCCGTGCGCCCGGACGAACTCCGCGACCCACGCGGCCCGTTCCCCCTCGGGCAGGGTCTCCAGCAGCTTCGCCCGCTCGGCCAGCGAGGCCGTGGCCGGGCCCGCGGCGGGCGGCGCGGACGCCGAGCCGAGCAGGGCCTTCGACCAGAGCGCATCCCGCTGGCGGACCGCCGCCCGGCACCAGGCCGCGTGCAGCTCCTCGGCCCAGCCCTCGGCCACCGGCAGCGCCAGGATCCCGGCCGGGTCCAGGCCGCCGAACCGCTCCCGCCAGCACGACAGCGGAGCCGCCTCCACCAGCTGGCCCAGCCACCAGGCCCGCTCCCCGCGCCCGGCCGGCGGCCGTTCGACCACGCCGTCCCGCTGCATCCCGGTATCGCACTCCACCGGCGGCACGACCCCCTCGGGGCCCACGCAGGCCAGCGCCCGCTCCGCCATCCGGGCGGCCAGCGCCGAACGGGGCAGCGCGGAGAGCAGTTCGGCCGCCGTCGCCCGCACATTGCGGCTCCGGTCGCCCAAGGCCCGTTCGAGGAAGGGCTCGTCCTCCTCCGAGAGGCCCGCGCGCAGCGAATCGAGGAACATCAGCCGGTCCTCGGCCCGCTCGGTGGTCCAGGTGGTCGACAACAGCAGCGGCGCGGCCGCCGGGTCGTGCGCCCGGACCGCGCCCAGCAGCGCCACCCGTTCCGCGAACAGACCCTCCTGCCACAGCCGTTCCACCGCGGGCCGGTCGTCGGGAGCGGGCAGTTCGCCGCCCCCGGCCCCGCTGCGCAGCGCGAACCGCCACTCCGGATTGAGCCGCGCCAGCCAGCGCCCCCGCCCCCCGGCGAGGGCGAGGGCCTGCGGCCGCAGATCCGTACGCGCCCGGGCGGCGTCCAGCAGCGCGGGCACCAGGGCGGCGGGCGCCCGGTAGCCGTGCCGCACGGCGGCGGCCAGCCACTGGGGCAGCAGCTCCGTGAGGTCCGGCGCCGCCCCGCGCCGGCCGCCCCCGGCGACGCGGCCCGCCAGGAGCTGCGCGAGCCGCCGCCCGGCCGCATCCGGCGGGGCGGGCCGCGGATCCGGCGCCACCGGCTCCGGCCGCGGGCCCGCTTGCGCCGGGCGGAGCCCCGCCCGGCGGCGGACGGCGGCGACGGCCGCCGCGTCCAGCAGGGCTTCCGGCGAACCGGTCACCCCCCTGCCGCGCCGCCGCTCGGTACCGAGCAGCGCCGCCCCGACCAACTCCTCCCAGTCCCCGTGCTTGGCTTCGGCCGCGGGCCTCGCGTCGCCTGCGGTCCCGGTCCCCAAACCCGGTCCGTTCCCGGTCCCGCTCGCGGCCCCGCCTGCGGGCCCGGGGCCCGGCCCGTTCCCGCCCGCGGTCCGGGCCTCGCCCGCGGCCCTGGCCCCGATACCCGGCCCGTTCCCGCTCCCGGCCTCCGCCTCGTTCCCGACCCGGGCCCCGGCCCCGGAACCCGGCCCGGTCCCGACCCGGGCCCTGACCTCAGCCCCGGCCCCGGTCCCGATACCTGGCCCGTTCCCGGCCCCGTTCCCGGCCCCCGCCTCGTTTCCGACCCGGGCTCCGGCCCCGAGCCCGGGCCCCTGTGCGTCCCCGTTCATGTGCCCCACCCCTCCCGCGTGTTCCTCGTCGTCGTGCTTCCGTGCCGTGCGCGCCGGTCCCGCCCCCTCCGCGGGACCGGCGCAGTCTCAGTACGACCCTCGTGCGTTGCTAGCTGGCGTGGTTGTCGTTCACAGAAGCCCCCCGGCTTGCTCGTTGGTGCCCGGCGGCGCCCCCGCGCCACCGGTCCTGCCGCACAGCCCTTCTGCTCGGCCGTGCGTCGTTCAGTTCAGGGCGACGGGCTCGGACGAGCCCTCCGCCCAGGCGGTCAGCGGGGTGAACCCGCGGTGTCCGCATTCGCCGAACACCGTCACCGGGCCGCCCCCGGACAGGGCCGCGAGCTGCCACAGCCCCGACCGGGACCGCCCCGCCGCCACGGTCACCGGCAGGGCGGACGTCCCCTCCACGTCCGCCAGCTGCCAGCCCCGCTCGCCGGGTATCGGGACCACCGGGCCGAGTACCACCGGCCAGGCGTCCAGCCACGGGTCCTCGCGCAGCGCCGTTCCATAGGCGTCGAGCGCGGCCCCGGTCGATATCCCGGCCGGTACCGCGGGCCAGGGAACGGGCGCGGCGAACCGCTCCCCGAGATCCGCCCGCAGCCCCGCCGATCCGGGCCGGAAGCGGGCTTCCGCCTCCAGCGCCAGACCCACCGGCAGCGCGAGCCCCGGCGGCCGCCCGGGCGGACCGAAGTCCAGGACCAGGGCGGACCGTCCGCTCACCGCCCCGCGCAGCCAGATCCGGCGCGTGGTGAGCCGGCCGTCCGGCGAGACGGTGTCGTACTGGGCCAGGACCAGCCACCGGTCGCGCACCGCGTCCCCCTCCGCGGTGCCCGCCACGCCGACCCTGGCCCGGACCGTCGCGGCCAGGGGCCCCGGCAGTTCCCCCACCCCGAGCCAGGCCCGGTCCAGCAGATGGAGCAGCGCGCACTCCTCCAGCATCCGGCCGGGCCAGCCCGGACCGGAGGCCGGTATGGTGCCCAACTCCCTTACCCGGGCGGCCAGTCCGGGTGCCTGTGCATCGACCATACGGGCCGCCGTCTCCTCCCACAGGGAATATCCGGCGTGCTCCTGACCGGCCAGTCCGCCGCGCAGCAGATCGGCCAGCCGCCGCTCCAGCTCGCCCACCCCCGCTCCGATCCGGGCCGCTCTGCGCTCGGCCCGACGCCGGGCCGCCGCCGGGTCCGCCGGGGTCTTGGCCGCCCCCGAAGCGGCGGACCCGACGGCCCGCGCGGCCCGCGCCGCCAGCCACGCCGAGGCCCATTCCGGAGCCTCGGCCGGCGCCCCGAAGCCCTCCGCCGCCCAGAGCAGCAGCAGCCCGAGCGCGTGCTTGCACGGGAACTTCCGGCTCGGGCAGGAGCAGGTGTACGCCGGGCCCGTCAGGTCCACGACCGTCCGGTACGGCGCCATGCCACTGCCCTTGCACCACCCCCACACCGCACCGGAAGCGGAACCTCCGGTCTGCGACCACGGACCCGTTCCCCCCAGCTTGGCCCCCGCCTTGCGTGACGCCACGTCAGGAGCCAGAGCCAGTACCTGTTCCGCTGTCCAGCGGACCCCCTGCTCAGTCATGTGTCCCACCGTAGGGACCCCCACTGACAATCGCCCTGACCTGCAATGATGCGGCGTACAAGGGGCGTTGTCAGTGCCGTGGTGCACCGTGGTCACAGCAGCCGGAAGCGGCTGCCGAGCATTGGAGGGGGACCATGACCATGCCCGAGAACAGCGCCGGTGCCGAGGTGCTGCGCCTGCACGCAGAAGACGCCTTCGCACACGAACTGAAAGCCCTCGCGGCCGCCGACGACCGGCCCCGCCCGGTCCGCTGGAACCTCTCGCCCTGGGCCGTCGCCACCTACCTGCTCGGCGGGGAACTCCCCGACGGCACCGTGATCACGCCCAAGTACGTCGGCCCGCGCCGCATCGTCGAAGTCGCCGTCACCACCCTGGCCACCGACCGCGCCCTGCTCCTGCTCGGCGTCCCCGGCACCGCCAAGACCTGGGTGTCCGAACACCTCGCCGCCGCCGTCAGCGGAGACTCCACCCTGCTCGTCCAGGGCACGGCGGGCACCCCGGAAGAGGCCATGCGCTACGGCTGGAACTACGCCCGCCTGCTCGCCCACGGCCCCAGCCGCGAAGCCCTCGTCCCCAGCCCCGTCATGCGGGCCATGACCGAGGGGCTGACCGCCCGCGTCGAGGAGCTGACCCGGATCCCCGCGGACGTCCAGGACACCCTGATCACCGTGCTTTCCGAGAAGACCCTGCCCATACCCGAGCTGGGCCAGGAGGCGCAGGCCGTCCGCGGCTTCAACCTCATCGCCACGGCCAACGACCGCGACCGCGGGGTCAACGAGCTCTCCAGCGCGCTGCGCCGCCGCTTCAACACCGTCGTCCTGCCGCTGCCCGCGACCGCCGATGCCGAAGTCGACATCGTCGCCCGCCGCGTCGACCAGATGGGCCGCGCCCTGGACCTGCCGTCCGCGCCCGAGGGCCTGGACGAGATCCGCCGCGTCGTCACCGTCTTCCGCGAGCTGCGCGGCGGCGTCACCGACGACGGCCGCACCAAGGTGAAGTCGCCGAGCGGCACCCTGTCCACCGCCGAGGCGATATCCGTCGTCACCAACGGCCTCGCTCTGGCGGCCCACTTCGGCGACGGCGTCCTGCGCCCCTCCGACGTGGCCGCCGGCATCCTCGGCGCGGTCGTCCGCGACCCGGCCGCGGACACCGTGGTCTGGCAGGAGTACCTGGAGGCCGTGGTCCGCGAGCGCGAGGGCTGGAAGGACTTCTACCGCGCCTGCCGGGAGGTGACGGCGTGAGCCCGCGCGCCGCGGGGCCGCTGCTGCTGGGCGTGCGCCACCACGGGCCCGGCTCGGCCCGGGCGGTCCTGGCCGCGCTGGACGCCGCGCAGCCGAAGGCCGTGCTGATCGAGGGGCCGCCGGAAGGGGACGCGCTGCTGCCGCTGGCCGCCGACCCCGGGATGCGCCCGCCGGTGGCCCTGCTGGCGCACGTCGCCGACGATCCGGTCCGGGCCGCGTTCTGGCCGCTGGCCGACTTCTCCCCGGAGTGGGTCGCCATCCGCTGGGCGCAGAGCCGGCAGGTCCCGGTCCGCTTCATCGACCTGCCGGCCGCCCATTCGCTCGCCCCCGCCGCCCCGGACCGCCCGCCGGGCGGGGCGCAGGACGGCGCGGACGCGGAAGCCGAGGGGGAGGACGGCCCGGCCGCCGCGGTCCGCCTCGACCCCCTCGCCGTACTCGCGGAGACCGCCGGGTACGAGGACCCCGAGCGCTGGTGGGAGGACGTCGTCGAGCACCGGGGGAGCGGCGGCCGGGCCGCGCCGCTGGCCGCCTTCGAGGCGCTCGGCGAGGCGATGACCGCCCTGCGCGAGGTCTACGGCGACGGCGGCCACCCCCGCGACCCGGTCCGCGAGGCGTACATGCGCCAGCGGATACGGGCCGCCCGCCGCGAGTTCGGGGACGACCACGCGGTGGTCTGCGGCGCCTGGCACGTGCCCGCCCTCCGCGCGAAGACCACGGCGGCCGCCGACAAGGCGCTGCTCACCGGCCTGCCCAAGGTCAAGGTGGAGACCACCTGGGTGCCCTGGACGCACCGCAGGCTGGCCCGCTCCGGCGGGTACGGCGCGGGCATCGCCTCCCCCGGCTGGTACGCCCACCTCTTCGCGGCCCCCGACCGGCCCGTGGAGCGCTGGCTGACCAAGGTCGCCGGACTGCTCCGCGCGGAGGACCGGCAGGTCTCCTCGGCGCACGTCATCGAGGCGGTCCGGCTCGCACAGACCCTGGCCGCGATGCGCGGCCGCCCGCTGCCCGGCCTCGGCGAAACCCTCGAAGCGGTCCGGGCGGTGATGTGCGAGGGCTCCGACGTACCCCTCGCGCTCATCCAGGACCGGCTGGTCGTGGGCGACGTCCTGGGCGAAGTGCCCGACGCGGCGCCCGTCGTGCCGCTCCAGCGCGACCTGACCCGGCTCCAGCGCTCCCTGCGCCTCAAGGCGGAAGCCCAGGACCGGGAGCTGGAGCTGGACCTGCGGAAAGACACCGACAGCGCCAAGAGCCTGCTGCTGCACCGGCTGCGGCTGCTGGGCATCGGGTGGGGTACGCCGACCGCCTCGCGCGGCAGCACCGGCACCTTCCGCGAGAGCTGGCGGCTGCGCTGGGAACCGGAGCTGTCGGTGCGGATCGCCGAGGCCGGGATCTGGGGCACCACCGTGCTCGCGGCGGCCACCGCCAAGGCCGAGGCCGACGCGGCGGCCGCCGCGGAGCTGGGCGAGGTCACCGCCCTGGCCGAACAGTGCCTGCTGGCCGGGCTGTCCCGGGCGCTGCCCGCCGTTTTGCGGGCGCTGGCCGACCGGGCGGCGCTGGACACCGACGTGGCCCGGCTCGCCCGGGCCCTGCCCGCCCTGGCCCGCTCCCTGCGCTACGGCGACGTGCGCGGTACGGACACGGCCGCGCTGGGCCGGGTGGCGGCCGGGCTCGCCGAGCGGATCTGCGTCGCGCTGCCGCCCGCCTGCGCGACCGGGCTCGACGCGGACGCCGCGGCCGAACTGCGCGGCCACGTGGACGCGGTCCACGCGGCCATCGGGCTGCTCGGCCGCGACGACGCCGACGCCACCGACGGGGCTGATGACGGTGACGGTGACGACGGCACCGACGGGGGGCTGCGGGGGCGCTGGGCCGCGGTCCTGCGGACGCTGGCCGGCCGGGACACCGTGCCCGGGCTGATCCGGGGCCGGGCGGTCCGGCTGCTGCTCGACGACGGCGCCCTCGCCGCGGGGGAGACCGCCCGGCTGATGGGGCTCGCGCTCTCCCCCGCCGCCGCGCCCGCCGACGCGGCGGGCTGGATCGAGGGCTTCGCGGGCGGTGCCTCCGGCGGCGGCACGCTGCTGGTCCACGACGAACGGCTGCTCGGCCTGATCGACTCCTGGCTGAGCGGCGTGCCGGAGCGCGCGTTCGTCGACGTACTGCCGCTGCTGCGGCGCACGTTCGGTGCGTACGAGCCGGGAGTGAAGCGGACCCTGGGCGAGCTGGTGCGGCGCGGGCCCGCCGCGGGCGGGACCCCCGCCGCGGCCGGTGCGGCGCCCGAGGGCTTCGGCCCGGAGCTGGACCCGGAGCGGGCGGACGCGGTGGTGGCGCTCGTCCGGATGCTGCTGGCGGGACCCCGCGGCGCAGACGACGACCTGGTGGAGGCGGCCCGATGAACACGAGCACGAGCACGGCAGGCACGACAGGCGCGGCCGCCCCGGACGCCAGCGCGTCGCAGGCTCCCGGCCCGGCCGACGCGCAGCCCCCGGCGGGCGAGCGGCTCCGGCGCTGGCGGCTGGTGCTCGGCGGCGGCGAGGCGGACGGCACCGGACACGCGCTGACCGGAGGGGACGCGGCGATGGACGCGGCCCTCGGCGCGCTCTACGGCTCCAAAAGCGCCGGCGGTCGCAAGCCGCCCGGCCGCGCGGGGGAGCGGTCCGCCGGACTCGGGGCGTCCGCCCCGGCGGTCGCCCGCTGGCTCGGCGACATCCGTACGTACTTCCCCGCCTCCGTCGTCCAGGTCATGCAGCGCGACGCCATCGAGCGGCTCGGGCTGTCCGCCCTGCTGCTGGAACCGGAGATGCTGGAGGCCGTCGAGCCGGACGTGCACCTCGTCGGCACCCTGCTCTCCCTCAACAAGGCGATGCCCGACACCACCCGCGAGACCGCCCGGACGGTGGTCCGCAAGGTCGTCGAGCAGCTGGAGCGCAAACTCTCCGGCCGCACCCGGTCCGCCCTCACCGGCGCGCTGGACCGCTCCGCCCGGATCAGCCGGCCCCGCCACCGGGACATCGACTGGGACCGCACGATCCGCGCGAACCTCAAGAACTACCTCCCCGAACACCGCACGGTCGTCCCCGAGCGGCTGATCGGCTACGGCCGGGCGGCCCGATCCGTGAAGAAGGAGGTGATCCTCTGCATCGACCAGTCCGGTTCGATGGCCGCCTCCGTCGTCTACGCCTCCGTCTTCGGCGCCGTCCTCGCCTCCATGCGGGCGATCGCCACCCGCCTCGTCGTCTTCGACACCGCCGTGGTGGACCTGACCGACCAGCTGGACGACCCGGTGGACGTCCTCTTCGGCACCCAGCTCGGCGGCGGTACCGACATCAACCGCGCCCTCGCCTACTGCCAGTCGAAGATCACCCGCCCGGCGGACACCGTCGTCGTCCTCATCAGTGATCTCTACGAGGGCGGCATCCGCGACGAAATGCTGCGCCGGGTGGCGGCGATGAAGGCGGCCGGGGTGGGCTTCGTCGCCCTCCTCGCGCTCTCCGACGAGGGCGCCCCCGCCTACGACCGCGACCACGCGGCGGCCCTCGCCGCCCTGGGCGCCCCCGCCTTCGCCTGCACGCCCGACCTCTTTCCGGAGGTGATGGCGGCCGCGATCGAGCGCAGACCGCTGCCGATCCCTTCCTGAGGCGGCGCGCCGGGCCACTCGCCGACCGTCCCGCGCCGGCCCGGCCCACCGCCCCCTGGACCACGTCCCCAGCCGCTGGACAGGGGCGGATCGCACGAATCTGCAGTTCACGCGTGAGGCGATCTGTGACAGGTATCACCGCTCAGGTGTGATCTGCGATTTAGGGACCCACGTCCCACGGGGATAACCTGCGAGACGGACATGCCGCGTCCACGGTCACCGTGTGCGCTCCCCTTGTGACAGCGCCGTCACGTTGCCCTTCGCGGCACGCCCACGCAGATAGCAGAAAACCGCGAATCACTGCGAATCTTTGAAGACAAGGGACGGACGCGCGTGGACCTGTTCGAGTACCAGGCGAGGGACCTCTTCGCCAAGCACGGTGTACCGGTGCTGGCCGGTGAAGTGATCGACACGCCTGAGGCAGCCCGCGAGGCGACCGAGCGCATGGGCGGCAAGTCCGTCGTCAAGGCGCAGGTCAAGGTCGGCGGCCGTGGCAAGGCGGGTGGCGTCAAGCTCGCCGCGACCCCGGACGAGGCCGTCGCCCGGGCGACGGACATCCTCGGCATGGACATCAAGGGCCACACGGTCCACAAGGTGATGATCGCCGAGACGGCCCCCGAGATCGCCGAGGAGTACTACGTCTCGTACCTCCTCGACCGGACCAACCGCACCTTCCTGGCCATGGCCTCGGTGCAGGGCGGCATGGACATCGAGGAGGTCGCGGAGAAGACCCCCGAGGCCCTCGCGAAGGTCCCGGTCAACGCCAACGAGGGCGTGACCATCGAGAAGGCCCGCGAGATCGTCGCCCAGGCGAAGTTCCCGGAGGCCGTCGCCGAGCAGGTCGCCGAGATCCTGGTGACCCTGTGGGCGACCTTCATCGCCGAGGACGCGCTCCTCGTCGAGGTCAACCCGCTCGCGAAGGTGGCCGACGGCCGCGTCATCGCGCTCGACGGCAAGGTCTCGCTCGACGAGAACGCCGAGTTCCGCCAGCCGGGCCACGAGGAGTTCGTGGACCACGCCGCCGCGAACCCGCTCGAGGCGGCCGCCAAGGCCAAGAACCTCAACTACGTCAAGCTCGACGGCGAGGTCGGCATCATCGGCAACGGCGCGGGTCTCGTCATGAGCACCCTCGACGTGGTCGCGTACGCCGGTGAGAACCACGGCAACGTCAAGCCGGCCAACTTCCTCGACATCGGCGGCGGCGCGTCCGCCGAGGTGATGGCGAACGGTCTCGAGATCATCCTCGGCGACCCGGACGTCAAGTCCGTCTTCGTCAACGTCTTCGGTGGCATCACCGCGTGTGACGAGGTCGCCAACGGCATCGTCCAGGCCCTGGCGCTGCTGGAGAGCAAGGGCGAGGCGGTCACCAAGCCGCTCGTCGTCCGCCTCGACGGCAACAACGCCGAGCTGGGTCGCAAGATCCTCTCGGACGCCAACCACCCGCTGGTCCAGCGCGTGGACACCATGGACGGCGCGGCCGACAAGGCCGCCGAGCTCGCGGCTGCGAAGTAAGGGCAGAGGTCACAGACTCACATGGCTATCTTCCTCAACAAGGACAGCAAGGTCATCGTCCAGGGCATGACCGGTGCCACGGGCATGAAGCACACCAAGCTGATGCTGGCTGACGGCACCAACATCGTCGGCGGCGTGAACCCGCGCAAGGCGGGCACCAGCGTCGACTTCGACGGCACCGAGATCCCGGTCTTCGGTTCCGTCGCCGAGGCGATGGAGAAGACGGGCGCCAACGTCTCCGTCCTCTTCGTCCCGCCGGCCTTCGCCAAGGCCGCCGTCGTCGAGGCCATCGACGCCGAGATCCCGCTGGCCGTCGTCATCACCGAGGGCATCGCGGTGCACGACTCCGCCGCCTTCTGGTCGTACGCGTCCGCCAAGGGCAACAAGACGCGCATCATCGGCCCGAACTGCCCCGGTCTCATCACGCCGGGCCAGTCCAACGCCGGCATCATCCCGGGCGACATCACCAAGCCCGGCCGGATCGGTCTCGTGTCCAAGTCCGGCACGCTGACCTACCAGATGATGTACGAGCTGCGCGACATCGGCTTCTCGTCCGCCGTCGGCATCGGTGGCGACCCGGTCATCGGCACCACGCACATCGACGCCCTGGAGGCGTTCGAGGCGGACCCCGACACCGACCTGATCGTCATGATCGGTGAGATCGGCGGCGACGCCGAGGAGCGTGCGGCGGACTACATCGCCAAGCACGTCACCAAGCCGGTCGTCGGCTACGTCGCGGGCTTCACCGCGCCCGAGGGCAAGACCATGGGCCACGCCGGCGCCATCGTCTCCGGCTCCTCCGGCACCGCGCAGGCCAAGAAGGAGGCCCTCGAGGCCGCCGGCGTCAAGGTCGGCAAGACGCCGACCGAGACGGCGAAGCTGGCGCGCGAGATCCTGAACGCCGCGGGCGCCTGATCCTCCGGCGCCGCTGAGCAGCGACGTACCGCCGTACGTCCGGCGTACGTGTACGGGCGTGGCCCGCACCCCTGGTGGGTGCGGGCCACGCCCGTTCGTGCTATTCGCCCCTCGGGTGCAGCCGGTGGGGTCCGGCGGCCGGTTCCGAGCGCAGCTTCTCGTGCAGCTGCCGGCTCTCGTCGCTGAGCCGGGGCGGACCGTTGTGCGGCGCGGGCACCCCGGCGACGACGGCGCCGGGCGCGGGCAGCGGCTCGTACTTCGTGGGCGCCGTGACGACCGTGTAGGCGGTCGCCGCCGTGATCGCCGCCGTCAGCCCGACCACCGCGCGGGTCCAGAACCGGTTGCGGTGCTCGCAGGTGCGCCGGACGTCGGCCGCCGGGCGCGGTTCGAGGGACACGGCGGGCGTGAGCGAGCCGAGCCGCTCGCGCAGCAGCGCCGACTGCTTCTCCGGCGGTACGTCGACCAGCTCGGGCAGCCGGTTCGCCAGCTCGGCATGGGCGTTGACCAGCCGCTTTCCCGCGGTCGGCGTCGTGGCCTCGGTCTCGGCGGCGGTGTCCGGGAGGTCGAGGCCGATGCCGTCGTAGAGCAGCACGGTGCGCCGGTGCGCCGGGGGCAGCGCGAGCATGGCGTCCATGAGGATGCGGTCGGCGGGCTCGGCCGGGGGCTTGTCGGGGTGCTTGTGGGCCCGGCTGAGCCGGTGCCAGGGGCTGAGCGCGTACTCGTACGCCACCGCGCGCACCCACCCGACCGGGTCGGGGTCGGTGGCGACCTCGGGCCAGCACCGCCAGGCCTGGTGGAAGGCCCGCTCGACGGAGATCCGGGCGAGGCCGCGGCGTCCGGTGAGGAGGTACGTCTGCCGGACGAGGGCGGGCGCGGCGTAGGCGTAGAGCGCGTCGAAGGCCTCGACGGGGCCGAGGGGCACGGGCGCGGGCGGCGGCCCGGGGTCGGGTTCGGCCTCGGCCGCCGGTCCTGGGTCGGCCGCGTCCGCCGGTCCGGGGTCGGCCGCGTCCGCCGGGTCGGGTGCGGGCTCGGGAGCCGGTTCGGGCGGGGGCTGCGGGGCGGACGGGCCCGGGGGAGCGGGGTCGGCTTCCGCGGCCGTCACCGCCGTCACCGCCGTCGCCGCCTCGGGGGGCGGTGGCTTCGCGGGCAACCGGGCGGCGCCGTCGGCGGGGGCGTTGTGCACCGGGTCGCCCGCGGCGCCGGTCGCCGGGGGATCCGCGGGCGCGGGTGCGGGCGGTGGCTCGGGTGCGGGCGGTGGCTCGGGCGCCGGCTCGGGTGGGGGCGGTGGCGGCTCGGGGACGGCCCGCGTACCGCCGTCGGCCGCGGCGGTCAGCAGCTTCAGGTAGGCCTCGCGCTTGCGGCCCCGGGGTGCCGTCCGGCCGGTTTCCCAGGAGCGGACCGTGGACGGGGTCACGCCGATGGCCGCGGCGACGTCGTCCTGGGTCAGCCCCGCCGCCTCGCGCAGTCTGCGGCGCTCCTTCGGGGAGGGAAGGCCCAGCTTCGAGGTCGTCTCGATGCTTTGTGTCATGCCACACTCCCCGCGACCTGGCAGTCCTGGGCGATAAAGTACATAAACGTATATTGAGCGACACCACGGGCAATCGCGTGTTACCCGCCCATAGCGCGTGTCGTTGGCACCATGGCGGGGTGACCCAAGTGACCGAGCGCGGGACGTCCTTGCCGACGGCGCCGCGAGCCGGCGGACGGCGCCCATCGGCGGCCGCCGCGTGTGTGCTGGGCGGGGCCGTCGCCGCCGGACTGGGACTCGGCTGCGTGGCCGTCCTCGTCATCGTGCTGTGGATCAGCTCGCCGTATCCCGACAGCGGCCCCGGCGGGGCCCTGCACGTGGCGGCCGGGCTGTGGCTGCTCGCGCACGGGACCGAGCTGATCCGGTACGACACCCTCTCCGGAGTGCCCGCCCCGGTGGGCGTCACCCCCCTGCTGCTGCTGGGCCTGCCCATCCTCCTCATGCGGCGGGCGGCCCGGCTCGCGACCGACGACGGCGGTGGCGCCGGTGGCGCGGCGCCAGGGCCGGGCGGCGGGTCCGGCGGTGAGGTGCTGTCGGCCGGGACCGTCTTCGCCGCGGTGCTCTGCGGCTACCTGGCCGTCGGGGCGGGCGCGACCGTGTACGCCGCCCGGGGGCCGGTGCCGGCCGATCCGCTCAGCGCGGCCTGGCACGTGCCGCTGGTCGCGGTGGTCTCGGCCGCTGCCGGGGTCTGGGCCGCGCGTGGCCGGCCGGGAGCGCACTGGCCGTCCTGGGTGCCGAGGGGCGTACGGAGAGCCCTCGCACGCCCCCGGTACGCGCTGGCGCTGCGCGCCGGGAGCGCGGGGGCGCTCGTACTCGTCGGCGGGGGCGCGCTGCTGCTCGCGGCCTCGCTCGTGTGGCACGGGGGCGAGGCGCAGGCGTCGTTCCTGTCGCTGACCGGGGTGTGGTCGGGCCGGTTCGCGGTGCTCCTGGTGGCGCTGGCGCTGGTGCCGAACGCGGCGGTGTGGGGCGCGGCGTACGCGCTCGGACCGGGTTTCGCCGTGGGCACCGGGGCGACCGCCACCCCGCTCGGCTTCGCGGGATCGCCCGCGATGCCGGGGTTCCCGCTGCTGGCGGCGCTTCCGGCGGAGGGGCCCGGGTCGCCGCTGACGTGGGCGGTCGGCGGGGTGCCGCTGGTGGCCGGGCTGGTGGTCGGGTGGTTCGCGGTGCGGCGGGCGCGGGAGGTCTCCTACGCGGAGACGGCGCTGACCGCGGCGCTGGGCGGGGTGGTGTGCGGGCTGCTGCTGGGCGCGCTCGCGGCGCTGGCCGGGGGGCCGCTGGGCTCCCGGGAACTGGCCGACTTCGGTCCGGTGTGGTGGGCGACCGGGGCCGCGGCGGCAGGGTGGTCCGTGGGGCTGGCGGTGCCGGTGGCGCTGGTGGTGCACGGGTGGCGGGAGCGGCCGGTGCGGTCCTCGCGGGCGGCGCGCAAGGACGCGGGGAACTGGCACGACAGTGGGGTCCGGGAGCTCCGCTGGGCCACCCTCCGCAAGGCCGCGGGCACCCTGGTCCCGGACTTCCCGTCCCCCTGGGCCCCGCCCCCGGGGCCGGGGGCAAGCCCGAACCCGCTCCCGGGGCCGGGCCCGGGGCAGCCGGGCCGCGGCGCGGCTCCGCTGCCCGGCGGCACGCTGGCCGGGGTGCGGGTGGTGCCGCTGCGCGGTGGGCCGCTCCCGTCGTCCGGGGCGGTCCCGGGCGCGGCCGACCTGCTTCCCGGAGCGGCGGCCGGTCCGGTGGTACCGCTGCCGGTGACGCCGGTGACGCCGGTGACGCCGGTGACCGGGGGCCCCGCGCAAGCGCCCGCCCCCGCTCCGGGCGCCGCCCTGCCGGGGGAGGACACCGGATCCCTCGGGGCCGGGGGCCTGTCGCCCGGGGTGGTGGGGGCGCGGGTCATGACCAGGCGGGTGCCGCCGGACGCGGCAGAGTAGCCGGGCCCGGGGGGCCGCCAGGGGGTGTCTGGCGGTCCTACTCCGGGACCTTCAGGACGTCGCCCAGGAAGTTGTCCGGCAGCTGGGTGTTGCACTGGAGTTCCGCGGTGCGGGTGAGGGCGTCGTCGCGGCAGATGTAGAAGTCCTTGTACGCGATCTGCAGGCCGTAGGTGCCCAGGGCCAGGATCAGCGCCAGGGACGCCGTCACCAGGCCGCTGACCGCGGCCGCGCGCTGCGGGCGGGCCGCCGGGCCGAGGCCCGCCAGGCCGCTTTCGGCCGGAGCGGGGGTGGCGGGGGCCGGCGCGGCGCCCGAAGCGGACGGCTCCTCGCGGGGGGCGGGACGCTTGCCGCGCAGGGCGCTCACGCCCCAGTACAGCGCGAGCGCACCCAGCAGCAGGCCCGCCGACGGGATCCCGAAGACGCCGAGGAAGAAGCCCCACATGCCGGCGAGCAGCGCGTACCGGGCGCGGCGCTGGACCGGGTCGGTGGGGTCCCAGCGGGCCGGTCCGCCCGCGGGGCCGCCCGGTCCGTCACCGCCGTCCCGGTCCCGGTTCCGGCGCTCGTGCCCGTCCGCGCCGCTCCTCGGCTCCCAGAGCTGGTCGGGCCGCCCCTCCGGGGGTGCCGCGTAGGGGTTGTCCTGCCGCGGGTCGCGGTCGGGTGCGGACGGGGGAGTGGGAGAGGAGGGCTGACGGCGGTCCGGCATCGGGTGCGTTTCTTCCCCTGTGTCGTGATGTGCGGCGTGGAGTGCGGTGCGCGTGCGGTGTGTTCGTGGTGGGCGGGGCGCGGGCGAAAGGTCGTGAACGACGTGTATGCCTGACGCTACCTGCCGGTCGTCCCCCCGTCCCTCGGGGGCCGTCCGGTGTGCCGGTATCGTTGCAGGCGGTCGGTGGCTTCGTATGGTCCCCCGTATGTCGGGGTACCCGAGTTTCGTACGACCGTACAAAGACGAAACCCGCATTCCGCAAGAAAGGGCCTCCCATGGCCGCCTCCCGCCTGGTCGTGCTGGTTTCCGGCTCCGGCACCAATCTCCAGGCCCTGCTCGATGCCGTCGACCTCGGCGCCGAAGTCGTCGCCGTGGGAGCCGACCGAGAGAACATCGTGGGGCTGGAGCGGGCCGAAAAGGCCGGCATCCCCACCTTCGTGTGTCCCGTCAAGCAGTACGCCGACCGCGCGGAGTGGGACGCGGCGCTCACCGAGGCCACCGCGGCCTTCGCACCGGACCTGGTGGTCTCCGCCGGGTTCATGAAGATCGTGGGCGAGCGGTTCATCGACCGCTTCGGCGGCCGGTTCATCAACACCCACCCCGCTCTGCTGCCCGCCTTCCCCGGCGCGCACGGCGTGCGGGACGCCCTCGCGTACGGCGCGAAGGTCACCGGCTGCACGGTCCACTTCGTGGACTCCGGCGTGGACACCGGTCCGATCATCGCCCAGGGTGTGGTCGGGATCCGGGACGAGGACGACGAAGCCGCTCTGCACGAGCGCATCAAGGAAGTCGAGCGCACGCTGCTCGTCGACGTCGTGGGGCGCCTGGCCCGGCACGGCTACCGCATTGAGGGACGAAAGGTAACGATCCAGTGACCGCCGTAGAGACCGCAGAGAGCAACGACCCCGTGACGACCCAGCGGCCGATCCGGCGCGCGCTCGTGAGCGTCTACGACAAGACGGGACTG
Organism: Streptomyces sp. NPDC043876; assembly: GCF_056435825.1. Taxonomy (NCBI): domain Bacteria; kingdom Bacillati; phylum Actinomycetota; class Actinomycetes; order Kitasatosporales; family Streptomycetaceae; genus Streptomyces; species Streptomyces sp. NPDC043876. The sequence continues at coordinate 541,644 of NZ_JBWKDV010000001.1, read as the reverse complement.
GAAGAGCTGGCCCGCGGCCTGCACGAGGCGGGCGTCACGCTCGTCTCCACCGGCTCCACCGCCTCGAAGATCGCCGCCGCCGGGGTGCCCGTCACCAAGGTGGAGGAGCTGACCGGCTTCCCCGAGTGCCTGGACGGCCGGGTCAAGACCCTGCACCCCCGCGTGCACGCGGGCATCCTCGCCGACCTGCGCCTGGAGGACCACCGCCGCCAGCTCGCCGAGCTGGAGGTCGAGCCCTTCGACCTGGTGATCGTCAACCTGTACCCCTTCCGCGAGACCGTCGCTTCGGGCGCGAGCCCCGACGAGTGCGTCGAGCAGATCGACATCGGCGGCCCCTCGATGGTCCGCGCCGCCGCCAAGAACCACCCGTCGGTGGCCGTGGTGACCAGCCCCGAGCGCTACGCCGACGTCCTGGACGCGGCCAAGGGCGGCGGTTTCGACCTGACCGCGCGCAAGCGGCTGGCGGCCGAGGCCTTCCAGCACACCGCCGCCTACGACGTCGCCGTGGCCTCCTGGTTCACGAACGCGTACGCGCCGCAAGAGGGCGCCGTGCTGCCCGAGTTCCTGGCCGGCGCCTGGGACCGCAAGGCGAGCCTGCGCTACGGCGAGAACCCGCACCAGGCCGCCGCGCTGTACACGGACGGACAGCCGGGCGGGCTCGCCAACGCCGAGCAGCTGCACGGCAAGGAGATGTCCTTCAACAACTACGTCGACACCGAGGCCGCCCGCCGGGCCGCCTACGACCACGACGAGCCCTGCGTCGCGATCATCAAGCACGCCAACCCCTGCGGCATCGCGATCGGCGCGGACGTCGCCGAGGCGCACCGCAAGGCGCACGCCTGCGACCCCCTCTCGGCCTTCGGCGGCGTCATCGCCGTCAACCGCCCGGTGACCGTCGCGCTCGCCGAGCAGGTCGCGGAGATCTTCACCGAGGTCATCGCCGCCCCGGCCTACGAGGACGGCGCGCTGGAGGTCCTCGCCAAGAAGAAGAACATCCGGGTCCTGAAGGTGGACGGCGACCCGCACCAGCCGGGCGACCTCAAGCCGATCAGCGGCGGCGCGCTGCTCCAGCACTCCGACCTCTTCCAGGCCGAGGGCGACGACCCGGCGAACTGGACGCTCGCCACCGGCGAGGCCCTGTCGCCGGACGCCCTCGCCGAGCTGGCCTTCGCCTGGAAGGCCTGCCGCGCCGTCAAGTCGAACGCCATCCTGCTGGCCAAGGACAGCGCCTCGGTCGGCGTCGGCATGGGTCAGGTCAACCGGGTCGACTCGGCGAAGCTCGCCGTCGAGCGGGCGGGCGCCGAGCGCGCGCAGGGCTCGTACGCCGCCTCGGACGCGTTCTTCCCGTTCCCGGACGGGCTGGAGATCCTGACCGCCGCGGGCGTCAAGGCCGTGGTGCAGCCGGGCGGTTCGGTCCGTGACGAGCAGGTCGTCGAGGCGGCGCGGAAGGCGGGCGTCACGATGTACTTCACCGGGACGCGCCACTTCTTCCACTGATCCCGTCCAGCGGTACTGGTGAGAACGGCGAAGGCCGCGCCCCGCAGCGAATGCGGGGCGCGGCCTTCGCCGTCTGCCGTGGTGCGACGCGCCTCAGTACCGCGGGCGGTTGAAGTACTGGCTCGCATCGCTCTTCGCGAGGAAGACGATGATGAGGATGCCGAGCACCAGGCTGACGAGCGCGAAGATGTTCGCGGTCAGGAGGCTGATGAGGCTGAACAGCGTGATGACCGAGGCGTAGATGATCGCCGAGATCCGGACGCCGCTGCCGCCCTTGCCCAGCTTGGCGGCGGTCAGGATGGCCCACAGCGCGAAGCCGAGGATGAGCACGCCCATGGCGATCATGGCGCCCGCACCGAAGGCGGCGGCCTTGTCGGTGTCGGCGGTGCTCAGGCCCGAGGTGGACGAGGTGTCGGCGCCCGAGATCATGTCCGCGACCCAGGCGGAGGCGATCATGACGACCACCGCGCCGATGGCCTGGAGCCCGCCCAGGATGTACAGCATGACGCGGGCGCCCTTGACGCCGCCCGGCATCTCGACGGGCGCGCCCGGGTAGCTGCCCGGGTAACCGGCGGGGGCACCCTGCTGGGGGTAGCCGTAGCCCGGCTGGCCCTGCGGGGGGATGCCCTGGGGGGCCTGTTGCGGGTAGCCGTAACCGGGCTGGCCCTGCGGTGCCTGGGGCTGCTGTCCGTACGGGTTGTTCGGGTCGCCGAAGCTCATCTTGAGGTGTTCCTCCGTGGAAGTGCAGGGACGCACGGCACGCACGGAGGAACTCTGCGACTTGCGGTACGCCCCCCGGCACTGCCCGCGGCACTCTTTGTCCTGCATCGTCGTCGGACCGGCCGCGACTTGTCCAGTTGGTTCCCGCGCGTCCCCGGACTCGTTGTGCAAGTGCAATGAACCCGGCGCCCGGTTGAGCCGCCTGACCGGCCGTGACTGGAACCGGGGGCACTCCATCCGGGAAGATGGGTCCATGACCGCCCAGATTCTCGATGGCAAGGCCACCGCGTCCGCGATCAAGTCCGAACTGACGGCCCGCGTGGCGGCCCTCACGGCCCGGGGCATCACCCCGGGCCTGGGCACCCTGCTGGTCGGCGACGATCCCGGAAGCCGCTGGTACGTCAACGGCAAGCACAAGGACTGCGCCGAGGTCGGCATCGCCTCGATCCAGCGCGAACTGCCCGCGACGGCCTCCCAGGAGGACATCGAGGCGGTCGTCCGCGAACTGAACGCCGACCCGGCGTGCACCGGGTACATCGTCCAACTGCCGCTCCCCAAGGGCATCGACACCAACCGCGTCCTCGAACTGATGGACCCGGCCAAGGACGCGGACGGGCTGCACCCGATGTCGCTCGGGCGGCTGGTGCTGAACGAGCCGGGCCCGCTGCCGTGCACCCCGTACGGGATCGTGGAACTGCTCCGCCACCACGGCGTGGAGATCAACGGCGCGCACGTGGTGGTGCTCGGCCGCGGCATCACCGTCGGCCGGTCCATCGGGCTGCTGCTGACCCGCAAGTCGGAGAACGCGACCGTCACCCTGTGCCACACCGGTACGCGCGACCTGCCCGCCCTGCTGCGCAGCGCGGACATCATCGTGGCGGCGGCGGGCGTGCCGCACCTGGTCAAGCCCGAGGACGTGAAGCCGGGAGCGGCCGTCCTGGACGTCGGTGTCAGCCGGGACGCGCAGGGGAAGATCGTCGGCGACGTGCACCCGGGGGTCGCGGAGGTGGCCGGCTGGCTGTCCCCGAACCCGGGCGGTGTCGGCCCGATGACGCGGGCGCAGCTGCTGGTGAATGTGGTGGAGGCGGCGGAGCGGCTGGTTCCGGCGGCGGGGACCGCGTGAGCACGCCCGACCAGCCGGGGGCCGGGGCCTTCGCCGCGGCGGAGGCGGCGGAGCCCCCGGCTGCCGCGGGGCAGGACCCCGCCGGGGCGCGGCCGTCGCGGCGGCCGCCGCGGGTCACGCTCGACACCGCCCGCCCCGAGGGCGGCGGCCGGGCGGCGGCCGGGGACGCGCCCGCGCCGGCCCGTCAGTGGCCCATGCTCAGCGTGCTCGGCGCCACCGCCACCGGGCTGCTCGTCACCGCGTTCGGGCAGTCCCGGGTCGGCTGCCTGTTCATCGGGGTGGCGCTGGTCGCCGCCGCGGTGCTGCGGCGGGTGCTGCCGTCCGTGGGCATGCTCGCGGTGCGCTCCCGCTTCACGGACATGGTCACCTACGGCCTCCTCGGCGTCGCGATCATCCTGCTCGCCCTGGTGACGGGGCCGAAGCCGTTGCTGGAGATCCCGTTCCTGACGGACGCCGTGCGGTTCACCGTCCGCTGACGGGCGCGGCGCCGGTCACCGGCGCCCCGAGCGCCGTCAGGGTGGCCAGGGTCGCGGCGATGGCGGGCTGCGCCCTGGCGCCCGTACGGACCAGCGCCTCGACGGTCCGGCCGCGCCCCGGCAGCGTGAGGAGCGCGGTGCCGGGCGGCGGGCTGTCGCACAGCAGCCGCGGCAGGATCGTCACCGCGTGCCCGGTGGCCACCAGCCCCAGCGCCCCGCGCAGGTCCCCGCAGTCGTGCTCGATCCGCGGGGTGAAACCGGCGTTGCGGCAGGCGTGCAGGAGCATCTCGCGGCAGCTGCTGGGCGGCGGCGCGGAGATCCACGCCCGGTCGCGCAGCGCCGCCACCCCGTCCCGCGCCACGGCCGGCCGCAGGGCCTCCGGGAACGCGAGGCACAGCGGGTCGTCGAAGAGGGGCACCGAGGTGGTGCCGATCGCGGGGGGCTCGCCGAGCAGGTGGTAGTGGTAGGTGACCGCCAGGTCCAGCTCGCGCCGGCGCAGCCGCGGCACGGCGTCCTCCGGTTCGGCCTGGACGATCCGGGGCCGCAGCAGCGGGTGACGGCGCGCCAGCTCCGCGACGAGCGGGGCAGCGACCGGGCCGAGTGCGCTCGGGGCGCAGCCGATGCTCAGCTCCCCGCTGAGGTCGTCGTCGAGCGCCCGGACCGCCCCCTCGGCCCGCTCCAGCGCGGCCAGTACGTGCTCGCACTCGGCCGCGAGGGCCGCCCCGGCCGCGGTGAGCCGCAGCCCGCGCCCCTCGCGCCGCATCAGGGAGGCTCCCGCTTCGCTCTCCAGGGCGCGCAGTTGCTGCGAAACGGCGGACGGGGTGACGCCGTGCAGATCGGCGACCGCGGTCACCTTCCCGTGTTGTGCCAGGTCACGAAGGATCACCATGCGCTTCACGTCAAGCATGAGTTCATCTTAATGATGGTTGAAGCCTGAGTAGCTGGACTTCACGGTCTTCCTCGCGCCATCCTCGGTCCATGACGACTCTGAAGATTCTGCTGATCGGCGCGAACGGAACCCTCGGACGAGCGGTCCACACGGCTCTGCGGGAGCGCGGGCACGAGGTCATCACCGCCTCCCGCAAGGACGCGGACTTCTCCGTCGACATCACCGACCCCGCCTCGATCCGCGCCCTGTACGACCAGGTGGGCCCGGTCGACGCGGTGGCGAGCGCGGCGGGCAGCGTCCCCTGGAAGCCCGTCGGCGAGCTGACCACCCAGGACATCCGCGCCGGCCTCGAAGGCAAGGCCGTCAGCCAGATCGAGCTGGTCCTCCAGGGCCTGGAGCGGCTGCCCGAGCACGGCTCGTACACCCTGATCACCGGCATCCTGGCCCGCGAGTTCCTGCTCACCGGTGCGGTCTCCTCCCTCGCCAACGGCGCCGTCGAGGCCTTCGTCCGCGCGGCGGCCATCGAACTCCCGGGCCGCCAGCGGATCAACGCGGTCAGCCCGACGGTCTTCGAGGAGTCGATGGACGTCTACGGGGACATCTTCGCCGGATTCGACGCCGTACCGGTGAGCCGGGCCGCGGCCGCCTACGTGAAGTCCATCGAGGGCCACCAGACCGGACAGGTGTTCCGCGTCGGGTAATCATGCCCGAACTGCCGGGACCGTTCATCACGTCGATAACCGCACTGCGTAAAGCCGAACCATGGCAGACCTTCCGAGCTCCGTCCGTGCACTGCACAGTCGGTAGGTATCTCTGGAATTTTCCGGATTACGGAGGGCACTGATGAACGCAACGGACGAAGGCTCGGGAACAGGCACGGGCGCGGAAACAGGAACGGGAACGGGAACGGCTCCCCGGGTACTGAAAATCGGTCTGGTCGGGGGCCTCAGTTTCCCGTCGACGATCACCTACTACTACCGCATCAACCGCGAGATCAACCGCCGGCTCGGTCTCGCGCACTCTCCGCGCATCGCCCTGGAAAGCCTGGACTTCCAGCCGATGGTGGAAGCGATAGCGGCCCGGGACGGCGACTCGGTGGCCGGTCAGATCGCGGGCGCCGCGCGCCGCCTGGGGGCGGGCGGCGCCGACTTCTTCGCGATCTGCTGCAACACCGTCCACGAGTACGCCGACCTGGTCACCGCGCAGACCGACCTCCCGCTCATCAACATCTGCAAGGTGACCGCGGCGGAGACCGAGCGCCGCGGCTTCACCAAGGTCGCCCTGCTGGGCTCCGCCTTCTCGATGGAGGAGTCCTTCTACCGCGACGAGTTCACCGCCCGCGGCATCGAGGTGGTCGTCCCGGAGGCGGACGACCGCGCCTTCATGCAGTACTCCATCGAGCGCGAGCTGTGCACCGGCACCATCTCCCAGGCCACCCGCGACCGCTTCCTGCGGATCTCGAACGACGCCCTCGCGCAGGGCGCGCAGGCGCTCGTCCTGGCCTGCACCGAGGTGCCGCTCGTGGTCCGCCCGGAGGACTTCGACGCTCCGGTGATCGACACGGTCCACGTGCACACCGAGGCCATCGTGGAGTACGCCCTGGCCCACGCCGGGGACGCGGAGCCGGTCCCCGCCGCCGAGGCGGCCGGCGCGGGCGCCGGGCGGGCGTGATGCGCGCCGTCCACGTCAAGATGACGGTCGCGACGGTCCTCCTCGGCTCGTACCTCGTCGCGAGCAAACTGATCCTGCGCGAGGTGCCGGTCTTCACCGCCACCTTCGTGCGCCTGATCGCCGCGGTCCTGGTGCTCGCCGTGTACGTCCGCCTGCGGCCGCCGGAGCGCGACGGGGGCGCGCGGCCCGCCCGGCCGGGGCGCCGCGACAGCCTGGTGCTCTTCGCGCAGACGCTGCTCGGGGTGTTCCTGTTCAGCGTGTTCGCCATGTACGGCGTCAAGATGACCGGGGCCATCGAAGCCGGCGTGCTCCTCGGCATGGTGCCCATCTCGATCAGCCTGGTCGCCATCGTCTTCCTGGGGGAGCGGCTGACCGGGCGGCGCGGGCTGGGGATCGCCCTGGCCGTGCTCGGGGCCGTCAGCATCAACGTGATGAGCGGCGGCGGCCGCACGGCCGGCGCGCACGCGGCGCTCGGCGTGCTGCTGCTGGTCTGCTCCGTGCTCTGCGAGGCCGTCTTCGTCACCTTCGGCAAGCTCCTGACGACGCCCATCGCGCCCGCACGCCTGTCGCTGATCCTGTCGGTGGCCGGCGCGCTGATGTTCCTCGTCCCGGCGGGCGTCGAATCGCACTGGGGGGCGGACCTGGCCGGGGTCGGCTGGCAGACCTGGGCGCTGATGGCCTACACCGGGGTAGCCATCAACGGGATCGCGGTCGTGCTCATGTACGACAGCCTCGACAGCGTGGACACCACGGTGGTGGCGGCCTTCACGGCCCTCACCCCGGTCAGCGGCGCCGTGCTGTCCGTCCTGCTGCTCGGCGAGCAGCTGCGCGCCTATCACCTGGTCGGCATGGTCCTGGTGGTCGCCGGGGTCTTCGTCGTGGCCAAGGAGAAACCCGCCGGGAAAGGAGGCGAGGTGACCGCGGAATCAGTCGGTGATTCCTCCGGAGAATCCGCCGCGAGCCGTCCTGCGTATTCCGGCAGTGCGGTTATCTGAACCTTGAGGGGCCTTCTCGGCCGTGCCCCCGGCACGGCAGAGTCTCAGTAGGACGAGACTCACAAGAAGGGAACGGTACCAATGGCGACTGCCCTTGCTGCCCCTCTCATTTCCTCCGTTACGGGTTCCGGGAATTCCTTTGACCAGGACCTTGCGAACGACCTGCAGAAGGCATTTCCGGAGTCCGGGCCACATGACCGCGAAGTGCGGCTGAAGCTCTTCAAACGGCTCCACGCCCACTACGTCGCCTACATGGCCGGGCCCGAGGACTTCTCCTCGATCCCGCGGCTCAACGGCGACCCGGGCATCACCGCCATCGAGGACGCCTGGCTGTCGTGGGAGGACGGCCAGGTGGACCTCGACGCGCTGCCGAAGACGGGCACGGAGTTCCGCAGCTGGTTCCTGACCACCGCGGACCAGCACACCCAGCCGGAGTTCTGCGCCTACCTCGCGGAGGACGCCGACCTCAACGAGATCGCCCTCTTCTTCATGGGCGAGGAGCTGGTCGACAGCAAGTTCGACGACCTGATGGCCATGGTGCAGATCGGCACCCAGGGCCCCACCAAGCTCACCATCGCCGAGAACTACTGGGACGAGATGGGCGAGGGGAACATCGAGCACATCCACACCCGGATGTTCGAGCACTCCGCCCAGTACATGCGCACCCACCTCGCGAAGTCGGGCGTGGACTACTCCAACCTCCAGTTCCCCGAGGCGTACGAGAACGCCTCGCTGCTGCTCCAGTACGGCATCCACCGCCACCTCAACCCCCGCGCGCTCGGCGCGATGGGCGTCCTGGAGCAGAGCGCCTCGCCGCGCTTCCAGGCGATGGTCGACGGCTGCCGCCGGCTCGGCGTCCCCGAGGACGTCATCGACTACCAGCGGATCCACGTCCACGTGGACGCCGACCACGGCGCCGAGTGGTTCGAGGGGGTCTTCGTACCGCTCGTGGACCGCTCCCCGGGCCTGCTCCGGGAGATCTCCCTCGGGGTGCTCACCCGGGTGCGCGTGGCCAACGGCTACTACACGCGCATCTGGGACGCCATGAAGGCCCTCCGCTAGCAGCCGGGGCCCCGAAGGGCCGGACAGCCGGGACAGGGAACGTCGAGAACGGGTGGAATCGATGCCGATCGCAGAAATACCCCGGAAGCCGCAGCTCCTGTACGCACGAGCCCGCGTGACCGGGCACGACCAGACCGTCTACCTCATCAAACTGTTCGTCGCCGCCGCGCTCGTCGCCGCGGGCGTCCTCCTCACGGCGCAGGACGGACTGCTGCCCTCCGCGGCGGGCGTGGTGCTGCTCGCCGCCGTCTACACGCACATGGTGGAGCTCCAGCACCAGGCGCTGCACCACACCGCCTTCACCTCCGCCAAGCCCCACCGGATCGTGGGGATCCCGCTCGGGCTGCCGCTGCTCGTGTCGTACACCCACTACCGGGTGCGCCACTTGCAGCACCACAAGGCGCTCGGGACCCCGCAGGACTCGGAGTTCTTCGGCTTCGACACCAGGGCCCCCCTCACCTGGGGGATGCTGGCGCGCGGCGCCTTCGACTACACCCGGCTGTGGGTGATCGGCCGCGAGATCGTCCGCAGCTGGCGCGGCACCTGGGAGTACGACGCCGGGGACATCTCCGACCGCAGGCGCGGCGAGATCATGTCCGAGTACCGGTGGATGGCCGTCCTGCCGGTGGCGGCGGTGGCCCTGGCGCTCGCCGGGTACGGCGGTCCGGTGCTGGAACTGTGGGTGCTGCCGCTGCTCGTCGCGGCGCCGATGCACTTCTTCCTGGAGCTGCCGGAGCACATCCTGTGCGACACGGAGACCACGGACGTGCTGCGCAACACCCGCTCCATCACCGGGAGCTGGTTCAGCACCTGGTACACCAACGGCAACAACCTGCACGTCGAGCACCACGCGGCGATGACGGTGTCCATCAACCGGCTGCGGGCGCGGCACGAGGAGGTCACCACCCTGGCGAAGTACGTCGACCGCAGCTACCCGGCGTTCTTCCTGTCGGTGGCGCGGGAGGCGATGCGCAACGCGCGGCGCTCGCCGGAAGCCGTGGCCGAGCAGGCCGAGGCGGCCCGGGCGGTCCCAACGCCCGCACCCGTCGCCACCCCCGAACCGTCCCCGGTGTCCGTCGGGGCCTCGGGCGGACCGCGCCGCTCCCGGGAGGGGTCGGAATGAACCGGCGGCCCGTCCAGGTGCAGGGCCCGGCGATCCATCTGGCCGCCGCGGTCTCCGCCCAGCGCATCCCCGGTCTGATCAGTGCTTCCTTCATCGGCAGCCAGATCCGGCTGGAGGTCCCCGAGGCAGAGTTCAGCATCTGGGTCGGGGCGCACGGACCGGCCGGGCTGGCGCTGCGGATCGAAGCGGTGTTCCGGGAGCTGGGCCAGGACCGCCGGGCCGGCGGCACCTGGTGGAACACCTGGGACCTCACCGTGGAGGGCCCGGCCCCGGACCCCCGGGCCACGGAGGGCGCTCCCGCCCCGGAGCCCGCCGCGGGCCACCCCCGGCCGCGCAGGTGCGTACCGGCCGAGCGCACCGCGCGGGCGCTGGCCGGAGAGATCGCGGTGGCCCGCAGGAGGTTCGCCGACCTGCTGGCGGAAGCCAGGCAGCAGGGCCGGGCCGCAGCCTGAACGAGTGCGCCGGCCGGGGGAATCCCGGCCGGCGCACCCGTGCGTGTGCCGTGGACCACAGGGACCCGGCGCATGGGCCGCCCCCGGGTCGGATAGCCTGACGACGGATGTCTCTTCACGTCAAGATGTACTGCGGATATGGAGCGGCGTCCTCCAGCACATGGGGCGGGGACGCCCCACCGCCAGCTGTCTAACGGAGAAGGCCATGACCCGCACTCCCGTGAATGTCACCGTCACCGGCGCCGCCGGCCAGATCGGCTACGCGCTGCTCTTCCGCATCGCGTCCGGTCACCTGCTCGGCCCGGACGTGCCGGTCAACCTGCGCCTCCTGGAGATCCCGCAGGGCCTCAAGGCCGCCGAGGGCACCGCCATGGAGCTCGACGACTGCGCCTTCCCGCTGCTGCGCGGCATCGAGATCACCGATGACGCCAACAAGGCCTTCGACGGCGCGAACGTCGCCCTCCTCGTCGGCGCCCGCCCGCGCACCAAGGGCATGGAGCGCGGCGACCTGCTCGCGGCCAACGGCGGCATCTTCAAGCCCCAGGGCAAGGCGATCAACGACAACGCCGCGGACGACATCAAGGTCCTCGTCGTCGGCAACCCGGCCAACACCAACGCGCTCATCGCGCAGGCCGCGGCCCCGGACGTACCGGCCGAGCGCTTCACCGCGATGACCCGCCTCGACCACAACCGCGCGATCTCGCAGCTGGCCGCCAAGACCGGCGCCGCCGTCTCCGACATCAAGCGCCTGACCATCTGGGGCAACCACTCGGCCACCCAGTACCCGGACATCTTCCACGCGGAGATCGCGGGCAAGAACGCCGCCGAGCTCATCGCCGACCAGGCCTGGCTCGCCGACGACTTCATCCCGACCGTCGCCAAGCGCGGCGCGGCGATCATCGAGGCCCGTGGCGCGTCCTCGGCCGCCTCGGCCGCCAACGCCGCCATCGACCACGTGTACACCTGGGTCAACGGCACCGCCGAGGGCGACTGGACCTCCATGGGCATCCCCTCGGACGGCTCCTACGGCGTCCCGACCGGGATCATCTCCTCCTTCCCGGTCACCACGAAGAACGGCTCGTACGAGATCGTCCAGGGCCTGGACGTCAACGAGTTCTCCCGCGCCCGCATCGACGCCTCCGTGGCCGAGCTGGTCGAGGAGCGCGACGCGGTCCGCGAGCTGGGCCTCATCTAGTCGACGCCACCACCCCCGCGCGGTCACGTCGGTGACCCCGCCCCCTGTGCGCCCCGGCCGGACCCGGCCGGGGAGCTTCGGCGTGAACAGGACTGTTTTGGCCGGGATCCGACTGTCCGGCGAGGTAAAAGAAATCTAAGGTCACCCGGTGACCGACCTCCCTCTTCCCCACCAGCCCACACCTGCCGACCGTGGCGCCGCCGGGGACGACGTCCGGGGCGGCCGGCCCCCCGTCCATCCCGCGCTCAGCGAAGCGGGCCGGATGCTGTGCGCGGGCACCTACCTCGACGCCGCCTACCGCGACCGCGTCATCGACGAGCTGTACGTCCACGAGGAGCGCATCGTCGCCCCCTCGTACGGCTTCGACGCCGCCCGCGTGCTCGCCCACGCGCTGCGCGCCCGCCGCGCCGAACTCGGCTGGGCCGCCGGGATAGTGGGCGCCTGGTTCGTCGGCATGATCCTCACCGGCGGCGCCCTGGTCGCCCTGCTGCTGCCCTTCCTCCTGCTGAGCCTCTCCGGCTGGCTGCGCCGCCAGGACAGCAGGCTGGTGCGCTTCCTCGGCGTGGTGCTGCGCGTCTACACCTGGGTGCTGCTGGTGATCCTGGTGACCGCGCTGGTGGGGGCGGCCAACACCTTCGGGGGGCTCGGCGGTTTCGGCGCCGAAACCCTGCTGGACGGGTTCTCCGGCTCCGTCACCGGCCCCTCGGACGGCTACTACTCCGGTTACGACGACTACGCGTCCGCCCGCTCCTCCGGCCCCGGCGGCTCCCCCCTGTGGTGGGTGCTCGCCGTCTTCCTCGCGCTGGTCACGCTCGTCTGGCTGCAGCGCGGCCAGGCCGCCCGCGCCATCGCCGGCGAACTCTCCCCGGGCCGGTACGCCGACCTCGCGGGCGACCCCGCCGAGACCGCCCAGGGCGTCCGCTTCACCCGGATCCGCGGCCGGGTCCGCGCCGAGCAGCACAACCCGCTGATCATGTACAACGTCAACGACCCGTTCTGCGGCGCGGGTGATCCGTACTACCCGTGGCACCTCTCCGTCGAGCTGCGCCCGCGCGAGGACCTCGGCCCCGACCGCAAGGCCGTCCCCGTCACCAACAGCCACCTCGTGCGCCGGATTGTCCCGCTGCTCCAGGCCCTGCGGGTGCCCTCGCCGCACGGCTCCCCGGCCGCCGAGGCCGCCGTACTGGATCGGTTGCGCGAACTCGTCGTCGACGAGTGCGTGTTCCTGCCCGCCGGCGGGCTGCCGCACCGCGACGCCGTCCCGCTCACCCCCGACGCCTGGACCGAGCACCTGAACGGCGCCGTCGAGGAGGGCGGCGAACGCCGCCGCCACTTCCTGCGCATCCGGGTCGGCGGCTGGGACGAGAACCTCGTCGTCACCCTCTTCGTCCGCGTTCACACCCAGGGCGGCATGATGATGCTGGAGGTCGCCCCGCACGTCCTGCTGCCGCTGCGCACCGTCTTCCAGAACGCCGACGCCGACGCCCACCGCTACCTCCACAACAACTGGCTGGGCAAGGCGGCCTGGGCGGTGCGCCACACCCCCGGCTCGCTCGCCTCGTCCGTCGCCATCCTCGGCCGGGGCACCGCCAGCTGGTGGCGGATCGCCACCGGCGGCCACGGCGGCGCCCTGCCCGAGGGCCCCGGCCTCTCGGTGCGCGAACTGGCCTCCCAGGACAACGGGTCGCTCTTCCACCTCATGGACCTCGACCGGTACCTGAAAACCATTCAGGACCGGGTGGTCAGCGGTGTGACACTGGCCCTGCACGAAGCGGGCTGGCACACCGAGGAGTTCGCCCAGCGCGCGGTCACGGTCGCCGAGGGCGGGGTGTTCATCCAGTCGGTGAACGACAGCGCCTTCAGCATCGGCGGCAGCGGACACACCAACACCACCCACGCGGGCAGGAGGAGGAGCAGCGGTGGCCACCAGCGGTGAGCAGCAGGAAGAGGGCCGGACACCCGGCCGGGGGAACGGCGGGGGACACGGCGAGGACGCCGGACCGGCCGTCCGATTCGGCGATGTCAGCGACAGCGCCTTCAGCATCGGCGGCAGCGGCAACACCAACACGGTCCACCACCACGTCGGCGCCGCCGCGGCCGCGCCCGGCCCCGAGGAACTGCTGGAAGCGGTACGGGACCTGCGCGCCGCGCTGGTCCGGCTGCCCCGCGGCGCGGACCGCAGCGCGCTCGACGCCGAACTCGACGAGGTCGCCGGCGACCTGGAGGACGCGACCGCGATCCGGCCCGGGCTGCCCGAGCGGCTGCGCGCGGCCCTCACCCGCTGGGCTCCGCTGATCGAACCGCTGAACGCGGCGACCGCGCTCGGCGCCCTGCTCGTCACCCTGGGAGGCTGAACCGTGCCCCCCGCAGCCCCCGGTACGCCCCGCTGGGACTCGCAGGCCCAGCGCTGGATCTGGGACTCCGCCCCCGCCGCCCCGGGCTCCGCGGCGCCGCCCGCCGCCCCGCCGACGGTGCCCGCGCAGCCGCCCGTACCGCCCGCGCAACCGGCCGCCGCGCCGACGCTACCGGCCGCCGCGCCGCCCGCCGTGCCGCCCTACGGGCCGCCACCCGGCGGTCCGGTGTACGGGCCCCCGGACCCGGGGGCCTGGCCCCCGGCCGGCCCCGACCGGCAGCTGCCGGTGCAGGGGCAGCCGCTGTACCCGCCGCTCCCGCCGGTGTACCCGGGCCCGGACGGCGGGGGCCCGGACGGGCCGCCGCGGCGCTGGCTGACCCCGGCCACGGCGGGCATCGCGGTGGCCGCCGTCGCGATCGGCGCGGCGGTCGTGTGGTTCGTGCTGCGCGACTCCGGCGGCGCCGCGCCCGACCAGGCGCACGGCACCGGGACGCCCAGCGTCTCGGCCTCCGCCTCCCCGGACCCGACGGGGAGCGCCTCCGACGGGCCCTCGGCCGTCGCGAGCGCCAGCGCCGGGCCCAGCGCGTCCGCCTCGGCGTCCGCGTCCTCGGCGGGCCACGTGACGCTGGAGGACCCGAAGGGCTTCACCGTCGCCGTGCCCCGGGGCTGGACCCGTGACGATCCAGGCAACGGCGTCTTCTACCGCTCCGCCGACCGCTCCTCGCTGCTCCAGATCTTCCGGGTGGTCGAACCGGAGCTGAGCCCCCTCGACGCGGTCAAGGGGGCCTCGGCGGACCTGCGCAACCGGACCAGCGGCTACACGGAGATCAAGGTCGGCGCGGTCCCGGGCGGCTCGGGCGCCTGCGAGCTGGTCTACGAGTACGACAGCGCGGAGTCCCACGGCCGCCGCCGGGGCGTCGAACGGGTCTTCTTCGCCCAGGACGGCACCAAGTGGGCCCTGCTGGCGGCCGGACCGGCCGGCGAGTGGGAGACCACCCAGGACCACCTCACGGCGGCGGTGGGGGCCTTCCACCCGTAGTCGGGCCGCAGTCAGTTCTTGTACATGCCCGGGGTGTAGTGCCCCGGCACCAGACGGGTGGTGACGCCGAACCGGTTCCAGACGTTGATCGTCGCGATGACGGCGATCAGCTGGGCCAGTTCGGCCTCCTCGAAGTGCTTCGCGGCCTTCTCGTACACCGCGTCGGGAACGAAACCGTCGGTCAAGACGGTCACGGCCTCCGTCAGCTCGATCGCGGCCAGCTCCTTCTCGGTGTAGAAGTGCCGCGACTCCTCCCAGGCCGCGAGCTGGACGATCCGCTCGACGCTCTCGCCCGCCGCGATCGCGTCCTTGGAGTGCATGTCCAGGCAGAACGCGCAGTGGTTCAGCTGCGAGGCGCGGATCTTCACCAGCTCGACCAGGGCCGGGTCCAGGCCCTTCTTCGAGGCGATCTCCAGGGCGAGGACCGCCTTGTAGACCTCGGGGGCCAGCTTGGCGATCTGCATCCGGGGGGTGTGCTCGGGGGCGTGGTGGACGTGGGCGGCGTGCGGTGCGTTCGTGGTCATGGGTTCACCGTACGGACCGGACGGCCCAGCGATATGGTCCATGTTCATGACGGATTCCTGGGCCACTTTCGGCGCTGACCTGCATCTGGAGCTGTCCGCGGGACGCGGACTGCGGGCCGGTCTCACCGAAGCGCTGCGCGAGGCCGCGCGGGGCGGACGGCTCGCCCCCGGAACCCGGCTCCCCTCCTCCCGTACCCTCGCCGCCGATCTCGGAATCGCCCGGAACACGGTCGCCGAGGCCTACGCCGAACTCGTCGCCGAGGGCTGGCTCACCGCCCGCCAGGGCTCCGGGACCCGGGTCGCCGAGCGGGCGCGGGCGCGCAGGGCCGCCGCGGCCGCGCCCGTACGCCGCCCCGCGCGCCGGGGGCCCTCCTACAGCCTGATGCCCGGCTCCCCGGACCTCGGCGGCTTCCCCCGCGCGGCCTGGCTGAGCGCGGCCCGGCGGGCGCTCACCGACGCCCCGAACGAGGCCTTCGGCTACGGCGGCGACCCGCGCGGCCGGGTGGAACTGCGCGAGGCGCTGGCCGGGTACCTGGCCCGGGCGCGGGGGGTCTACGCCGACCCCGAACGCATCGTGCTGTGCTCCGGCTTCGCGCACGGGCTCCAGCTGATGACCCGGCTGCTGCGGGCGCGCCGGGTCCGGGAGGCGGCCGTGGAGGCGTACAGCCTGGACGTGCACCGCGACCTCATGGCGCGCGGCGGGCTGCGGACCCGGCCGCTGGCGCTGGACGCCTCCGGGGCGCGGACGGCGGAGCTGGCCGGGCTCGGGGCGGGGGTGGGAGCGGTCCTGCTCACCCCGGCGCACCAGTTCCCCACCGGGGTCGCGCTGACGCCCGGGCGGCGGGCGGCCGCCGTGGACTGGGCGCGGACGACCGGCGGCCTGATCCTGGAGGACGACTACGACGGCGAGTTCCGCTACGACCGGCAGCCGGTCGGCGCGCTCCAGGGCCTCGACCCGGACCGGGTGGTCTACCTCGGCACCGCCAGCAAGTCCCTCGCGCCGGGCCTGCGCATGGGCTGGATCGTGGCGCCGCCGGGGCTGGTGGACGAACTCCTGGCCGTCAAGGGCCGCACCGACTGGACGTCCAGCGCGCTGGAGCAGCTGACGCTGGCGCAGTTCATCACGTCGGGGGCGTACGACCGGCACGTGCGGGGGATGCGGCTGCGGTACCGGCGGCGGCGCGACGAACTGGTGGCGGCGGTGGGGTCGCGGGTCGCCGTGTCCGGCATCGCGGCGGGGCTGCACGCCGTGCTGGACCTTCCCGTGGGGACGGAGCGCTCGCTCCTCCAGTCGGCCGCCTGGCAGGAACTGGCCCTGGAGGGCCTGACCCGCTTCCGGCACCCGGACGCCGCCATGCCGCCGCGCGACGCCCTGATCGTCGGCTACGGCACCCCCTCCGACAGCGCCTGGACCCCCACCCTGTCGGCCCTCCGAGCGACCCTGCCGTAACGGTAGCGCCGAGCCCCTTGCCTCCGGCGGCGCCTCAATCGCCGGCGAGGCTGGAGGTGGCCGCGGATGCCCCGGACCGCCCGGCGAAGCCGAATCCGGGAGGCGGGGCAATCCTGCCGGCGAGGCTGGGGGAGGTCGGCAGCTCGGCGGGGCCGACTCGGCGGAGGGGGCAAATCCAGCCCCGCCGGCGTTTGAGGCGCCGCCGGAGGCGAACGGGCCCTGCTGGGCCCTGACTGCCTGTGCCCTCGATCGCCGGGCGGGCCGACGTTGCCTCCGGCGGCGCCTCAATCGCCGGCGAGGCTGGGAGGTCGGCAGCTCGGCGGAGGCGGCAAATCCAGCCGGCGAGGTCGGCTCGGCGGAGGGGGGCAAATCCAGCCCCGCCGGCGTTTGAGGCGCCGCCGGAGGCGAACGGGGGAGGTCGGATGCCCGGCCCGGCTCGGCGGAGCAGGATCCGGGAGGCGGGGCAAATCCAGCCCCGCCGGCGTTTGAGGCGCCGCCAGGGGCACAGCGGGCGCGTCGCGTCCGGGGTCAGTCGGCCCGGGGCCGGGGCGGCGGCGGCGGGGGTGGTTCACCGAAGCGGGCCAAGGCAAGGGCACCGGTGACCGCGACCACGAAGCCGAGGACCGCGAGCCAGGTCAGCCCCTCCCGCGTCCGGTCCCCGAGCCACACCACGCCCACCACCGCCGGCCCGACCGTCTCCCCCAGCACCAGCCCGGCCGTGGCCGCCGTCACCGACCCGCGCTGCAAGGCGGAGGTGAGCAGCAGGAACGCCGCCCCACCCCCCAGCAGCAGCGCGTACGTCGCCGGGTTCGAAACCAGCGCCCCCGGCGCGAAGCCGTCGATCAGCCGGACGGCGACCTCCACGACCCCGAAGCCCGTCCCCGCGCCCAGCCCCAGGACCAGCGCCCGCGCCCGCCCCGGCAGCCGCCCCGCAGCCGCCCCCACCAGCAGCACCGCCGCCGCGGCCCCCAGCATCGACCACTTGAGCGCCGTACTCCCCGGCCGCGACCCCTCCTCCCCGGAGGCGAGGCCCAGCAGGGCGAGCCCGAGGCAGACCACGCCGACCGCCGCCCACTCCGTACCGCTGAGGCGGACCTTCAGCAGCCGCGCCGCCACCACCGCGGTCACCGCGAGGCTGGCGGCCAGCGCCGCCCCCACGGCGTAGATGGGGATCGAACGCAGGGCGATGATCTGGAAGACGAAGCCGACCGCGTCCAGGCTCAGACCGGCCAGATACCGCCACTGCCGCAGCGCCCGCAGCAGCAGCGCCGGGTCGACCCCCGACCCCGTCCCCGGCTCGGCCGCCCGCGCGGCCACCGCCTGGAGCACGGACGCCGTACCGAAACACACCGCGGAAGCGAGCGCGCACACCATCCCGATCAGCACGCGACGAACTGTAGACGGCCGGATTCCATCGGCGGGGCGCCCCGCTCTAGGGTGGGGGCCAACAGCACCGGCCAGGGGGAGCCCGTCCATGGACAACAGCAGCGGTACGGCACGGCGGCGCATGCGCTCCGGCGCCGTCGCCCTCGGCGGCGTGGGACTGCTCGCCGCATCCCTCGTCGCCTGCGGATCGAGCGACGAGCCCGACAAGCGGTGCGTGTCGAAGACCTCGCTGGACAAGCTCGACAAGAAGGAGTGCCGCAGCGGCGGCCGCGGCACCTACTACTACGGCGGCACCACCAGCAACGGCAAGGCCACCGGCGGCAGCTTCGACAAGTCCGCGGTCAGCCGCGGCGGCATCGGCGGCGGCTCCAAGAGCAGCGGCGGCTGAGGGTGCGCCGCCACACCATCGAGCCCCGCCCCGACTGGCAGCGCATCGTCGAGGAGCAGGGGCTGGTCTACCCGCTGACCCGCTACCCCGACGACTCCCTGCGCCCCTACTGGGATGAGAGCGCGTACTACTCGTTCACCCTCCCCGAGGTCGAGGCGCTCGAAGAGGTCGTCGAGGAGCTGCACACGATGTGCCTGGCCGCGGCCGCGCACATCGTCGCGCACGACCGCTACGCCGACCTCGGGATCACCGACCCGCGGCTCGTCGCCCGGATCGCCGAGTCCTGGCGGCGGCGCGCCGAACAGCCCTCCCTGTACGGCCGGTTCGACCTGCGCTACGACGGCGCGGGCGGCCCGGCCAAGATGCTGGAGTACAACGCGGACACGCCGACCTCGCTGGTGGAGGCGGCCGGTCCGCAGTGGTTCTGGATGGAGGAGCGCTTCCCCGGCGCCGACCAGTGGAACTCGCTGCACGAGCGGCTCGTCGAGGCCTGGCGCCGCCAGGCCCGGCTGCTGCCGCCCGGGCCGGTGCACTTCGCGCACTCCGAGGCGGACGAACTGGGCGAGGACCTGATGACGGTCGCCTACCTCCAGGAGACCGCCGCGCAGGCCGGGCTGGCGACCGAGGCGCTCTCCGTGGAGCGGATCGGCTGGGACCGGCTCTCCGGCCGGTTCGTCGACGAGAAGCTCCGCTTCATCCGCAGCTGCTTCAAGCTCTACCCGTGGGAGTGGCTGGCCGAGGACCCGTTCGGCCCCCAGGTGCTCGACACCATGGACCTCGGCGGAGCTTCCGGTTCCACGCTGTGGATCGAACCGGTCTGGAAGATGCTGCTGTCCAACAAGGCCCTGCTGGCGATCCTGTGGGAGCTGTACCCGGACCACCCGAACCTGCTCCCCGCCTACCTCGACGGCCCGCGCGAACTGGCCCGCACCACGGGGTACGCCGTGAAGCCGCTGCTGGGCCGCGAGGGCGCCGGCGTCACCCTGCACCCGGTGGGCGCGCCGCCGTACGAGCCCCCGGCCGCCGACGCGGACGAGGGCCCGGTGTGCTTCCAGGGCCTCGCCCCGCTGCCCGACTTCGACGGCAACCGGGTGGTGCTCGGCGCGTGGGTCGTCGAGGACGAGGCGGCGGGGCTCGGCATCCGGGAATCGGCGGGGCCGGTCACGGACGAGTACGCCCGCTTCCTGCCCCACGTCATCCTGTAGAGCCGCTTCAGGCGGAGAGGACCGCCCGCAGCTGGTCGAGGCCCCAGTCCAGGTCCTCCTTGCTGATGACCAGCGGCGGGGCGATCCGGATCGTGGACCCGTGGGTGTCCTTGACCAGGACGCCCCGCTCCATCAGCTTCTCGGAGATCTCCCGGCCGGTGCCGAGCGCCGGATCGATGTCCACCCCGGCCCACAGCCCGCGCCCGCGCACGGCCGTCACCGCGCCGCCGCCCACCAGCAGCCCCAGCTCCCGGTGCAGGTGGTCGCCCAGCTCGGTGGCGCGCTGCTGGTACTCGCCGGTGCGCAGCATCGCGATCACCTCCAGGGCGACCGCGCAGGCCAGCGGGTTGCCGCCGAAGGTCGAGCCGTGTTCGCCGGGGTGGAAGACCCCCAGCACGTCCCGGTCGGCGACCACCGCCGACACCGGCACCACACCGCCGCCGAGCGCCTTGCCGAGGATGTAGACGTCCGGCACGACCCCCTCGTGGTCCAGCGCGAAGGTCTTCCCAGTCCGCCCGAGCCCCGACTGGATCTCGTCCGCCATGAAGAGCACGTTCCGCTCGCGCGTCAGCTCCCGTACGGCCGCCAGGTAGCCCGGCGGCGGCACCAGCACCCCCGCCTCGCCCTGGACCGGCTCCAGCAGCACGGCGACGGTGGTGTCCGTGACGGCCGCCGCGAGGGCGTCGAGGTCGCCGTAGGGGACGATGTCGAACCCGGGCGTGTAGGGCCCGTAGTGGTCGCGGGCCTCGGCATCGGTGGAGAAGGAGACGATGGTCGTCGTCCGGCCGTGGAAGTTGTTCGACGCGACGATGATCCGGGCCTGGCCGTCCGGGACGCCCTTGACCTCGTACCCCCACTTGCGCGCGGTCTTCACGGCGGTCTCCACCGCCTCCGCGCCCGTGTTCATCGGCAGCACCAGCTCCTTGCCGCACAGCGCCGCCAGCTCGCCGCAGAAGTCGGCGAAGCGGTCGTGGAAGAAGGCCCGCGAGGTGAGGGTGACCCGCTCCAGCTGCTCCTTCGCCGCGTCGATCAGGCGCCGGTTGCCGTGGCCGAAGTTCAGGGCCGAGTAGCCCGCGAGCATGTCGAGGTAGCGCTTGCCCTCCACATCGGTCATCCACGCGCCCTCCGCCGAGGCGACGACGACGGGGAGCGGATGGTAGTTGTGCGCGCTGTGCGCGTCGGCGGCGCTGATCGCCGCCGACGTGGCGGCATTGCTCTGTGCGTCGGTCTGAGTCGACACGGGGTCTCCGTTTCGTCCGTGCGGGACAGTGACGAGGGTGGCGTCATTGTCTATCTCGCTCACCAGGCGGACGCGGAAACCTCATCCGCGGCGCGGCCGCTAAGCTGGGCGGCACGCACGGCGACTGGCGCACGGAGAACGAACTCCGGGGGAGTCGTGCGCGCAGGACCGCATCAAGGGCCGCTCGCCTGGGCTTCGCGGGGACGACCACGACATCGACCCCGGAGGAGCCGCCATGTCCGCGAGCCGCCACCCCGCCCTCTTCGCGACCGACCCCGAACTCGCCTCGTTCGTCGCGGCGGAGGAGCAGCTGCAGGCCGATACCCTGCGCCTGATCCCCAGCGAGAACTACGTGTCCGCGGCCGTGCTGGAAGCGTCCGGCACCGTGCTGCAGAACAAGTACAGCGAGGGGTACCCGGGCCGCCGCTACTACGAGGGCCAGCAGAACATCGACCGGATCGAGGCGCTCGCGATCGAGCGGGCCAAGGGCCTGTTCGGCGTGGACCACGCGAACGTCCAGCCGTACTCCGGCTCCCCGGCCAACCTGGCCGTCTACCTCGCCTTCGCCGAGCCCGGCGACACCGTGATGGGCATGGCCCTGCCGATGGGCGGGCACCTGACGCACGGGTGGGGCGTGTCGGCGACCGGGACGTGGTTCCGGGGCGTGCGGTACGGGGTGCGCGCGGACACGGGCCTGATCGACTTCGACGAGGTCCGCGACCTGGCCCTCAAGGAGCGGCCGAAGGTCATCTTCTGCGGCGGCACCGCGCTGCCGCGGACCATCGACTTCGCCGCCTTCGCCGAGATCGCCGAGGAGGCGGGGTCGGTGCTGGTGGCCGACGTCGCGCACATCGCGGGCCTGATCGCCGGTGGCGCGCACCCCAGCCCGGTCGGGCACGTGGACGTCGTCTCCACCACCACGCACAAGACCCTGCGGGGGCCGCGCGGGGCGATGCTGATGTGCCGCGAGCAGCACGCGAAGGCCATCGACAAGGCCGTCTTCCCCGGGCTCCAGGGCGGGCCGCACAACCAGACCACGGCGGGCATCGCGGTCGCCCTGCACGAGGCCGCGCAGCCGGCGTTCGTCTCGTACGCGCACGGGGTGGTCGCCAACGCGAAGGCGCTCGCGGCAGCGCTGCTGGAGCGGGGCTTCGACCTGGTGTCGGGCGGTACGGACAACCACCTCATCCTGATGGACCTCACCTCGCGCGGGGTGCCGGGGAAGGTGGCGGCGAAGGCGCTGGACCGGGCGGGGATCGTCGTGAACTACAACACGGTGCCGTACGATGCGCGCAAGCCGTTCGATCCCTCGGGGGTGCGGATCGGGACGCCGTCGCTGACGTCGCGGGGGCTGCGGCCGGAGCACATGCCGGTGGTCGCGGACTGGATCGCGCGGGGGGTCGCGGCCGGGGCCGCCGCCGACGAAGCGGCGCTGGCGGCGATCCGCGCCGAGGTGACCTCCCTGATGGCCACCTTCCCGGCCCCGGGCCTCCCGGTGGCCTGACGCCCCTGCGCCCTCCTCCGGGCTGGTTGGGCGGGTCGCGGGGCGGCGCCCCCACCTGCGGCCCGCCCTCCCCTCCGGGGGCGCCTCAAACGCCGGCGGGGCTGAATCTGCCGGGTCGGCGGGACCGGGTGGGGGGCGCCGGTGGTGCCCCTGCCTGCGGCCCGCCCTCCCCTCCGGGGGCGCCTCAAACGCCGGCGAGGCTGGATGTGGGGGCCGGGGGTGGTGCCCTGCCTGCGGCTTGCTCTGCCCTCCGGGGGCGCCTCAAACGCCGGCGGGGCTGAGATTGCCGGGGGCGGGCGCCAATGGCCAGCGGGGCTGAGGTTGCCGGGGCGGGGCTTCAATAGCCAGCGGAGCAGAGGTTGCCGGGCCGGGGCCCGCGAACGCCGACGAGGCGGGTCGGCGAGGCCGGATGCGCGGCCACCGCTGCTGGATGACCGCAACCCCCTCCAGCCTCGCCGGCGTTTGAGGCGTCCCTGGAGGGTCAGCCGGGCACCGCCCGGTACCACCCCTCCAGCCCCGCCGGCGTTTGAGGCGTCCCCGGAGGGTCGGCCGGGTACTGCCCGGCACCACCCCTCCAGCCCCGCCGGCGTTTGAGGCGGCCCCGGAGGGTCAGCCGGGCACCGCCAGGTACCACCCGTCCAGCCCCGCCGGCGTTTGAGGCGCGCTCCCGGCGGGCGGCCGGTGGCGCCCATGGCCCCGGCGCCGGCGGCGGAAAGCGGTCGCTTGATTCGCGCAAGATCAAGCCGACCCCCTACGCACGGGTACGGCCGCCGACGCGGCACCGGCGGCCACCCCCACCCCCGCCCCCCGCCGGAGGCGCCCGGTTCAGGCCAGCGCGGGCCGAAGACCGCCCCCGCACCTGAGAGAATGGCGGCATGGCCTCTGACCGTCCCCGCGCGCTCTCCGGTATCCAGCCCACCTCCGGTTCGTTCCACCTCGGGAACTACCTCGGAGCGATTCGGCAGTACGTCGCCCTGCAGGAATCACACGACGCCTTCTACATGGTCGTCGACCTGCACGCGATCACCATGCCGCAGGATCCGAAGGAACTCCGCGCCAATACGCGGCTCTCCGCCGCCCAGCTGCTCGCCGCCGGCCTCGACCCCGAGCGCTGCACCCTCTTCGTGCAGAGCCACGTGCCCGAGCACGCGCAGCTCGGCTGGGTCATGAACTGCATCACCGGCTTCGGCGAGGCCGGCCGGATGACCCAGTTCAAGGACAAGTCCGCGAAGTCCGGCGCGAGCAACGCCACCGTCGGCCTGTTCACGTACCCGATCCTCCAGGTCGCCGACATCCTGCTGTACCAGGCGAACGCCGTCCCGGTCGGCGAGGACCAGCGCCAGCACATCGAGCTGACCCGCGACCTGGCCGAGCGCTTCAACCAGCGCTTCGGCGAGACCTTCACCGTCCCGGCCGCCCACATCGTCAAGGAGGTCGCGAAGATCTACGACCTCCAGGACCCGGCGGTCAAGATGTCGAAGTCGGCGTCCACCCCCAAGGGCCTGATCAACCTCCTGGACGAGCCCAAGGCCACCGCGAAGAAGATCAAGAGCGCGGTCACCGACACCGAGGCCGAGATCCGCTTCGACGCCGTGCACAAGCCCGGCGTCAGCAACCTGCTCACGATCTACTCCACCCTCACCGGTACGGCGATCCCGGTCCTGGAGGAGAAGTACGAGGGCAAGGGCTACGGCGCGCTCAAGACCGACCTGGCCGAGGTCATGGTCGATTTCGTCACCCCCTTCCAGCAGCGCACCCAGGAGTACCTCGACGACCCGGCGACGCTGGACGACGTACTCGCCAAGGGCGCGGACAAGGCCCGCGCGGTCGCCTCGCAGACCCTCGCGAGCGCCTACGACCGGCTCGGTTTCCTGCCCGCCAAGCACTGACCGGGGGCCCTCGAACGGCTGGGACCTGCGACTCTGGCCGTTTGGCAGAGCTGCCCTCACACTGGGGGCGGAAGACCTCGCACAGGCCGCGCACAGACGCATCCGGACGACCGCATCAGATGACGGAGGAGACATACGTGGGGACCGTAACGCTCGGCGTTTCGATCGCGGTCCCGGAGCCGTACGGCAGCCAGCTCCAGCAGCGGCGCGCCGGCTTCGGGGACGCTGCCGCGCACGGCATCCCCACCCACGTCACCCTCGTGCCGCCGACGGAGGTGGACGCGGACCGGCTGCCGGCGATCCGCGCCCACCTGGCCGAGGTCGCGGCGGCCTTCCGCCCGTTCGCGATGCGCCTCGGCGGCACGGGTACCTTCCGGCCGCTCTCGCCCGTGGTCTTCGTCAAGGTCGTCGAGGGCGCCACCGGCTGCACCCGGCTCCAGGCCCAGCTCCGCGACCCGCACGGCCCGGTCAGCCGCGAGCTGGCCTTCCCCTACCACCCGCACGTCACGGTCGCCCACGGGATCTCCGAAGAGGCGATGGACCTGGCCTTCGAGTCCCTCGCCGACTACGACGCGGACTGGCTCTGCACCGGCTTCGCGCTCTACGAGCAGGGCTCCGACGGGGTCTGGCGCAAGCTGCGCGAGTACCCCTTCGGGACGGGCCCGACGGGCGTGCCGGCGCAGGCCGGCTCACCCGTCGACGAGCCCACCGCGCACCGCGCCTGACCCCCCGCGTCCACCCGGCCCGCCAGGTCCGCCCGGGGCGCCCCGGCCGCCCGGCTCCGGCCGGCCGGGCCGCGCAGCGGGCGCAGGGCCCGCCGGGTGCGGAAGCGGAGCGAGCGCAGGAGCAGGTCGTGGAACGGGCGGTCGGTCGTCGAGATGCGAAAAGTCACAATCGACGACCGTAGCGTCCAAAAGCGGCAATCCCGGCTATTTCCGGACGCTGAATTACGGTGACCCCATGGACTGGCTGACGAAACTCCCGCTGATCGGGCCCTGGGTGAGCCGCCTCATGCGGACCCACGCCTGGCGTTCGTACGAGCGCCTGGACCGGGTGCGGTGGAGCCGGCTTGCCGCGGCCGTCACCTTCATCAGCTTCCTCGCGCTCTTCCCGCTCATCACGGTCGCCGCGGCCATCGGCGCGGCGCTGCTCACCCGCGACCAGCTCGACCGGCTGGAGGCCAACTTGGCCAAGCAGGTCCCCGGCATCTCCGACCAGCTCGACCTCGACGCGCTGGTCGCCAACGCGGGCACGGTCGGCCTCGTCGCCGCCGGGGTCCTGCTCTTCACCGGCATCGGCTGGGTCGGATCCCTGCGCGGCTGTCTGCGCGCGGTCTGGGACAAGGACGACGAGGACGACGGGAACCCCTTCGTCCGCAAGGGCAAGGACGCCCTGGTCCTGATCGGCCTCGGCGGCGCGGCCCTCGGCTCGGCCGCCGCGTCGATCATCGGCTCCAGCGCGGTCGGCCGCGTCGGCGCGTGGCTGGGCATCCCCGACCACGGCGGCGGTGGCGCGGTCCTGCGCGCCGCCGCCTTCGCGGTCGGGGTGCTGGCCGCCTTCCTGCTCCTGCTGTACGTCCTGACCCTGCTGCCCGGCGTGCAGCCGCCGCGCCGCCGCCTGCTGGAGGCGGCCCTCATCGGCGCGGCCGGCTTCGAACTGCTGAAACTGCTGCTCAGCGGCTACATGCGGGAGGTCGCGAGCAAGAGCATGTACGGGGCCTTCGGCGTCCCGATCGCGCTGCTGCTCTGGATCAACTTCACCGCGAAGCTGCTCCTCTTCTGCTCCGCCTGGACGGCCACCGGTGACGAGGAGGTCAGCTCGGATCCCGGTCCCGCCCCTGACGCCCGCGCGGCCAGCGCCGGTTGATCAGGAACGCCCCGGCGGCCATCGCCGCCACCACACCGCCCGCGATGCCCAGCGCGGTGCCGAGCCCGCCGCCGCTCTCCTCGTCCGCCGAGGCGGGACTGGTGTCGTGCACCTCGGCGGGGGAGCCGACCGAGGAGGTGTCCGCGCTCTTCGGCGGCACCAGCTGACCGACCGGCTTGACCTTCCCGGCCGCCGCGAAACCCCAGTCGAAGAGGGTCGCGGTCTCCTCGTAGACCGAGTTGAGGCCGCCCGCGCTCGGGTTCATCACGGTCACCACCAGCTTCTTGTCGCCGCGCTGGGCGACGCCGGTGAAGGTCGAGCCGGCCATGGTGGTGTTGCCGTTCTTCACCCCCGCGATGCCCTTGTACGGGCTGACCCCGCCCACGCCCGTCATCAGCCGGTTCGTGTTCTGGATCTCGAACGCGTCGCGCGGCTGGCCGGGCTTCTGCTCGCCCGGGAACCTCGCGCTCGCGGTGGCGGCGTACTCCCGGAAGTCCTTCTTCTGCAGCCCGGAGCGGGCGATCAGGGTCAGGTCGTACGCACTGGACACCTGGTCCGGGGCGTCGTAGCCGTCCGGGGAGATCACGTGCGTGTCGAGGGCCTGCAACTCCTCGGCGTGCGCCTGCATGTCCTTGACGGTCTTCTCGACGCCGCCGTTCATGGCCGCCAGCACGTGCACGGCGTCGTTGCCCGAGCGCAGGAACACCCCGAGCCACAGGTCGTGCACGGTGTACTCCAGGTCCTCCTTCACCCCGACCAGGCTGCTGCCCGCGCCCACCCCGGCCAGCTCCTCCTGGCTGACCTTGTGCACCTGCTCCTTGGGGAGCGAGGGCAGCACGGTGTCCGCGAACAGCATCTTCAGGGTGGAGGCCGGGGGCAGCCGCCAGTGCGCGTTCTGGGCGGCCAGCACCTCGCCGCTCTCCGCGTCGGCCACGATCCAGGAACGGCCCGACAGGTTCGCGGGCAGCGCGGGCGCCCCCGGCAGCAGATTGACCTGCGGTCCCGGCTGGCCCAGCAGGATCCCGCCGACCTGGGACATCCCCGCGGGCGGCGCGGGGGCCTTCACGGGGGGCTTGCCGCCCTTGGCGTCCCCGGACGGGGTGGGCGCGGGGGCGGGAGGGGGAGTGACGGCGTACGCGGGGGCCACGGCCAGGGCGGGCAGCAGCAACGCGGCGGAGAGGACCGTCAGCGCGGTCTTTTTGGCAGACACGGACGCGAACGTACATCGCAACGCCGCGTCAGCCGCTCCGCTGCGGCCAACCCGCCGCAACCACCGCCGGGACAGCCCACCCCCGCGCGTCCGTCCCGGGGACGGAACCGATACTGGGCCCATGAGACTCAGCCGCGCCGCATCCTGGTTCCTGCTCGCCTTCGGGGTGTGGAGCTGGTTCATCTGGGTGTCTTTCGTCCGGAACCTGTGGAAGGACGGCAGTGGACTGGCCTTCGACGCCGCCGGTGAGCCCACCGCGTACTTCTGGGTGCACCTGCTGCTCGCCGTCACGTCCTTTCTCCTGGGGACGGGTGTAGGGGTCATCGGGTTGCTCGGGGTACGGGCGCTGCGGCGCGGATCACGGGATGCGGATGCGGGGTCGGGCTCCGGGGCGGGCTCCGGGCCGGGCCCGGGGGACGTCGCGTGAGCGTCCTGGTGGTCGTCCTGGTGGTGCTGGCGGTGCTCGCGCTGCTGGTGCTGGTGCACCGGTGGCTGTGGGTCCGCCTGGTCCGCGACACGACCGCCCCGGGCGGGTGGGCGCGCCGCGTGCTGACCGGGTGCGCGTTCGCGCTGCCGGTGCTGTCGCTGGCGGCCCTGCTCGTGGGGCGGGCGGGGGCGCCGTTCTGGGTGCAGCGGGTGGTGGCGTGGCCGGGGTTCATGTGGCTGGCGGTGCTGTTGTACCTGGTGCTGGCCATGCTGGTGGCGGAACCGGTACGTCTGCTCCTCCTCCGCCGCCGCACCCCCGCCTCGATCGCCGGCGAGGCTGATGTTGCCGACCCGGTGCCCGCCGGTGCGGCGGGGCCCGCCTCCGGCGGCGCTTCAA
The DNA here is from genome assembly GCF_056435825.1 of Streptomyces sp. NPDC043876. NCBI lineage: Bacteria > Bacillati > Actinomycetota > Actinomycetes > Kitasatosporales > Streptomycetaceae > Streptomyces > Streptomyces sp. NPDC043876. The sequence continues at coordinate 513,564 of NZ_JBWKDV010000001.1, read as the reverse complement.
ACGCCGGCGGGGCTGAGTCGGGTGACCCTGACGCTGCGACCGATCCAGCCTCGCCGGCGTTTGAGGCGCCGCCGGAGGCACGGGAGGGGCGCTCCGCGGACCCGCCGCCAACGGGAGCCGCGGACGCCACCGGCACGCGCACGCGCCGCGTGTTCGTCGCGCGGGCGCTGGCGGCGGCGGCGGTGGCCGCGGCGGGCGGCACGGTCGCGTACGGCACGTACGGCGTGCTCCGCGGCCCCCGGGTCAAGCGCGTCACCGTCCCCCTGGCCAAACTCCCCCGCGCGGCCCACGGCTACCGCATCGCCGTCGTCAGCGACATTCACCTCGGCCCCGTCCTCGGCCGCGCCCACACCACCCGCATCGTCGACGCCGTCAACGCGACCCAGCCGGACCTGATCGCCGTCGTCGGCGACCTCGTGGACGGTTCGGTCCACGACCTCGGGTCCGCAGCCGAGCCGCTGGCCCGGCTGCAGGCCCGGCACGGGAGCTTCTTCGTCACCGGCAACCACGAGTACTTCTCGGGCGCCCGGCAGTGGGTGGACCACGTCCGCGAGCTGGGCCTGCACCCGCTGGAGAACGCCCGCCGGGAGCTGCCGTACTTCGACCTCGCGGGCGTCAACGACGTCGCCGGCGAGAGCGAGGGGCAGGGCCCCGACTTCGAGCGGGCCCTCGGCGGCCGCGACCGCACCCACCGCACGGCGGTGCTCCTCGCGCACCAGCCGATCGTGATCCACGACGCCGTCCGCCACGGCGTGGACCTCCAGCTGTCGGGCCACACGCACGGCGGCCAATTGTGGCCGGGAAACTACCTTGCGGAGCTCGCCAACCCGACCGTTGCGGGGCTGGAGCGTTACGGGGACACTCAGCTTTATGTGTCGCGGGGAGCCGGTGCGTGGGGACCGCCCGTGAGGGTCGGTGCACCCTCCGACATCACCATCGTTCAACTTGCCTCATACCAGACATAATTCGTCGGAACCGAGACCGAAACGCCCTTCCACCTCCCAATTTTCCGTGATTGGGTGACCGGTAATCGGATAAACATGCGCCAGCAGCGGACACGCGGCGGGGCGCGGGGTGGGCAATGAGGAGTTCAGGGATGCTGCGGTCTGTCCGCTCGAAGATCATCGCGGCCGGGCTGGTCCTGGGCGTCGCGGGGGCGGGCGCCTGGGTGCTGCTGCCCGACGACGCCGCCGGACATGGCGCGATCACGGTGGGTACGACCGACGCCGTGTCCTCGCTGGACCCGGCCGGGGCGTACGACGCCGGCTCCTGGGCGCTGTACAGCAACGTCTACCAGTCGCTGCTGACCATCAAGCCGGGCTCGGACGTGCCCGTCCCGGACGCGGCCACGGCCTGCAAGTTCATCGGGGCCAAGCTCACCACGTACCAGTGCGAGCTGCGTACCGACGTGAAGTTCTCCAACGGCCGCGCGATCACGGCCGAGGACGTGAAGTTCTCCGTCGACCGGATCAAGGCGATCAACTCCAAGCAGGGCCCCGCGCCGCTGTTCAACACCCTGGAGTCGGTCAAGGCCGAGGGCCGCACGGTCACCTTCAACCTCTCCGCCCGCGACGCCACCTTCCCCTTCAAGATCGCGACCGGCGCCGCCGCCATCGTCGACAAGGACAAGTACCCGGCGAAGGCGCTGCGCGACGACGACAAGGTGGACGGCTCCGGGCCGTACGTCCTGGGCGCCTACAAGGAGGGCGCGAGCGCCGAGCTGAAGCCGAACCCCGCGTACAAGGGTGCGGTCAAGGAGGCCAAGGCCCCCGTCACGGTGAAGTACTTCAAGGACTCCGACACGCTGAACGCGGCCTGGAAGGGCCACGGGATCCAGGTCGCCCACCGCGACATGCCCCCGGAGGTCCTCGCGGGCCTCACCCCGAGCCTGAAGGACACCCGCTACCAGGAGTCCGGCGGCACCGAGATCCGCAGCATGTTCTTCAACGTCCGCCAGAGCTCGCCGATGGGCAAGCAGGCGGTGCGCCAGGCGGTCGCCGCCCTGCTGGACCGGTCCAAGATCGCGGGGGACACGTACAAGGGCACGGTCACCCCGCTGTACTCCATCGTCCCGGCGGGCATCGCGGGCCACAGCACGCCGTTCTTCGACTTCTACCCGGCGCCGAACGCGGCCACCGCGAAGAAGATCCTCAAGGACGCCGACATCACCACGCCCGTCAGCTTCAAGCTCGGGTTCAACGTGCGCGGTGCGAACGTCCCCGAGGCCGCCGAGATCAAGCGGCAGCTGGAGTCCTCGGGCCTCTTCCAGGTGCAGACCGAGGCCGTGCCCGTCTGGGAGGACTTCCAGAAGGGCTACGCGGAGGGCAGGTTCGACGCCTACACGGTCGGCTGGATCCCCGACTTCCCGGACGCGGACAACTTCACCTCCCCGCTCATCGGCGCCGACTCCAGCATGAACACCGGCTTCGCCGACAAGCAGGTGGGCGACCTGATCACCCGTACCCAGTCCTTCTCCAACCGCGGCGAGGCCTCGAACGACTTCCGCGAGCTCCAGCGGCAGGTCGCGCAGCAGATCCCGATGGTGCCCATCTGGCAGAAGAAGGACTACGTCCTCTCCCGCGAGGCCGTCACCGGCGCGCAGTACCTCTCCGACGGCACGGGCGTGTGGCGCCTGTGGGAGCTGAACTGGCTGTAGGGGAGCCCCAGGGCCCCCGGAGGCGTCGGACGGCTCAGCCGTCCGACGCCTTTTCCGTGTCCTGCCCCTCCGGCGCGTCCGGCGCGCCCGCCTTGGCCGACTTGGAGAACCGGGACGCCTTCTTCGTGGCGGCCGCCGCCTGGGCCATGCCGGGCAGGAAGTCCGCGAACAGCTCGTGCAGTTCGCGCACCAGCGGCCGCAGCACGCGGAACCGGGCCAGCACGATCCCGCGCGTGGTCAGCTGCGCACCGCGCTCGGCCAGCCGCCGCGTCTTCTCGCTGTTCTCGGAGCGGTCGAAGACCCAGTAGAGGACCAGGCCCATCTGCGAGAGCCACATCAGCTCCGGCAGTACGTCGGCCAGTTCCTCGGGCACCTTGGTCTTGGCCCCGGCCAGCACTTCCCGGTGCATGTCGATGGCCTGGCGCCGGGCGGGCTCCGACTCGGCCGAGAACGGGCTGAGCGGGCTTTCCGGGTCCGCCGCGTTCTTGAAGAACTGCGCGGCGAACTCGTGGAAGGGCTCCGCGATGTCCAGCCAGCTCGTGAAGACCCCCGCGAGCCTCTTCTGCAGGTCGCTCTCCTGCTCCAGGATCGGCCGGACGGCAGCCTGGTGGGAGCTGCCGATCCGGTCGTAGAAGCCCTGGACCAGGTGTTCCTTGGACTCGAAGTAGTAGTAGGCGTTGCCCACCGAGACCCCGGCCTCCTTGGCGATGGCCCGCATGGTCGTCTTGTCGTAACCGCGCTCCTGGAAGAGCTTGAGCGCGGTTTCGAGGATCAGCGTGCGGGTGTGTTCGCTCTTGGGAGCCTTCTGATCAGTCACGGTGTCCGACCCTATCGGGGTACGGCGCACTGGTCGTTACAGACCGCCTCGGCCCCGGCGCCCGGCGTCGTGCGGACGGCTCCGCGCCATGCGGCCGCCGCGAGCACCGTGCCGCGGGCGAAGGGCCGGCCGGCCGCCGTGGCCAGCCAGTTGGCCTTCGGCCGGTGGTCGGCCAGGGCCCACAGGGCGACGATGAAGGCGTCCGCTCCGGTCCACACCTGCCCCCGGTCCCCGACCACGGTGATCTCGCGGAGCGTGGCGGCGTGGTCGAGCCGCGGGAAGCGGTGCCGGGCCTCCGGCGAGCCGGCCGGGACGAGCGCCACGGGGACCAGGCAGCGCTGGGTCGTCAGCCAGTTCCTGATGTGCACGCAGAGCGCGCACCGGGCGTCGTAGAGGACGACGAGCTTGCGTACGGGCGCACCCGCGGGGCGGTCGGCGGCCACCGGTCAGGCTCCGGCCGGAGCGGTCCACGCCTGGGGCGCGACCGGCGGGGTCTGCTGGCGCTCCATGATGCTCCGGCGGCGGATCTTGTTGAGCACCCACACGTTGCCGAGGTGCATCACGCCGAGGACGAGCAGGACGACGCCGAGCTTGAGCGAGAGGGCCTCGAAGATCCCGCGGGCCTCGGTGACGGCTTCGTCGGCTTGCAGGTAGAGGGCCACGAAGCCGAGGTTGACGAGGTAGAACCCGACGACCAGCAGGTGGTTGACGGCGTCGGCCAGTTTCTCGTTGCCCTGGAGGACGTCGGCGATGAAGATGCGGCCGTTGCGGGTGAGGGTGCGGGCCACCCAGACGGTGAGCGCCACGCTGACGAGCAGGTAGATGACGTAGGTGAGCACGGTGAGATCCATGAGCCCGCTTCCTTGAACGCGTTCAACTGCTGACGTCGATGACTCTAGACCTAATTTTGAACACGTTCAAGCCATCTGATGCCCCCCTGCGGCGGCGCGGCCTGACCTACCATCCGGGCATGGGGGATGTGTTCGAGAACGGGACGACCGTGGCCCAGGGCCGCTACCGCATAGAGGGGTTGCTCGGCGGCGGCGGCATGGCGCAGGTCTACCGCGCCCACGACGAACGGCTCGGGCGCACCGTGGCGCTGAAGGCGATGCGCGGCGACCTCCCGCACGATCCCGGCTGGGCGGCCCGCTTCCGGCGCGAGGCCCGGGCGATGGCGGCGCTGAGCCATCCCAACGTCGTGGCCGTCCACGACACGGGCGAGGAGCCGGGAGCGGACGGCGCCGGGCCCGTCCCCTTCATCGTCATGGAGCTGATCGCCGGCCGCACGCTCGCCGAGCACCTGGCCGAGCGCGGCCCCCTGCCGGTCGCCGAGGCGCTCGACCTGGCCGCGCAGATGCTCGCCGCCCTGGCCGCCGCGCACGCGCACGGGCTCGTCCACCGGGACATCAAGCCGGGCAACGTCCTGCTGACCGGCGACGGCACCGCCAAGGTCGCCGACTTCGGCATCGCCGCGACCGCCGAGTCCGGCGCGACCGCCCTCACCCGGGCCGGCACGGCCATCGGCACCCCGCCCTACATGTCACCGGAGCAGATCGAGGGCCGTGCGGGCGTCGACGGGCGCTCCGACCTCTACGCGCTGGGGGTCGTACTCTTCGAGATGCTGGCCGGCCGGGTCCCGTTCGAGGCCGACTCCGGCTTCGCCGTCGGCTACCTGCACGTCCACGCCGAGCCGCCGACCCTGGCCGCCCTCGGCATCGGCGTACCGGCGCCCGTACAGGGGCTGCTGACCACGGCGCTGGCGAAGCGGCCGGAGGACCGCTTCCCGGACGCCGCGACCATGCGCTCGGCGGTCCTCATCGGGGCCCGCTCGCACCCGCCGACGGAGGTGGTACGGACCTCCGCGCTCGCCATGGCGCCCACGCAGCCCGCTCCGGCCCGCGCGCTGCCGCCCGTACCCGTGACGCCGCCCCGCCCCGCCGGGCGCCCCGGGGGCCTTCCCGCGGGCGTCAGGCGCCTCTTGCGCCCCCTGCCACGGCTGTCGCGCAAAGTGGTCAAGTTCCTGCTGCTGGTGCTCTCACTGCTGAACGGCTGGCTGATCGGCTTGCTTGCGTTCGGCGGGGGCAACCCGCCGCTGCGGGCGATCCTCGTCCTCGGCCTGGTGGGCGGCGGCTGCGTCTGGTTCGGCGGCGCGAACCGGCGCCGCCGCATCAGCGGCCCGATCACCTTCTTCTCCGAGCTGCTGACGGCCACGTCGTGGCTGGTCCACGTCGTGGCCGTGCTGGTCAGCGGGGCCCTGCTGCTGACGAAGCGCTGAGCCCCGGGCGGCCGGGCCCGGCGCTCGTCACATGCTGAGCGAGCGGGCGTAGTTGAGCTGGTTCATCACCCAGGGGAAGGTGTTCACGTCGGTCGCCGGGATCATCGTGGAGTGGTGGCGGCCGCCGCTGGTGACCGTCACCTGGATGTAGCCGGTGGTGATCTTCTCCTTCATCAGGAGGAAGAGCAGGCCGAGCAGGCAGAAGACGGCGAAGACGACCGCGAGCACGATGGACGAGGTGGGGATCTTCTCCTCGGTGCGGGAGAAGTCCGTGGCGTTCCACATCGCGCCCTTGAGGGGCATGGGACCGCTCGGGGTGATGATCTGGTCCCCGGCGACGGTGATGTCCCCGAGGCTCAGGGACGCCATCCCCGGACCGCCCGCGGCGGGCAGCGCGTACGGCACGCCCGCACCGCCGACGGTGGGCTGGTAGGGCGGGGCGTCGGGATAGGGCTGGGGGTACCCGTAACCGGGGTTGCCGGGGCCCCACTTGGGCTCGCCCTGTCCACCCTGGCCGGGCTCGCCTGCGTACGGGTTCGGCTGCTGCTCACTCATATGGCCGATCTTTCCACAGTCCCCGCACACGGCCCACGGGTCCGGGTGCCCACTGCCTACCGCGCGGTGAGGTCTGCGGTGATCGCCAGACCCCTGGCGGGGCCGTCGGGGATCGTGACGGGGGTGCCGTAGCGGACCCGGGTCTTCGCGCCGTACGGGGGACCGGTACGGCGAGGGCCCCGCCCCCGGTGCGAACACCGGGGGCGGGGCCCTCGTACGAGCGGTGACCCTGGGGTCAGAAGCGGCGGGTGATCAGGGCCCGCTTGACTTCCTGGATGGCCTTCGTGACCTCGATGCCGCGGGGGCACGCGTCGGTGCAGTTGAAGGTCGTGCGGCAGCGCCACACGCCGTCCTTGTCGTTCAGGATCTCCAGGCGCTGCTCCCCGGCCTCGTCGCGCGAGTCGAAGATGAAGCGGTGCGCGTTGACGATCGCCGCCGGGCCGAAGTACTGGCCGTCGTTCCAGAACACCGGGCACGAGGACGTGCACGCGGCGCACAGGATGCACTTGGTGGTGTCGTCGAAGCGCTCGCGGTCCTCAGCGGACTGCAGGCGCTCGCGCGTCGGCTCGTTGCCCGTGGTGACCAGGAACGGCATGACGTCCCGGTACGCCTGGAAGAAGGGCTCCATGTCGACGATGAGGTCCTTCATCACCGTGAGGCCCTTGATGGCCTCGACGGTGATGGGCTTCTCCGGGTTGATGTCCTTGATCAGCGTCTTGCAGGCGAGCCTGTTCTTGCCGTTGATCCGCATCGCGTCGGAGCCGCAGATGCCGTGCGCGCAGGACCGCCGGAAGGTCAGCGTGCCGTCGAGGTCCCACTTGATCTTGTGGAGACCGTCGAGCACGCGCTCCTTCGGGTCGATCTCGATCTGGTAGTCCTGCCAGGTCGACTCGTCCGAGATCTCGGGGTTGAAGCGCCGGATCCGGAACGTGACCGTGATGAACGGGGAGGCCGCGGCCGCCGCTTCCATCTGGTCGTTCTTGCTGAGGGTCGGGGTGGCCATCAGTACTTACGCTCCATCGGCTGGTAGCGGGTGACGACGACGGGCTTGTAGTCCAGCCGGACGGATTCCTTGCCGTCGTCGCCGACCTCGCGGTACGCCATGGTGTGGCGCATGAAGTTGACGTCGTCGCGGTTCGGGTAGTCCTCGCGGTAGTGACCGCCGCGGGACTCCTTGCGCGCCAGGGCCGAGACGGCCATGACCTCGGCCAGGTCGAGCAGGTTGCCCAGCTCGATGGCCTCCAGCAGGTCCGTGTTGAACCGCTTGCCCTTGTCCTGGACGGAGACGTTCAGGTACCGCTCGCGCAGCTCCGCGATCTTCTCGACCGCGGTCTTGATCGTCTGCTCGGTGCGGAACACCATCACGCAGGCGTCCATCGTCTCCTGGAGCTCCAGGCGCAGGTCGGCGACCCGCTCCTTGCCCGTGGAGTTGCGCAGCCGCTCGACCTGGTCGATCACCATCTGCGCCGGGTTCTCCGGCAGCTCGGCGTAGTCGTTCTCCGCCGCGTACCTGGCGGCCGCGATGCCCGAGCGCTTGCCGAAGACGTTGATGTCCAGCAGCGAGTTGGTGCCCAGGCGGTTGGCGCCGTGCACGGAGACGCAGGCGACCTCGCCGGCCGCGTACAGGCCCGGGACGACGGTGGTGTTGTCCCGCAGGACCTCGCCCTCGACGTTGGTCGGGATGCCGCCCATGGCGTAGTGCGCGGTGGGCTGGATCGGGATCGGGTCCGTGTAGGGCTCGATGCCGAGGTACGTGCGCGCGAACTCCGTGATGTCGGGCAGCTTGGCGTCCAGCTGCTCCGGCGGGAGGTGCGTCAGGTCCAGGTACACGTGGTCACCGGCGGGACCGCAGCCGCGGCCCTCACGGATCTCGGTGTAGATGGAGCGCGAGACGACGTCACGGGACGCGAGGTCCTTCATGACCGGCGCGTACTTCTCCATGAAGCGCTCGCCGTCCTTGTTGCGGAGGATGCCGCCCTCACCGCGGGCGCCCTCCGTCAGCAGGATGCCCATGCGCCAGATGCCCGTCGGGTGGAACTGGAAGAACTCCATGTCCTCCAGCGGCAGACCGCGCCGGTAGCAGGCCGCCTGGCCGTCACCGGTGAGGGTGTGCGCGTTGGAGGTCACCTTGAAGAACTTGCCCGTGCCGCCGGAGGCGTAGATGACGGACTTCGCCTGGAAGACGTGGATCTCGCCGGTCGCCAGCTCGTACGCGACGACGCCGGCCGACTTCTGGACGCCGTCCTCCTCGACGAGGAGCTGGTCCAGGACGTAGAACTCGTTGAAGAACTCCACGCCCTCCTTGACGCAGTTCTGGTACAGCGTCTGGAGGATCATGTGACCGGTGCGGTCCGCGGCGTAGCAGGACCGGCGGACCGGCGCCTCGCCGTGGTTGCGCGAGTGGCCGCCGAAGCGGCGCTGGTCGATGGTGCCGTCCGGGGTGCGGTTGAACGGCAGGCCCATCTTCTCCAGGTCGAGGACCGCGTCGATGGCCTCCTTCGCCAGGATCTCGGCGGCGTCCTGGTCGACCAGGTAGTCACCGCCCTTGACCGTGTCGAAGGTGTGCCACTCCCAGTTGTCCTCTTCCACGTTGGCGAGCGCGGCGGCCATGCCGCCCTGCGCGGCGCCCGTGTGGGAGCGGGTCGGGTACAGCTTCGTGAGCACCGCGGTGCGGCTGCGCTTCGTCGCCTCGATGGCGGCGCGCATGCCCGCGCCGCCGGCGCCGACGATGACGGTGTCGTACTTGTGGATCTTCATCAGGATTCGCCTCAGCCCATGCCGCGGATGTTCGGGTCGAAGGTGAAGATCACCAGCGTGCCCAGAAGGATGGTGAACACCGTGGCGGTGTAGAGCAGGCCCTTCAGCCACAGCCGCGTGTTGGCGCGCTCCGCGTAGTCGTTGATGACGGTACGCAGACCGTTGGAGCCGTGCAGCATCGCCAGCCACAGCATCAGCAGGTCCCAGACCTGCCAGAACGGCGAGGCCCAGCGGCCCGCCACGAAGGCGAAGCCGATCTTGGAGACGCCGCCGTCCAGCACGAGCTGGATGAGCAGGTGGCCGATCACCAGGACGACCAGCACGATGCCCGAGAGGCGCATGAAGAGCCATGCGGCCATCTCGAAGTTGCCGCGGGTCGAGCGGGGCGTCTTGCCGGTGCGCTTGCGCGGCGCCTCGATGTACGGCGCCGGGTTGTCGACGTCGTAGAGGCTCACGCTCTCCACGTCGGTGACCGCCTGGGCGGAAGAAGTGTCAGAAGACATGCGTGTCACTTCCCGAACAGTTCGAGGTAGGCGTGGTGCAGGACGGGGTAAACCGCCCCGGCCATCAGCACGACCCAAACGCCCACCACGGTCCAGAGCATCTGCTTCTGGTAGCGGGGGCCCTTGGACCAGAAGTCCACGGCGATGACACGCAGACCGTTGAGCGCGTGGAACAGGATGGCGGCCACGAGGCCGTACTCCAGCAGCGCGACGATCGGCGTCTTGTAGGTAGCCACCACGTCGTCGTACGCCTCGGGGGAGACGCGGACGAGAGCGGTGTCGAGGACGTGTACGAACAGGAAGAAGAAAATGAGGACGCCGGTGACTCGATGAGCCACCCAGGACCACATTCCTTCCCGGCCGCGGTACAACGTTCCAGCCGGCACGGAAAACCCTCCGGAAGCGGGGCGGGGGCCAGCCGGCTTCTTTGTCGGTCGGGCCCGGCCGGGTACGGTCCTCCGGCCCCGGACATCGTAGCGACGCTTTGTCGGTTCCCTTGCGCGGGGGCCATCGGTGTGATCAAACAGGCACGGACGGACTATCCCACAGGAGCGAAACGCCCCAATTCAGGCGCATCCCCGGTGGTTCCGCCACCCCTCGGATCCGGCGTCGGCGGGAATCCCACCAGCCGGGCGAGTCGCGAGCACGCCACGCGGCGCAGCTCGTCGGCCGAGGTGGCCCGCTCCTCGTCGACCTCGTGCGCCATCCGGCGCCGGATCGCGGCCAGCACCTGGTGCGCGTGCTCGTCGGGCGGGTGCCCGTCGAGGCAGATCACGAAGGCGTGGCCGAACTTGCGCTCGTACTCCGCGTGCGCCGCGCCGAGCGCGAGGTGCGCGGCGTACGGCGCGTCGCGGTCGAGCTCCGCCGAGGGCTCCAGGGCCAGCGCCTCGGCCAGGTCCGCCTGCCGCAGGTCGTACGCCGCCTCGTCGGCGGCGGCCAGCAGCGCGTCCAGATCCGGGTACGGGCGGTGCTCGGCCACCCGCTGCGCCCAGCGGTGGCTGCCGCAACAGCGCAGCAGGGCCTCCCGGGCGGACTCGGCCGACGCCGCGTTGAACCGGGCCAGCGCGCTGCCGCGGATCTGCGCCGGAAGGTGGCTGGACAGCGTGGGGCTCCTCGGGATGTGGGTGGGGTGTTACGTCACGCTATCGACGCGGCGGCCGCAAGGACGTACCCAACCGCGGATTTCACCCGGAAGAGAGCCGAAAGGAGGAGTGGGGAGGGCTTTTGATGGGGAAGGCGACCGAGACCGCCACCCCCCACAGGAGAGGCCCCGGCCGCCATCCGTTACGGGCTCGTGCGACAAGCCCGTACCCCTGTCAGCGCCGGGAGTGCGTTTTGTGTCACACCTCGCTTCGCGCACGGTTGGTTGCAGGTTGTACAACGCGTGGACGGAAGGCGCGACACGCCGTAACGTGCTGATTTGCGCCAGACGTACGGGACAGTGAACGGGTTGGGGACTTTGCTGGGGGACGACGCGGAGCTGACCGCCGCGGTGCTCGCGGCGCAGGACGGCGACGAGAGCGCGTTCCGGACTGTGTACCGCGCCGTGCACCCGCGCCTGCTGGGCTATGTCCGCACGCTGGTGGGTGACGGCGACGCCGAGGACGTGACCTCCGAGGCGTGGCTGCAGATCTCGCGCGACCTCGACTCCTTCACCGGCGACGCCGACCGCTTCCGCGGCTGGGCCGCGCGCATAGCGCGCAACCGCGCCCTCGACCACATGCGCATGCGCGGCCGCCGCCCCGCCATCGGCGGGGACGAGAGCGAACTGACCGGACACGCCGCCGACAGCGACACCGCCGTCCTGGCCATGGAAGCCCTCTCCACCGGCCGCACCATGGCGCTGATCGCCCAGCTGCCGCAGGACCAGGCCGAGGCCGTGGTGCTGCGCGTGGTCGTCGGGCTCGACGCCAAGACCGCCGCCGAGACCCTGGGCAAGCGTCCCGGGGCCGTACGGACGGCGGCGCACCGGGGGCTCAAGCGGCTCGCCGAACTGCTCGCGAACGAAACGGACGCCGGGGCCGACGCCCCGGCCGGCCCGTCGGCGGATCCCTTGGCCGATCCCTCGGCGGGTCGCTCGGCGGGCCGCTCGGCGGGCGGTGAAGCGGAAGCGGGGGCGGGCGCCCGGCGCGGGGGCGGCCTCGTAGATAATCGCCCTGGCCACACCGGCGACGGCAGTGGCACCGGAGGCGCCGGGGACACCGGTGGCGGTCGGGATCTGGACGCCGTACCCGCCCAGCGCGGCCGGTTCGGGGGACTCGCGGAGCGAACCGGTGTGACGCATTCACGTTGGCGGACGCAGAAGGACATGTGATGGCCGACGATCGCACCAGGTGGCTGGACAAAGCCGCGGCGGACAGACTGCTGCGCGGCGAACCGGTGGACCGGCTGGGCGACGCCCGCGCGCAGGCGGACGCCGCCCGGCTGCGCGACGCCCTCGACTCCCTCGCTCCCGGCCCCCTCGCGGGCGCCGCGGAGCTGCCCGGGGAGGCCGCCGCCCTGGCCGCCTTCCGCGCGGCGCGCCCGGACCGGGCCGCGGCGCAGACCGCCCCCGCCCACGCCCCCGCCCACGCCGGTCCCGCCTCCGCATCCGCCTCCGCCGGGGAACCGCTGGTCGCCATCGTCCGCGTACCGGCCGCCTCCGGACCCGCCCGCGGGCCCGCCCCGCGCCGGGTGGGCGCGTGGCGCCTCGGTCTCGCGGCGGCCGTCGCCGGCGTGGCCATCGGCGGGGTCGCGGCCGCCGCGGGCACCGGTCTCTTCGACCGCGCCCTGCACCTGAACGCGGGCCCCCTGCCCTCGGCCGAGAGCACCTTCGAGGTCGTCCCGGACCCGGTCGGCGGTACGTCCGGACCGAGCACCGGCGCGACCCGGCGCCCCCAGCCTCCGGGCACCGTCGACGGCTTCGGCGCCTCCGGCGGCGCACGCACCCCGAGCACCCCCGAAGGACGTACGACGCCGGGCGCCACCGGCGCGGCGGCGGACGGCGGAGCGGGCGGCGGAGCCGGCGGTACGGGCGCCACCACGGGCACCGGCCCCGACAAGGACGGCCGGGAGCACTTCGGCCTCACCGGCGGCGGCGAAGCACACGACACCCTGCGCGGGGCGGCGGACCTGTGCCGCGACTACCGCTCCGGAAAGCTGAGCAAGGACCGGGAGAACCGGCTGAACCTGTTGGCCAAGGGCCGCCAGCAGGTCAAGCGCTACTGCGAGGACCTGCTGGACGCCGCACCGGGCCCCAAGGGGACCGTCCCGCCGGACACCAAGCCCGTCCCCGTCCCGCTTCCCGGCTCCTCGAACCCCTCCGGCGCGACCGGTTCCCTGGGCCTGCGGCTGCGCCGCTGAACCGCTCGACGGCTGCCCGCACACCCGCTCTGACCTGGCTGTAACACTTTTCGAGCGGGTGGCGCAGTAACAAGTGAGCCGACTGGTCATCGGCCGCGCATGAGCCGGGGTTCCCCCCGTACCCCTGGGCTCTGCGCAACCTGGCGCGGGCGGGGTTCGTTCCCCCGGCCCTGCCCGCGCCTCTTAACGTCCTTCCACTCCCGCCCCCCGGGCGAGCCCGCCGCCGGCGTGCCGCGGGCACACCGGCGGGCGCGGCCTCACCAGTAGACGACGACCTTGTCGCCGACCTTCACCTGGTCGTAGAGCGCCGACAGCTTCGCCTTGTCGCGCACGTTCACGCAGCCGTGCGAGGCACCCGCGTAGCCCCGGGCCGCGAAGTCCGACGAGTAGTGCACGGCCTGGCCCTCGCTGAAGAACATCGAGTACGGCATCGGCGTGTGGTAGATCGTCGAGACCCAGTCCTTGGACTTCCAGCCCACCTGGAACTCGCCCTCGCGGGTCGGGGTGTTCTCCGAGCCGAAGCGCACGTCCATCGTGGAGACGACCTTGCCGTCGATCATCCAGGCCAGGGTGCGGCTCTCCTTGCTGATGCACATCACCCGGCCCGTCATGCAGCGCGGGTCCGGCGCGTCGACCTGGTTGGTCGTCGGCGACATCTCCTCGGAGGTCGGCTTCTTGCTGAGGGACTGGACCTTCTTCCAGGTGGCGTCGTCCACCGAGCCGGACGCCGTCAGCTGGTGCCTGGTCTGGAAGGCCTTGACCGCGGCGATCGTCTTGGAGCCGTAGAAACCGGTGGGTGAGGCCGTGAAGACGCCCAGCTGCTTCAGCCGCGCCTGCAGCTCCCGGACCTGGTCGTCCTCCGTGCCCTCCGCCATCAGGTACTTCACCTTGGGGGCCGAGGAGGTGGACGCCGATGCCGAGGGGGAAGCGGACGCCGAGGCAGATGCCGAAGCCGAGGGGGAGGCGTCGCCCGGCTTGTCGTCCGAGGCCGACGGAGAGGCGGGGGCCGAAGCCGACGGGGTGGTGGACCCCGGACCCTTCGACTCCGACTTCTGCGACCCGCAGGCGGTCGCGGTGGCGGCGAGAGCGACCGCGGTGGCCACCCCGAGCGTGCGGACGAAGACTCTCTGACGGTGCGAGCGGTGCATTGGGGTCCCCCGGTATCTACGACGTGTAACTAGACGATGCCGCGCGGGCGTGGATAGTTGCGGGCGCTGCCGGGATGTTGCGCCATTGTGACCGGAGGCCGCTGTCGTGACGTTGCCGTGATCTCGACGTGTCGTTTTACCAGGCCGCCTCCGTCCCTTCCACGAAGGAGTCCGGGCCATGGCGCACACCGAACGCCGCCGCACCGAGAGCGGCCTGCCCATCGAACCCGTCTACGGGCCCGAGTCCCTGGAGGGCTGGGATCCGGCGGAGCGGCTCGGCGCACCCGGCGCCTACCCGTTCACCCGGGGTGTGTATCCCTCGATGTACACCGGACGGCCGTGGACGATGCGCCAGTACGCGGGTTTCGGCACCGCCGCCGAGTCCAACGCCCGCTACCGCCGACTGATCGCCGACGGCGGCACGGGCCTGTCCGCCGCCTTCGACCTGCCCACCCAGATGGGCTACGACTCCGACGCGCCGCTCGCCCGCGGCGAGGTCGGCAAGGTCGGGGTCGCCGTCGACTCCGTCGAGGACCTGCGGGTGCTCTTCGACGGGATCCCGCTCGACCGGGTCTCCACCTCGATGACCATCAACGCGCCCGCCGCGCTCCTGCTGCTGATGTACCAGCTGGTCGCCGAGGAACGGGGGATCGCGGCGGACCGGCTGACCGGGACCGTGCAGAACGACGTGCTCAAGGAGTACATCGCGCGGGGGACCTACATCTTCCCGCCCGGTCCCTCGCTGCGGCTGACCGCCGACACCTTCCGCTACTGCGCGCGGGAGGTCCCGCGCTGGAACACCATCTCCATCTCCGGCTACCACATGGCCGAAGCCGGGGCCTCGCCCGCGCAGGAGATCGCCTTCACCCTCGCCGACGGCGTCGCGTACGTCCGTACGGCCATCGGCGCCGGGATGGCCGTCGACGACTTCGCGCCCCGGCTGTCGTTCTTCTTCGTCGCCCGCACCACCCTGCTGGAGGAAGTCGCCAAGTTCCGGGCCGCCCGGCGGATGTGGGCGCGGATCATGCGCGAGGACTTCGGCGCCCGGGACCCGAAATCGCTCATGCTGCGCTTCCACACCCAGACGGCCGGGGTGCAGCTGACCGCGCAGCAGCCCGAGGTGAACCTCGTCCGGGTCGCCGTCCAGGGCCTGGCGGCGGTCCTCGGCGGCACGCAGTCGCTGCACACCAACGCCTACGACGAGGCCATCGCCCTGCCGACCGAGGCCTCGGCCCGGCTCGCGCTGCGCACCCAGCAGGTCCTCGCCCACGAGAGCGACGTCGCGCACACCGTGGACCCGTTCGCCGGGTCGTACGCCGTCGAGCGCATGACGGACGAGCTGGAAGAGGCGGCCGTGGCCCTCCTCGGGCGGATCGAGGAGATGGGCGGGGCGGTCGCCGCCATCGAGCGGGGGTTCCAGAAGGGCGAGATCGAACGCAACGCCTACCGGATCGCGCGCGAGACCGACAGCGGCGAGCGGGTGGTGGTCGGCCTCAACCGCTACGCGCTGGACGAGGAGGAACCGTACGAGCCGCTGCGGGTGGACCCGGCGCTCGAAGCGGCGCAGTGCGCGCGGCTGGCCCGGCTGCGGGCGGAGCGGGACGGGGCGGCGGTGGACGCGGCGCTGGCGGCCCTTGGGGAGGCGGCGGCGGGCCCGGCGAACGTCCTGTACCCGATGAAGGAGGCGCTGCGGGCGCGGGCCACGGTGGGGGAGGTGTGCGATGCGCTGCGCGAGGTCTGGGGCCGCTATGTTCCGGCCACCGGCTTCTGAGACACTCCCGGCATGTACGGCGTCATAGACCTCCCCACCTACCTGGCCGGCCTGGCCCTGATCATCCTGCTGCCGGGCCCGAACTCCCTGTACGTGCTGTCCGTGGCCGCCCGGCGCGGGGTGCGCACCGGCTACCGGGCCGCCGCAGGGGTGTGGACCGGGGACACCGTGCTGATGACGCTGGCGGCGGTGGGCGCGGCCTCGCTGCTCCAGGCCAGCCCGGTGGTCTTCGGGGTGGTGAAGCTGCTGGGGGCCGGGTACCTGTCGTGGCTGGCGGTGGGGATGCTGCGGGGGGCCTGGGCGATGTGGCGGACGCGGGGGGCGGCGGCTTCCTCGGCCCCGTCGGCCGGGGCGGCGGAGGTGGCCGCCGGCCCGGAGCGGCCGTACCGGCGGGCGCTGCTGATCAGCCTGCTCAACCCGAAGGCGATCCTCTTCCTGATGTCCTTCTTCGTGCAGTTCGTCGACCCGGCGTACCCCTACCGCGGCCTGTCGTTCCTGCTGCTGGGCTCGCTGCTGCAACTGGGCAGCTTCCTGTACCTGACCGTGCTGATCTTCGGCGGCACGCGCCTGGCGGCGGCCTTCACCCGCCGTCGCCGCCTCTCGGCCGGCGCCACCTCCCTGGCGGGCGCCCTCTTCCTCGGCTTCGCGGCCAAACTCGCGACGAGCTGACCCGGGGGCCGGTGGCCCCTGGTCTGCGGGCGCGGGCCCGGCCCTGCCTCCGGCGGCGCCTCAAACGCCGGCGGGGCTGGGTGTGGCGGGGGCCCGGTGTGCGGCCGCGGGTTCAGGCACTCCTACCCTGACCGCTGCCGACGTCTGAGGCGCCCTGTACCGCTGGTCAGCCTGCCGACCAGCCGTTGAGGGAGACCGACGCACCGTGGTTCAGGTAGTGGTGGAGGGCGGAGGCCGTGGTGTCGACGAAGGCTTCGGGGATGGCCGTCGCGTCGATCCAGCGGACCTGTGAGTGCTTGCGGGGTTCGCGGTTCTCGGGTTCGCCGGTCCATTCGTGGGTGGCGAAGACGACCGTGAGGAAGCCGTTGGGGGCTTCGACGCCCCAGGCGCCGTGGATGATGTGGGCGACCTCAAGGGACTCCGGTTTCACCATGAGGCCCGTTTCCTCGTGCAGCTCGCGGACCGCGGTTTCGGTGATGGGCTCGCCCGGTTCGTTCTTGCCCACCGGGAGGTCCCACATCCCCTGGGCGAACTTAGCGTTCTCGCTGCGCTGGATGAGCACGACCCGGTTGGTGGTTTGTCGTGGACGCGATGGCGGCCGACCGGCAGGCGCTTCGAGCGCGACCCTGGCGCGGGGCCGTCGGTCTGGGGCCTCGCCGGCCTCCCCGCTGGTTTCAGACGTCAGGTGAGGGCCCGTCCCGCGCGGCGGGCGAGATCCGCGGCCCCGGGAACTCCGCGGCGCTGGTAGACCGAAAGCGTGCGACGGATCGAGGAGATCGCCTTACGCGTGCGGTCGGACGTCATGCCCTCCATGAGGAGGAGCGCTTGGGTCCAGGCGGTCACCGCTTCGTCGGCACGCGCCTGGGCGGCAAGGCTGTCGCCGAGATCGGCGTAGGTGAGGACGTGCACACGCTTGAACTGGGCGGGGTCCCAGCGGGTGAGGGCGTCGCGGTGTTGACGTTCCGTACCGATGAAGTCCTTCATCTCGGTCAGTGCCTTGGCCGTGTGGCTGGCGACTGTTCCCGCGGCTGGACCACTCAGAAGGGAGAAGCTGGGTTGCGGACCGTCCTCGCGAAGGAGGGCGTCCTCGGCCGCTAGCAGAGCCCGGCTGGCCACAGCGTTTTCACCGACGGCCGCGCAGGCGCGGGCGTGCGTGATGTGAAGCAGTGCCTCGGTCTGTCCGTCGACGTGCCCCAGCCCCCGGGCAAGGGCGCCCTCGACGAGGTCCACACAGTGATGGGGTTGCCTGAGCTTCAGGGCTTGGTGAGCCAGGGAGCGCATCATCCAAGCGGCGTGGCCGTGCGGATCGGCCTCGCAGGCGAGCTGGTAGCCGACGCGGTAGTAGCGCTGTGCCGCGCCCTCCTGGCCGAGGTCGTGGTGCTTCCACCCGGCGAGGTAGGCGAGTTCGGCGACGGCGCCGAAGGCGGCCCGGCGTAGGGCTTCGGAAGGGAAGCGGCCCCGGAGCATGGGCGCGGCGGTGTCCGCGAGGTAGGCGGTGACCGTGGTCAGGCCGTGGCCGCCGCCGAGGCGTTCGTCGGCGGCGCTGAAGACCTTCGTGATCTGCCGTACTACATCGATGTCCTCGGCGCCGACGAGGGAGCGGCCGGTACGGGCGCGCAGTACGCGGGCCGTGGCTTCGTGATCGTGGAGCAGCGGCATGGCCACGCCGGCCGTGGTGAAGGCGGCGATGGCGAGGAAGCGGCGGCGTTCCACGTCGGCGCGGCCGAGGTCCGTGACCGTGGTGACGGGGTCGGTGCCCGGCAAGGACTCCGGGTCGGCTGGAGGCAGGCCGAGTTCGGTTTCGGTGACGACGCGGCCCACCCTGCGGGAGAGGGCTTCGGCGAGGTACTGGCCTGCTTGGCCCGACGGCGCGCGGGTGCCGTTCGTCCAGTGGGAGATCGCCGACTTATTGGTCTGGAGCAGTTCGCCGTTCTCGGCGGCGATGCGGCGGACGTCCTTGGCGAGCGCCTCGTACGTACACCCTGCGGCGTTGATCGTGTCGCGCAGGCGGGAGTTGGGCTTGTTCGGCGCTGCCACGATCTCCTCCGCTCCGGAGCTGTAAACCGCGTATACCGCTTGGCCTCGGTCACACCGTACCCACTCTGCGTAGCCGACGGTTCACTTATCGACAGCTGCCCCCCTCTCACGTCGGGCGGCCCCAAGTTCCGTACGCCCCAACGGGCTCGGGCATTCGTATGCCCCGACCCGGACGATCAGAGACGGAGACACGGTGACCACCATCGACACCGCGACCATCACGGTCGAACTGCCCGACGCCTTCGACCCGCGCTGGAGCCGCCTGCCCGGCATCCACGTGGACGGTCGGCGCATCACCATCGATCCGGCCGCGTACTTCTTCCGCTTCGAGTCCAACACCTGGCTCGTTGCCGACTGGGAGCTCGTCAAGGCCCAGCTCCTCGGCGTGGCCGAGACGACCGAGAGCGCCGTGGAGCAGCTCGCGCTCGACTTCATCAAGGGCCACGGCGAGTCCACGTCGGATGCCGCCCGCGTCCTGGCGACGGCGTACGAGGTCTACTCGTACCTCTTCCGCGAGGAGCACCTGGAGGGCCTCGGGCTGCCGCAGATCACCGCCGATCATCTGCGGATGCTGCGCGAGGCGGCCACGCTGATGGCGCTCAACAAGGTCGAGCTGGACGGGCACATCTCCAACGTCGGCCCGTGCTGGTTCTTCCCCGCCGCCACCTCCGTCGTCTTCGACCTGGACGACGAGACCGGCGGGATGCTGGACGAGGTCTACCACGGCGGCTGGTTCAACGAGCACCGCCGGACCGAGTCCATCAAGGCCCACGCCGCGCTCGGCGGACGGCTCGTGCACGGCTGCCAGTCCGTGCCGGACCAGTCCGGCGGGGTCGTCGCGCCCTACGGCGCCTCGATGGCGAACTTCCGCGACGACCTGGCCGAGTTCAAGGCCGGCTGGATCGAGCAGGTCTACGCCCACCGCGAGACCGCAGCCGAGTAACCCGGTACACCCCCCCGCACGGCTCCGGGACGGGCTGACCCGCTCGCCCGCCCCGGGGCACCCAGCCCCTGGAGACCCCATGGACCAGAGCATCACCGCCGCCCTGCTGGACGACCTGTGCACTCTCGTCGGCAAGCCCCTCCCCGAACGCTCCGAGATCCGCGTCTGGAGCATGTCCGGCGTCGAACGCGTCACCTTCCCCGGCGGCGAGAGCGCCGTCTTCAAGTACGCCAAGGAGCCCTTCGACCGCGAGGCCCAGGCCCTGCGGATCGCCCACCGGCGTGGACTTCCGGTCCCCGAGCTCCACGCCACCGCCATGCGGGACAAGTGGCTCGGGATGCTCATGGACGACCTCGGCACGCCCGTACGGGACGCCGACGACCTCGATGGCGTCGCCGCCGCCGTCATGCTCCACGCCGCC
This sequence comes from Streptomyces sp. NPDC043876, assembly GCF_056435825.1. Lineage (NCBI taxonomy): Bacteria > Bacillati > Actinomycetota > Actinomycetes > Kitasatosporales > Streptomycetaceae > Streptomyces > Streptomyces sp. NPDC043876. The sequence continues at coordinate 493,670 of NZ_JBWKDV010000001.1, read as the reverse complement.
CGCCCGGCGGGCGGCCTGCCCCTCCTCGACGGTGCGGGTCTCACAGCGCTGCCCGGCCGAGCCCTCGATCACCTCCAGCGACTGCGGAAGGCCGACCGGTGGGCTGACTGCGACGACATCGAGACAGCCCTGGGGAAGATCTCCTCGGCGGCCGATGCTCGCGTCAAGGGGGCGACCCTGGACCCGTTCGGCTGGGTCCACTCCGAGTTCCACCCCACGAGCATCCACATCGGGGAGCACCGCCGGCACCTCCTCGACTTCGCCCGCGCCTTCACCGGGCCCGGGCTGATCGACCTCGCGTCGTACCACGGCACCACCGACGCCCCGAGTCCCGTCCGGCTGAAGGTGCTCCTGGAGCAGTACGTCGCCGCAGGCGGCCACGAGGACGCCCTCGCCGCCCGGGGCGGCCTGACCGCCGAGGCGTGGGCCCTGGGCTGGCACCGCATGTGGGCCGTGGAGTGGTTCATGGAACAGGCCATCCGCTGGATCAACGACCCGGCCAAGGACCCCGCGTACATCTCCGCCGTCCGTCGCCACGTGGGTGACGTGGTCCACCTGCTGGAGGTCTAGGTGCACGCCCAGGTCTCCCCCTGGTACACCCACGCAGCCCAGCGCCTGGCCGCCACCCCGGCTCACGCCCTCTCCCCGCCCCGCCGGATGCAATGGGGCATCCACCCGGGCCTCGGTCCCGGTGCCGAGATCCTCGGCCCGGACCTGCGCCGTCGGTGCGTTCTGGAGCTGGGCTGCGGCCCCGGCCACCACGTGGCCCACCTCGCCAAGCACCACGAGGCCCGCGTCACCGGCGTGGACCTCGTCGGCCTCCAGATTCGCCGCGCCCGCTCCCACTACGGCCACATCGAAGGCGCTACGTTCGCCGCCGGCCACGCGCTGCGCCACCTCCAGGGCACTGGCCAGAGCTTCGAGGCGATCTACTCCGTGTTCGGCGCCGTCGGCCTCGTCGCCCCCGAACTTCTGCTCGCCGCCATCTCCCGGCGGCTGGCGCCCGGCGGCGTCCTGGCCTTCTCCGTCCCGCACCCGGCACGGGCCGGAAGACATCCGTGCACGGACGACCGTCCGCGCGAGGACTACGTCACCATGCCCGACCGAACCCGGCTGCCCATCGCCCGGTGGGAGTTCGACGCCCGCCGCTGGGGCGCCCACCTCGCTCGTACCGGCTTGCGCCTCACCTCGGCGCTGGAGCTGCGTCATCCGCGCCGCGATCCGTGGCCGACCACCCTTCTGATCACCGCCCGCAAACGCTGACCGCGGAGGTACCGATGACCCTGCCCTACCTGCTCCTGGACATCGACGGCGTCCTCATCCCGTTCCCGGCGGCAGACGGCAGCACCCCGCCCACCCACATCCGCCACACGGTCCTACCCGCCGGTCGGCACCCGGACGACACCGTCCCCATCTGGCTCGACCCCAGCCATGGCCCCGTGCTCACCCGCCTCCTGACAGACGGCCTCGTCACCCCCGTGTGGTGCACGAGCTGGCGCAAGGACGCCACCACGATCATCGGGCCGCTCCTGGGGCTGCCGGTCTTCCCCTACCTCGACCTCCCCCGCCCGCGGATCACCACCAGCCATCCCGACGGGTACCTCTGGAAGCGCGACCACGTCGACCCCTGGCTCGGCAGGGCCCCCGCCATCTGGATCGACGACGACTTCACCGCCGCCGACCACGCCTGGGCCGCCGGACGCACCGCACGTGGCTGCGCGACGCTGCTCTTGCAGCCGGATCCCCGTACCGGTCTCCAGCCGAGCCACCTCCTCGCGGTGCGTGAGTGGGCGGGCCGGGCGGAGGCATCGGAGGAAACGGCGGCCCAGGGCGTCAGGGCGTGCGGTCGATCACGGCGGGGGGAGTGAGGCGGGCTCTCGCCTCGCCGGGGAGGCCGGACCGCGGCGGGAACACGTCAGGGGCCGCTGCGCGGGTGTCCCACGGGTGTGAGCTATCCCTCGGCGCGCCGGCCTGACCCGCCGTGCGTCTTTCGGACGTCCGGGGCGTCGCCCCGGGGCCGGGAGGCGGTACGCGCCCGCGCGACGTGAGCGGCTCACCCATGGGTCGGCGGTTCCTTGCCGCGGTGGCCGAGACTGGGTGTGAGGTGCGCGGACTGTACGTGCGGACCGCCCCGGTCGGCCAGTGAGCGGCGGAGTTTACCCTCCGGGGCCGGTGCTCATGCCACCTGCGGCCCGGTTTTCTTCCCCTAAGGGGTTGAAGTTTTGCTGATCTCCAGCCAGTTGACCCCCCTGTGGGCCTACCCTTCAACAGGTGAACCAGTTGATGTCCCGCGAGTCACTGACCGCCCTGCCCGGCGAGCCCGCCCAGCCCGAGCTGCCCGGCACGCTCCCGGACCACCTGCGTGCCGAACTGATCGCGTTCCGCCGGGACTTGCACATGCATCCCGAACTCGGCCACCAGGAGTTCCGTACCACCGCCGCGATCAAGGCGCGGCTGGAGGAAGCGGGCCTGCGACCACGGGTGCTGTCCTCCGGCACCGGCCTGGTCTGTGACGTCGGCACCAGGGACGGGGCGGCGCCGATTCTCGCCATCCGCGCGGACATCGACGCCCTGCCCATTCCGGACGCCAAGACCCACGTGTCCTACCGCTCCACCGTCCCGGACCGCGCCCACGCCTGCGGGCACGACGTGCACACCGCCGTCGTCCTCGGCACCGGGCTGGTCCTGGCCGAGCTGGACCGGCAGGGGCTGCTGCCCCAGCCCGTGCGGCTGCTCTTCCAGCCCGCCGAGGAGGTGCTGCCGGGCGGCGCCACCGAGGCCATCGACTCCGGCGCGCTGGACGGCGTCGGCAAGATCATCGCGGTGCACTGCGACCCGCGCGTGGACGCGGGCCGCATCGGGCTGCGGGCCGGACCGATCACCTCGGCCTGCGACCGGCTGGAGGTCACCCTCGACGGGGCCGGCGGGCACACCGCGCGACCGCACCTGACCACCGACCTCGTGACGGCTGCGGCCCGGATCGCGCTCGACGTGCCCGCGCTGCTGTCCCGGCGGATGGACGCCCGCAGCGGCATGTCCGTCACCTGGGGCCGGATCGAGGCCGGGCACGCCTGCAACGTCATCCCGATGCACGCCGAGCTGTCCGGGACCGTGCGCTGCCTGGACCTGGCCGCCTGGCACGAGGCGCCGGAGATGGTGCACGCGGCGATCGACGAGATCGCGGCCATGCACCGGGCCAAGTCGTCGATCAACTACGTCCGCGGGGTCCCGCCGGTGGTCAACGACCCGGCCGTCACCGAGCTGCTGCGCGAGGCGATGGCCGCGCGGCGCGGCGTGGACGCCGTCGAGGACACCGAGCAGAGCCTGGGCGGCGAGGACTTCTCCTGGTACCTGGAGCACGTCCCGGGCGCGATGGCCCGGCTCGGGGTCCGCGTGCCGGGGGACGCCGTCAAGCGCGATCTGCACCGCGGCGACTTCGACGTGGACGAGTCCGCGATCGCCGTCGGGGTGGAGTTCTTCACCGCCGCCGCGCTCCTCGACGGGCGGCGCGCCAGGCCGATCAGGTAAAGCTCCGTACAACACCCCGGGACCTCCGGGTGGACGCGTCCGGCCCTTGATACACAAGGGCTGGGCGCGTGACCGGTTACCAATCGGTCACTGTCCGGTTCGCGACGATCCGATAACGACTCATGTACGGGTCTTTAACTGACATCTACGCGCGTTACGATCGCGGCGAAACCAGCGCCGGTCCCGGCGCTTCGGTCAGGTTTTGAAGGAGCCTCCCCTTGCGCCGGATCACCAGGATCGCCACCGTGGGCATCGCCTCCGCGGCGCTCGCCCTCTCGGCCACCGCCTGTGGCGGTAAGAAGTCCTCGGACACCGGATCTTCCTCCGACAAGAAGGAAGCTTCCGTCGCCATCGCGTACGACATCGGCGGCCGCGGCGACCAGTCGTTCAACGACGCCGCCTACGCGGGCCTCCAGCAGGCCGAGAAGGACCTCAAGGTCAAGGGCGCCGAGGCGGAGCCCACCGACGGCGAGGGCGAGGCCGACAAGGTCCAGCGCCTGACCGAGCTGGCCCGCAAGGGCAACAACCCGGTCATCGGCGTCGGCTTCTCCTACGCCCCGGCCATCAAGAAGGTCGCGCCGAAGTTCCCGAAGACCACCTTCGGCATCATCGACGACACCTCGGTGACCGGCCCGAACATCGCCAACCTGGTGTTCAACGAGGAGCAGGGCTCCTACCTGGCCGGCGTCGCCGCCGCCAAGGTCTCCAAGACCGGCACGGTCGGCTTCATCGGCGGTGTCGAGGTTCCGCTGATCAAGAAGTTCGAGGCGGGCTTCACCCAGGGCGTCAAGGACACCAACCCGAACGCCAAGGTGCTCTCGCACTACCTGACCCAGCCCCCGAACTTCGACGGCTTCTCCAAGCCCGACCTCGGCAAGGCCACGGCGCAGGGTCAGCTCGACGCCGGCGCCGACGTGGTCTACGCGGCCGCCGGTCTGGCCGGCTCGGGTGCCATCGAGGCCACCGCCGCCAAGGGCAAGTGGGCCATCGGCGTCGACTCCGACCAGTACAACCAGGCGGGTCTGGTCAAGTACAAGGACCACATCCTGACCTCGGTCACCAAGCAGGTCCAGCTCTCCGTCTTCAACCTGATCAAGTCGGTCGAGGACGGCAAGCCGCAGACGGGCGAGGTCCGCTACGGCCTGGACAAGGACGGCGTCGGCCTGGCCGACTCCAACCCCGAGTACAAGAAGATGACCGACGTCATCGCCGCGGTCGACAAGGCGAAGGCCGACATCATCGCCAAGAAGATCACGGTCAAGACCACCCCGTAACGTCCGGGCCCGCAAGGGCCCGGCCGACGGGTCGGCACGGTCTCCGGGGTCCGGGCAGCGGTCTCTACCGCCTCCCGGGCCCCGAGCCGTCTCCTTCGGTTCCTGATCGCTTTTTCTGGCCACTTGGCCGCAAGTTTTCACTTCCGACAGAGCTACGCGCGTAGAGGCATCGTGGACGCGATACCGTCCTTCTCCCTCCCACCCGCCCGGCCGATCTCCGCCCCTTTTCCCCCGCCGTCTCGGCTTTCCAGCTCCTTCCGCGCCAAGGAGAGTGCGTCATCAACGCGTCCAGCCCCCCGCTCGCCGTAGAACTGAACGGCATTACCAAGCGCTTCCCCGGAGTCGTCGCCAACAAGGACATCGCGATCACCGTCCGCAAGGGCACGGTCCACGCCCTGATCGGTGAGAACGGCGCCGGCAAGTCGACGCTGATGAAGATCCTCTACGGCATGCAGAAGCCGGACGAGGGCACCATCGCCATCGACGGCGAGCAGGTCCACTTCTCCAGCCCCGGCGACGCCATCGCCCGCGGCATCGGCATGGTGCACCAGCACTTCATGCTCGCCGACAACCTCACCGTGCTGGAGAACGTGGTTCTCGGCGGCGAGAAGCTCTACGGCATCGGCGGCAAGGCCCGCAAGAAGATCAAGGAGATCTCCGACGCGTACGGCCTGGGCGTGCGCCCGGACGCCCTCGTCGAGGACCTCGGGGTCGCCGACCGGCAGCGCGTGGAGATCCTCAAGGTCCTCTACCGGGGCGCCAAGATCCTCATCCTCGACGAGCCGACCGCCGTGCTCGTCCCGCAGGAAGTGGACGCGCTCTTCGACAACCTGCGCGAGCTCAAGGCCGAGGGCCTGACCGTCATCTTCATCTCGCACAAGCTGGGCGAGGTGCTGAAGGTCGCCGACGACATCACCGTCATCCGGCGCGGCACGACGGTCGGCACCGCCGACCCGCACGACCCGAAGACGACGACCAAGCTGCTCGCCGAGCTGATGGTCGGCTCCGAGCTGCCTTCGCCGGAGACCCGCGAGTCGACGGTGACGACGACGCCGATGCTCCAGGTGTCGGACCTCCAGCTGTCGGCCACCGACCCGGACGGCGTCGTGCGCGAGGTGCTCGCGGGCATCAACTTCACCATCCACAAGGGTGAGGTGCTCGGCATCGCGGGCGTCGAGGGCAATGGCCAGACGGAACTCATCGAAGCCCTGATGGGCATGAGCATCCCCGATGGCGGCACCGTCACGCTGGACGGCCACGACATCTCCACCGCCCCGACGCGCAAGCGCCGCGAAGGCGGGATCGGCTACATCCCCGAGGACCGCCACCGGCACGGCCTGCTGCTGGAGTCCCCGCTGTGGGAGAACCGCATCCTGGGCCACGTCACCGAAGCGCCCAACTCCAAGCGCGGCGTCCTCGACCCGAAGGCCGTCCGCAAGGACACCGAGCGGATCGTGCGCGAGTACGACGTCCGCACGCCCGGCATCGACGTCACCGCGTCCTCGCTCTCCGGCGGCAACCAGCAGAAGCTGATCGTCGGCCGCGAGATGAGCCACAACCCGAAGTTCCTGATCGCCGCCCACCCCACGCGCGGCGTGGACGTCGGCGCGCAGGCCCAGATCTGGGACACGATCCGCGAGGCCCGCCGCGAGGGCCTCGCCGTGCTGCTGATCTCGGCCGACCTGGACGAGCTGATCGGCCTGTCCGACACCCTGCGCGTGATCTACCGCGGCCGCCTGGTCGCGGACGCGGACCCGGCGACCGTCACCCCGGAGGAACTCGGCACCGCCATGACGGGCGCCGCCACCGGGCACCTGGAAGCACCCGACAACCACTCCGACGCCGGTACCGACGCTGGTACCGCCTCCCCGGAGGACGAGGCCCGATGAAGAAACTCGACAAGGACCGGCTGCTCCTCGGCTTCGCCGGGCCCGCACTCGCGCTGGTCGCCGCCTTCGTGCTGACCGTGGTGGTGCTGGCGGCGACGGGCGTGGACCCGATCGACCCGCTGCGCATCATGGTGGAGAACGCCGGTTACGAGGACGTGCAGATCCTCATCCTGAACCAGGCGGGCACCTTCTACCTGGCGGCGCTGGCGGTGGCCATCGGCTTCCGGATGAACCTGTTCAACATCGGCGTCGACGGGCAGTACCGCCTCGCCGCGATGATCTCCGCCGTGGCGGGCACCGCGGTGAGCCTGCCCGGGCCGCTGCACATCCTGCTCATCGTGGTGATCGCCATGCTGACGGGTGCCTTCTGGGCCGGTATCGCGGGTGTCCTGAAGGCCAAGCGCGGGGTGAGCGAGGTCGTCTCGACGATCATGCTGAACGCCATCGCGACCAGCCTCATCGCGTGGATGATCCTGCCGAAGAACTTCGGTGTCCAGCCCGCGGGCTCCAACGACCTGACGACCGGTGAGATCGCCGAGTCCGGGTGGTTCCCGTCGGTGACCGTCGGCGACGGGCTGGAGATCTACGGGTTCACCTTCGTGGCCTTCGCCCTCGGCGTCGTCTACTGGTTCGTGCTCAACCGCACCCGCTTCGGCTTCGACCTGCGCGCCACCGGCGCCAGTGAGTCCGCCGCGCAGGCCTCCGGTGTGGACGCCAAGAAGATGATCATCACCTCGATGCTCATCTCCGGCGCGGTCGCGGGCCTGTCCGGCATGCCGCAGCTGCTGGGCGAGACCCACACGTACAACCTGTCCTTCCCGCTGGGCGTCGGATTCACCGGCATCACCATCGCGCTGCTGGGCCGCAACAGCCCGGTCGGCATCCTCTTCGCCTCCTTCCTGATGGCCTTCATCGACAAGGCCTCGGCCGGTCTCGACATCGCCGGGTACTCGAAGGAGATCGGCACGATCATGAAGGGCCTGATCGTGATCGCCGTCGTCGTCTCCTACGAACTCGTCCGCCGCTACGGCATCCGCCGCCAGCAGCAGAAGGTCGGCGAGGAGCTGGCCGCGGGTCACGCCATCACGACCGAGAAGGAGGTCGCGGCGTGAGCACCAGCACCGTTTCCGCGACGAGCGCGGCCCCCAAGAAGCAGGCCGGCCGCAAGAAGCTCACCCTGCCCTGGATCATGCTGATCATCGCGGGCGGCCTCGCGCTGGTCTCGCTGGTCCGCGTGATCAGCGGCGCCCAGGACCTGACCTCCGTCGGCCAGGTCTCCGGCGCCCTCTCGCTCGCCGTGCCGATCGGCCTCGCCGGTCTCGGCGGCCTGTGGGCCGAGCGCGCGGGCGTCGTCAACATCGGCCTCGAAGGCATGATGATCCTCGGCACCTGGTTCGGCGCCTGGGCGGGCTACCAGTGGGGCCCCTGGACCGGCGTGCTCGTCGGCATCGCGGGCGGTGCCGTCGGCGGCCTGCTGCACGCGATCATCACGGTCACCTTCAACGTGAACCACATCGTCTCCGGTGTGGCCATCAACATCCTGGCGCTCGGCTTCACCCAGTACCTGTCGAACTTCACGTTCGCGGACGCGCCCGGCGGCTCCTCCAAGCAGTCGCCGCGCGTCGAGGAGATCTACCACATCACCGTGCCGGGGCTGTCGGACTGGCTGACCACCCTCCAGGGCAAGCACTGGTTCTTCGTCTCGGACCTCGCCGGTGTCCTCGGCGGGCTCGTCACGAACCTGTCCCTGCTGACGGTCGTCGCCCTGCTGCTGATCCCGGGCACCTGGTGGGTGCTGTGGCGCACCACCTTCGGTCTGCGCCTGCGCTCCTGCGGCGAGAACCCGGTCGCCGCCGAGTCGCTCGGCGTCAACGTGTACAAGTACAAGTACATCGCCGTGATCGTCTCCGGCGCCCTCGCGGGCCTCGGCGGCGTGTTCCTCTCCGAGGTCGCCAGCCCGATCTACCAGGAGGGCCAGACCGGCGGCCGCGGTTACATCGGTCTCGCCGCGATGATCTTCGGCAACTGGATGCCGGGCGGCATGGCGCTGGGTGCGGGCCTCTTCGGCTTCACCGACAGCCTCAAGCTGCGCGGCGGCGCCGAGAACGTGCACGCGATGCTGCTGCTGATCGCGATCCTGCTCGTCCTGGCCGTCGCCTGGCAGCTGTACAAGCGGAAGTACGTCGCCGCGGTCGTCTCCGCGGTCTGCTCCGCGGGCCTGTTCGTCTGGTACGCGACCACCGACGCGGTGCCGAGCCAGTTCGTGGACGCGGCCCCGTACCTGACCACCCTGCTGGTGCTCGCGCTCTCCGCGCAGCGCCTGCGGATGCCCAAGGCGGACGGCATGCCCTACCGCAAGGGGCAGGGCAAGTGACGACCGTGACCGGCCCCGACTGGGAGGCCCTGCGGGAGGCCGCGCGGGACGCCATGTCCCGGGCGTACGCCCCCTACTCCGGCTTCCCGGTCGGCGTCGCCGCGCTGGTCGACGACGGCCGCACCATCACGGGGTGCAACGTCGAGAACGCCAGCTACGGACTCGGCCTGTGCGCCGAGTGCGGGCTCGTCTCCGCCCTCCAGGCCACCGGCGGCGGCCGCCTGACGCACTTCACCTGCGTCGACGGCAAGGGCGAGATCCTGGTCCCGTGCGGGCGCTGCCGCCAGCTCCTCTACGAGTTCGGCGGCCCCGAACTCCAGGTGGAGACGCCCGAGGGCGTCCTGCCGCTGGCGGCCATGCTGCCGCAGGCCTTCGGGCCCGACCACCTGAGATAGCCGTGCGGACGGCCCTTCGCCCCTGGGGGCGGAGGGCCGTCCTACTTCCCCCCGTCTTTTGTCTCCCCCAACTCTCTATGCGCGTAGAAGGAAGTCATCCATGGACGTCATCTCCGTCATCCGGACCAAGCGTGACCGCGGCGAGCTGAGCCCCGAGCAGATCGACTGGGTCATCGACGCGTACACGCGCGGTGTCGTCGCCGACGAGCAGATGTCGGCGCTGGCGATGGCCATCCTGCTCAACGGCATGAACCGGGCCGAGATCGCCCGCTGGACCGCCGCGATGATCGCGAGCGGCGAGCGGATGAACTTCGACTCGCTCTCCCGCCCCACCGCCGACAAGCACTCCACCGGCGGCGTCGGCGACAAGATCACCCTGCCGCTCGCCCCGCTCGTCGCCGCCTGCGGGGCGGCCGTGCCGCAGCTCTCCGGGCGCGGCCTCGGCCACACCGGCGGCACCCTGGACAAGCTGGAGTCCATCCCCGGCTGGCGCGCGCTGCTCTCCAACGAGGAGATGCTGCACGTCCTGGACACCACCGGCGCGGTGATCTGCGCTGCGGGCGACGGGCTGGCCCCGGCGGACAAGAAGCTGTACGCGCTGCGCGACGTCACCGGCACGGTCGAGGCCATCCCGCTGATCGCCTCCTCGATCATGTCGAAGAAGATCGCCGAGGGCACGGGCTCGCTCGTGCTCGACGTGAAGGTCGGCTCCGGCGCCTTCATGAAGAACATCGAGGACGCGCGCGAGCTGGCCTCGACCATGGTCGGGCTCGGCACCGACCACGGGGTGAAGACCGTCGCGCTGCTGACGGACATGTCCACCCCGCTCGGCCTGACCGCGGGCAACGCGCTGGAGATCCGCGAGTCGGTCGAGGTGCTGGCCGGCGGCGGACCCGCCGACGTGGTCGAGCTGACCCTCGCCCTGGCCCGCGAGATGCTGGCCGCGGCGGGCATCCGGGACGCGGACCCGGCGAAGGCCCTCGCCGACGGTTCGGCCATGGACGTGTGGCGCCGGATGATCGCGGCGCAGGGCGGCGACCCGGACGCGGCCCTTCCGGTGGCCCGCGAGCACCACGTGATCAACGCCCCCGCCTCGGGCGTGCTGACCCGCATGGACGCCTACGCGGTCGGCGTGGGCGCCTGGCGCCTGGGCGCGGGCCGTGCGCGTAAGGAGGACCCGGTGCAGGCGGGCGCGGGCATCGAGCTGCACGCGAAGCCGGGCGACGCCGTGGTGGCGGGGCAGCCGCTGATGACGCTGCACACGGACACCCCGGAGAAGTTCGAGTACGCCGTCGCGGCCCTGGACGGCTGCTTCGACATCGCCCCGGCCGGTACGTCCTTCACGGCGTCCCCGATCGTGCTGGACCGCATCGCGTAACGCGCCGCGCGCACCCGTGCCCCCGCCCCCACCGATGAGTTTCGGCGGGGGCGGGGGTCTGTGATGCGTGGAGACGAAACGGTTCGTGGTGCCCGGGCCCGGGATGTCGGCCGCGCAGACGGGGGAGGCGGCCGCCCGGCTGCGCGGCGGCGCCGCGGTGGTGTGGGACGTCGGCGCCGTCACCGAGCCCGGCCTGGGGGCCGTGGACGCCCTCGCCCGGCTCGCGCTGGCCGCCCGGCGGGGCGGGGGAGTCCTGACGGTCACGGGGGCCGGAGCGGGGCTGCTGGCCCTGCTCCGGCTCACCGGGCTGGCCGGGCTAGTCGAGGTGCCCGGGGAGGTCGAAGAGCGGGAACCAGCGGGCGGTATCGAGGAAGGCGTTGAGGCCGGTGATCCGGCCCCCTGAGATCTCCAGGACCTGGAGGGCCCACGGGGTGTGCCCCCGGCCGTCGGCCGCCGGGCGGTACTGGCCGAAGGCGGGCATGCCGTTCGCCGTGGTCGGGACCAGGCGCGAGCCGCGGCAGCCGATGCCCTGGTTCAGGTGCCAGGCGGCGATGTCCTCGTGCCCCTGGAGCCACAGGTCGAACGGCGGCATCGACAGCACCGCGTCCTCGTGCAGCAGGGTGGTCAGCCGCTCGATGTCGTACGCCTCGAAGGCGGCGAGGTAGCGCTCCAGCAGCTCGGCCTGGCCGGCGTCCAGCGGGTCCGCCGCGTCGCTCGCGCGGATCCTGCTGCCGGCCAGGGTGGCCCGGGCGCGCTGGAGGGCGCTGTTCACCGAGGCCACGGTGGTGTCCAGCAGGGTGGCGACCTCGTCCGCCTTCCAGGCCAGTACCTCGCGCAGGATCAGGACCGCGCGCTGCTTGGCCGGCAGGTGCTGGAGCGCCGCGACGAAGGCGAGCCGGACGGACTCCTTGGCCAGGGCCAGCTCGGCCGGGTCGGCGGTCTGCGGGAGCACCCGGGCGTCCGGCACCGGCTCCAGCCAGGTCACCTCGGGGCGTTCGCTCAGGACGGCGGAGGCCTGGTGCTGCGGTGCCGTGAGGTCCATCGGGCGGGCCCGCTTCTTCCCCGCGGCCAGCAGGTCCAGGCAGACGTTGGTGGCGATGCGGTACAGCCACGACCGCAGCGAGGAGCGGCCCTCGAACTTCTCGAAGCTGCGCCAGGCGCGGATGTACGTGTCCTGCACCGCGTCCTCGGCGTCGAAGGCCGAGCCGAGCATCCGGTAGCAGTAGCCGGTCAGCTCGGTGCGGTGCAGGTCCATCGCCGCGTCCAGATCCGGCGTGGTGGCGAGGTCACTCATGATCGTCGAACCCCCTGGTAGATCCCGATACTTGGGAAACTACCGGAGGGGTCCGACAACGGCACCGCGGGAGCCGGCGGACGCGGGCGCCGCCCTAGGCGGAGACGGCCGGCCGGTCCGTCGGGTGGACGGCCCGGCGGAGGGGTGAGTGGGTCACCGCGGGCCCGGTGGCGGGGCGCCGCGCGGGCAGTGGGGTCGTGCTGACCCGGGCCGTGAAGAGTTCCCGGCCCTCCTGGTGGAGGGAGACGCGGACCCGGCCGGTGCCCTGTTCCGGTTCGGCTTCGACCCAGCAGGGGGAGTCGAGCTCCGCGAAGCGGGTGAAGCGGGTGTCCATGGCCGCGGCCATGGCCCGGGCGGGCCCGGCGACGACGTGGGCGGCCTGGCGGGCGGCCTCCAGCATGAGCGCGCCGGGGACGTGGTCGACGGGGTGGTCGAAGAGGACGGGGTGGTCGGTGTCCACGCGCAGCTGCCAGCGGTGCGGGGAGGTGGTGGCGGCGAGGACGACGTTCTCCCGCGCGGCGTGGCCCACCAGCTTGGGCGAGATCGGCAGCGGCACCGGGACGCAGGCGGCCAGGGCGGTGTCCACGTCGGCGTAACCGGCCCGCAGTCTGCGGTAGACGGCGGGCGCGTGGCTGCTGAACCGGGTCTGCGCGCTGCCGAGCCAGACGCCGTCGCGCCGGGCCTCGACGTGCAGGGAGAGCGCGCCGAGCTTGCCGCGCCGCTGGACGACGTCGTGGCAGTTCACGTACAGGGTGACCTCGGCGGGACGCAGCCTGGCCTGGAGGGCGTCGGCGCCGGGGGCTATGGCGTAGCGGAAGTGCTCCCAGATGAGGTGGTGCCCGAAGGGGACGGTGTAGGCGGCGTGCGAGAGCAGCGGGAAGATCTGGCGCACGGTCTCGGCGAACAGGAGCGGGTCGTGCAGGCCGTTCTGGGAACGGTAGAAGCTGTGGGCGCGCGGCCACTGGGCGGTGATGGTGAAGGAGTCCTGGTCGTCCCGGTGCCAGCCGGTGAGCAGCACCTCGGACAGGGCGGCCTTGTGGACGTACTCGCGGGGGACCGTGGTGGTGACGGTGGCCGGGGGATCGGCCGGCCCGCCGAAGGGGAGCTGCGGGATGGCGCCGGACTGATAGCGGGCGTACTCGAACTCCATGGTGAATCCCCCTGAGATGGCCGTGCGAGAACCGGTGTGGAGCAGGCGTGGTGCAGATGCGTCGCGGGAGGCGGGGCAGGTGCGTGGCGGTACCGGAGCAGGGCTGGCCTGGTCTCCCCGCCGGATGAGGTCCGGGGTGGCCAGCTCGAATTAAACTAGAGAGTGCTCGTTTTGTTTGTCGAGCGGGTAGGGGTGGAAAGTCGAGAGTGGCTTGAACTGGCCGCCGGAGGATGCGTTCATCGGGAGTGGAGGCCTCACCCAGCCCCCCGGCCCGCTGACATAACATAGAGGGCGTTCGTTTTTTTGCGAGGGGTGCTCGCACCATCCGACCCAGGCGCAAGTGGAGTGACCGTGTCGCAGGCCAGGCAAGCCCGAGCCATCCGCACCCGAGAGAAGATCCTCCGGGCCGCCGCCGAAGTGTTCGACGAGCACGGTTTCTCCGGCGCGAGCATGAACAAGATCGTGCGCACGGCGGACACCACCATGGGCGCGATGTACTTCCACTTCGCCTCCAAGGAGGAGATCGCGAAGGCGGTGATGGCCGAGCAGGCGACCGACCTGTCCTTCACCGACGGTGAGGACGGCCTCCAGCGGCTGATCTACATCAACCTCGAAGTCGCCCACCAGATGCGCACCAACGTGCTGTTCCGGGCCGGTGTGCGGCTCGCGGTGGAGCAGGGCGAGTTCGGCATGCGCGACGCCGCCCCGTACCGGCTGTGGATCGACCTCTTCCGCGGGCAGCTCGAAGCGGCCCGCGGGCGGGGGGAGCTGCTGCCCGGCGTCGACATCGAGGACTTCGCCGAGATCCTCGTCGGGGCGTACACCGGAACGCAGTTGATGTCGAACATCACCACGGGCAGGGAGAACCTCATAGGGCGCATCAGCGCGCTCTGGGGCTACCTGCTCCCGTCCATCGCGGCCCCCGGGGTGATCGCCGGGCTGGACCTGACGGGTGCCGCGCGGGCCGGCGGGCAGGGCGCGGCCGCGCTCTGATCGGGCCTCCGGTCCGGGGGGCCGGCCGCTCGGGGCGGCCGGAGCCGGTGCGGGACCCGTCCATCGATAGGCGTTTTCAGGCCACCGAGGGGTCCTTGGCGGGTGCCGAAGGGTCCGCGGCCCTGCCGTCGGATCCGGAGGAAACGGATGTACGGGAGATGCCGGACCACAGGACCTCCCATACTTCGGCCAGGCGACCCCGCGCGCTCCAGCCACTGCCCGCGGCGGACTCGTACTGCCGCTGGACGGACACCTCCAGATTGGAGACGAGGCAGGCGACGAGCACCCCGACGATCTCGGGGTCCGCGCCCGCCCGCTGCTCCAGTTCGCCGCCGCGGTAGGCCCGCGTCAGCAGGGAGCGCACGGCGGGAGTCCACGCGTCGTACCAGTCGGCGGTCACCGGCAGCTCGCGCGAGAGCCGGGCGGCGGCCCGGACGACCGGCTGCTTCTCCAGCAGCCGGGCGAGCGTCTGTGTCACCTCGGTGAGCGCCTCCAGGGCGGACCCGCCGGGGCCGGTGGACTCCGCGACCTCGTCGACCGCGTCGGCGGTCAGGTCGTGACCGCGTTCGCACACCGCCTCGGCCAGGTCGTTCTTCGCCGGGAAGTGGAAGGTCAGGGCGCCGATGGTGGCCATCGCCGACCTGCTGATCCGGGTGAGCGAGGTGCCCGCGTACCCCCTGCGGGCGAATTCCTCCCCTGCCGCCTCGATGAGGAGGTTGCGGGTCCGGCCCGCCCTCTCCTGCTTCGTACCCGCACGTTCGTGGTGTGTCGTCATGGCTGGCCCCTCGGTGGTCGGTGGTCGGCGTCGTTCCGGCCCCCCGGCCGTGCGCTGCGTATGTAGCATCCCAGAAAAACAAAGCGAGTACTCTCTATGGTGTAGAAAAAAGAGCGAGCGTTCTCTACGCTTGCTGGGGAGTGAGGAGGAGATGCACGATGACTCGTAACGCACCGCGGCTCGTGGACCCGAAACTCGCCGAACTGGGCAACTTCCTCGCCGAGCGCCGGGCCGAGGTCACCCCCCAGCAGGTCGGACTCCCAGGTGGAGCGGCCCGCCGGGTGCCCGGACTGCGCCGCGAGGAGGTCGCGATGCTCGCCGGCATCGGGGCCTCCTGGTACGCCTGGATCGAACAGGGCCGCGCCAAGAACGTCTCCCCGGAGATCCTCGGCGCCATCGCCCGGGTGCTCCGCTTCGACGAGGCCCAGCGCCTCTACGCCATGCGGCTGGCCGGGTACGCGGCCGCCGGACGCCCCCAGCGCTGCGCCGACGACGACCTGCCGCTGCTGCTCCAGGTCGTCGACGGCTTCCTCCCCAGCCCCGCCTACGTCCTGGACCACTGCTGGGACGTCACCGCGGCCAACGCCACCGCCACCCGGCTGCTCGGCCTCGGCGGCGGGCGCTCCAACTACCTGCGCACGCTCTTCCTCGACCCCGCCGCCCGCGAACGCTTCCCCGACTGGGACCAGGAGGCGGCCGCGGCCGTCGCCGCCTTCCGCGCCCAGGGCGGCGAACTGCTCGCCGACGCCCGCCTCGGCGCGCTGGTGCGCGAACTCACCGAGAACAGCCCGGTGTTCGCGGCGCTCTGGGCCCGCCACCGGGTCGCCGACCGGGCCGACGGCGCCCAGCGGCTGCGCCATCCCGACCTGGGCGAGCTGGAGTTCACCAAGGTCTCCCTGTGCGTGAACGGCCGGGCCGGCCT
The DNA here is from genome assembly GCF_056435825.1 of Streptomyces sp. NPDC043876. NCBI lineage: Bacteria > Bacillati > Actinomycetota > Actinomycetes > Kitasatosporales > Streptomycetaceae > Streptomyces > Streptomyces sp. NPDC043876. The sequence continues at coordinate 477,698 of NZ_JBWKDV010000001.1, read as the reverse complement.
CCAGCTGATCCTGCTCAGCCCGCAGTACGGCACCGCCGAGTTAACCGAGCAATGGGCCGCTTCCGGGCGGTCCGACGCGCTGACCCGCCCGCTGGGCGGCCAGGGCGTCATCGTCTGAGCATCCGAGAAGAGGGCCGACCCGCCATGACGACCGCCACCCGGTGGAACACGCCGGCCACCGCGCCCCGCACCCTGCGCTTCGGTGAGCACACCGTCACCTGGCTGCCCGACGGGTACGTCCAGCTCGACCCGCGGCGCTGGCTCCCCGGCACCACCGAGGAGGACTGGACCGGCGAGAACGCCGGACTCCTCGATCCCGAAGGCTTCCTGGCGGCCTCCATCGGCGCCCTCCTCATCCGCCACGGCGACCGCGCGATGCTCGTCGACGCGGGCTTCGGCCCCCGTGACGTCCCCGCCGCGGACACCCGCCCCGCCCTCGGCGCCCTCGTCGGCGGACAGCTCCCCGCGGCCCTCGACGCCGTCGGAGTGGACCCCGCCGCCATCGAACTGATCGCCTTCAGCCACCTGCACGGCGACCACCTCGGCTGGGCCCTGTGCCCCGGCCGCGGCCTCGTCTCCCCCTTCGTCAACGCCGTCTTCGCGGCCTCGGCCGCCGAGTGGGCCACCCTGCCCCCGTCGAAACGCGGTCCGGCCCGGACCCGGACCGTCGCGGACGGCGAGGAGATCTTCCCCGGGGTCACCGCCCGGCCCACGCCCGGCCACACGGCCGGGCACACCTCCTACGTCCTCACCTCGGGCGGGCGCCGGCTGATCGCCTTCGGCGACGTCTTCCACACCCCCGCCCAGCTCGCCCGCCCCGACTGGCGGGTGGCGGTGGACGCGCTGCCCGAGGGCGCGGTCGCGGCCCGGCGCGCGCTGCTGGCCGAGCTGGCCCGCCCCGGCACCAGCGCCTTCGCCAACCACTTCTCCGACGTCGTCTTCGGGCGGCTCGGCGAGAATGCGGGCACGCCCTGCTGGGAACCTTTGGAAGAATTTTATTAAAAAGCGTTGCGGTACTTGCAGATCCTCCGTCCCGGCTCCAGAATTCAGGGAGTCGGGGCTTTCTGTTGGGCCAGCCGGCTCCTCGGCCTGCCCCGCCTATTGGTGGTGGCAACAGGTGTCGTGCTCATAGCAGCAGGAGAGGCTGGGCAAAGGCCCGCGCTGCTGAAATCATTTATGCATGAGCCAGAGAATCGCCATTGCCGGCGCCTACGGATCTGGAAAGACCCTCCTCTCCGAGGCCCTCTCCGAAGTGACCGGACTTCCCCGCGCCGAGGGAACCGCCATGCGGGAGCCCATTGGCGGGGAGGGAAAGCACGCCTGGAGCTGGACCGAGGGCGAGCTGCTCCAGCTGACCGTGCGGCGGCACGCCGAGCGGACCCTGGACGAGGCGGCCCACCCGGGCGGCTTCATCAGTGACGGATCGATCCTCCACGACTGGGTGTACGCCAAGCTCCGCCTGATCGCGGGCCCGAACCCGGGCACCGAACAGCCGCTCGGCAGCCGCTTCCGCAGCGAGGTCACCGCGGCGTACGAAGACGTCGCGGACCAGATCGGCAAGCTCGCGGTGCGGCACGCGAAGACCGCGTACGACGTGTTCTTCCACCTGCCCGTCGAATTCCCGCTCGACGAGGACAACCGCCCCGTCAACGAAATATTCCGCACGCTGTCGGACGGGCTCCTGCTGCCCGCCATAGCGGAAACCGGCATTCCCGTACACACGATCACCGGCAGCCCCGCCGAGCGGATCCGGCAGATTGTCGAGATCACCGGACTGCCGGTCGCCGTGGACATCGAAAAGGCGCTCGCGTCCGTCCAGGGGCGGTAGATCGTTCCGAAACCGGCTCCGCTCGGAAAGTAGCTCGACTCACCCACAGTGCCACCGGAGAAAGGTCACCGAAAATGCAGCTCGAGGTCCCCAAGTGGGGCGACAAGCCCGATCTCAAACTGGCGATATCCGGTACCTACTCGACCGGGAAGTCGACCACCACGGAAGCCCTCGCCATCGCGACCGGCATCCCGCGGACGCACGCCAAGACCTCGCGTGAGCTGCTCGTCGACCTCGTCCCCGGCAAGACGGTGATGGAGCTCAACGCCATGGAGCTGGTCAAGCTGGGCCTGCGCCGTTACGAGGAGCGCCTCGTCAACGAAGCCGGGACCGGCGCGTTCATATCCGACGGCGGCGTCTTCCACGAGTGGGTCTACTTCGAGGCCCGGATGCGGGTCGGCATCAACCCCGGCATGCCGTGGTGGTTCCAGGGCGTCAAGAAGACCCTGGGCGTGGTGTCGAAGGGCTTCTACCAGAAGTACACGAACACCCTCGGCGAGATACAGAAGGACCGCGCCAAGCGGTCCTACGACGCCTTCGTCCACCTGCCCGTCGAGTTCGACATGGACCGCGACGGCCACCGACCGGTCTCCGAGAAGTTCCGCCGGCTCTCCGACGAACTGCTCCTGGGCGCGCTGGAGGAGACGAAGATCCCCTACCGGATCGTGGGCGGGCCGATCCCGCAGCGGATCGAGAAGATCGTCGAGATCTTCGAACTGCCCCTGGTCGTCCCCATCAAGGAGGCGATCGAGGAGGCGGAGCGCCGCGTGGCCGCCGATGCCTCGGACCTCCAGCGCAACCTCGCGTTCATGGCGTCCAGGCGGCAGAAGTCCTTCGGCCGCCGGCTCGCCTACGCGCTGCGTTACTGACCGCCCCCGAGCGCGTCCGGCGCACCCACCCCCGCTGCGCCCGACGCTCCGCGCGCGCCCCCCTCCCCCCACTTCCCCCGTGGGGGAGGGGGTCGCCCGCAGCACCACCCGAGAAAAGGAAGACACGCACCGAGCCCCACGCACCGCACCATCCGGCCGGAAGGGGAGAGACGCAGTGAACGGCTACCGCACCGCATTCTTCGACGTGGACGGCACTCTGACGACCGCCCCGAGCATGTTCCGCTTCCTGCGCCACTACCTCGCCGCGCTGGGCAGCCCGCCGCACGAGTACACCAGCCGACGCCGGGAACTCAAGGCGATGAACCAGGTCGGCTGCCCCCGCGCGGTCACCAACCGCGCCTACTTCGCCCACCTCGAGGGCGCCTTCGCCTCCGAGGTCTCCTTCCACGCCGAGGACTGGTTCCGCGACGAACTGCGCTCCGGCGCCTTCTTCCACGAACACGGTGTCGCCGCCCTGCGGCGCCACCAGGACGACGGCACCCGGATCGTCCTGGTCTCCGGCTCCTTCCCCGCCGTCCTCGACCCGATCGCCGAGCACCTCGGCGCCGACGAGGTCTGGTGCACCGAGCCCGACATCGCCTGGGGCCGGTACACGGGCCGGCTCACCCGGCCCCCCATGCTCGCCGGCGCGAAGGCCGAGGTGGTCAGGGCCGTCGCCGCCCGCCACCGCACGGACCCGGCCGAGTGCATCGCGTACGGAGACCACATCTCCGACCTGCCGATGCTCCGTGCCGTCGGGTCCGCGGTGGTCGTCGGTGGCGACAAGGTGCTGCGCACCCACGCACGTATCCACGGGTGGTCCCTGCTGCCCGCAGCGCCGGTTCCGCCGGCGCTGGACCTGCCGCTGTGGCACAGCGACCGGCACACGGCCGCTCACGACGAGGTGAAAGAGGTGGAAAGCGTATGACGTCATGGTTCTTCGACCGGATGCGGAACTTCGGTGAGGCCGATGCCATCGTCTTCAACGGTGTGAGTTACAGCTACGCCCAACTGGCCAGGCTGACCGGCGAATGGGAAAGATTCCTCGACCGGGGCGGCGTCCACGCCGGCCAGGTCGTCGCCCTCGAAGGCGTCAGCAGCGTGGAGGCCTGTGCGGGCCTGCTCGCCCTGATCGAGCGCGGCGCGATCATCGTCCCGATGACCCCGCTGCCGCCCGCCAAGCGCGCGGAGTTCCACGAGGTCGCCGAGGTGGAGACGGTCATCACGATCGACTCCCAGCAGTGGCGCCGCAGCATCGAGATCACCGGCCGGGCCTCCGAGCACGAGCTGTACGACCAGCTCCGCACGGACGGCGTCCCCGGCCTGGTCCTCTTCAGCTCCGGCACCACCGGCCGCAGCAAGGCCAGCGTCCTCGACTTCTCCAAGGTCCTGTCCAAGTACGGCCCGCCGACCCGGCCCCGGCGCACCCTCGGGTTCCTCAACCTGGACCACATCGGCGGCATCAACACCCTGCTGCACACCCTGAGCCAGGGCGGCGCGCTCGTCACCATCGACGAGCGGACCCCGGACAAGGTCTGCGCGGCCATCGAGTCCAACGCCATCCAGATCCTGCCCACCACCCCGACCTTCCTCAACATGCTGCTCATCTCGCGGGCGTACGAGCGGCACGACCTCTCCTCGCTCCAACTGGTCAGCTACGGCACCGAGCCCATGCCGGAGGGCACCTTGACCCGGCTGGCCCAGGCCCTGCCGGAGACCCGGCTCAAGCAGACCTACGGGCTCTCCGAACTGGGCATCATGCCCACCAAGTCCCGTGACGACGGCAGCCTGTGGGTCAAGCTCGGCGGCGAGGGGTTCTCGTACCGCATCGAGGACGGGATCCTGTGGATCCGCTCCGACATGGCGATGCTCGGCTACCTGAACGCGCCGGCGCCCTTCGACGACAACGGCTTCTTCAACACGCAGGACGCGGTGGAGACGGACGGGGACTACGTCCGGATCCTGGGGCGCAAGTCCGAACTCATCAACGTCGCCGGGGAGAAGGTCTACCCCAGCGAGGTCGAGAACGTCCTGCTGGAACTGGACTACGTCGCCGACGCCGTCGTCTCGGGCCGCCCCAGCCACGTCACCGGCCAGGTGGTCAAGGCCGTCGTCCGGCTCACCGCGCCGGTCGACGACGAGCGGGCCACCTCGCGCCGGATCCGCGAGTACTGCGCGCAGCGGCTGGAGGCCTTCAAGGTCCCCGTGGTGGTCGAGGTGACCACGGCGGACACGCACTCCGACCGGTTCAAGAAGATCCGGAGCGCCGTGTGAGCACGCAGCAGGCGCAGGCCCCGGGGGTGCCCGTCCCCGACGAGCCCGGGGACGGGCGGGTCGCGGTCGTCAGCGGGGGCAGCCGCGGCCTCGGCCGGGCGCTGGCCGAGCGGCTGCTCGCCGCCGGGTGGCGGGTCGCCACCTTCAGCCGCAAGCCGAACGAGTTCACCGAGGAGAAGGCCGAGGCCCTGCCCGACACCTTCTTCTGGCAGTCGGTGGACCTGCACGAGGCGGCGCAGATCCGGCAGTTCACCAAGGCGGTCCAAGGCCGCTTCGGCCGGGTCGACCTGCTGGTCAACAACGCGGGAGTGCTCCACCAGGAGCTGTTCCTGACGGTGGCGCCCCAGCGGATCGAAGACCTCCTGGCCGCGAACCTGACCGCCCCCGTGCACCTCACCCAGGCGTGCGCCCGGCTGATGATGCGCGGCGGCGGATCCATCGTGAACATCTCCTCCATCAACGCCATCCGCGGCTACCGCGGAGTCGCCGTCTACGCGGCGGCCAAGGCGGGACTGGAGGGCTTCGGCCGGGCGCTGGCCCGGGAACTGGGGCCCGTGGGCATCAGGGTCAACACCGTGACCCCCGGGTTCTTCGACAGCGAGCTGACCTCGGACGTCACCGAGCGGAACCGGGAAAAGATCCAGCACCGGACTCCGCTGGGCCGGCTCGGCAGCGCGGAGGAGATCGCCGACGCGGTCCTCTACCTCGCCTCTTCACACGCACGTTTCATCACCGGTCAGTCATTGGTCATCGACGGAGGAATCACATGCTGAACGAGCAGAACATCCAGCAGATCATCGAGCGCGAGATCCAGTCCGTGGTCCTCAGCTCGGAGGAGGACGAGGTATCGCTGGACGACGAGCTGCTCAAGTCCGGGGTGAACTCGCTGATGCTCGCCCAGCTGCTGATCCAGCTGGAGACCGAGCTGGGCGTGGACCCGTTCGCCGCGGACCTCTCCATCACGGAGATACGGACGCTGCGCGAGCTGGTCGGCGCGTACGAGGCGGCCCTCGAGCGTGCGGCCACGGCCGGTGCGACGGCGGGTGCGTGACGTGTCCGCCGTAACCGAGGCCACCACCACCCCGCAGAAGCTGTTCCTGAAGTCGGTCGACGATTACCTCGGACCCGGCGAGGGCCGGTTCTTCTCGCGCGGCTACCAGCGGGCCGAGTACCTGGTCCGGGACGTCGTCGCCACCCCGGTCACCACCGAACGCCCGGGCATCCGGGCCACCGTGGACGTCAGCTACCCGGCGGACTGGTCCCGCAAGAAGAACGGCACGGACCTGCGCCCCCACCTCAGCACGGTGGACGCGCTGGTCCTGGGCGTGCAGCTCGCCGAGCTGCACCTGGTCCACGCCTACGGACTGACCGGCGACGCCCGCGGCACCATGCGGCTGCGCAAGGTGGTCCTGCGGGCGGGCGGCGCGCCGCAGGAGGACCTGCTGCGCATCCCGGCCTCTTCCCGCCTGGTGCGCACCGACGACGTCCCCGGGGTCCCGGGGCGCCGGCTGTCCGTCCACGACGGCGCGGTCGGCGAGTTGCGGGTGCGCTGCGAGATCGAGCACGACGAGGGCGTACGGGCCGAGGACGAGGGCGTTTTCGGCAGCCTGGACGAGGGCCTCGGCGACGCGGCGCGGCGCTTCTACGGCGACGGCTTCAAGCGTCGGCGCCACGTCATCCGTGACGTCGTGGTCGACATGGAGGAGCTGGCCGCCACCGCCGGGGTGCACTTCGTCCCGGGTCCGGCCGAGCGCCCGGACGGACCCGGCGCGCTGGGGGTCGACGCGGCCACCGAACCGTCGGTGTCGCTCGTGGACGCCTTCGTGGTCAACCTCCAGCTGGTCCAGGTGCTGATGTACGAACTGGACCGGGTCGACCGCGCCTCCAGCAACACCCTCTGGATGATGCAGACCGTGCTCACCGCGGCGGACACGGCCCTGCCGCTGCCCGTCCGCGGGGACGAGGCGCAGGCCGCCTCCGCGCGGCTGACCGCGAAGCGGGTCCTGCCGCTGCGCGGCGGGGTCTGGCGCAGCGTGGACATCGAGGCGAGCCTCGGCGGAGTGGGCGTGCGGGCCTCGTTCGCACACGAACTCCCGCCGGAGGCCGCGGCCTCGGCCGGCTGACCGGGCCCGCGGGCGGCTGACCGGTCCCCTCGGCCGGTCGGCCGCCCCGCCCCCGGGCGCGAAGGGTCCGCCGTCCAGGACCCCCGCGCCCCCTCGTCCCGGACGGGGCCGGACCGCCCGTGGCGGATCCGGCCCCGCCCGGGGGGCCGTCCCACGGCCCACCACCATCGAACCGAACACCACTAAGGAGACACCGATGCGGCTGTCCGTGTCCGGTACCTATTCCGCGGGGAAGACCTCCACGGCCACTGCCCTCGCCTCCTACACAGGTCTCGGCTTCGCCCCCGCCCGGGCCATCCGCGAGATACTCCCCGACGCGGTGCCCGGCAAGGCGCTCGCCGACGTGACGCCCGCCGAGTACCTCCAGCTCGCCGTGCGCCGGCACGTCGGCCGGGTGCAGAACGAGGCACGCCTCGGAGTGGGGGGCGCCGGCTTCGTGTCCGACGGCTCCTCGCTCCAGGAGTGGATCTACGCGGCCGCCCGGGTCCGCTTCGGGATGGATCCCGCGGCCCCCGCGGCCACCGCGCCCGCCACCGCGGCCATGGGCTTCTTCGCCGAGGCCGTCGACCAGCTCGGTCACGCGATGCGCCAGCACGTCAAGGAGACCTACGACGGCTTCGTGCACCTGCGGGCCGCACCCGGGGCCGTCAAGCCCGGCGGGCACCGCCGGATGCACCCCGAGTTCCGCGCGTTCTGCGACGACATGCTGCTCCAGGCCCTGGTGGACCTCGACGTGACCTACCACGTCGTCGAGGGCCCGCGCCCGGAGCGGCTGGAGAAGATCGCCGACCTGTTCGGCCTGCCCGTCGTACGGTCCGCCGACGAGGCGATCGAGCTGGCGACGCGCGAGTACGAATCCATCGACTGGCGGCTGGAGGGCGAGCGCACGCAGAGCGCCGCCTCGCTCGTCGCCGCTGCTGCCGGAGGCATCAAGTGACCACCGAAACCACCCCCTACGCACGGCGCTGGCTGATGCTGCCCGTCGTCCTGGCCGCCCTCTTCATGGCCCAGTTCGACCTGTACGTCGTCAACGTCGCCGCCCCCACCCTCCAGCGGCAACTGGGCGCGGGCCCGGTCGCCCTCGAACTCATCGTCGCCGGTTACGCCTTCACCTACGCCAGCGGCCTGATCACCGGCGGCCGGCTCGGCGACCTCTTCGGCTCCCGCGTGATGTTCCTCGGCGGGGCCCTGGCCTTCACCCTCGCCTCGCTGCTCTGCGGGATCGCCCAGAGCCCCGACCAGCTCGTCGTCGCCCGGCTGCTCCAGGGCGTGACCGGCGCGGCCATGGTGCCGCAGGTGCTCGCGCTGATCACCGGCGTGTTCAGCCCGGCCGAACGGCCGCGCGCGCTCGCCTGGTTCGGCTTCACCGTCGGCGTCGGCGCGGTCGCCGGGCAGGTGCTCGGCGGCATGCTGCTCCAGGCCGGTTCCTCCGGTCTCGGCTGGCGCGCGATCTTCCTGGTCAACGTGCCCGCCGGCCTGCTGACCTTCGCGCTGGCCCACCGCCTGGTGCCCAAGCGGGCCGCCTCGTCCGCGGCGCGCGGCACCCTCGACCCCGTCGGCGCCATCGGCATCCCGGCCGGCCTCGCGCTGGCGCTCGTCCCCATGATGCTCGGCGCGGCCAAGGGCTGGCCGCTGTGGACCTGGCTGTGCCTGGCCGCCTCGGTGCCCGTCCTCGCCGCCACCCTCGGCTGGGAGCGGAAGCTGGCCCGCCAGGGCCGGCGCCCGCTGCTCGACCTCTCGCTCTTCCGGATCCGCTCCTTCCACCGCGGTCTGGTGGTCAGCGGGGCGGTGTTCGGGGCGTTCTTCAGCTTCATGTTCGCGCTGACCCTGGTCCTGCAGTCCGGTCTCGGCCTGAGCCCGCTGGCCGCCGGATTCTCCTTCGCCCCGCTCGGCCTGGCCTTCGCCGGGGCGTCCATGGCGGCGCGCCGGATCCCGCCGGCGCGGGCCGCCCGTACGGTCCTCGGCGGCACGCTCGTCGCGGCGACCGGACTGATCGTCCTGCTCGCCGAGGTGGCCTGGGCCCCCGACGACATCAGCGCCCTGCGGCTGCTGCCGCCGATGATCCTCATCGGCCTCGGCAACGGGCTCGCGGTACCCGCCCTGACCGGCGCGGTGCTCACCGGAGTCGGCCCCGGCCAGGCCGGATCCGCCGCCGGAGTGCTCACCACCGCCCAGCAGTTCGCCAGCGCCGCCGGTGTGGCCCTGCTCGGCTCCGTCTTCTTCTCGGTCCTCGGTTCCGGTGAGGGCCCCGGCGCCTACGCGATCGCCCTGCGCTGGGTCGCGGGGATCGGTCTGGTCCTGGTGCTGATCGCGGCCGCCGCGAGCCGGGCCCTGCTCCGGCCGGAGGCCGACGCCACGGCCAAAGAGGCCCCGGCCGCAAAGGCTCCGGCCGAAGGGACCCCGGCCAAAGGGAACGCGGCCGAAGGCGTAGCGGAGAAGAACCCGTCCAAGAAGATCCTGGGAAAGGTGTGACATGCAGGGGACGGCCCTGACTGCGGAGGAGCGCAAGGCGAAGGCCGCGCTGCTCTTCGAACGGATCATCACGCACAACGAGCTGCACCTCGCCGACGACCTCTTCCACGAGGACTTCAGCTGGCCGCAGTTCGGCCTGCACGGCCCGGAGGGCGTCCGCACCTGGGTGCGGGCCTTCCGGACCTCCTTCCCCGACATGGTGGACACCGTCGTCGAACAGTGGGCCGACGGGGACACGGTGATCTCCCGGGTGGAGTGCACGGCCACCCAGCTCGGCGCCTTCCGCGGCCTGCCGCCCAGCGGACGCAAGGCCACCTTCGGGGCGCTGGGCATCGACCGGTTCCGCGGCGACAAGATCATCGAGCGGTCGGCGCACTTCGACCTCGCCGACCTGATGCGCAAGTACGGGCACACGGAACTCCAGGTCCCGCCGCAGGACAAGCCGTGAGGCCCGCCCCGTTCGACTACGTCCGTCCCGCGAGCGCGGCGGAGGCCGTGTGGGCCCTGGCCGGGGCCCACACGGCCGGCCGGGAGGCCCGGGTGCTCGCGGGCGGCCAGTCGCTGGTCCCGCTGCTGAACCGGCGGGCCGTGCGCCCCGACCTGATCGTCGACCTCGGCCGGGTGCCCGCGCTCAGCGGGATCCAGACCGGCCGGCGCGGCGTCCGGATCGGGGCCCTCACCCCGCACGCGACGGTGGAGCGCAGCACCGACGCCGGGCTGCACCGGCGGCTGCCGGTGCTGCCCGAGGCGGCCGCCCTGATCGGGCAGCTGCCGGTGCGGGTGCGCGGCACGGTCGGCGGGAGCCTCGCGCACGCCGACCCGGGCGCCGAGTGGTGCCTGCTGGCGGTGCTGCTGAGCGCCGAACTGACCCTGCTGGGGCCGGACGGCGGGCGGGTGGTGGCCGCCGACGCGTTCCTGCGCGGGCGGCACCGCACCGCGCTGCGGCCGGGGGAGATCCTGGTCGAGGTGCGGTTCCCGGTGGCCGAGCCGGCCGCCGCGCTCATCGAGTACGCCGCCCAGCCCGGCCGGATCCCGGAGGTCGCCGCCGCCGCGGCCCTGGTCCTGGACGCCGACGGGCGGATCGCCTCCGCCCGGCTCGCCCTGGCCGGTCCGCTGGAGCGCCCGACGCGGATCCCGGCCGCCGAAGCCCTCCTGATCGGGATCCGTCCCGGCCAGGAGAGCTTCGCGGTGGCCGCCGCCCAGGCGGTACGGATCACCGGGACCAGCGGTGACCTGGGCACCCTGGCCGCCGTACTGATGCGCCGGGCGCTCGCCGAATCCGCCGCACGGGCCGCCGTACTGGCGCCGGTGCGCCGCGAAAGAATGGAGCTGGTGCCGGTATGACCTCCTTCACCCCGGCCTCCGCCACCGCCGCCCGCGCCGTCCCCGTGAAGCTGACCGTGAACGGTGAGCCGCACTCCCTGGACGTCGAGGCGCGGCGCAGTCTGGCCGACGTACTGCGCCGCGAACTGCGGCTCACCGGCACCACGGTGGGCTGCGAGACCGGGGTGTGCGGCTCCTGCACGGTGCTGCTGGACGACGAGCCGGTCCGGGCCTGCGCGATGCTCGCCGCGCAGGCCGACGGCGGCCGCGTCGAGACCGTCGAGTCCCTCGCTCCGGAGGGCGGTGAACTGGGGCCGCTGCAGAGCGCGTTCCGTGACAACTTCGCCCTCCAGTGCGGGTTCTGCACCCCCGGTTTCCTGATGCTCGCCACCGGGCTGCTGCGCCGCGAGCCCGACCCGGACCGGGCCGCGGTCCGGGCCTGCGTCTCGGCGAACCTGTGCCGCTGCACCGGCTACCAGCCGATCGTGGACGCGGTGTCGGCGGCCGCGGCGGCCGCTTCCGCGTCCGGTTCGGCGGCCGCGTCCGATTCCGCCGAGGCTGCGGCCGGGGCTTCCACCGGGGAGGGATCATGAGCACCGGCGTCGTCGGACGTTCCGTACCCCGTCTGGAGGACGACCGGCTGCTGCGCGGCCGCGGCCGCTTCCACGACGACGTGGCGCGCCCCGGCCAGCTGTGGATGCGCGTCGTACGGTCCCCCCTGGCCCATGCCCGGATCCTCGGCGTGGACACCGCGCGGGCCGCCGCGCTGCCCGGGGTGGCGGCCGTGATCACCGCCGACGACCTGCCGCCGGGCCTGCGGATCCCGGTCCGCCAGCCGCACCCCGGGATCGACTTCACCGCCTACCTCCAGCCGCCCCTGGCCACCGGGTACGTCCGGTACGCGGGGGAGCCGGTGGCCGTCGTCCTCGCCGAGGACCCCTACCTCGCGGAGGACGCCGCCGAGCTGGTCCGCCTGGACCTCGCGGAGCTGCCCCCGGCGATGGACGCCCGTACGACGGCGGCCGGACCCGGGCCCGTATCCCTGGCCGGGCAGCCCCCGGCGCAGGTCGGCACGGTCGACTTCGGCTACGGGGACGTGGACGCGGCCTTCGCCGCGGCCGCCCACGTGGTCAGCGCCGACCTGCGCACCGGCCGGCACAGCGGCACCCCGCTGGAGCCGCGCGGCCTGATCGCGGAGATCGACGACTCCGTCGGGCCGGAAGGGCGGCTGACCATCTGGGGCGCGGCGAAGATCCCGCACATCAACCGGCGGGTCCTGGCCTCCCTGCTGTCCTTCCCCGAACACCGCATCCACATGCGGGAGACGGACGCGGGCGGCAGCTTCGGCATCCGCGGCGAGTTCTACCCCGAGGACCTCCTCGTGCCGTTCCTGTGCCTGCGCACCGGACGCCCGGTGAAGTGGTCCGAGGACCGGGCCGAGCACATGAGCGCCGCGAACCACGCGCGCGAGCAGCAGCACCGGATCGAGCTGGCCTTCGACGCGGACGGCCTGCTGCTGGGGCTGCGGGACGAGGCCTGGCTCGACAACGGCGCGTACATCCGCACGCACGGCGCCGTCGTCGCGGCGCTGACCGCGTCGATGATCTCGGGGGCCTACCGGATCCCCGCGGCCAGCTCGCGCGTGCACATCGTCACCACCAACAAGACGCCCATCGGCACCTACCGGGCCCCGGGCCGCTTCCAGCACAACTTCGTGCGCGAGCACGCCCTCGATCTCGCCGCGACCCGACTGGGCCTGGACCCCGTCGAGCTGCGCCGCCGCAATCTGCTCACGGGCGGTGAACTCCCGCACCAGCGGCCGATGCAGGTCTTCGGCTCGCCCATGGTCCTCGACGGAAAGGACCACCTGGAGCACTTCGACAAGGCGCTGGCGAGGTTCGACTACGACCGCTGGCGGGCCGAGGCGAAGGAGGCGCGCGCCTCGGGACGGCTCGTCGGCACCGCCTGCGCGGTGATCCTGGAGAAGGCCGGGCTGGGCTACGACAGCGCGGTCGTCGACATCGGGGTGACCGGCGCCGTCCGGGTCGCGATGGGCGGTGCGACCGTCGGCCAGGGCATCGAGACGGTGATGGCGCAGATCGCCGCCGACGAGCTCGCCGTACCGGTGGCATCGGTGCGGGTCGTGCTCTCCGACACCGACGTCCTGCCCGACGGCGGCGGCACCTTCGGCAGCCGCTCCACGGTCGTGGGCGGCGAGGCCGTGCGCCGGGCCGCGGTCGCGGTCCGCGAGAAGGCGGTCCGGGTGGCCGCGGGCCTGCTCGGCGTCCCGCCGGAATCCGTGCACCTCGTCCCCGGCGGGCTGGCCTCCTCGGAAGCCGCCGGTGAGGTGCGCTGGGCCGCGCTCGCCGCCGCCGCGTTCACCCCGCGCTGGATCAGGACCGGCGAGGAGGTCGGCCTGATCGGCCGGGCGACCTACGTCGCGGAGGGGATGACGTACCCGTACGGCACCCACTTTGCACAGGCCGAGGTCGACCCGGGGACCGGCGCGGTACGGCTGCTGCGGTACGCCATGACCTACGAGATCGGGCGCGCCGTGCACCCCGAGGCGGTGCGCGGCCAGCTGATCGGCGGCGCCGTCCAGGGCATCGGCGGCGCGCTGTCGGAGGAGTTCCGCTACGACGAGCGCGGCCGCCCGCTGTCCCTGACCCTCGACGAGTACCTGTGGCCCCGCGCCGCGGACCTCCCCGAGTTCGAGGTGGAGATCTACGAGGACGCCCCGGCCCCGGGCAACCCACTGGGTCTGCGCGGAGCCGGCGAGGGGGGCACCGCCGGCAGCGGGGCCGTCGTCGCGGGCGCCGTACGGGACGCCCTGGGGCTGCCCGGCGATGTCGGCGCCCTCCCGCTGCACCCCGCGAGGGTGCGCTCCCTGATGTCCCCGCACCACACGCCGCACCACGACCCGAAGGAGGAGCTGTGACAGTGAACCAAGCGGTTCTCGACTGGCTCAATACCGAACCCGACTGGGACGTCCCGAGCCAGGAGCCGGCCGGTCCGGTGTCCGACGGCCCGGTCTCGGCGGACGTGACCGCACCCTCGGCGGCCACGCTCGCATCCGCGACCCCGGCCGAGCGCGACGCGCTGATCGCCGACTACGTGCGCCGGGAGGTCGCCCGTTCCGTGGGCGTCAGCCCGGCCGCACTGGACACCGAGCGGACGCTGGTCACCGTGGGCATCGGGTCGATGCTGGGACTGGAACTCCAGTACCGGCTGCGCTCCGCCCTCGGCGTCGCACCCGAACTGCCCGACCTGCTCATGGCCAAGGACACGCACGCGCTGGCCGCGATGGTCGTCGCGCTGCTCGGGTCCGGCGGATGACCGCGAAGCTGGCGCCGCCGGCCGGCGCTGATGTCTGGCTGCTGCGGCAGCCGAAGCCGGACGACATCACCGGCGTGCTGGAGATGACCGAACTGGACGAGAACGAACTCCAGCGGGCCCGCGCCTGCCGCCGCCAGTCGGGCGGCTACCTGTACGCGGCGGCGCACATCGCGCTGCGCCGGGTACTCGCCACGTACGTGGGGGAACCGGCCGGGTCACTGGAGTTCGGCCGCGGTCCCTGCCCGTGCTGCGACCAGCAGCACGGGCGCCCGATCCTCCTGCGACCCGCCTCCGACCTGCACTTCTCGCTGTCGCACAGCAGCGGGATCGTGCTGATAGGGGTGGCCTCGGTACCGATCGGCGTCGACGTCGAGAAGGTGCCGACGGCCGAGACGGCCCGGGTGTGCACGGCCGCGCTGCACGCGGACGAGCGCGCCGAGCTGGCCGAGGTCCCCGAATGCGCGGGCACCTCGGCCTTCGGCCGGCTGTGGACCCGCAAGGAGGCCTACCTCAAGGGGCTCGGCACCGGCCTCGGCCGGGACCTGTCCCTGGACTACCTCGGGTGGGAGAGCGAACGCCACCCGAAGGGCTGGTCGGTGGTCGACGTACCGGCGGGCCCCCGCCACACGGCGGCGGCCGCGATCGGCTACGACGGCGCCCCGTCGGGCCCGGTGACGCTGCGCTGGCTCCCCATGGAGAGCCTGTTCAGCGGCGTCCGCGCCGACCTGGCCAACCGCGACTCGGTCCTCGCGGAGCTGGCCGCCTGACCGCGCCCCGCCCACGGGCC
Source organism: Streptomyces sp. NPDC043876 (assembly GCF_056435825.1). NCBI lineage: Bacteria > Bacillati > Actinomycetota > Actinomycetes > Kitasatosporales > Streptomycetaceae > Streptomyces > Streptomyces sp. NPDC043876. The sequence goes on along the minus strand of NZ_JBWKDV010000001.1, from coordinate 462,686 downwards.
GCGCGCAGGAGGATCCCCCGGCCGGGGAGAACAACCGGCCGGGGGATCCTCGTCGTGGTGGCCGGTGGGGAGCGGGCGCGCTCCCCGCGCGGGTCCTCCGGCGCCGCGATCCGCCGGACCGCCTCCGCCGCCGGGACGGTGACCTGCGCGGCGCGGGCCCGGTCGGTGTACCGTCCGGCCAGCACCTCCTGGGCGTCGTCCAGCCGTGTACGCCGACGGCCACCAGCCCGCCCCGGCTGGCTGGGGCGCCGGGGTGGGGCGCCTCAACCGCCTTCCGCTGAGCGTCAGTTGGGTGCCGAGTCGGCGGCCGTGGAAGTGACAAAGTCGTTTCGTAGGTGCCGCGGGGTCGCAAAACATAGAGAACACTCGCTATTCTTTATTGTGCTGGCCAACCGACCCGATCGACCCGTTCGCCGGAGGGAGCTGCCCGCCATGCCGACCGCCGACCTACTCGCCCGGCGTCTCTTCCACTGCCTGCCCCGCACCGATCAGCGCCGTTGGGCCGGTGCCTATCTGTCCGGGCTGCTGGGTACGCCCGGCAAGAAGTCCGTGCGGAACATGGCGCGTTCGACCGCCGCGCTCGGCGCCGCCTCGCAGTCCCTGCACCAGGTGGTCAACGCCAGTACGTGGGACTGGAACCCGGTCCGCCGGGAGCTGGCCGCCTGGTGCGGCGAGCAGGCCGGGGTGCGGGCGCTGCGCATGGTGCCCGTGGTCATCCCCAAGCGCGGGGAGTGCTCCGCCGGGGTGCACCGGCGCTTCGATCCCGCGGGCGGGCGCACCCTGAGCTGCCAGCTCGCGCTGGGGCTGTTCCTCGTCACCGACCTCGCCAGCGTCCCGGTCGACTGGCGGCTGTGCCTGCCCGGCCGCTGGAGCGAGGACGACGAGCTGTGCGAACGGGCCCGGATACCGGCCGCCGCCCGCACCGCCCCCACCCCCCACCCCGGGCTCGGCCTCGACCAGGCCGCCGAGGCCGCCGCCGCCCACGCGTCCGCCGCGGGCGTGCCCGTCGTGGCCGAGGCCGCCACCGAGGCCCCCGCCGACGCGGTGCGGCTCGTCGCCGGGCTGGCCGGCCGCAGCCTCGGCTTCGCCGTGTCCGTACCTCCGGGCACGCCCGTCCTGTGCGGGCCGCCCGGCGACCGCGCCCCGCACACCACCACCGTGGCCCGGCTCGCCGCCCGCCTCGGCCCCGCGGCCTCCCCGCTCGCGGGCGGCCGGCTGCGCCGGGCGCCCGCGCTCATCCGGGTGCCCGGGGTGGCCCGCCCGCTGGCCCTGCTCACCGAGTGGGACCCGGCGGCCCCGGACCGGCCCGCGAAGCACTGGATCGCCGACCCCGACGGCCGCACGCTGGCCGCCGCCCGGTTCTCCCTCTCGGCCGCCACCTCGCTGTCCCTGGCCACCTCGATGGAGGTGCTGGAGGACTGCGGGCTGCTCGATTTCGAGGGGCGCTCCTTCCCCGGCTGGCACCGCCACATGACCCTCGTCTCGGCCGCCGCCGCCCACCGCCTGCTGGGCGCCCCGCGCCGGACGGCCCGTACCGCCCCCGACCGCACCGTCGACCGCGCGGCCGCCGACCGCGCCCTCGCGGCCGACCGCGCCGCGGCCGCCGACCGCACGCTCACCGCCGACCGCGCCCGCACCTCCGACCGCGCCCACCCCCGTGCCCGCGCCCACGCGTTCAGCGGCTGACCGCGCTCCGTGACGCGAGGACGCGACCCGAGGATGCGACCCAAGGAGTCGAAATGACCGTCGACACGGCGGCAGCCCCCGTCCGCACGATCAAGCTGCCCGCCCTCACCGCCCTGCCCGCCCTGTCCGGTGTCACCGCCCTGCGCCCGGTCACCCTGCCGACGCCTGCCTCGGCCCTGATGACCGGCTGCGTGCCCGTGGACGCGCTGCTCGACGCCGAGTCCCCGCGCCTCGCCGGCGTGGACCAGGACCACGTCCGGATGCTGGCGGGCCTGGAGACCGAACTCCCGCCGATCGTCGTCCACCGCTCCACCCTGCGCGTGGTCGACGGGATGCACCGGCTGCACGCGGCCCGGCTGCGCGGGCGCGCCTCCATCGCCGTCCGCTGGTTCGACGGCACGCCGTCCGAGGCGTTCCTGCTGGCCGTCGAGGCGAACAACCGGCACGGGCTGCCGCTGACCCTCTCCGACCGCCGCGAGTCCGCGCGCCGCATCCTGCGCGCCTGGCCCGACTGGTCGGACCGGGCCGTCGCCGCCAAGGTCGGCCTGTCCGGCAAGACCGTCGGCGTGCTGCGCCGCGCCGCCGCCGAGAACGGCGAGGCCGGAGCCCCCGGCGAACTGCCCGCCGCCCGGGTGGGCTGCGACGGCCGGGCCCGCCCGCTCAACGCCACCGAGGGCCGGCTGCGCGCCATGGACTACCTCGCCGTCCGCCCCGAGGCCTCGCTGCGCGAGATCGCCCGCTCCTCCGGCATCTCGGTGGAGACCGCCCGGGACGTGCGCGACCGCCTCGCCCGGGGCGAGGGCCCCCTGCCCGGCAGCGGCGCGGGGGCGCGTACGGGCGTCCGTACGGGCGTACGCACCCCCGCGCCGGACGGTGACGGCGCCCGCCCCGGCCGCGCCGCGGGCCGCGCCCCCGTCGACCTCTCCATCGTCCTGGACTCCCTCAAGCGCGACCCCACCCTCAAGTACAGCGACGAGGGCCGCGCGATGATCCGCTGGCTGGAGGCCCGGATGATCCGCGAGGGCGAGAGCGGCGTGGTGCTGCGCGCCCCCGACCACCAGGCCCCGAAGATCGCCGCCATGGCGCGGGCCTGCGCCGCGCACTGGGACGAGATAGCCACCGAACTGGAGCACCGCGGCGCCCGCTTACGTACCGACGAGAACTGAAGAACCGCTGAGAGAAGATGAGTTGACACGATGACGACCACCGCGAACGCCACCGAAGGACAGAGCGCGACCAGCGCGAAGAATCCGTGGGCAGCGCTGTCGGCACTCTGTGTCGGCTTCTTCCTCATCATGATGGACACGACGATCGTGACCGTCGCGATCCCCGGCATCATGGACGGCCTCCACGCCGACCTCAACCGGATCACCTGGGTGCACAGCGTCTACCTGCTCACCTACGCCGTCCCCCTGCTGGTCGCCGGACGGCTCGGCGACCGCTTCGGCCGCAAGCCAGTCTTCCTCGCCGGCATGGCCGTCTTCACCGCCGCCTCCCTGTGGTGCGGGCTCTCCGGCAGCGCGGAGATGCTGATGACCGCGCGCGCCGTGCAGGGCGTCGGGGCCGCGCTGATGGCCCCGCAGACCATGGCCTTCGTGACCACCCTCTTCCCCGCCAACCGGCGCGGCGCGGCCCTCGGGGTCTGGGGCGCGGTCGCGGGCCTGGCCACCACCGTCGGACCGCTGCTCGGCGGCTTCCTCGTCGGCTCGGCCGGCTGGCAGTGGATCTTCCTGGTCAACGTGCCGATCGGCCTGGCCGGGCTCGTCATGACCGCGAAGCTGGTCCCCGGCGGCCAGCCCCGCAACCACCGCCGCTTCGACCTGCTCGGCACCCTGCTCTCCGGACTCGGCCTGTTCGCCGTGGTGTTCGGCCTGCAGAACGGCCAGCACTACGACTGGGGCACCGTCGCCGGACCGCTCACCGTGCCGGTGGTCATCGGCGCGGGCGTGGTCCTGCTCGCCGCCTTCGTCCTGTGGCAGCGCTTCAACCCGCGCGAGCCGCTGATGCCGCTCTCCCTCTTCCGGCGCCGCCACTTCTCCACCGCCGCCTTCGCCGCGGCGGCCATCGGCTTCGCCGTCACCGGCCTCTACCTGCCGCTCACCCTCTACATGCAGGCGGTCATGGAACTCTCCCCGCAGCAGGCCGGGTTGCTGATGGTGCCCGTCGCCGTCTCCAGCGGGCTGGCCGGGCCGCTCGCCGGGACCCTCTCCGACCGGGTCCCCGGCAAATGGGTGGTCCTCGCCGGATTCCTCGTCTTCGCGGCCGGCCTGGGCATGATCGTCCTCGCGATGCGCCCCGACGGAGGGGTCTGGCAGCTCGCCGGCGCGCTGTTCTTCGCCGGGATCGGTACGGGCGCGGCCTTCGCGCCCATGGCGAACGTGGCCACCGGCACGCTGCCCGTCGCCGACATCGGTGCGGGGGCCGGGATGTACAACTCGATCCGGCAGGTCGGCTGCGTCATCGGCGCCGCCGCCGTCGGTGTGCTGATGCAGGCGCAGCTGTCCTCCCGGCTCGCCACCGAGACCCTCGCCGAGGGCGCGTCGGCCGCCGAACGCCATGCCTTCCACGAAGGGCTGGCGCAGGCCTCCGGGACGACCCTGCTGCTGCCCGTGGCGGTGCTGCTCGTGGGCGCCCTCGCCTGCCTCCTGATGCCGTCCGGTAAATCCGCGGAGACCGGAAAACCGGCCGCGCTTCCCGTGGACGCCCCGAATCCCGACCTCCAAAAAGTCGGCTGAACCACCCTGTGAACCACCGCATTGCGCGCCATCGAAAGGAATAGTCCTGATGTCCCATGACAGCACCCGGATTGACTTCACCCCCCTTGTGGAATCGGTGACCGGGCCGGTATTCACTCCCGGACAGGAGGGCTACGAGGAGGAACTCACCGGATTCCAGGCCGGATACCGGCACGACCCCGCCGCCGTCCTCGGCGCCGCGGACGCCGAGGACGTCCGGCTCGCGGTGGCCTTCGCCGCCGAACGCGGAATCCCGGTCTCGGTCCAGGCCACCGGCCACGGGGTCACCGTCCTCGACCGGGGCGGCCTGGTGATCAGCACCCGGCGGCTGACCGGCGTCACCGTCGACCCCGGCGCGCGGACCGCCCGCATCGAGGCGGGCGCCCGATGGGAGCAGGTCGTCGAGCGGACCGCCCCGCACGGGCTGGCCCCGCTCAGCGGCTCCGCCGGGCACGTCGGCGTGACCGGTTACACCCTCGCGGGCGGACTGGGTCTGCTGGCGCGGGAGTTCGGCTACGCCGCCGACCTGGTGGAGGCCGTCGAGGTGGTCACCGCCGACGGGCGGGCCCGCCGGGTCACCGCCGACAGCGACCCCGACCTGTTCTGGGCGCTGCGCGGCGGCCGCGACAACTTCGGCATCGTCACCGCCCTGGAGATCTCGCTGCTGCCGGTCGCCACCGTCTACGGCGGCGGCATGTACTTCGACGCGGCGCACGCCGACCGGGTGCTGGAGCAGTTCCGCAGCTGGACCGCGACGGCTCCCGAGAGCGTCACCGCCTCCCTCGGGATGATCGAGTACCCGCCGATCCCGGTCTTCCCCGAGCCGCTGCGCGGCCGCCACGTCGTGCACGTCCGCTTCGCCACCACCGACCTGGCCGGCGGCCCCGAACTGGTCGCCCCGTGGCGTGGGTTCGGCGTGGAAATCATCCACGAGCACCTGGGGGAGCTTGCCTACCCCGAGGTCGGCTCGATCTACGCCGAGCCGACCTTCTCGCACGCCTACGACGGCAACAGCGTCCTGCTGAGCGAGCTGAACCCGCAGATCCTGGACGCCGTACGCACCCTCGCCGGACCCGGATCGCCGGTGGACTGCATCGTCGACCTGCGCCACATGGGCGGGGCCCTGGCGCGGCAGCCGGAGGTGCCCAACGCGGTGCCGTTCCGCGAGGCCGCCTACATCCTGCGGGTCCTGTCCGGCTCGGACGAGGCGCCCCTGGCGGACATCCGCGCCGCGCACGCCGCCCTGGACGAGGCCGTCCGGCCGTGGACCCTGGGCCGTTCGCTCAACTTCGTCTACGGCGAGCGCACCGCCGACGCCTACGCGGACGAGCTGTACGACCCGGCCACCCGGGCCCGCCTCGCCAAGCTCAAGGGCGTCTACGACCCGGGCAACGTGTTCCGCACCAACCTGAACATCGAGCCCGCCGCGTAATCCTCCTGCGGCCGGCTCCACACACAGCGGCGCCCCGGGACCGATCGGTCCCGGGGCGCTTCCGCGTCCGCAGAGGTCAGGCGGCCGGTGAGCCGAGGCCCACCCGGTTGCCCGCGGGGTCGCGGACGTAGGCCACCCGCTCGCCCCACGGGGTGTTCTCCGGCTCCTGGACCACCGGGGCGCCCGCGGCCCGCAGGACGTCCACGGTGGCGTCCACGGCCTCCACGAACACGAACAGGTCGACGCCCCCCGAGGGCAGCTCCACGGCCCCGTCGTCCCGGCTCACCGCCAGCTCCGCGTCGTCGCGGCGCAGCGCCACGAAGTCCGGCTCGCCCTTCGCGGGGTGGCGGTGCCCGGCCCGGAAGCCGAGCCGCTCGTAGAAGGCGGCGGTGGCACCGACCCGGCGGGCGCGCAGCACGGGGAACGCGCGCCGCACCGGGGCGGGAGGGGCCGGACGGGCGGGGGCGATGGGGACGGAGGCGTGCGCCGCGCTCACGCCGCCGCCCCGGGGACCGCCTCGGGGGCGCGCTCGGCGAACAGCTTCCACACCGGCAGCCGGGTGCGGCCCTTGGCGTCCAGCTCGGGGCGCCGGCCGGTGCGCTCGAAGAACTTCTCCATGCCGGCCGCGACGCCCGCGTACTCCGACAGCTCCAGCGAGGTGATCGTCCAGCCCGCCTCCGTCAGCGTCGTGCGCAGCTCCTCCTCCGGCACCGACAGCGGCGCGGGCATGCCGCCCGGCACGTCGGCGAAGCACAGCACGCTCAGGCGCGCGCCGGGCCGGGTGACCCGGTGCAGGGCCGCCGCGTACAGCGGGCGGGCGGGCGCCGGGAGGGTGTGGAAGAGGGCGCTGTCCAGGACGGAGTCGAAGCGGCCCTCGTAGCCGGTCAGGGCGGTCGCGTCGGCGACGGCGAAGTCGATGTCGAGGTCACCCGCCCGGGCGCGGGCCTGCTCGATGGCGGCGGAAGCGGCGTCGACGGCGGTGACCTTGTAGCCGCGGCCGGCCAGGAAGACGGCGTTGTCGCCGGGGCCGCAGCCCACGTCGAGGACCTCACCGGCGAAGCGGCCGAGGCGCTCCAGCTCCACGACGTCCGGCTGGGCCTCGCCGATGTCCCACGGGACGACCTTGATGGCGGCCCCTTCGAGCAGTTCGCCGCCGGTGTAGACGGCGTTGAAATCGGCGGCGGCGTAGTCGTACGTCTGTTCCGTGGCGCTCACGCGAATCTCCTTGCGGTGAATTCGATCTCGGGGATCCGTAGGGTGCGGGATTCCCGGCAGTATCACCCGCCGACTCCGTTGTCCGAAACGCCGGTTGGTGTCCGAGGAGACGTTCCGGGTGTCCGTCCGAGGAAATTCCTCACTCGGACGGGGTGTCCGAATTCCCTTCGTGGACAGGCCCGCCGTGCGTCGGGATGAATGGAGCCCAAGCCTCACCGACGGGTTAAGGAGCCGCAGTGACTGCCGCAGTGACAGGAAAGGTCTGGTTCATCACCGGCACGTCCCGGGGATTCGGCCGCGTCTGGGCCGAGGCCGCACTCGAACGGGGCGACCGGGTCGCCGCCACCGCCCGCGACCTCGCCTCCCTCGACCCCCTCGTCGAGGCGTACGGCGACGCGGTCCTGCCGCTGCGGCTCGACATCCGGGACCGGGACGCGGCCTTCGCGGCCGTCGCCGCCGCCCACGCCCACTTCGGCCGGATCGACGTCGTGGTCAACAACGCGGGCTACGGCCTGTTCGGCGCCGTCGAGGACGTCACCGAGGCCCAGGCCCGCGAGCAGCTCGACACCAACCTCTTCGGCACGCTGTGGGTGACGCAGGCCGTCCTGCCGGTCCTGCGGGCCCAGGGCAGCGGCCACATCCTCCAGATGTCCAGCATCGCCGGGCTCGCGTCCTGGCCGATGCTCGGGCTCTACCACGCCTCCAAGTGGGCGGTCGAGGGGCTGACCGACTCCCTCGCCCAGGAGGTGGCCCGCTTCGGCATCCGCGTCACCCTGGTCGAGCCGGGCCCGTACAAGACCGACTGGCGCGGCAGTTCGGCCGTCTGGGCCGAGCCCTCCGCGGCCTACGCGGAGGTCGCGAAGGCCCCTTCGGCCGGCTCCGCCCCCGGCGACCCGGCCGCCACGGCCGGGCCGGTGCTGGAGCTGGTCGACCACCCGGACCCGCCGCTGCGCGTGCTGCTCGGCGCGACCGTGCTGGATACGATCACCACCGCCTACGAGGAGCGGCTGGCCGGGTGGAAGCAGTGGGACGCCCTCGCCCGCGCCGCCCAGGGCGACTGAACCCGCCGCACCACCGCACCGACCGACCCCGACCGACCCCGCTGAAGGGAAGAAGACCGTGCAGAGTGAAGCCGTGAACGGCGTGGCCCCGGGCCGCGCGGAGCTGGTGGCCCGGGCGGCCGCGCTGCGCGCGGGCCTGTGGGAGGACGCACCGCAGAGCGACGGCGCGCGACGGCTGACCGGGCGGAGCATCGACGCGGTCACCGGCGCGGGCCTGATGCGGCTGATGACCCCGCGGCGCCTGGGCGGCTACGAGGCCGACATCCGCACCCTGCTGGAGGTCGCCACCGAGGTGGGCCGCGGGTGCAGCTCCACCGCGTGGATCACCGGAGTGCTGAACGCGGGCAACTTCGTCGCCTCCCTCTTCCCCCGCGCGGTGCAGGACGAGGTGTGGAGCCTGAACCCGGACGCCCGCACCGCCCTGGTGCTCGGCATGCCGGCCCGCGGGGTCGAGCCGGCCGACGGCGGGGTGCTCGTCACCGGCGAGTGGGCCTACGTCTCCGGCTCGCTGCACGCCGACTGGGTGGGCGTCCTGATCGCCGTACCGGTCCCGGACCGCGACCCGGTCGTGCACTTCGCCCTGATGCGGGCCGACGAGGTCTCGATCAAGGACACCTGGCACTTCGCCGGGATGCGCGGCACCGGCAGCAACACCGTGGTGGCGACGGGCGTCTTCGTCCCCGAACGCCGGCTGCTGCCCTACCTGCCGCTGCTCAACGGCGAGACGGACGGGCTGGTCGACCCGGCCCACCGCTACCGCAACAGCCTGGTCGGGCTCTTCTCCATCGGCCTGCTGGGCTCCCTGCTCGGCGGCGCCACCGCCGCCTTCGACTTCGTTCGCGAGGCGGCCCCCCAGCGGCCCGCGGCCGGCTCCCGCTACCCGAACCAGGCCGAGTCGCCCTCCCTCCAGCTGGACCTGGCCGAGGCCGCCACGAAGATCGAGACGGCCCGGCTGCTCGCCGGGAAGATCGCGGACGCGGCCGACGAGGCCGCCTATGCGGGGGAGTTCGCGGACGTCCTGGTCCGGGCCGCCGCCCGGCAGTACTCCACCCAGGTCGCCCAGCTCTGCCGGGAGGCCGTGGACATCCTGATGACGGCGTACGGCTCCTCCGCCTTCAACGAGTCCAACCCGCTCCAGCGGATCTGGCGCGACGTGAACGTCGGCAGCCGCCACGCGGGCTTCGGCATGGGCATCCCGCAGCAGCTCTACGGCCGGGCCCTGGTCGGCCGGGACCCGCGCGAGATCAGCCTGCTGGTCTGACCCCCCTCCCCGCCGGAAAGGATCACCATGTCGTTCGATCAGCAGGCCGACGAGCAGGCCGTCCGGGAACACAACCGGGCCGTCGTCGAGCAGTACATGAACACCCGCGGCCAGGACCGCCTGAAGCGCCACCTCCTCTTCACCGAGGACGGCGTCGGCGGTCTGTGGACCAACGAGACCGGCGAACCGATCACCATCACCGGCCGCGACCGGCTCGGCGAGCACGCCGTGTGGTCGCTGCGCTGCTTCCCCGACTGGGCCTGGACGGACGTCGAGATCTTCGCCACCCAGGACCCGAACCGCTTCTGGGTCGAATGCCGCGGCGAAGGAAAGATCGTTTATCCCGGCTATCCCGTCGGCCACTACACCAACCACTTCATCCACTCCTTCCTCTTCGAGGACGGAAAGATCAAGCAGCAGCGCGAGTTCATGAACCCCTGCCAGCAGTTCCGCGCCCTCGGGATCGACGTCCCGCAGGTACGGCGCGAAGGAATCCCCACGTAATAAGGAGATGCCCGATGCCCGGCCTGCCTCCCGTCGAGTCCTATCCGCTGCCCACCGCGGCGGAACTGCCCGCCAACACCGTTTCCTGGACCCCTGACCCCGGCCGGGCCGTGCTGCTCGTCCACGACATGCAGCGCTACTTCCTGGCCGCCCTGCCCGACCCGCTGCGCGCGGACCTCGTGCACCACGCGTCCCAGCTCCGCAAGCGCGCCGCCGCCCTCGGCGTCCCCGTCGCCTACACGGCCCAGCCCGGCCGGATGTCGGACACCCAGCGCGGCCTGCTCAAGGACTTCTGGGGGCCCGGCATGCGGACCGGTGACGCGGACCGCGAGGTGGTCGGCGAGCTGGCGCCCGACGCGGACGACTGGGTCTTCACCAAGTGGCGCTACAGCGCCTTCTTCCGCTCCGGCCTGCTGGAGCGGATGCGCGCCGAAGGGCGCGACCAGCTCGTGCTGTGCGGGGTCTACGCCCACATCGGCGTGCTCGCCACCGCGCTGGACGCCTTCGCCCACGACATCCAGCCCTTCCTCGCCGCGGACGCCGTCGGCGACTTCTCCGCGGCCCACCACGCCCAGGCCCTGGAGTACGTCGCCCAGCGCTGCGGCCGGGTCATACCCGCCGGGGAGGTCTTCGCGTGAACAGAGACCTCCTCGCCCGCATCCTCGCCGGCGACGTCACCGACTTCGCACTGCTGCACCGCCCCGAGCTGGCCCCCGGCACCGTCGAGGTGCTCACCGGCGCCGTGCACACCCCGGCCGCGCTGGCCGACGTACCGCTCGACGCCGACCAGGTGCTTGTGGTCGTGCCCTACCGGCAGCTCGCCGAGCGCGGGTTCGAGGCCCCCGACGACGGGGCGCCGCTGCTTGCGATGACCGTCACCGAACGGGAGACGGTCGCGCTCGCCGAGCTGCCCGCCCGGATCGCCGACCAGGACGTGCGGCTGCGCGACGGCGGCTTCGACGTGGACGACGCGCAGTACGCGGCGACCGTCCGGCGGATCGTCACCGACGAGATCGGCGCCGGCGCCGGCTCCAACTTCGTCATCAAGCGCACCTACACCGCGGCCATCGAGGACTTCGTCCCGCGGCGCACCGCGCCCGCCCTCTTCCGGCGGCTGCTGGAACGCGAGCAGGGCGCCTACTGGACCTTCGCCCTGCACACGGGCGGGCGCACCTTCGTCGGCGCCACCCCCGAGCGGCACCTCTCGCTCGCGGACGGCACCGCCGTCATGAACCCCATCAGCGGCACCTACCGCTACCCGGCCACCGGCCCCACCCTCGACGGGGTCACCCGCTTCCTCGCCGACCGCAAGGAGGCCGACGAGCTGTACATGGTCGTCGACGAGGAACTGAAGATGATGGCCCGGATCTGCGCCACCGGCGGCCGGGTCACCGGGCCCCACCTCAAGGAGATGGCCCGCCTCGCGCACACCGAGTACTTCATCGAGGGCACCACGGACCGCGACGTGCGGGAGATCCTGCACGAGACGATGTTCGCGCCGACCGTCACCGGCAGCCCGCTGGAGAGCGCGGCCCGGGTCATCCGGCGCTACGAGCCCGAGGGCCGCGGCTACTACGGCGGGATCGCCGCCCTCATCGGCCGCGACCCGGCGGGCGGGCGCACCCTGGACTCCGCGATCCTGATCCGGACCGCCGAGATCGGCGCGGACGGCCGGATGCGGATCGGCGTCGGCGCCACCTTGGTGCGCCACTCCGACCCCGCCTCCGAGGTCGCAGAGACGCGCGCCAAGGCCGCCGGGGTGCTCAGCGCCCTGGAGTCCGACACCGCCGTGCGCTTCGCCGCCCACCCCGAGGTACGGGCGGCCCTGGAGGCCCGCAACACCGGGATCGCCGCGTTCTGGCTGCGCGGCTGCGCCGAACGCGGCGACCGCGGCGCGTGGGAGCCCCGGCTCGCCGGGCTGCGGGCGCTGGTCGTCGACGCGGAGGACACCTTCACCGCGATGATCGGCCAGCAGCTCGCCTCCCTCGGCCTCGACGTGAGCGTCCGCCGCTTCGACGAGCCCTACGACGTGGCCGACCACGACCTGGTGGTCCTCGGCCCCGGCCCCGGCGACCCGCGCGACGCCACCGACCCGCGGATCATCCACCTGGACGCCCTCGCGGGCCGGCTCCTCGACCAGGGACGGCCGTTCATCGCGGTCTGCCTCAGCCACCAGGTGCTGAGCCTGCGCCTGGGCCTCGGCCTGGTCCGCCGCGCCACCCCCAACCAGGGCGTGCAGCGGGAGATCGACCTCTTCGGGACGGCGGAGCGCGTGGGCTTCTACAACACGTACGCCGCCCAGAGCACCGAGGACAAGATCGACGCGGGGGACCTCGGCATCGTCGAGATCAGCCGCGACCCGCGCACCCGCGAAGTGCACGCCCTGCGCGGAGCGCACTTCGCTTCCATGCAGTTCCACGCCGAATCCGTACTCACCGTGGACGGCCCCCGGATCCTGGGGCAGGCCCTGCTGCGGGCCCTCGGGTCCCTGGAGGTGGCGGCCCGATGAGGGTGGACATCGCCTGGTGGGAACTGGCCGGGACCGGCGCGAGCATCGACTCCCTGCGCGAGCACCTGCGCGAGGAGGCCGTGGACGCGTGGGCGGAGGTGCCCGGACTGGTCCTCAAGCTGTGGATCGCGGACCGGCCCGGCAACCGGTGGGGGGCCGTGATGCTCTGGAGCGAGCGCCCCCCGGCCGGTGTCCTGCCCGCGAACCGGGCCGCCGAGCTGATCGGCGGGCCGCCCACGCACCGGTCCCGGTTCGAGGTCGAAGCCGCGGTGGAGGGCGTACACCCCCTCGTCACCCTCCACGGGCTCGGCGCCGCGTTCGCCGACGCCACCTCACTCAGTCAGGGAGCGCTTCCCCATGCATGACTACATGGTCGTGGATGCCTTCGCGCGCAACCCGCTAGAAGGCAACCCCGTGGCCGTCTTCTTCGGCAGCGAGGACCTCACCGCCGACCGGATGCAGGCCATCGCGCGGGAGATGAACCTCTCCGAGGTCACCTTCGTCCTGCCGCCCGACGCGGACGAGGCCGACGCACGGATCCGGATCTTCACCCCGGTCAACGAACTGCCCTTCGCCGGGCACCCGATGCTCGGCACCGCCGTCGCGCTCGGGCTGTCCCGCAAGGCGCTCGGCGTCGGCCGCAAGGAGGAACGGCTGCGGCTGGAGACCGGGATGGGAGTGATCCCCTTCGACGTCGGCATGGACAACGGGGACGGCTCGGTCATCGTGCAGATGCGCCAGCCGCACCCGAGCTGGGAACCGTACGAGCACGCGGAGGAGTTGCTCGAAGCCCTGGGCGTGCGGGAGTCCATCGCCCCCGTGGAGATCTACCACAACGGCCCGCGGCACGTGTTCGTCGGCGTGGAGAGCGTCGAGGCGCTGTCCGCGCTGCGGCCCGACCACCGGGCACTGTCCCGCTTCCCGGACATGGCGGCGAACTGCTTCGCCGGCGCGGGGGAGGAGTGGCGCACCCGGATGTTCTCCCCGGCCTACGGGGTCGTGGAGGACGCGGCCACCGGATCGGCCGCGGGGCCGCTGGCCATCCACCTGGCCCGGCACGGGCTGGCCCCGTACGGACAGCGCATCAAGATCACCCAGGGGGTCGAGATGGGCCGCCCGTCCCGGATGTGCGCCACCGCGCACGGCCAGGCGGACCGGGTCAACGGGGTGCGGGTGGGCGGCTACGGCACGGTCATCGCCCGCGGAACCATCTACGTCTAGGGAGCAGCGGCCATGACCACGACCACCACACCCGCGGCGGCCACCGCCCGCCCCGGGCTCGACACCAGCAAGTACGAGTCCCTGACCGGCGCCACCGACCTCCCCTTCCCCGAATACGACGACCCGCCCGCCGACCCCCTCGCGCTGGCCCGGCAGTGGATCGCCGACGCCGTCCGGCGCGGGGTCCGCGAGCCCCGCTCGCTGGCCCTGGCCACCGCCACCCGGATGGGGCACGCCTCCAACCGGATCGTCACCATCGCCCGGGAGGACGAGCGCGGCTTCGTCTTCACCACCCACAGCACCAGCCGCAAGGGCCGCGAACTCGCCGCCAACTGCTGGGCGTCCGGCGTCCTGTACTGGCGCGAGAGCGGCCGCCAGCTCATCCTGTCCGGCCCGGTCACCGCCCTGCCGGCGGCCGCGTCGGACGAGCTGTGGGCCGCCCGCCCCACCCCGCTGCACTCCATGACCACGGTCTCCCACCAGAGCGACCCGGCCGGGGACCTGGAAGCGCTGCGGGAACGGGCGCTGGACCTCGCGGAGGGCGGCCGGCCGCTGCCGCGCCCCGAGCGGTTCACCGGCTACCTGCTGGAGCCCGCCGAGGTCGAGTTCTGGAACGCCGCCTCCGACCGGCTGCACCGCCGGCTCTCCTACACCCGCCTCGGCGGCGACTGGCACACCAGCCGCCTCCAGCCCTGACCGGCCCCTTCGATGAGAACCGACCCGACCCGACCGGAAAGGAAGGACGGTGCGATGGAGCGCTCCCTGCTCACCGGCACGATGGCCCGCGTACCGGGCCCGGTGACGGTGGTGACCACGATCGACGGCGACGGCACGCGCTGGGGCTTCACCGCCAGCTCGTTCAGCTCCGTCTCCCTCGACCCGCCGCTCGTCTCGGTCTGCCTGGACAAGGGCGCCAGCACGCACGCCGCGTTCGCCACCGCACGGCACTTCCTGATCAACGTCCTCACCGAGGAACAGCACGCGGTGGCAAAGCGGTTCGCGACCTCCGGGATCGACCGGTTCGCCGCCGGCGACATGGAGACCTGCGAACTGGGCCTGCCCGGCCTGCACCTGGCCGGCGTCCGGGTCGCCTGCTCCATGCACGCGGCGGTCGACGCGGGGGACCACACCATCCTCCTCGGCTGCGTCGAGGAGACGTACACGAGCGACCGCACCCCGCTCGTCTACTACAACCGCGCCTTCGCCCGGCCCACGCCCAACGCGTCGCGGGCCGACCAGGACTTCAGCGCCTGCCACATCGCCGACTGGTGAACCACCGAGCCGAGGAGCCGTACGCCGTGACCACCGCAGCGCCCAGCACCGCACCCGCAGCGCCCGCCGCCCCGGGCACCGCCGTCAACGTCGCCGTCATCTACTACTCGGCCACCGGGCACGTCACCGAGATCGCCCGGGAGATCGCCGAGACCGCCGAGAAGGCGGGCGCCGAGGTCCGGCTGCGCAAGGTCGCCGAGCTGGCCCAGCAGTCGGCGATCGACGCCAACCCGGTCTGGGCCCGGCACGCCGCCGAGACCGCCGCCGTCCCGGTGGCCACCCCCGAGGACCTGCTGTGGGCCGATGCGGTCCTCTTCGGCTCGCCCACCCGCTTCGGCAACGTCTCCGCCCAGCTCAAGCAGTTCCTCGACTCGCTCGGCCCGGCCTGGAGCCAGGGCCTGCTCGCCGACAAGGTCTACGGCGGCTTCACCTCCACCGCGAGCGAGCACGGCGGCCAGGAGTCCACCCTGCTCGCCCTGACCGCCTCCTTCCACCACTTCGGCGGCATCGTCGTCGCCCCCGGCTACACCCACCCCGACAAGTTCACCGACGGCAACCCCTACGGCACGGCCCACTGGTCCGGCGGCAAGGGCGCCCGGCCCGTGGACGACACCACCCGCAACGCCGCCCGCGCCCAGGCGGAGCGCGTCGTGCGCTTCGCCCGCGCGGTGAAGCACGCCTGACCGGCGGAACCCGGCCCGCCCGCCGAGCCGCTGCCCCCCACCGGCCACCGGCCACCCGCCCCCGACCCGACCGCCCGCACCCCGGAGCCCCGGAGCCCGCCATGACCATCGCCACCATCGGCCCGCCGCACACCGAACGCGCCACCGACTACCGCACGCTCACCGACCTGCTCGCCGGGTCCGTCGCGCGCTTCCCCGAGCACACCGCGCTGTCGGCCGACGGGATCTCCTACACCTACCGCCTCCTGGACGGCTGGGCGAACGCCATCGCCGCCCTGCTGGAGCGCCGTGGCGTGGGCGCCGGTGACCGGGTGGCGCTGCGGCTGCCGCCCGGCGCCACGGCCATCGCCGCGATGATCGGCGTGATGAAGGCGGGGGCCGCCTACGTGCCGCTGGACGTGCGCAACCCGCCCGCCCGCAACGAGTTCATCGTCACCGACAGCGCCGTGGCCGCCTTCCTCGGCGACCCCGACGGCTGCCCCACCGGCGCCGTCCCGGTCGTCCCCGAGGCCGACCTCGCCGCCCTGCTGGACGGACCCGCCGTCGCCCCGCCCGCCGGTCCCGGGCCCGCCCCGCACGACACCGCCTACATCATCTACACCTCCGGAACCACCGGCCGCCCCAAGGGCGTCCTGGTCCCGCACGGCGCCGCGGCCGTCCTGCTGGCCAGCGCGGACGGGCCCTTCGCCTTCAACGAGCGCGACAGCTGGCTGCTGTTCCACTCCATCTCCTTCGACTTCTCCGTCTGGGAGATCTGGGGACCGCTGTCCACCGGCGCCCGCTGCGTGGTGCTGCCCGCCGGCGTCGCCCGCTCGCCCGAGGCCACCCTGCGCTTCGTCGAGCAGGAGGGCATCACCGTCCTGAACCAGACACCGACCGCCTTCGGCGCGCTCACCACCATCGTGCTGCGCGAGGACACCGCCCTGCCCGCCCTGCGCTACGTCATCTTCGGCGGCGAGAAGCTCACCCCCGAGACGGTCCGTCCCTGGTCCAAGCGGTTCGGGCTGTCCCAGCCGGCCCTGGTCAACATGTACGGGGTCACCGAGGCCGCCGTCCTCAGCACCTACCACCCGGTCACCGAGGAGGACCTCGACCGCGACGACCTGCCCGTGGGCATCCTGCTCTCCGGCAGCGCCCGCGTGGTCACCGAGGACGGCCGCGACGCCGCCCCCGGCGAGGAGGGCGAGCTGTGGCTGGCCGGGCCGCAGGTCGCCGACGGCTACCTCGGCCGCCCCGAGCTGACCGCCGAACGCTTCCCGACGGTGGACGGCGTCCGCTACTACCGCAGCGGCGACCTCGTCAGCCGCCGCCACGACGACCGGTTCGTCTACCGCGGCCGCGCCGACCTCCAGGTCAAGCTGCGCGGCCACCGGATCGAACTCAGCGACATCGAACTCGCCGTCCAGGCCCACCCCGCCGTCACCGACGCCGTGGTCTGGGTGCACGCCTTCAAGCCCGGCGACGACCGGCTCGCCTGCGCCTACCTCGTCGCCGAGGGCGCCGAGGACCCCCGGGCCCGCACCCTGCGCGCCCACGTCCGCGACCTGCTGCCGTCGTACATGCACCCGTCCGTCTACCAGGCGCTGCCGCTGGCCTACCTGCCGCGCACCGTCAACGGAAAGGTCAACCGGGCCGAGGTGGCCCGCATCTGGGAAGAGCAGAGGAGCCAGTCCGCATGAGCATCCCCCAGCACCACACGACCGCCGCCGCACTGCCCGAGGAGGTCCGCGAGGCCACCCGCGCCTGGGTGGCCGAGCTGCTCGAAGAGCCCGACGTCACCCTGGAGGACACCTTCCTCGAACTGGGCGGCCACTCCGCCCTCGCCCTCCAGCTCGGCCGGTACGCCCACGAGCGCTTCGGCATCGAGTACGACCTGCTGGTCCTCTTCGAGCGCCCGCTCGGCGAGGCCGCCGACGAGCTGACCGAGCGGATCGCCCGGATCACCGCCGCCGACGCGGAAGCCGCCTGAGGCCGCCGTGACCGACATCGGCATCGTCTCCTTCGGCTACGCGTTCGGGGAGGACCAGAGTGTCGCGAGCGCCGCCGCGGACTACGTCAGCGACCCCGAGCGGGTCGTGAAGTGGGGCTACCACACCTTCCACCGCGCACCCGACGGCGTCACCGGCACCGACCTCTCGCGCGACGCCGCCGAACAGGCCCTCTCCCGCGCCGGGATCAGCGCCGACGCCCTCGACCTGGTCGTCGTCGCGATCACCGACATGCCCGAGTACTCCTACTGGGACAGCGCCTCCGCACTGGCCCGCGAACTGAAGATCGGCCGCACCCAGACCCTGCTGCTGCAGGAAGGGTGCGGGTCCGGGGTCAACGGCCTCTTCTACGTCGCCTCCACCTTCGCCCTGCAACCCGAGGCGGAGTACGCCCTGTTCGTCGTCGTCAACCGGGTCAGCGAGTTCCACCGCAACCGGATGAACGTCATCAACACCGTGCTGTCCGACGCCGCCGTCGCCGTCGTCGTGCGGCGCGGCCACACCGCCAACCGGTGGCTGGCGAGCGAGCAGTTCACCGACCCCGAGTACAGCGACCTGCTGCGCCTGGACTTCGGCGGCGCGGTGACCCCGCTGCCCCCCGTCGGCTGGACCAGCGCCGACGCGCCCTCCGCCTACGACCAGGTGCGCGAGCAGTTCGGAGGCAACCCCGCCGCCCTGCGCACCTTCATCGGGGAGCGCTACACCCGCCTGGTGGAGGTCGTCGAGGGCGCCTGCCGCCGGGCCGGCGTCGCCCGCACCGACATCGACCACGTCATCTACCTCAACGACGTCCCCTCCAGCATCGCCGCCGTCGCCGGACCGCTCGGCATCCCGCTGGAACGCACCAACGCGGCCATCGCCCCCGGCCACGGCCACATGGGCGGCGCCGACCAGCTGATCTCGCTCGGTCTCCAGGTGGAGAGCGGCGAACTGAACCCCGGCGACCTGGTGGCCCTCTGCGGGATCTCCACCGGCCGCTGGTGCGCCACCTTGATCCGCGTCTAGCCGCGTCCTGCACCAGCACGCCCGGTCACCCGGGCCACCAGACCAGCGCGTACGCCGGCGGGGCCGTCCATTCCCCCGTGCCGGGCCCCGCCGGCGTACCCGCTGCCCTGCCCGAAGGAGACCACCGTGCCCGCGCCCGCCCACCCGATCCTGGACCTTCCGTACGACGTGACGCCCGATCCGGACGAGTTCCTCCAGGCCGCGATGGAATGGCACTTCAATCCGGAGACCGGATCGCCGTTCTGGCTGCGGCGGGCCGAGACCCTCGACTTCGACCCGCGCCGCGACATCAAGTCCCACGCGGACCTGAGCCTCTTCCCCAACGTCACCGGCGAGCTGCGCCACGTGCGCGCCGAGGACCTCATCCCGCGCGGCTACGGCTCCGACGCCGACGTCGTCGGCGTCTTCGAGAGCGGCGGCACCACCGGCGCCCCCAAGCGGGTGGTCCTGACCCGCGACTGGCTGGAGCGCATGGTGGCGTGGTCCAACGCCAACATCGACGCCCACGGCTTCCCGCGCGGCGCGAACTGGCTCGGCCTGGTCCCCACCGGCCCGCACATCGTCGGCGAGTTCTTCCACCGCTCCGCCACCACCCACGGCGCCCGCGGCTTCACCATCGACCTCGACCCCCGCTGGGTGAAGAAGCTCATCGCCCAGGGCCGCGGCGCCGACGCCGGGGCCTACGCCCTGCACCTGCTGGAACAGGCCGAGTTCGTCCTGCGCTCCCAGGACATCGGCGTCCTGACCATCACCCCGTCCGTCCTGGAACGGCTGGCCGGCCGCGAGGACCTCGTCGAACTGGTGAACCACAAGGTCAAGGCGATCCGCTGGGGCGGCACCCAGCTCGACCCCGACTCCCGCCACCTCTACAAGACGGAGATCTTCCCCGACGTCGCGTTCTGCGGGAACTACGGCAGCACCATGATCCTCGGCTTCGCGGGCGAGCGGGCCGGCCTGCCCGACGACGAACCCTGCGTCTTCGACCCGCTCAGCCCCTACGTCACCTTCTCCGTCGTCGACCCCGGCACCCGCGAACCCGTCCCCTACGGCGAGCGCGGCCAGGTCCTGGTCAGCCACGTCAGCAAGGGCTTCCTGCTCCCCAACAACCTGGAGCGCGACCTCGCCACCCGCCTCCCCGCGGCCGGCGCCCTCGTCGGGGACGCCGTCGCCGACATCGCCCCCGTCGCCACCTTCGAGGACGAGCCCGTCATCGAAGGGGTGTACTAGTGAGCACCGTCCCGCGCCTCGACGCGCTCGGCCCGCGCGGCCCCTTCCGCGCCCGCAAGCGGCTCTCCGTCACCGACGTCTCGGGCGCCCCGGCCGCCGAACTCAGCCTGGTCCCGGCCCTGTTCGTCGACCGCGCCGCCAAAGCCCTGCACCGGGCCCGGCCCCTCGACGCCGACGCCCGCGTCGCCGCCGTGCTGCGCGCCGCCCACCTCTTCGCCACCGCCGAACTCGACGGCCGGACCATCGACGCCCACGAGCGCGCCGTCAGCCGCGTCGGCGGCGTCCCGCTCCCCGTCGTACGGGCCACCACCACCGCCATCGCCGCCCGCCTCACCCGCGTCTACGACAGCCTCGCCCAGGCCCGCCCGGCCGGCGCCGCCGAGGACTGGCGCTCCCCGCTCACCCGCACCGGCCGCGCCGTGTGGACCCGCCGCGGCGAGACCTTCGGGGTCCTCGCCGCCGGGAACCACCCCGGCACCCACAGCCTGTGGCCCGAGGCCCTGGCCCTGGGCTACCGGGTCGCCGTCCGCCCCTCCCGCCGCGAACCCTTCACCCCGCACCGGCTGGTCACCGCCCTGCGCGCGGCCGGCTTCGGCGACGACCACATCGTGCTGCTGCCCACCGACCACGCCGAGGCCGACACCCTCGTACAGGCCGTGGACCGCGCCCTGGTCTACGGCGGCGAGGACGTCATCCGCAAGTACGCCGGAAACCCGGCCGTCCACCTCCAGGGCCCCGGCCGCAGCAAGATCCTCATCACCGCCGACACCGACTGGAGCGAGCACCTCGACACCGTCGTCGCCTCCGTCGCCGGACACGGCGGCACCGGCTGCGTCAACACCACCACCGTCCTGGTCGAAGGCGCGGACGCCGCCACCGCGCTGGCCGAGCAGCTCGCCGAGCGCCTCGCCGTCCTCCCCGCCCTGCCCCCCGAGGACGACAAGGCGGTGCTGCCCGTCCAGCCGCTCGACAGCGCCCTCGCGATCGAGCGCTACCTGCTCTCCCACACCGGGGGCGCCAGGGCCTGGCTCGGCGGCGACGGCATCGCCGAGGAACTGGGCGACGGCAGCGCCGCCCTGCGCCCCGCCGTCCACCAGCTGGAGCGCGCCGACGCCCCGCAGGCCGGCATCGAACTCCCCTTCCCCTGCGTGTGGGTGGCCCCCTGGGACCCCGCCGACGGCATCGGACCCCTGCGCGGCAGCCTCGTCGTCACCGCGCTCACCCGCGACGAACGCCTCCTCGACGACCTCGTCGCGGAGCCCTCCATCGGCAATGTCCACGCCGGCGACCACCCCACGTACTGGATGGGCCCCGGCCTCCCGCACGACGGCTACCTCGCCGAATTCCTCATGCGCAGCAAGACCGTCATCCGCGACTGAAAGGAGCGGCCATGTGTACCAGGTGCGGACTCTCCGACGTCGGCTGGAACATCCCCTCCGCGTGATCCGCGGCCCGAACAGAAGGATCAGCCATGCAGCACAGCCACGCCCAGATCTGCATTGTCGGGGCAGGCCCCCGCGGCCTGTCCGTCCTGGAGCGGATCTGCGCACAGGAGCGCAAGTCCCCGGCGCACGACGCCCTGACCGTCCACATCGTCGACCCCGCCCCGCCCGGCGCCGGGAACGTGTGGCGCACCGCCCAGCCCCGCCACCTGCTCATGAACACGGTCGCCTCGCAGATCACCCTCTTCACCGACGACAGCGTGCGCATCGAGGGCCCCATCGAGGAGGGCCCCAGCCTCTACGCGTGGGCCCGTCGCCTGGACCCCTCCGACCCCGGGCACGAGGAGCGCTACGGCGCCCAGACCCTCGCCGAGGCCCGCGAGCTGGGCCCCGACACCTACCCCACCCGCGCCTTCTACGGCCACTACCTCCAGTGGGCCTTCGAGGAGGCCCTCGACGCGGCCCCCGCCCACGTGGACATCCAGGTCCACCGCACCCGCGCCATCGCCCTCCACGACTCCGAGACCCCCGGCGGCGCCCAGTCCGTCGAACTCGCCGACGGGGTCCGCCTGTCGGGCCTGTCCGCGGTCGTCCTCGCCCAGGGCCACCTGCCCGCCAAGCTCACCCCCGAGGAACAGCGGCTCTCCGACTTCGCCACCGAGTACGGACTCTCGTACACCGGCCCGTCCAACCCCGCCGACACCGACCTGACCGCGATCACCCCCGGCCGTCCCGTCCTGATGCGCGGCCTCGGCCTCAACTTCTTCGACTACATGGCGCTGTTCACCCTCGGCCGCGGCGGCTTCTTCGAGCGCAGAGCGGACGGCCGCCTCGTCTACCGGCCCTCCGGCCTGGAGCCCAAGATGTACGCCGGGTCCCGCCGGGGCATCCCCTACCAGGCGCGCGGCGAGAACGAGAAGGGCCCCGACGGCCGCTACGCCCCCCGCCTGCTGACCGTCGCCCGCGTCGACGCGATGCGCGCGGCCGCCAAGGACGGCGACTGGATCCACTTCGGCATCCACATCTGGCCGCTGATCCAGAAGGAGGTCCAGAGCGTCTACTACGAGCGCCTGCTGGCCAACCGCGGCGAGGAACCCGCCGCCGTCGCCTCCTTCATCGACCGCTACCTCGCCGCACCCGACGAGGACGCCGAAGACCTCCTGTTGCTCGAAGCGGGCGTCGAGGAGGGCCAGCGCTGGAACTGGGAGACGCTCTCGCGCCCCTACGGCGACCTGCGCTTCACCGGCCGCGACGACTTCCGCCGCTGGATGCTCGCCTACCTGCTGCGCGACGCCCACGAAGCGCGCCAGGGCAACGTCAGCGGCCCCCTCAAGGCGGCCCTGGACGTGCTGCGCGACCTGCGCAACGAGATCCGCATCGCCGTCGACCACGGCGGCCTCGAAGCCACCTCGCACCGCGACGAGCTCGAAGGCTGGTACACCCCGCTCAACGGCTTCCTCTCCATCGGCCCGCCCGTCTCCCGCATCGACGAGCTGATCGCGCTGGCCTCCGCGGGCATCGTCGAGTTCACCGGCCCCGGCCTGCGCGTCACGGCCGACCCCGACGGCCCCGACGGCCCCGCCTTCGTGGCCACCGCCACCGGCGTCGACGCCCCCGACATCCGGACGACCGCCCTCATCGAGGCCCGGCTGCCCCACCCCGACCTGCGCCGCACCACCGACGCGCTGCTCGTCCAGCTGCTGGAGAGCGGCCAGTGCCGCCCCTACCAGATCCGCGGCGCCTGCGGCATCGAGTACGAGACCGGCGGCCTGGCCGTCTCCGAGCGGCCCTACCGCCTCGTCGACGCAGAAGGCCGCGAACACCCGCGCCGCTTCGCCTACGGCGTCCCCACCGAATCCGTGCACTGGGTCACCGCCGCCGGCATCCGCCCCGGGGTCGGCTCCGTCACCCTGGAGGACTCCGACGCCATCGCCCACGCGGCCCTGGCCCTGCCGGCCGTCACCGCGCCGCTCGCGAACGCCTCCGGCGGCTCCGGAGCGGAGGCCCGGCCGTGACCCCGCCCCGCCCGGGAGCCGCCACCGGGGCCGACACCGACGTCGGACTGCTCTCCCCGGTACGGGCCGGCACCCCCGCCGAAGCCACCACCTCGGACACCGCCTGGCTCCAGGCCATGCTGGACGCCGAAGCCGCCCTCGCCCGGGCGCAGGCCCGCCTCGGCACGGTCCCCCCGGACGCCGCCGCGGCGATCACCGCAGCCGCCCGGGCCGACCGCTTCGACGCCCGCGCCCTGGCCCTGGCCGCCCGGGAGACCGCCAACCCCGTCGTCGGCCTGGTCGCCGCCCTCACCGCACACCTCGACGGCGGGAGCGCCGCCGAGTACGTCCACCGCGGCTCCACCAGCCAGGACATCCTCGACACCGCCATGATGCTGGTCGCCGCCCGCACCCTGGTCCCGCTCCGCGCCGACCTGCTGCGCACCGCCGACGCGCTGGGCCGCCTCGCCGCCGCCCACCGCGACACCGTCATCGCGGGCCG
Organism: Streptomyces sp. NPDC043876; assembly: GCF_056435825.1. NCBI lineage: Bacteria > Bacillati > Actinomycetota > Actinomycetes > Kitasatosporales > Streptomycetaceae > Streptomyces > Streptomyces sp. NPDC043876. Next base: position 438,949 of record NZ_JBWKDV010000001.1, on the reverse strand, counting down.
CACCCTGGCCCTGCACGCCGTGCCCACCACCTTCGGGTTGAAAGCGGCGGGCTGGCGGCACGGGCTGCTCGACTCCGTGCGGCGCGTCGACCGGCTGCTCGACGGGGGGCTGCCCGTGTCCCTCGGCGGGGCCGCGGGCACCCTCGGCGGCTACCTGGAGTACGCCCGTACCGCCGCCGCGCACAGCGGCGCCGGCCTCGACACCGAGGCGTTCCACGAGCGCCTCGCCGAGGCCTTCGCCGCCGAGACCGGCCTCGCCGCGCCCCTGCTGCCCTGGCACGCGCTGCGCACGCCCGTCGCCGACCTCGGCGCCGTCCTCGCCCACATCACCGGCACCCTGGGCAAGTTCGCCGCCGACGTGCTGCTGCTCGCCCGCACCGAGACCGCCGAGGCCGCCGAACCCGCCCCCGCGGGCCGCGGCGCCTCCTCCGCCATGCCCCACAAGCGCAACCCCGTCCTGGCCACCCTGATCCGCTCGGCGGCCCTCACCGTCCCCGCCCTGGCCGCCGTCCTCGCCCAGGCGCTCGTCTCGGAGGAAGAGCGCTCCGCCGGCGTCTGGCACAGCGAATGGCACGCCCTGCGCGAATGCCTGCGGCTGGCGGGCGGCGCCGCCCACACCGCCGTCGAGCTCGCCGAGGGCCTCGAACCCGACCCCGCACGGATGCGCGCCAACCTCGCCCTCACCGGCAGCGGCGTCGTCACCGAGCGGCTCGCCGCCGTCCTCGCCCCGCACCTGGGCAAGGCGGCAGCCCGCCGGCTGCTCACCGAGGCCACGGCCTCGGCGCGCGCCACCGGCACCCCCCTGTCCGCCACCCTGTCCGACCTGCTGACCGAGACCCTGTCGGGCACCACCGACCTGACCCCGGAGCACCTGCGCGACCTGCTGGAACCCGCCCAATACACCGGGGTGGCCGGTCCGTTGACCGACCGGGCCCTGAAGCGAGGAGCGAGTACACGATGATCACTGCCCCCAGCGGGACACTCCATTCGGCTCAGCAGCCGGACTGGCCCGACCCCCGGATCCTCGCCACCGTCACCGACCGGCTCGCCGGACTGCCGGCCCTCGTGCCGCTGTCGGAAGCCGACGCCCTGCGCGAGCGGCTGGCCGCCGCCGCCCGCGGGGAGGCACTCCTGCTCCAGGGCGGCCACTGCGCGGAGGAGTTCGGCCCCCGCGCCCTCGGCGAGGCCGAGAGCACGGTCACCACCCTGCGCCAGATGGCGGAGATCGTCTCCTACGGCGCCGCCGTGCCCGTCGTACCGCTCGGCCGGATGGCCGGGCAGTACGCCAAGCCGCGCTCCAGCCCCACCGAGACCCGCGGCGGCGTCGAACTCCCCGCCTACCGCGGCGACTCCGTCAACGGCCTCGGCTTCACCGCCGCCGACCGCGCGCCCGACCCCTGGCGGATGGAGACCGCCTACCGCACCGCCGCCCGCACCCTGGAACGCATCCGGCAGCTGCCCGGCTCCGACGACGACCTCATCGGCCCCGACGGCCTCGCCGAAGGCACCGCCGGAGCGCCCTTCCACGTCAGCCACGAGGCCCTGCTCCTCGACTACGAGACCCCGCTCGTGCGCACCGACCCCGCCAGCGGCCGCCGCTACGCGGGCTCCGGCCACCTCGTGTGGATCGGCGAGCGGACCCGCCAGCTCGACGGCGGCCACGTCGCCTTCGCCGCCTCCGTCGCCAACCCCATCGGGGTCAAGGTCGGTCCGACGGCGAACGCCGACGAACTCCTGGCCCTCACCGACATCATCGACCCCGACCGCGAGCCGGGCCGCCTCACCTTCATCACCCGCATGGGCGCCGACCGCATCCACGACGTCCTGCCCGCCCTGGTGGAGAAGGTCACCGCCTCCGGCGCCGACGTGCTGTGGGTGTGCGACCCGATGCACGGCAACACCCAGGTAGCCCCCGGCGGCCTCAAGACCCGCAGCCTCGGCGACATCACCGCCGAGATCCGGGCGTTCGTCGAGATCCACCGCTCGCTCGGCACGCACCCGGGCGGCCTGCACCTGGAACTCACCGGCAGCCACGTCACCGAATGCGTCGGCGGCACGGACCCGGTCACCCTCGACGACCTCGACCGCAACTACACCACCGCCTGCGACCCGCGCCTCAACCGCGGCCAGGCACTCGACATGGCCTTTCTGGCCGCCGACCTGTGGAGGCCCGCGCGATGAGCACCAACCACGTGAACGAGCACGTCCCGCCGCTGTCGGAAAGACCCGCAGCCTTCCTGCTCACCGGATCCTTCCTGGCCATCTGCCGGGCCCCGCGCTACCTGAGCGAACTCACCGCGCGCGGACTCAAGATCCTCGTCATCACCCCGTCCGCGTGGCGGGAGCAGGCCCTGGCCGGCCTGAGCGAGCCCGGTCACCCCGCCGCCGACATCGCCGCCATCGCCTTCGTGGACGGCTCCGTCGACCGCGAGGGGTCCTTCACCCCCGGGGTCATCGCCGCCGTCCGCGCCTGGGAGTCCACGTACGAGATCATCGGCGCCTACGCGGCGGGCGAGACCCTCGTCGAGCCCACCGGCCTGATCGCCGACGCCCTCGACCTGCCGGGACCTGGCCTGCGCGCCACCCGGGTCTGCCGCAGCAAGTACCTCCAGCGGTTCCACCTGGGTGAGTTCAACCCGGCATCCGTGGTCCTGCCGCCCGGCGCCCGGGAAGGCTTCGACCCCTCGTCCCTGCCTTTCCCCGTCGTGGTCAAGCCCGCCACCCGGCACTCCAGCTCCGGCGTCGCGACCGCCGCCGACGCGGCGCAGCTCACCGAACTGCTCGCCGGGTACCCGGAACACGAGACGATCCTGGTCGAGGAGCGGGTCTCCGGGCAGGAGTTCTCCGTCGAGGCCCTGGTCCAGCACGGCAAGATCGTCTTCGAGTCGGTCACCGTCAAGCGGACCACCGACTCCCACGCCGACACCTTCGTCGAGCTGTCCCACACCGTCTCCAGCGCCGTCGGCCTGGAACGCAGCACCCTCCTCAAGGCCAACCGCTGCACCATGAAGCTGCTGGACTTCAAGGACGGCATGACCCACTCCGAATGGCGCCTGGACGCCAACGGCCGCCCCAAGCTGATGGAGGTCGCCGCCCGCACCCCCGGCGACGGCCTGACCGTTCTCTACCACCTGGCCACCGGCCGCCCGCTGGAGCCGGAGATCATCAAGATCGCCCTCGGTGAGCCCGCCGAATACCCCAAGCCCATCCGGCACGCCCGCCAGGTCTACCTCGAACACGACCCCGGCATCCTCGACGAGATCAGCGTCGACTGGCCCGGCACCGTCGTCGAATGGGCGGGCGAGGGCGACCTGTGGCCCGAGGTGCCGGTCGGCCGCCCGAACGACCCGCCGACCCTGCGCGCGGTCTTCGCCCAGAAGGAGAAGGGCGCCGAGGTCGGCCCGCTGCTCAGTTCCGAGGACCGGGTCGCGAACTTCTTCATCGACGCCCCCACCGGCGTCGCCCTCGACGCCCTGGAGGCCCGCGTCCGGGCCGCCATCACCATCCGCACCTCGCCCGCCGGGCCCGCGCCGGAGGCGGTGGCCGGGGCGTGACGCACACCGCACCAGGGCCGGACACCGGGACCCCCGACGCCCCGGACACGGCCACCGGACCCCGCGCGGCCGTGCCCCCGGCCGCGCGGGCCTCGGTACGCGCGACCTTCACCGAAGCACCGCTCGCCGTGAAGACCCTGCTCGCCGGGGTGTTCATCAACAGGCTCGGCGGGTTCCTCAACATCTTCCTCGTCCTCTACCTGACCTCGCTCGGGCACGCCCCGGGCCGGGCCACCCTCGCGCTCGGTGCCTACGGCGCGGGCACCGTCCTCGGCGTGCTCATCGGCGGTTCGCTCTCCGCGCGCCTCGGCGCCCGCAACACCACCGCCGTCAGCATGGCCGGCTCGGCCGCGCTCACCGCGGCCCTGCTCTACCTCACCGACTACGGCGCCCTGCTGGCCGTGGTCGTCCTCGCCGGTCTGGCCGGGCAGATGTTCCGGCCGGCCTCGGCGGCCCTGCTCTCCGAACTCGCGGGCCCCGAGCGCCAGGTCATGGTCTTCGCCATGTACCGCTTCGGGCTGAACCTCGGCGCGATGGCCGCGCCGCTCGTCGGCTTCGGCCTCTTCCGGCTCGGCCACGACTCCTACGACCTGCTGTTCTGGGGCGAGGCGCTGATCGCCCTGGCCTTCGCCGTACTGGCCTGGCGCACCCTGCCCGCGGGCAGGGCGGCGGCCCAGGACCCCTCGGCGCAGGACTCCTTGGCCAAGGACTCCTTGGCCAAGGACCCGGCCGGGGGCTACCTGGCGGTCCTGCGCGACCGCCGCTTCACCCTCTACCTGCTCGCCACCGTCCTGCACACCGCCGTCTACGCCCAGTACCTGTCCACGCTGCCGCTCGACGTGGACGCCGCCGGACTGGGCCTCATCTGGTACACCGCCGCCGTGTCCCTCAACGGCCTGCTCGTCATCGCCTTCGAGCTGCTGCTCACCAAGGTCACCCAGGACTGGCCGGTACGGGTCACCATCGGCCTGGCCTTCGCCCTGCTGGGCGCCGGAGTCGCGCTGTACGGGCTCCCGATGGGCCCGGCCGTCATCGTCATCGCCACCCTCGTCTGGACCCTGGGCGAGATCATCGGCGGGCCCGCGATCTTCTCGTACCCGGCGGTGATCGCACCCGCACCCCTCAAGAGCCACTACCTCGGCAGCTTCCACTTCGCCTTCGGCCTGGGCTCCGCCCTCGGCCCGGTGGCGGGCGGATGGCTGTTCGCCGCCCTCGGCCACTCCTTCTGGTACGCCGTCGGCGCGATCTCCCTCCTGGCCACCGTGCTGGCGCTGCTCGCGCTGCGCGGCGCCCCGGCGACACCGGGGCCGGGGGAGGAGTGAGCACGGACGCACCACGGGCCGCGCGGGGATGCTGCATCCCCGCGCGGCCCTGCCCGTATGTCCCGGCGCCCCACCCGCCCGCCCCTCCGTCAAGCGACCCGTCACGAAAGTCATCACAAAAGTCATCACGAGAGCCATCACGAGAGGCCACGCCATGAACACCACCCAGGGAGCCACCTCCACCATCGACCCGCTCGACACCCTGCTGCGGATGGCCGACACCCTCGGCAGCCTCTCCCGGTACGCCGCCGAGAGCGCCGAACACGCCACGGCCACCGGCATCCTCCCGCCGCTCCCCGCCGCCGCCCCCGGCATCGAGTACCTGCACGGCGGCGACGACATCACCCGCGCCATCCACGAGGCGCTGCGCGGGGCCCGCCACGAGATACTCACGGCGCAGCCCGACGGGCCGCGCCCCGACGCCACCCTCGACGAGGCCTACGAAGCCGTCCGCGGCCACCTGGACCGCGGCGTCGCCATGCGCACGCTCTACCAGCACAGCTCCCGCTTCCACGAGGCCACCAAGCGGTACGTGGGCTGCGTACAGGCCCGCGGCGCGCAGGTCCGCACCCTCCCGGAGTTCTTCAACCGGATGATCGTCATCGACGGCGAGGTGGCGTTCATCCCCGCCGACGACGCGCGCAGCTCCGCCGTCCTGGTCCGCGACCCCGCCGTCAGCCGCTTCCTCGTCGACGTCTTCGAGAAGGCCTGGGACCGCGCCGAGCCCTACCCCTTCCGCCCGGTCCGCGCCGCGGACGCCGCCTGCGAGGTCATCCCCGACATGCGGCGCGCCATCCGCAAGCTGCTCATCGAGGGCCGCTCCGACAAGGCCATCGCCCGCCGGCTCGGCATCAGCCTGCGCTCGGTCCAGGGCCACGTGTCCAGCCTGCGCGACGAGTTCGGCGCCGAGCACCGCTTCCAGCTCGGCTACCTGATGGGCCTCGCCGAACGCGACGGGTCCTGAGCGCGCTCCCGCCCCCGCCCGCATCCCGCGTCCCGCACCACCGCACCCCTTCCCGAAAGGACCCCGCCGTGTACCTGCTCGCCGCCAACGAGAACCCCTACCCGCCGCTGCCCTCGGTCGCCGAGGCGCTCGCCGAAGCCGCCGGCCGGGTCAACCGCTACCCCGACCGCTTCTCCACCGAGCTCACCGACCGCCTCGCGGACCGCCTCGGCGTCCCCACCGGGCAGCTCGCCCTCGGCGCGGGCTCGGTCGGGGTGCTCCAGCACCTCCTCCAGTCCTTCGTGCGCGAGGACGGCGACGAAGTCCTCTTCGCCTGGCCGTCGTTCGAGGCCTACCCGCACCTCACGGAGCTCGCCCGCGGCGTCGCCGTGCGCGTCCCGCTCGGCCCCGGCGCCGTCCACGACCTCGACGCGATGGCCGCCGCCGTCGGCGAGCACACCCGCGTGGTCCTCGTCTGCAACCCGAACAACCCGACCGGTACCACCGTCCCCGGCGCGGACCTGGAACGGTTCCTGGACCGGATACCGGCCGGCGTGCTCGTCGTCCTGGACGAGGCCTACCGCGAGTTCGTCACCGACCCGCTCTCGGCCGACGGGGTGGCGCTGCTGCCCGGCCGCCCCGACCTGGTCGTCGTCCGCACCTTCTCCAAGGCCTACGGCCTGGCGGGCCTGCGCATCGGGTACGCCGTCGCCCACGAGCCGGTGGCCGCGCGGATCCGGGCGGCCGTCGTGCCCTTCGGGGTGAACAGCGCCGCCCAGGCCGGGGCGGTGGCCTCGCTGGACGCGGAGGCCGAGCTGCTCGCGCGGGTCGAGACGCTGGTCAAGGAGCGGGAGCGGACCGCGCTCGCGCTCACCGACCTCGGGCTCGCCCCCGCCCGCAGCGAGGCGAACTTCCTGTGGCTCGGACTCGGCGCCCGCGCCGCCGCGTTCGGCGCCGCATGCGCGGAAGCCGGGGTGGCCGTTCGGGCCTTCCCCGGCGAGGGGGTCCGGATCACGATCGGTGACCCGGAGGCCAACGACACCGCTCTCGCGGTGGCCGCCGCCTTCGCGCCCCGGCCCTGATCCGGCCCCCGTTCCGCTCTGCCGCCGCCCTGTCCCGGTCCGCCCCTCGCCGGGCCGGGACAGGGCCGTCCCATGTGGTTGCGCTCAGCCCGCCGCCGCGAGCGTCTTGCCGGTACCGGCCCGGAGGTAGCTGCCGAGGTCGGCGTACTTCTCGCGCAGCTTGCGCTTGAGCACCTTGCCGGTGACACCGACCGGGAAGTCGGCCTCGTGCGCGGCGACTTCGAGCAGGCGCAGCGTCGGGTGACCGGCCGCGGCCAGCGCCTCGTTCGCGCGGATCAGCAGCTTCTCGACGTCGTCGGCGCCCTCCTTCGTGGTCACCACGGCGACCGGGACGATGTCCTGGCCCTCGCCGCCCGCGACCACCGCGACGTCCTCGAAGGCCGGCACGTCGTTCAGCAGGACCTCCTCCATGAGCACCGAGTACGCGGGCCCCTGGGCGGTCTGGATCTGGTCGGCGGCGCGGTCCACGAGGTAGAAGTCGCCGTTCGCGTCCTTGTACGCCATGTCGCCCGGCAGCCAGTGCCCCGCCAGCTTGTAGCGGTAGGTGGTGGCCGAGTCGCCCCAGTAGCCGGGGGTGATCGCCGGGCCGCGCGCGGCCAGGAAGCCGACCTCGCCGACGTCCGCGTGGCTGCCGTCCTTGCGCAGGATCGCCACCTCGGCGACGCCCACCGGCTGGCCGGCGCAGCGGTCGTTGCGCTCGGAGTCCCGGGTCCGGATCTTCAGCAGGACGCCCCAGCCGAGCTCGGTGGTGCCGAGCCGGTCGAAGAACTGCGCCGAGTCCAGCTCCGCCGAGCGCAGCGAGAGCACCTTGTTGATGTGCGCCTGGTGCACCGCGTCGCCGATGGACACCCAGGAGTTGACGCTGTCCAGGGCGCCGTCCGCGCTGTCCAGGGAGGCGAGTTCGGCGTAGGAGTGCGCGAAGGCCATCACCGCGGTGGGCCGGTGCGCGGCCACCGTCGCCGCCAGGTCGGCGCCGTCGCGGTCGCTGTGCGCGACGACCGGGGTCCCGGCCAGCACCGCGTACACGGTGAAGGCGATGCAGCCCAGGTGGGACTGGGGAAGCGCGGTCAGCATCAGCGCGCCCGGGTTCTCCTTGAAGTCCACCAGGCGGAACTGCGGGCCCGCCACGATGGTCTTGTGCGTGTGGATCGTCGGCTTGGGGCGGCCGGTGGTCCCGGAGGAGTGCAGGATCACCACCGGGTCCTCGCCCACGTGCCGCCAGTACGCGTCCTCGGGCAGTTCCGCCGCCGGCGGCGCGGGCAGCGCCTCCTCGGTCTCGGTCCAGACCAGCCCGTCCAGGGCGGAGCCGGTCGCGGCGAGCCCGTCCAGCCGCGCCCGGTCGGCGTACAGGCCCACCGGGGCGGTCTGCTCGATCAGGGACTCGGCGATCGCCGGGGTGGCCTTGCTGTTGATGAGGACGGCGATCGCGCCGATCTGGGCGATCGCGTAGAAGTGCACCGAGTAGGCGAAGGAGTCCTCGAACCACACGGCCACCCGGTCACCCGGCTGCACGCCGCGGCTCAGGTACCAGGCGGACCAGGACTGGGCGAGGCGGTCGATCTCCGTCAGGCTGTAGTCGTACTGCTCCACCCCGTCCAGGTTCGTGATCGGCCGGGTGGAGTGGACGAAGGGGGTCGTCGGGCTCGGGCTGGCGGCGAGCGCGGAGCGCAGCAGGTTTCCGCCGCCGACGCTCTCGTCGGCCGCGAGCGCGGCGCGCTGGGCGGGGTTGAGGACGGTGTCGGCGAAGCCCGGGCGGGAGTCGGTCATGTCTCTCGTGCCTCTCAGTCGGTGGCTGTACGGGGGTACGGCGGACCGGGACGGCGCCGTACGGGGTGCGGGGTCCGGGGTCAGACCGAAGCGAAGATCCGCGCGCAGAGCTCGCGGTAGTTGTCGAGTTCGGCGCCGAGGGCGCCGCGGACCGTGGCCATCAGGGCCGCGAAGTCGGCCTCGTCGCCGTCCTTGACGGTGTCGGCGAGCCGCCGGGCCGCCTCGGCGAGCGCCGTACGGGCGCCCGCCGCCTGCGGGTTGGCCGCCTGGACGTCCCAGTACACCTCCGGGGTGCCGGAGGAGACCCGGGCGAGCAGCGAGGCGAGGGTCTTGTGCGGCGGCGGGGCGATCCGGCCGACCTCGACGCTGTCGGTGCCGAGCCCGTGCAGGGCCAGCCCGAAGGAGAGGACGGTCGCGTGGGTCAGCGCCTGGGAGACGGCGGTCAGCCGGTCGTGCTCGACGGCGTCGACCCGGACGACCCGGGCCCCCCAGGACTCCACCAGCCCCAGCAGTTCGGTGGTCAGCGGCCCGTCGTAGGTCACCGACGCGGCTACCACCCGGCCCTCGAAGCCAAGGGCGGGGGCGAACATGGGGTTCAGGCCGAGGCCCTCCACCCCATCGAGGTGCGCGCTCAGTTCCTCGGCGATGCGCTGCTTCACCGAGAGGGTGTCGACGAGCAGGGTGCCCGGCCGCATCACGGCCGCCACCCCCTTGATGGAGGCGAGCGCCACCGGTTCGGGCACCGCCAGCATCACCACGTCGGCGAGCCGCAGCTCCTTCTCCAGGGCCGGCGAGATGTCGGTGATGTCGCCGTGGATGCGGCGCGCACCGCCCGCGGCGGGTTCCCCGGCGCCGGCCGGGTCCACCACGCAGATCATGATCCCGCTGCCGAACAGCTTCTCGGTGAAGAGCCTGCCGACCGCGCCCTGCCCGCCGACGATGACCGCGCGGCGGATCACGCCGCGCTCCCGGAGCTCCGGGCGGCCGAGGAGGCCGCGGGCGGGGCGGCGGCGGGCGGGGCGGTGCCGGCGGGAGCCGCGACCGGGTGCAGGGCGGTGCCCACCACGGCCTGGACCATGGCCCGGGACTTCACCACCGTCTCCTCGAACTCCTCGTCGGCGTCCGAGAGCGCGATGACGGCGCCGCCGACACCGAAGGTGACCCGGTCCTCCGTCGCCACCAGGGTGCGGATGACGATGTTCAGGTCGGCGGCGCCGGAGAGCGCGAACCAGCCGAGCGAGCCGGAGTACACCCCGCGGGCGCCCTCCTCCAGCCGGTCGATGATCTCCATCGTGCGCACCTTGGGCGCGCCGGTCATCGAACCGCCGGGGAAAGCGGCCCGGACCGCGGTCACCGCGGACTCGCCGTCGCGCAGCGTGCCGCGCACGGTGGAGACCAGCTGGTGCACGGGCGCGTACGTCTCCACGTGGAACAGCTTGGGCACGTGGACCGAACCCACCTCGGAGACGATGTTGAGGTCGTTGCGGATCAGGTCGACGATCATCAGGTTCTCCGCCTGGTCCTTCTCGTTGCCGAGCAGGTCCTGGCGCAGCGCCTCGTCCTCGGCCGGCGTGGCACCGCGCGGCCGGGTGCCCTTGATCGGCTTGGACTCGGCGGTGCGGTCGGTGCCGATGGTCATGAACCGCTCGGGGGAGCCGCTCAGCACCGACACCCCGGGGAAGTCCAGGAGCGCGCCGTAGGGGACGGGACTGATCCGGCGCAGCGCCGCGTAGGTCTCCAGCGGGTCGATCCGCGCCTTGATGCCGACCTGGTTGGTCAGGCACACCTCGTAGCTCTCGCCGTCGGTGATCTCCTGGTGGATCTCCGCGATCCGGTCCAGGTAGCCGGTCCGGTCGTGCCGCATCCGGATGATGCCGGCGAGCGCGGGGTCGGTCATCCCGGTGGTGGCGAAGCGGCGCGGGGCGCCGCCGGCGGCGGCGGCCGGGGCCGGGCCCAGCGCCATCAGGCGGGCCGCCGTGCGGTCGAGCCAGTCGGCGGCGTCGCTCTCGGTGGCCGCGCCACGGGTCAGGGCGAGCAGGTAGGTGGCGCCCTCGGCGTGGTCGAAGGCGACCATGCGGTCCGCGAAGAGCAGGGCCGCGTCCGGGGTGTCGGCCTTGTGGGCCCGGTGACCGCCGGTGTCCGCCTTCAGCTCGTAGCCCAGGTAGCCGACGTAACCGAGATTGAACTCGAAGGGCAGCCCCTCCGGCACCTCGATCCGGCGCCCGGCCAGCTGCTTCTCCAGGTAGTCGAAGACGCTCTCCTCGACGAGTTCGTCGCGGCCGTCCCGGCGCTGGACCCGGACGGTGCGCTCCAGCACCTGGTAGGTGAGGTATTCGGCGAGGGGGCCGGTGCCGTCGCCCATGAAGGAGAACCGCGACAGGCCCTCGGTGACGTTGCTGCTGTCCAGCCAGAAGCCGTGGTCGTTCCCGGCGAACAGCTCCCGGTAGGCCTCCTCGGTGTCGGGCAGCATCGTCACCTTGCGGACCTGGACGGCGTACGCCGCCGCGCCCGGAGCCGCGGTGCGGCGGGCGCCCTCGGCCAGCGCCAGGTCGCGGAAGTTCGCGAGGAGTTCGCGGCCGTACCCGCTGCTGATCGACTCGGGGTGGAACTGCACCCCCCACACGGGCAGGCTGCGGTGGCGCACGGCCATCACCACGCCGTCCGACGTCCAGGCGGTCGGCTCCAGCTCCTCGGGCAGCCGGATCGCCGCCAGCGAGTGGTAGCGCACCACCGGGTAGGGGGAGGGGATGCCCGCGAAGATCTCCCCGCCGGTGTGGGTGATCTCGGAGACCCGGCCGTGCATGGGCTGCGGCGCGTGGCCGACCTCGCCACCGAAGAGGTGGCAGATGCCCTGGTGGCCGAGGCAGACGCCGAGGACGGGCAGCCCGCTCTCCAAGATGGCGCGGGCGCTGATGCCGAAGTCGCGGGCGCGCTCGGGGCGGCCGGGGCCGGGGGAGATCACGATCGCGTCGTAGTCGTCCATCGACAGCGTCGACCACTCGGTCTCGTTGGTGACGACGACCGGCGGGCGGCCGTTGACCTCACCGAGCAGCTGGTAGAGGTTGTAGGTGAACGAGTCGTGATTGTCTATCAGGAGCGTCCGGAGGGTCCGCGGGGCGAGGGGCGTCCGCGGGGCGGGTGCAGTGTTCATGATCCGATCACCAAGTCCTCGACCCGGCAGGTCTCCTCGATCACCAGGTCATAGAGTGCGCGAAGGAAGTCCCGGTCGATTCCGTGGGCGGTCCCGAAGGCCGCGGCACGTTCCTGGACCAGCCCGATGCGGTGCGGCTGCATCATCGGAATGCCCTGGTCCTTCTTCACGAGGGCGATCTCGACACACACGCCGATGCGCGCCCGTAAGTCCTCTAGGAGCCGCTCGTCGATCCGGTCGAGCTTCGCGCGCAACTCGTCTATGCCGGCAGTGGCTTGCGCCGTGCCCTTCATGACTACCTCCCGGTCGATCCGCGTCACGGATATCGCTTCATGCACTCAGCGTGACGCGCCGGGACGGGCGGTGAAAGGGAGGCCAAGGCTCAGGTCTGCGCACTGCGCATGAGGGAACGTTCCGCCGCGCGGAGCCCGTGCAGGCCCCGGACCGCGCCGAAGGCCCCCGGGACGGCGGGGGGCCGTCGGCGGGCACGAGGGCCTCGCCCTCGCTGCCGCCACCGTGCGTTGCGCAGTTCCCGGGGTCGATCGGTCCGCACCCGCCCGGCACGGGGGTATGGAAGCAGTCCCCCAAGGCGGTGTGTGTGCGCACCTGTTGGTCAGCGGGGCCCGAGGACGATGACGCTGAAGATGCCGATGACGATCAGGACGTACAGGGCCTGGCGCACCCACTCGTTCACCGGGCTTGTTCCTGTGCCTGCCGTGCGCTGCGGCGGGCTTGGCGCCGGTCTTCTTCGGCGAGCAGGTCGTGGATCGCTTCGGCGAGGGCGACGGCCTTCGGCCAGCCGTCCGGGAGACGGGTCGCGATATGCCATGCGGCCAAGGCGGCCGCGGCCTCCATGGTCCGGAGTCCGTCCCTCTGGAAGTGGACGCACCGGACGCCGTGGGCTACGAGCCTACCGGCGTCGCTCAGGTACGCCAGGCAGTCCGCGGTGATCGCGCTGTCAGGTGGCCGGTCCGCGTGAGCGAGTACATACGCCGCCTCCTGGGCCAGCCGTGACTCCCGGCTCACCGCGCGAGCCGCCGGACCGGCTTGCACGATGGGTCCCGCAGGTCGTGCGCCCAGTCCGAGGGGCGAGCACCGGATGCCGAGTGGCGGATGAACTCCCGCCCGCCGGTGCGGATCGGGCGGTCGCAGACGGCACAGATCCGCACCGGGGTCGTGCTCACAGCCGCTCCAGGGTGTCCGGCGCCGCGGTGAACTCCAGGCCGCTCGCCGCCCGGACGTACGCGGTCCGGGTGTGCTTCGCGGCCCCGGCGACCGTGCCGAGGTACTCCTCCACCACGGCCATCAACTCGCCCTCGCGGCCGGATTTGGGGTCGCGGACTCGCTGGTGCAGGAGGGGGTGGTCGACGTGTCCGAAGGTTTCGACCGGCCTGTGCTCGCGTACTTCCATCGCAGCGCTCCCTAGCGTCATCAGCGGGTGGTGGCTTCAGCCTCCCTTCAGTGGACAAGTCCATCGAGGACGCAGAGCGGAAGTTCAGCGGCAGTTCGGCGGCATTGGGCACCCGGACCGGAAGGGAATTGCCGCACAGAACGCATCTGCCGATTCACTCCGGATACGTTGTGTCACGTCCCTACGGCAGGAGCAGAGTCATGCGGACCCCCGCCAACGAGAGGCTGTTCGCGGCCAGGACCGCGAAGGGCTGGTTTTCCCAGGAGCAGGCCGCCGAGGAAATCTCGAAGGCCGGAGCCGCAGCACTCGGCCGGCCCGGGTACGCGATCAGCGTGCGAACCTACCGCGCCTGGGAGTCGAAGAACCCCCCATGGCCACGCCCCGATCAGGCGACCGCGCTCCGGGCCGCGTTCGGCCGCGGACCGGAGGTGCTCGGCTTTCCCGGCCTCCAGGAGGGCATGTTTGACAGCCCGGCGGGCCTGCGGGAGATGATCCCGCCTGTGGACCGACGAACAGCAATGGGTGCTGGCGTGGCCGTGATCGGCCTGCCCTGGCTCAATCCCTCATCCGCCCGTGCGGCCACCGAGCTACGCATCGGCCGCGAAGAAATCGATCTCCTCACCGAGACCGCCACGGACCTCGACGCCATCGACCAGCGATTCGGCGGGGACCGGCTGTGGCGCACGGCCAAGATGCACCTGTCATGGGTGCATCACGTGATAGATCACGGCGTCTACAGCGACGACATCGGCCAGGAACTCCACACCATCGCCGGGCAGCTCACAACGTCGCTGGGGTGGTTCTGCTACGACGCAGAGCAGCAGACCGAAGCACGGGTGTACTTCTCCGAGGCCCTGAACACCGCGATGATCTCGGGTGACGACCAGTTGGCGACCCGGACCCTGTCGAACATGGCCCGCCAATCGGTGGATCTCGGCAAGCCGCGCGAGGCGATCCGCTTCGCCCGTACCGCCGAGCGTCATGCGGTGCGGTGGAATGCCCCGGCCCGGGTGGGTGCGCTCCTCGCGATCAGGCTGGCCCAGGGCTACGCACGGCTCGGTGACGAGATGAACACCTCGTATTCGGTCAAGCGGGCCTGGCAGGCCTTCGACCGGGGCATCAGCGATTGTGATCCGGAGTGGACCAGCTTCCTCAACGAAGCCGAACTGGTCTGTCTGGAAGGCATGTGCCGCTCCGATCTCGGACAGCACAAGAGGGCCGTTCGGCTCCTCGACCGGTCCGCTGCCCTGCAGGACATCCAGCACTCCCGCAACCGGGGCATGTGCCTTGCCCGGCTGGCCGATGCCGCCGTCCAGGCCCACGAGCTGGACCGCACCGCCGAGGCCGCGCGGGAGTCGCTGCGGCTCATCCGGGGTGGGCAGTCCTCCATGCGCAACCGGAGGCAGCTCACCTTGGTCAAGGACAGGCTTCACGGCAATCCGAGCCCTTCGGCCCGGGAGACGGCTGATTTGATCGCCACGCAGATCGCCTAGCGCGAGCACGGAAGGAACCCACCACATGACCCATCGCACCACGCCTCGGCTCGTCTTCACCCGCCATGCTCCCGAGGCGGCGCGCGCCCTCATCGGCGAGTTCCTCGCTGTGTACAGCGAGGTGTACGACGTACCTCCGTACATCGGTGACCCGTTCTTCTCCGTGACGACGTACGGCGAGCGGCTGACTGCCGCCTTCGACATGGAGGGCTTCGAGGTCGTCACCGCCCACCTCGATGACGGCACCCTGGCCGGATACGTTCACGGCGTCACGCTCACACCGGACCGGGCTTGGTGGGCGTCCCTCGTCGACGAGCTTCCTGCCGACGTTACCGATGCGGCCGAGGCCGGGAAGGTGTTCTGGCTGCGGGAATTGATGGTTCTGCCGAAGCACACGGGACAGGGGATCGGCCGGGCCCTGCACGATGAGATGGTGGCCGGGCGCGGCGAGCCGTGGACCACGCTGACGTGCATCACCGACAACGAACCCGCCCGCTCCGCATACCCGCGCTGGGGCTACGAGGTCTTCGGCCAGATCAAGCACGCCGCCGAATCCCCGGTCTATGACGCCATGCTCCTGCGACCTTCGTCCTAGCTCTGGAAGTTGTACTGCATCACGTAGGAACCGGCGTCGAGAAGCATGTGGTTGACCTCTACCGGGTTTCCCTCGGCCGTGAGGGCCGTCCGGTAGATCTCCACGACCGGAGTACCAGGCAGCAGGTCGAGGGCCTCGGACTCCTCCGGACTGGGCATCCGGGCCCGCAGCTCCTCCACGAAGTCGACCGGCCCGTGGCCGATGTCGGCGAGCCGGGCGTAGACCCCGCCGGGGCCGGGGTTCGGTTCGGCGATCGGGGTGGTCCGCACCAGGTCCGCAGCGAGATACGACGTGGCCTTCTGCACCGCCGAGCCCTCCATCAGGTAGCGGCGACTACGCACCAGCACCGCCGCGCCTTCCTCCAGGGCGAGGGCGCGCGCCACCCAGCGCGGCGCGACGGACTCGTAGACCTCGATGTCCACGACGTCCATCGGACGGCCGCTCACATCGGCGGACCAGACCGAGTTCCCGGAAGACCACTGCGACCGGGCCAGCCGCTCGGCCGCCACCCGGCGGACCGGCGTGAACTCGCGAACGTACGTCCCGGCACCCGGGCGTGCGTAAGCGGCGCCTTCGCCGATGAGGAGCTTCAAGGCGTTGGCCGCCGTCATCTTGGCCACGCCGTACTGCTTGACCAGTGCTGGTTCGCCGGGCAGCCGAGCACCGGGACCGAACTCGCCGGAGTCGATCCGTGCCCGCAAGTCGTCGGCGATCTGTCGCGCCGTCTCGGGCATGATCGACCTCGATTTCTCCCTAGGGTGGCACCACGTTAGCCAACGTCCTGCGCGTTCGCTAAGCAGCTGCCCGGGACGGGTCGGACACGCCCGGGGAGCCAGGGATGGCCGGCGTCAGCGGGCGACCGCCGACAAGTGCATGCCGCGGCGCTCGGTGCGGGCCGCGTGGGACCCGTACAGCGTGATCGAGACGACGCCCGCCACCGCGAGCAGTGCGATCCCGGCCGTGGCCCCCCAGCCCGCCCAGTGGTAGGCGAGCGCGCCGAGCGTGCCGCCCGCGCTGCTGCCCAGGTAGTACGCCGACTGGTACAGCGCGGAGGCCTGCGCGCGGCCGGACTTCGCGGTCCGGCTCACCGAGGACGAGGCCACGGCGTGCCCCGCGAAGAAGCCCGCAGTGATCAGCACCAGCCCCGCCAGGATCGCGGCCAGCGCGTCGGACAGCGACAGCAGCAGCCCGAGCGCGGTCGTGGTCACCGCCAGGTACAGCGCGCCCCGGCGCCCGGTCCGGGCCACCAGCTGCCCGGCGGCCGCGGAGGAGACGGTACCCACCAGGTACACCAGGAAGACCGAGCCGATCACGCCCTGCCCGAGCGCGTACGGCTCCTCCGCCAGCCGGTAGCCGATCACCGTGTACACCGCCCCGAAGACGGTCATGAACAGCGCGCCGATCCCGTACAGCCGCACCAGCAGCGGATCGCGCAGGTGCCCGGCGACGGTACGTCCGACCGCGCGCGGGTTCAGCGACGCCGGACGGAAGAACCGCGCCCGGGGCAGCAGCACCAGGAAGGCCACCGCGCAGAGCAGCGACATCACGCCGACCGTGAGCAGCCCGCTGCGCCAGCCCCACGCCTGCGCCGCCCAGCCGGTGACCAGACGGCCGCTCATCCCGCCGATGGAATTGCCCGCGACGAACAGCCCGATCGCCCCGACCAGCGCCTTCGGCTTGACCTCCTCGGCGAGGTAGGCCATCGCCGAGGCCGGGATCCCGGCGATCGCCGCGCCCTGCACCGCGCGCAGCGCGACCAGCCATTCCAGGTTCGGCGCGAAGGGCACCAGCAGGCCCACCGCGACCGCCGTCACCATCGACCAGGTCATCATCCGGGTCCGCCCGAACCGCTCCGACAGCGCGCTGAGCGGCAGGACGAAGAGGGCGAGCGCGCCGGTGGCGGCGGAGACCGTCCAGCTGGCCTGACCCGCCGTCACCCCGAAGCCGTCGGAGATCGCGGGCAGCAGCGCCTGCGTGGAGTAGAGGAGGGCGAAGGTGGCGAGCCCGGCGGCGAAGAGCGCGAAGCTCATCCGGCGGTAGCCGGGGCGGCCGGGGGAGCGGGGCTCCGGAGCGGGGAACGACGGGGTGGAGGCGGCCACGGTGGTGGACGCCCCGGTATGAGCGGGAGGCATACCCCGAAAGTAGGCCCGTTCTTTTTATGCGTCCAATGCGCGGAATGGCGATAATCGATACATCCACGCATGAGTGCAGCTCAGGGGAGCGCCTGTCAATGACTCGTTACGAAGAAGACATGAGCGTGACAAGTTCGCTGGCCCCGCGCCTCGCGTACTTCGCCGCCGTCGCGCGGCACGAGCACGTCACCCGCGCCGCCCAGGAACTCGGCGTGCCGCAGCCCACCCTCTCGCGGGCCATCGTGCGCCTCGAACAGGACCTCGGCGTCGCCCTGTTCGCCCGCCGGGGCCGCACCGTCGCCCTCACCACCGCGGGGCGCACCTTCCTCGCCTCCACCGAGAAGGCCCTCGACTCCATCGCCCGCGCCGCCGCGTCCCTCCAGCGCGACGCCGACCCCGAGGCCGGCAAGGTCGCCTTCGGCTTCCTCCACACCCTCGGCTCCGAAACCGTCCCCGGCCTCATCCGCGCCTTCCGCGCCGACCACCCCAAGGTCCGCTTCTCCCTCGTCCAGAACTACGGCGAGGCCATGCTGGAACGGCTGCGCGCCGGCGAACTCGACCTCTGCCTGACCTCCCCGCTGCCCGTCGCCCCCGACCTGGTCGCCCGCCGGCTGGACGAACAGCGGCTGCGCCTGGTGGTGCCGGACGACCACCGGCTCGCCGGCCGCAAGCGGATCCGGCTCGCCGAGGCCGCCGAGGAAACCTTCGTCACCCTCGAATCCGGCTACGGGCTGCGCCGGATCACCGACGACCTGTGCGCCGAGGCGGGCTTCACCCCGCGGGTCGCCTTCGAGGGCGAGGAGGCCGAAACCCTGCGCGGCCTGGTCGCCGCGGGCCTCGGCGTCGCCCTGCTGCCCCCGCCCGCCGTGCCGCGGCCCGGCGTGGTCGAACTGACCGTCACCGCCCCGCGCGCGGTGCGCGAGATCGGCCTCGCCTGGCTGGACGGCCACCCGGACACCCCGCCGGTGGCCGAGTTCAAACGCTTCCTGCTCTCGCGCCGCGGCCGCCTGATCCCCGAACTCTGACCTACGCCCCGCCGGCGGTCTCCCCTTCCGCCCCTTCCGCCCCGTCCGCCTCGGCCCCGTCCGCCCCCGCTTCCTCCGCGCCCGCGGTGGCCAGCAGGTACCCCGCGTGGAACCGGGACTTCGCCCCCACCGCCCGCATGACCTCCGCGATGTGCCGCTGGCACGTCCGCTCCGACATGCCCAGGCGCCGTGCGATCACCTTGTCCTCCAGCCCCTCCGCCAGCATCCGCACGATCATCCGGCGCAGTTGGTCCGACAGCAGCCGCGCCTGGTCCGGCCCGACGCTCGACGCGAAGGGCTCCGCCTGCACCCACGCCCGCTCGAACGCCTCCCGCATGAAGTGCACGACCGCCGGTTCGCGCACGAGCAGTGCCGCCCCCGCCGCGTCCGGGACCGCCATCAGCGCCGTACGCCCGTCGATCACGATCATCCGCATCAGCCCGTCACCGAGGGTGCGGACCTGCGCCCCGCGCGCCGTCACCCGGTCGACGTATGCCGCGGTCGGCCGGGAGTAGCGCGCCGTGTGCTGGTAGAGCGTCCGCATCCGCACGCCGCGCGCCAGCACCGATTCGTCCCGCCCGATCGCCTCCTCCAGCGCCTCGGCCGGGCGCCCGCCGCCGGGCTGCGAGGTCAGCACCTCCCGCTCGCAGGACGCGACCAGCTCCCCGATCAGCCCCCGTACGGCGCCCAGGTCCGTCACCAGCTCCAGCGGGGCCGGCCCGCCCAGGTCCCGCCGGGCGATCCCCGCCTCGTACTCCGGCACCAGCGCGTCCAGCCGCCGGCGCACCCGGTCCATCTCGTCGTGCGTCTCGCGCACCCGCAGCGCCAGCGGGGCCAGCGCCCGCGCCACCGCCGCCCGCGGCGACACCACGCTCCAGCGGGGCGCGCCGTCCTCGCCGGGCCCCGCCGGATCGGGCTGCAGCAGCCGGGCGGCCACCAGCTCCGTGACCGCGGCGGCCGCCCGCACGCCCAGGGCCGCGGAGGCCTCGGCCGCGCCGAAGGCGTGCCGCTCGACGGCGTAGGCGTACAGGCGCCGGGCGGCCGGACTCAGGCCATCCGCATCGTCATCGGCAGGCATATGCGTATTCGTCCCGGAAACGAAGGGGTTGTAAACCCCTCGGGTTCTCGCAGGGCGCCAAGACGAGGCCTGGCAGCGGCCCCGCGGCATATGCCGAACCGGCAGGCTGAACCCACGGCCCCGGCCCTCCGGCCGGCGGCGCGAGCAGGACCCGGGGGTGGACACGGTGCACAGCGAAAGCCCCAGACCCGTCGCCCTCCTGCTGAGCCCGCGCCCCGCCGTGGTCGCCGCCGCCCGCCGGGCGGGCGCGCGTCCCGTGGTGGTCGCGCCGGCCGCGTCCGTACCGTCCGTCCGTGAGGGGGCGGAACGGCCGGTACGGACGGACTGGCGCGACCACCGCTCCCTGACCGCGGACCTCGCCCGGCTGGCGGCGGTCCGCGACCGGCGGGCCGCCGTCTTCGGGTTCGACGCGGCCGGCTCCCTCGCCGCCGCCCGCGCCAACGAGGCCCTGGGCCTGCCCGGCACCTCCAGCGACGCCGTCACCGCCCTCATGGACAAGGCCGCCCTGCGCGCCCGTACCAACACCGTCCTGCACCCCGGCCACCCCGTCTCCTTCGCCCGCTGCGGACGCGCCGCCCTGCTCCCCTTCATCGCCGATCTCATCGGCTACCCGTGCGTGGTCAAACCACGGGCGGGCGCCGACGGCGAGGGCGTGCGCGAACTCACCGGCCCCGCGGACGCGCGGGCCGCCTCCCGCTTCTACCCCGAGATCACCGACCTGCTCGTGGAGGAGCTCCTCGAAGGCCCCGAACTCACCGTCGAAGCCCTCTCGCGCGGCGGCCGCCACCGCATCCTCGGCTGGACCCGCCGCTTCCCCGGCCCCCGGCTCACCACCGCGGGCCACCAGTTCCCGGTGCCGCTCGCACCCCGGCCGGCCGCGTCCGTACGGGCCTACGTGCGCCGGCTCCTCGACCTGGCCGGGCACCGCGACGGCCCCTCCCACACGGAGGTCATCCTCACGCCCCGCGGCCCGCGCCTGGTGGAGGCCCACGCCCGCCCCGGCGTCATGGAACCCGACCTGCTCCGGCTCGCCACCGGCATCGACGTCCTCGCCCTCGCGGTCGCCGCGGCCCTGGCCCTCCCGCCGCCGCCCCTGCACCCCCGCGCGGCCCACGCGGGGGTGCGCTACGTCGACGTCCCCCCGGCCCCGCCCCGCCCCACCGCCCTGGCCGCCGCCCGCGCCGTCCCGGGCGTCATCCGCATCCACCTGTCCACCCCCCGCCCCTACATCCTGGCCACAGCCCCCACCGCCCAAGCCCTCACCACCACCCTCACCCAAGCCACCACCCTCCTGAACTGACGCCCAGCCACATCAGCCCCGCCCAGCAAAATCAGCCCCGCCGGCGTTTGAGGCGCGGGGCCCGGGGCGGAGCCCCGCAACGAACCCGCACCCACCCGGAGGCCGTCCCGCACAGGGCAGAGGGAACCTCCGGGTCCGGGACGAGACGCCCCGCCCCTACCCCCGCCCGAAGCCGGAACCCAACGGCATGCGCAACCCCAAAGGCGGCGGAGCCGCAAGCGCATCCACCACCGGCCGCGCATACCGCCCCGCCCCCACCGTCCCGAGGACGAAGTCCACGCCCAGCGCCACCACTTCCGCCCGGTGCTCCCGCAGCCCGTGCCCGTCCGAGTGCACCTCGAACCGGCAGGTGGCCCGGTTCGCCTTCTTCGCCCGCGCCGCCAGCCGGAACGACGCCTCCGGATCACAGCGCGCGTCATCGGTGCCGTGCACGATCAGGACGTGCCGCCCCGACAGCTGCTTCACCGGTTCGGGCGCCCCGCCCGCGTCCGCCTCCGGCAGCCGCGGCGCCAGCGCCACCACGCAGGTGACGGCCTCGTGCCCGGCCGCCGCCAGCGCCGCCCGGCCGCCCGCGTCGTAGCCGACCAGGCACACCGGCACGTCGCCGTAGCGGCGTAACGCCTCCTCCACGGCCCACCGCGCGGCCTCCTCCCGCCCGTCCGCGCCGTGCCGGACGGTGTGCGTGACCAGCCCCTCGGCCCCGCCCGCCCGGGCCAGCGCCCGCGCGAGCGGCCGCACCGGGCCGGAGGAGAACCAGGACGCCCCGGGAAGCAGGAGCGCCACACCATTGACTGTCGAGCCCGGCCCGTTCGCGCCGGCCGCCCGCCCCAGGCGGGCCCCGCGCGCCGGCGGCGCATGCTGTGCCATGGCGGAACATTCTCAGACCGTCGGGTGTACGCCACCCGTCCGCACGGTCACTGTTACGTATCGACCCCGTCGGCCTGTCCCGCGCTCTACGCGCGTAGGAGCTAGAGTGCCCAGATGACGAGCGAGACCCCCAACCTGCCCACCCCGGATCAGATCCGCCGCTCCCCGAAGGTGCTGCTCCACGACCACCTCGACGGTGGCCTGCGCCCCGGGACCATCATCGAGCTGGCGGACAAGGCCGGTTACGAGAACCTCCCCGAGACCGACGCCGCCAAGCTGGGCGTCTGGTTCCGGGAAGCGGCCGATTCCGGCTCCCTGCCGCGCTACCTGGAGACGTTCGCGCACACCTGCGCCGTCATGCAGACGAAGGAGGCCCTCTTCCGGGTCGCCTCCGAGTGCGCCCAGGACCTGGCCGAGGACGGCGTCGTGTACGCCGAGATCCGGTACGCCCCCGAGCAGCACCTCGAAGCCGGCCTGACCCTCGAAGAGGTCGTCGAGGCGGTCAACGAGGGCTTCCGCGAGGGCGAGCGCCGCGCGCGGACCAACGGCAACCGCATCCGCATCGGCGCCCTGCTCACCGCGATGCGCCACGCGGCCCGCGCGCTGGAGATCGCCGAGCTGGCGAACCGCTACCGCGACAAGGGCGTCGTCGGCTTCGACATCGCCGGCGCCGAGGCCGGGTTCCCTCCCACCCGCCACCTCGACGCCTTCGAGTACCTCAAGCGCGAGAACAACCACTTCACCATCCACGCGGGCGAGGCCTTCGGCCTGCCGTCGATCTGGCAGGCCCTGCAGTGGTGCGGCGCGGACCGCCTGGGTCACGGCGTGAAGATCATCGACGACATCGAGGTCGCCGCCGACGGCTCGGTCACGCTGGGCCGCCTGGCCTCGTACGTCCGGGACAAGCGCATCCCCCTGGAGATGTGCCCGACGTCGAACCTGCAGACGGGTGCGGCGCTCTCCTACGCCGAGCACCCCATCGGCCTGCTGCGCAAGCTCCACTTCCGGCTCACGGTCAACACCGACAACCGGCTGATGAGCGGGACCAGTATGAGCCGGGAGTTCGAGCACCTGGTCGACACCTTCGGGTACTCGCTCGACGACATGCAGTGGTTCACGGTCAATGCGATGAAGTCCGCGTTCATTCCTTTCGATGAACGGCTGGCCATGATCAACGACGTGATCAAGCCGGGCTATGCGGAGCTGAAGTCGGAGTGGCTGTTCCAGCAGACCGCTTCCACCAGCGGTTCCGTCTCGGCATAGGCCATGGCTTGACGTACTGAAAGCGCCCGGGAGGAGCAATTCCCGGGTGCTTTCTCATATTTACGGATGTTTGCGGGAGGGGGTTTGAAGTGACTAGTTTGCGGAGCCGCTCAATTCCCCGTCGCAAGGACTCTTCATGAAGAAGTCAGCCAAGACTCTCGGTGTCGCCGTCATCGGTGCCGCCTTCGCCGCGGCCGCCGCCGGTACCGCCTCCGCCGCCGTGCCCGCGATCGGTGTCACCGACGCGCTCGGCACCGTGACCGCCGCCGCCCAGGGCATCACCAGCCAGCAGAAGGTCGCCGCCGGCGAGGAGGGCCAGAGCCAGTCGAGCGACCCGGCGGAGGCCCTCAAGCCCGTCACCGGCCTGCTCGGCGGCCTGCCGACCAGCAACCTCCCCGGCGGCCTCGGCGGCTGACCCCGCCGCAGGGCGGGTCCGCACATCGCACAGGGATTCGCGCGTACACACGCGGGGCGCACACCCCTTCGAGGGGGTGGGCGCCCCGCCGCCGCCTGTGCCACGATCACCCCGAACTGCTCACCGCCGCACCGGGTACGAGGTCGAGGACATGCGCATGAAGGCACGAGCGGCCGCGGTCGCATCGCTGGCACCCTTACTCCTGGCCGCCGCCGGCTGCACCTCCGCGGGCGGCCCGGCAGCGGACGGGACCCCGGACCCGAAGGGCTCCGCGGCCACGCGGGCCGCCGGCGCGCCCGGTTCGGCAGGCGCCACCGCGGGAGCCTCCGCGGGCGCCTCCGCCGCGCCGCGCACCGGCACCGTGCTGGAGAAGTCCGCCCTGGAACAGGGCGACCTCGTCGGCTACCAGATCTCCGCCCAGGGCAAGAACCCCAACGCCCCCGACGGCCAGCCGCAGGCCGACAAGAAGCCCTGCCAGCCCCTCGCCGACGTCATGGGCGACAAGCCGGACCCGGCCGCGCGGGAGATCGTGAACCGGGGCGTCGGGTCCCAGACCCAGATGGGCCTCGCCATCTCGGACACGCTCAGCGCCTACGGCGAGAGCGACGCGAAGCGGCTCATGGCCCGGCTGAAGACGGCCGTCGCCGCCTGCGGCGGGGGATTCAACGCCACCGTCGAGAAGCAGACCGGCAGCTACCGCCAGGTCAAGGCCGTTCCGTACAGGACCGGGGGCGACGACAGCGTCAGCTGGACGGTCGTCGCGGCCGCCCAGGGCGTTTCGGCCCACGTCCACCTGGTCCTCGTACGCCAGGGTTCGACGATCGTGCGGCTGATGGCGCTCAACGTCGCGGACGCCCGGCGCGGGACGGAAGTGCCGCACGACCTCACGGACAAGCAGGTCCAGAAGATCAAGCAGACGATGCGCTGAGCCGGCCGTCGGCGGCCGAAGGCGGCGCTACCAGGAACCGGTTCCGGCGGCGCCGGTCCTGTCGTTCGGCAGGACCACCCACAGGGCCAGGTAGATCAGGAACTGCGGGCCCGGCAGGAGGCAGGAGACGGCGAATATGAGACGCATCGTGTTCGCGGACATACCGAAGCGTCGCGCCAGACCGGCACAGACTCCGCCGATCCATCGTCCGTCACGGGGGCGGGCAAGGGCGCTCATGGTTTCTCCTTCGTAGGGATCGCTTTCTCGCGATGCCTCAATACTCCCGGGGAATCGCCGACAGCACCTCGGTCCACGGGCCGATACCGACCCTGGCAACTCTCGGGGTCGGCCCCTGAGAACGCACCGGAGAGGCGGCCGGAGAAGAAGCGGGGGACGAGACCGGGGACGGCGAGACCGGGGACGCGGGCCGCGAGGCGACCCGCCGCACCGAGCGCCGCAGCCGCGCGCGCAGGGCCGGTACGACGGCCAGGTGCGCCAGCACCACGCCCGCCACGTTCAGCAGCACCGCGTCGACGTCGACCACCCGCCCCGGCACCGCCGTCTGGAGCATCCCGATGCTGACGGAAATCAGCGCACCCGCGGCGACGGTCCGGCTCAGCGAGGCCCACGCCGCCAGCGGCGACGGCGCCAGGCGGCCGCTGACCAGGGGGAAGAGCACCCCGAGCGGCGCGAGCAGCACCAGCGAGGACCCGATCCGGCGCGCCGCCTCCAGCGGCCCGTAGGCCAGGTCGGCTCTGATCCCCTCGAAGAGGGTCAGATTGGCGGAGGCGGCCCATGGCACGTCCAGGGGTCGCAGGGTCACCCAGGCGACGAGCAGGAGGTGGGCGGCCAGCAGACCGCTGCCCACGAGCCGGAGCCGGAGTTGAATGGCGGCGCTGCCGCCGGCTTCATGACGCTGCACAGCTGCGAAGACGCGACAGACGGTAGCCGCGGTTCCGGCCGGTTCAGCGTGTGGCGAGGAGCACGATCAGAGCGACCGCTCCGATCACCGCCGGCGCGATGATCTCGTACGACCAGCGCACCGTCACGCTGCCCTGCGCCCCGGCCCGGGAGGTCCCGCGCTCGGCCAGCTCCGACAGCTCGCTCACGGCTTTGTCCGCCCCGGCCTGAACCGGATCCTTCGCGGCCGCCGCGTCCGCACCGGCGGCGCGCCCGGCCCGGCGGTTGGCCTTCTTCCGCTCGCGCAGCGAGACCGGGATCGACCACAGCTGGTACTTGGTCCCCTCGGCCAGCGCCTCCGCCGAGTAACCGGCGCGCACCGCGTCCACGGCAGCCCAGGGCAGCTCGATGGTGCGGAAGGGGTTCCGTACGCGCATCCGGTTGTCGTTCGCGAAGACCGCGGGCCGCAGCGTGAACGCGACGATCAGCGGCACCCCGCACACCAGCACGGCCCCGGCGATCCACCGCGCCGACCCGGACCCCTGGAACAGGGCGTCCCCGCACAGCCAGGCGATCAGCGCCAGCAGCAGCACCCCGGTGACCATGGCCATGGGGGAGCGGTAGACCCGGTCGTCGTAGACCGGCTCGTCGGCAGCGGGGGGCACGGGGCTCGTCATGCCCCTGATTCTGCCGCACGGCGGTTCGGCGCGGGTGTCCCGGCCCGGCTGCGCCGAGGAGCGGCTTCGCCGCTCGTGGGTAGGTTTCGAGCTTCGGGGTCGGGTTGGTTCCGGGGGCTGCCCGTCAGTTCAACTGTCTCTCCGGGGTGGGCCGTGCCCTCAAGGGCGCTCCTTCGTCGCGTCGCTGCGCGATGGCCTGCGGCCACCCTTGACCGCCCAGCCCACCCCGGAAAGCCAAGAACTGTCGGGCCGCCCCCGGGGGAGGCAGGGGGGAGGCTGCCCATTGCCTGAGGCCCGTCGCCCGGCCGAAGGCCGAGTGGGCCTGATGCCCCGCCCTTCGGGCGGAAAGAACACCACTAATCGCTACGCGCTCCCCCGAGAGAAGCGTCTGCGAGCTGCGTGGGGCTGAGACTTCGGTCAGATGGGTGTTGGTCCGGGTCTGGTGCCCGGCCGCCCCAAAAGTCGAGATCAAAGCATTACAAAAGGGACGCATTGAGCGGCTGTTGAGCGTCGACGGCTGCTTGACCCTCGTGAACTCTCGTCTGGCCGAGCTTTGAGTCCCGCCGCGCCCCTCACCAGCCCAAAACAATCCGCAGACGCCTCTCTCGGAGGAGCGCGTAGCGATTAGGGGCGCTCTTGTCGCCCGAAGGGCGGGGCATCGGCCCCACTCGGCCTGCGGCCGGGCGCGGACCGCCAGGCAGCGGGCACCCTCCCCCATGCCTCCCCCCGGGGGCGGCCCGACAGTTCTTGGCTTTCCGGGACGGGGTGGCATGTCAAGAGTGGCCGCAGGCCATCGCGCAGCGACGCGACCGCAGGGAGCGCTCTTGACGGGACGCCCCGGCGCGGGAAGACAGTGGAACTGACGGGCAGCCCCCGGAACCACCCCGACCCCGAAGCGCGAAACCCAGCCCCCTCGCGGCGAAGCCGCTCCCCACCACCTCAACCCACCAGATCCGCGTACAAGATGATGTTGTCCGGGCGGTGGCCCGCGGTGAGTTCGCCGCCGCAGGTGATCAGGCGCAGCTCCGGGCGCGCGGTGTTCCCGTAGACCTTCGCGGTGGGGAAGGTCTTCTTGTCCACCTGCTCCAGTGCGCGCACCCGGAAGACCGCGGTGGTGCCGTCCGCGCGGTCAACCGTGATCTCGTCGCCGGTGTGGACCTTCGCGACGTCCTTGAGCACGGCCGGGCCCCGCGCGGTGTCGAAGTGGCCGATCAGCACGGCGGGACCGGTCTCGCCGGGGGTGACGCCCTTGGTGTACCAGCCGATCTTGTTCCCGTCGGCCACGGACGGCACCTCGACGGTGCCGTCGGCGGCCAGCCCGAGCTTCAGCACCGGGGAGGTGTCGACCCCGGCCGCCGGCACGCGGATCCGTACGGGCTCGGAGGCGGCCATCGGCGCGGCGGTCGCGGCGGCCGGCCCCGGGGCGGGGGGAGCGGTGGCCGCGGCCACGTGCGGGGGCTGGGTCACCGCCGGGGCGGCGGTCGGGGCGGCACCCGTACAGCCGGTGAGGACGGCCAGGGCGAGCGGCGCGAGCAGCGTGGCGGTGCGGCGGGCGGCACGGGACATCGGGGAACTCCAGGACGGGGACCGGCGGGCCACCACGAAGGTGGCCCGCCGAAGGAGGGTGTGGGGCGGGGAGGCCGCGTCAGCCCTGGCTGCGGCGGCGGCGCAGGGCGACCGTGCCGAGCGCGGCGAAGAGCGCGAGGAGACCGGCACCCGCCGCCAGGGTGGCGGTGTCGCCGGTGTCCGCGACCGTCGCGACCGGGATCTCGGCGCCCGCCGCGACCGCACCCTGCGGAACCACGGTGGTCTGGCCCTTGGTCTGGGGGGAGATGTTCGCGGGGGTGACGGGCTTCGGGGTCGCGGCCGGGGTGGTGGCCGGGGCGGGCTTCGGCGCGGCGTCGTCGTGGACCTCGTACGCGGCCTTGCAGCCCTTGGGGAGCGCGGGGAAGGAGCTCTTGAGGACGGGGGAGTCGCCGCCCTGGGTCTTCCACTCCAGGACCGGCGCGGCACCGCTCGGGTTCGCGATGTGGAGGTAGTACGCGCGGGTTCCGGTCGGGCTGGTGCGGGTCAGCGTGACCGACCACGGGTCCGCCTGCGGGTCGGTGACGTGCACGTAGGCCTTCGGGCCCTGGGGGGACATCGTCAGGTCGGCGAAGTGGTAGCCGCCGAGCTGGACCTGCTTGACCTCGGAGACGCACGGCTCGGTGGGCTCGGCCGGGACGGCCTTGCCCTTCGGCAGCGGGTAGGAGGCCGTGGTGCCGTTCTCCGTGACCGTGAGCACCGGGACGGCCTGGTCCGCGTGCGTCAGCTTCAGCTGGAGGACGTCCACCGTGGCGCGGAGGTGGGTGCGGTCCAGCTTCTCCACCACGCGGACCATGTAGGTGTCGCCCGGCTTCCAGCCCGCGCCGACGAAGCGGATCCAGGCCTCCGGACCCTCGGCCCCGTTGCGCAGCACCGCGACCAGGCCCTGGCCTATGTAGACCGGCTTGCCCTCGTAGCGGGAGTCGTCCGACGCCGTGCCCGCCGCCGACACCGCCGATGCCGCGACCTGCGGCGCGGTAGCGGCCGCGAACGCCGAGGTGGCGGCCGGTGCGAGCAGGGTCCCCGCGACGGCGGCGGTGACGAGGGAGGTGCGGAGGGCGAGGGCGGAACGCATAACGACTCCTGAAGCATGGTGAAGCGGATGGAGGAGAGTCGCATGCCTCGTTGAGTCTGTTCGGTGTGTCTTCCACCGGGTCAGGTGTGGCGGGCTGCTGAAGAGAAACCTACGGATCTTGTGCGTGTGGATCATCTGCTTCCTGTCACCAAGGTGTCACAGCGGACCCGTGTGCGACAGCGGTGGAGTTTCGGGCGATTTCAGCCCAGGGGGGTGACAGGCCGCTACGCGCGTAGATATGCTCATCTGGTGACCATGCCCACCACACTCCCCGCATTCGCTGACGTGACGACGTCCGACAGCGCGCTGCGCCGCTTCCTGCACGGGCTGCCCGGCGTAGACGCCGTCGGCCTGGAAGCGCGCGCCGCCGCCCTCGGCACCCGTTCGATCAAGACGACGGCCAAGGCGTTCGCCATCGACCTGGCCATCTCGATGATCGACCTGACCACGCTCGAGGGCGCGGACACCCCGGGCAAGGTCCGGGCGCTCTGCGCCAAGGGCGCGAACCCCGACCCGACCGACCGGACGACCCCGCGCACGGCGGCCATCTGCGTCTATCCCGACATGGCCGGCATCGCGCACGAGGCCCTGGCCGGGACCGGCATCAAGGTGGCCTCCGTGGCGACGGCGTTCCCCGCCGGCCGCGCCGCCCTGCCGGTCAAGCTCGCGGACACGCGTGACGCCGTGGCGGCGGGTGCGGACGAGATCGACATGGTCATCGACCGTGGCGCCTTCCTCGCGGGCCGCTACCTCGACACCTTCGAGCTGATCAAGGCCGTCAAGGAAGCGTGCGTGCGCCCCGACGGCACCGCCGCCCGCCTCAAGGTCATCTTCGAGACCGGCGAGCTGTCGACGTACGACAACATCCGCCGCGCCTCCTGGATCGGCATGATGGCCGGCGCCGACTTCATCAAGACCTCCACCGGCAAGGTGGGGGTGAACGCCACTCCCGCCAACACCCTGCTGATGCTGGAGGCCGTCCGCGACTTCCGCGCGCAGACGGGCGTGCAGATCGGCGTGAAGCCCGCGGGCGGCATCCGCACGACCAAGGACGCGCTCAAGTTCCTGGTCCTGGTCAACGAGACCGTGGGCGAGGACTGGCTGTCCAACGAGTGGTTCCGCTTCGGCGCCTCCAGCCTGCTGAACGACCTGCTCATGCAGCGCCAGAAGCTGAGCACCGGGCGATACTCCGGTCCCGACTACGTGACGGTGGACTGAGACCATCATGAACAAGCCTTCCCTTTTCGAGTACGCCCCGGCCCCCGAGTCCCGCTCGGTCGTCGACATCGCCCCGTCCTACGGGCTCTTCATCGACGGAGAGTTCACCGAGGCCGCCGACGGCAAGGTCTTCAAGACCGTCTCGCCGTCCTCCGAGGAAGTCCTCGCGGAGGTCGCCCAGGCGGGCGCCGCCGACGTCGACCGCGCCGTGAAGGCCGCCCGCAAGGCCTTCGAGAAGTGGTCCGCGCTGCCCGGTTCCGAGCGCGCCAAGTACCTCTTCCGGATCGCCCGGATCATCCAGGAGCGCAGCCGCGAGCTGGCCGTCCTGGAGACCCTGGACAACGGCAAGCCGATCAAGGAGACCCGCGACGCGGACCTCCCGCTGGTCGCGGCGCACTTCTTCTACTACGCGGGCTGGGCCGACAAGCTCGACCACGCGGGCTACGGCGCCAACCCGCGCCCCCTCGGCGTGGCCGGCCAGGTCATCCCCTGGAACTTCCCCCTCCTGATGCTGGCGTGGAAGATCGCCCCGGCGCTCGCCACCGGCAACACGGTGGTGCTGAAGCCGGCCGAGACCACCCCCCTCTCGGCGCTGTTCTTCGCAGACATCTGCCGCCAGGCGGGCCTGCCCAAGGGCGTCGTCAACATCCTCACCGGCTACGGCGACGCGGGCGCGGCCCTCGTCGAGCACCCGGACGTGAACAAGGTCGCCTTCACCGGCTCCACCGCCGTCGGCAAGGCCATCGCGCGCTCGGTCGCCGGTACGGACAAGAAGGTCACCCTGGAGCTGGGCGGCAAGGGCGCCAACATCGTCTTCGACGACGCCCCCATCGACCAGGCCGTCGAGGGCATCGTCACCGGCATCTTCTTCAACCAGGGCCAGGTCTGCTGCGCGGGCTCGCGCCTGCTGGTCCAGGAGTCGATCCACGACGAGCTGCTCGACTCGCTCAAGCGCCGCCTGTCCACGCTGCGCCTCGGCGACCCGCTGGACAAGAACACCGACATCGGCGCGATCAACTCCGCGGCCCAGCTGGCCCGGATCACCGCGCTCGCCGAGACCGGCGAGGCCGAGGGCGCCGAGCGCTGGTCCCCGGCGTGCGAGCTGCCGTCCGCCGGTTACTGGTTCGCCCCGACGCTCTTCACCAACGTCACCCAGGCGCACACCGTGGCCCGCGACGAGATCTTCGGACCGGTGCTGTCCGTGCTGTCGTTCCGTACCCCGGACGAGGCCGTCGCCAAGGCGAACAACAGCCAGTACGGCCTCTCCGCCGGCATCTGGACGGAGAAGGGCTCCCGCATCCTCGCGGTCGCCAACAAGCTCCGCGCGGGCGTCGTCTGGGCCAACACGTTCAACAAGTTCGACCCGACCTCGCCCTTCGGCGGCTACAAGGAGTCGGGCTTCGGGCGCGAAGGCGGCCGCCACGGCCTGGAGGGCTACCTCGATGTCTGACCAGCAGCGCAGTACCGACAAGGGCGGCTCCGCCGCCGGGCGTCTGAGCGTCTTCAAGACCTACAAGCTGTACGTCGGGGGGAAGTTCCCCCGCTCCGAGAGCGGCCGGGTGTACGAGGTGACCGACAGCAAGGGCACGTGGCTGGCCAACGCACCGCTGTCCTCCCGCAAGGACGCCCGCGACGCGGTCGTCGCCGCCCGCAAGGCCTTCGGCGGCTGGTCGGGCGCGACCGCGTACAACCGCGGCCAGATCCTCTACCGCGTCGCCGAGATGCTGGAGGGCCGCAGGGACCAGTTCGTCCGCGAGGTCGGCGAGGCCGAGGGGCTGTCCAAGTCCAAGGCGGCCGCCGTCGTGGACGCGGCCATCGACCGCTGGGTCTGGTACGCGGGCTGGACCGACAAGATCGCGCAGCTCGTGGGCGGGGCCAACCCGGTCGCGGGGCCGTTCTTCAACCTCTCGACGCCCGAGCCCACCGGTGTGGTCACGGTCGTGGCCCCGCAGGACTCGTCCTTCCTGGGCCTGGTCTCGGTGATCGCCCCGGTGATCGCCACGGGCAACACGGCCGTCGTCATCGCGAGCGAGACGTCCCCGCTCCCGGCCCTCTCGCTCGGGGAGGTGCTCGCCACCTCCGACCTGCCGGGCGGCGTGGTCAACATCCTGTCCGGCAAGGCCGCCGAGATGGGCCCGCACCTGGCCGCGCACCAGGACGTCAACGCGATCGACCTGGCCGGCGCGGACGAGGCGCTCGCCAAGGAGCTGGAGATCGCGGCGGCGGACAACCTCAAGCGCGTGCTGCGCCGGTCGTCCGCCGACGACTGGACCGCCGACCCGGGAACGAAGCGGATGACGGCGTTCCTGGAGACCAAGACGGTCTGGCACCCCACGGGCTCCCTGGGCGCCTCCGGGTCGGCGTACTAGCCGGACCCGCCCCCCTGACCGGCCCCGACAGCGACCCCCGTGCTGTCGGGGCCTTCCCGTACCCGCTCCCGGCGGCCCGCCCGCTTCCGCGCCCCTACTTCACCGCGCCCGGGAGCAGCGGCCCGAGCAGCGAGGAGGCCGCCGCGGCGGGGAGTTCGCCGACCTTGGCGCCCTTGGTCACGCTGTCGGTGACCATGGTCGTGCCGACCGCCGGGAAGTCGGCGACCTTCGTGCCGACGCCGTTGTTCAGCGGGTCCACGCCGGTGTTGGCCAGTGGGTTGACCTGGAGGTTCGCGATCGGGTTGGTGACCCCGGCCAGCGCGGCCGGTACGTCCAGCTCGCCCGCCTGGGCCCCGCCCGTGGCCAGGGTGAGGGCCGCACCGGCCATGGTCAGGGTGAGGCCTGCGGTGCGCAGGACCGACGAGGGGGCTGCGTGACGTGCCATGGAGTTCCACCTGTGGTTGCGTCTGCGGTCGTAGTCGTGTGCGCACGCAGCGTAGTTGAGGTGTGATCCTGGATACCAACCGGCCACCGGGAGGACCCCCTGCGCGGGTTAATGGTTCACACTGGTGTCCCGTGAGCTGTTCCTCTCCCTCCCCGACCCGAGTCGTCCTGCTGACCGGTCCGTCGGGCTCCGGAAAATCTTCGCTGGCCGCGCGCTCCGGGCTGCCCGTGCTGCGCCTCGACGACTTCTACAAAGAGGGCGACGACCCGAGCCTGCCGCTGGTGGAGGGCAGCTCCGACATCGACTGGGACTCCCCGCTGTCCTGGGACGCGGACGCGGCCGTCGAGGCCGTCGCCGCCCTGTGCGCGGGCGGCCGGACCGACGTGCCGGTCTACGACATCGCCACCAGCTCGCGGACCGGGTCCGAGACCCTGGACATCGCGCGCACCCCGCTGTTCATCGCGGAGGGCATCTTCGCGGCGGACATCGTGGCGCGGTGCCAGGAGCTGGGGCTGCTGGCCGACGCGATCTGCCTGCGCGGGCGCCCGGCGACCACCTTCCGGCGCCGCCTCGCGCGCGATCTGCGCGAGGGCCGCAAGTCGGTGCCGTTCCTGCTGCGCAGGGGCTGGCGGCTGATGCGGGCCGAGCGCGGGATCGTGGCGCGGCACACCGCGCTGGGCGCGCACGCCTGTGCCCGGGACGAGGCCCTGGGCCGGCTGGCGGCCGCCGCGGCCGGGCGCCACCGTACGACGCGCAGCGGCGCCCCGGCCTGATCCGGCCGCGCCGCATCCTCGGGGCGGGCACGCCCCGCACGCACGCAAAACGCACGCACGCAAAAACGAGCGGGATCAAGCGGACCCCCGGCCGCCTGATCCCGCTCGTTCCCCCTCCGTGGCCGCCGTCCCACCCCCGTAGGACGGTCCCCCCGGCCGTGTGGTCTCCGTGGCGTTACGCCACCAGCTCCTTGAAGGACTCCGCCTCGTCCGCGCCGAAGCTCAGGGCCTGGTCCTCGCGCAGGCGGCGCAGGGAGCGCCAGATGCTCGACTTGACCGTGCCGACGCTGATGTCCAGGATCTCGGCGATCTCCGGGTCCGTGCGGCCCTCGTAGTAGCGCAGCACCAGCATCGTGCGCTGCGGCTCCGGAAGGCGGGTCAGGGCCTGCCACAGGACCGCGCGCAGCTCGGTGCCGCGCATCGCGTCCGTGTCGGAGGCCGTCTCCGGCAGCTCCTCGGTCGGGTATTCGTTCAGCTTCCGCCGGCGCCAGGCGCTGATGTGCAGGTTCGTCATGGTGCGGCGCAGGTAGCCGCCGACGGCCGCCTTGTCGCTGATCCGGTCCCAGGCGCGGTAGGTGGAGAACAGCGCGCTCTGGAGCAGGTCCTCCGCCTCGTGGCGGTCACCGGTGAGGTGGAAGGCCGTCGCGTAGAGCGAGGCCCGGCGCTGCTGGACGTACGCCGTGAACTCGGCTTCCGCCGACGCGGACGGTGCGGTGACGGCCGCGGGAGCCGCGGCGGGGGCGGCGTACTGCTGTGCGTCGATGGCTGCCGTGTGTGCCGGCCGCTGCCGGGCGACGCTGACCTGACGGACACCCGCCCGTCGGTTCACATCGTGCAGCCGCGTGACAACCGCGCTGGTCGTGGTGCCGTACAGCGTGTTCATCTCGCGCCCCCCGTCGTGGAGTGTGTCTGCTTCGGTTCTCCGAAGGTTCTTCTTCCGTGCGTTGGTAGAAGACTGCCCCGGGCAGATAACCGGGGTGTCCTTCGACTGTCACAGGCCTGTCACAGGCGCCTGTGGACGGGCCGCGGCGGGAGTTCGCCGCACGACGGTCGTACGCCCGACGGCCGATGGGACAGAATGAGCCCGTGCCTTTCCTGTTGCTGATCGAGGACGACGACGCCATCCGCACGGCCCTCGAACTCTCCCTGTCACGCCAGGGCCACCGTGTGGCCACCGCGGCGACGGGTGAGGACGGCCTGAAACTGCTGCGCGAGCAGCGGCCGGACCTGATCGTGCTGGACGTGATGCTGCCCGGGATCGACGGTTTCGAGGTGTGCCGCCGGATCCGGCGCACCGACCAGCTGCCGATCATTCTGCTGACCGCGCGCAACGACGACATCGATGTCGTCGTCGGCCTGGAGTCGGGGGCCGACGACTACGTCGTCAAACCCGTCCAGGGCCGGGTGCTCGACGCCCGGATCCGGGCCGTGCTGCGCCGCGGCGAGCGCGAGGCGACCGATTCGGCGGTCTTCGGGTCGCTGGTCATCGACCGCGCCGCGATGACGGTGACCAAGAACGGCGAGGACCTCCAGCTCACGCCGACCGAGCTGCGGCTGCTCCTGGAGCTGAGCCGGCGACCGGGCCAGGCCCTCTCGCGCCAGCAGTTGCTGCGGCTGGTCTGGGAGCACGACTACCTCGGCGACTCCCGGCTGGTCGACGCGTGCGTCCAGCGGCTGCGCGCCAAGGTGGAGGAGATCCCTTCCTCGCCGACGCTCATCCGTACCGTGCGCGGCGTCGGCTACCGCCTGGACTCTCCGCAGTGATCCGTACGGCACTGGGCCCGCTGCTCTCGGGCCGCCGTTGGACGAGCCTGCGGCTGCGGCTGCTCCTGGTCTTCGCGCTCGTCGCGCTGACGGCCGCGGTCTCGGCGTCGGGCATCGCGTACTGGCTCAACCGCGAGGCGGTCCTCACCCGCACCCAGGACGCGGCGCTGGGCGACTTCCGGCAGGAGATGCAGAACCGGGCGGCGGCGCTGCCGGCCGACCCCTCGCAGGAGGAACTCCAGCGCACCGCCGAGCTGATGGCGGGCAGCAGCCCCGGCTACAGCGTGCTGCTGGTGCGCGAGGGCAAGGACGGGCGCAAGGTGTTCGGCACCGCGGGCCCCGAGTCCTTCGGGCTGGACGACGTACCGAAGTCCCTCCAGCAGGCGGTCGGCGACCGGCAGAAGACCACCTCGGCCAACAACGCCGAGTACCACATGTACTGGCAGCGCACGAAGCCGCGCGGCAACCCCTACCTGGTCGGCGGGACGCGGATCGTGGGCGGCGGGCCGACGGGGTACATGTACAAGTCGCTCGCCCAGGAGCGGGACGACCTGAACGCGCTGGCCTGGTCGCTGTGCATCGCGACCGGGCTCGCCCTGCTGGGCTCGGCGCTGCTCGCGCAGGCGGCGGCGCGCACCGTGCTCAAGCCCGTGCAGCGGCTCGGGGACGCGGCGCGCAAGCTCGGCGAGGGGGAGCTGGACACCCGGCTGGAGGTGTCAGGGACCGACGAACTGGCCGATCTGGCGCACACCTTCAACAAGACCGCCGAGGCACTGGAGAAGAAGGTCGCCGACATGAGCGCGCGGGAGGAGTCGAGCCGGCGGTTCGTCGCCGACATGTCCCACGAACTGCGCACGCCCCTGACGGCGCTGACGGCCGTGGCCGAGGTGCTCGAAGAGGAGACCGACACCCTCGATCCGATGATCGCACCGGCGGTCGCGCTGGTCGTGAGCGAGACGCGGCGGCTCAACGACCTGGTCGAGAACCTGATGGAGGTCACCCGCTTCGACGCCGGAACGGCCCGGCTGGTGCTGGACGACGTCGACGTCGCCGACCAGGTCACGGCCTGCATCGACGCGCGCGCCTGGCTGGACGCGGTGGAACTGGACGCGGACCGCGGCATCGTGGCGCGCCTCGACCCGCGCCGCCTCGACGTGATCCTCGCGAACCTGATCGGCAACGCCCTCAAGCACGGCGGCTCGCCGGTCCGGGTCTCGGTGCGCGTCAGCGACCCGTCCGAAGACCGCGAGGAGGGCGTGTCGTGGCTGGTCATCGAGGTCAAGGACAACGGGCCGGGGATCCCCGAGGAAGTGCTGCCGCACGTCTTCGACCGGTTCTACAAGGCGAGCGCCTCGCGGCCGCGTTCGGACGGCAGCGGACTGGGCCTGTCCATCGCGGTGGAGAACGCCCACATCCAGGGCGGTGAGATCACCGCCGCCAACGGCGAGGGCGGCGGCGCGGTGTTCACGCT
Organism: Streptomyces sp. NPDC043876; assembly: GCF_056435825.1. NCBI lineage: Bacteria > Bacillati > Actinomycetota > Actinomycetes > Kitasatosporales > Streptomycetaceae > Streptomyces > Streptomyces sp. NPDC043876. The sequence continues at coordinate 402,347 of NZ_JBWKDV010000001.1, read as the reverse complement.
GCGGCTGCCGGTGGACCTGGGAGGAGGTGTGGGCGGATGAGGAGCACGAAGCGGATGACGCGGCTGCGGGACGGTCTGCTCCTCGGCGCGGCCGTCGCGGGGCTGGTGGCCGGCACGGCCGGCTGCGGGATCCGGGCCACGACGGTCCCGGTCGACGTCGGGGCGGCGCCCTCGCGGGTGTCCTGCGACACGCCGGCCGCCGGGTCGGTCACCGAGGGCCAGTCCTTCCGGGCCAGCGTGCAGCTGGTGTGCGGATCGCAGCTGGTGGGCGTGGACCGGCTGGTGCCGCTGCCGGAGAAGCGCACGGCGCGCGACCCGGCGGCCCTGGTCGCGCAGGCCCTGCTGGAGACGCTGGAACGGGCGCCGTCCGCGCAGGAGGCCGACGCCGGGTTCAGCACCGGAGTGCCCCAGGGCCTCTCGGCGGCCGCGCCGCGCCCGGGCGACCCCAAGGGCGCGCTGCGCCTGAGCCGCAAGCCGGAGGACCTGCCGCCGATCGCCCTGTCGCAGATCGTGTGCACCCTGGTGGGCACCGAAGCGGTGGGCCTGTCCTCGGGCCCGGTGGTCCTGGGCGGCCCGGACGCGGACCCGCCGCGCGCGTGGGAGTGCACGGACGCCGTCCGCGCCCGCCCGGAATCCGTCCCGACCCTGGGCGACGTGGTCCGCCAGTCCCCTTCCCCCACCCCGACCGCCTCTTCCTGACGCCCCGCTCGCGCGCCTCGGCGCGGGGGCGCCGCCCCGGCCGCGCGGAGCCGAGGCGCCCGTCCTCAGCGGACGACGGGCCCCCGACCGGCCCTCCAGTCGGTGATGCGTTTGCGGATGCTGGGCACCATGGGGAGGGCGTCGGTGGCGTCCGGCGCGAACCACGCCACCTCGAACGACTCGTCGGACGTCCGGAGCGTGCCCCCGGTGGGGCGGGCGAGCAGGCAGATCGAGAACTCCTGTCGGACCTCGCCGTCGTCGTACGCGAAGACGTGGCCGGGGTCGGTGTACGTCCCGACGATGCCGGTGATCTCGACCGTCATGCCCGTCTCTTCGAGCGTCTCCCGGACCGCGCAGTCCGCGAGGGACTCCCCGAGCTCCATCGTGCCGCCGGGCAGGGCCCACATGCCGTTGTCCGTACGGCGCTGCAAGAGCACCCGCCCCTGGCCGTCGACCACGACCGCCGACGCGGCGGGCACCAGACTGTTCGCGCGGGGCGCGTCGGGATCGTCCTCGTAGTCACGCCTGCCCATCTCGCGTTCCCTCCCTGATGTCACGCCCTCTGCTCCACAGCTCTTCGACGTGAGCGGCGAACCGGTCGAACATCCCGTCCGCCTGCCGACGTCGTAGGTGCATCATCGGCGAATCGTGACCGACTCTGCGGGCCAGGATCGGCGTGACGATCATCTCGCTGTCGAACCGGAAGACGGACAGGTTGACGTGGCCGGTCTCGAACCGGCCCTCGATGTTGCTGACATCGCGCAGCTGCTCCAGCTCGTTCAGCGTCACGGCGATACGGGTGGACAACGTGAGCGGTACGCCTTCCTCGGCTTCCCGTGCCGCGGTGACGGGGCTGTCCGGGTCACCGATCAGGAACCTGACCCTGCATCCGTCCTGGGCCTTTCGGCGCAAGGCGCCCGCGAGGTTGGCTTGTTCCAGCCACAGGAAGTAGTTGGTGTACCCGGCGAAGACGAGATCTCGTCGGGCCTTTGTCACCAGGGATCGCCAGAGACTCGCCGGTGCGGATGAGCGATATGGGTAGACCTGGACGATCTCTCTGTCCGGGCCGGTGGTGAGTGCCGATCGGATGGCGTTGGGCCACAAGGCAGTTTCCTCCTCGCCTAAGGCTTCACAGGCTGCCCATCGGTGGCGGGCATGAGGGATGCGGCTCGACTCGGTGATCCAACGGCCAATCGTCTTCGCGTCGACGCCGCAAGCGTCTGCGAGCTGCTTCTCGGTCATCTTGGCATTTGCCATCGCACGGCGCAGTGCGTGATTCACAGTTCGCCTCCGTGGGCCGTTGCGGACGGAACGAACGGTAAGGGCGAGACGTCCCAAACGTCCTGCAAACGCGGTAGCAACGCTCTGACGTGCGATGGAGCATCGGTGCATGCCCGGCTCATTTCGCCCATCGGTGTCGTAGGACCGGGACTCGACATCACATCCGTGGACAGGGAGAGCTGTGGTGCGAACTCAGACAGTCGCGGGCCGACGCATGAGTGGCCCGCGTGCGTGGATCGGCGATCTCGTCGAGGACGAAGACGGTCAGCCGGCCGTCGTCCAGACGCGCGCCGATCGCCTGCGTCTCCACCGTCCGGTGGCCGCTGCGTCGGGAACGCGGCTGTGATCCGGGGCTCGGGTGACCGCGAACCACGCGTGCTGATGACCGTGCGGGTGTCCAGGGATTCGGGTCGGACCTGGGGGCGCGTGGTCGAGGTGCGCGAGGGGGACTCGGTGGTGGTCCTGTCGGACCCGGGCCGGTACCCGCCGTGCGAGTGCCCGCGGTGTGCGGGGCGGCGCTCGGTGTCGGCCAGGTCGCTGCGGCCCGCCTCGTGAACGTCCTGAAGGATCAGAACAAGTCGGAGGAGACTGCGATGGGTTGGGGAACAGGAAAGGGCGGCGGCGGTGGCGACGGCAAGCACGCGGGGAAGAAGGACCCCGGCACGGCCAAGCCGTCGTCGGACACCGCGCAGCCGAAGCAGGAACCGAAGCACAAGGGAAAGTAGGCCGCGGGTATGCCATTGATCGGAGCGACCGAGCGGGCCGCCATGCGCGGCCTGCTCGGCTCGGTGAACGAGAGTCTCGGGGCCCCGCTGGCCCCTGCTTGGGAAGCCGCGTTCTGGGCCGTGCCCCGGCATGCCTTCCTGCCCGAGACGGTCTGGCTCGACGGTGACTTGGCGGAGTGCTCGCGGGGGACGGCGCCGGAGGTCTGGCTGCGCCATGCGTACGCGGACAGGCCCGTGGTCACGCAGGTCAACGACGGGCAGCCCGCGGAACCGGAGGACCGCTTCGCTTCCTGTTCCGCCTCGGCCCCCTCCATCGTCTTCCGCATGCTCGACATGCTGGACGTGACCCCAGAGCAGAGCGTCCTGGAGATCGGCACCGGGACGGGGTGGAACGCGGGCCTGCTCGCACACCGCCTCGCGCCGGAGCGCGTCACCACGATCGAGGTGGATCCGGAGCTGGCCGCTCAGGCTGCCGTGCGCCTCGGGAACCTGGGCCTGGAACCGCGGGTGATCTGTGGTGACGGTGCCTTCGGGTACGAGGAGGGCGGCCGGTACGACCGGGTGATCGCCACGTGCTCGGTGCGATCGATCCCGTCGGCATGGAGAGAACAGACCAGGCCGGGCGGCGTGATCCTGGCGCCGTGGGAGTCACCGTGGTTCTGCTACGGGCTCGTGCGGTTGACCGTGGACGGCTACGGCGGCGCCTCGGGCTCCTTCTCTCCGCACTCGGCCTTCATGCTGATGCGCGGTCAGCGCACGGACCTGAGGATCTACCGGGACGTGCTGCGCGACGAGCACGTCCCGGCGGAGTCGTCCACGCGACTGTCCCCGTGGGCGGTGTCCGGGGACGACTGGGCGGCGCAGTTCGCGGTCGGTCTCCAGCTCGGCGACCTCTGGCGGACCTGGCACGACGACCCCGACGTCGAGGGCGTTGCCTCACGACTGTGGCTGGCCACGACTGATGCGACGTCCTGGGCGGCGGTGGACTGGGACGGGAAGAACCCGGAGAACTCGAACCGCTTCACCGTGTGGGAACACGGCCCCCGGCGCTTGTGGAAGTCGGTGGAGGCCGCCTACGGCTGGTGGAGCGGTGCGGGCCGACCCGGACCGGAGCGGTTCGGGCTGACGGTCACTCCCGAGGGCCGTCACGTGCCGTGGCTCGACAGCCCGGACAACCCGGTTCCTCGCCCGGCCTGACGCCCGTACGGCCCCCGTACGCCGACGGCCCCCTCGGGGAGCCGAGGAGGCCGTCAGGTGTCCGCGTCGAAGGGCTAAATGCCCGCCGCCTCGGCCAGGTCCTTCTTGATCGCGTCCAGGACCTCCTGGCCGCGGGTGCGGGCCGGGGTGAGGTCGGCGGGGTCCGCCACCGGGACGACGACCTCCAGGTAGCACTTGAGCTTGGGCTCCGTGCCGGAAGGGCGGACGATGACCCGGGCCTTGTAGGCGCCGTCCAGGTAGTAGCGCAGGCCGTCCGTGGGCGGCAGCGACGCCGTGCCCTCGTTCAGGTCCTCCGCCGAGACGACCGGCAGGCCCGCCAGCGAGACCGGCGGGCGGGCGCGCAGCGCCGCCATCGCCGAGGCGATGACGGAGAGGTCCTCGACGCGGACCGACAGCTGGTCGGTGGCGTGCAGGCCGTGGGCCAGCGCCAGGTCGTCCAGCAGGTCCGTGAGGGTGCGGCCCTCCTCCTTGAGGACGGACGCCAGCTCGGCGACCAGCAGGGCGGCGCTCACGCCGTCCTTGTCGCGGACGCCCTCGGGGTCCACGCAGTAGCCGAGCGCCTCCTCGTAGCCGTAGCGCAGGCCCTCGACGCGGGAGATCCACTTGAAGCCGGTCAGGGTCTCCTCGTAGCCGACGCCGGCCGCTTCCGCGATCCGGCCCAGCAGGCTGGAGGAGACGATCGACTCCGCGAAGACGCCCCGCGCGCCCTTGGCCACCAGGTGCGCCGCCAGCAGCGCGCCGACCTCGTCGCCGCGCAGCATCCGCCAGCCCGACGCCGAGGCGGCGTCCGGGACGGCGACGGCGCAGCGGTCCGCGTCCGGGTCGTTCGCGATCACGATGTCCGGGTTCACCCGGGCGGCCGTCGCGAAGGACAGGTCCATCGCCCCCGGCTCCTCCGGGTTGGGGAAGGCCACCGTCGGGAAGGCCGGGTCCGGCTCGGCCTGCTCGGCGACGAGCACCGGCGCCGGGAAGCCGTGCCGGGCGAAGGCCGCCGTCACGACGTCCTTGCCGACGCCGTGCATGGCCGTGTAGACGGTCCGCACGGTCCGCGGGGACCCGGGGGTCAGGACCGCGTCCGTACGCGCCAGGTAGGCCTCCAGGACCTCGTCACCGAGCTCCTCCCAGCCGCTCTCCGGGCGCGGTACGTCGGCCAGCGCGCCGATCGCGCCGATCCGCGCCGCGATCTCCGCGTCCGCCGGGGACACGATCTGGGAGCCGTCGCCGAGGTAGACCTTGTAGCCGTTGTCCCGGGGAGGGTTGTGGCTCGCGGTCACCTCGACGCCGGCGACGGCGCCCAGGTGCCGTATGGCGAAGGCGAGGACGGGCGTCGGCAGCGGGCGGGGCAGGACGGCCGCGCGCAGACCGGCGCCGGTCATCACGGCCGCGGTGTCCCGGGCGAAGTCCGCCGACTTGTAGCGCGCGTCGTAGCCGACGACCACCAGGCCGCCCGCGTGCCCCTGGGCCAACAGGTAGGCCGCGAGGCCCGCCGCGGCGCGGATGACCACGTTGCGGTTCATCCGCATCGGGCCCGCGCCCAGCTCGCCGCGGAGCCCGGCGGTGCCGAACTGGAGGAGGCCGGAGAACCGGTCCGCCAGCTCGTCCAGGTCCCGCTTCTCGATGAGCCGGGCCAGCTCCCCGGCGGTCTCCGGGTCGGGGTCCTCCGCCAGCCAGGCCTGCGCCCGGGCGATCAGGTCGTCCTGTTCCTGCACTGCTTGCGCCTGCACTGCTTCCGCCTTACCTCTCGTGACCTCACGTACCGCCGGTTCGGATGGGCTCAGATCCTGGCGAGGACCCGGGTGAGCAGCTGGCCCATGCGGGCGGCCGAGTCGCGGCCGGCCTGGAGGACCTCTTCGTGGTTGAGCGGCTCGCCCGACAGGCCCGCCGCCAGGTTGGTGACCAGGGAGATCCCGAGGACCTCGGCGCCGGCCTCGCGGGCCGCGATGGCCTCCAGCACGGTGGACATGCCGACCAGGTCCGCGCCCATGACGCGGATCATGTTGATCTCGGCCGGGGTCTCGTAGTGCGGGCCGGGGAACTGGACGTAGACGCCCTCTTCCAGCGACGGGTCGATCTCCTTGCACATCGCGCGCAGGCGCGGCGAGTACAGGTCCGTCAGGTCCACGAAGTTCGCGCCGATGATGGGCGAGGTGGCCGTCAGGTTCAGGTGGTCGCTGATCAGGACCGGCTGGCCGGGGCGCATGCCCGCGCGCAGGCCGCCGCAGCCGTTGGTGAGGACGATGGTCTTGCAGCCGGCGGCGACGGCGGTACGGACGCCGTGCGCGACGGCGGCGACGCCGCGGCCCTCGTAGTAGTGGGTCCGGCCGAGGAAGAGCAGCGCGCGCTTGTCGCCGATCTTGTACGAGCGGATCTTGCCGCCGTGTCCTTCGACGGCGGGCGGGGGGAAGCCCGGGAGTTCGGTGACCGGGAACTCGGCCTCGGGAGCGCCGAGCGCCTCGGCGGCGGGCGCCCAGCCGGAGCCCATCACGAGGGCGACGTCGTGGGATTCGGCGCCGGTGAGCTCACGCAGACGCGCGGCCGCGGCGTCGGCGGCGGCGTGGGGATCGGTAACAGATGCGTTCACGCGGACGAGCGTAACCGCTCCGCCCCTACGCGCGTAGATGGCACAGCTCACGGTGTTCGGATCGTTGCCTTGTCGTTTCCGACCAAATGTCCCGCCGGGGCCGCCTGGCCCCGGCGGCGGGGGTCAGCAGGGCCGCTTGCGCAGTTCCATCACGTAGTCGTGCGGCGCGCCCGCGGATTCGGCGGCGTCCGCCAGTTCTCCGAGGTACCGCGCGGAGGGCAGCCCGCCCTCGTAGCCGTTCAGGACGTACACCCAGGCGGCCTCCTCGCCGTCCAGGGTGTGCACCCGCACGCGCATCCGGCGGTAGATGTCGAGACCGACGCCCTCCCACCGGTCCATGGACTCCTCGTCCGGCGGCGCGATGTCGTACAGGGCGACGAATACCTGGTGGCGGGGTGCTTCCACGATCGTGGCGAGCGCGCCTTCCCAGCCCATCTGTTCCCCGCCGAAGGTCAGCCGCCAGTCGTTCAGCCACCCCGTTCCGCGCAGCGGGGAATGCGGAGCGCGGCGCGTCATCAGCCGCGGGTCGAGGTTGCCGGCGTACGCGGCGTAGAGCGACATGAGGTCGAGGGTACGGGAGGGACGGGCCCGTGCGCGTGCCCGGATGGCGGACCGGGCGCGAAGCACCGGGAAGCGTGCGGGACAATGGGGCACGGAATGCATCCCCCGGGGAGGACCCCCGGAACCCCCGGCCGGGGGGCAGCCGGCCGGGTAGACGTGAGGCGGACTTTTCGTGACCCGGATCGTGATCATCGGCGGCGGCCCCGGCGGCTATGAGGCGGCCCTGGTAGGCGCCCAGCTCGGCGCGGAGGTGACCGTCGTGGACTGCGACGGTCTGGGCGGGGCGTCGGTCCTGACCGACTGCGTGCCCTCCAAGACCCTGATCGCCACCGCCGAGGTGATGACGACCTTCGACTCGTCCTACGAGGAGCTGGGCATCGTCGTCGCCGACGACACCCCACCGCTGGAGCAGGCGGCCCGGGTGGTCGGCGTGGACCTCGGCAAGGTGAACCGACGGGTCAAGCGCCTCGCGCTGGCCCAGTCCCACGACATCACCGCCTCCGTGACCCGGGCCGGCGCCCGCGTGCTGCGCGGCCGCGGCAAGCTCGGCGGCCCGCAGGGCATCGACGGCACCCGGGACGTCATCGTGACGGCCGCGGACGGCACGGAGACGATCCTGACCGCCGACGCCGTCCTGATCGCCACCGGCGGGCACCCGCGCGAGATCCCGGACGCGATGCCCGACGGCGAGCGGATCCTGAACTGGACCCAGGTCTACGACCTGGAGGAGCTGCCCGAGGAACTGATCGTGGTCGGCTCGGGCGTCACCGGCGCCGAGTTCGCCGGCGCCTACCAGGCGCTCGGCTCCCGGGTCACCCTCGTCTCCTCCCGCGACCGCGTGCTGCCGGGCGAGGACCCGGACGCCGCGGCCGTCCTGGAGGACGTGTTCCGCCGCCGCGGCATGAACGTCGTCGGCCGCTCCCGCGCCGAGTCCGCCAAGCGCGTCGGCGACCGCGTCGAGGTCACCCTCTCCGACGGCCGCGTCATCACCGGCTCGCACTGCCTGATGGCGGTCGGCGCGATCCCCAACACCCGGAACATGAACCTGGAGGAGTCCGGGGTCCGGCTCACCGACTCCGGGCACATCTGGACCGACAAGGTCTCGCGGACCTCCTCCCCGGGCGTGTACGCCGCCGGCGACGTCACCGGGATCTTCGCGCTGGCGTCCGTCGCGGCCATGCAGGGCCGGATCGCGATGTACCACTTCCTGGGCGACGCGGTGACCCCGCTGAACCTCAAGACGGTCTCCTCGAACGTCTTCACCGACCCCGAGATCGCCACCGTCGGCTACACGCAGGCCGACGTGGACTCCGGCAGGATCGACGCCCGCTGCGTGAAGCTGCCGCTGCTGCGCAACCCGCGCGCCAAGATGCAGGGCATCCGCGACGGCTTCGTGAAGATGTTCTGCCGCCCCGGCACCGGGATCGTGGTGGGCGGCGTGGTCGTGGCCCCGCGCGCGAGCGAGCTGATCCACCCCATCTCGATCGCCGTCGACAACAATCTGACCGTCGAGCAGATCGCAAACGCGTTCACCGTGTACCCCTCGCTGTCCGGGTCGATCGCCGAAGTGGCCCGCCAGCTGCACACCCGCAAGGCCGCCGGAGAGGCGTAACGCCGGTCCCCCTTCCGGCGCTTCCGGCTACGGCCGGTCGCGCCGGAAGCGCGCATATCACACCGGTGCCCGATCTGTTCTCGTCTTCTGCATTTCGGTGCCGAGGACTGAAAGGAACGGACTGGTTGCGTTACTGTCAGTTTCGTGTTCGCTGCAGAACGTCGTCAATTGATCCTCGAAATGGTGCGCGCCAACGGAGCGGTTTCGCTGCGTGAGCTCGCCCGCGTCGTCCAGACCTCCGAAGTGACCGTACGGCGGGACGTGCGGGCACTGGAGGCAGAAGGACTCCTCGACCGCCGGCACGGCGGTGCGGTTTTGCCGGGCGGCTTCACGCGGGAGTCCGGCTTTCCGCAAAAGTCCCATCTCGCGACGGCGGAGAAGACCGCCATTGCCGATGTCGCGGCGAGCCTCGTCGAAGAAGGCGAGGCCATCGTCGTCGGCGCGGGCACCACGACCCAGGAGCTGGCCCGCCGGCTCGCCCGGGTGCCCGGTCTGACCGTCGTCACCAATTCACTGCTCGTCGCCCAGGCACTGGCGCACGCCAACCGGGTCGAGGTCGTGATGACCGGCGGCACCCTGCGCGGCTCCAACTACGCGCTGGTAGGCAGCGGGGCCGAGCAGTCCCTCCAAGGGCTGCGCGTCTCCCGGGCCTTCCTGTCCGGCAGCGGCCTGACCGCCGAACGCGGGCTGTCCACGTCGAACATGCTCTCCGCGAGCGTGGACCGGGCGCTCGTCCAGGCGGCCGCCGAGGTCGTGGTCCTGGCCGACCACACCAAGCTCGGTACGGACACCATGTTCCAGACGGTGCCCACGGACGTCATCACCCGGCTGGTGACGGACGAACCGCAGCCGCACGACGAGCGGGCCGGCACCGAACTCCAGGCGCTGGCCGACCAGGGCGTGCAGATCACGGTCGCGGGGGCCGGCGCCCCGGCCGCCGACGGCATGCAGGGCCGGCGGCCGCGCCGCGACTCCCCGCTGCCCGTACAACGCCGTGGCGGCCCCACCGCCCAACTGCGCAGCGCCCCCGCGGGGATGCTGGAGCAGCAGGCAGGGGAGCGCGCCAGGGTCGCGGACATGCGCCGCCGCTAGGGCGCGTGAACGCGTGGGAACGCCGACGGGGCCGGAGTGATCCGGCCCCGTCGGCGTGCGGTGCTGTGCGGCGCGATCGTGCGGTCGGGGACCGCGCGGTCCCCGGACCTCAGTCCTTGATCTCGCAGATGGTGGCGCCGGAGGTGACCGAGCCGCCGACGGCGGCGGCGAGGCCGACGACGGTGCCGGAGCGGTGGGCGTTGAGGGGCTGTTCCATCTTCATGGCTTCGAGTACGACGACCAGGTCGCCCTCGTTGACCTGCTGGCCCTCTTCGACCGCGACCTTGACGATGGTGCCCTGCATCGGCGACGCGAGGGTGTCGCCGGAGGCGGCCGGGCCGGACTTCTTCGCGGCGCGCCGCTTGGGCTTGGCGCCGCCGGCAGCCGCGGTGCGGGCCAGGGTCATGCCCAGGCTGGAGGGCAGCGAGACCTCCAGGCGCTTGCCGCCGACCTCGACCACGACGGTCTCGCGGCCCGGCTCGTCCTGCTCCTCGTCGGCCGCGGGGACCACGAACGCGGGGATCTCGTTGACGAACTCGGTCTCGATCCACCGGGTGTGGACCGTGAACGGAGCGCCGCCGGCGGGTGCGAACGCGGGGTCGGTGACGACCGCGCGGTGGAAGGGAACGGCGGTGGCCATGCCCTCGATCTCGAACTCCGCGAGCGCGCGGGCCGCGCGCTGCAGGGCCTGCTCACGGGTGGCGCCGGTGACGATCAGCTTGGCCAGGAGCGAGTCCCAGGCCGGGCCGATGACGCTGCCGGACTCCACGCCCGCGTCCAGGCGCACGCCCGGGCCCGAGGGCGGGGCGAACTTGGTGACGGTGCCGGGGGCGGGCAGGAAACCGCGGCCCGGGTCCTCGCCGTTGATGCGGAACTCGATGGAGTGCCCGCGCAGGACCGGGTCGCCGTAGCCGAGTTCCTCGCCGTCGGCGATCCGGAACATCTCGCGGACCAGGTCGATCCCGGAGACTTCCTCGGTGACGGGGTGCTCGACCTGCAGGCGGGTGTTGACCTCCAGGAAGGAGATCAGGCCGTCGGCGGAGACGAGGAACTCCACCGTGCCGGCGCCGACGTAGCCGGCTTCCTTCAGGATCGCCTTCGACGCCGCGTACAGCTGCGCGTTCTGCGCCTCGCTCAGGAACGGGGCGGGCGCCTCCTCGACCAGCTTCTGGTGGCGGCGCTGGAGCGAGCAGTCACGGGTGGAGACGACGACCACGTTGCCGTGGGTGTCGGCCAGGCACTGGGTCTCCACGTGGCGCGGCTTGTCGAGGTACTGCTCGACGAAGCACTCGCCGCGTCCGAAGGCCGCGACGGCCTCGCGGACCGCCGAGTCGTAGAGCTCGGGGATCTCCTCCAGGGTGCGGGCGACCTTCAGGCCGCGGCCGCCGCCGCCGAAGGCGGCCTTGATCGCGATGGGCAGCCCGTGTTCGGCGGCGAAGGCGACGACCTCGTCGCTGCCGGAGACCGGGTCGGGGGTGCCCGCGACGAGCGGGGCCCCGGCGCGCAGCGCGATGTGCCGGGCGGCGACCTTGTCGCCCAGGTCGCGGATGGCCTGCGGGGGCGGGCCGATCCAGGTCAGGCCCGCGTCGATGACGGCCTGCGCGAAGTCGGCGTTCTCCGACAGGAAGCCGTATCCGGGATGGATGGCGTCCGCGCCCGAATCGGCTGCCGCCTGGAGGACCTTCGCGATGTCCAGGTAGCTGGCGGCCGGGGTGTCACCGCCCAACGCGAAAGCCTCGTCGGCCGCGCGGACGTGCAGAGCGTCCCGGTCCGGATCCGCGTACACGGATACGCTGGCGATCCCGGCGTCCCGGCAAGCCCGAGCAACGCGGACAGCGATTTCGCCACGGTTGGCGATGAGCACCTTGCGCACGATGACTCCCTCCTTGAAAAACAAGCTGAGTTTAGGGACAGCCGACACGGCCTTTCGACCCGTCCCCAGAGGTGAGCTTGCCCACACGGAGCGTTAATCGAGGCTTCCTAGAGCGTCGACACCCCTTGTGGCGCCCCAGGTCAGCGGGATCCCCGACTGCACCCTAGCCGGGCCGTGTGTCCAAGGTCTCTGCGTTCGGGGTCAGCGGGTCACCGGGTTTCTTTGTGGACTCCCTACCAACGGGTACGGCTTTCTTTGCCCGCAACCCGGCCGCCCCCACCCCTTGTCCGCGGGTTTACCCGTGAGTAGCCTCCAGGAGTCGAACGCTTTTGTGGACGCATGCGGATCGGGTGGGGGCGCCGTGCTGCGCAGACTCGTGGCCTCGGTGGCCGCGATCGTGCTTGTGGTGGAAGCGGCGGTGCTGGTGCTCGTGCACATCGTGCTGGGCGCCACCACGCACAACCAGGCCATGTCGATAGCGGGCATGGACCCGGACGTCATGTCCGCTGCCACCTACGCCATGGGCGCGGGCATCGGGGTGTTCCTGCTGGCCGGGGCCGTGCTCCTGGCCATTACCGCGATCCGTGACCGGCCGCCGGGCCGCTTCGCGCGGGTGCTGTTCGTCGTCACGGCCGTCACGCACGTCGTGCTCGGCGCCCTGGCCGCCGCGCTGGTCGGCTGGGGCGCCTTCGCCGCCACGATGGTGATCTTCTGCCTGCTCGTGCTGGTCCTGACGCTCTACGCCCGGGCCGTCGGGGAGAGCCCCCGCGAGGGCGCCGGGGAGATGAAGGTCACGTCCACAAGTCCGTGATGGACACGCCGAGTTCGCCCAGCAACGAGCGGAGCAGCGGAAGCGACAGCCCGATCACGTTGCCCGGGTCGCCGTCGATGCCGTCGATGAAGGGCGCCGAGCGCCCGTCCAGGGTGAACGCCCCGGCCACGTGCAGCGGCTCGCCGCTCGCCACGTACGCCGCGACCTCCGCGTCGCTCGGCTCGCCGAAGCGGACCGTCGTGGACGCCGTGGCCGACACCCGGGCCCCGCTCGCGGTGTCGATCACGCAGTGCCCGGTGCGCAGCACGCCCACCCGTCCGCGCATCGACTTCCAGCGGGCCGTGGCCTCCTCGGCGTCGGCGGGCTTGCCCAGTGCCTCCCCGTCCAGCTCCAGCACGGAGTCGCAGCCGACCACCAGGGCCCCCGCGGCCTCCGGCAGGGCCGCCACCACGGCGGCCTTGGCCTCGGCCAGGACGAGGGCCAGCTCGGCCGGTGTGTCGGCGTCCAGGGCGTCCTCGTCGACCCCGCTGACGATCACGTGCGGGGCGAGGCCGGCCTGGCGCAGCAGGTTCAGCCGGGCGGGCGAGGCGGAGGCGAGGACGAGGGCGCGCGGCTGCGCGGGCGTGGCGGTCATGGGAGCCATCGTAGGAGCCGCGGGGGCGCCCGTCGGCACGCTCTAGCGCAGACCGTGCACGCCGAGGACGTAGACGACCACCACCATCGCCAGCGCCAGGACCACGCCCATCCGGCGGAGCATCGACTGCGCCTCGCGCATGTCCCGCGGCGGCTCGTTCTTCGGATCGGACCAGAGCATTCCACGATCGTGCTCCGCGGACGCCGGTGGCGCCTGAGTACGGGTACTCAGGCGCCACCGTCCGTTCACTCGGTCCGCGGGTCAGGAGGGCCAGTACGTACGCCCCCACGCCCGCGGTCCCGGCTGCGGCAGCCGCCGCCGGGCCACCCGCGAGGGCGCCGCCCACTCGTCCTCGACCCGGGGCGCGGCCGGCGCCGCCGCTGCCAGCGCCGCCGCGCGCGCCTGGACCACCGCCAGAGCGGCGGCCAGCTCCTCGGCGGTCGGATTGCCCTTGACGACCTTGATCACCACAGAGACCTCCAGGGTCCGGTCCGGGGTCCTACAGGGGAATGTTGCCGTGCTTCTTCGGCGGCAGCGACTCGCGCTTGGTGCGCAGCTGCCGCAGCCCCTTCACGATGTGCGCCCGCGTCTCGGACGGCATGGTCACCGCGTCGATGTAACCGCGCTCGGCGGCCGTGTACGGGTTGAGCAGGGTGTCCTCGTAGTCGGCGATCAGCTCGGCCCGCTTGGCCTCGCGCGCCGCGTCGTCCGGGGCGGCCGCGATGGTCCGCCGGTGCAGGATGTTCACCGCGCCCTGCGCGCCCATGACGGCGATCTGCGCGGTCGGCCAGGCCAGGTTCAGGTCCGCGCCGAGGTGCTTGGAGCCCATGACGTCGTAGGCGCCGCCGAAGGCCTTGCGGGTGATCACGGTGATGAGCGGCACGGTGGCCTCGGCGTACGCGTAGATCAGCTTCGCGCCGCGCCGGATGATGCCGTTGTACTCCTGGTCCGTGCCCGGCAGGAAGCCCGGGACGTCGACGAAGGTCAGCACCGGCACGTTGAAGGCGTCGCAGGTCCGCACGAACCGGGCCGCCTTCTCGCTCGCGTCGATGTCGAGGCAGCCCGCGAACTGCATCGGCTGGTTCGCCACGATGCCCACCGGGTGGCCCTCGACCCGGCCGAAGCCGGTGAGGATGTTCGGCGCGAAGAGCGCCTGGGTCTCCAGGAACTCGCCCTCGTCCAGGACGTGCTCGATCACGGTGTGCATGTCGTAGGGCTGGTTGGCGCTGTCCGGGATCAGCGTGTCCAGCTCGCGGTCCTCGGCCGAGATTTCCGTGTCCGCCTCCTCGGGGAAGGCGGGCGGCTCGGAGAGGTTGTTCGACGGCAGGTAGGCGAGGAGCGACTTCACGTACTCGATCGCGTCCTTCTCGTCCCCGGCCATGTGGTGGGCCACGCCCGAGACGCTGTTGTGCGTGCGGGCGCCGCCCAGCTCCTCGAAGCCGACGTCCTCGCCGGTGACCGTCTTGATGACGTCCGGGCCGGTGATGAACATGTGCGAGGTCTGGTCCACCATCACCGTGAAGTCGGTGATCGCGGGGGAGTACACGGCGCCGCCCGCGCAGGGCCCGACGACCAGGCTGATCTGCGGGATCACCCCGGAGGCGTGCACGTTGCGGCGGAAGATCTCGCCGTACATGCCGAGCGCGCTCACGCCCTCCTGGATCCGGGCGCCGCCGGAGTCGTTGATGCCGACCAGCGGGCAGCCGGTCTTCAGGGCGAAGTCCATGACCTTCATGATCTTCTGCCCGTAGACCTCGCCCAGGGCGCCGCCGAAGACGGTGAAGTCCTGCGAGAACACGGCGACCGGACGTCCGTCGACCGTGCCGTAGCCGGTCACCACGCCGTCGCCGTAGGGCTTGGTCTGCTCCAGCCCGAAGTTCGTCGAACGGTGCCGGGCGAAACCGTCCAGCTCCACGAACGAACCCTCGTCCAGCAGCAGCGCCACCCGCTCACGAGCCGTCAGCTTGCCCTTGGCGTGCTGCTTCTCCACGGCGCGTGCGGAACCGGCATGGGTGGCTTCGTCGATCCGGCGCTGCAGATCCGCGAGCTTGCCCGCGGTGGTGTGGATGTCGATGGGCTCTGAGGGTTGAGACATCGGGGTCGCGGCTCCCTGGGTGGTCAACTGCCGTGGTCAATGGGGTGACTGCTGCTGGCTACTGGTTGGCTACTGGTGCGTAGCGTATCGGCGGGCATGGCGCTCGGCAGTGCGGCGTTTGCCACACCTACTGTGGGTTGCATGACGCCATCAGATGCCTCATCCGGAGCCTTCGCCGGCCGCTGGTCCAGCCTGGACCGGCCGCCGCTGTCCGCCGCCGCGCTGCGCAAGGCCCTCGTGGTCCCCGGCGGGCTGTGGACCTCCGTCGAGGTGACCGGATCCACCGGCTCCACCAACACCGACCTCGCCGCGCGGGCCGCGGGGCTGCCCGAGGGGGCCGTGCTGGTCGCCGAGGAGCAGACCGCCGGGCGCGGGCGCCTGGACCGCAGCTGGACGGCTCCGGCCCGGTCGGGGCTGTTCTTCTCCGTCCTGCTGAAGCCCGGGCCGCAGGTCCCGCAGGAGCGCTGGGGGTGGCTGACCCTGCTCGCCGGGGTGGCCACCGCGACCGGGCTGTCCCGGGGGGCCGGGGTGGACACCGCACTCAAGTGGCCCAACGACCTGCTGGTCACCGTGGACGGCGACGAGCGCAAGGCAGGCGGCATCCTCGCCGAGCGCACCGGCGACGGGGTGGTCGTGGGCATCGGGCTGAACGTCTCCCTCACCGAGGACGAGCTGCCCGTACCCACCGCCGGTTCGCTGCTGCTCGCCCGGGCCACCGTGACCGACCGCGAACCGCTGCTGAAAGCCGTACTGCGCTCCCTGGAGCAGTGGTACGAGCGCTGGCGGGCGGCCGGCGGCGATCCGGCGGCCAGCGGCCTGCAGGAGACGTACGCGGCGGGCTGCGCGACGCTGGGCAAGCACGTACGGGCGGAGCTGCCCGGCGGGCGGCAGCTGACCGGAACGGCCGAAGCGGTCGACGCGGACGGCCGGCTGGTCATCCGGACGGCGCAGGACGCCCACGAGGCGGTGGGCGCGGGCGACGTCGTCCACCTGCGGTCGGTGCACTAGGGGCTCCGGCCGGTTCCTGCGGCCCCCGGTTGCCGTCGGCGGCGACCGGCGGGTGGAGTGGGGAGTGAGCTACGGCACACCTGCCGTATGGTTTAGGCGATCCCGGTGCTCCCGGTGATCACCCGGTTCGGCAGGGCAGTGCGCACGGAATGGACAGGAGGCGGCCCTTGACCGTCGACGACCCTACGTCCAGCGCGTCCGGCTCCCAGGGTGCCGGGCCGGTGAGCGGTCCGGGCACGCCGATCGGGCGTGATCAGCACACTCCCCATCACGAGGTCGACCACACGGCCCAGCCGACCGCGGATCCGCTCGCGATCCGGCTGGAGCAGCTCATCCTGGGCGCCGAGCGCCGGTACACGCCCTTCCAGGCGGCCCGCAGCGCCGGCGTCTCCATGGAGCTGGCGTCCCGTTTCTGGCGGGCCATGGGCTTCGCCGACATCGGCCAGGCCAAGGCGCTCACGGAGGCCGACGTACTGGCCCTGCGCCGGCTCGCCGGTCTGGTGGAGGCCGGACTGCTGAGCGAGCCGATGGCGGTCCAGGTGGCCCGTTCCACCGGGCAGACCACGGCGCGGCTGGCGGAGTGGCAGATCGACTCCTTCCTGGAGGGGCTGACGGAGCCGCCGGAGCCGGGGATGACCCGTACCGAGGTCACGTACCCGCTGGTGGAGCTGCTGCTGCCGGAGCTGGAGGAGTTCCTCGTCTACGTGTGGCGGCGCCAGCTGGCGGCGGCCACCGGGCGGGTGGTGCAGGTCGCCGACGACGAGGAGATGGTCGACCGGCGGCTCGCGGTGGGCTTCGCGGACCTGGTCGGCTTCACCCGGCTGACCCGGCGCCTGGAGGAGGAGGAGCTGGGCGAGCTGGTCGAGGCCTTCGAGACCACGGCGGCGGACCTGGTGGCCGCGCACGGCGGCCGGCTGATCAAGACGCTCGGCGACGAGGTGCTGTACGCCGCCGACGACGCGGCGACGGCGGCGGAGATCGCGCTGCGGCTGATCGAGACGATGGAGGAGGACCCGCAGATGCCCGAGCTGCGGGTGGGCATCGCCTTCGGCACGGTGACGACCCGGATGGGCGACGTCTTCGGGACCACGGTGAACCTGGCCTCGCGGCTGACCTCGATAGCGCCGAAGGACGCGGTGCTCGTGGACGGGGCGATGGCCCTGGAACTGGGGCGCACCGGGGCCGCGCCGGTCTCCGAGAAGGAGGCGGCCGAGGCGCGGGCGGAGGCGGGAGAGGGCGCGGACGGGGAGACGTACCGCTTCGCGCTCCAGCCGATGTGGCAGCGGCCGGTGCGCGGACTGGGGGTCGTGGAGCCCTGGTTGCTGACGCGCCGGACACCTAAGATCCCCGGGTAACGTTCGTTAACCAGGAGGGTGTGGGCGCTGTGGGCACTGGCGGCGGGGCGGAAGTCCGGTTCGGGGAGTTCGTCGCGGTACGGCGGCACGGGGCCGGCGTTGAGGTGGCGGAGCTGGTCCTGGACCGCCCCAAGGCCATGAACGCCGTCTCCGACGCGCTGGCGCGCGCGCTGGGCGAGGCCTGTGCGGCGCTCGCCGCCGACGCGGGGGTGCGGGTGACCGTCCTGACCTCGACGCACGAGCGGGCCTTCTGCGTGGGCGCCGACCTCAAGGAGCGCAACTCCCTGACCGACGCGGAACTGGCCGCCCGGCGGCCCGCCTCGCGCGGCGCCTACGGGGGCGTGCTCGCCCTCCCGATGCCGACGATCGCGGCGGTGCACGGCTTCGCGCTCGGCGGGGGCTTCGAGCTGGCCCTGTCCTGCGACGTGATCGTGGCCGACACCACCGCGGTGGTGGGCCTGCCGGAGGTGTCGGTCGGCGTGATCCCCGGCGGCGGCGGTACGCAGCTGCTGCCGCGGCGCGTCGGGGCGGCGCGGGCCGCCGAGCTGATCTTCACGGCGCGGCGGGTGGAGGCGGCGGAGGCGCTGTCGCTGGGCCTGGTGGAGTCGGTGGTCCCCGCGGGGACGGACCGGGAGGCCGCCCTGGAGCTGGCCGGGCGGATGGCGGCGAACTCGCCGGTGGGGCTGCGGGCGGCCAAGCGGGCGCTGCGGCTGTCGCAGGGGCTCGACCTGGCGGCCGGGCTGGACGTCGAGGACGCCGCCTGGTGGGGCGTGGCCTTCTCCGCGGACCGTGCGGAGGGCGTGGCCGCCTTCAACGAAAAGCGCCCCCCGAACTGGCCGGCAGCCAGGTCCTGACCCCGGGGTCCGCAAGCCCGCCCCGGGGCCTGGCCTGGCGTCCCCGAGCCCGCCCAGGCCCGGCACCCCGGGTCCCCGGCTTCCTGCGTCGGCCCTCCGGGCCAGGGGAGTCAGCCTCGCTGGCGGCCTCCGGGCCAGGAATTTCAGCCTCGCCGGCGTTTGAGGCGCGGGGTCTGGGGCGGAGCCCCAAGGGTCGCCTGCGGGTCCGCTTCTCAGGGCTCCGCCCCGAACCCCGCGCCTCAAACGCCGGCGGGGCTGGATGGGGCTCCGCCCCGAAGCCTGCGCCTCAAACGCCGGCGGGGCTGGATTTGGCTCGGCCATGCTGGATTCGTCCCCGGCGGGGGCTGGGGTGGCCGCCCGGCGGGGGACGAAAAGGGGGAAAGGTCCCTAATCTGGGGGGATGGGAGTTGACGGGCGGCTGCGGGCCGTGGTGGGACTCGCGCAGGCCATGGCGGCTGCGCACATGCCGCGCGACAGCGTCCGCGCGGCCGCCCGCGGAGCGAGGCTGGCACTGGACGGGTCCTTCGCCGCCATCTCCGCCTGGGAGCGCGAGCACGGCCGCCTGCGCGTCCTCGTCAACGAGGGCGAGCGCCGCGCCGGCGAGGAGGAGTTCCCCGAGGACGAGTCCTACCCCGTCCACGACTTCCCCGAGATCACCGAGTTCCTGCACGAACGCTGGGCCGGCGGCGGCTGCCCGCACGCGTGGGTCGAGAGCGCGGCCGGCGCCCGCCCCGGCCGCCGGGGCGAGGTGCTGCGCCGCCGGGGCCGCGGCACCTGCGTCGTGGCCCCCGTCGTGCTCAGCGGCCGCGCCTGGGGCGAGCTGTACGTCGCCCGCGACGAGGGGCTCCCGGACTTCGACGAGGACGACGCCGAGTTCGCGACCGTACTGGCGGCCGTGGTCGCCGCCGGGCTCGCCCAGAACGAACGCCTCGAAGAGGCCCGCAGGCTCGCCTTCACCGACCCCCTGACCGGCCTCGCCAACCGCCGGGCCGTCGACATGCGCCTCGACGAGGCGCTGGAGGAGCACCGCACCAAGGGCGCCGTGGTCAGCCTGGTGGTCTGCGACCTCAACGGCCTCAAGCGGGTCAACGACACCCTGGGGCACGCCATGGGCGACCGGCTGCTGGAGCGGTTCGGGTCGGTGCTGAGCCTGTGCGGGGCGATGCTGCCCGGCGCGCTGGTGGCGCGGCTCGGCGGGGACGAGTTCTGCCTGGTGAGCGTGGGTCCGACGGCCGACGAGGTGGTGCGGGTCACCGAGGAGCTGTGCCTGCGGGCCGCCGAGCTGGAGCTGGGCGAGGGGGTGGCCTGCGGGGTCGCCTCGACCGGCGACGACATCGGGGTGGTGCAGTCCTCGCGGCGGCTGTTCCGGCTGGCCGACGCGGCCCAGTACAAGGCGAAGGCGGCCGGGCTGCCCAAGCCGGTGGTGGCGGGGCGGGACACGGCCGTGCTGCGGCTGGCCGACGCGCCGCCCGCGGGGTCCGGCGAACGCCGCCGGTTCAGGGGCCGGTGAGACCCGGGAAAGCCGCCTAGTGACATGTTGGGATTCAGTCCGTAGGGTGCTGAATATGGATATGCACACTGTCGTGATGGGGACGTCCGGGACCACCGCCGAGGACGTCATCGCCGTCGCCCGCCAGGGCGCTCGCGTCGAGCTGTCCGCCGAGGCGGTCGACGCCCTCGCGCGTGCCCGCGCGATCGTGGACGCCCTCGCCGCCAAGCCCGAGCCCGTCTACGGGGTGTCCACGGGCTTCGGCGCACTCGCCTCCCGGCACATCAGCCCCGAGCTGCGCGCCCAGCTCCAGCGCAACATCGTCCGCTCGCACGCCGCGGGCATGGGCCCCCGCGTCGAGCGCGAGGTCGTCCGCGCCCTGATGTTCCTGCGGCTCAAGACCGTCGCCTCCGGGCACACCGGGGTCCGCCCCGAGGTCGCCCAGACCATGGCCGACGTCCTGAACGCCGGGATCACCCCGGTCGTCCACGAGTACGGCTCGCTCGGCTGCTCCGGTGACCTCGCGCCGCTCTCGCACTGCGCCCTCACCCTGATGGGCGAAGGCGACGCGGAAGGTCCCGACGGGGTCGTGCGCCCCGCCGGCGAGCTGCTCGCCGAAGCCGGGATCACCCCCGTCGAGCTGCGCGAGAAGGAGGGCCTGGCCCTCCTCAACGGCACCGACGGCATGCTCGGCATGCTCGTCATGGCCATCGCCGACCTGAACAAGCTGTACACCTCGGCCGACATCACCGCCGCCCTCACGCTGGAGGCGCTGCTCGGCACCGAGAAGGTCCTCGCGCCCGAGCTGCACGCCATCCGCCCGCACCCCGGGCAGGGGGCCTCCGCCGCGAACATGGCCGCCGTGCTCAAGGGCTCCGGGCTCACCGGGCACTTCCAGGAGGAGTCGGCCCCGCGCGTGCAGGACGCGTACTCCGTGCGCTGCGCCCCGCAGGTCGCCGGCGCGGGCCGGGACACGATCGCGCACGCCGCCCTGGTCGCCTCGCGCGAGCTGGCCGCCGCCGTCGACAACCCGGTCGTCCTGCCCGACGGACGCGTGGAGTCCAACGGCAACTTCCACGGGGCGCCCGTCGCCTACGTCCTGGACTTCCTCGCCATCGTCGCCGCCGACCTCGGCTCGATCGCCGAGCGCCGCACCGACCGGCTGCTCGACAAGAACCGCTCGCACGGCCTGCCGCCGTTCCTCGCGGACGACGCCGGCGTCGACTCCGGTCTGATGATCGCCCAGTACACCCAGGCCGCCCTGGTCAGCGAGATGAAGCGGCTGGCCGTACCGGCCTCCGCCGACTCGATCCCGTCCTCCGCGATGCAGGAGGACCACGTCTCCATGGGCTGGTCCGCCGCCCGCAAGCTGCGCACCTCGATCGACAACCTGACCCGGATCGTCGCCATCGAGCTGTACGCCGCCACCCGGGCCATCGAGCTGCGCCACGGGCTGACCCCCGCGCCGGCCAGCCGGGCCGCGATCGCCGCCGCGCGGGCGGCGGGTGTCGAGGGCCCCGGCCCGGACCGCTTCCTGGCGCCCGACCTGGCCGCCGCGGACGCGTTCATCCGTTCGGGTGCTCTCCTGGAGGCCGTGGAGCCGGTCACCGGCCCGCTCGCCTGACCTGCGCGTTCTCCCGCAAGGGCCGCCCCTCGGGGCGGCCCTTGCGGCTGTCCGCGCCCCGGGTCAGCGTTCGGAGCGGGCCCGGCGGGCCGAGAAGGCGACGAACCCGGCCCCGACCCCGAGGCAGAGCGTGCCGCCCAGCACGTACGGGCCGGTGTCCACCCCGCCGGTGTCGGCGAGCAGCAGCCGCGGATCCTGGCCGCGCTCCTCGGCGAGGTCCCGGGACTGATCGGCGCGCACGCCGGTGACCTGGGTGTTCGCGCTCACGGGCGCGCCCGGGGCGGCGTCCTGCGGCGAGACGGAAGTGGCGCCCGCGTTGGGGACGAACCAGAGGGCACCGAGCAGCGTGGTCGCCCCGAGAGCGGTGAGCAGCGGTCGACGTGCGGACACAGTTCGATCCCCCTTGTGGCAGCAGCGAATTGGCCGTGTGGGCAGATGCTAGTTAAAGGGGCGGGTCGTGGGAAACCCGGGGGTTCGCGAGCCTTACCCTCCGTCGTATGAACGCTTCTGAAGAATCACGTTACGTACGGCTTCGCGTCGATTTGGTGCTGGAGGTCCCGGAACCGGACGCCCTGACCGGAGCCGCCCTCGCGCACATCAAGGCCGACGAGTTCATGCCCGAGGAGGAGCGCGGCCACGCGGAGGCGGCCGTGCGCGAGGACGCCGCCGAGGCGCTCGCGTACCTCATCGACCCCACCGACCTGGTCGCCGAGATCCCCGGGGTCGAGCTGGCGCAGGCCTCCTGGAGCACCGAGCCGGTCGAATACGACCCCGAGTCGATGGAGTGGGACCTCGACGAGGAAGATGGGGTATTCGACGAAGAGGACGACAACGCCTGACCGTGCGGTGGCCCACATTCGGAACGGATGTGGAACCGGCCCGGCACGTTGACGCGTTGTCCGTACGAGGCAGGGATCGACGCAGGGGAGCCAGCTCCCCTGCCCTGCTGATGCTCGGTGATCCGGCAACGATGGAGTGGCGTGTGAGGACGGACAGCAAGCGGCGCAGGCGGGGCCTGGCGGCCGCAGCGGCGGTGCTCGGTGGGGTACTGGTGCTCTCGGCGTGCAACGGCGGCGATGACAAGGCCGGGGGCGGCAGCGGAGACAAGACCGCCAAGTCCCAGGCGGACGTCGACGCGGCGGCGGCCAAGGACACGTCCAAGGCCCGAATAGTCATCGCGCCGAAGGACGGCGCCACCAACGTCGGTCTGAACAACGCGGCCGTGACGGTGACCGACGGCACCCTCACCAAGGTGGAGCTGAAGACCTCCGAGGGCACCGCGGTCGAGGGCAAGATAGCCGCCGACGGCAAGAGCTGGAAGCCCGAGGCCGCGCTCAAGCGCTCGCAGAAGTACTCCCTGTCCGCGTCCGCGAAGGACGACGGCGGCAAGGAGGCGCACGAGAACGCCTCCTTCACCACCGTCTCGCCGGAGAACAGCTTCATCGGCTCGTTCACGCCGGAGGACGGCTCCAAGGTCGGCGTGGGCATGCCGGTCTCGATCGACTTCAACAAGCCGATCAAGGACAAGAAGGCGGTCCAGGCCGCCATCAACGTCACCTCCAGCAGCGGCCAGGAAGTCGTCGGCCACTGGTTCGGTGACCAGCGCCTGGACTTCCGCCCCGACCAGTACTGGGCCGCGAACTCCACCGTCACGATGAAGATGAAGCTGGACGGGGTCCAGGGCGCCCCCGGCGTCGTCGGCGTGCAGGACCGCACGGCCACCTTCCAGATCGGCCGCAGCCAGGTCTCCACGGTCGACGCGAAGACGAAGAAGATGACCGTCACGCGCGACGGCCAGGTCGTCAAGACCATCCCGATCTCGGCGGGCTCCCCGGCGAACCCCACGTACAACGGCCAGATGGTGATCTCCGAGAAGTTCAAGGAGACCCGGATGGACGGCGCCACCGTCGGCTTCAAGGACGGTGACGGCAAGGGCGAGTACGACATCAAGGACGTCCCGCACGCGATGCGGCTGTCCAACTCGGGCACCTTCATCCACGGCAACTACTGGGGCGACGACTCCATCTTCGGCAGCGCCAACACCAGCCACGGCTGTGTCGGCCTGAACGACGCCAAGGGTGCGAACGACCCGAACCAGCCCGGTGCATGGTTCTTCGACAACTCGCTCATCGGCGACGTCGTCACCGTGGTCAACTCCCCGGACAAGACCATCAAGCCGGACAACGGCCTGAACGGCTGGAACCTCAGCTGGGCGGACTGGAAGGCCGGTTCGGCCGTCTGAGACGCCTGATCCGAGTCACCGCGACGGCGGGGAAGCCCTGGGGGCCTCCCCGCCGTCCGTGTTCTCGTCCGACGTTCTCATCCGACGTTTATCCGCCGCTTATGCCGCCATCACGGCCGGTGCCTAGCGTCGCCGCATGTTCTTCACCTACCTCCGGCGCGAGCTGCGCCGCCGCAGGAAGGCGGCGTTCGTCGTCGCCTCCGGGCTCGCGCTGGGCATCGCCCTCGTCATCGTCGTGACCTCCGTGTCCGCGGGCATGGGGCAGGCGCAGGCCAGGGTCCTCCAGTCCCTCTACGGCCTCGGCACGGACATGACCGTCACCAAGGCCCAGACCCCGCCGGGCGAGGGCGGCGCGCCGCAGCGCCCCCGCTTCCGGTTCGACGCCGAGGACGGCGCCACCGGCGCGGCCGGCGCCGAGCAGAGCCGCGACATCGTGATGCCGCAGGGCTTCCAGACCCTGGACGCGGCCACCGTCACCGAGGTCTCCGGCCAGCACGGGGTCGCCGACGCCGTCGGCGGCCTCAGCCTCCAGGTGATGAAGGTCAACGGGCAGTTCAGCCGGGGCGAGTTCCGGCGCGCCGAGGGCTCCGGCCAGGGCGGCGCACCGGGCGGCCGCAGCGGCGGCGGCCAGGGCGCGGGCGGCGCGGGCGGCTCCGTACAGGGCGGCGGCGCCGACTTCGACGTCAACTCCTTCACCGTCTACGGCACCGATGTCACCAAGCCGGAACTCGGCCCGCTGACCACCTCCAAGGTCACCTCCGGGCGCACGTTCCAGAAGGGTGAGACCGACGCGGCGGTGGCCGTCGCCGACAGTGCCTACGCCACGAAGAACAAGCTGGCCGTCGGGTCCGACGTCACCGTCAAGGGCGCCGCGTTCAAAGTCATCGGCATCGCGACCGCCGACAGCGGCGACGCGGCCGCCAACCTCTACGTCCCGCTCAGGCGGGCCCAGGTGCTCGCCGAGGCCCCGGACAAGATCACCACGGTCTACGTCCGGGCCGAGGACTCGCAGGCCATCGGCCCGCTCAAGACGGCCATCCAGGCGAACGTCCCCGACACCACGGTCACCACCTCCGCGGACCTCGCCGACACCGTGTCCGGCTCGCTCTCCACGGCCTCCTCGCTGGCCTCGACCGTCGGCACCTGGCTCTCGTACACGGTCCTGGCAGCGGCGTTCCTCGTCGCGGGCCTGCTCACCTCCTCGGCCGTCAGCCGCCGGGTGCGCGAATTCGGCACGCTGAAGGCGCTCGGCTGGAAGAGCGGCCGGGTCACCGGCCAGGTCGCCGGTGAAGCCCTGGTCAACGGCCTCATGGGCGGCGCCCTCGGCATCGGGCTCGGGCTCGGCGCCGCCTACCTGATCACCGCCGTCAGCCCCACCCTCACCGCGCAGCTCGCGGGCGGCGGCGCGCGCGGCGGCGGCCGGGCGGGCGGCTTCGGGGGCGGGGGCGTGGGCGGCGGCTTCGGCGGCGCCCGCCGCACCGCGGCCAAGGCCCTGGACGTCGCGCTCACCGCGCCCGTCTCCCTGTCCACCATCGGCCTCGCCGTCGCCCTCGCGGTGGCGGGCGGCCTGATCGCGGGCGGCTTCGGCGGCTGGCGCGCCTCCCGGCTGCGCCCGGCGGACGCCCTGCGCCGCGTCGAGTAGGCCCGGATCGCGGCCCGCCACGCACCGTCGCACGCACCGTCGCACGCGCCGCCGACCGCCGCCGACCGCCGCCGAACGCGCCGCACCGGCGCACGTACGAGAGGAACCCCCGCACGATGTACCACCTCACGGGTGTCACCAAGAACTACCGGCGCGCCAAGGACACCGTCACCGCGCTCGCCGGGATCGACCTGACCATCGAGGACGGCGGCCGGCTCGTCATCCAGGGCCCCACCGGCGGCGGCAAGTCCACGCTGCTCCAGATGCTCGGCGGGCTCGACCGCCCCACCGCCGGTTCCGTCGTCCTCGACGGCCTGGACCTCGCGACGCTCCCGGAGGCCCGGCTGACCCGGGTCCGTGCCGAGAACATCGGATTCGTCTTCCAGTCCTTCAACCTCATCCCCACCCTCACCGCGCAGGAGAACGTCGAGACGGCGCTCGTCCCGCTCGGCCTCAAGGCGAAGGTCCGCCGGGAGCGGGCGGCCGAGGCCCTCGACTCGGTCGGCCTGGCCGAGCGCGCGGGCCACCTGCCCGGCGAGCTGTCCGGCGGGCAGCAGCAGCGCGTCGCCATCGCCCGTGCGCTGGTGAAGAAGCCGAAGGTGCTGCTGGCCGACGAGCCGACCGGCAACCTCGACGAGTCCACGCGGGACGAGGTGATGGACCTGCTGGAGGGGCTGTGGAGGGAACACGGCCTGACCTTCGTGATGGTGACCCACGACAGCGCGCTCGCGAAGCGGGCGCCCCGGGTGGCGACGATCCGGCGCGGCCGGGTCACGGTGACCGAGAACGCCTGAGGCGGGGGGCGCGGCGAACTGGTACGAGCGGGAAAAGCCTTGGCGGCGCGCCGCGGGCCGCGGTTACGGTCGCCTGATGACCGAACCCGCGCCCACCGCGCCCGCCCGTCCGCTCGCCCCGGCTCCCGCCGTGGTTCCGCTCTCCGTACCGCCCACCGATGCCGAAGTCGACTCCTGGACCCGCCTGTTGGGCGCCGTCCGCGCGGCGGACCTGCCCGCGGTGCCCGCGCCGGGCCGCGTGGAGGTCTGCGGCCGGCTCAGGGTCTCCTCGATCCGGGGGCGCTCCGTGCACTGGGCGGTGCCGGGGGAGGGCGGCGAGCTGGACGGTGTCGCCGCCCTGCTGCTCTTCACCGACGAGGGCAACACGCACGGCGCCTTCCTGAACGACCTCGCGGTGCGTCCCGCCGCCCGCCGCCGGGGCCTCGGCCGCGCCCTGTGGGAGGCGGTCCTGGCCGAACTGCGGGCGCAGCAGCGGACCTCGCTCGCCGTCCTGGTGGAAACCGGCACCCCCGCGCAGGTCTTCGCGGAGCGCCTCGGTTTCGAGAACGTCCTGCCGATGGGCTGGCACGTGCAGCGGGTCCCGGCCGGACCGGTCGAGGCGCCCGAGGCCCCCTCCGGCTACCGGCTCGTGAGCTGGAGCGGGGAGGTTCCCGACGCGTGGGCGGACGCTTCGGCCGTCGCGCACGGGTCGATGGAGGACGCGCCCACGGGCGACCTGGACGAGCGCGCCCCGGCCTGGACCGGGGAGCGGGTGCGCCTGGCGCAGCGGCTGGTCGTGGACCGGGGCGGGGTGATCCTCTCGGTGGCCGCGCTGACCGCCTCCGGCGAGATGGCGGCGTACACGGAGCTGGTCCTCGCCGATCCGGCGGACACCCGGGCCCTGCAGTACGACACGGTCGTCGTCCCCGCCCACCGGGGCCGGGGCCTTGGCCGGCTGGTCAAGCGGCGGATGCTGGCCGAGGTGGTGACGGCGTACCCGGCGCTGCGGGAGATCGCGACGACCGTCGCGGACGAGAACGCGCCGATGCTCGGCGTGAACGAGGCCCTGGGCTACCGGCACGAGCGCGACGTCGCCCTGTTCCAGCTCAAGCTGTAGGGATCAGCCCGAGGACGAGGGAGCGGACGGGGCGGACGACGACGGCGCCGGGGCGGCCCAGGAGCCGAGCATGCGCAGGGCGTCCGCCGACGCCGATCCCGGCTCCGCGTGGTAGGTGACCAGGGACTGCTCCGGGTTGTCCGGGAAGGTCAGCGTCTCGAAGGACAGGGTGAGCGGACCCACCAGCGGGTGGCGCAGCTCCTTGGTGCCGTGCGACTTGTTGTGGACGGTGTGCTCGGCCCACAGGGTGCGGAACTCGGCGTTCTTCACGGACAGTTCGCCGACCAGCGCGGACAGCTGCGCGTCGTCGGGGTACTGGCCGGCGTAGAGCCGCAGGTTGCTGACCACCTCGCAGGCCCGGCACTCCCACTCGCCGTACAGCTCGGCGGTCGCGGGGTCCAGGAACACCATCCGCACCAGGTTGCGCTCCTGCGGCGGCAGCGCGCCGAAGTCACCGAAGACGGCAGCCGCCATCCGGTTCCAGCCGACCACGTCCTGGCGCCGCCCCACGATGTAGGCGGGTACGCCGTCCAGCGCGTCCAGCAGCCGCAGCAGCTCGGGGCGGACCTTCTCGGGGCGGTGGCTCTGGCTCTGGCGGCGCTTGCGGCCCTTGGGCTGGGCCAGGTGCGTCAGGTGCGTGTACTGGGTGTCGTCCAGGCGCAGGGCGCGGGCGAGCGAGTCCAGGACCTCCGCCGACACGTTCTGCCCCTGCCCCTGCTCCAGGCGCGTGTAGTACGCGACCGAGACCCCGGCCAGCTGGGCCAGCTCCTCGCGGCGCAGCCCCGGGACGCGGCGGTGGCGACCGTAATCGGGCAGCCCGACGTCCTCCGGGCGCAGCCGCGCCCGGCAGGAGCGCAGGAACTCGCCGAGCTCGCTGCGCGGGTCGAGCGGGTCGATGCGGGCGGCGGGACGGTCCGCCGCGCGCGCGGCGGGCCGCTGGTCGGTGCGCTGGTCGTCGGCCTGGTCCATCCGTCCAGTATCCCCGGGCCGGGGGGCCGGGGACGGCCGTGAGCCTGACCCCGCCAGGGGTAGGTTCGCCAGTCCTAGCCCCGACAGGGGTCTGGGTGCGGGGCCGGGAGCCGGGCATCGTGTCCTCATCACCACACGTGCACCACACCCGTACCACCTGCGCGGCACACGCCCCGCGCGCACTTCCCAAGGAGCACCCCCCGTGCCGAACCCCACCGCCGCCGTGTCCGTCCCCACCCGGGTCGCCGCCTACGCTGCCCCCGCGCCGAAGGCCCCGCTGGAGCGCACCACCGTGCCGCGCCGCCCGGTCGGCGAGCACGACGTCCTGATCGAGATCAAGTACTCCGGCATCTGCCACTCGGACATCCACCAGGCCCGCGACGGCTGGGGCGAGGGCATCTTCCCGATGGTCCCGGGCCACGAGATCGCGGGCATCGTGACCGCGACCGGTCCCGGCGTGACCAAGTTCGCCGTCGGCGACCGGGTGGGCGTGGGCTGCTTCGTCGACTCCTGCGGCGAGTGCGCGAACTGCGTGGCGGGCCAGGACCAGTTCTGCGTCCGGGGCGCGACGGGCACGTACAACGCGACCGGAACCGACGGCGAGCCCACGTACGGCGGCTACTCCACGCACATCGTGGTCGCCGAGAGCCACACCCTGCGCATCCCGGACGGCATCGCCCTTGACGTGGCGGCGCCGCTGCTGTGCGCGGGCATCACCCTCTACTCGCCGCTCAAGCGCTGGGGCGCGGGCCCCGGCAAGAAGGTCGCCATCGTCGGCCTGGGCGGTCTCGGGCACATGGGCGTCAAGATCGCCGCGGCCCTCGGCGCCGAGGTGACCGTCCTGTCGCAGACCCTGCGCAAGAAGGCGGACGGCCTGGAGCTGGGCGCCGCGCACTTCCACGCCACGAACGACCCGGCGACCTTCACGGAGCTGGCCGGCACCTTCGACCTCATCGTCTCGACGGTCTCGGCCCCGCTGGACCTGGGCGCCTACCTCGGCCTGCTGAAGGTGGAGGGCGCGCTGGTGAACGTCGGCGCCCCCGAGGAGCCGGTCTCGCTGAACCTGTTCTCTGTCATCGGCGGCAACAAGACGCTGGCCGGTTCGATGATCGGCGGCATACCGCAGACGCAGGAGATGCTGGACTTCTGCGCCGCGCACGGGCTGGGCGCGGAGATCGAACTGATCGGTGCCGACCAGATCAACGAGGCGTACGGCCGGGTCGAGGCGAGCGACGTCCGCTACCGCTTCGTCATCGACGCGTCGACGATCTGAGGCGGGCCCGGCCCCCGGCCGGTGCACGCGGCTCGACGGGCGGGGCGGCGGAAGCTGGGGGAGGATGTCCTCAATGCCCCATCCTGTCGGGGCAGTCGAGGATGTGAGTGACCGTGGTACTGCAGTGGATCGACGCGGGGGACGGCCTTCCGGAGAACGGCGCCGGGGTACTGGGGGCGGTCGCCGGCCGCTACGCCGAGGGTCCGGGATCGGACTTCTGGGTGGTGCTGCCGATGCGGTTCCTCGCACGGCACGTGAGCGGGCCGGACGGCCGAGAGTTCCACGACTGCTTCGTGGACGGCGGGGCCGCCGTCCGCCTCCCGTACACCGCCGGGGCCCGCGGGCCGGAGGGCGTCACCCACTGGGCCTACCTCCCCGAGCTCCCGGGCGCGGCCCGCAATCACCTCGTCGGCCACACGGTGGCCCCGGCCCTCCAGGCGGCCTTCGGCCTGCTGTGAGCCCGGCCGCCCCGCGGGCCCGCCGACGCCTGACGCGGCGGGCCTGCGGGCCCCCGGTCAGGCGTCCGGGGACGCGGGCTTCGCCACGCCGATGGGGCAGGAGACGCCCGTGCCGCCGATGCCGCAGTAGCCCGTGGGGTTCTTGTCCAGGTACTGCTGGTGGTACGGCTCCGCCGGCCAGAACGGGCGGTCCGCGGCCGGGAGGACGGCCGTGGTGATCGCGCCGTAGCGGGCCGCGGTCAGGACCTGCTGGTAGGCGTCGCGCGAGGCCTCGGCGACGGCCTGGTGGGCGGGGGAGTGGGTGTAGGCCGCGGAGCGGTACTGGGTGCCCACGTCATTGCCCTGGCGGAAGCCCTGCGTGGGGTCGTGGTTCTCCCAGAACACCGTCAGCAGCTCCTCGTACGGCAGGACGGCCGGGTCGAAGACGACGCGGACGGCCTCCGTGTGGCCCGTGCCGCCCGAGCAGACCTCCTCGTACGACGGGTTCTCGGTGAAGCCGCCCTGGTAGCCGACCAGGGTGGTCCACACGCCCGGGGTCTGCCAGAAGATGCGCTCCGCGCCCCAGAAACAGCCCATCCCGAAGTCCGCGACCTCCAGGTGCGCCGGGTAGGGACCGGCCAGCGGGTTGCCGAGCACCGTGTGGCGCGGCGGCAGGTCGAACTGCGGGGTGGGGCGGCCCTTGAGGGCCTGCTCCGGGGTGGGGAGTTCGGGGGAACGGCGGTAAGTGAACACAGGGTGCCTCCTCGGCGGCGGTCGCACAGGCGTCAACCGGACGGGGCGGTCCGGGATTCCCCCGCGGAGAGATCCCGGACCGCCCCGTGGGCCGTCGCGCGTCAGGCGCCCCGGGTCACCCGTCCCACGCTGTAGTCGCGCGCCTTCAGGTAGCGGGACGCGGGGTCGGAGACGTAGGTCCACGGCGCCGTGCCGATGTACCCGTCGATGTGGCGGAACTGCTCGACCGCCTCCGGGTAGCGGTCCTGCCAGTACAGGACCCACGCCAGCATGTGCCGCAGCCGCACCGCGCGCCGGTCGCCCGGGGCGGCCGCCGCGAGGTCCGCCAGGGCCGCCGTCGCGGCCGCGACGATCTCCGGCTGCTTGTAGTAGGTGTCCGGGTCCAGGTCGGCCTCGTGCGTCTCGTGCTCGAAGTACGCGTACAGCGGCAGCAGCGAGAGCAGGTCGCCGGGGCCGCCCAGCGCCGCGGCCTCCTTCGCGTAGGTCAGTGCCTGCGCGTGCGAGCCGTGCCACTTGTGGCACCAGTACTGCAGCGCCCGCACGTGCGCCGACAGGTTCTTCGGGTCCCGCTCCACGATCTCCCGCGACAGTGCGCGGAAGCGCTCGTGCGGGTAGCTCAGCCCGAGCGCGATCGGCTGCTCCAGGACGTACGGGGTGGAGTCCGCCGGGTCGGCCAGTGCCTGCGCCTCTTCGACGAGGGCCTGCGCCTTCGCCTGGAGCTCGTGGAAGACCCGGAACTGCTCCCGCGAGGTCTGGCTCGCCCGCAGCGCGCCCCGTACGTTCGAGGCGACGGTGAGCGCCGAGTCCGCGTCGACGGCGGCCGCGGCCGCGTCGTCGGGGCGGGCCGCGCGCCAGGCGCGCAGCCAGGTGTCGTCCTGCGCGGCCTCGTCGCCGAGGACGTAGACGCGCGTGTAGCGCTCCTCCCAGTCCCGGCCCGCCGCCTCGACCCAGGCGGCGCCCGCCCGCCAGTCGCCGGAGCGGACGGCGGCCAGAACGGCGCCGTGCTCCTCGGGTACGGGCCCCGCGCGCCCGGTGTCGAGCCGGTCGCCCGGCAGGAAGCCCCGGGCGACGGACAGCTCCGCGGCCCGGGCGCCGACGGCCTCGGCCTCGGCGGTCAGCCGCCCGGCCTTGCGGATGTGGTGGACGCCGCGCAGTACGTACGCGGCCACAGCCAGCAGGGCAAGGCCCAGCACGCCCAGGAAGATCAGCACGC
This sequence comes from Streptomyces sp. NPDC043876, assembly GCF_056435825.1. Lineage (NCBI taxonomy): Bacteria > Bacillati > Actinomycetota > Actinomycetes > Kitasatosporales > Streptomycetaceae > Streptomyces > Streptomyces sp. NPDC043876. The sequence goes on along the minus strand of NZ_JBWKDV010000001.1, from coordinate 370,455 downwards.
CCGCACCAGCTTGCGCAGCGGCCCGGTGTCGCCCCGGTCGGCCACGGCCGCGTCCAGGGCGGCGTTCAGCTCGGTCCCGAAGCCGCCGGTGCGGTACTCCAGCGACGCCGAGTCCGCCCACGACAGCTGCCAGCGGGCCTCCCCGCGGCCCGTCAGCTCCACCGTGACCAGCTGGTTCAGCGCGCGGCGCAGCCCCGGCCGGGCGAACTCGCGGGCCGCGCGACCGGTGGCCGCCGCGGCCTCCGGGGACTTCGGCAGCCGGTCCGCGACCCGCCACAGGGCGGCCGGGTCGGCGTCGATCAGGTCCAGGAACGCGTCCAGGTCCCCCTGGCCGCCCGGGCGCTCGGCGGCCACGGCCGCACGGATGTCCTCGGCGCCCCGGGCGACGTACGCGCTCATGCTCTCGTGGACCAGGTCCGACCAGTCGGCGCGCCGCAGCCCCAGCGCCTCGGGCGTGAGCACCTCCTGCTCCAGCGCGGCGAAGGCACCGGCCGCGGAGACCAGCAGGTCCAGCGCGGGACGGGCGGCGCCGGCGCCGCGGCCGTCGTCCGGCAGCGCCTCGATCCGGGCCACCCGGTCGGCGATGGGCGGGTGCGTGTCGTACGGGGAGGCGGGGCGCTCCGGCAGCTCCTCGCGCAGCCCCGCCAGCTCCTCCTCGCGGGCGCGCAGCAGCTCGCCGAAGCCGCCGAAGACCTGGCCGGGGGCGGGCAGCAGGCCCGCGCCGACGCCGAGGGTGGCATAGGAGCCCATGTAGAAGTCGTGGGCGGACACCAGCGCGGGCAGCTCGCGCAGCGCGGAGGCGTAGGCGTCGCGCCCGGCGATCCGGGCGGCGGCCAGGTCGGCGGCGTACTCCTGGCGGCGGAAACCGGAGAGGGTGGCGCGCATGAAGAAGGACCCGTAGGCCGTGTAGATCCCGGCCATCACGCGGTACAGGACGCCCGAACCGGTGGTGTTGACCTCCTTCGCCTTCTTGCCCTTGGCGATCCGCTTGCCGGCCTGCTTCTCCTGCTTGGCGCGCTCCTTGGCGACGGTGTGGTCCGCCCGCTCGTGGAAGTGGGCGATGGTCCGGGCGATCTGGGCCCGGCCGCGCACGATCAGCGGGGTGAAGCGGGTGTCGGCGTTGCCGTAGTGGCCCAGCTCGTGCGCCAGGACCGCGCGCAGCTGCATCTCGTCGAGACCGGTCATCAGCGGCAGGCCGATGTACATGCGGCGCGGTCCGGGCAGCAGGCCCAGCAGCCGGGAGTCCTCGCTGACGGCCGCGTTGACCTCGTCGGTCAGGACGATCTCGTCCGGCGCGCGGGTGCCGACGGCGGCCGCCAGCTCGCGGACGGTCGCCCACAGGTGCGGTTCCTGCCGCTCGGTGGGGCGCAGCCCCGCCATCGGCTCGCTCTTGGGCGTGCGGAGCATGAACATGCCGCGCACGACCGGGAAGGCGAGGATCAGGCTGACGAAGACGAGCTTGGCGACCACCGGTCCGTGCCCGCCCGAGGCGATCACGGCGTAGTCGATGCCGGCGAGGGCGCCGAGCAGCACGAAGCCGAGCAGATAGAAGCCGGACAGGAGTACGAGCGCGCGCACGGCGCGCAGCGAAGCGCCCATTTGGAAGGATCCCCCCACGGGATGTGATGCGAGGCGGCACGGCGCGCAGCGCAGCGCGGCGCCTCGGAAAGAGTGTGACGAGTATGCCGGTCCCGCCCCCGGGCGGCGGAACGGGGTCGCCGTCCACCGCGGCGCCGGGTGCCGTCAGCCGCGCGCGCCGTACGCGGCGCGGCCGCGCGCGTGGTCGAAGGCTGCGACGGCGCCCGCCGGGTCCTCGTTCCAGGGGCGCGCACCGCAGTACGGGCCGATGCGGCGGAACTGCTCCAGCGCCTCCGGGTACAGGCCCGCCGCCAGCAGGTGGTGGGCGAGGCGGTGGCGCAGCCGCGGCAGGGCGTCGTGGTCCGCCGCGAGGGTGTCCAGCCGTACGGCCACGTCCCGCAGCCGCGCCTTGACGGTGAGGTCGGCGCGGCTGCCGCGGAAGCCGTCCCGGCGGGCGACCTCGTCGAGGGCCTGGAGGTAGAGGCCGGGCAGCGGGCTGCCCGCCGGGGCCCCGGCGACGGCGCGCACCGCGAAGTCGAACATCGAGGCGTCGGAGCCGCTCCACTTGGCGCACCAGTACTGCAGGGCCTGGGTGTGGGCGGCCATGTGGTGCGGGGCGCGCGCCTGAAGGTTGCGCCACAGGTCGCAGAACTGGCTGTGCGAGTACCCCATCGCGCGCGCCGCCGTCAGCATCACGACCCACGGGCCCGGGTCGTGCGGGGCGAGGTCGGCCGTCCGCTGGGCCGCGGCCATCGCCGAGGGCAGCATGGCCAGGAACCGGCGCATGTCCGCTTCGGGGACCTTGTGGGCGTACTCCGCCCCGCGGACCGCCCAGGCGCGGCTCACCAGCAGCATCGCGTGCACGGTGCCCGCGTCGCCGTTGCCGGGCTGGGCGGCGCGCCAGTCGGTCAGCCAGCGGTCGTCGTTCCCCGCCACGTGGACCAGCAGCTCGATCCGCGACCACCGCTCGTCCCAGTCGCTCCCGGCGGCCTCGCAGTAGGCGGCGGCCGCCCGCCAGTCGCCCTCGCGGGCGGCTTCGGCCGTCCGCAGGGCCTCGGCCCGCCGCGCCGGGTCCGGCTCCGGGCCCGCGCGGCGGGGGTCCAGGGCGGCGGTCGGGGGAAGGCCGAGGGCGGCGGGGTCGAAGCGCGTGCGGATCCAGCGCGAGGCGAGCGGGCCGCCCCGGACGGCGCCGGCGGGCCGGTTCGCGCGCAGGCGGCTCCTGACGACGATCCCGCAGAGGAAGATGACGAGGCCTATGAGGAGGCAGGTGGCGATCACCACGGGATCATGCGGCCGCGGCCTCGCTTACGGCAACCTTATTCACCGAGGTGAGGACGTGCGCGAGGCGCCTGTCCGGCGACCTCGGCACGCCCCCGGTCCGGGGCCTGGCACCGGCGCGCGCTCAGTGCGGCAGCGTCGCCGGCGAGCCGCCGTTCGCCTCGTAGCCCGCCACCGCCAGCGCCCGGTACACCGCGTAGTGCGCCGCCGGGTCCGCGCTGTGCGACCAGGGCAGCGCGCCGACGTAGCCGTCGACGTGCCGCAGCTGCTCCATCGCCTCGGCCCACCGCTCGCCGTTGACCAGGAAGAGGATCAGCAGGTGCCGTACGTGCGCGAGCATCGGATCGTCCGCGCGCGCCGAATGCACGGCGTACAGCGCGCCCTCCACGGCGCGGGTGACCACCGCGCTCCGGTAGAAGCTCTGCACGGTCGTGAACTCCGGCAGGTGCTCGTACACCGCGAACAGCGGCAGCGCGGCGAGCAGCGAACCGCGCGGGGCGCGGGCGGCCGCGTGGTGCGTGAAGGCGTCGGCCTTCTCGCGGGAGCCGTGCCACTTCTCGCACCAGTAGTGCAGCGCCGCCAGGTGCGCGCCCATGTGCTCCGGCGCGCGGTCGATGACCTTTGCCCACAGGGCGTCGAACTCGGCCTCGGAGTAGCCCAGTCCACGGGCGACGGCCAGCTCGGTGATGTACGGGACGGGGTCGCCGGGAGCCAGCAGCGCGGCCCCGGCGCACGCCGTACGGGCCTCCTCCAGGATGATCCGGTGGTCCGTCGTGCCCACGCCGCCCGACTGCCGCCACGCCTGCTGGACCAGCAGCTCGGCGTGCACCTGCGCGCCGCCCGCGTCCTTGGGGGCCTCCAGCCGCCACGCCTTCAGCCACGGCGCCCCGACCCCGGGCCGCTGCGCCAGGTCCAGCGCCGCCGCCCCCGCGAAGGCCTGCACGCGCTGCCAGCGCACCTCGCCGTCCCGCGGGGTGCCGGCCAGCAGCATCGACGCGGCCTGCCACTGGCCGCTGCGCTCGACGTTGCCGAGGGCGTCCATCAGGTCCGGGTCCGGGCCGGGGACCCGGATGTCGAGCTGTTCCTGCCGGGCGAAACCGTAGTTCTCGGGGTCGGCGGCGTCGGGGCTGCCGGGCGCCACCAGGCGCAGCCCGGAACGCCGGCGCCGGACGTACGGCGCGACGACGGCGGCGAGCATGCCCACCGCGAGCAGGAACCACAGAATCTCCATGCGCCCAAGCGAACCAGACGCGGCCCCCCGGACGCGAACGAGGGTGCCACCGGCGCCCCGGACCGGCGCCGGCGGACTCCGCCCGGGCCGCCCCGCGCACCCACCGCCCCCGCCACCAGCCGCTCACCGCGGACACCCCCCGGCAGCCCTTAGGCTCTGTCCATGAGCGACGACAGCCACGAGCACCAGAGCTTCGAGACCCGTGCCATCCACGCGGGCAACAAGGCGGACCCGCTGACCGGCGCGGTCGTACCGCCGATCTACCAGGTCTCCACGTACAAGCAGGACGGCGTCGGCGGCCTGCGCGGCGGCTACGAGTACAGCCGCAGCGCGAACCCGACCCGCACCGCCCTGGAAGAGAACCTGGCGGCGCTGGAAGGCGGCCGCCGCGGGCTCGCCTTCGCCTCGGGCCTGGCGGCCGAGGACTGCCTGCTGCGCACGCTGCTCTCCCCGGGCGACCACGTGGTCATCCCGAACGACGCGTACGGCGGCACCTTCCGCCTCTTCGCGAAGGTCGTCTCCCGCTGGGGCGTGGAGTGGTCGGTGGCCGACACCTCCGACGCTGCGGCGGTCCAGGCGGCCATCACGCCCAAGACCAAGGTCATCTGGGTGGAGACCCCCTCCAACCCGCTCCTCGGCATCACGGACATCGCCGTGATCGCCGACATCGCGCGGACGGCGGGCGCCAAGCTCGTCGTGGACAACACCTTCGCGTCCCCCTACCTCCAGCAGCCGCTGGCGCTGGGCGCGGACGTGGTGCTGCACTCCCTCACCAAGTACATGGGCGGGCACTCGGACGTCGTCGGCGGCGCGCTGATCACGGCCGACGCCGCCCTCGGCGAGGAGCTGGCCTACCACCAGAACGCGATGGGCGCCGTCGCCGGCCCCTTCGACTCCTGGATCGTGCTGCGCGGCATCAAGACCCTGGCCGTCCGCATGGACCGGCACTCGGAGAACGCCACGCGCGTCGCCGACATGCTGACCCGCCACGCGAAGGTCACCCGCGTCCTGTACCCGGGCCTGCCGGACCACCCGGGCCACGAGATCGCCGCGAAGCAGATGAAGTCCTTCGGCGGCATGATCTCCTTCCAGGTCGCCGGCGGCGAGGAGGCGGCGGTCGAGGTCTGCAACCGCGCCAAGCTCTTCACCCTGGGCGAGTCCCTGGGCGGCGTCGAGTCCCTGATCGAGCACCCGGGCCGGATGACCCACGCCTCCGTGGCGGGCTCCGCCCTGGAGGTCCCCGGTGACCTCGTCCGCCTGTCGGTGGGCATCGAGGCCGCCGACGACCTGATCGCGGACCTCACCCAGGCCCTGGGCTAGACAGTTCCGAAAGCGCCGGTCCGTCCGGTGGACGTGGTCCTACCAGCCCCGCAGGGGCGGGGCCACGTCCGTCGGCGGGACCTCCCACGGGTGGGCGAGCGAGGCCCACACCGTGAAGGCGACCGCCGCCGCGAACACCAGGGCCCACCCGAGCCTGCGCAGCGCCCGGCGGCGCCGCAGCAGCCGCGCACCCCGGGCCGCGGCGACGGCCGCGAGGTCCACGGGCACCACCGGGTGCGGGCCCTCCAGCAGCCGCCGCACCTCCGCCTCCCTGCGGTCGGGGGCGCCCATCACGCCGCCCGCCCGGTCGGCGCCGGACCCGGCGCACCCGCCCCCGTGCCACCGGCGGCCCCCGTGTCCCCGCCGCCCGCCGCCGCGGCGGCCCGCAAGGCGGTCATCGCCCGGTGGCACACCGCCCGGACCCGGACCGCGGGGATCCCGAGCAGCGCGGCCGCCTGCTCCTCCGCCACCCCCTCGTACACCCGCAGCACGATGACGAGACGTTCCTGCGGACTCAGCCTCGCCAGCACCCCCGCCTCCGCGCCCGGCCGGGGCCGCGCGTGGTGGCGCCAGGCGGAGCGGGCGAAGGCCGCGCACAGTTCGGCGCGGGTCGCGGCGTAGGGGTCGTCGCCGCGCAGCCGCCGCCAGTCGGCGAACGTACGCGCCAGCGCGCCCGAGAGCAGCCGCCGGGCGGCGGGCGCAGCCCGCTCGGGCTCGGCGGTCAGCAGGACGGCGACGTGCAGGAGCCGGCCCGCCGCACCCGCGACGAAGGCCTCGAACTCCGCGTAGGGAAGCGTGCGGGAACCGGGGAGTCCGCTGAACTCCCCCTGTCCGTACGCCGGTCGGTGGTCCACAACCCACATAGTGCGGGCAGCCGGACCACCCGGGTCAAGAGGTCGGACCGCCCTCGGCGACCGCCGCCATCAGTTCCGACAGCGACAGGTTGAAGCGCGTGAGGAGTGCGGTGAACACCTCGCGCTCCTCCTGCGTCCAGCCCTCCGTCACCCGCGACATCAGCTCGCGCCGCGAGGAGCGGACCTCCTCCAGCCGCGCCAGCCCGCGCGGGGACAGCGCGAGGACCACCGCGCGCCCGTCCTCCGGGTGCGAGGTGCGCTTGACCAGCCCCGTGTCGACCAGCGGCGCGACCTGGCGGGTCACGGTCGAGGAGTCGATGCCCATGCCGCCCGCGAGCGCCTTGACGCCCATCGGACCCTCCAGGTCGAGGCGGTTCAGCAGCAGGTACGCGGCGCGGTCCATCGAGTTGCGGGCCTGGCCGACCCCGCCGAGGCGGGTCTGCTCCGCCCGCCGGGCGAAGACCGCCACCTGGTGCTGGAGCGCGTCGAGGAGACCCGCCCCGGCGGGCGCGTCCGGCGCCGCCGGGAGGTCGGAACTGGCCGGAGTGGAAGGCATGGCCGTGGGCTCTCTTCACATGGGGGCCGACAAGGATGGGGGACAGAGTACGCGGCCGCGCTGCGGCTCGTACGCCTCGTGCGAGAACTGGTGCGGCCGTTCCGGGGCGGACATCCGCCGCCCTCCGCCCCGGTCTCGGATGGCGAGATTTCGCCCCCCGCCCCGAGGGGGCGTCCGGTCCGCCCCCCCGGACGCACCGGGCCGGGTCCGCGCGCAGCTGCCAGACTTGGCGCCATGAACTACCGCGTGCCGGAGCCCGTTCCCCAGGTCATCCTCGACGACGTCCGGGGGGCCCAGAAGATGCTGTCCGGCGTCTCGCGGGTGACCGCCATGGAGGGCAGCCGGTACCTCACCTCGCTCGTCGGCGCCCCCGTCCACTTCAAGTGCGAGAACCTCCAGCGCACCGGCTCCTTCAAGCTGCGCGGCGCCTACGTACGGATCTCCGGGCTGCGGCCCGAGCAGCGCGCCGCCGGGGTCGTCGCCGCCAGCGCCGGGAACCACGCCCAGGGCGTCGCCCTGGCCTCCTCGCTGCTCGGCGTCCGCTCCACCGTGTTCATGCCGGTCGGCGCCCCGCTGCCCAAGGTCGCCGCCACCCGCGACTACGGCGCGGAGGTCCGCATGCACGGCCAGGTCGTCGACGAGACCCTCGCCGCCGCCCAGGACTACGCGGACCGCACCGGCGCGGTGTTCATCCACCCCTTCGACCACCGCGACATCATCGCGGGCCAGGGCACGGTGGGCCTGGAGATCCTGGAGCAGTGCCCCGAGGTCCGCACGATCGTCGTCGGCATCGGCGGCGGCGGCCTGGCGGCCGGCATCGCGGTCGCGGTCAAGGCGCTGCGCCCGGACGTGCGGGTCGTCGGCGTGCAGGCGGCCGGCGCGGCCGCCTATCCGCCCTCGCTCAAGGTCGGCCACCCGGTCTCCATCGAGGCGCCGCAGACGATGGCCGACGGCATCAAGGTGGGGCGTCCCGGCGACGTTCCCTTCAAAATCATCGGCGAACTCCTCGACGACGTGCGTACGGTGTCCGAGGACGCGCTCTCCCGGGCGCTGCTGCTCTGCATGGAGCGGGCCAAGCTCGTCGTGGAACCGGCGGGCTGCAGTCCCGTCGCCGCGCTGATGAGCGAGCCCGAGCGGTACGGCGACGGCCCGGTCGTCGCCGTCCTGTCCGGCGGCAACGTGGATCCGCTGCTGCTCCAGCGGATCCTGCGGCACGGCATGGCCGCCGCAGGCCGCTACCTGTCGCTGCGGCTGCGGGTGACGGACCGGCCGGGCGCGCTGGCCGGGCTGCTGGCGGTGCTGTCGGGAGTGGACGCGAACGTGCTGGACGTGAGTCACGTGCGGACCGATCCGCGGCTCGGGCTCACCGAGGTGGAGGTGGAACTGCACCTGGAGACCAAGGGCCAGGAGCACTGCGCGGAGGTCGCGCGGTCGCTGCACAGCGCCGGGTACAAGGTGATGGGGTAACCCGTCCCGCCCGGCCCGACCCACCCCGGCCCGCTCAACCAAGAGATTTGCGCAGGAAAGATCCTTTTCGCTAGGAGATATCCATATGCCAGGCGCCATCTACGCCGAAGGTCTGGTGAAGACCTTCGGTGACGTACGGGCTCTGGACGGGGTGGACCTCGATGTCCCCGAAGGCACCGTCCTCGGTCTGCTCGGCCCCAACGGGGCGGGCAAGACCACTGCCGTGCGCGTCCTGACCACGCTGCTCCAGCCCGACAGCGGCAAGGCCGTCGTCGCCGGGATCGACGTCCTCAAGCACCCCAACGAGGTGCGCCGGGCGATCGGCCTGTCCGGCCAGTTCGCGGCCGTCGACGAGTACCTGACCGGCCGCGAGAACCTCCGGATGGTGGGACAGCTCTACCAGATGAAGGCCAAGGCGGCGAAGGTCCGCGCGGACGAGCTCCTCGAACGCTTCAACCTCGGCGACGCCGCCGACCGCACGGCCAAGACCTACTCCGGCGGCATGCGCCGCCGCCTCGACCTCGCGGCCGCCCTCGTCGTCAGCCCACCCGTGATGTTCATGGACGAGCCGACCACCGGCCTCGACCCCCGCAACCGCCAGCAGCTGTGGGGGATCATCCAGGAACTCGTGGCCGGCGGCACCACCCTGCTGCTCACCACCCAGTACCTCGAAGAGGCCGACCACCTGGCCCACGACATCTGCGTCGTCGACCACGGCAAGGTCATCGCCCGCGGCACCTCCGACCAGCTCAAGGCCCGCACCGGCGGCGAGCGCGTCGAGGTGGTCGTGCACGAACGCGAGCACATCGCCACCGCCCGCGAGGTCCTCGCCGCGTTCGGCAAGGGCGAGACGACCGTCGAGGAGCACACCCGCAAGCTCACCGTGCCCGTGACGGGGGGCGCCAAGCTGCTCGCCGAGGTCATCCGCGAACTGGACGGCCGGGGCATAGAGATCGACGACATCGGCCTGCGCCGCCCGACACTGGACGACGTGTTCATCTCCCTGACCGGCCACGCGGCCGAACTGGCGGACGAGGAGGAAGCCAAGTGAGCATCACCTCCCGCACTCCGGAGCTGACCGCCCCGCGCCCGCGCGGCGGCATCGTCCAGGGGGTCAACGACTCACTGGTGATCGCCAAGCGGAACCTGATCCGGATGTCCCGCATCCCCGAGATGATCATCTTCGGGGTCATCCAGCCGGTCATGTTCGTCGTGCTGTTCAGCTACGTCTTCGGCGGCTCCATCAGCGTCGGCGGCAACACCTCGCCCGCCGCCTACCGCGAGTTCCTGATGGCGGGCATCTTCGCCCAGACCGTCACCTTCGCCACCGCCGGAGCCGGCGCGGGCATCGCGGACGACATGCACAAGGGCCTCATCGACCGCTTCCGCTCGCTGCCCATGGCGCGCGGTGCGGTCCTGACCGGGCGCACCCTGGCGGACCTGGTCCAGACGGCCCTGACCATCGTGGTCCTGGCGGTCGTCGCGCTGATCGTCGGCTGGCGCACCCACGAGAACCTGGGCAAGGTGCTGGCGGGCTTCGCCCTGCTGCTCCTGCTCGGGTACGCCTTCTCGTGGATCGGGGCGCTGATCGGGCTCTCGGTGCGCACGCCGGAGGCGGCGACCTCGGGCGGGCTGATCTGGCTCTTCCCGCTGACCTTCATCTCCAACGCGTTCGTCCCGTCCGACAACATGCCGGCCTTCCTGCGGCACATCGCGGAGTGGAACCCCTTCAGCGCGACCGTCCAGGCCGCCCGGGAGCTCTTCGGAAACCTGCCGCCCGGCTACGAGGCCCCGGCCGCCTGGCCCATGCAGCACCCGGTCCTGGCGTCCGTGATCTGGTCCGTGGTGATCATCGTGGTCTTCCGGACCCTGGCGGTCCGCAAGTACCGCTCGGCGACCGCGTAGCGCCGGTCCGCCCGTACGCCCGTACGTCCGTACGCGAGAGCCCCCGCCGGAGCGCGTCCGGCGGGGGCTCTGCTGTGCGCACGGCATCGGCCGCGGCGTGGTCTCAGCCGTTGAACGGCGTCACGGCCAGGATCTTGACCTGGGCCTTCTTGCCGTTCGGCAGCTCGTACTCGGCGTCCTCGCCGACCGACTTGCCCATCACGCCGGAGCCCAGCGGGGACTGCGGCGAGTAGGTCTCGAAGTCCGAGGAGGCGTACTCGCGGGAGGCCAGCAGGAACTCCAGCGTGTCGTCCTCGTCTCCGTCGAAGGCGATGGTCACGAGGGTGCCGGGCGCGACCACGCCGTCGGAGGCGGGCGCGGTGCCGACCTTGGCCTTCTCCAGGAGCTGCGTCAGCTGGCGGACGCGCAGCTCCATCTTGCCCTGCTCCTCCTTGGCCGCGTGGTAACCGCCGTTCTCCCGCAGGTCGCCCTCTTCGCGGGCGGCTGCGATCTTGACCGCGATCTCCGTGCGTGCGGGACCAGAGAGGTAGTCCAGCTCGGCCTTCAGCTGGTCGTACGCCGCCTGGGTCAGCCAGGTGACGCTCTCGCTCGTCTGGGTCACAGGTGCTCCTCGTCGGTACAGGGGGACTCGGGGGGACAACAATGTCGCCGGCAACGGGCGAAACCACGAGCCTAACAATTCGGGAAGAAAAGGGGGAGGACACCGAGCGTGTGAAGTGTGTCAGGCCCCGGGAGCGCGGCCCCCGGGCACTTCATGATCACCCGTACGGCGGCCCGCGGGACGGCCCCGGGCTCACGGTACGGCGGCCCCGGACCGGACCGGCTAGCGCGCGGAGCCCTCGGACTGCTGGCAGCCGACCAGCTCGATCATCACGGCGCGGCCGGTGGTCTTCAGCGAGACCAGCTCGTCGACCCGGTCCGTCTCCTGGGCGAAGGTGTAGTCCGCCCGGCCGACCTCGCCGTGCCCCTTGTCCTGCGAGCTGAGCGTGCACACGCCGGTGATCGAGGCCTCCTTGCGGACCTCCAGGTGCACCCGCACCTCGGAGTCCGAGACCACCTGGAACTTGATGATCTCGCCGCTGACGCTCTGGCCGCCGACGTAGCCCCAGCCGATCCAGCCGATCACACCCAGCAGCACGACCCCCAGCAGCGAGCCGACGATCTTGAGCCTGCGGTCGGTCCGCTCCTCCGCCGACCGGCCGTACCGGCCCTCGGGGAGTCCCTCGCGCACCGTGCTCATGATCGTTCCTCTCCGGAGGGCCCGGAACCTTCCGGTGCCGCGATTCGGTCGCCTCACCGGAGGATCCCATGCCCCTCAGGCGGGAGCGGAATCGGGGTTCCCGCGCGACGGCCGCGCAGGGCGCCCGGGATCCACCCCGGGGCCCTCGGCACCGAGGGAGCCCTCCAGGAGGTAGACGAGATCGGCGTTGAGTGACCGCCTCTCGCACTTCGCGTGAGCGGCCAGGCGGGCGTGCAGGTCTGCTGGGAGCCGGAGAGTGACGCGCACTTCGGAATTCATGCCTGCATGATGACATAAGAGTGTTATTTTGACACCATGGCGACACCAGATGGAGAGGAAGCCGGGTACGCCCGGTACACCTATCGGCTGCGCGTGTCGTCCACTGCATCGGTGGCGTTGCTGTCGGAGTGGGATCGGTGCCGCTGGGTCTGGAACCAGTGCGTCGAGCAGTCCAGGGCGGCACACAAGGCCGGGGACGCTTGCGGGCCGGGCGGGCTGGACAAGCGGCTGACGGGCTGGCGAGCCGAGCATGAATGGCTACGTGACGGCGGGTCCGTGCCCCAGCAGCAGACCATTCGTGACTTTGCGAAGTCACGCAGCAAGGCGCTGAAGGACATCAAGGAACGGCTGCCGGTCGGCCGACGGGCCGGGATGCCGCGGTTCAAGAAGAAGGTCGGGGCGAAACCGACGCTCAACTACACCCGTCGCGGTTTTCGTCTGAAGGGTGGCCGTCTGTACTTGGCCGGAGGCCTCACCCTGACCGTTGTGTGGTCGCGCGCTCTGCCCGCCGCGCCGTCCAGTGTCCGGGTCTACCGGGACAGTCTTGGCCATTGGTATGCCTCGTTCGTAGTTCCCGCCGAAGTCCAGGTGCTTCCCGAAGTCGGGCGGGCGATCGGTATCGACTGGGGTGTGAAGCAGACTGCGACCACCACCAGTGAGGCGCACGACCTGCCCCACCCCGAATACGGGAAGAGGGCATCTGGCCGGTTGGCCCGCTATCAGCGGATGATGGCCCGCCGGAAGCCGAAGCGGGGGCAGGCCGCCTCAAGGGGCTACCGCAGAGCGCGCGCGCAGGCCGCGAAGGTGTACAAGAAGGCCGCCCGACAGCGTCAGGACACGGCCCGCAAGTGGGCCAAACGGGTAACGACCGACTTCGACCGAATCGCGGTGGAGGACTTCCGTCCGAAGTTCCTCGCCAAGTCGACCATGGCCCGCAAGGCGGCCGACGCGGCGATCTCGGCCGCGAAGCGCGAGTTGATCAACATGGCGCGCAAGCACGGGCGGACGGTCCGGCTGGTGCGTCCCGCCTACACCACCATGGACTGCGGGCAGTGCGGAGCGAGAGCCAAGCACGCACTACCGTTGTCGGAGCGCACGTACACCTGCGACGCGTGCGGATGGTCCTCCCCCAGGGACCGGAATTCCGCGCGCGTGATGCTGGTCCGGGCTGGTCTCGACCCGGCTGGCGCCGAGCACGTAAGACCCGGGGGACCGCCGGTCCGTCGGGCAGTGTGAGCCAGGAATACCCCTCACAGGACTCTTGCTGAGGGGGAGGAGTCAATATAGAAGGCCCCGCCCGACCCGAACGAGGATCCTGTCTTGACCGAGCAGCTTCGACTGATGGCCGTCCACGCCCACCCCGACGACGAGTCGAGCAAGGGCGCGGCCACCATGGCCAAGTACGTGTCCGAGGGGGTGCCCGTACTGGTCGTCACCTGCACCGGCGGCGAGCGCGGCTCGATCCTGAACCCCAAGCTCCAGGGCGACACGTACATCGAGGAGCACATCCACGAGGTGCGCGCCAAGGAGATGGACGAGGCCCGCGAGATCCTCGGCGTCGAGCAGGAATGGCTCGGTTACGTGGACTCCGGCCTCCCCGAGGGCGACCCGCTGCCGCCGCTGCCCGAGGGCTGCTTCGCCCTCGCGGACGTCGACGAGGCCGCCGGCGAGCTGGTGAAGAAGATCCGCGCGTTCCGCCCGCAGGTCATCACCACCTACGACGAGAACGGCGGCTACCCGCACCCCGACCACATCATGACCCACCAGATCTCCATGGTGGCCTTCGAGGGCGCGGCCGACACCGAGAAGTACCCCGAGGACGAGTTCGGACCGGCGTACCAGCCGCTCAAGCTCTACTACAACCAGGGCTTCAACAAGCCGCGCACCGTCGCCCTGCACGAGGCGCTCCTCGCGCGCGGCATGGAATCCCCCTACGGGGAGTGGCTGGAGCGCTGGAAGGAGTTCGAGCGCAAGGAGCGGACCCTGACCACGCACGTCCCCTGCGCCGAGTTCTTCGAGATCCGCGACAAGGCCCTCATCGCGCACGCCACCCAGATCGACCCGGACGGCGGCTGGTTCCGCGTGCCCATGGACGTCCAGAAGGAGGTCTGGCCCACGGAGGAGTACGAGCTGGCGAAGTCGCTCGTCGATACGTCCCTCCCCGAGTCCGACCTCTTCGCGGGCATCCGGGAGAATGCGTAGCTATGAGCGCTACGCACGCAGCACTGACCCAGCTCCTTCCGCTGGCGGGTGACACCTTCGACAAGAACAAGGTGACCCCCGGCCTCCTCGGCTTCATCGTGTTCGCGGCCCTCGCCGTCGGCGTGTGGTTCCTGATGAAGTCGATGAACCGCCACATGGGCCGGGTCGCCTTCGAGGAGGCACCCGACCCGGCCGCCACCGACCCCGCCGCGACCGAGGCCCCGCGGGCCCCGTAGGCCCCCGCGACCCGCCGCTCCGGCCCCGTCCACGGGGGCGGAGCGGCGGGTTTCGCCTGCCCGAGCCGGCCGTCGAGGGGGCCGCCCGCGCCTACGCCGACGGGGCCGCCACCGGGACGCCCATGATCTCCCGCGAGTGCCGGTCCGGGACCATCGACAGCCGCCACCCCTGCCAGCCCTCCGCCGGGTCCACGCCGCGCGCCAGGATCACCCCGTACGGCTCCAGGCAGTCCTCCAGCTTCCCGTCCCGCGCCGGGTGCGCGTCGGCGAGCAGGGCTTCGAGCTCCGCGCGGGCCGCCGCCAGACCCTCGGGGCCCGGGACCGCGTAGGCCAGCATCGTGCAGCGCAGGAAGCGCGCCCAGTCCGCGCCCCGCAGGTCCCCGTACGAGGCGAACAGCCGCCCCGCCTCCTCGCACAGCCCCACCGCCTGGGCCAGCCGCCCGTTGCCCGCGTCCACCACCGCCAGCTCCAGGCACGTCCAGCCCTCGCCGTGGGCCAGCCCGATCCGCCGGAAGTCCGCCCGCGCGTCCACCAGCAGCTGCCGCGCGAAGCCGGAATTGCGCAGGTTGCCGGTCTGCGCCGCCCGCTGGTCCCGGGTCACCCGCCCCGAATGGTGGCGCGCGCACGCCAGCCCGTACACGTCCCGCATCCGCGAGAACATCGCCCGCGCGCGCTCCAGCTCCCGCACCGCCGGATCCCGCTCCCCGCTCTCCTCCAGCGCCTGCCCGAGGTAGTACAGCGTCCATGCCTCGCCGCGCGCGTCCTCCGCCTCCCGGTGCAGCGCGAGCGCCTCCCGCAACTGCTCCACCGCCGGCTCCGGATCCCCGTCCACCACCCGGGCCCGCCCCAGCTGCGTCAGCGCCCACGCCCTTCCGCGGCCGTCGTGCGTGCGCCCGTACAGCTCCAGCGCGAGCCGCAGCTCCGCCTCCGCGCGCGGCACGTCGTCCATCCGCAGACACACCTGCCCCAGCTGGAAGTGCGCCCACGCCTCGCCGTGCACGCTCTCGTTCTCCCGGTGCAGCGCCAGCGACCGCTCCAGCAGCGTCAGCGCCTCCGCCAGGTGCGCCCGGTCCCGCTCCACCGCCGCCAGCGCGTGCAGCGCCCACGCCCGGTCACCCGCCAGCTCCGGCGGCTCCTGGAGCGCGATCGCCTCCCGGATCCGCGCCGCCGCCTCCGGCAGGTTCCCCTGGTGGTGCAGCGTGATCCCCAGCGACACCAGCGCCATCGCCGCGCCCGCCTCCTGGTGCGCCTCCATGTACTGGTCCACCACCGACGTCAGCGTGGTGCGCGCCCGGTCCAGCTCACCCAGCTGGCGCGCCGCGATCCCTGTGCGCCACTGCACCGAACGCACCAGCAGCCCCTGGTCGACCGCCTGCGCCAGCTCGTTGATCTCCCCGAGCCGGTACAGGTCCCCGCGCAGCAGACAGAAATCGCACAGCGCCCCCAGCAGCTCCAGCACCGCCTGCTGGTCCACGCCCTCCGACTGCCGCAGCGCCGAGGTGATGAAGCTCGACTCCTCCTCCAGCCAGCTCAGCGCCGCGTCCAGCGAGGCGAAACCGTGCCCGTCGAAATGGTTCGCCCGCGTCGAGGTCTTCCCGTCGACCATCCGGATCACCGAGTCCGCCAGCTGCGCGTAGTTCCGTATCAGCCGCTCGTGCGCCGCCGTCGCCTCGGCCCGCTCCTCGTCCGCCGCCAGCCGCGCCGCCGCGAACGCGCGCACCGCGTCGTGCATCCGGTACCGCTCCCCGCGCACGTGGTCCAGCAGCCCCGCCTTCGCCAGCTCCCGCAGCAGCCGCGCAGCCTCCGCCCGGTCCGCCCCGATCAGCGCCCCCGCCGCGGCCGCCCCCAGCGAGGCCCGTCCCGCGAGCGCGAGCCGCCGCAGCAGCCGCCGCCGGTCCTCGGGCAGCCGTACGTACGCCAGCTCCAGCGCCCGCTCCAGCAGGCCCCCCTCACCGGCCCGTACGCCGCCCAGCGGAGCCAGTACCCGCAGCGCCAGCGGCAGCCCCGCGCCCAGCGCCAGCAGCCCCGCGGTCACCTCGTCCGCGTACGGGCCCGTGCCCGCCGCCTGCGCGCCCGCCCGCACCACCTCCGCGGACTCCGCCGCCCCCAGCCGCTCCACCGCCAGGTGGTGCACCCACGCCGGAGTGTCCGCGGGCAGCTCCAGCGCCGTCCGCGCCGTCACCAGCACCAGGCCGTCCGAACGCTCCGGCACCAGCGTGCGCACCTGCGCCGCGTCCACCGCGTCGTCCAGCACCACCGTCACCGGCATCCCCCGCAGATGCTGGTGGTACAGCTCCGCCAGCCTGCGCACCTGCTGGTCCGCCGACGCCCGCTCCCGGAACAGCAACTGCTCGCGCGGCGCGCCCAGCCGGTTCAGCAGGTGCAGCAGCGCCTCCCGCGTCGGCAGCGGCGCCTCGCCGCTCCCGCCGCTCCCGCTCAGCGCCACCACGCACGCGCCCCGGAACTGGTCCCGCAGCTCGTGCGCCGCCCGCACCGCCAGCGCGGTGCGCCCCACCCCCGGTTCGCCGTGCAGGACGACCACCACCGGGCGGGTCTGCGTGCTCGCCCGCGCCGCCTGCACCCACTGCGCGATCTGCCCGAGCTCCGCCCGCCGCCCCGCGAACGGCCCGGCGGGCTCCGGCAGTTGCCCGAACGACTGCTCCAGCATCCTGCGCTGCCGCGCCTGCGCACTGCGGTCCACCCCGCGCAACTGCGGGGCCCGCGCGGGGCGCTGGGGCTGGGCCGCCACCGTCACCTGCCGCTGCCGCTCCAGGAACGGCCGGATGCCGCGCACCTCCAGCGCCGACAGCCACTGCAACTTCAGCTGCTCCGGGCCCCCGGGCTGCCCCAGCGCACCGGCCCGGCGGCTCGCCGCGGGCAGATGGGTGCCCGTCACCTTGGCGACCGTCGCCAAGGCGCCCGCGAGCAGGGCCGCGGCCCCCGTGGCCGCCGCCGTCGCCGGAGCCGCGTCGAGCGCCAGGTCCGTCCCGAAGGCGGCCACCGCCGCCACCGCGCAGGCCAGCATCGCCGTGGACGCGCTCTGCCGCCGGAAGGCCTCGCGCAGCGAGTACTCCCCGGCCGCGGCCTCGTCCAGGGCCGCCACGTACGCCGCGTACTCCTCGGCGGCGCTGGCGGCCAGCGCGTCGAGCGCCTCCCGCCCCCGCGCGAGCAGCGCGGCCTTGTCCCCGGCCGCCCCCGACCGCAACAGCTCCTCGTCGACGGCCCGCACCAGCAGGCGCTCGGCCTCACCACGATGACTGACCCGCATGCGCATCCTCCTCGAAGAGCCCGCCGCGAAGCCCCAAGTGTCCTGCGCCCGCCCCGGGAGCGCGAGCGGATCTGAGCGAGTTCAGAGGTACCGGCCTTGTGGGGCACGCCAATTGACGCTCCGTCGCGCCGCTGGGTGACCGACAATCACCTCATGGGGCGACGCGGACGAGGCGGACGATTCGGAAGACGACTACGGACGCTGAGCGCGACGGCGGTCCTGGCGGGCCTGGCGCTGCCGGCCGGCTGCACCGCCGGACGCGTCGAAGGCCCGCCCGCCCGCGGCGCCTTCCGCGTCCACTACGAACCCGCCGCCGCGCCCGACCGTGCGGAGGCGGACCGGCTGCGGGCGGGGCGCGGCGCCGAGGAGGCGGCCGACCGCCTGAACGCGTTCCTCGTCCTGCCGTACGACGTGACCGTCGTGGCCAGGTCCTGCGCGGGCGAGGGCTCGGGCTACGACCCCGCGACCCACCGCATCGAGCTCTGCTACGACGACGCCGTCGACGACCGGGCCCTGTTCGAACGGGCCGGTGACCGCCCGGCCGACGAGGCGGTCGGCGCGGTGTGGACCGAGACCCTCTTCCACGAGGCGGGCCACGCGGTCGCCGACGCCCTGGACCTGCCGGCCGAGGACCGGGCGGAGGAGGACGCGGCGGACCGCTTCGCCGCACTGATGCTGCTGCGCCAGGGCCCACCGGGCGAACGCGCCCTGCGCCTGGCGGCCCGGGAGTACGAACTGGCCGCCGCCACCGGCTCCGGCCCGCACGCGGACGACCAGGACGAGCACGCCCCCGACGCGGCCCGCGCCGCCGCCCACCTGTGCCACCTGTACGGCGCGGCCCCCACCCGCCACCCGGACCTGGCCCCCCGTTTCCCGCACTGCCCCTCCACCTGGACCACCACCCGCACGTCCTGGCTGGCAGACCTGACCCCCCTGCTCCGCGACTGAGCACGGAGTCGATGCGCACCCTGCTGCCCGAGGTGTCGTAGGTCTGCCTGGCGACCCCTGGGGCTACCGCTCCGTACGACGTAGAAACTGCCAGCCCAGCACGGCCAAGGCGAGCGTCTGCCCGAGAGAAGCGAGCACGAGCAGGGGCCGAACGACGGGAGAGCACCAGAACGCGGTCGTGCAGACCATGGGCAGGACCAGGTACGTGAACAGGTCCACCGCAGTCTGAAGCCGCTTGCGCATGGTGCGGCCCGCAACGTTGCGGTGGTAGACCTCCCAGCCGAACACCGTGCCGCGTGCGGAGGTGAGTTCCCCCAGGCGGGGTCCTAGCCGGTCGCGGACGTAGCAGCCGATCGCTGAAATCTTCTCGTCATTGACCAGGTAGGTCCAGCCCAGGATCAGACAGATCACCGGGACACTGAGCAGCAGCCGGGACTGGCCGCTCTGGACTGTGATCGCCACGACCGCAGTAGCTGCGGCGAGCGTGAAGTAGAGCAAGTTGTCGCGGAACCCTATGCGGGTCTTCTGTTCCTCCTTGAGACGGTCATACTCGGCCAGCAGGATTGTGCTCTCGGTGACGGCATCCGTGGGTGTCACAGGCGCTCCTAGTCGAGTTCCGGATCAGCCGGCGACCTGGAAGGGCGCCAGGCCGTGGGTGCCGTGCCGTTCGATCCAGCTCTTCCCGTCCGCTGCTACCCCCTCGAGGAGGCGGAAAGTGTGGGCGGAGCCGGCCGCGCTGAGATTGATCTGGGAGATTTCCTCGGCATTCTCGGTCGGTGCCAGTTGGTGGGCGTCGGCGTCCATGACGCGGATCTTCCTGGCCGGTCCGTTGGTCAGGACGAGTTCCAGGTCGTAGCCGACATCGGCGTTCTCCGTCACCTGCACGGAGGTCAACGCGTCGAACCGGTAGTTGCTCCGCTGCTCGTTCCTACGCGTTGCGTCGGAGAAGTTGAACTCGGAGCTGATCTCGCGGATGCCGTCCTGGGTGAACAGGAACAGGCGGAAGACATAGTGCGAATACCGCCATGGGCCGCCTCGGACGCGGCCCCGTTTGTAGGAAGCAGCCGGGGCCACCAGGATGGTGTGAGTGATCAGGTCGCGCCAGGAGAGCCGGTGGTGCCGGAGTGCTTCATCGACGAACGAAGTCTTATCGCAAGTGAGCCAGGTCTCCATCTCCAGTTCGCTGGGGCGCGTAGCGTCCAAAAAGGACCGCCAGCGCTGATAGGCGATCTGGCGTGCAGCCAGTTGTTCCTGGTACTCCTGAGCCTCCCGGTCCAGCCGGAACTCTTCACGCCGCACCTCCAGCCATCGGGAGGCGGTCGCGTGTCCGGACCAAGCCGCACCGAGCACGGCCAGGAACGCCCACAGGGGCCGCGGTGGGGCGGCACCTGAGACCGCCGTGCTGAACGCGGCCAGAGCCGCCGCGCCGAGAACAGCGAGGGCCACCATGGTCAGGGCCTTCGTCCTGCGTGGAGTCTGGTCCTGGAGGTGCCGATCGAGCGGGATGCCGTTGTTGTGGCGATTTCGAGCGTCTTCCGCGAGGTGCCGGATCAGCCAGTCGACCCGCTCCACACCGATTCGGTTCTCCCGGTACAGGTCCGCGATCTCAGCGGAGAGGGAACTGCGGATCTGAACCGTGTGGGCGAGCCAGGTATCCGAGGTGAACTCATGGGGCCTGCGAACGCTGAAGTAGTGATCGAATGAATGGCGGACCCGCTTGGTGAACCCGTCCTCGGCGGTGGTGGGGTCGCGCGGGTGTGGGAGGCGGGTTCCGGCCGCGAGGCCCGGCCCGGGCACCCGTCCCCACCATCGGACGGCGAAGCGGGCCGCGGTCAGGCCCGCGCCGAGTGCCACCGGTAACTCGACGATCGCCCGGGCTGGATCCGCGATCAGTGCCAGGGCCCAGAGGAGCCCACTGCTGACGACGAACAGGGCCGCCCGGACAGGGAGCGCTGCCTTTGCGGCAGCGGCAGTGCTCGGGCGGGGTGGAACGGCCCTCGGCCCGATGGGAGGGGGAGCGAAGTAGGCCCAGACCCGCCTGCTTCGGTCATTGCTGAAGCGTTCTGCCCTGGCCTGTGCGAGGGTCTCCGCCCACAGGTCGTCCTTCAGCCCTCCGGTGAGCATGAGGTCGAGGTGGCGGAGGATCGCGTCGTGTTGGCGGCGGGGCAGGTCCTGCAGCTGCTTCAGCACGGGGCCGGTCTCGCTGCCGGTGGTGCTGAGTACCGCCAACAGGTCGAAAGTGACGCGCAGGGCTTCCTTCCACGCGTCCTCTGCGAAGGTCCGTATGAGCCTGGAGGTGTAGCGCAGCTGCTGGACCTCTTCGGTGCTGAGGTCGTGGTGAGTGCGTGCGCTGAGCATGGCGAGCACCCAATGGAAACGGACCTCCGTGCCGTCGTGGCCTCGGGCGATCGCATCAGTGATCATTTCTCGGGCTCGGCTGGGAACGCCGTCCTCCAAGAGCTGTAGGCCGACCCGGTACTTCTCCGACGGTGAGGCGTCCGGGTGGACGATGTAGATGTTGGAGTCGTGTACGGTCTCGGCCTGGATCCCGATGGTGGAGTTATAGGCGGCCGAGCTGTACGCGGCACCGTCATCGTGGCTCATGTCAGGTCACCGGCCGCAGCAACCATGGGGGCCAATGTGGCCACCAGCGCGGGGCAGTCCGCGACCAGTCCACGCAGCCTCTTGAGCGTCATGACCGTCCGCTTCGACGATTCGGGGTAGCGCTCTCCGGCCGACCGGAGGGCGGATTGCAAATCGGTCAAGGCTTCCCGGTAGCTGTCCTCGTCGAGGGCGCCCTCAGTACGGTGCCACTCCAGCTGAGCGCGGAAGCCACTGAGTTCTGCGATCAAGTCCGTCGGGCCGGATGCCTTCGGGGCCGTGTTCATATGGACGCTGCTGCCCGTGACTGAGCTGGCCATGATGCCGACGGTGCTGTTGTGGGCGGTGTTGCTGACGCGCCGGTCGAACCGGCCGACCGAACGGGCGTGGTCGTCCTGCGGCATTGCGGTCTCCTCCTGCTCGCCCACTAGTTCCACTGCTAGCCGGATGGCGAACGCCGCTGCGTTGGCCGCGGCCCGCGGTTGCCAGGTGCGGTCGTCCGAACTGTTCTTCGTGCCGTCCGCCCGGTCGCTGATCCCCCGGATGATGGCCACCGGCGCTCCGCTGAGGTGGCCTGCCTGGGCCACACCGGCCGCCTCCATCTCGATGGCGAGCGCGTCGTTGTAGTGCTGTCGGATCCACTTCGCCTCGGCCGAGATCCTTGAGTTCTGGACGATCTCACCGGCGGCGATCGCCCCGAAACGCACCTGCGGTCCATCCCCGGGAACGGGTGTGGGGTCCGCCCAGTCGTTCAAACGGGCCAGGTGCGAAGCGAGCTGGCTGATGCCGTGCGGCGCTTCCCACGCCCGGGGACGGGCTTTGAGCCCGTCGTCCTCGCTGGTCCCGCCGTGATAGGCGTACACGTGTGACGCCATTACCACGTCACCCAGCTTGGTGGCGTCCCACAAGGCGCCGGCGACTCCGACGAACAGCACGGCCACCGGCGAGAACTCCTGGATGGCGCGTTCGGCGATCACCGCAGCGGAATGGTTCCCCTTGTTCGTCAGGCCGAGCGCGATACGGCACGATGTGCCCCGTGCGGTGCCCACTTCGAACCGGGTACCGCGCTGATGGCGATGCACCTGCACCTCTGCCAGCCTCTGGCGCACGGACTGATATTCAAGATTCAGGGCGGTGAGAATCACCACCGGGCCTTTCGGCATCTACTCCTCTTCCCCTGTCGTGGTCTCTTCCGTCACAGACGGCGCAGGTCGGATCAGCGGTGGGAACAGCACGGTGTTCGGACCAGCCCGATACAGCCGTGCAGGCCGTCCTCCCGTGGTCCTGCGGTCAGTGCCGGCGGGGACGATGAACCCCTTCGCGGCCTGGACCTTCCGATAGAAATTGCGGGTGTCGAGTGCGGTGCCCCAGACGGCCTCGTACACCTGTTGCAGCTCTGCGATGGTGAAGCTCTCCCCGCAGAACGCAGTGGCCAGTGCCGAGAATTCAATCTTGGTGCGTGCGCGTTCGATCCCGTCCTCGGCGATTCGACGGTGGTCGAAGGCGAGGGGAGTTTCGCCGGACAGGACGGCTTCTGCGGCTACCCACGCGGCGTCGGTGGCATCCGTTCCCGCCACAGGGTTGGGCAGCCCCGGTGCGATCGCCAGGTGCGCTACGGAGACGACTCGGCCCCGCGGGTCGCGACCCGAGCGTCCGTACACGGCCAGCTGTTCAAGGTGCACCCAGCCGGAAGTCAGGGCGGTTTCCTCACTCAGTTCGCGGTGGGCGGCATCCAGAATCTCCTCGCCATCGTGGCTCAAGAATCCTCCGGGCAGCGCGAGCATCCCCTGAAAGGGATCTTCGCCTCGCTCCACCAAGAGAACGTGCAGACGGCTCTCCCGCAGCGTAAGGATCACCAGATCGACCGTCAGCAGGACAGAAGGTGGTGACCAGGCATCATCTTGCATGTACAGCAAGGTACTTCAGTTATTGTCACTCACACAAGAAGGGGGATGCTGGGATCGCAGTGCTGCTCGTCAGCAGGTGCTCGAACATGTGGCCTCGTACCTGCTCACAACACTCCGCTCCAGCTGGCGGCCGTGAATCAGTCCCTGACCGGGCGCGGCTGAACGAGGGCGTGCCGGCTGCCATGGCATGACATCCGCTGGGTGGGTGCACCCGGCTGGAGGGCGGAGACCAAATCGCTCGCCAACAACGACTATTCGAGCGCTATCGGTCGGATCTCGAAAGCGAGACCTCTCCGTCCTTATAGGACCCCGAGGTCGACCATGAAAGAAAAGGGTGCGGTGGCCTTCACCGTGCCGGTGAACATCTCGCCGTCCCTGTACGCCTTGGTGGCGGGGTCCAGGACGTAGGTGTAGACGATCGGGACGCCGGTGGCGGCCTGCTCGATGCGCCAGTAGAAGGGGATGCCGGCCTTGGCGTACTGGTCCACCTTCACGATCCGGTCGGTGGTCTCCGAACCGGGTGATACGACCTCGACGACCAGGAGGACGTGTTCGGGGCGGGTGGGTGTGAGGTCGATCGTCTCTGCCCGGTAGACGATGACGTCAGGGCGGCGGTTGGTGAGCGGAACGTCCTGCAGGCGGACGTCGAAGTCCGTGTCTGCGTTCCAGTCGGGGCCTGCGGTTGCGTCCAGAGCATTGGCCAGAATCCGAGCCAGCCGGTTGTGCTGCTTCGAGGCGGTCGGGCTCAGGACGACCATTCCGTCCACGATCTCGATGCCGGCGCACTGGTCCTCGGACCAGGAGTCGTACTGTTCCGCGCTGATCTGCGTGTGCATCCACGTGGGCACCGCGATGTCGGGGGGCATGGTGTCCCTTCTTCGAGGAGCCTCGGCAGGTCCAGCGCTGCCGTCCCCAGCCTATTGTTCCGAGCAGAAGGGGCTGCCCCGGATGTAGTGGGCCCACAGGTGTAATTCGGCCAAGCGGAGTGCCCACGTGAGGGTTTCGCCGCTCGTGGCAGGCGCTGTGAGAGGCTGGGGCGTATGAACCGGCTGGCTGGCATGACCTCCCCTTATCTGCTTCAGCACGCTGACAACCCGGTCGACTGGTGGCCCTGGGGGCCCGAGGCGTTCGAGGAAGCGAAGCGGCGCAATGTACCCGTTCTGCTTTCGGTCGGTTACTCCGCGTGCCACTGGTGCCATGTCATGGCGCACGAGTCCTTCGAGGACGATCCGACCGCCGCCTACATGAACGAGCACTTCGTCAACGTCAAGGTCGACCGCGAGGAGCGGCCCGACGTCGACGCCGTCTACATGGAGGCCGTCCAGGCGGCCACGGGTCAGGGGGGCTGGCCCATGACCGTCTTCCTCGACGCCGACGCGCAGCCCTTCTACTTCGGGACCTACTTCCCGCCCGAGCCCCGCCACGGGATGCCCTCCTTCACGCAGGTGCTGGAAGGCGTGCAGGCGGCCTGGACCGGGCGCCGCGACGAGGTGGGCGAGGTCGCGGAGCGGATCACGCGCGACCTGGCCGGGCGGCAGCTGGAGTACGGCAAGGCCGGGCTGCCGGGGGCCGACGTGCCGGCGCAGGCGCTGCTCGGGCTGACCCGGGAGTACGACGAGGCGCGCGGCGGGTTCGGCGGCGCACCCAAGTTCCCGCCGTCCATGGTCATCGAGTTCCTGCTGCGCCACCACGCGCGCACCGGGGCCGAGGGCGCGCTCCAGATGGCCGAGCGGACCTGCGGGGCGATGGCCCGGGGCGGGATCTACGACCAGCTCGGCGGCGGCTTCGCCCGTTACTCGGTGGACCGTGAGTGGGTGGTCCCGCACTTCGAGAAGATGCTCTACGACAACGCGCTGCTGTGCCGGGCGTACGCGCACCTGTGGCGGGCCACCGGCTCCGCGCTGGCCCGGCGGGTGGCCCTGGAGACCGCAGACTTCATGGTCCGGGAGCTGCGGACCCGCGAGGGCGGTTACGCCTCGGCGCTGGACGCGGACAGCGAGGACCCGGCGACGGGCAAGCACGTCGAGGGCGCGTACTACGCCTGGACGCCGGAGCAGTTGACGGCGGTGCTGGGGGAGGCGGACGGCACGTTCGCCGCGGCGCTGTTCGGGGTGACCGAGGAGGGCACCTTCGAGCACGGGACGTCCGTCCTCCAGCTCCCGGCGCGCCACCCCCACGGCGAGGACGACCGCGACGGCGCCGACGGCGAGGACGGCCGTGACGACGACGGCCGCGACGACGACGGTTACGGCGCCGACGCCGAGCGGGCCGCCGGCATCAGGGCGCGGCTGCTCGCCGCACGCGCCGAGCGGCCCGCGCCCGGGCGGGACGACAAGATCGTGGCCGCCTGGAACGGGCTGGCCATCGCCGCCCTCGCCGAGTGCGGGGCGTACTTCGAGCGGCCCGACCTGGTCGAGCGGGCCACCGAGGCCGCGGACCTGCTGGTCCGCGTGCACATGGACGGCCGCGCCCGCCTCGCCCGGACCAGCAAGGACGGCCGGGTCGGCGTCAACGCCGGGGTGCTGGAGGACTACGGCGACGTCGCGGAGGGGTTCCTGGCGCTGGCGTCGGTCACCGGGGAGGGGGTCTGGCTGGAGTTCGCCGGCTTCTTGCTGGACCTGGTCCTGGACCGGTTCACCGCGCAGGACGGCTCGCTGTACGACACCGCGCACGACGCGGAGCAGCTGATCCGGCGCCCGCAGGACCCGACCGACACCGCCGCGCCCTCGGGGTGGACCGCGGCCGCCGGGGCGCTCCTGTCGTACGCCGCGCACACCGGCTCGCAGGCGCACCGGACGGCGGCGGAGCGGGCGCTCGGCGTGGTGGGGGCGCTCGGGCCGCGCGCCCCGCGCTTCATCGGGCAGGGGCTGGCGGTGGTCGAGGCGCTGCTGGACGGGCCGCGCGAGGTGGCGGTGGCCGGGCCCCCGGAGGACCCGGCGACGGCCGCGCTGCACCGGACCGCGCTGCTGGCGACGGCTCCGGGCGCGGTGGTGGCGGCGGGGACGCCGGGCACGGCGGACGGCGGTGTGGGGGAGTTCCCGCTGCTGGCGGGCCGGGACCTGGTGGGCGGCCGGCCGACGGCGTACGTGTGCCGGCATTTCGTCTGCGCGCTGCCGGCGACGGACCCGGCGGAGCTGGTCGCGCAGTTGGCCGCGGACCGCTCCTGACCTGCGTCACGCCGACGGTCCGCCCCCGAGTCCTCAAGGCCGGTGGCGGGCCGTTCGCATGCGGCCGGGCGTGCTAAGCGACCCGGGCGGCCGCCATCGCGATGCCCACGAAGTGGGTGACGAAGGCGACCAGGGTCAGCGAGTGGAAGACCTCGTGGAAGCCGAAGTAGCGGACCGAGGGGTTGGGGCGCTTCATCCCGTAGATGACCCCGCCCGCGCTGTAGAGGAGTCCGCCGACGATCACCAGGACGAGGACGGCGATCCCGCCCGTCCGCATGAAGTCGGGGAGGAAGAAGACGGCGGCCCAGCCCATCGCGATGTAGCAGGGCGTGTAGAGCCAGCGCGGGGCGCCGACCCAGAAGACGCGGAAGGCGATGCCGGCCGCCGCGGCGATCCAGACCGCCCACAGGAGCGTCCGTCCGGAGGAGGCCGGGAGCAGAAGCACCGTCAGCGGGGTATAGGTCCCTGCGATGATCAGAAAGATGTTGGCGTGGTCGAGGCGGCGCAGGATGGCTTCGCCGCGCGGCCCCCAGGTGCCCCGGTGGTAGACCGCGCTGACTCCGAAGAGCAGGCAGGCCGTGAGGACGTACACCCCGACGGCCACGCGGGCCTTGGTCGAGTCGGTGAAGGCCATGAGCGCCACGCCCGCGACGACCACGGCGGGGAACATCCCGGTGTGCAGCCAGCCGCGCATCAGCGGCTTGATCTCGGCGTCGGCCTGCGGTGCGGTCATGGGTCCGGCCTGGGGCCCGATCATGGGTCCGGCCACGTCGGCGGCGTCAGAAGTCATGGTCCTCATGCTATCTACGGGTCCGTAGGTTTCGGTTAGCGGCCTTTGCCGAAGATTGACACGAGTGGTGATGCTCACGTGAGAGGCCCCCTGGACATATGCGCAGAGGCACCCGATGATCAGATGAGTGCGGTCGGCACCGGATGAGCGGAGCGCGAAGCGTCCGGGTCGCAGCCCCCACGGGGCAAACACCAAACAAACCCCTCAACAAGGAGCAATCGTGGCGCGCGACAACGCGGCTCCCACCACCCACCCGACGGTCCTCCCCACCGATCACGCCGAACTGATCGCCTGGGTCGACGAGATCGCGGCGATCACCGAGCCGGACCGGATCGTCTGGTGCGACGGATCCGAGGCCGAGTACGAGCGCCTGTGCGAGGAGCTCGTGGCCCGGGGCACGTTCAAGAAGCTCGACCCCGCCAAGCGCCCGAACTCGTACTACGCCGCCTCCGACCCCTCCGACGTCGCGCGCGTCGAGGACCGGACCTTCATCTGCTCCGAGAAGGCCGAGGACGCGGGCCCCACGAACCACTGGAAGGCTCCTTCGGAAATGAAGGAGGTCTTCGCGGGCGAGAAGGGGATCTTCCGCGGCGCCATGAAGGGCCGCACGATGTACGTCGTCCCCTTCTGCATGGGCCCGCTCGGCTCCGAACTGTCCGCGATCGGCGTCGAGATCACCGACTCCGCCTACGTCGCCGTCGCCATGCGCACCATGACCCGCATGGGAGCCCCCGTCCTCGCCGAACTCGGCACCGACGGCTTCTTCGTCAAGGCCGTCCACACCCTCGGTGCGCCGCTCGCCGAGGGCCAGGCCGACGTGCCGTGGCCGTGCAACACCACCAAGTACATCTCGCACTTCCCCGAGACGCGCGAGATCTGGTCCTTCGGCTCGGGCTACGGCGGCAACGCCCTGCTCGGCAAGAAGTGCTACGCCCTGCGCATCGCGTCCGTCATGGCCCGCGACGAGGGCTGGCTGGCCGAGCACATGCTGATCCTCAAGCTGACGCCGCCGCAGGGCGAGGCGAAGTACATCGCCGCCGCCTTCCCGTCCGCCTGCGGCAAGACCAACCTCGCCATGCTGGAGCCCACGATCCCCGGCTGGACCGTCGAGACGGTCGGCGACGACATCGCCTGGATGCGCTTCGGCGCCGACGGGCGGCTGTACGCGATCAACCCGGAGGCCGGGTTCTTCGGCGTCGCCCCCGGCACCGGTGAGCACACCAACGCCAACGCCATGAAGACGATGTACGCGAACACCGTCTTCACCAACGTCGCGCTCACCCCGGACGGCTCCGACGTCTGGTGGGAGGGCATGACCGAGGAGGCGCCGGCGCGCCTGATCGACTGGAAGGGCAACGACTGGACTCCGGAATCGGACACTCCGGCGGCCCACCCCAACGCCCGCTTCGCGGTTCCCGCCTCGCAGTGCCCGACGATCGCCCCGGAGTGGGAGGACCCCAAGGGCGTCCCGATCTCCGCGATCCTCTTCGGCGGCCGCCGTGCCTCGGCCGTGCCGCTGGTCACCGAGTCCTTCGACTGGAACCACGGCGTCTTCATCGGTTCGAACATCGCCTCCGAGAAGACCGCCGCCGCCGAGGGCAAGGTCGGCGAGCTGCGCCGCGACCCCTTCGCCATGCTGCCGTTCTGCGGTTACAACATGGGCGACTACATGGGCCACTGGGTCAACGTCGGCGCGACGGCGACGGCCCGCGGGGACGAGGCCAAGCTCCCGAAGATCTACTACGTGAACTGGTTCCGCAAGAACGACGCGGGCAAGTTCGTGTGGCCGGGCTTCGGCGAGAACAGCCGCGTCCTGAAGTGGATCGTCGAGCGCCTCGACGGCACCGCCGAGGGCGTGGAGACCCCCATCGGCATCCTGCCGACCGTGGCTTCCCTCGACACCGACGGCCTGGACCTCCCCGCCGAGGACCTCGACTTCCTGCTCACGGTCGACAAGGAGATCTGGCGCGACGAGGCCGCACTGGTCCCCGAGCACCTGAACACCTACGGCGACCACACCCCCAAGGAGCTGTGGGACCAGTACCACGCGCTGGTCGAGCGCCTCGGCTAGTCACCTCGGCTCAGCCCACCTCCCGCCGGCCCTCGCGGCCGGCCCCCCGGGCCACCACGCGGTGGCCCGCCCCGGCCACCACGCGGTGGCCGCCCCCTGAACCGCGGCCGGCTGTCCCCGGCCGAGGACCGACGCGGGATGTCCCGACCAGGACTCTCCGCGGCCTTCCCCGGAAGACCGTGTGCGTCTGCCGACGGCGGGCCTCTGCTCTGGCGGAGGCCCGCCGTCCGGCGTTTCCCGGCGGGCCTTGCACGATCTTCAGGGGCCCGGTTTCGCCGCGCGGTTGAGTGAACGTCGCCCGAGCGGGTGGTCGCCGTGGGGCCGCGGGTGAATCATCGGTGCCATGAGGCAAGGCTCAGGCATGGATGCGCGTCCCGTGAGGCGGTCATGAGGCAAGTGAGCGGGTGGCTGGCCGCGCTGGTGATGGTGGCCGCGGGAATGGTCTTCGTCCCGTTCGGCCTGTACGTGTGGGCGAGCAGCGGTCCCGGCCCCTCCGGGGCGGCGGGCGCGGCGGCGCGGCCGGTGGCCGAGGACGTGGCGGTGACGGGCTGCCGAATCGATCCGGCAAGCCGTCGGGTGCTGGCCCGGGTGGAGGCGGTGAGCCGGACCGCGCGGGCGGGCGCGTACGTCGTGACCGTGGAGTTCCGCCGGGGCGGTGACGCGCGCGGGTCCGCGGCTCCGGTCACGCCGGACCAGGGGGACGACGTGCCGGTGCGGGCGCAGGTCACCGTGGCCGCCGGGGCGCCGGGCGAGGTCGGCCGGGCGGAGGCCGCCGGTCCGGTGTGGCCCGCGGGCGTGGTGCCGTGGTGCGGGGTGGCGGGGGTGGAACTGTCCGCGACGCCGACCGCGGGCTGAGGCGTACGCGGGCACGGGCGCCGGCGGCGCGACGCGCCGGGCGGAGCGGAACGCGCGGGGGAACATGGCACCCGGTCCGAGGCCTCCGCGGCCCCGGACCGGGGCCGTCTAGAGGGCGCCTGCCGGGTCGGCGGCGGCGGAGTGCGCGTCCATGCGCTCGGCGGCGAGGATCGCCACGGCGGTGTCGGCGCGCGAGGCGGCGACCACGAGCGCGCGGGCGGCGAGGTCGTGGGCGCGCTGGTGCAGGGCCCCGCGGTCGGCGTCCCCGGCGGCGGCGGGCCTGCCCTTGATGCGGGCGGGCACGCGGCCGCGCAGCCGGGCGACCTGGCCGGAGATCCGCTCGGCGGCCTCCTCCAGTCCCAGCTCGTCGGTGACGGCGAGCAGGGCGGCCAGGTGTGCGGCGAGCTGGGTGTCCAGCGCTTCGCCGCGGCTGCTGTGCGGGTAATCGGCGCGGCCGCCGCTCATGCGGTGGACCGACTTGGTGCGGATCGGCTCGTACACGAGGGGGCCTCCTGCGGGGTCAGGAGACCATCCTACATTGGATTCGTTCTAAAGTTGAGTTGAATCCGGCTGTGCCTGGCGGGCGGTGCTAATGCTGCCCGTAGCCGTCCAGGAAGGTGCCGATCCGGGTCACCGCGTCGGCCAGGTCCTTGGCGTTGGGCAGGGTGACGATGCGGAAGTGGTCGGGCTCGGGCCAGTTGAAGCCCGTACCGTGCACGACCATGATCTTCTCGGCCCGGAGCAGGTCAAGGACCATCTGCCGGTCGTCCTTGATCTTGTAGACCGTGGGGTCCAGCTTCGGGAAGAGGTACAGCGCGCCCTTGGGCTTCACACAGGTGATCCCGGGGATCTGGGTGAGCAGGTCGTACGCCGTGTCGCGCTGCTCCAGCAGCCGCCCGCCCGGCAGCACCAGGTCCACGATCGACTGGCGGCCGCCGAGGGCGGTGGCCACGGCGTGCTGCGAGGGCATGTTCGCGCACAGGCGCATGTTGGCCAGGATCGTCAGGCCCTCGATGTAGGAGGACGCGTGCTGCTTGGGGCCGCAGACCGCCATCCAGCCCGACCGGTACCCGGCGACGCGGTAGTTCTTGGACAGCCCGTTGAAGGTCAGGGTCAGCAGGTCCGGCGCGATGGCGGCGGTCGGCGTGTGCGTGGCGCCGTCGAAGAGGATCCGGTCGTAGATCTCGTCCGAGCACACCACGAGGCCGTGGCGGCGGGCGATGTCCGTCAGCCCGCGCAGCATCTCGTCGTCGTAGACCGCGCCGGTCGGGTTGTTCGGGTTGATGATCACCAGGGCGCGGGTGCGGTCGGTGATCTTCCGCTCGATGTCGGCGAGGTCCGGCATCCAGTCGGACTGCTCGTCGCACCGGTAGTGCACGGCGGTGCCGCCCGCGAGCGACACGGAGGCCGTCCACAGCGGGTAGTCGGGCGCCGGGACGAGCACCTCGTCGCCGTCGTCCAGCAGCGCCTGCATGGACATCTGGATCAGCTCGGAGACCCCGTTGCCGATGTAGACGTCCTCGACGTCCAGGTCGATGCCCTTGGTCTGGTAGTGCTGCATCACGGCGCGGCGCGCGGACAGCAGCCCCTTCGCGTCCCCGTACCCGTGGGCCGTGCCCAGGTTGCGGAGGATGTCCTCAAGGATCTCCGGCGGGCACTCGAAGCCGAAGGCCGCCGGGTTGCCCGTGTTGAGCTTGAGGATGCGATGACCTGCCGCTTCGAGCCGCATGGCCTCTTCGAGCACGGGCCCGCGGATCTCGTAGCAGACATTGGCGAGTTTCGTTGACTGGATCACCTGCATGGCGGGAGCTTACGGCGCCGGGCGCCGCGGCGCCGGGGGATTGCGCCCGTCGGGTGAGGGGCGAATTGCCCCGGTTCGCGGGATCGGCGGGTACGGGCGCTCCCCGCCCTTGGAAACGGGGGCGCGCCCGTGCTCCCGCCTGTGGAATCGGTGGGGGACACCGGGCTCCGAGGAAACGGGTGTTGCGCTCGTCACGCGGGTGCGGCCGCCCCGCTACAGCACGGCGTACGTCGTCTGCATGAACCCGGCGTCCAGCACCTTCGCGGCGGTGAGCTGGAGGTCGACGTCCCGGTCGAGCGCGCCGAAGAGGGGCAGGCCCTCGCCGATCAGGACCGGCGCCGTGGTGATGACCAGCTCGTCCAGGAGGCCCTCGCGCAGGAAGGTCTGGATCATCTTGCCGCCGTCCACGTACACCTTGCGCGCGCCCTGCTCGGCCAGCCCGGCCAGCAGCTCCGCCAGCGAGCGGTAGACCGTGACGCGCGGATCGTCCGTGGTCAGCCCGGTGCTGAGGACGGCGACGCGCTTGTCCCCGTACGGCCAGAAGCCGAAGGTCAGCACCTTCTCGTAGGTGTTGCGGCC
Source organism: Streptomyces sp. NPDC043876 (assembly GCF_056435825.1). Lineage (NCBI taxonomy): Bacteria > Bacillati > Actinomycetota > Actinomycetes > Kitasatosporales > Streptomycetaceae > Streptomyces > Streptomyces sp. NPDC043876. The sequence continues at coordinate 338,322 of NZ_JBWKDV010000001.1, read as the reverse complement.
GAGCGCCAGGGTGTCGATCCCGGCCATGAACTCCTCGTAGCCCGTGTCCCCGGCCTGCGCGCCCCGCATCGTGAGCCACTCGATGTCGCCGTCGGGGCGGGCGATGAACCCGTCGAGGCTCACCCCGATGGTCACGGCGGTCCGGAACGGCCGGCCGCCGCGCGGCACCCGCGGGGACCGCTCGGCGGGGTCGATGCGGTAGCTGGTGGGATCGCCGTCGCCGTTGCCGGCGTCGCTGACATCGCTGCCGCTCATGAGGGGTCCTCCCCGGATCGTGGACGGCCCGCCCGCCGCACTGCCGGGGGGCCGGAGACGGGCTCCACCGTCTCATGCGCGCGCGAAGCGCAGGCGCGGGGGCCCGGGCGGGGGCCCTGGCGAAGGGTCAGCGCTGGATGATCACCAGGGGGACCTCGCGGCCGGTGCGGGGCTGGTCGTCCTCGAAGGGGGGCCACAGGGCCGTCAGGGCCGGCCAGTAGGCCTCGCGTTCCGCGCGGGTGGCGGGGCGGGCTTTGGCCTGGAAGGGGGCCGGGCCCCGCTGGACGCGGACTTCGGGGTCGGCCTCGACGTTCTTGTACCAGTGCGGGTGGTCCGGCCGGTCCGGGGAGCCCGACGCCGTCGCGGCGACGATCAGGCGGTCCTCGTCCTCGGCGTAGATCAGCGGGGTGCGGACCGGGCGGCCGGTGACGCGGCCGAGGGTGGTGAGCAGCAGGGTGGGGACGCCGTGCCAGAGGTGCCCGTCGGCGCCGCCGGTGGCGGCGTACGCGCGTACGTGCGCCCGCTCCCGCTCGCCCGGGGGGTCCGCCGGGTGGTCCCAGTCGACGTCCGTCTGCTGCATGGGGTCCTGCCCTTCGTACGGCGGCGGTGTGCGCGGCTAACGAGGGGCCGCCGGGTCGCGTCACGGCGGGCGGCCCGGCGGTGCCGCGCCGGGCGGACGGAAGGCCCCGGGGCCGGGGCCCCGGGGCCGTCGGAGCTACGGGAGGTAGCGCTCGATGACCTCCGGCCCCTCCTTCTCCATCAGCTCGCGCGCCTTGCGGAGCCGCTCCGGAGTCGGCTCCTGCCCGCGCGCCATCACGAGGTCCTCGGGGTCGTACGGCCGTTCCCCGCCGGTGTAGAGGTGGGCCGGCCGTTCGGGCTGCTGGTCCGCTTCGCTGTCCATCGCGTACCTCCTCCAGTGTTCCCTGGCCCCATCCTCCGGCGGTCCGGCCTTGAACGCATGTCGGCCCCGCGGCGGCCCGGCGCCGCCCCGCCGCGGCCGGACCCCGGGCGTCCTACACCGAGGCCAGCGTCAGCAGCGCGCCGCCCACGACCAGGGCCCCGCAGAGGGCCAGGTTGACCACCTTGTGCTCCATGAACACCGCCGCGAACTCGCGGATCGTCGCGCTCGGCCAGAAGTACGCGGCCGTCGGCGAGCCCAGCACCTGGCCGTTGACCCGCGCCTTGCGCGCCATCATCGCGGCCCGGAAGGCGTGGAAGTTGTTCGTGACCACCACGCACCGGTACCCCGGCACGGCCTCGGCCATGATCCGCTCGCTGAACCGGAGGTTCTCCTCCGTGGTCCGGGACCGGTCCTCCAGCCGTACGTGCTCGGCCGCCGCGCCCCGCGCGATCAGCCAGTCCGCCATCGCCCGGGCCTCGGCGACCTGCTCGTCCGAACCCTTGCCGCCGGAGGTCAGCAGGACGGGCGCCGCGCCGCCGCGGGCCCGCTGGGCCTCGTAGATCCGCAGGCCCTTGCGCAGCCGGGAGGCCAGCAGCGGCGGCACCTGGTCCCCGCCGACCAGGCCCGAGCCCAGCATCACCACGAAGTCGACGTCGCCGCGCACCCTGATCCGGCCGTACAGGAAGGCGTAGCCGAGGAAGCAGAGGAAGAGGAAGGAGACGTAGAGCGCGACCAGGACGACCGTGACCACCGGCCCGGTGAAGCCGGTCGAACCGACGGAGAGGGCCAGCCCGGTCAGCACGAGCAGCGCCACGATCGCCAGCCCGGCCAGCAGCGACAGCAGGTTGCCCAGCGCGCGGCCCTCCTTGCGCGCCATCGTCACCCCGTTGGCGATCAGGAAGAACGCCAGCGCGACCACCCCGAGCGCCGGGAGCGCGAGCACCGCCACGGCCACCACCTCGGCGGTCCCGGCCGGCAGGTGCCTGATCTGCGCGAGCAGCGCCACGGAGACGCTGATGCAGGTCAGGCCCAGGTAGACCGCGTTGCGAAAGCGCCTGCGGTCCTCCCGCACGCTGATCCAGAAGAGTGCGAACAGCAGGACGGCCGGAGCGAAGACGAGCATGCGGTCATCGTAGGCGGCGGGGGTGGCCGGGGCGGCCGGGGCGGTGGCGGGCGCGGGCGGTCCGCGGGCGTGCGCGGCTCAGGGTGTGCGCGGATCAGGGCGTGCGCGGCTCAGAAGAAGGTCCGGACGAACTCGCCGACCGTGCCGTCCGCCTCCACGACCGGGATCAGCTGCCACTTCTCGAAGATCGTGCACGGGTGGGACATGGCGAGCCCCACCAGGTCGCCGACCTCCAGGTCCGCGGCGGCGTCGCTCTCCAGCCAGGCGTGCTGGTCGGAGAGCTTCACCAGGCGCACGCCGTCGGCCGGGCGCTCCGCCCCGTCGCGGGCGCCGCGCACCCGCTCGGGCACCGGCAGCCCGAGGTCGTACGCCACGTCCCGCTTGCCCGCGTTCAGGAAGGCCTGCGTGGGGGAGGGCCGGGAGACGACCTGGGCCCACAGCCGGAAGGCGGGCAGCAGCCGGCCCTCCTCGGGCACCCGGTTGAAGGGGGTCAGCTTGCCGTACCAGTCGTGGTCGTGGGAGACGTAGGCGCCGGAGCGCAGCAGCTTGAGGACGGGCGCCGACAGCGGCGGCAGCTCGGCGAAGACCTCGGCGACGCTGTCGAACCAGGCGCTCCCGCCCGCGCTCAGCACGATCTCCTCGCCGGGGGCGAGGGCGCCGAACCGGCCCTCCGCGTCCAGCGCGACGGTCAGGGCGCTCAGCCGCCGCAGCCAGGCGGTGACCTTCGCGGCGTCGGCGCCGGGGACCTCGGCCTCGTAGCCCGCGACGCCGACCAGGCGCAGGGTGGCGGTTCGGGCGACCGCCGCCGCCAGCGCGTGGCACTCCTCCTCGGTCCGGGCGCCGGTACGGGCCCCCTCGCCCGCGCCGAGTTCGATGACGACGTCGACCGGGCGGGTGCCGACCGGCTGCGCGCCCGGTGCCTGAGCCGCCCCCGCACCGGCTGCCGCTTCGGTCAGCGCCTGGTCCATCAGCTCGATGCCGCGCAGGGAGTCGACGTAGCAGACGAACCGGAACTCGGGGTCGGCGGCCAGCTCGGCGGCGACCCAGCGCAGGGCGGCCGGGTCGACGAGCTGGTTGGCCAGGAAGATCCGCTGGATGCCGAAGGCGCGGTAGACGCGGGCCTGGTGCGGCATCGCGGCGGTGATGCCCCAGGCGCCGTGGGCCAGCTGGCGCTCGAAGAGCTGCGGGGACATGCACGTCTTGCCGTGCGGGGCGAAGGCGAGGCCGTGGCGGGCGGCGTAGTGGCCGAGGAGGGCGAGGTTGTGCGCGAGGGCGTCGGCGTCCAGGGTCAGGACGGGGGTGGTGAACCCGCCGGTGTGCAGGTCGCGGCGCTGGGCGGCCAGCTGGCCCACGGTGAGGCCGGCTGCTTCGGCGTCCGGGGGGAGGCCCTTGAAGCGGTGGTCGACCGGTTCGTCGGCGAGGCGGGTGACGGCGTCGGCGGTGGGCCTGGCGGCGGCTGCGGGGGCGTGGGGCATGGTGCCTCCTCGCGTTGCGTGAGCGGCAACGGTCGTTGCGGGTGGTGGCTCCCGCTGTCTAACATCCCTGGTGACGGCGGGTCAACGTGGCCCGTCCGGGCCGGGGCCGGGCCGGTGGTCCGGGTGTGGTGTGGTGTGCGGGTGCGGGCCTTGCCCGTTCCCTCCGGGGGCGCCTCAAACGCCGGCGGGGCTGGATGTGGCTTCGCTGGGGTGCCTGGCGCGCGGCCGGCGGGGCTGGATGTGGTTCCGCTGGGGTGCCTGGCGCGCGGCCGGCGGGGCTGGACGTGCTGGACGAAAGGACGCCGTATGAGCCAGTCGGTCGACCGGGCGCTCGGCATTCTGCCGTTGCTCGCGCGGGGGGCGGCGGACCTGGGGGAGGTCGCGCGGGAGCTGGACGTGCACAAGAGCACCGCGCTGCGCCTGCTGCGCACCCTGCACGCGCACGGGCTCGTCTACCGGCAGCCCGACGGGCGCTACCGGCTCGGCGCGCACCTCTTCGCGCTCGCCGCCGAGGCCGTCGAGAACCTGGACGTGCGCGAGATCGCCCACCCCCACCTCGCCGAACTCGGCGCCCGGACCGGGCACACGGTGCACCTGGCCGTCCACCAGGACGACGAGGTCGTCTACATCGACAAGGTCGACAGCCGCTACCCGGTCCGCATGTACTCGCGCATCGGCAAACCCGTCCCGCTGACCGTCGCCGCCGTCTCCAAGGTGCTGCTCGCCGACCTGCCGGAGGCGGAGCGCCGCGCGCTGGCCGCGCGCATCGAGTACCCCCGCTACACGGCCCGGTCGGTGCCGGACGCCGATGCCTTCCTGCGCGAGCTGGCGCTCGTACGGGACCAGGGATGGGCCGCCGATCTCGGCGGGCACGAGGATTCGATCAACTGCGTGGGCGCGCCCGTGCGCGGGGCCGACGGGCGGGTCGTGGCCGCGATGTCGGTGTCCGCGCCCAATGTGGTCGTCTCCGCCGAGGAACTGCTCGACCTGCTGCCGCTGGTGCGGCGCAGCGCCGAGGTCATCGGCCGGGAGTACGCGGGTTCCGGGTCCCCACCGGTCGACGAGGAGCGCTGACGCGGGCGGGGCGCCCCTCCCGTGGTGGAGGGGCGCCCCGTGCGGACGTGCGGACGCGTGGGTGCGCGGGCCGTGATCGTTACGCCTACGGGCAGTACTGCGCCGCCTTGCCGATCGAGCGGTACATGCAGTCGGCGTTCTCCAGGAGCTGGAGCACCGCGTCCTTGTTGCGCGCGGTCTCGCGGTCGATGACCTCGTCGGGCGGGTAGAACCCGCCGCCGCTGCCGGACTCGCCGGGGTACATCTCGAAGGTATAGGTGAAGATCTTCTGCGCGCCCCACAGGTAGTCGTCGATCGTGCCGTCCGTGATGTACAGGTCGCTCGACTGCTCGGGGGTGTAGCCGTTGCTCGCGGCCATGCTGGTGCCGATCTTCTTGTAGACCGCGAGGTCGTCCGCCGTCAGGCCGGGGGCGGTGTCGTTGTAGGTCCAGCCGTAGGGCCACAGGACCAGCTGGCTGTAGGTGTGGAAGTCGATGGACGCCTTGATCTGCTGCTTGCCGCCGATGACCCGGCTGCGGGCGAAGTCCGCGACGACCTTGACCTCGGGGGCCGACTCGGCCGCCGCGCCGCGGTAGGTCTCCGAGCTCTTGCTGCTGCTGGAACCGCCGCAGCAGCCCCACTTGTAGTTCCAGTTGCGGTTCAGGTCGGTGCCGACGTACGAGGAACCGGAGTTGGGCTGCCGGTTCTTGCGCCAGGACCGGTAGGAGCCGGAGGCGATGTCGTACTCGCCGCCGTCGGGGTTGAGGTCGGGAACCACCCAGATCTCGCGGCCGTTGACCATGTTGGTGATCCGGGAGTCGCTGCCGTACTTGGAGCCGAACTCCTTGAGCAGGTACAGGGCCATCTCGACGGTGAGGTGCTCGCGCGCGTGCTGGTGCGCGGTGAAGAGCACCTCGGGCTCGTTCTCGTCGGTCGCGACGTTGTCGCTGATCTTGATGGCGACGATGTCGCGGCCCTGGTAGGACTTCCCGATCACCTGCTTGCTCATGATGCCGGGATAGGCCGCGATGTCCTGGTCGATCTCGGCGTTCGCCTCGGCGTAGTTGTGGTACTTCGAGTCGGCCGAGGGGAAGTCGAAGGGGAGGGCGGCGATGCCGGGCATCGAGCGGTCCGGCGGGCCGGCCAGCGCGGTCAGTTCGTAGCCGCGGGCGCGCAGGGTCTTGGCCTGCATGGTGTCGGCGCTGACCACGACGGTGTGGTCGTCGACCTCGTCGATCGAGACGCCGGTCGCGAGCAGCGCCGTCCGGTCGACGGCGGAAGAGGGGCCGTGGATGCGGTACTGGACGATCGCCTCGTCCTGGGTCTGGGTGGACGGCGTGGGCGGGGGCGAGGCCGTGGCCGCGCTCATGCCGTAGGCGGGTGCACCGAGCGCGAGCGCGAGCAGGGCCGCCGTGACGGCGGCCCTTCGGCGGGCGTGGAGCCGCATGCGTTCTCCTGGGTGGGGAGTGTGGGGGTAGCCGTGCGGACGCATGCAGCGTCCGCCCGTGGCATGTCCCGGTCAAGAGTCGGAAACCGGTCACGGGCCGGGATTCGGCCACCCCCACAGGTACCCGCTACGGCAGGGCGTGGACGTGCGGACCCACCGCGTTGGACCAAGCGCTACCCGCTTTGGCGTCCCAGTTCGTCGACCAGGTCATCGCGCCGCGCAGCCCCGGGTAGGTCTTGGACGGCTTGAAGGAACCGCAGTTCGTGCCCTTGGCCAGGCAGTCCAGCGCGTTGTTCACGACGGTCGGCGAGACGTAGCCGCTGCCCGCGCCGCTCGGCGAGGCCGGGACGCCCAGGCCCACCTGCGAGGGGGCGAGGCCGCCCTCCAGCTGGATGCAGGCCAGCGCGGTGAGGAAGTCCACCGTGCCCTGGGAGTAGACCTTGCCGTCGCAGCCGTTCATCGAGCCGCTGTTGTAGTACTGCATGTTGACGACGGTGAGGATGTCCTTGACCGCCAGCGCCGTCTTGAAGTAGGCGCCCTGCGTCGACTGCATGTCGATGGTCTGCGGGGCCATGGTCAGGACGAAGGACGGGCCGGCCTTCTGGGCCAGGGAGTGCAGCGCCTGCGTCATGTAGGTCGGGTTGAGGCCGTTCTCCAGGTCGATGTCGATCCCGCTGAAGCCGTACTCCTGCATCAGGGCGTAGGCCGAGTTCGCCAGGTTGTTGGCCGAGGCGGAGTCGTTGACCGAGATGGTGCCCTTCTCGCCGCCGATCGAGAGGACGACCGACTTCCCGGCCGCCTTCTTCGCCGCGACGTCCGCCTTGAACTGGGCGACCGTGTAGCCGCCGAGCCCGGCCGAGTCGAGGTTGAAGGCGATGGCGCCGGGCGTGGAGGTCGCGTCGGCGAAGGAGACCGCGATGATGTCGTACTGCGCCTGCACGTCGGAGAGCTTCTGGACGGTCGCGCCGTTGTTGAAGTTCTGCCAGTAGCCGGTCAGCGCGTGCTTGGGCACGGACGGGTTCGGGTTAGGGTCGCCCCCGCCGCCGGTGGTGGTGGCGCTGACGGGCGCCGAGCGCGGGCCCTCGCCCGCCTGGTTGTACGCGCTCACCTGGAGCGAGTACGTCGTGGACGCGGCCAGGTTCTGGAGCTGGGCGGAGGTGGCTCCGGTGACCGTCTTGACCCGGACGCCGTCCTGGTAGACGTAGTAGCCGCTCGCGCCGCTGACCGCGCCCCACGAAAGGGTGAGCGCGTTCTGGCTCTGGCCGGAAACCGCGAGCCCGGCCGGGGCGCCGGGGACCGAGGGGCCGGGGTCGGTGCCGCCGCCCCCGTCGGGCCCGAAGACGCTGAAGTCGTCGGCGTAGTAAGCGGGCTGGCCGTACCAGCCGTGCGTCCAGACGGTCACCTGGGTGGTGTTCGGGCCGGTGCTGAAGGTGGTGGAGAGCTTCTGCCAGCCGGAGCCCGAGCCGGGCGTCCAGGTGGAGACGTCCTGGGTGCCGGTGCCGGTCGCGCCGAGGTAGACGTAGGAGCCCTGGACCTGGGTGCTCAGGGTGTAGGTCGAGTTCGGCTTGACCGTGACGCTCTGGCTGCACTGCGCGTTGTCCTGGCCCGCCGGGGTCGCCTTGAGGGCGCCGGAGCCGGCGAAGACGGGGGAGGCGACGGCCGCGCCGGTGGAGCCGGTACAGCTCCAGCCGGAGAGACCGGACTCGAAGCCTCCGTTGCGGGCGACATTGACGTCGGCGGCCTGTGCGGTGCCGGTGGCCAGGGCGGTCAGGCCGGCGGCGGTGAGGGTGGTGGCGCCCAGCAGGGCGAGCGTGCGGATCCGGTTCACGGACGACTCCGGTGGGGGGGAGTGGGATGGCGGGGAAGGGGAAAGCGGTGGGGAGTTGGCGGGTGCGGGACACGTGGGGCGTCCCGCAGCCAAGTTGGTCCAGACCAATCTTGGTGTCAAGGGTCTGCGCGATCTGGCTGGAATTGATGCGCCGCGGGTTCCTTGTTGTTCGGGTTTTTGGCCACCTGTGACACGTGCCCGTGGCACGGGAATCGGCAAGGCCCTGCCCCGCCGGGGAGGACGCGGATATGGTGCTCGGGCAAGGGGGAAGCGCGTCGTCACGTGCGGTCGCGCGGCACGGGGGCGGACGCGAGGGCCGCGGCGACGCCCGGGGCGTACGGGGTGAACAGGGGGACTCGGATGCCGACCGCCATCGCTGTCACCAGTGCCGATCTGATGCTGCCCGCCCCCGACCGGCACACCCCCGCCGCGGCCGTCTTACGCCCGCCGGCGCAGCTGGACCTGGAGGGCTCGCTCGCCGAGACCGCGGCCCTGCTGGAGCGGCACGGGCACGTGGTGGCCGTCGTACCGTCCTGGCTGCCGGTCGCCACCGTCCGCCGGCTGCACACCGTACGGGCCATCCTGGAAAGCGACCGGATCGCGCTCGTCGGCACCGATCTGCCGCCGCTCGGCGCGGCCCTGCTGGTGCGTCAGCTGCGCCAGCTCAGCGTGTGCGACTTCAGCCCCGGGGTCATCGCCTCCGCGGCCCGGCTGCTCTCCCACTACATCTACGCGGGCGCCCTGCTGGGGAGCGTGGCCAAGCTCGACCGGATCCCCGTCGGCCTCAAGGCGCACGCAAAGTCCTGGAGCCCCGGAGCCCAGTTCGCCGTACTCGCCCACCCCGAACCCCACCTGGTCAGACTCGGCTCCTCCGGCGGGGGCGGCGGGGCGCACGGCGCGGGAGCGGCCGCCCTGCCGCCCGGACCCGGCTTCGCCACCCACCTCCTCTTCGCCCGGGGCCAGCTCGCCTCCGACTGGGTCACCGCCGAACTCGCCCCGGCCTGGCAGGTGCAGGGGGTGCTGGAGAACCCGCTGCCCGCCGACTCGCCCGCCTGGTGGGCCACCGGCAAGCTCGTCGAGTTCGCCGCGGCCATCCCCGACATCGCCATGCTCTACCAGCTGGTCGCCTCCGTCCGCCGCGAGCAGTGCCGCTGGTGCGGGGCCGAACTCATCGGCGACCGCTGCGGATTCTGCGCCGCCCCGCTCGTCGCCCCACCCGCCGCCGTCCCCGGAGCCCGCTCCGGGAACGGCCCCGCGTCCCGTCCCAGATCCTGACCGGCCCGAACGACGAACGACGAGGTAGTCCCGGCCATGAACTCACGCCAGCGCCGCGGCGTCATCCTGCTGCTCCTCTCGGTCCTGTGCGCCCTCGGCGCCATCGCCGGGGTGCTGATGGTGATCGGCGACGTCAACTCGAAGGTCGGCCCCGAGGTGGTGGCGTACCGGGCCAAGGGCGACATAGCGCCCTACAGCCCCTTGAACGCGGGCCAGTTCGAGGAGATCAAGGTGCCCAGGCGCTGGCTCTCCACCACCGCCGTCACCGACCTGGGCGCGGTCCGGGACAAGATCGCGCTCACCACCCTACGCAAGGGCTCGCTGCTCCAGAGCGACATGGTGGTCGACAAGCCGCAGCTCCAGCCCGGGGAGCAGGAGATCGCCATCATGATCGACGCGGCGACGGGAGTGGCCGGAAAGATCTACTCCGGCGCCAAGGTCAACATCATCGCCACCTTCAAGGGCGCCAAGGAAGCCGACCCCGCCCGCTCGGTGATCATCGTCGCCAGCGCCCGCGTCATCAACGTCGGCAAACTGACCTCCCTCGACAAGGACGGCACCCGCACCGGACCGGCCGAGGTCGTCCCGATCACCTTCGCCCTGAACACCAAGGACACCCAGCGCGTCGCCTACGCCGAGTCCTTCGCGGCGCACGTCCGCCTGGCCCTCGTGGCCCCCGGCACCGAATCGGTGCCCGCCCCGAGCGACCGCACGTACACCCTCGACGGGGACAAGTGAGGCCCGGATGACCACCCGAATCCTCCCCGCGGTCAGCGACCCGGACGCCGCCCGCTCCATCATCACCCTGCTCAGCCAGCTCCCCGAGGCCGAGCCGGCCGCTCCCGTGCCCGACTCCACCTCGCTCCTGGACACCCTCGCCCGGCTGGCCGCCGAGTCGCTGGACGAGCTGCCCGAGGTGGTGCTCGTCCACGAACGGATCGGCCCCGTCCCCGCCCTGGAACTGATCCGCGAAGTGGCCCTGCGCTTCCCCGCGGTCGGCGTCATCCTGGTCAGCTCCGGCGCGGGCCCCGGCCTCTTCTCCGCCGCCATGGACTCCGGCGCGCGCGGACTGATCGGGCTGCCGCTGGCCTACGAGGAACTCGCCGCCCGGGTCCAGGCCGCCGCCCAGTGGTCCGTCGGCGTACGCCGCCACCTGGGCCGCGGACCGGACGTGCTGCCCGGCCCCGGCGGCCGGGTGGTCACGGTCACCGGAGCCAAGGGCGGGGTGGGCACCACCTTCACCGCCGTCCAGTTCGCGCTGGCCGCGGCCGCCTCCGGGCGGCGCACCGCGCTGGTCGACATGGACCTCCAGGCGGGTGACGTGGGCTCCTACCTGGACGTGCAGTTCCGGCGCTCGATCGCCGACCTCGCCGGGATCCAGGACATCTCGCCGCGGGTGCTCCAGGACGCGGTGTACGACGACCGCTCCGGCCTCGCCCTGCTGCTGGCCCCCGGCGAGGGCGAGCGCGGCGAGGAGGTCGACGAACGGGCCACGCGCCAGATCGTCGGCGCCCTGCGCGGCCGCTACGACCTCGTCGTCATCGACTGCGGCAGCCAGCTGACCGGAGCGAGCGCCACCGCGGTGGAGGGCGCGGACGTGGCGGTCCTGGTCACCACCCCGGACGTGGTCGCCGTACGCGGCGCCAAGCGGATGGTGCGGATGTGGGAACGGCTCCAGATCCGCAAGGCGGAGGAGACCTCCCTGGTCGTCAACCGCTGGACCCGGCACACCGAGATCCAGCCCCCGCTCATCCAGAAGATCACCAAGACCAGGCCCACCCGTACCCCGGTCCCCGCGGCCTTCAAGGAACTCCAGGCCGTCGTCGACGCGGGCCGCGTCCAGGACCTCGACAACCGCTCCACCGTCAAGCAGGCCCTGTGGACCCTGGCCGGGGAACTGGGCCTGCTGACCGCCGCCGACGCCGAGGAGCCCGCGGCCGCCCCCGGCGGCGCCCTCGCGGTGCGCGGGGGCGCCGGGGTGGCCCGGCTCCGCGGCGGCGACCGGGGCGCGCTGGGACCGTGGCGGCGCCGGGGCGGGGAGGGCTGAGGCGTGCGCGCCGGGGGGCGCGGGCCGGGCGGACGGTTCGAGCGGGGCGACCGGGGGCAGGTGGCCATCGAGTTCCTGGGGACGGTCCCGCTGATCCTGCTGCTGGTGGTCGCGGCGTGGGAGTGCGTGCTGATCGGCTACGCCTTCTCGCTCGCGGGCAACGCGGCGGACGAGGCGGCCCGCGCGGGCGCGGCCCGCGGCGACGGCGCGTGCGCGGCCGCGGCCGGCCGGCACATCGGCGGCGCCTGGGGGATGAAGGCCGACTGCGGGACCTCCGGCGACATCTACAAGGCGACCGTCACCCTCAAGCTCCCGGTGCTCATCCCGGGGCTGAACATCGACGTCCCCCTCGTCGGCGAGGGCGGCTCGGCCAGGGAGAGCGCGAGGTGAGGAGGGCGATGAAGGGGTACCGGATCAGGGGCCGCGCCGACCGGGGCCAAGTGGCCCTCGAATACATCGGGTTCGTGCCCATCGTGCTGTTCGTCGGGCTCTGCGGCATCCAGCTGGGCTGGATCGGCTACGTCCACGAGCAGGCCGACACCGCCGCCCGGACGGCCGCCCGCGTGGAGGCCCGTACCGGCGGGGGCGGCGAGGCGGCGGGCCGGGCGGCCATCAGCGGCGGCCTCGCCTCCCGGGCGGCGATCACGGTCTCCAAGAACGCCGACGCGGTGACGGTGACGGTGACGATCTCCGTGAACTCCATCGTGCCCGGGCTCGACGTCCCCGACGCCACCCGCACCGCGGTCATGCCCAACGACGACCCGAAGGTGACCGCACCATGAGCCTGCGATCCCGGGTCAACACCCCCGACGACAGCCGCGGTCCCCGCGAGGACGGCCGCCTGGTCTCCGCGTACCGCGCCAAACTGCTGGAGGAGATCGACCTCGCCGAGATGTCCGCGCTCGCGCCCGCCGAGCGCCGGGCGCGCCTGGAGCGCGTGCTCGGGCACATCATCAGCCGCGAGGGACCCGTCCTGTCCACCGTCGAGCGCGCCCAGCTGATCCGCCGGGTCGTCGACGAGGCCCTCGGACTCGGCGTGCTCGAACCGCTCCTCGAAGACCCCTCGATCTCGGAAATCATGGTCAACGGACCCGACCAGATCTTCGTGGAGCGCGGCGGCCGGGTCGAGCGGCTCCCGCTGCGCTTCGCCTCCCACGAGCAGCTGATGCAGACCATCGAGCGGATCGTCTCCACCGTCAACCGCCGTGTGGACGAGGCGAATCCGATGGTCGACGCCCGGCTGCCGAGCGGCGAGCGCGTCAACGTCATCATCCCGCCGCTCTCCCTGACCGGCGCCACGCTCACCATCCGCCGCTTTCCGCGCGCCTTCACCCTGCACGAGATGATCGGCCTCGGTTCGCTCGACGAGCAGATGCTGCTCCTGCTGTCGGGGCTGGTCCAGGCGAAGATGAACGTGATCGTCTCCGGGGCCACCGGCACCGGCAAGACCACGCTCCTCAACGCCCTCTCCGGGCTGATCCCCGAGGGCGAACGGATCATCACCATCGAGGACTCCGCCGAACTCCAGCTCCAGCAGCCGCACGTGATCCGCCTCGAATCGCGCCCGGCGAACGTCGAGGGCAAGGGCCGCATCACCATCCGCGACCTCGTCCGCAACTCCCTGCGCATGCGCCCCGACCGCATCATCGTCGGCGAGGTCCGCGGCGGCGAGACCCTCGACATGCTCCAGGCCATGTCCACCGGCCACGACGGCTCCCTCGCCACCGTCCACGCGAACAGCTCCGAGGACGCCCTGATGCGCCTCCAGACCCTCGCGTCCATGTCGGAGGTGGAGATCCCCTTCGAGGCGCTCCAAGACCAGATCAACAGCGCCGTCAACATCATCGTCCAGCTGACCCGCTTCGCCGACGGCTCCCGCCGGATCACCGAGATCTCCGTCCTCGACTCGCACGGCCGCGAACCCTTCCGGATCACCACGGTGTGCCGGTACGCCGCCCAGCCGCCGGGGCCGGACGGCCGCGTCCTCGGGTACTTCGAGTACCGCCCGCTGCCCCGCCGGGTCGCGGACCGGCTGTACATGAACAACCAGCCGGTGCCGCAGGCCTTCGGTGTGGCGGAGAGCGCCGGCGGCCCGGCGCCGTACGGGGCGCGTGCGTCCCACCCGTCCCAAGCACGCCCCGCTCCGCACGAGTTGACGTACCCGCACGATCCGCACGATCCGCTCGACCCCCGGACGATCCTGTGAACACTCTCGTGCTCCTGACCCTCGGAGCCACCCTGCTGGCCGGCCTGCTGGTCGTCCTCGGCGCGCACGCGTACGCCGCCGGACGCGCCCAGCGCGCGGCCCTCGTCGAACGGCTCTCGGCGAGCGGCGAACCCCCGCCCACCGGGCGCCGACGCCGCTTCCGCGCCGTCGACCGCAGGCTGCGCACGACCTCGCTCGGCCGCCGCATCGAGCGGAAGCTCGCCACGACCGGGCTCGACCTGACCCCCGGCGAGTTCTTCGTCGCCGTCCTGGCCGGCGTCGCGGGCGTCTGGCTGCTCTCCGCCGCCTTCCTCGCCCCCTTCTTCGGCCCCGTGGCCGGCCTGACCGGCCTCTGGGCGGCCAACGCCTTCCTGAACTGGCAGCGCGCCCGGCGCACCGAGCGCTTCATCAACCAACTCCCCGAACTGGCCCGGATCCTGGCCAACGCCACCCAGGCGGGCCTGGCCCTGCGCACCGCCATCGGCCTCGCCGCCGAAGAGCTGGAGGCGCCCGCGGGCGAGGAGCTCTCCCGGGTCGCGGACCGGCTGGCCGTCGGGCACTCCATCGAGGAGGCCCTGGGGGAGATCGCCGAACGGCTGCCCTCGCGCGAGCTGATCGTCCTGGTGTCCACGCTGGTGCTGTCCGCGCGGGCGGGCGGCGCCATCGTCGGCAGCCTGCGCAACCTGACGGTGACCCTGGAGCAGCGCAAGGAGACGCGGCGCGAGATCCGCACCCAGCTCTCGCAGGTCACGGTGACCGCCTACCTGGTGCCCGCGATCGGGCTGGCGTCGCTGCTGCTGGTGGACGCGATGATGCCGGGCGCGCTGGACCGCATGACCGGCGCGTTCATCGGGCAGAGCGCGGTGCTCGTCGCGCTCGGCCTCTTCGCCCTGGGCTTCGTCCTCATCCGCCGCCTGTCCAAGATCGACGTGTGAGGGCCGCCGGATGACTTCCCCCACGAGTGTCACGCTGTCCGCCGCGGTGGCGGCCACCGGGTGGATCGGGCCCGTACTGGCCCTGGTCGTCGGCCTGTGCGTCTTCGGCGCCTTCCACGGCCTGCGGCTCTACCGCGCCGACACCGCGCTCCCCACCGACCTGGCCCTCGCCCTGGAGGTCGGCGCCTCCCGCACCACCGCCGTCGGCTCCCTCGTCGACCGGCTGGGCATCCGCTGGGCGCCGCTGGTGCTGCGCCTGATGGGCCGGGAGCGGGTGGCCCGCAAGCGCCGCCAGATCGACATGGCGGGCAACCCGGCCGGCCTGACCATCGACCGCTACGCGGCGCGCCGCGCGGTGTACGGGGCCCTCGGCGCCCTCGGCGCCTTCGCGATGCTGATCAACGGCCAGCTGGTCGCCGCGCTGCTGATGGTCGCGTTCGGGCTTTTCTGGATCGAGGTCGGCCTGTGGTCGGCGATCCGGGTCCGGCGCGACCACATCGAACGGATCCTGCCCGACTTCCTCGACGTCCTCGCCGTCGTGGTCAGCGCCGGACTCGGCTTCCGGCAGGCGCTGGAACGCGTCGCGGACAAGTACGAGGGCCCGTGGGCCGACGAGGTGTGCATCACCCTCCAGCAGATGAACATGGGCGTCAGCCGCCGCCAGGCCTTCGACGAACTGCGCCGGCGCAACGACTCCGAACAGGTCGCGCAGTTCGTCACCGCGCTCCAGCAGGGCGAGGAACTCGGCTCGCCGATCGTCGACACGCTGATCGCGATCGCCGAGGACATGCGCCGAACCGATGCCCAGAACGCCCGCCGCCGGGCCGCCCGCGCGGTGCCCAAGGCGACCTTCGCCGTCACGATGTTCATGCTGCCCGGCACGCTGATCCTGCTGGTCTGCGGCTTCGTCTACGGGGCGAACGTCGACTTCGGCGCGATCCTGGGGGGCGGGTGAGGGCCATGGCCGCACTGTCGTTCACGGGGCCGCCGCCGCGGTCCGGCGCGGCGGGCGCGCGCGGGCGGTACGGGGCCGCCCGCGGGCCCGGGGGCGGCCCGCCCCCGCCCGTCCCGCTCCCCCTCCAGGTGAACGCGCTCCAGGCCCTGTGCCGCCAGGTCTTCGCCTTCCGGCTGGTGATGATCGCCCTCGGCGCCCCGCTCGCGCTCGCCCGCACCGCGCCCGGGCTGCCGCTGTGGCTGGTCTCGGGGGCGCTGCTGAGCGTGTTCATGTTCTCGTACGGCCTGTTCCGCGACTGGGAGCGCTTCGGTCCGTTGCTGCTGCGCCACCCCTGGCTGCTCGCGGTGGACATGACCGTCAGCGCGCTGCTGCTGATCACCGCCGGGCCCGAATCCCCGGTCGGCTTCGTCGCGGTGTGCACCCCGCTGCTCGCCGGGCTGGTGCACGGGTGGCGCGGCTCGGCCCTGTACGCGGCCTTCCAGGCGGTGGCCGTGGCCGCTCTGGCCCACCACCTGTCCGCCGCCTCGGCCCTGGCCACCCTGTGCCTGCTGGCGGGCGCGGCCGGATCCGGCCTGCGCGGCCTGCTGCTGCGCGTCGGCGAGGCGGGGCGCGCCCTGACCGAGACCCGGGCCCGGCTGGCGGTGGCGGAGGCGGTCCGCGACGAACGCGCCCGGCTGGCACGGGAGATGCACGACTCGGTGGCCAAGACCCTGCACGGCCTGGCCCTGGCGGCGGACGCCCTGGGCCGGACCACCGACCCGGAGGCGGTCCGCGGCCAGGCCGCCCTGATCGCCCACGCCGCCCGGCGCGCGGCGGCGGAATCCCGCGAGCTGCTGTGCGACCTGCGCGCGGCGGACACCGCGCCCGGAGTGCCGCTGGGCAGGGAACTGGCCGCCTGCGCGGCGGAGTTCGAGGCGGTGTCCGTGGCCGTGGCGCCGGACCTGCTGCCGGACTGCCCCGCGCGGGTACGCCGTCACCTGCTGGCCATCACCGCGGAGGCCCTGGAGAACAGCCGCCGGCACGCGGGGGCGACCCGGACCACGCTGACCGCGTCCGTCACCGGGGGCCTGCTCACGCTCGCGGTCAGGGACGACGGCCGCGGCCCCGCCGCGGACACGACCCCGGCGGTACTGCGCTCGGCCGGCCACTTCGGTCTGCTGGGCATGCGGGAACGCGCGGCGGCGATCGGCGCGGACCTCGTCATCGCCCGCGCCGCCCCGGCGGGCACGGAGGTCCGGGTGACGCTGGCGGTGCCGGGGGCCTGGGCGGGGGCGGGGGCCTGGCCGGTGGCGGGCGCGGGCGCGGGCGCGGCGTCGGCGTCGGCGTCGGGGGAGGACCCGGTATGACACGCCCCGCGACCCCCCTGCGGGTCCTGATCGCGGACGACAACGCGGTCGTCCGGGCGGGCCTGGCCGCGCTGCTGGCCACGCACGAGGACCTCCACGTGGTGGCGGAAGCGGCCGACGGCCGCGGCGCCCTGCACCTCACCCGCCTCCACCGCCCGGACGTGGTCCTGCTGGACGTCCGGATGCCGGGCGTGGACGGCATCTCCGCCCTTCCCCACCTGGTCCGGCTGGCGCCGGTGCTGATGCTGACGTACAGCCGGGAGTCCGACGTCATCCGCGAATCCCTCCTGCTGGGAGCGGCGGGCTACCTGGTCCACGGCGAATTCACCCCGGACCAGCTGACCTCGGCGGTCCGCGACGCCCACGGCGGCCGGGCGAACTTCACCTCGACCCCGTCGAGCATCCTGCTCGCGGACCTCCGGGGGTCTTCGCAACAGCAACGAACTATGGCACAGTCTTCGATACAGCCCCACAACCACAGCACGCACGGCCTGAGTTCGAGGGAGGTGGAGGTCATGGACCTGATCGCATCCGGGATGAGCAACCAGCAGATCGCCGCCACCTGCTTCATCAGCGAGAAGACCGTCAAGAACCACATCAACCGCATCTTCGCGAAGCTCCACAGCACCACCCGCAGCGAAGCCATAGCCCGCTGGCTGGGAACCGCCCGTCCAGGAGTGACCGGCCATGGGTAGACGCCGAGCGCATTGGGCCCGTAATTGGGCCCCGGGACCCTTGGGTTCCCCCACCCCCACGCCGTACGGTCCGCAAATCGACAGCGGCACCGGACCGGGAGGGAACGCCCATGCCGAACAGCATGCTGCTCAAAATGTGGATCGAGGCGAGGCTTCGGATGACGGACAGGAGCGAGGGGGACCGGGGACAGACGGCCTTCGAGTACCTGGGCATCATCCTGGTGGTCGTAGTGATCATCGGCGCGATCATCGGCACGGGTATTGGGCAGTTGATCACTGCGAAGATCGCAGGCTTGGTGGGAACGATCTCGGCTGGCAAGTGACGGGGCGTAGCGCCGCGCACGATCGAGGGCAGGCCTTCCCCATCTATATCGTGGTGGTGGTGGGTCTGCTCTTCGTTGCATTCGCCTTCTTCGTTATTGCGCAAGCGGCCGTCACTCGCAGCAACGCGCAAGGTGCGGCAGATGCGGCGGCGTTGGGTGCGGCTCGAGAGGCGAGGGACACGCTGTTGCCCGGCCTGGATCTGGCAAAGCTCAAGCCGGAGGATTGGCGGAACGTACTTGACGGCAACCTGCTCGATGCCGGGCGGGCCTGCGGTACCGCTCGGGACTTCGCCGCCCGGAACGATGCGACGGCGGCAACGTGTACTCACGGTGCGCTCCGATTCACTGTTGCGGTGCGAACGACCGGCACAGTGGGGCGTTCGGTTGTCCCTGGCACGGAGAGCGTCCATGGAACCGCCGAGGCTACGGCCCAGATCGAACCGCGTTGCCATCTAGGAACGTTGCCCGGCCAACCGAGCGGTGAGCCCCAGCCCCGACCTTCGAACGATGCTGCGGAGAAAGGGGGTCCGATCAAGATCGAATGCGACAGCGGTGCTGACATCACCTTCGACCCTCTGCATCCCGAGCAATGGAGCATGCTGGCCAGAGGTCTGTTCAGCGTGCGCCTAGTCGACTGACGGCGAACAAGAGACAAGGAAACGGCGTACATGAGCATGCGGCACATGGCAAAGGTCCGCGGGGGATCGGTCGTGGTGGTGGCCACGACCTTGGCCCTTGCACTGGCCGGGTGCGGGGGTGACGCCAAGGAGAAAGCGAAAGAGCCGCAGAAGTCACCCGTCAGCCAGCCGCAGGGTGGCGTCACGCAGGCGCCTCCCAGTAGTGGTGACCCGAAGCCCACTCAGGTCCTCGCGACTTCGAACGGCGAGGACGGCATGGTCATGACGATCAACTCGGCTACCAGGGATGCCGGTGGATTTCTGACCGTGAGCGGCCAGTTCAAGAATGGCGGCGCCGCGGACTATACGAAGACGCCGCTTTGGAGGGGCAACGAACTCACGCAAAGCGGCACATCGATCGCCGGCGTAACCGTCATCGACAAGGCTGGCAAGAAGCGGTACTACGTGCTTCGCGACACGGATGGCCGATGCCTCTGCACGACGGGAATCGTGATCATCCAACGCGGGGCGACCACGCCGTTCTTCGCCCAGTTCCCCGCACCCCCCGCCAACACCACGGAGGTCGACTTCAACCTCCCCACCTTCGCCACGGCCACCATCAAAATCTCCGGGTGACCCCATGACCACACGCGCACGCACACGCACAGGCCACCGCGCGGCCGCCGCCACCACCCTGACGGTGGTGATCATCGCCGGGGCGCACCTCCTCGGCGCGACGAGCGCCCACGCCGACGACAAGCCGAGCCCCCCGCCCGCGACCACCGCACCCCCCGGCACCGCGCCCAGCGGCACCACCCCGCCCAGCGGCACCACCCCGCCCGGCACCGCCCCACCCGGCTCCACCCCCACCGGCACCGTGCCCCCCGGCACAGAGGCGTCCAGTGCCGCGCCCGTGCCCATCGACTCCAACTCGCCCGGGCTCAAGATTCCGCAGGGCGGCACCCTCGCGCCCGCCAAAGTGCTCGACATCGCCGAGGTGGTGGAAGACCTCGGCGGGGAGCAGCGGCGTCAGGAGACCAACCAGAACGTCATGATGGCGCTCCAGTCGGAGGTGCTCTTCCCCGAGAACAGCGCCGTCTTCAACGCCCAGGCCGCGGCCCGCATCCTGGCCATCGCCAACGAGATCAACCAGCAGAAGGCCACCCGCGTCCGCGTCTTCGGCTTCACCGACGACCAGGGCAGCTACGAGCACGGCCAGGAGCTCTCCAAGCAGCGCGCCGACGCCGTGCACGCCGAGCTGGCCAAGACGGTCACCAACCCGGCCGTCGTCTTCGACATCCGCGGGTACAGCGAGGACTACCCGATCGCCGACAACGGCACCGAGGAAGGCCGGAAGAAGAACCGCCGCGTGGAGATCACCTTCCCCCGCGGCAGCGACAAGTAGCGGCCCGGGACCGGACCCGGACCCCGCCCCGGCTCCCGGCCCCGCCCGCCCCTACTGGTGCTGGTGCGCCCGCGTGATCAGGTCCGTGGCGACCTCCAGGGCGGCCAGCCGGGTCTCCTCCGGATCGGCCTCCACGTGCTGGAGGAACATCATCCCCGCGTGCAGGGTGAAGATCGCGCTGACGCAGCGCACCTGGTCCGGGAGCGGGGCGTCCTCCGTGCGCAGCAGTTCGACCATCGTCAGCATCCGCTTCTTGACGATCTCGCCGATGCTCAGCTCGCGCATCGTCGCCTGGTTCTCCTGCATGAAGCGGTACAGCTGCGCGCCCGAGCACATCGCCTCGCTGTAGCGGCGCAGCATCTCCTGCTTCGTC
The DNA here is from genome assembly GCF_056435825.1 of Streptomyces sp. NPDC043876. Classification (NCBI taxonomy): domain Bacteria; kingdom Bacillati; phylum Actinomycetota; class Actinomycetes; order Kitasatosporales; family Streptomycetaceae; genus Streptomyces; species Streptomyces sp. NPDC043876. The sequence goes on along the minus strand of NZ_JBWKDV010000001.1, from coordinate 318,063 downwards.
GCCAGGGTGCGGGGCTGCTCCCCGGCCCAGGCGATCAGCTCGTCGATCGGGCGCGTCGTGTCCTCGAAGATGCTGATCAGGATCTCTTCCTTGGTCTTGAAGTGGTAGTACAGCGCCGCCTTCGTGACCTCGAGCCGCTCCGCGATCTCCCGCAGCGACGTCTTCTCGTACCCCTGCTCGGCGAAGAGCTCCAGTGCGACGTCCTGGATGAGCTGGCGCGTGTTGCCACGGCGCGGCTGCGGACTGCTGCTGGACATGGGGCACGCTCCAATTACTTACTTGACGCCCGGCTAGTTACGGGTCTACTTTCCCCAGTGTAGTGAACTAGTCGGGCGGCAAGTAAGTGCCCGGGCACCATGGGGAGTGGGACGGACATGAGCAAGACATCGCAGGCAGAGCCCGGAGCGGAGGCGGCGGTGACCCCGGACGGGCCCAAGCCGCGCAGTGTGCGCGTCGTACTGCTCGCGCTGATGATCGCCATGCTGTTGGCGATGCTGGACAACATGATCATCGGTACGGCCATGCCGACCATCGTCGGCGAGCTGGGCGGGCTGGAGCACCTCTCCTGGGTGGTCACGGCCTACACCCTCGCCACCGCCGCCTCGACCCCGATCTGGGGCAAGATCGGCGACATGTACGGACGCAAGGGCTCGTTCCTCACGTCCATCGTGATCTTCCTGATCGGCTCCGTGCTCAGCGGCATGGCTCAGAACATGGGCGAGCTGATCGGCTTCCGCGCGATCCAGGGCCTCGGCGCCGGCGGTCTGATGGTCGGCGTCATGGCCATCATCGGTGACCTCATCCCGCCCCGCGAGCGCGGCAAGTACCAGGGCATGATGGCCGGCGTGATGGCCCTGGCCATGATCGGCGGTCCGCTGATCGGCGGCACCATCACCGACCACTGGGGCTGGCGCTGGTCCTTCTACATCAACCTGCCGCTGGGCGTGATCGCCCTCGCGATGGTCACCGCCGTCCTGCACCTGCCCAAGAAGAAGACGCAGGGCAAGATCGACTACCTGGGCGCGGCGCTGCTCACCCTCGCGATCACCTCCACCGTGCTGGTCACCACCTGGGGCGGCACCGAGTACGGCTGGGGCTCCGCCGAGATCATCGGCCTGATCGCCGTCGGCGTCGTCTCCATCGCCGCCTTCCTCTACGTCGAGACCCGCGCCGCCGAGCCGGTCATGCCGCTGCACATCTTCCGCAACCGCAACTTCACCCTCATGTCGGTGATCGGCTTCCTGACCGGCTTCGCGATGTTCGGCGGCGTGCTCTACCTGCCGCTCTTCCAGCAGTCCGTGCAGGGCGCCTCGGCCACCAACTCGGGCCTGCTGCTGCTGCCCATGCTGCTGTCCATGATGGTCGTCTCGCTCATCGCGGGCCGCATCACCACCAGCAGCGGCAAGTACAAGATGTTCCCGATCGCGGGCGGCGCCCTGATGGTCGTCGGGCTGTTCCTGCTCTCGCAGATGGACACCGGCACCAGCCGCCTGGTCTCCGGCGTCTACATGGCGGTCCTCGGCGCCGGCCTCGGCTTCCTGATGCAGATCACCATGCTCGTCGCGCAGAACAGCGTCGAGATGAAGGACATGGGCGTCGCGTCCTCCTCGGCGACCCTCTTCCGGACGCTCGGCGGCTCCTTCGGCGTGGCCCTGATGGGCTCGCTCTTCACCAGCCAGGTCACGCAGACCATGACCGACCGGCTCGGCCCCGCCGCCGCCGCGAAGTCCGGTTCCGCGCAGCTCGACGCGGCGCACCTGGCGCAGCTCCAGCCGGTGGTCCGCGAGGCGTACCAGCACGCGGTGGCCGCCGGTACGCACTCCGCGTTCCTGCTCGGCGCGGCCATCGCGCTGATCGGCTTCGTCGCGGCCTGGTTCGTCAAGGAGGTGCCGCTGCGCGGCGCCGGCCCCGCGACGGGCGGCTCCAAGGACGGCGACGCGGACCAGGGCGCCGCGGCCGCGGCCGCGCAGGCCTCCCTGGCCCACTGACACCCGCAGCACGGCAGAAGGCCCGGCTCCGCGGAGGGAAACCTCCGCGGGGCCGGGCCTTTCGCCGTGCCCCCGCGGCCCGTCCCTGACACGCCGTCGGGTGGCGAACGGGTGAGGGTCGGCCCCCGCCCGGCGCCCCCGGTGTTCCCTGGTCGCGCGGGTAGGCGCACACCGGTGGACCGTGCGCACGCGGACCGTCCGTACGCCCACCCGCAGCCGTGTCACAGCCGTGCCGCGGCCGTGCCCGTGTCCGTACCCGCGCCCGTGTCCGTACGCCGACCAGGAGGCCCCCCGTGACCATCGCCCCCGAGCAGCTGACCGACCCAACCGTCCGCGCCTTCGTCACCGCCGTGAACGCGGGTGACAAGGAGGCGGTCCTCGCGCTCCTCACCCCCGACGCGACCATGTCCGACGACGACGCGGAGCGCGACCTGCGGCAGTGGACCGACAAGGAGATCTTCGACTCGAACGGCCACATGGACGTCGAGTCCGAGTCCGCCAACGGACACAACATCGTCGTCGACTACCGCAACTCCACCTGGGGCGAGATGCGGACCTCCTGGCGGTTCGAGATCACGCCCGAGGGCCGGATCCGCCGCTTCGAGACCCGTCAGGCCTGAGCCGCGGCCCGGGCCGCCTCCAGCACCGCCGCCGTCAGCGGCCCGTTCTCCGCGCCCAGGCCGCCCGGGAAGCCGAAACGGCGGCGCGTGTACCCGTACGCCACCCCGGTCACCGGATCGGCGAAGCCCAGCCCGCCCGAGGCCCCGCAGTGGCCGAAGGCCTGCGGCCCCACCTGCGGCTGCCGCTCGAAGCCCAGACCGAAGTGGTCCTTCTCCGCGGTCACCCGGTCCTCGCCCGGGGTGTGCAGCCGCGCGAACTCCGCCGCGGTCTCCGGCGTCAGCAGCGCGGGCCGCCCGGCCTGCTCGCCGATCGCCGCCGCGTACATCCCCGCGACGCCGCGCGCCGAGCCGACGCCGCCCGCCGACGCGGGTCCCCGCGACTTCACCGCGGGGTGGTTCGCGTAGGCCACCAGGTCCATCGGCGGCTTGACGTGCCAGTTGAACGCGGTCTCCATCAGCTCCGGCGGCAGCGGGCTGCCCGCCAGCGCCGCGATCCCCTCGGCCGTCGGCACCTGCCGCAGCACCGGCTTCCAGCGCGGCTCCAGCTCCGCCGGGAAGCCGATGTAGAGGTCCAGCCCGTAGGGCGCGCGGATCCGCTCCTCGTAGATCTGCGCCAGCGTCCTGCCGGTCGCCCGGCGCACGACCTCACCGGTCAGCGCGCCGATCACGAAGGCGTGGTAGCCGTACGCCGTTCCCGGCTCCCAGTACGGCTCCTGCGCCGCGAGCCGGGCCGCGATCAGCGCGTCGTCGGCGACCTCGTCCAGGGTGAAGCCCTCCGGCGTGTTGATCAGACCGGCCTGGTGCGAGACCAGCTGGCGCAGCGTGAGGCGCTCCTTGCCGTATCCGGTGAACTCCGGCCAGTACCCCGACACCGGCCGCTCCAGGTCCAGTACGCCGTCCTGCACGAGCAGGGCCACCACCAGGTGCGCCGCGCCCTTGGTGATCGAGTAGACGCCGGTCAGGGTGTCCGCCCCGGTGTCCTCGCCCGCCCACAGGTCCACCACGCGGCGGCCCCGGTGGTGCACCGCCAGCTGCGCCTCGGGGGAGACGGCGGTACCCGTCGTGAAGGCCGCGAACGCCTCCCGCACCCGCTCCCAGCCCGCCGCCACCGTTCCGTGCACCTCTACCGCCATGCCGTCCCCCTGTGTGGTCCGCGGGCCGTGGCCCGTGGTGCGTCGGTCCGCCGGTTCGCCCGCCGGTCCTTCAGCAGCGCAACGGGGTCCGGTGGGGTCATATTCCTGGCGCGCCGCGATGCGTCACCTCGGCGCGCTCCCGTACGGGTGAACGCGCGCCCGGCGTCGTTCCGGCGCGGCGCGGGGGCCCGTTGGGCAGCGCATGAAGCGCACCCGTATCGCCGCTCTCGCCCTGGCCACCGCCGCCGCGGCCCTCGCGCCCGTCCTCGTGGAGGCCTCCGCGGCCGAGGGCACGTCCTTCCTCCAGGACCCGGCCGGCGGCGAAAAGACGATGAAGACCCGGTGGACCAAGGACGAGATGCACAAGCTGGAGGCGCAGTTCCGCTTCCACCCCGGGATCCAGTACAAGACGACGGCCGCCCCCGGGCCCGCCGGCGCTCCGGAGTGGGAGACGAAGAAGGCCGACCCCAAGACGCTGGCCTGGCAGCCGAAGTTCGAGTTCGCCTGGGCGGTGTCGGACTCCACGCTGGTGAAGAAGGCGGTCACCACCAAGAACGGCAAGCACCCCATCACCCTGTACGCGGTGGTGCGCCGGGCCGACGGCACCACGGCGGCGCAGGTGACGAGCGACTCCAAGAGCCGCCCGGCCACCGGCCGCGCCACGGTCGAGGGGAACCAGCGCATCGCCTGTGACACGGGCGAGTACACGGTCGAGTGGAAGGCCACCCGCTCCGGCTACGGCACCCTCGGCGGCAGCCTGCGCTGGGACTCCAGCTGCGAGCAGTACCGCACGGCCTTCGCCGGCAACAACGGGCGGCACTAGCCGGTCGTCGTCGCCCTCAGCGCTGCTTCGAGGACTCGCGGGCCTTTTGCGCGATGGCCTCCAGGACGCCCTTCGGGTCGCCGGACGGGTCCACGGCGTGGCCGATGTTGCGCTTGATGGTGTCGCTGACCGTCACCCAGGAGGGGTCGTTGACCGGGTAGAGCTGCGCACCGCGCAGGGCGGTCAGGAACTGCTCGTCGCCCTTGTCGAGGCCGCCGCCGGCCGGGGTGCGGGAGGCGGAGATGGTGGACGGCAGCAGGTGGTAGCGGTTCGCGAAGTCGCTCAGGTTCTTGTCCTGGTAGACGAAGTCCAGGAACCGGCCGATCTGCTCGCGGTGGCCGTTCTGCTTGAAGGCCATCATCCAGTCGGCGACACCGACCGCCGGCGGCGTCTCGCCGTTGCCCAGGGTGTCGTTGACGGGCATCGTCACCGTGCCGACGCTCATGCCCTTGGCCCGCGCCTCGTGCAGCAGCGACGGGTAGCCGTTGAGCATGCCGACCTCGCCGCGCACGAACGCGTCGAAGGCGTCCTGCCGGTTGAGCTGGGCGGGCGGCACCGGGCCGAGCAGGCCCGGGGTGACCAGGTTGTCCTTGATCCAGCGGAAGGTCTGGACGTTCTGGTCGGAGGCGAGGCTGTAGTTGCCGCTGCTGTCGGCGTAGCCGCCGCCGTTGCTCAGCTCCCAGATCATCGCCTCCGCGTGGGCCTCCTCGGGGCCCAGCGGCAGCGCGTACGGGAACTTGACGCCCTTGTCCTTGAGCGCCTTGGCCGCGCTCTTGAGGTCCGACCAGGTCCGCGGGGCGCCGACACCCGCCTTGGTGAACAGGCTCTGGTTGTAGAAGAGCAGGCGGCTGCTCGCCACGAAGGGCAGCCCGTAGAGCGTGTTGCCGACCGAACCCGCCTCGGCCAGCGGAGCCAGGAAGTTCGCCTCCGCGTTCACCGACAGCAGTTCCTCGGCCGAGTAGAGCTTGCCGTCGGCCGCGAAGTCGGAGTAGGCGCCCATGAGTGCCATGTCGGGCGCCTTGTCCGCCTTCACCATTTTGCTGACCTCGCGGTCGATGTCGGCCCACGGCAGCAGGGTGACCTCGACCTTGACGCCGGGGTTCTGGGCGGCGAAATCGCCGGACATCTTGTCCCAGAAGGCCTTGGAGCCGGTACCCGGGGCGTCCCCGTATTCGGCGGCGACCAGCCGCAGCGTCGTACCGTCGGCACCCGCACCGGAACCGCATCCGGCCAGCGGCACGAGCAGACCGAGCACGGCCGCACCGGCGGCCGTTGCGCACATTCTTCGTCGCACGAGACAATTCCCCGAGTTTCTTTTGTAGCCCGACGTTACTTATGGGTTGCTCCGGTCGGGGTGTTCCCGCGCGGCCCGTTGGCCGGAATTCTCTCCTGGGGAAGGGGGATTGATTCCGTTGGGGCGGCACTTGTGGGCAATGCTCCAAGCAATGCTTTTCGGACTGGTGTTTTCCCATATGTGATCGGCAATTCCGACGCGCGTAGACGTGCGAAAAGCCCGTTTCCGGTGGGGAAACGGGCTCGGGCCCGGAGCGGAGCGCGGCGGCGCGAAACGGCCGAACGGCCGGCCGTCAGTCGGCGAAGTCGCCCGCGTACGGGTCCGGCTCGCCCGTCTCGGGGTTGCGGCCCTCCTGCCAGCGCCGCTGCGCCTTGCGCCAGTGCACGAAGCCGAGCTGCTCGCCGTCCCAGAAGGTGATCCCGACGGGGCTCATGTCGAACTCGTCCGAGCACATCCGCAGCAGGAACTCCGCCATGCCGTACGGGTACACCGCGAAGACGTCGGCGGTGTGCCGCCCGCAGACCAGCACCGGCCAGCGGTCCGGATCGGGGTCGGTGGTCAGCCAGCACAGGATGTCGGCGCCGCCCACCACGCCCCACGCCAGGATCGCTTCCGGGTCGACGTCGAAGGCGGCCCGGCCGCCCTCCGCCGCCCACAGCGCGCGGGCGTTCGCGGTCTCCTCGGCCATCTCGGCCGGGTCCCACTGCGGTCCGGACGCGGGCAGGGGCAGCAGGACCGTCGCCTCGCCGTTGATGGTGCCCGCGCCGAACCGGCCCATGAACGCGACGTAGTCGGCGGGGAAGCGCGTGCCCCAGACCGCCTCGGCGGCCTGCCAGTCGATGTCCTCGTCAGCGCCGTGTGTCGCGGACATGATCTGTTCCAACGCCTTGACCTGCGCGTTCTCTGCCACAGCCGCTCCCCGACGATCCCGCACCCCGCCTGATGCCCAACCGTCCCAACCTACCGTGCGCCGGGGGCCGGTCCCAGTGCCGCGGTCACCCCGTCCCCGCCCCCGCTCACCGTCACCGTCACGCCCGGCCGCAGCCCCCAGCCCGCCATCGCCCCCGCCGCCGCCTCCAGCACGTGCCGCGAGCGCGCCCGCGGCAGCCCGAGCCGGCCCGGGACCATCGTGCGCACCGCCAGCACCCGCAGCCGCCGGTCCAGGTAGGCCACGTCGATGGCGAACCGCATCCCGAAGGTGTGCACGCTCCCGGCCGGGGTCAGCAGCAGCGCCTCGGCCGCCGAAACCCCGGACGCCGTGGCCCCCGCAACCCCGCCCGAGGCGTCCCCCGCCCCCGCGCCCCCCGCCCCGATCCCGTCCCGCCCCAGCAGCCCCCGGGTCCGCGCGCGGTACGAGGCCGCGATCTCCAGGGCCACCTCGCCGCCCCCCGGGAGGCCCAGCGTGCCCGGTCCGTCCTGCCAGCGCCGTGCCATCCGCGTCCCTCGCTCCCGGCCGGCGGGGGTGCCGGCCCGGGGACCAGTCTCCGCCGGGGGCGGGCGGCCCGGCCATGGGTCCCCGGGCCCATGACCCCCGCCGCACGGGGGCCTACGGTCGGCGGGATGGGCGTGGTCGTGATCATCCTTGCCGCCGGGTACGGCGTGGCCGCCGGGCTGCTCCTGCCGCGGGCCGCCTACCGGCTCGGGGTCGAGCCGGGGGAGCCGTGGCGGGCGAGCTGCCCCCGGGGGCACCCGCTGGGCCGCGGGCCGCGCGGCTGGCTGGGCCCCGCACGGTGCTCCGGCCGCCCCTACGGACCGCGCGCCACCCGTACGGCCGTACTCACCGCCCTGGTCTGCGCGGCGCTGGCGGCGGCCGCCGGGGTCCGGCCCGAGACCGCGGTCTTCGTCGCGCTGGCGCCCGTACCGGTGCTGCTCGCCCTGGTGGACCTGGCCGTGCACCGGCTGCCCGACGTGCTGACCCTGCCGCTGGCCGCCGCGGTGGCCGCCCTGCTCGGGCTGGCGGCCCTCGCCCCCGGGGCCGCCGGGTCCTGGCGGCTCGCGCTGCTGGGCGGGGGCGCGCTCGGGGCGGCGTACCTGGTCCTCTTCGCGGTCAACCCGGCCGGGCTCGGCTTCGGGGACGTCAAGCTCGCGCTCCCCCTCGGGGTCGCTCTTGGGTGGTACGGGTGGGGGGTATGGATGGCGGGTGCGTTCCTGGGCTTCCTCTACGGCGCCCTGTACGGCCTCGCCCTGCTCCTGCGGGGCCGCGCCCGAGGCCGCGACCCCTTTCCCTTCGGCCCCTTCATGGCGGCCGGCGCGCTCACCGGAATGTTCCTCGGCGGTCCCGGAGCGTAGTCGTGGCGCGGCAATGCACGCATCAGGCTTTACGAAGGGTTATGGTGGAACCCCCCCCTCGGGCCGGTCCGTATCCCCCCCACGGACCGGCCCGTTTTTCGTCTCCGGCCCCCCGCCCCCGGCGGGACGGGGAACCGCAGGTCATCCCCGCTGGGCCCAGATGTTGGCCCCGGGCGTCGAGACCGCGAAGGAATCGATCTCCTTCAGCTCCTGCTCCGAGAGCGGAGCGCCCGCCAGCGCGGCCACGTTCTCCTCCAGCTGCCGCACGCTGGAGGCGCCGATCAGCGCCGAGGTCATCCGCTCGTCGCGCAGCACCCAGTTCAGTGCCAGCTGCGACAGCGACTGCCCGCGCCGGGCCGCGATGCCGTTCAGCCCGTTCAGGCGCCGGACCACGTCCTCGGAGAGCAGGTCCGGGCTCAGGGACTTGCCCTGGGTGGCCCGTGAGCCCTCCGGGATGCCGTTGAGGTACTTGCCGGTCAGCAGGCCCTGGGCGAGCGGCGCGAAGGAGATGCAGCCCATCCCCGCGTCCTCCAGGGCGTCCAGCAGGCCGTCCTCCTCTGTCCAGCGGTTGATCATGGAGTACGAGGGCTGGTGGATCAGCGGGCGCACGCCCAGCTCGCGCAGGATCCGCACCGCCTCCGCCGTCTGCTCCGCCGTGTAGGAGGAGACGCCGACGTACAGCGCCTTGCCCTGCTGCACCGCGGACGCCAGCGCGCCCATGGTCTCCTCCAGCGGGGTGTGCGGGTCGAAGCGGTGCGAGTAGAAGATGTCGACGTAGTCCACGCCCATCCGCTTCAGGGACGCGTCGAGGGAGCCGAGCAGGTACTTGCGGCTGCCCCATTCGCCGTAGGGGCCGGCGTGCATGAGGTAGCCGGCCTTGGTGGAGAGCACCAGTTCCTCGCGGTGGGGCGCGAAGTCCTGGGCGAAGAGCTTGCCGAAGTTCAGCTCGGCGGAGCCCGGCGGAGGGCCGTAGTTGTTGGCCAGGTCGAAGTGGGTCACGCCCAGGTCGAAGGCCCGGCGCAGGATCGAGCGCTGGGACGCCAGGGACGTGTCGTCGCCGAAGTTGTGCCAGAGTCCGAGCGAGATCGCGGGGAGCTTCAGGCCGCTGCGGCCCGAGCGCCGGTACTCCATGGAGTCGTAGCGCGAGGGCTCTGCCCGATAGGGATTGGTATCAGTCACGATGTCCTCCCTATCACGGACTTGTGACGGACCGAGTTGGGTGAGCCCCGCGCGGGCGCAGTAATGTTGCGGCCCTGAGGGGGACCGCAATTCGCACGGGGGCATTGCACGGAGGGGCTGGAAGATCGTGAATCTGCGCGACCTGGTGTACAGGCTCTACGCACGCCGGGTGGAAGGCCGCATCGACCATGACGCGGCGCCCAAGCACATCGGCGTCATCCTGGACGGCAACCGGCGCTGGGCCAAGGCCTCCGGCGGCACCACGGAACAGGGCCACCAGGCCGGAGCCGAGAAGATCTCCGAGCTGCTCGGCTGGTGCGACGAGTCGGACGTCGAGGTCGTCACGCTGTGGATGCTCTCCACCGACAACCTCGACCGGCCCGAGAACGAACTCGGCCCGCTGCTGACGATCATCGAGAACACCGTGCGGGGCCTCGCCGCCGACGGGCGCTGGCGGGTGCACCACGTCGGCAACATGGACCTGCTGCCCGCCCGCACCCAGTCCGTGCTCAAGGAGGCCGAGCAGGCCACCCTCGACCGCGGCGGAATACTGGTCAACGTCGCGGTGGGCTACGGCGGCCGCCAGGAGATCGCGGACGCGGTGCGCTCGCTGCTCCTGGAGCACGCCTCGAAGGGCACCTCCTTCGAGGAGCTCGCCGAGATCCTCGACATCGACCACATCGCCGAGCACCTCTACACGCGCGGCCAGCCCGACCCGGACCTCGTGATCCGCACCAGCGGCGAACAGCGGCTGTCCGGATTCATGCTCTGGCAGAGCGCCCACTCCGAGTACTACTTCTGCGAAGTGTTCTGGCCGGCCTTCCGGAAGGTGGACTTCCTGCGGGCCCTGCGCGACTACGCGGCACGTCACCGGCGCTACGGGACCTGACCCCCCCCGCTCCTGTCGGCCCCTCGCCGCCCCGACCCGCACCCGGGCCCCGGACTCCTGTCCGGGGCCCGCTGCGCGTCCGCACCCGCCCCCGCGCTCCCCGGCCGCACCCGTCCGCGCGAGGCCTTCACCAGGGATTCACTCAGCGTCCGTCATATGCCGTGGCATGGCAGCGCGTGTTCGAGGGCATACCCCATGCAGGTCGACGTCCGGTCCACGGGTGTCGAGTCTCAGCGGACGGCACAGAGCCGTTCGCCCGGGAGGCCCTTTGCACCAGGACGCGCGTGCGGTTCGCACGGACGGATTGGAGGGCCGGAAATCGGCCCTGGCACGGGGGCCGATGACCGGTCCGGTCTTCATGGCCCGACCTCTTCCGAGGGGGTACGTCCTTCCGTGGTGACCAGCACCAAGCGCCGCCTGCCCGACAGGCGGACCTACGTCCTCGACACCAGCGTCCTGCTGGCAGACCCCAACGCGGTCTCCCGATTCGACGAGCACGAGGTCGTGCTCCCGATCGTGGTGATCACCGAGTTGGAGGCCAAGAGGCACCATCCCGAACTCGGCTACTTCGCCCGGCAGGCGCTGCGCCTGCTCGACGACTTCCGCGTTCGCTACGGTCGCCTCGACGCCCCCATCCCGTTGGGCGACCTCGGCGGCACCCTGCGTGTCGAACTGAACCACTCCGATCCGGGCATCCTGCCCGCGGGCTTCCGGCTGGGGGACAACGATTCGCGCATCCTCGCGGTCGCCCGCAACCTGCAGGCCGAGGGGTACGACGTCACGGTCGTGTCGAAGGACCTCCCGCTGCGCATCAAGGCCTCCTCCGTGGGGCTGATCGCCGAGGAGTACCGGGCGGAACTCGCCATCACCGACGCCGGATGGACCGGCATGAGCGAGATCGCCCTCTCCGGCGAGCAGGTGGACCTCCTCTACTCCGAGGACCGGCTGTACGTCCCCGAGGTCGCGGAACTGCCCGTGCACACCGGCCTGGTCATCCAGTCCGAGCGCGGCAAGGCGCTGGGCCGGGTCACCGCGGACGGCAACGTACGGCTCGTGAAGGGGGACCGCGAGGCCTTCGGGCTGCACGGCCGCAGCGCCGAGCAGCGCATCGCGCTGGACCTGCTGCTCGACCCGGAGATCGGCATCCTCTCCATGGGCGGCCGGGCCGGCACCGGCAAGTCGGCGCTCGCGCTCTGCGCGGGCTTGGAAGCGGTACTGGAACGCAGGCAGCACCAGAAGGTGATGGTCTTCCGGCCGCTGTACGCGGTCGGCGGCCAGGACCTCGGCTACCTGCCCGGTGACGCCTCCGAGAAGATGAGCCCCTGGGCCCAGGCGGTGTTCGACACCCTCTCGGCGGTCGCCGGCCGCGAGGTCATCGAAGAGGTCCTGGGCCGCGGGATGCTGGAGGTGCTCCCGCTCACCCACATCCGGGGCCGCTCGCTGCACGACGCCTTCGTGATCGTGGACGAGGCCCAGTCGCTGGAGCGCAACGTCCTGCTGACCGTGCTCTCCCGGATCGGGGCGAACAGCCGGGTCGTCCTGACCCACGACGTCGCCCAGCGGGACAACCTGCGGGTCGGCCGGTACGACGGAGTGGTGGCCGTGGTCGAGAAGTTGAAGGGTCATCCGCTCTTCGCCCACATCACGCTCAGCCGCTCCGAGCGGTCGCCCATCGCCGCCCTCGTGACGGAGATGCTGGAAACCATCTGAAAGGACCCATAGCGGTACGGAAGTTGGCGCCGTCCGGCAAAGGCGAACGAGCCTAGTCGGGCGGCGCACCGCTGCACAGGGCTTCGGCGAAATCGGCGCGGTCGCAGCAGGTGTGACCTTTCCCACGCAACGGAGAATTGCCTCGCGGCGTCACGGTCCGGCAGAGTCTGCTTTCCGTAAGGCCCCGCATACGGCACACGTGTATCCCTCGTGGCTGCACAGCTCGGCAACAACTCCACAAACGACCGCCGTATGCCGCCCGCAAGCACCACGCGGCACTCCCGCAAGGGAGTTGCCCACGGGCCCGCGCCTCCCGTGACCACAGCACCATGGAGGCCAGCGTCAGGGGCATTCCTGCGTCCGCGGGGTCACCGTTGTGGACGCTGCTGGAAGGACACCGTGTGAGCCGCATCTCGGTACGGGGATTCGCCGTGGCATCAGCCACCGCGGTCACCACCGTCGGCGCCGTCGTGGGTGTTGCCACAGGCGACCCCCAGAACTCGAACAGCCTCGAGACGACCGCGTCGGGAGCGACTCTCCTCGCAGACATTCCCGCGGGCGAGCAGGCCCGCGTGCAGAACGCCTCGCTGACGGAGCAGGCCGACGCCATCTCCCACGCCGCCGACACCGATGCCAAGCGCTCGGTCGAGGAAGCGGCGCGGATCCAGGCCGCCAAGGACGCGAAGGACAAGAAGTCCGCGGCCGAGGCCAAGGAGAAGGCCGACCTCGAGGCGAAGGCCGCGAAGGAGCGCGAGGCCAAGGAAGAGGTCGCCAGCCGGTCCTCCGCCCGCGACGCGTCCTCCTTCACCCCGAAGAGCTCCTACACGGTGGCCGAGGTCAAGGCGATCGCGCGGCAGATCGTGCCCGCGAGCCAGTTCCAGTGCTTCTCCAACATCGTCGACGCGGAGTCGACCTGGAACTACTTGGCCGTCAACTCGTCCTCGGGCGCCTACGGCCTGGTCCAGGCGCTCCCGGGATCGAAGATGAGCTCGGTGGCCTCCGACTGGCGCACCAACCCGGCCACGCAGATCCAGTGGGGTCTGAACTACATGAACGAGACGTACCACAGCCCCTGTGGCGCCTGGACGTTCCACCAGGCCAACGACTGGTACTAGTCGCCGGCCCCCCGCACCACCGCGAGGAGCCCCGCACCGTTCTACGGTGCGGGGCTCCTCGCGTGTACCGTCGTCCCAGGCGCGCGTAGGGACGGGCGGGGGGAAAGGGACGACATGTCGAAGTGGTCAGCCTTGCTGGGCAGGATCGGACGAGGGCTGAGCCAGGTCGAGGCGAAGCTGGACGAGCGGCGGGCCGAGGTCGAGGCCGAGAACGCGGACCCGGCCCTCGGCGGGCCCGCTGCGGCCCGCACCGCCGCCGTGCACCGCGCCGAAGAGGCCGGGGCCGCGGCCGAGCCGTATCCGGCGCGGCCGCGGCCCGACCCGGTCGCGGTGGTGCCCTGGGGCATGCGGGTGGCCGCCGAGGTCAGCTGGCGGCTGCTGCTGGTCGCCGGGATGCTGTGGGTCGTGATGAAGGTGATCAGCGAAGTCCGGCTGGTCGTCCTCGCCTTCGCCGCCGCGCTGCTCGTCACCGCGCTGCTCCAGCCCTTCGTGGTGCGGCTGCGCCGGCTGGGCCTGCCGCGCGGGCTGGCCACCGCCGTCACCGCCATCCTCGGCTTCGTGGTCATCGGGCTGGTCGGCTGGTTCGTGGTCTGGCAGGTCATGGAGAACCTCGACCAGCTCTCCGCCCGGGTCCGCGACGGCATCGAAGAGCTGAAGCGGTGGGCCCTCAACAGCCCGTTCCACGTGACCGAGCAGCAGATCAACGACATCGCCAAGAACCTCAGCGACACCATCGGCACCAACACCCAGGAGATCACCTCCGCCGGGCTCCAGGGCGTCACGGTGATGGTCGAGGTGCTGACCGGCATCCTGCTCGCCATGTTCTCCACCCTCTTCCTGCTGTACGACGGCGCGAAGATCTGGCACTGGGTGCTGGGCCTGGTGCCCACCGCCGCGCGCGCCGGAGTGGCGGGCGCCGGACCGCGCGCCTGGCGCACCCTGACCGCCTACGTCCGGGGCACGGTCCTCGTGGCGCTCATCGACGCCATCTTCATCGGCCTCGGCCTGTGGTTCCTCGACGTGACGATGGCGGTGCCGCTGGCCGTCTTCATCTTCCTGTTCGCCTTCATCCCGCTGGTCGGCGCGGTGGTCTCGGGCGCCCTCGCGGTGGTCGTGGCGCTGGTCACCCAGGGGCCGTTCACCGGCCTGATGGTGCTGGCCGTCGTCCTCGCCGTCCAGCAGATCGAGGGGCACGTGCTGCAGCCCTTCATCCTGGGGCGCGCGGTACGGGTGCACCCGCTGGCAGTGGTGCTCTCGGTGGCCGCGGGCGGCATGATCGCGGGCATCGGGGGCGCGGTGGTCGCCGTACCCCTGGTGGCCGTCACCAACACCGTCGTCGGCTACCTGCGGGTGTATTCGCGGGAGCAGTACGCGCAGTTCGGCCCCGGCCCGCACGGGGCGACGGCCTTGGAACCGGCGGCGGCCGAACCGGGGGAGTAGAGCGGTGATATCCGAGCCCGAAGCCGATTCCGGCTGGACGACCGAGCTGTCGGGTCCCCCGGAGCCGCCCGCGCAGGCCGCTTCCGGGGCGGAGCCGGGCGGCGGCGCCCGGCGCGGCGGCCGCTGGGCGTGGGCCCTGGGCGGGGCGGCGCTGGCCTCGGCCCTGTGGGCGGGCGGCCTGTACGCCTTCGGGGACCGACTGGACGCGCCCCCCGTGGCCTACGGCATGCCGGAGAAGCTGTGCGACAGCCTGAAGGCCACGGCGCTCACCGCCGCCCTCGGGGACCTGCGCAAGGACGCCCCGATCAGCCAGCGGTCCGATCACCCCGCGGTGGACTGGGCGATGTGCACGCTGAGCACCGCGGAGCGCAACGACGGCAGTAGGAACAGGTACGGCAGCTTCAACGTGTGGGCGACCGCCGAGCTGCACAAGAAGACCGACCCGGAGCCGGAGTTCGGCGTCGAGGACCCCTGGGAGCGGGGCGGGAACCCGGTGGAGCGGGCGGCCGTACCGGACCTCGGCGAGCGCGCGGTGATGACCCCGGCGGACGACGGACAGGGGCCCCGGCTGAAGGTGCTGGACGGCGGAGCGGTCTTCACCCTCATGGTCATGCCGTTCGGTACCGCCGACCCGATGCGGCCCCCCGGGACGGGCCCGGTCGACTACGTCCCGATCGAGGCGGCGATGATCGCCGACATGCGCGAGCTGCTGGCGGCCCTGAAGAAGTAGCGCGCCTCCGGACGCGGCGCGGACGCGCCACACGAACGCACACGGGGCCCCGCGGCCGTGGATGACGGCGGCGGGGCCCCGTGCTGTGCACGCGCTGTTCGCGCGGGTCCGGCGGTGGAGCTGCGCGGCGGCGCCGCGCGGTGGTGCCAGGTGGTGGTGCTAAGCGGTGGCGGTGGCCTCGGTGAGGGCCGCCTCCGCGTCGAGGGTGACGGCGACGGCCTGGATCACCGAAGCGATCTTGAAGGCCTCCTGGACCGTCTCGCGGTCGACGCCGGCCTTGCGCAGGACCTGCTCGTGCGAGTCCAGGCACTGGCCGCAGCCGTTGACCGCGGAGACCGCGAGCGACCACAGCTCGAAGTCGACCTTCTCGACGCCCGGGTTGCCGATGACGTTCATCCGCAGGCCCGCGCGCAGCGTCCCGTACTCCGGGTCGGAGAGCAGGTGGCGGGTGCGGTAGAAGACGTTGTTCATCGCCATGATCGCGGCGGCGGACTTGGCGGCGGTGTAGGCCTCCGCGGACAGGTTCGCCTTCGCCTCGGGCTCCAGCTCACGCAGGACGCGCGGGGAGCGGGCGGCGATCGCGCAGGCGAGGACGGTGCCCCACAGCTGCTGCTGCGAGAGCTTGTCCTGGTTGCCGATGACCGAACCGAGGTTCAGCTTCAGGTCCTTGGCGAAGTCCGGGACGGACGCCTTCAGCGTGTCGAGGGACACGGGTCACTCACCGGCCAGCAGCGCGCCGGCGTCGAGGGTGCCCTCGCCCTTGTTCCAGTTGCAGGGGCACAGCTCGTCGGTCTGCAGGGCGTCGAGGACCCGCAGGACCTCCTTGGGGTTACGGCCCACGGAACCGGCGGTCACCATCGTGAACTGGATCTCGTTGTTCTGGTCGACGATGAAGACGGCGCGCTGCGCGAAGCCGTCCTCGCCCTGCACGCCGCAGGCCTGCATCAGCTCGCGCTTGGAGTCGGCCAGCATCGGGAAGGGCAGGTCGCGCAGGTCGGCGTGGTCCTTGCGCCAGGCGTGGTGGACGAACTCGGAGTCGCCGGAGACGCCGAGGACCTGGGCGTCGCGGTCGAGGAACTCGTCGTTCAGCTTGCCGAAGGCGGCGATCTCGGTCGGGCAGACGAAGGTGAAGTCCTTCGGCCAGAAGAACACCACGCGCCACTTGCCTTCGTAGGCCTTGTGGTCGATCTGGGCGAACTCGTTGCCCGGCTCCAGGGAGACGCAAGCGGTCAGATCGTACGAGGGGAACTTGTCACCGACAGTGAGCACGTGCACTCCAAGCGGACGGGAAAGTTGCCTTTTTGGGGGCTTTCCGAGGGGGTTGGACGGATCCCACATGCTGGCACACCTGGATTGATTACAGAAATAGCTACTCTTGTGGCGGGTGATCGGAGCTGCCTATCAGTGGCAGCCGGTAAGAGGGGAGCGCAGGGCGGCGTGAAGATCAACACCAAGGGCGGCGTGAAGACCGTGGTCAAGGGTGGCTCGAAACAGCCCACGCTCGCCCAGCTGCGGGCGTTCGCGGCCGTCGCCGAGCACCTGCACTTCCGGGACGCCGCCGCCGCCATCGGCATGAGCCAGCCCGCCCTGTCCGGCGCGGTCTCCGCGCTGGAGGAGGCCGTCGGCGTGCAACTGCTGGAGCGGACCACCCGCAAGGTGCTGCTCTCCCCGGCGGGCGAGCGGATCGCGGCCCGCGCCAAGGTGGTGCTGGAGTCCATGGGCGCGCTGATGGAGGAGGCCGAAGCCGTACGGGCCCCCTTCACCGGAGCGCTGCGGCTCGGCGTGATCCCCACCGTGGCCCCCTACCTGCTGCCGACCGTCCTCGGGCTCTTCCAGCGGCGCTACCCGCTGATGGACCTCCAGGTGCACGAGGAGCAGACCTCCTCGCTGCTCGACGGACTCACCGGCGGCCGGCTCGACCTGCTCCTCCTCGCGGTTCCGCTCGGGGTGCCCGGCGTCACCGAACTGCCCCTCTTCGACGAGGAGTTCGTCCTGCTGGCACCCCGCGAGCACCCGCTCGCCGGGCGCCGGGACATCCCGCGCGAGGAACTGCGCGGCCTCCAGCTGCTCCTGCTCGACGAGGGGCACTGCCTGCGCGACCAGGCCCTGGACATCTGCCGCGAGGCCGGCCGCGGCGAGGGCGCGGACGTCACCACGACCGCCGCCGGGCTCTCCACCCTCGTCCAGCTCGTCGCCGGCGGCCTCGGCGTCACCCTGCTGCCGCGCACCGCCCTGCGCGTGGAGACCACCCGCAACGAGTACCTCGCCACCGGGTACTTCGCCGAGCCCGCGCCCACCCGCCGGATCGCGCTCGCGATGCGGACGGGCACGGCCCGCGCCCAGGAGTTCGCGGCGATCGCCCACTCCCTGCGCCAGGCCGTGCGCCCCCTGCCGGTCTGGCCGGCCGACCACTGACCCCGGCTACTCGGTGCGCAGGCCGTCCGGGCGCATCATGCGCAGCAGCGCGGGCATGCTGAGCAGCGTCACCAGGAGGACCAGCGCGCCGCCCGCCCCGGCCATCGCGAGGACCACGTTCCACTCGATCACCACCGGCAGTTCGGTCATCCGCAGCAGGACCGAGCCGAGGGCCAGGCCCACTGCCGAGGCCAGGACCAGGGCCAGCGCGATCGGCAGCGCCGTCTGCCACAGGACCGACAGGCACAGCGTGCCGCGCGGGGTGCCGAAGGCCACCAGCGAGGACAGCAGCCGCTTGCGCTCCCGCAGTTGCTCCAGCTGCGCGACCAGCAGGCTGAGCCCGATCAGCACCAGCACCAGGACCGCCCCGATGTACAGCCCGGCCCGGATCGTGCCGTACTGGCCGTCGGGCCGGGAGAACTGGAGGGTCTGCACCTCGGCGAGCGGATCCGCCCGGTAGGCGGCGGTGCGGACGTTCTCCACCGCCTCCGCCTCCGCCACCGCGGGGTCGAGCAGGACGTAGACGCTCGCGTTGACCTGCGCGTCGGGGACCGGGGGCGCCGCGGACGGGGTGGCGAGCAGGCCCGTGGCCAGGTCCCCGTCCGGGCCCGGGCGGGCGGCCACCGTGCGGGCCCCGGCCGGGACCGTCCACCGGACCGGGGGCTCGTCCCCGGGGTTGCCGAACACGGAGCCGGCGAAGAGCTGGTCACCGGCCCGGGCGGTGTTCCCGTACGGGGCCGCCTCCGGGCTCGTACCGCCCGTCAGGACGAAGGAGTCGCCGTCCGCGCAGGATTCGATCACCGCGATCTCGCGCAGCGCGTCGCAGGCGCCCACGGTGACCTGGATCATCCCGTCCTCCGCGGGCACCGTGGCGGCGGCGGTCGTCCTGGTCAGGGCCACGGCCTTGGTCACGCCCCGCGCGCCCGCGACCTTCGCGCCGATGTCCTCGATGCGCTGGTCGGACCCCGGCTGCCGGTGGGCGGTCACCGCCATCTGGGCCCGCGCCGGATCGACGCCGATGAGGGTGGTGTAGGCGGATTCGGTGCCCGCGAAGAGGATCTGCAGGGCGATGGCCCCGGCGACCGCGACCGCGACGCCGTTGACCAGCCGCGCCGCCGTACCGCTGCCGACCTGTAGGCGGCGTACGGCGAGTTGCCAGGACACGGGGCCCCGGGACAGCCCGGAGACGCTCCGTTCGACCAGCCAGGGCAGGACGGCGGTGATGCCCAGGAGCAGCAGCACGACGCCGGCCCCCACCCGCACCTGGTTGTACGTCGCCGCGTCGGAGTCACGGGTCGCCAGCGGCGCCAGCAGGGCGATCCCGCCGAGCGGCGGCAGCAGCCGCCACCAGATCCGGCGCCCGGCCGGGCGGGCGGTGCGTACGATCCCCAGCGGTTCGATGACCACCCCGCGCAGGGTGAAGAGGGTGACCGCGACCGCGAGCAGCGGCACGGCGGCGGCGACGAGCGCTGCCAGCCAGGGGCTCGGATCGAGGTCGGCGGGGAAGACGCTGCGCCGGCCCAGGGCGGCGCTGGCGACGAGCCGCCGGGAGACCAGGAAGAAGAGGGTGCCGAGGAGCAGCCCGAACACGGCCCCGGCCAGTGCCTCGCCCGCGGCGATCCGCCGGACCATCCTGGCGTCGGCACCGACGAGGCGCAGCGCGGCGAGCCGGCGGTCGCGCTGCTCGCCGCCGAAGCGGATGGCGGCCGCGATGAAGACGGTGACCGGCATCAGGAGGGCGACGAAGGTGAGCAGGACCATCAGGGCGAGGACCGGGTCCAGCCGGTCGGGTTCGTCGTCGGCGCCGAAGGCGTTGAAGCGCTGGACCGCGCCGTAGCGGGTGCCGTCGCTGCGGAGGCTGTCGCTGCCCGCGTAGAAGAAGAGTTCGCCGGGGCCGATCAGGCCCGCGTCGCCGATGAGGGCCACGACCTTGCCGTCGAAGCGCTCGCGCAGCGGTGCGCCCTCGTCGGACTTCAGCAGGGCGTCCAGCGCGGGGGAGAGGGCGAGTTCGCCCGGGCCGGGCAGCCGCGCGAGGCCGGGCGGGGCGGGGGCGCGGGGGCCTTCGGCCCGGACGTAGGCACCATCGATCGACTTGTGGTGGAAGTCCCGGCTGGCGCGGGTGATCAGGAAGGTGTCCGCGGCGGCCCGTTCCGGACCGGTCAGGGACATGCGGGAGCGGGCGTCGCCCCGGTCGGTGCGGGCCGTCAGCGCGCTCGGCAGCGCAGCCGTGACCAGCAGCAGGGCGACGCCGAGCCCGACGCCGACGGCGGTGAGCGCCGTACGGGTCCAGCCCTGGCGGCCGCCGGTGACGGCGAACCGGGCCCCCATGAGCAGCTCGCGGAGCCAGCCGCGGACGGCGCTCATACGATGCGTTCCATGTCGCGGGACTTGCCGTCGCGCACGACGATCTCGCGGTCGGAGTAGGCGGCGACCCGCGTCTCGTGCGTGACCAGCACCACGGCGGTACTGGCGGCCCGCGCGGCCTCGGTGAGCAGCTGCATGACCAGTTCGCCGTTGAGGGAGTCCAGGGCGCCGGTCGGTTCGTCGGCGAAGACCACGCGGGGGCTGGTGACCAGGGCGCGGGAGACGGCGACGCGCTGGCCCTGGCCGCCGCTGACCTCGCCGGGGCGCCGGGCGGCCGTGTCCTCGACTTCCAGGCGGGTCATCCAGTGCAGGGCGGTGGCCTCGGCCTGTTTGCGCCGGACCCCGTTCAGGCGCAGCGGCAGGGCCACGTTCTCCACGCAGGTCAGCTCCGGCACGAGCTGCCCGAACTGGAACACGAAGCCGAACTCGCTGCGGCGCAGGGCGCTGCGCTGGGCGTCGTTGAGGGCGGACAGGTCCCGCCCGGCGTAGGTGACGGTGCCCGCGTCGGGCGTGAGGATCCCGGCGAGGCAGTGCAGCAGGGTCGACTTGCCGGAGCCGGAGGGCCCCATGACGGCGACGACCTCGCCGGGGTGGATGGAGAACTCGGCGCCGGTCAGGGCGGCGTTGGAGCCGTAGGACTTGTAGAGGCCCTCGGCGCTCAGGAGCGAACCGTCCGGGATCACCGGCGGACCTCCCGGGCGAGCTGGTCCAGCCGGGCCGCG
Source organism: Streptomyces sp. NPDC043876 (assembly GCF_056435825.1). Classification (NCBI taxonomy): domain Bacteria; kingdom Bacillati; phylum Actinomycetota; class Actinomycetes; order Kitasatosporales; family Streptomycetaceae; genus Streptomyces; species Streptomyces sp. NPDC043876. The sequence goes on along the minus strand of NZ_JBWKDV010000001.1, from coordinate 297,352 downwards.
GCCAGCTCCAGCCAGCGCAGGTCGGCTTCCAGGTGGAACAGGGCGTGGTCGCAGATCAGCTGGTCGGCGAGGTCGCCCTTGCGCTTTCGGGTGGTCAGCAGGCGCATCGTCCGCAGGTGTTCGGCGCGCTGGGTGTCGAGGAGCCGCTCGGCGCTGCGGCAGGTGAGCAGGGCCAGGACGACCTTGGTGTAGAGGGTCGAGTGGAGGTACGGCTCGGGCTTCTCGGGGGAGCCCAGCCAGACCTCGACGTCGGTGATCCCGGCGTCGGTGATGGCGTACCGCTTGCGCTCCGGCCCGCCGCCGCTCTCGACGCCGTCGACCTCGACGAGGCCGTTCTTCAGGAGCCGGGACATGGTCGAGTAGACCTGCCCGTAGGCGAGCGGCCGGTCGTGGCCGAACGTCTCGTCGAAGGCACGCTTGAGGTCGTACCCGTGCCGCGGACCGGCCTCCAGGAGGCCGAGCAGTGTGTGACCGATGGACATGGCCGCGACTGTACACACGGTGTATAGCCGCGGCGTATGGGGGGCGGGCGTCCGCCCAAGCACGGGCCGGACCGTCATCCAGTGGACTTCGGCGGGCGGCCGCGGCGGGGGAGGGGGCCCGGGGAGGAGGGGAGGCGGCCGGACTCCGCGAGGGCGCGGCGCAGCAGGAACTCGATCTGGGCGTTGGCGCTGCGCAGTTCGTCGCCCGCCCAGCGGGCGAGCGCGTCGTACACCTGCGGGTCGAGCCGCAGCAGCACCTGCTTGCGCGGCGCGCGCCGGGCCGGGCCCCCGGCCGCGCCGGCGGCGGGGGCGCTCCCCTCCTCCTCGCCCGGCCCCCCGGGGGCCGTCGGCTCGCCTCCCGGCATCACTGGTAGAGGGTGCCGGTGTTCACGACGGGCTGGGCGGCGCGGTCACCGCAGAGGACGACCATGAGGTTGGAGACCATGGCGGCCCTGCGGTCGGGGTCCAGATCCACGACGTCCTCTTCCTGAAGGCGGGTCAGGGCGAGCTCGACCATACCCACCGCGCCCTCGACGATCAGGCGACGGGCCGCGACGACCGCGCCGGCCTGCTGGCGCTGGAGCATGGCCGAGGCGATCTCGGGGGCGTACGCGAGGTGCGTGAAGCGGGACTCGATGATGTGGACGCCGGCCGCCTCGACCCGGGCGTGCAGTTCGACCGCGAGCTTCTCGGTGATCTCCTCGGCGTTGCCGCGCAGGGAGAGGCCGCCCTCGTCGTGGGCGTCGTAGGGGTACTCGATGGCGATGTGCCGGACGGCGGCCTCGGTCTGGGTCTCGACGAACTCGGTGAAGTCGTCCACCTCGAAGGAGGCCCGTGCGGTGTCCTCCACCTTCCAGACCACGACCGCGGCCAGTTCGATCGGGTTGCCGTAGGCGTCGTTGACCTTCAGGACGGCCGTCTCGTGGTTGCGGACGCGGGTGGAGATCTTCTCGCGGGAGGTCAGCGGGTTGACCCAGCGCAGGCCGTCGGTGCGGATCGTGCCCTTGTAGCGGCCGAAGAGCTGGACCACGCGGGCCTCGCCCGGGGCGACCGTGTTGAGCCCGCACATCGCGTAGAGGGAGCCGAGGATGACGACGACCCCGAAGGCGATCAGGCCCGCCTTGGCGCCCACGGCGGTGAGGACGGCGCCGGTGGCGATCAGTCCGCCGCCGAGCACCAGCCCCAGCAGTCCGAGCAGCAGGGCCAGCCCGCCGCCCACGCTCTGCGCCGGGTACTCCCGTACCTGCGGTTCCGGCATATCGGTGTTGTTTGTCATGGTTCGCCCCGTTTCGGTCCGTCGGAGTCGGTCCGACTCCTTAGCAAATTGATATCACTTTTTTGGCGCACCGCAACTCTTCTGGTCTGCTAGGCGTCGGTTCGTTGAGCGTGGGTGCTGATTCTCACGTCCGGATTGACCTTTTTTGATCAGGATTGTGCAGCCCTTGTCACAGCCGCCGGTGTTAGCTTTCTGAGCTGACGTCGGGGGTTATTGAGCGGAGCGGGAGCGATGGGCCGAGCAGAAGCGCGACGGGCGCAGCAGCAGCGCGGGACACGGCGTGCGCCGCGCGGACGCGCGCCGAAGAGCGGCCGCGGGAAGAGCGGTGCGGGAGCCGGCACCGGCAAACGGACCGGCATACGCAGGTTCTTCACCTGGAAGAAGATCCTCGGCGCGTTCTTCGGCATGATCCTGCTCGGCATGGCCGCGGCGGTCGGCCTCTACTTCTACGTCGACGCGCCCAAGCCCAACGAAGAGGCGACGCTCCAGAGCAACGTCTACCAGTGGTCCGACGGCTCCGTCATGACCCGCACGGGCAAGTACAACCGCGAGATCCTCCCCTTCGACAAGGTCCCGGAGGACGTGCGCACCACGTTCATCGCGATCGAGAACAAGAACTTCTACAAGGACCAGGGCATCGACTTCAAGGGCCTGGTGCGCGGCTTCCTCTCCACGGTGACCGGCAAGGGCAAGGCCGGTGGTTCGACGATCACCCAGCAGTACGTCAAGAACTACTACCTGAACCAGGACCAGACGGCGACGCGCAAGCTGAAGGAGATGGTGATCTCCCTCAAGACCGACCAGAAGCTGGGGAAGAACGAGATCCTCGAGGGTTACATGAACACCAGCTACTTCGGTCGCGGTGCTTATGGGATCCAGGCGGCCGCGCAGGCCTACTACGGCGTCGACGCCCAGAAGCTGACCCTGGAGCAGGGCGCCTACCTGGCGGCCGTCCTGCAGGCCCCCAGCTCCTACGACTGGGCGACCGCGGGCCCCAACGGCAAGCGCCTCGTCATGGTCCGCTTCAACGCGACCCTCGACAACATGGTCGGCATGGGCAAGCTCGACGAGGCCAAGCGCAAGACCCTGCACTTCCAGGAGCCCATCAAGCCCAAGCCGGCCCCCGGCCGCGAGGGCCAGAAGGGCTACCTGATGGAGGCCGCCGACGCCGAGCTGAACCGGCAGGGCGTGCCCAAGGCCGCGATCGACGCCGGCGGCTGGACGATCAAGCTCAACATCGACAAGAAGAAGCAGGCCGCCCTGGAGAAGGCCGTCAACGACGAGCTGGAATCCAAGCTGGAGCGCAAGAACACCGCGGAGCGCCCCATCGACCAGAACGTGCAGGCGGGCGCCACCTCGGTGGACCCCAAGACCGGCGCGATCGTCGCGATGTACGGCGGCACCGGCCAGGGCGAGAAGTGGTCCAGCAACGCCCTGCGCACCGACTTCCAGCCCGGCTCGACCTTCAAGCCGGTCGTCCTCGCCACCGCCCTGCAGAACGGCGCCAAGACGCAGGACGGCAAGCCGATCACGCCGAGCACCCTCTACGACGGCACCAGCGGCCGCCCGGTCGTCGGCAGCGACACCCCGTTCTCCCCGGAGAACCAGGACCAGCAGAACTACTGGGACATCGGCCACAACGTCACCGTGCAGAAGGCGACCAACTCCTCCGTCAACTCCGTCTACGCGCAGATGACCGTCGACGCGAAGCCGGAGAAGGTCAAGGAGATGGGCCTCAACCTCGGCATGAGGGACCGCGACGGCTGGCCCGCCGACAAGCCCGCCATGGCGCTGGGCACGATGAGCGCGAGCACCGTCGAGATGGCCGGGGTCTACGCGACCTTCGACCACCACGGCAAGAAGGTCACCCCGTCGATCATCAAGAGCGCCCAGAACCACGCGCGCACCTACAGGCCGGTGCAGACCATCGGCGACCAGGTGATCGACACCTCCACCGCCGACACCGTCACCAAGGTGCTCACCGGCGTCGTCACCGACGGTTCCGGCAACAAGGTCTACAGCGACGCCTACCAGGCCGCGGGCAAGACCGGTACGACCGAGTCCAACGTCGCCGCCTGGTTCACCGGCTACACCCCGGAACTGGTCACGGTCGTCGCGATGTTCGGTGAAGAGGTCGGCACCGGCAAACAGGTCACCCTGACCGGTACCGCCGGTCTCGGCCGCGCGGGCGGTTCCAGCTTCCCCGCCGCCATCTGGAAGGCGTACACGCTGGCCGCGCTCTCGGGCGTGGACACGGTGAAGTTCGAGCTGCCGGACGCGGACATGGGCACGCCGCCCCCGAGCCCGACGCCGACCCAGACGGCCTCGGCCAGCCGCACCCCGTCGCCGAGCAGCACCCGTAGCGCGTCCGCGCCGGTCACGCCGAGCCCGACCGCCACCAGCTCGCGCAGCGTGAACCCGAACCCGGGCACCTCCTCGCCGAACCCGGGCCACTCCTCGCCCAACCCGGGCCACTCGTCGCCCAACCCGACGCGCACCAACCCGTTCCCGCCGTTCCCGTAGGGGAGGCCCAGGACACGAAAGCGCCGCCCGGCAGCATCCCCGCTGCCGGGCGGCGCTTTCGCGTACGGACGGACGGCCGGCCGGAGCCGGACGCCGGTCAGCGCCGGTCGGGCGCCCCCGGCAGCGCGAGCTCGAACCACACGACCTTGCCGCTGCTCAGCCGGGTCGCACCCCAGCGCCGTGCCATCCGGTTGACCAGGAACAGGCCGCGGCCGCCCTCGTCGGTGTCCCGGGCCCGGCGCTGGCGCGGCAGCTGCGGGGAGTCGTCGCCGACCTCGCAGCGCAGGACGTCCGTACGCAGCAGGCGCAGCGTGACGGGCCGCTCCGCGTACCGCACGGCGTTGGTGACCACCTCGCTGACCAGCAGCTCCAGCGAGTCGCTCAGCTCCTCCAGGCCCCAGCGGGACAGGGCGCGGCGGGCGAAGCGCCGGGCGCGGCCCGGAGCGGTCTCCTCCGGGTCCAGGAACCAGTAGGCGACGTCGCTGGGCGCGATCCCGTCGAAGCGGGCCGCCAGCAGCGCGATGTCGTCGTCCCGGTCACCCGGCCCGAGCATGTCCAGGACGTCGTCGCAGAGCGCTTCCAGCGGCGGCGGGTGGTCCAGCCCGGTCAGCTGCGCGGTCGTGGCGAGCCGCTCGCGCAGCTGCTCGATGCCGGTCCAGACGTCCCGCAGCCGGGACTCCACCAGGCCGTCGGTGTAGAGCAGCAGGGTGGCTCCGGCGGGCGCGTCCAGCTCGACGGCCTCGAAATCCACGCCGCCGACCCCGATCGGGGCGCCGGGCGGCACCCGCAGCACCTCGGCGCGGCCGCCCAGGTGCAGCAGGACGGGCGGCGGGTGGCCGGCGTTGGCGATGGTGATCCGGTGCGAGACGGGGTCGTAGACGGCGTACAGACAGGTCGCCATCCGGTCCGAGCCCAGCCGCTGGGCCTGCTCGTCCAGGTGGTGCAGCACCTCGGCGGGCGGCAGGTCCAGCTGGGCCAGGGTCTGCGCCGTGGTGCGCAGCTGGCCCATGATCGCGGCGGAGGTCATGGAGTGGCCCATGACGTCGCCCACGACCAGGGCGACCCGGCTGCCGGGCAGCGGTATGGCGTCGTACCAGTCCCCGCCGACCCGGGCCGTCTCGGCGGCCGGCAGGTAGCGGCTGGCCAGGCGGACCCCGGTGGGCTGGGGGAGGCTGTCCGGGAGCATGGTGCGCTGGAGCTCGTCGGCGATGTAGGCCTCGCGGCCGTACAGGACGGCCTTGTCGATGCCGAGCGCGGTGTGCGTGGCCAGCTGGGCGGCGACCAGCAGGTCGTTCTGCTCGAAGGCGGGCCGCTCGGGGGTGCGCAGGAACACCGCCGCGCCGATCACCCGGCGGCGGCCGCGCAGCGGCGCCAGGATCGCCCGCTGGCCGCGCGGTACGGGGTGCTCCGCGCCCAGCAGCTCGGGCAGCGCGGCGCGGGCCGCCGCGGAGGACCCGAAGACGGGCCGTACGCCGCGCAGCACCTCGGCCAGGGCTCCGCCGGAGCGGATCTCGCACAGCTCGGCCGCGGGCAGGTCGCCCTGCGGACCGACGAGCGCCAGCTGGCTGAAGTCCAGCTCGCCCCCGGCTCCGGTGACCGCGGAGAGGTCGAGCCCGGCGCCGGTGGTGTCGCCGCCGCGCACGGCGTCGGTGAGGTCGTCGATCGGGCGCAGCCGGTCCGTCCGGCGCAGCCTTAAGACGACGGGGCCGACCGGGCGCTCGTCGCCGACGGGGAGCGGATCGCGCAGGTACACGAGGATCGCGTCGGAGAAGGTGGGCACGGTGGCCCGGCACAGGCCGAGGACGATCTCGTCGAGGTCGATGCCGCGGGCGATCCTGCGGGTGGCGGCGCCGACGAAGCGGAGCCGGTCGCCCTCGCGGCGCGCGGCGCTCATGTCCGGGACACCGGTCAGTCCGCCGTGGTCGCCGGAACCGGAGCCCGTTGCGGAACCCGTACCGGAATCCGGCGCGGAGGGCGCCGCCGGGTCGTGGCCGAGCGGTACGGCGGTCCCGGCGGGTACGGCGCTCCCCGGCCCGGGAGCCGGCGCGGCGCCGTCGGGGCCGCCGGGGGACGCGTCCGGGGCCGCGCCGGCGTTGCGGGCGGCGCCCACGTCCCGGGCGCTCCCGTCCCGCCCCGGGCCGGCGTCACCGCGGCGGGCGGCGGGGATCCCGGAAGCGGACCCGGACCCCGAGGCGGACCCGGAGCCAGAACCGGAACCCGCATCGGAAGCGGAGTCCGGCGGGCCGGGCCGGGTGTCCTGGGCGGCCGGGGCGGGCGCCTTGCCGTGGCCCTGGTCATCGGATCGGGAAGGGGAACCGGCGCGGGGGCCGGCGGGGGAACCGGCGCGGGGACCGGGTCCGGTGTCCGCACCGGCAGCGGTCGCACCCCGCCGGACCGGGCGGGGCCCGGGCAGGTCGGAGCCGCCCGGCGCCGGTGTCGCGGCCGCCGCGGCAGGCTGCGGGCCCTCGTAAGAGGTGGGGTACTCCGTCACGCGTGGAATTCCGTCCGTTTGCGCTGGATGTGCGCTGCACTCAACTCGGTCAGTCGCGGTATACCCGTTCAGCGGCCGGGGCACCGTCGCCCGCGGTACCTCCCCCGCCTCGTCCGGGGGCCCCGCGCCTCTCGTTCCCTCTCGCCTCGCGTTGACCTCCGGTCAAGTCCCGCGCACAGCACGTCAATTACGGGTGTACACCCTCGCAGGAGGCCCTGTCTGCACGCTTGCGGAGGACGATCCTACGTTTGGAACCCGTGGGCGCACCAAGGGTCTCATGAGGTCATATGGGCCGGAGTGCGGTCCCAGTCCCCGGGCAGTACCGGAACCTTCCAGCCCGGGTCGGGGCGCCAGTTCTCCCAGCCGTCCGAGAACGGTGCCCCCCACTCCTCGATCAGTGCCACCGCCGCGCGCCCGGCCTCCCGCACCCGGTCCGCCGTCGCGTCGTCCATCAGCCCGCACCGCACCGCCTGCGCGAACTCGTCCTCGTCCCGCCACGTCCAGGTGCGGTCGGGGTACACCGAGATGTCGAGGAAGTGGTCCACGGAGTCGATGCCGCCGGACCACCGGGTCCTGGGCTCCTCAAGGTTCACGTACCAGCTCTTGAAACGCCAGCCGTGGTCCCAGAACAGCCACACCGACCACGGATCGCCTGGCCGGGCCAGCTTGAGCACGCCCGTGCCGAACCACCGCGAGCGCACGGTGGTGCGCGGGGCGGTGTAGCGGGTGGCCAGCGGCTCCTCGTGGACCGGCGTCCCGTCGGTCAGCACCGGCCGGACGAGTTCGGTGTCCGGGGCCATCCACACGGCCAGCACCTCGGGCGTGTCCCGCACGACGGTCACCGGGCGGCAGATGTGGACCGGCCCCTTCAGGCCGGGGGCGTTGTCCCGGTAGCGCCACAGGATGTGCTCCCCGGGCGCCCAGCGCGGGCCCCGGCCGCCGTACGCCCCGGCGCCGTCCGTGCCGTCGTACGGGCCGTCGTATGCGCCGTCGTACGCGCCGCCCCCGCGGCCTCCGGTACCTGTCATGCGCAGATCTTAGGGCGGAGCCCCCCGGGCCCGCTGCGTTGCAGGTCACGGAGGGGTTGGGGGACGGCATTCGACCGAAATCCGGCCCTCGTCCGGGGAACTCAGGGGCGGGTCATGCGCAGCACGTCGAGGGCCTCGTCGAGCTGTTCGAGGGTGAGCGAGCCGCGTTCCACATAGCCGGACTCCAGGACGACCTCGCGGATCGTCCTGCGCTCCGCGAGCGCCTTCTTGGCGACCTTGGCCGCCTCCTCGTAGCCGATGTAGCGGTTCAGCGGGGTCACCACGGAGGGCGAGGACTCCGCGTACTCCCTGGCCCGGGCCGCGTTGGCAGTGATTCCGTCGACCGTGCGGTCGGCCAGCAGCCGGCTCACGTTGCCCAGCAGCCGCACCGACTCCAGGAGGTTGCGGGCCATCACCGGCAGCATCACGTTCAGCTCGAAATTGCCCGCCGCGCCCGCCACCGCGACCGTGGTGTCGTTTCCGGTCACCTGGGCGGCCACCATGAGGACGGCCTCCGCGACGACCGGATTGACCTTTCCGGGCATGATCGAAGAGCCCGGCTGGAGATCCGGGAGATTGATTTCGGCCAATCCGGTGCGCGGTCCCGAGGCCATCCAGCGCAGATCGTTGGCGATCTTCGTGAGCGAGACGGCGATCGTACGGAGCATGCCGGAGGTCTCCACCAGCGCGTCCCGCGCCCCCTGGGCCTCGAAGTGGTTGCGCGCCTCGGTGAGCGGCAGCCCGGTCGCGGCGGCCACCTCGGCGATCACCGCGGCGGAGAACCCGGGCGGGGTGTTGATCCCGGTGCCGACCGCGGTGCCGCCCAGCGGCAGTTCGGCGAGCCGGGGCAGCGCCGCCCGGAGCCGCTCGACGCCGTAGCGCACCTGGGCCGCGTAGCCGCCGAACTCCTGTCCCAGCGTCACCGGGGTGGCGTCCATCAGGTGGGTGCGGCCCGCCTTGACCACCTCGGCGAAGGCCTCGGCCTTGCGCTCCAGGGCGGCCGCGAGGTGCTCCAGGGAGGGGATCAGCTCGCCGGTGACGGCGGCGGTGGCGGCGATGTGGATCGAGGACGGGAAGACGTCGTTGGAACTCTGCGAGGCGTTGACGTGGTCGTTGGGGTGCACGTCGCGGCCGAGCCGCTCGGTGGCCAGCGTCGCGATCACCTCGTTGGCGTTCATGTTGGACGAGGTCCCGGACCCGGTCTGGAAGACGTCCACCGGGAAGTGCGCGTCCCAGCGGCCCTCGGCCACCTCGGCGGCGGCCGACCGGATGGCCCCGGCGATGTCCGCGTCCAGGACGCCCAGCTCCGCGTTGACCTTCGCGGCCGCGGACTTGACCCGGGCGAGGGCGGCGATGTGCGCGCGCTCCAGGCGCTGCCCCGAGACGGGGAAGTTCTCCACGGCGCGCTGCGTCTGGGCGCGCCACTTGGCGTCGGCGGGAACCCTCACCTCGCCCATCGAATCGTGCTCCACGCGGAATCCGGCGTCCTCGCGGCCCTGCTGGTTCTCGGTCATGTTCGTGGCCTCCTCAAAAAGTTGAGCAATTGTCGTGTTCGAAGTGTTCCCAACTCCCCTACCGGCCAGTAAATACCGGGGGTAACACCTGACACCGGGGAGACATCCATGGCCCGCACCACACCCAGGCTCAGATCTACCTTCGCCGCGGCCGCCGCGATCGCGGCCGCCCTCGGCGGCGTCACCGCCATCACCCCCATGGCCCAGGCGGCCACCGCCGCCCCGGCCGCGGCGACGGCCCTCCCGCCCGAACTGGAGGCGATCCGCGCCGCGGAGGCCACCAGGATCTACGGGGACCCGGCGATCCGCCCGGTGGCCGACCGCAAGACCGGTCTCATCTCGCTCGGCGACAGCGAGATCTCCGGCGAGGGGGTGGGCGCGTACGACCCCGCGACCAACACCTCCTCCAACCAGTGCCACCGCTCGCCCGACTCGGCCATCCACCGCACCGGCATCCCCGCCGACCTCACCTTCAACGTGGCCTGCTCCGGCGGCTACACCGGCAACATCCGGATCGGCGGCAGCAAGCAGTACGCCGACGAGCTGGTCCAGAGCGACAACCTCGCCATCAAGGCCCGCAACACCCGGATCAAGATGGTCCTGCTGGTCGCCGGGGCCAACGACGACCTCCAGTTCGGCCCCGTCATGACCGACTGCGTCACCCGCTGGGTGCTCAGCCAGGGCACCTGCGAGCCCAAGTACGGTCCCGGCTGGCAGGCCCGGGTGGACGGCCTGCGGCCCAAGGTCGAAGCGACCGTCGCCGACCTCAAGACCGTCATGCGCGGCGCCGGTTACGCCGACACCGACTACAAGCTCGTCGTGATGGGCTACCCGAGCCCGATCGGCCCCGACTTCAACGACAACCCGAACTTCCCCGGCAAGCTCCCCGGCGGCTGCGCGGGTTACGACTCGGACGCCTCGTGGGGCCGCAACCACGCGGTACCCGCCTTCGAGAAGGGCATGCGCGCCGCCGCCCTCGCCTCCGGCGCCACCTACCTGGACAACTCGCGGCTCTTCAACGGCCACGAGGTCTGCATGGAGGACGCCTGGGCCCGCGGCCTCTACCTGGACCTCGGCGACCACTTCCCGTGGGACGAGAACACCGCCCGCCAGTCCTTCCACCCCAACGCCCGCGGCCACGCCGCCTTCGCGTCCTGCCTGACCCAGCTCTACGGCTCGGGCCTGCGCGAAGCCTCCTGCGCCGACCCGGCGAGCACCGGCACCCCCGTCCTGCAGGCCGGGGCCTGGGACGACCTCTACAAGCCGCTGAAGAACGCCGGGACCGGCACCTGCGTCGACACCAACGCCGGCTCCAGCGCCAACGGCACCGCGCTCCTCGGCTGGGACTGCCACGGCGGCCGCAACCAGGGCTGGTGGTACGACGCCCCCCGCAAGTCGCTCCACGTCGAGCTGACCCAGGACCGCTGCCTGGACGCCCCCGGCGGCAACTACGGCGCGGGCACCGCCCTCGTCCTCTGGAACTGCCACGGCGGCGCGAACCAGCAGTTCGTCCGTGACGGAGCCACCCTCCACCCGCAGGCGGCCCCCGGCATGTGCCTCACCGTGGCCGCCGCCCACGACCCGGTCCGCCTCCAGCCCTGCAACGGCTCGGCGAACCAGCGCTTCGCGTAACCACCCCGGCGGGCCGACACCCCCGTAGGCCCGCCAGCACCCCCGCACCCCCACCCGGCCGGCGCACCCCGGCCGGGTGTTTCCGTACCGCCGGGGCGGTAAGGGCTACGCCAGGCCCGGGCCGCGGACCGGGATGTGGGTGAAGGTGGGCTCCGGGGCCGGGTTCTGGAAGAAGTCGTTGCCCTTGTCGTCGACCACGATGAAGGCGGGGAAGTCCTCGACCTCGATCCGCCAGACCGCCTCCATGCCCAACTCCTCGTACTCCAGGACCTCGACCTTCTTGATGCAGTCCTGCGCGAGGCGGGCCGCCGGGCCGCCGATCGAGCCGAGGTAGAAGCCGCCGTGCGCGGCGCACGCGTCGGTCACCTGCTGCGAGCGGTTGCCCTTGGCCAGCATGACCTTCGAGCCGCCGGCCGCCTGGAACTGCTCGACGTAGGAGTCCATCCGGCCGGCCGTGGTCGGGCCGAAGGAGCCGGACGCGTAGCCCTCGGGGGTCTTCGCCGGGCCCGCGTAGTACACCGGGTGGTCCTTCAGGTACTGCGGCATCGGCGCGCCCGAGTCCAGCAGCTCCTTGATCTTGGCGTGCGCGATGTCGCGCGCCACGACCAGCGGGCCGGTCAGGGACAGGCGGGTCTTGACCGGGTGCCGGGTGAGGGTGGCGAGGATGTCGTCCATCGGCTGGTTCAGGTCGATGGAGACGACGTCCGCGGACTCGTTCAGGTGCTCGTCGGTGGTCTCGGGGAGGAACCGGGCCGGGTCGCGCTCCAGCTGCTCCAGGAAGACGCCCTCCGCGGTGATCTTCGCGGTGGCCTGGCGGTCGGCCGAGCAGGACACGGCGATCGCGACGGGCAGCGAGGCGCCGTGGCGCGGCAGGCGCACCACGCGTACGTCGTGGCAGAAGTACTTGCCGCCGAACTGGGCGCCGATGCCGATCTTCTGCGTCAGCTCGAAGACCTGCTGCTCCAGGGCCTCGTCGCGGAAGCCGTGGCCCAGCGCCGAGCCCTCGGTGGGCAGTTCGTCCAAGTAGTGCGCCGAGGCGTACTTCGCGGTTTTGAGCGCGTGCTCCGCCGAGGTGCCGCCGACCACGATCGCCAGGTGGTAGGGCGGGCAGGCCGCCGTACCGAGCGAGCGGATCTTCTCCTCCAGGAACTTCATCATGGAGGCCTCGTTGAGGACCGCCTTGGTCTCCTGGTAGAGGAAGGACTTGTTGGCCGAGCCGCCGCCCTTGGCCATGAAGAGGAACTTGTACGCGCCGCCGTCGGTGGCGTACAGCTCGATCTGCGCGGGCAGGTTCGAGCCGGTGTTCTTCTCCTCCCACATGGTCAGCGGGGCCATCTGCGAGTACCGCAGGTTCAGCCGGGTGTAGGCGTCGTAGATGCCGCGCGAGAGCGCCGCCTCGTCGCCGCCCGAGGTCAGCACGTTCTGGCCGCGCTTGCCCATCACGATCGCGGTGCCGGTGTCCTGGCACATCGGCAGCACGCCCGCCGCCGCGATGTTCGCGTTCTTCAGCAGGTCGAGGGCGACGAACTTGTCGTTCGCCGACGCCTCGGGGTCGTCGATGATCCGGCGCAGCTGCGCGAGGTGCGCGGGGCGCAGGAAATGCTGGATGTCGTGGATGGCCTCTTCGGCGAGCAGGCGCAGCGCCTCGGGCTCGACCTTGAGGAACGTACGGCCGTCGGCCTCGAAGGTGGAGACGCCCTCCGCGGTCACCAGCCGGTAGGGGGTGGTGTCCTCGCCCAGGGGCAGCAGGTCGGTGTACGCGAACTCCGGCATCGTGTGGCCATTCCTCACTCGGCAGACAGCGCGCTGACGCCCGATTGGCAGCGCGCCCACCAGCCTAGGACCTCTTTCCCCGGCTTCCTCTGTGAGGTAAGGCTCACTCGCCAGTATCGCGATCTATCGTGTCTCGCTATGCTGGCGGACGTGGACCTCGAAAAGCACCCCGCCGCGCCCGTGCCCGTCGCCGCGCCCGCGCCCGCGGCCGACTCCGCGTCCGTCGCGCTGCGCGCCTCCGACGCCGACCGCGACCGCATCGCGGGGATCATCGGCGACGCCCTCGCCGAGGGCCGGCTGACCGCCGAGGAGCACGCGGAGCGCCTCGACTCCCTCTACGCCGTCAAGACGGTGGCCGAACTGGAGGTGCTGGTGCGCGACCTCCCGGCGGCCCCGGGAGCCGCTCACGCCCCGCCCGCGCCCGCAGCCGGTCCGGCCTGGCCGGTTTCCGGCCCGCCCGCTGGCGCGTACGCCGAGAACGTGGTGGCGGTCTTCAGCAGCTCGGCCCGCAAGGGCCGCTGGCGCCCGGCGGCCCGCACCCGGGCCGTCTCGGTCTTCGGCGACATCACCCTCGACCTCAGCGAGGCCGTCTTCGAGCAGCAGGTCACCGAGATCAACGTGACCTGCGTCCTCGGCAACGTCGAGGTCCGCGTCCCGGAGAACGTGACCCTGCGGGGCTACGGCAGCGGCGTGCTCGGGAACTTCGAGGTCCGCGGCGAGGGGGAGTCCGCCACCGACCCGCAGGCGCCCGTCGTGATCGTCCGCGGCTTCACCGTCCTCGGCAACATCGAGGCGCGCCGCAAGCGGGGGGCCCGGCTCGTCGACCTCGCGGACCGGTTCCGCAAGCGGCTGGGCTGACGGCGGATGGCCGGGCGCGTCCGGTGGTGCCGGGGGCGCCGGCGGTCGCGGGCGCGGCCGAAATGGTTCCGTTTGGCTTCCGCATACGGCGGATTCCGGTCGAACTTCCGCCGGGTGGCACACAGTGCATAGGGGCGCGTACAGCGGGTAGGGACAGGTGCATCGTCTCTCGCTCGCGAATACGTCGTCAGGAGTAGACCGTGCAGCATCCGCCGCATCAGTCCCTGCAGGTAGCCACCGTGCAGAGCGTCCGGGGTATTCCGGGCCCACGGACGCCCGCGAGGGAAGAGGACGGCCCATGGCACGCGGAGGCGGTGTGCCGCAGGGATGAGGCGGGGCTCTTCTTCGCCCCCTCGAAGGAACCGACCGCGGCGCGGCTCGCGCGCGAGGAGGCGGCCAAGCGGGTCTGCGCCCGCTGCCCCGTGATGGTGGCCTGCCGGGAGCACGCGCTGCTCCAGCCGGAGCCGTACGGGGTGTGGGGCGGGCTCACCGCCGCCGAGCGGCGCGTGGTGCTGGCTCGGCGGCGGCGGCGGGCCGCCGAGCTTCGGCAGGGGCCGGGGTCCGAGCCGGTCGCTGCCGCGGGCTGAGCGGGTCGCCGGCCGCGGGCCGAGCCGGTCGCTGCCGCGGGGTCGCCGGTGCGGCGCCGTTGCCGGGGGCTCCGCCCCCGGACCCCCGCGCCTCAAACGCCGGCGGGGCTGGATGTGCCGCGCGGGGGCCGTGGACGCGAAGGAGGGGCGGTCCCCGCCGCACGCGGGGGCCGCCCCTCCTTGTCCTGCCGGTCGCAGGCCTACTGCGCGCGGTCGAAGTCGATCGCGCTGTACGCCCGCAGCTTGGACAGGCGGTGGGTGGAGTCGATCTGCCGGATCGTGCCCGACTTCGAGCGCATGACCAGCGACGAGGTGGTCGCCGTCTCCGAGCGGTAGTGGACGCCGCGCAGCAGCTCGCCGTCCGTGATGCCGGTCGCGACGAAGAAGACGTTGTCGCCGGAGACCAGGTCGTTGGTGTGCAGGACGCGGTCCAGGTCGTGGCCCGCGTCGATGGCCTTCTGGCGCTCGGCCTCGTCCTTCGGCCACAGCTTGCCCTGGATGGTGCCGCCGAGGCACTTGATCGCGCAGGCCGAGATGATGCCCTCGGGGGTGCCGCCGATGCCCAGGAGCAGGTCCACGCCGGTGCCCTCGCGCACCGCCATGACCGAGCCCGCGACGTCGCCGTCCGAGATGAACTTGATGCGGGCGCCGGTCTCGCGGATCTCCTTGACGATGCCCTCGTGGCGGGGGCGGTCCAGGATGACCACGGTGACGTCCTCGACGGCCATGTTCTTGGCCTTGGCGACGCGCCGGATGTTCACCGAAACGGGTGCGTTGATGTCGACGAAGTCGGCGGCCTCGGGGCCGGTGACCAGCTTCTCCATGTAGAACACCGCGGACGGGTCGAACATGGTCCCGCGGTCGGCGGCCGCCAGGACGGCGATCGCGTTCGGCATGCCCTTGGCGTTCAGGGTGGTGCCGTCGATCGGGTCGACGGCGATGTCGACCTCGGCGCCGGTGCCGTCGCCGACCCGCTCGCCGTTGAAGAGCATGGGGGCCTCGTCCTTCTCCCCCTCGCCGATGACGACGACGCCGTTCATCGAAACGGTGGAGATCAGGGTGCGCATGGCGTTGACCGCGGCGCCGTCGGCGCCGAGCTTGTCACCGCGCCCGACCCACCGGCCCGCGGCCATGGCGGCGGCCTCGGTGACCCGGACGAGCTCCAGGGCGAGGTTGCGGTCGGGTGCCTCCGGAGAGACTTCGAGCTGGGGCGGCAGGTTGTGCTCGGTCATCGGAGCGCACCTTTCTGTACGGCGACGGCCGGAAGTGAGGGTGCTGGAACTCTATCGGTACGTCGATAAATTGAGCAGGGCGGGGCACGTATGAGCGGTATATCGGTCAGCGGATTGGCCTGAGCGGACGGTTCGCGCCCGCCGTGCCCCGGGCCGCCCGGCCTCCCGGGGCGACCCTGGTGATGATCGCGTACCGCGATGCGGGACGATGGTGGCGTGGCAGGCATGAAAGGCAAGCAGACGATCTGGGACATGGTCCGGTCGCTGGCGGTCATCGGCGTGGTCGTGGGGGGCATCTACCTGGCCGTCCCGCACGACGACAAGGCCGACCCGACCGTGGTCGTGGACTACCGGATCGAGACCCTCACGGCCCGCCGCGCGGCGCCGTACCCCGTGGGCTCGCCCGTCGGGCTGGGCAAGGAGTGGCGCGCGACCTCGGTGACCTACGACCGCCGCGCCGCGAACGCCTGGCACCTGGGCCTCCTCGACCCGCGCGGCCAGTACGCGGCGGTGGAGCAGTCGAGCGACACCTCGCAGAAGTACGTGGAGAAGGTCACCCAGAAGGCCGGGGCCACCGGGGCGACGCAGCGGGTCGGCGAGCTGACCTACGAGCGCTGGGACGGCCCGAAGTACGACGCCCTGGTGCGCCGGGAGCAGGGGTACGTGACCGTGGTGACCGGCACCGGCTCCTTCGAGGAGCTGGGCGAGCTGGCCGCGGCGCTGGAGTTCAAGCAGGGCGGCTGAGTCGCGGCCGCCTGGGCGGCCGAGCCCACGGTGCGCCGCCCGCGGCCGGGCCCACGACGCGCGTAAGGCCGCCCGCCCCGGGGAAACCGGGGTGGGCGGCCTTCTCGCATTCTGCGGCGCGGGGGCGCGGCGCGGGGCTCAGACGGTCGTGACGACCTGGTCGAACTCCAGGCGCGGGGAGCGCGGGTACCAGGCGTTCTCGCCCGGCTTGCCGATGTTGATGACCATCAGCGGGGTGTGGTCGGCGTCCAGGAACTCCTTCTGGACACCGGCGAAGTCCAGGCCCGTCATCGGACCGGCGGCCAGACCGGCGGCGCGGATGCCGACGATGAAGTACGCGGCCTGGAGGGCCGAGTTCACCAGCGCGGACTGCTCGCGCACCGGGCGCTCGGTGAAGAAGAGGTCCGCGGCCTGCGGGAAGCCGGGGAGCAGGGCCGGCAGCTCCTCGTGGAACTCGTTGTCCGCGGAGAGGATCGCGACCAGCGGGGCGGCCAGGGTCTTGGGCTGGTTGCCCTCGGCCATGTGCTTCACCAGGCGCTGGCGGGCCTCGGGGGAGCGGACCAGCGTGATGCGCAGGGGCGTCTGGTTGAAGGCCGTCGGGCCGAACTTGACGAGGTCGTAGATCGCCTGGACCTGCTCCTCGGTCACCGGCTCGTCGGAGAACGAGTTGGCGGTACGGGCCTCGCGGAACAGGAGGTCCTGGGCGGCGGCGTCAAGAACGAGAGACATCGGAAAGCCTTCTTCCATACGAATACGGGGGTGAAGCGATGACACCGACGGTACGCCCAAGAGATTTAAATTTCAACTACTCGGGTGTCGCGGTGACCGGCCTCACAGCCCCGTCGTCGCCGCCGTGCTAGGCGTCGTCCCCGCCGGACCCGCCCGCCGCGCCGTCCCCCGCGCGCTCCGCCAGCGCCGAGTCCAGCCGGGCGCGGGCGCCCTCCAGCCAGTTCCGGCAGACCTTCGCCAGGTCCTCGCCCCGCTCCCAGAGGGCCAGGGACTCCTCCAGGGAGGTGCCGCCCGCCTCCAGCTTGCGCACGACCTCGATCAGTTCGTCGCGCGCCTGCTCGTACCCCAGCGCCGTACCGGCCTCAGCCATTCCCCGCTCCGATCTTATCTGCGTGACACAACGAAAACATTGCGGGAGCGTGTCGCCTATCCGGCGTCCGCGCCGCCCCCGGCGCCCGCGACGCGGACGGTGAACTCGCCCTCCGCGACCCGCGCGCGCAGCACTTCCTCCGCCCCCAGCCCCTCCGGCGAGCGCACCACGTGCCCGTCCGCCCGCTGGAGCACCGCGTACCCCCGCTCCAGCGTCGCCGCCGGGGACAGCGCAACCACCCGGGCGCGGGTGTGCGAGAGCTCCGACTCGGCGCGGTCCAGCAGGTGGCCCAGGGTCCGCCGGGACCGCGCGAGCAGCGCGTCCAGCTCGTCCTCCCGGGTCTCCACCATCCGCTGCGGGTGGACGAACACCGGCCGGCCCAGCGCGTGCGCGAGCCCCCGCTCCTCCCGGTCGAGCAGCCCCCGCACCGCGCGCAGCCCGCGGCCCTGCAGCTGACGTACCCGCTCCAGCTCCTCGCCGACGTCCGGGACCACCTTCTTCGCGGCGTCGGTCGGCGTCGACGCCCGTACGTCGGCCACCAGGTCCAGCAGCGGCGAGTCCGGCTCGTGCCCGATCGCCGAGACCACCGGAGTGCGGGCCGCGGCCACCGTCCGGACGACCTCCTCGTCGGAGAAGGGCAGCAGGTCCTCCACGCTGCCGCCGCCGCGCGCCACGATGATCACGTCGACCCCGGGCAGCGCGTCCAGCTCCTTGACCGCCTCGATCACCTGCGGCACCGCGTGGACGCCCTGCACCGCGACGTTGCGCACCTCGAAGCGGACGGCCGGCCAGCGGCGGCGCGCGTTCTCCAGAACGTCCCGCTCGGCCGCCGAGGCCCGCCCCACCACCAGCCCGATCAGCTGCGGCAGGAACGGCAGCGGCTTCTTGCGGTCCAGCGCGAGCAGGCCCTCGGAGGCCAGCGACCGCTTGAGCTTCTCCAGCCGCGCCAGCAGCTCGCCGATGCCCACGGGCCGTATCTCCGTGGCCCGCAGCGACAGCTGCCCGCGCGGCGCGTACCACTCGGGCTTGGCCAGGACCACGACCCGCGCGCCCTCGGACACGACGTCCGCCACCTCGTCGAACACCTGCCGGAAGCAGGTCACGCTCAGCGAGATGTCGTGCGACGGGTCGCGCAGCGTCAGGAACACCACCCCGGCCCCCGGCCGCCGCGAGAGCTGGGTGATCTGGCCCTCCACCCACACCTGGCCGAGGCGGTCGATCCAGCCCCCGATCAGGCGGGACACCCGACCGACGGGCAGTGGCGTCTCCGGCGATGAATTCAGACCCATGCACGCAGGCTAGCCGCCGGGACCGACAGAGCCGACGGCTCCGGCGGGTCGTGCGCCGGGTCCGTCAGGTCGGACCGGGTCGGCTCCGTCACGTCGGACCGGGTCGGCTCCGTCGGATCACGCGCCGGGTCCCGCGCCCGTGCGCCGCCCCCGCTGTGCCACCAGCACCACCAGCCCCACGGCGAGCCAGAGCGCGCCCACCCACTGGGCGGTGGGCGACGCCCCGACGATCACCGCGACCGTCACCGCCGCGCCGAGGACCGGCACCACCAGGTGCTGCCACCAGCGCGGGGCGCCCCCGGAGCGGCGTACGACGAACCAGCCGACCACGGAGGCGTGCAGCAGGGTGAAGGCCACCAGCGCCCCGACGTCCACCACGGAGACCAGGTGGTCGAGCCCGTCGTCGCGCCGGGCCGCCCAGACCGCCGCGACCAGCGTCACTGTCGCCGCGACCAGCAGCGCCGGGCGCGGGGTGCCGCCCCACGTCCGGGCGAGGACCCGCGGCAGCCGCCGGTCGCGCGCCATCGCGAACAGCAGCCGACCGGCCGCCGCCTGCCCGGCCAGCGCCGCGAAGGCCGCCCCGATCGCCTTGCTGACCGCGACGAGGTCGTGCAGCCAGGGCCCCACGGCCGACTCGGCGGTGGCGTAGAACGCCGGGCCCTGGAGCGCCGGCTCCGCCGCCAGCTCGGCGGCGGACACCGGGGTCAGCAGCGCCGCCAGATAGGTCTGGGCGATGAAGAGCACGCCGGTCAGGGCCAGGCAGAAGAGCACCGCCCGCGCGACCTTCGCGCTCCCGCCCGTCACCTCCTCCGCGAAGGACGCGATCGCGTCGAACCCCAGGTAGGACAGGACCGCCACCGACACCGCCCCGACCACCGCCCCGAGCGAGAAGCCGAGCGAGCCGTCCCCGGTCAGCGGCGAGAGCCAGCCGCGCCGTGCGCCGTCCTGGACCAGTGCGGTCACGGCGGCGACCAGGAACACCAGCAGGACCAGGATCTCCAGGGCCAGCACGGCGAAGCCGACGCGCGCCGCCGCCCGTACGCCCCACAGGTTCAGCAGCGTGGTGACCACCACGGCCAGCGCCGTCCACACCCAGCGCGACACCTCGGGCACCAGCGCGTTCATCGCGATCCCCGAGAAGAGGTACGCCACCGCCGGGATCAGCAGGTAGTCGAGCATCGCCATCCACCCGGCGATCAGCCCCGCCCCCTCGCCCAGGCCCTTGCGGGCGTAGGTGAAGACCGAACCGGCCTGCGGCGCGACCCGCACCATCTGCGCGTACGAGAAGGCCGTGAAGGCCATCGCGACGGTGGCCGCGAGGTAGACCAGGGCCACGGCGCCGTGCGACTTCGCGTCGAGGGTGCCGAAGATGCCGACCGGGGCCATCGGCGCGATGAAGAGCAGGCCGTAGACGACCAGGTCGCGGAAGCCCAGACTGCGCCGCAGCCGCCCCTCGGGGGCGCCGTCGGGCGCCGGGCCGGCCACCGCGGCGGCATCCGTATCGCTATCCGTACCGGACACCATCCGCCCTCCGAGCGACGCTGTGGACACGCTTTCGGTCCAGTCTCTGCCGAACGGGCGACGTCCGGCCTGTTGGACACCCCCGTACGATGGACGCCATGACTGCTGCCGCTTCCCGCCGTGTCCTCCTCGCCGCCCCGCGCGGCTACTGCGCGGGCGTCGACCGCGCCGTGATCGCCGTCGAGAAGGCGCTGGAGCAGTACGGCGCCCCGGTCTACGTCCGGCACGAGATCGTCCACAACAAGTACGTCGTCCAGACGCTGGAGAAGAAGGGCGCCGTCTTCGTCGAGCGGACCGAGGAGGTCCCCGAGGGCTCCATCGTGATGTTCTCGGCGCACGGCGTGGCCCCCGTCGTCCACGACGAGGCCGCCGAGCGCAAGCTCGCGACGATCGACGCGACCTGCCCCCTGGTCACCAAGGTGCACAAGGAAGCCGTCCGGTACGCGAACGAGGACTTCGACATCCTCCTGATCGGCCACGAGGGCCACGAAGAGGTCATCGGCACCTCCGGCGAGGCCCCGGACCACATCACGATCGTCGACGGCCCCGAGGACGTCGCCAAGGTCACCGTCCGCGACGAGTCCAAGGTCGTCTGGCTGTCGCAGACCACGCTCTCCGTCGACGAGACGATGGAGACGGTCGACGCGCTGAAGACCAAGTTCCCGCTGCTGGTCTCGCCGCCGAGCGACGACATCTGCTACGCGACCTCGAACCGGCAGGCCGCCGTCAAGGTGATGGGCGCCGACTCCGACCTCGTCATCGTCGTCGGCTCGAAGAACTCCTCGAACTCGATCCGGCTGGTCGAGGTCGCCCTGGACGCGGGCGCGGGCGCCGCGCACCTCGTGGACTTCGCGAGCGAGATCGACGAGGCCTGGCTGGAGGGCGTCACCACGGTCGGCCTGACCTCGGGCGCCTCGGTGCCGGAGGTCCTGGTCGAGGAAGTGCTGGAGTGGCTCGCGCAGCGCGGCTACGCCGACGTGGAGATCGTCAAGACGGCCGAGGAGTCGATCGTCTTCTCGCTGCCGAAGGAGCTGCGCCGCGACCTGCGCACCGAGGCCGCGAACCTGCTCGCGGGCGGCTAGCCGCCCCCCTGGGCCGGGTCACCTCACCCCGGCCCGCTGTTTTTCGTACGGTGGGTCCATGCAGATCTTCGGTGTGGACATCGGCGGTTCCGGGATCAAGGGCGCTCCCGTGGACCTTGACCGCGGCGACCTGGCGCAGGAGCGCCACAAAGTACTGACACCGCATCCGGCCACTCCCGACGGGGTGGCCGGCTGCGTCGCGGAGGTCGTACGGCACTTCGACTGGAGCGGCCCGGTCGGCGTCACCTTCCCCGGGGTCGTGACCGGCGGCATCACGCGCTCGGCCGCCAACGTGGACGAGGGCTGGGTCGGCCTGGACGCCGCGAAACTGCTCTCGGAACGCCTGGACGGCCTCCCGGTCACGGTCCTGAACGACGCGGACGCGGCGGGCGTCGCGGAGATGACGTACGGAGCGGGCCGCGGCCGCGGCGGTACGGTCATCCTCCTGACCCTGGGCACGGGCATCGGCAGCGCCCTCTTCACGGACGGCCACCTGGTTCCCAACAGCGAACTGGGCCACCTGGAACTGCGCGGTCACGACGCGGAGAGCCGCGCCTCGGTGAAGGCCAAGGAGGACGGCGACCTCAGCTGGGAACGCTGGGCCCACCGGCTGCAGAGGTACCTGGCCCACGTGGAGATGCTGTTCTCGCCGGACCTCTTCATCCTCGGCGGCGGCGTGAGCCGCAAGCCGGAGAAGTTCCTGCCGCTGATCGAGGGCATCCGCGCGGAGATCGTCCCCGCGACCCTCCAGAACAACGCGGGGATCGTGGGCGCGGCGATGGCGGCGCGGCCCGCCTCGGCGTGAGGGGGCGCGGTCTGCGCACGTGAGGGGGCGGGTCGGGCTACGCGGCGGGGCTTCGTCAGGCGACGCGGCGGGGCGGGGTGCGCCTCCGTCCGATGAGCACGGCCTTGCGCACCACCGCGATCAGAGCGGCGATCAGGGTCCCGGCGTACAGCCACCCGGCGTGCAGGGACAGCGCCGTGACCACGCCCATCAGCTGACCGCCGAAGCCGCCGGAGCCGCCCGCGAGGGGCCATACCCCGGCGGTGAAGGCGATCGGCGCGGCGATCGGCGCGGTGACCAGGTCGGCGGGGCGCACCCAGAGCGCGGTCGCGGCGGCGACGGGCAGGAAGAGCAGCCCGTACCCGAGGAACGACGCGTCGAAGAGCAGCCAGTCGATCCCGGAGGCCAGCACCATCGCGGCGCAGGCGAAGAGCCCGCCGCCGAGCCCGGTCAGCCGGGGCCGCGGCAGCCGCCGGGCCACCCGGGGGCCGGGCCGCGGTCCGGGCCGGGGCCCGCCGGCCTGCGGGGGTACGGCGGCGGGCCGCCGCGCCGCCGCCGGCTGTCGCTGCGGGTGATATGCCGATCGCATCCTGTCTCGCTCCACTGGACCAAGCTAGGCGGCGCGGGCCCCGGACGGGTGCCTGGACACGCGTACATCCACCGGCGCGCATCGGAAAGTAAACTGTCCGATGGCCCGTACCCGGGCCAGCCCCCTCCACTACGGGAAGTCGCCAACGTGTCGCTCACGATCGGAATCGTCGGCCTGCCGAATGTCGGCAAGTCGACCCTTTTCAACGCCCTGACCAAGAACGACGTGCTGGCGGCCAACTACCCGTTCGCCACCATCGAGCCGAACGTCGGCGTCGTCGGCGTCCCGGACGCCCGCCTCGCCGTCCTGGCGGGCATCTTCGGTTCCCAGAAGGTCATCCCGGCGACCGTCGACTTCGTCGACATCGCGGGCATCGTGCGCGGCGCCTCGGAGGGCGAGGGCCTCGGCAACAAGTTCCTCGCGAACATCCGCGAGTCCGACGCGATCTGCCAGGTCATCCGCGCCTTCGCCGACGAGAACGTCGTCCACGTCGACGGCAAGGTCTCGCCGAAGGACGACATCGAGACGATCAACACCGAGCTGATCCTCGCCGACCTCCAGTCGATCGAGAAGGCGGTGCCGCGCCTGACGAAGGAGTCCCGCCTCCAGAAGGAGAAGGTCGCGGTCCTCGGCGCGGTCGAGAAGGCCCAGAAGATCCTGGAAGCGGGCGACACCCTCTTCTCGCACGGCATCACCAAGGGCACGGAGCAGGGCGACCTCCTCCACGAGCTGCACTTGCTGACCGTCAAGCCGTTCCTCTACGTCTTCAACGTGGACGAGGACGAGCTGACGGACGACGCCTTCAAGGCGGAGCAGAGCGCGCTGGTCGCCCCCGCCGAGGCGATCTTCCTGAACGCCAAGCTGGAGGCGGAGCTGATCGAACTGGACGACGAGGAAGCCCTCGAACTCCTCCAGTCGGTCGGCCAGGAAGAGCCGGGCATGGCCACCCTGGGCCGCGTCGGCTTCACGACCCTGGGCCTCCAGACCTACCTGACGGCCGGCCCGAAGGAAACCCGCGCCTGGACGATCAAGAAGGGCGCCACCGCCCCCGAGGCGGCCGGCGTGATCCACACGGACTTCCAGCGCGGCTTCATCAAGGCCGAGGTCATCTCCTTCGCGGACCTGGTCGAATGCGGCTCGGTCGCCGAAGCCCGCGCCAAGGGCAAGGCCCGCATGGAGGGCAAGGACTACGTCATGCAGGACGGCGACGTGGTGGAGTTCCGCTTCAACGTGTAGTGGGTCACATAGCACCACATCGCTGATCTGACAAATGTGCAGGTCAGAAGGGGTCCGACTCTCCAGGGTCGGGCCCCTAGGTTTTTACCGTGCTGGATAGGTGCTGGATAATCTGACACTTCGTCACCCGTCATCACCCCTCATCACCCGCACCGTGCTGGATTGGTGCTGGATATCGATCGGGGGACGGTGCTGACTTCCCGAGACGTATGCCGGCTGCGGCACTAGCCTCTCCGGGCATGGATGACGAGACCGAGTCCAATGCCGTCGTGAACTACGCCAGCCCGCCGCACTATGCCCTGGTGTACGGCGAGATTGTGCCTGTCGGACGGGGGACGGTCATCAGGGTCGACTGGGCGTACGTCAGTGGCCACCAGTCCAGCGAACGGGCCCCCGAAGAACAGAGTCAGTAGGAAGTACCCGAACAGGCTTTTCGTGCTGACAGTCAGGGCAGGTGGCGACCGGACAGGTCAGTAACGGGCTGGCCCGTGAGGGACTGGGCGATCTGCCAGAGCTGGCCGCCGCGCGACGCCTTGACGAGCACCTTGTCCCCTGGCTGAAGGACGGTGTGCAGGAAGGCCGCGGCGGTCCTGTTGTCGCCCACCATGGCCACCTCGGGCACCCCTGCGGCCCCGGCTGCGAGGGCAAGCTGCTTCGCGAGATCTCCGCCAATCGCCAGGACGAGATCGACGCCGACCTCGGCGGCGAACTGCCCGACCGAGCGATGCGCTTCCACCGCCTCCTCGCCCAGCTCCAGCATCTCGCCGAGTACGGCGATCCTTCGGCCGCCTGCGGCCTCGGTCGTGTCGCCGTCCGTATCGGGCATCAGCAGTCTCCGTTGTTGATCAGGGGCGCGAAGGTGATCGCGCGCCCCGTGTAGGAAGCAGACAAGCGGCTGAGGGGAATTCGATCATGTGACTGGCCCCAAGCTGACGGATCTCGGAAGAGGATCACCGGCTCGGGGCCGTCGTCGTAACCGCGCAGAATGACGAGGTGACCGCCCGTGCGGCCGTCGTCGGGGAACTGCTCGGTCACGGACACGATGAGGGGGGCTTCAGCGAGGCGGCCGAGCAGGCTTTCGACGGGGACGGGTTCCGCCTGGGAAGGCACTCCCAGCTCGGTCGCCAGGTTGGCGATCCCCGTGTGAAGCGCTCCACGCGGGGTCAAAACCTCGTGCTTCACGGCGAGCTTCAGGAGTTCCGTCACCGTGGGCGCCTCGCGCCCGTAGGCAAGCAGGATCGCTCTCAACGACGCCAGGCCGCACGCCCGGTTGGACCATTCGATCCTGTCCCCGAGTGCCCATCCGCCATGTAGATCCCATTCGGCGGGGGAGATGAGCTGTCGGCACAGGGGGACATCGTGGACGCGCGGCACAGTGGCGGGCTCCTACAGGGAGACGGCAGCCTCCCGCGTCGCCGTGGTGCTGGAGAACACGGGAGTGGGCAGGGGGACATCGTACGGCGGCCGGGCCAGGGCCTCGTGAAGCATCGCCAGTACGACGTCCGTGTGCGTGAGCCCGACCATCGCCGCCCCGACCGCGAAGTTGCTGTCACGGGACATGCCAGGCGTGCTGTTGACCTCCAGCACATACGCGTCACCGTCCTCGGTGACGATGAAGTCGATGCGTGCCGAGCCACGCAGCCCGATTCCGTCCCACAGAGTCCGGGCGTCCCTGGCGATCCGGTTCAGCGCTACGGGCTCCAGCTCTGCGGCGCGGACGCTTACGGCGCCCTTCGAGTCCACGTCGAGCTTGGTGTCGGCGTCATAGAACTCCGCATCGGTCGCTTCGGTGGTGAGCGGCGGGAAGACGATGACCGAGCCGCCGGGAAGCTCCAGCATGCCTACGGTCACGGGCGTGCCGATCACGTAGTCCTCGACGAGCACCTCTTCGCCGCTTTCACCGGCGGCCTCCGCCAGGGCACGAGGCAGGTCGGCCGCGTCGCGGACGAGGCTCATGCCCACGCTGGAACCGCCGAAGGGCGGCTTCACCATGACGGTCTGGCTCGCCCAGTTCACCGGGCCGCCGGACCAGACACGCCAGCCGGGCGTCGGGACACCGAGGGTCAGCATGACCCGCTTGCAGAGGATCTTGTCCGCGGCCACGGCGGAAGCCGCGACCCCGCTGCCGCAGTACGGCACGCGAAGGTAGTCGAGCAGGCCCTGAAGACGGCCGTCCTCGCCGTAGGGGCCATGCAGATTCGAGAGGGCCACGTCGTACGAGACCAGCTCACTGATGAAGCCGGGCTGGGTGGGGTCCAGCACGTCCCACCGCGCGCCGATCTCTTCGAGCGCCTCGCCCAGGGCCGTAACGGACCGCTGCTCGACAGGGCACTTGGAGTGGTAGAGCCTGTCCTCGGCGGAGACCGGCCCGTAGATGAGGGCGACGCCGAGGCCCCGCCTGCTCTGCCCCCACACGCGGAGTTCCTCGGTGGCCTTGTGAGCCGCCTGCTTCGAGCTGGAGTCGAGAAAGAGGGTCATGCGAGTAGCCCTTCGAAGGTTTGGGTGACCGGCCCGCCAACCCAGGCGGCCCGATTCGGGTGGGCGTCGTGAGGACGGACGGTGAGAGGCTCACCGGCCTCGTTGTGGACGGTGACCTCGCGTTTGGCGACGAGGCCCCGCATGGTGGCGATGACGACGGCGGCGACGGCTCCGCTGCCGCACGAGAGGGTCTCGGCCTCGACGCCCCGTTCGTAGGTGCGGATCTTGAGCGCCTGGCCGCCGAGGTGCTGGACGAAGTTGACGTTCGTACCGAGCGGCGCCACGTTCTTGTGGTGCCGGACGACTCGGCCGACCACTTCGGTGTGGATGGCGTCCACGTTCTCCACGATGGCGACGACGTGTTCCGTGCCGGTGTGCGCGCTGTCGAACCACGTCGGCCTGCCGTTGATGACCGTCTGTAAGACGCGGGGCTGGATGGCGCCCACTTCAGCCGTGACCCAGACAGAGTCGCTGTCGACGGTGGCCTCGTGCATGACGCCGGCCATGCGTAGCTGCATGGTCCGGAACCCCTGGTCGCACTGAGCCGCCCAGGCCGCACAGCGCAGCGCATTACCGCACATGGTTGCGGTCGAGCCGTCCGCGTTGAAGCAGTCCACTTCGAGCACCGTGGAGGCGGGGTTGAAGAAGCGGCTGACGACCAGACCATCCGCACCTACACCGGTCCGTCTGGCGCAGAGGCGTTCCGCCTCCTTGGCCCAGTCCGTACCAGCTCGCGGGCCGGGGTCCGTGAAGAGGATGAAGTCGTTGCCCGCTCCGTGGATCTTGCGAAAGCGCATGGCAAAGCTCCTCGCGTGATGAGATGGGGTGGGTGGTGCGGCGCCGAACGGCCGCTTAGCGCGGTGAGATCGGCCGGCAGACGATCCGGGGCGTGCGCATGATCAGCGGTGCATGTCCGACGAAGTGCAGAACACGGTGGGCCGAGGTGCCCGCGGCCCTCATGTCCCGGACCCGCTGATAGCTGCCGTCGAGGAGGATGAAGTCCCCTATACGGACATCGGTCGGCGTCCTGGTGGCTTTCATGGTTCCGACCGGCGGAGGGGGCTCAGAGGGCTGCTCCTCGCTCCTGGGCTGGTACATCAGCCCCTCCAGATGCCGAGGAGGAGGGAGCCGCCGATGGCGATCAGGCTCAGGACGTAGGAGATCTGCTGGTTTCGAGGGCTCATCCGGTTCCGATCAGGTGGTGCTCCACGCGCCTGCGAACTGACGGGATGCCGATCTCGGGGAGAGGCACCCAGGCCGCCGCACCGGCCTCGATCATCGAGGGGAAGACGGCGCCCGAGTGGGCCCGGAAGAGGTAGCGCATGCCGACGCGAAGGCGGCGTCCGTACCCGTGCTGCCCCGGCCTCGTCACGTCGACCAGGAACGGACCCTCGGCGCCGGGCTCCGTCCATACATCCCAGACGCCGACTTCCTCAGCCAGAAGGCGCAAGGCCGCCTCGCTGAGGGAGTTGTCCTGGTCCTCCGGCTCGGCCTCGGCAAGCGCGTAGCCGCCTTCGTGCCGCAAGCACAGGACGCGAGCCTGTTCATCGACGACGACGGCCCCCGCCATGACGAGAGGACAGCGCTGGCCGTGGGTGCAGCCCCGGCTCCGCGAGTGATCAACGGCCGCGTCATAGACCGGCATCAGCGCCATCTTCTCGTCGGGGTGTTCGTGTAAGTAGTGGGAGAGCTCGCGGATGATCTGGTCTTCTCTGACACTCACGGCGCACCGAGCCCGTTCCGCTCCGTGTAGAGCCACAGCAGCCGGCGCAACAGGTTGGCGACATCGCGAAGGTAGAAGAACGTGCCGAACGTGGGGCTCTCGGCAGTGGGACGGGCCGACAGTTCAACCAGCCGCGTCGCCCTGCGGACGAGTTCCTGAGCGCCGATGTCTTCCTCGGCCCCTAAGTCCTTGCCCAGGAGGCCGTTCAGCTCCTTGGCAAGTCTCGGCACGTAGTGGTCCAACTGCGCGCGCGTCGTGGTTCCCAGCCGGAATCCGAGAACGGTCTCGGTCAGCGAAGTAATCTCCGCGACGCTAACTCCGCCGTTCTCCTCAGATACTTCGGCCAAATTCCTTGCCTTGCCCGTACTTGCCACCTTCATTGGCCCCTCCGGAGCACGCCTTCTGCCGTGCCAACAAAGTTAGAGAGGGGTGCGGCAAGAACTCCAGGAGTGTGCCCGAACTTGCCAGGCGATCACCCTTGAGATTCGATGGCGCGGGTGATGAGTTCACGCGCAGCGCTACCAAGGACGGCATGTTCATGCAGCTCGGTGAACGTCCTGGCATACATGGCAAGTTCGTGCTTCTGTATGACCGTCAGATGCGCCGACACCAGTTCGACCTTGACTGTGTGGTCGTCGAACATGAAGAAGCCCTCGACAGGCATGAGTGGACGGTCGATGTCGCGGGGAATGATGCCGATGCTCACCGTGGGCAAGGCCATAGCGCTGATCAGGTAGCCGAGTTGGCCGGCCATCACGTCCGTCCCGCCAATGCGGTGATAGAGGGCGCTCTCCTCCAGCAGGATGACGAAGGTGCGCGGCGTGTAGACGATCTTCTGCTTCGCTAGGCGGACCTCGACAGCCGCCTCCACATCGTCGATCAAACCGCGACGATTGCGGATGGAGGTCAACAACGCCTTGATGTAGGAAGCAGTTTGCACCGGCCCAGGGATGAGCGACGGCGAGTAGAACCGGAAGTGCTGTGTGCGCTCCCAAAGAGGGAGGGCGGACTCCTGCGCCCGCTTGAGCCCCTCGTCCTCCATCCTGTGCCACTCGATGTACATGCCCTCGATTCCGCGGGCCGTCTTGACGAGATCCTCCGCCGCGCCGTCTGCACCGCAGACTCTGCACCAATCACGAAGGTCGCGCTCCGAGGGCGCGCGTGAGCCGCTCTCGAAGCGCGAAGCCTTCGATTCATGCCAGCCCAGATTTGCGGAAAGGGCTCGCTTAGTGAGACCGGCTGTTTCCCGGATCTCAGCGAGGCGTTTCCCGAGCGCCTTGCGGGCTTCTTGTGCGCTCGAAGATGCTGGCGGTTTCATTTTTGGGTGACGGTCCTATGCGGAGTGTTCAGTACGCTGTGAACTCTGCGTGCGGCGTTGCCCGACTCCATACGGCCTCGAAAGCCGTATCGCAGAGTTTCGCGATCTCCGGGTCTTCGGTGATCTCAGGCTCTGTGGGCTCGCCTTCGCCGTCAAAGTGGTTCAGGTACAGCAGTCGGGAATCGAACAGCCAGAAGTCGTTCCCCGGAAGAAGCAGATCCGAGGCGTTTCGCCGGGGGAGCCATCGCACCTGCTCGCCTGCTGCGACGTTGAGCCCTTCGGTCACCTCGTGCTCGAAGCGGATGTACTCGCTCACGGGGGTCGACACAATGCGGGCCCGGCGCACCTCGACACCTCGCGAGACCGCCTCCGAGACGATGGCGTGCCAGGCGCCCCAGCGCTCGGCCGGGTCGATGGCCTTGCCGGCCTTCCAGTCGACGAAGGCCGAATCCGTCTTGCTGTAGGCGTCGCGGGCTTCCAGGTGAACGGCCGTCCGCTGGCAGTCGCGGAACAGCTCCTTAAACGTCGGGGGACTCGTCAACCTTCTTCACCTCCGGCTCGGCGTCCTTGGCGGTGGCCTCCCTGTCCTCTGCCAGGAAGAACTGCACCATATAGCGGGGGATCTCAACCGCCCCCTCGTGCGCGGGGAGGTTCAACTGCTTGAGCCGCTCCTCGTCCAGAACCTTGTACCCCTGGACGAGGTACCTGTCCGTCTCCTCGTCCACGTAGATGGTGGGCGAGTTGCCGTCAGGGCTGTTCGGGTCCTTACCGAGCATGCGCAGGGCCATGATGTCCTCCTCCGTCGCCGGTGATGCTTCCCATGCCAGAGCTTGCCCGGGGCCTCGCGGAAGGGCGAGGAACTTGCCCAAACTTGCCAGCACGCGTGAGGTGAACTTACGCGCCTGCGATCAAGGTGACGAGGAGCGGGCCAGCCACTGCATTCCGGTTGTGGCCGGATGCGATCGCTGATCTGACCCGCGTCCTCACCTCCTCTTACCCGCTATCACGTTCACCGTCGTGGTCGAGAGAGTCGTAGCCATCTACGTACTCGCGGCCGTTGAGATGCGCCGCGATCTTCCCCACCCCGCGTTCGAGCCGGTAGCGGACGGCTCGGTCCGTCACCCCCTGAAGGGTGCCAGCCTCGGTGTCGGGGAGGTCGGCGCCGTACCGCAGGACGAGTGCCTGGCGCTCACCGACTGTCAGGGGTGCAGTCGCCCAGCCACGCCGTATGTCGGCGAGGTGAGCGAACAGCAGGCTTGCCGTCTTGGGGTCCACGCTGCCCTTTGGCATGTCGGCGTCTGGGGCCTGCAAGTTCCGGATGCCGTACGCCGCCTCGTCGTCCCATACCGCTGGAAGCAGGTGCTCGACCAGGGCACGGTCGTACGCGGTCAACGGCCGCTCCTCTCGGCAGCGGTGCGCGCGGCCTCGTACGACACGTGGGCGGAGCGGTGTTTTGCCTCGGTCAGCCACCGGTCGCGGAGCCTCTGCGAGAGCCAACGGTGCAGCAGTCCGGCCCCGCCGTCAGCAACGAGCTGGCCCACGTACGAGGCGCGCTCGGCGGCAATGATGACGGCCTCCTGCAAGGCGTCCTCGTACTCCAGCGTCAGCGCGTAGTCCCGCGAGAAGCCCCGCGCTACTGCGCGGCACACGCTCTCCACCTGCGGCTCGCCCAGGATGGTCCAGTCGGCCGTGACTGGGTCCCGCGGCTGGTCGATGTTCACGAGCGAGATCGTCATCGGACGACCTCCTTCACCGGGACCTCGCCGTCCTTGGTGACCATGACCATCAGGCCCGGAGCACCTCGGGTGCCGGTGCGGTGCCGCCACCAGGTTGACTCGGATTCCATGGCGGGAATCTGAATGAACGTGCGAGGCCCGTCGGTATCGACGTGTTCGTGATGGAGATGGCCGGCCAGCAGGACATCGGCCTGGTGCATGGCCGAGGTCTTGTCGAAGCTCTGCCCCTTCCACCACTCGAAGTGCTTTCCGCTGCGCCACTGATGGCCATGGGCATGGGCGATCACGGTTCCCGAGCACTCGACGACCACGGTCAGCTCGTCCGAGTCGGGGACGAACACCTCGACGTGCGCGTACTCCTCTCCCGCCAGGCTGAGGGCCTCGGCAACCGAGATCAGGGCGTCGGTGTCGTGGCTGTCGTCGTAGCGGGTGACGCCCCGGCCGTTCGGGCGGACGGCTTCACCGTGGTTGCCGGGGACGGCGACGACCGTCAGCCGGGAGGCGAGCGGGGCGAGCTTCAGCACCGCGTGCGCCATCAGGCGCCGGGTCAGCCGGATCTGCTCGGTGAGGGTGAGCTGTGTCCTCCAGGTGTTCGCTCCGCCCTGGGAGACGAAGCCCTCGACGTGGTCACCCAGCCAGGCCAGGTGAACGTGGTCGATGGTGAAGCGCATGCGGTACTCGGACAGCAGGTCGGCGGCCTTGTCGATGCAGTCCATCGCCCGTCGCAGCGTGCCCTCGGGGCCGTCACCGTCGAGCTTGCCGAGCTGCATGTCCCCCAGAGCGACCACGTAAGTCCACTCGCCCTCGGTGTCCAGCGCGGTGCGGACGGGCGGGGTGTGCCGGTCGAAGACGGCCAGCAGCTCGTCGACGCTGGGCCGCTCGGCCGGCATGCCCTTGCGGCGACTGAAGGAGAACCGGGCGCTCACGCCGGGTTCGCCGTTCGGCATGGTCCACTCGGACGAGCGGAAGCCGGTGACCTCCCAGTCGGCAGGGTCGAGGCGATGGGCACGCAGCACGTCAGCCGCCGAGGAGTCCGGGTCCATCTCGGCAGGGCCGCGCACGGTGACCTCGGCTGCGTCGCCTGAGACTTCGATCTGCCGTGTGTAGTCACGGTCGGGGTCGGCCTGGCGGGCCGGTATCGGGGGAGGGGTTGGCGTGGCCAGAAGGTCGGACAGTAGAGAGGTAGTCACAGGCTTACGCGGTCTCCTGAAGGGATCGGCGGTACGTGCGGATGGTGGATGCGGACACGGTGTGCCCGTGCTTGCGGAGGACGAGGGCGAGGCGTTCGGCGGAGGAGCCGTCGAGGAGGCGGATCATCACGGACTCGCGCTCGTCGGGCTCCAGCTCGTCATAGATGCGCTGAAGGGTGGGGCCGGGGGTTCCGGGCAAAGAAGTGGTCATCGGGGGAGCAGCCTCCTTCGCTCGGCCTCCATCAGGGCGAGGAGCTGCGTGGTTCGCCTCGGCCGAACGTGGCCCACTCCCCGGCGGATCTCGCTCTCCGACCAGACCTGGCCACCGTGCCGGCCGCGCAGGTGCTCGCGGAGCTGCTCGCGGGCTGCTGCCCGGTCCTCGCCGTGAAGCGGCTGCACGTGGTGGCAGCCGCGGCCTTCGAGGAACTCGGGGCAGGGGAGGCTGTAATCGCTCACGCTGCCTCCCGATCGATGGACTCCACGGCCGCCACGGCGAGGGCCGCCAGGCGGACCAGTCCGCCGCGAACGTGCTGGGTGTCTTGCTCGGCGAAGGTGCCGAAGCAGGCGGCCAGGAGCGCCGAGTCCCAGCCGGGGGTGCCGGCCAGTTGGCGGCTCATCTCGATTGACCGCCACCGGTTCGCCTCGCGCTGGTGGTGGGTCCGTCCCTTGGTGGGGCGCTGGCCTCCTGTGAGGGGCATTGGCTCGTCCGCGACGAGCTTGCGTGCTGCCTTCACCTCGGCGAGGATCGCCGTCGCCGGGTCGGGCTTTCGGCCCGGCGACCTTCGCGTGGTCTTGGTCTCGGTCACCTCGGGCTCTCCTCGCTGATCAGGTCGAGAAGGGCCTGAGCGCCCTCCTCCATGTAGGTCTCGGTCACGTCCCCGGCCCGCAGGCGGACGCCTCGGGCGGAACGCAGGGAACGGCAGATGCGCGTCACCAGCTCGGTCCCGGCCTCGTCCGGATCGCCCCACACCCACACCCGCGAGAAACCGGCAAGCATCCGGCGATGGCGCGGACGCCACAGGGCAGCTCCGGGAACGGCCACCGCGTGAAGTCCCATCCGGCGAAGGGTGACGGCGTCGAGCTCGCCCTCCGTCACGTGGATCTCGTCGCCTGCTGTGTGGATCGCGTCGATCCCGTACAGGCGGGGTGGGTCCTCCTTGAGCGAGTTGTACTTGCCGTGCCCGAAGTCCCGGTGGTTGTGTTTTTCGAGGCACCGGAACCGCATGGTCAGGACGCGTCCGTCGTGCCCGAGGTAGGGGATCGCCAGCCGTCCGGCCTGTCGCTCGTGGCCGGGGAAGGGGTCAGTTACGACGCCATGCCGGTACGTAGCCGCCTCGTCTCGCGTTATTCCGCGACCGAGGAGGTACTGAGCGGCGTCCGCCGTAAGCGCTGCCTGATAGGTGGCGGTCGCCTCCTCCAGCATCGCCCGTTGCGAGGGCGAGAGAGGCCGCAAGGGCTCGTGCTCCGACAAAGTCGGTCTTCTCCTTCTTCATGATCAGCGTGTAGCTGTCGCCCCCCTCGCCGCAGGAGTGGCACTTCCACAGGCCGCGATCGAGGTGGTACGAGAACGACGGGGTGTTGTCGTCGTGGAGGGGGCACGGGGCCATGCCCGTCGTGCGCTCAGGGTTGTGATCGACTTCGAAGTGCTCGAGAACGGCCGCGAGAGTGGGCTTCTCGTCCTCCTGGTCCTCGGCGTCGCGCACGCGGCGGAGGTTCACGGGAGCATCCATTCGTCGAGGTCATCCATGGGGACCTCGTAGAACTCCTCGATCTCCATGAGGAGCTGGGCGTCGAACTCGTTGTCGTTGAGGCAGTCGAGGAACGCCTCGAAGCCGCACACTTCCTCGGCCGGCATCACGCGATGCGCTCCCCCCGGAAGCACCGGGCGCGCGGGTCGTAGCCGAGTTCCCCGAGGCCCTGCGGCTCGATGAACTCCTCCATCAGGTCGCCGAGTTCGCGCCGGAGTCGCTCGTGTTCCTCAGTCTCCTCGAACTGCCTCACGGGGCAGCCTCCGAGGGGAGATCGAAGAACTCCTCGACCGTGGTCAGTACGTATGCCTGCCGCCAGTTCGCGCCGCGCTTGCGGACGATGACCACCACGTCTACGTCGCGTGGGTCGAGGCCGCGGTGCACGGCGTAGTTGTCGCGTTCGTGGAGGGCCTCCTTGATGAAGGTTCCCGGCTCGAACTTCGCGTTCTTGGTCTCGATGATCAGGAAGGGGCGGTGCCGCGCCGGGAGTTGGCGAACCACGTGGTCGCCCTCGTCCTCGACGCCGTTCAGCCGCAGCCGCTCGATGTCGAAGCCAGCCTGGCGGAGCTCGTCACGGAGCTCGGCCTCCCAGCGCGCTCCGGCCCGCTTGTTCCTGCGGTTCCGCGCCGCAATGTCGTTCAACTCTTACAATCCTCACTGCTTCAGGGCGTCGAGCGGCGACCACTGCCGTGGCGTTGCCTGGGGGAGGGGGGAGATGCGAGCTTCGGGCTTGGTGAAGCGGGTGTACTCGGGGTGGCACCGCAAGGTCGCGTACCGCTTCGCGGTCGGGTCGCAGGCGCCCATCCGTTGTTTGATCACCGCGATCCGGAACTCCATCGACATGGGGTCCAGCGCTACGGACAGGCTGAGCTCGGGTTTCTCGCTCAGTCCGCCCTTGACTTGATCGCGGGAGGGCGGGGCCCACGGGTCGCTCTTGGCTTCCCAGGACTTGTCGCTCGCGTGGTGCAGGACGATCACCGTGGCACCCGTCGCGCGGGCCAGTTCGGTCAGGCCGGACATGACGGCCATCTGTTCGGTGTAGTCGCTCTCGGCGCCTTCGAAATCCATCAAGTTGTCGAAGACCAGCACGGCCGGATACTCGTCCCACAGCTCCACATAGGCTTCGAGCTCCTCGTCCACCGCCTTCCACGTGATCGGGGAGCCGAAGGAGAAGGTGATACGTAGGTGGGAGAGTGCGGCGAGGTACTCCTCGCGGTACCGGCCGCCAGCCGCCATGCCGGCCTCCACCATCGTCGTGGTGTCGCCGGTCATCATGCTCGCCAGACGCGAGCTCGCCGTGAAGGCGGACATGTCCGCGCTGAAGTAGAGCGTCGGCAGGTTCATCTGCGCGACCCAGAACAGGGCCAGACCGCTCTTCTGGGTGCCCGACCTGCCGGCAATCATGACTACCTCGCCGTGACGCGGGCGGCAGCCGATGTTGTAGAGCGGCTCGAAGGCGTCGATCCGCGGCAGCTCCTTGCCGGACTCGGCATGCAGGGTCAGGGAACGTGCGGGGGTCAGCAAGCGTGGGTTCTCCTCATCACCCGCCAGGCGGGGCGGCCGTCACAGCCGCCCCTGCCCAGCGGAGGTTGGGTGCGGTCAGTCGAAGGACGGGGCGGCGGCCACGGCCGCGTCGACTGCCGCGTCACGCTGCTCGGCGTACGCGATGACCTTGTTCTTGATGCCCAGGTCGGTGACCTGCTTCCACACCCATGCCGGGTGGGCGCCGGGCTTGGAAGCGGGTACCTGGGTGACGGTGACG
Organism: Streptomyces sp. NPDC043876; assembly: GCF_056435825.1. NCBI lineage: Bacteria > Bacillati > Actinomycetota > Actinomycetes > Kitasatosporales > Streptomycetaceae > Streptomyces > Streptomyces sp. NPDC043876. The sequence continues at coordinate 261,657 of NZ_JBWKDV010000001.1, read as the reverse complement.
AGGACGGCATCGCCTACGAGGGACGCCAGGTCCCGGGCCAGGACGGTCTGTTCGATGCGCTGCCCCTTCGAGACCTCGGGCGCGAGCCGATCAAGCTGCTCCGGGGTCTTGAAGGTGGTCACATCGGCCAGGACGCTGTCCTTCGGCCCGTTGGGGGTGGGCCTCTGGCGCTCGAAGTCCTTGACCTCCACGAGGATGGCCACGGCGCTGGCGGCCTCGACCGGCTTGAACCATCCGCCGTTGGCGGTAGGGATGTCCTTGAGGTTCAGGGGCACTACTGATCTCCACTCTGTCGGTGAACGGGGTACGGGGTGCGGCGGACGGGGACGCGGCCCTTGAGGGAGCCCGCCGCGATGGCTACGGCGAGAGCCGCGCCGAGAAGGCGGTTCTTCATCACGAACCCGCCAGGGCCCGGCCTCGGGCCTTCCATGCCTCCATGACCTCCGGGTCGGAGAAGGCGTTCTGGTTGGTGGCCCACAGTCGGCGAAGCTCGTCAGCGGTGGTGCACGCCGCGATCTGTTCGAGGAGCGGGTTCGTCGCGCCCTGCTGGGCCGCCGGGGAGGCGCTGCCCTGGACGCTCTCGCTCCCCTGCTCGCGGTCCGGGACAACGCGGGCGTCGGGGAAGCCGCGCATGATGGTCCAGGTGGCCCGCGCCTGCCGGCTGGCCTCTGCGACGAGCTCATGCAGAGGCAGTCCAGATACACTCTTACGATCGAACTCGAAAGAGTTGACGATGTATTCGTGGATCTCGCCCGGCGCCCCACGGAACTCGAATCGCGGGTCTTCGGGGGTGCCCCACGGGATGACGGTGGTCATGGATCGGCCTTCGCCGGTCACTGGTGAGCCCCTTCTTTCGGTGCGAGAGTCGTACCGCCCTCGCCGTAGGTACACTATATCAATCGTTCCGGCTGAACGGAACCAGCGCGCCCTTGGTCGTCCTCGCGCGGCGGATGTCCAGCGCCAGCCGGGCGGCGTCCCAGCCGATGCGGAGGTCGGCCCAGTAGAGGGTGCAGCGCGCCTCGCCCGCTGGGAGGTGGATGATCACGCCCCACTCCTGGTTCACCCCGGGAATGCGTGAGTAGGCAGCCGCGGCGACGCTCGCCGGCACGTCCCGCTTCTTCCATGCCGCCAGGGCCTTCGCGTCGTCGGGGTTCACGGGGAACGCCGTGTGGTCGTACAGCTCACCGCGCGAGTACACCGCGAGCTGCGAGGCCATCTTCAGGCCGCCGTACTGCACGGAGCCTGTCTTGAGGTCGCCGATGATCAGCCCATCGATCAGGCGTCCATCAGGGCCGGGACCGGTGTAGTGCAGCAGGCGGTCGAAGGTCCCTCCGGTGCCCAGCTCGTCGACCACGACGAACTGCTCCATCGCCACAACGCCGAAGTCCACGGTGGCCGCCTTGTATGCCGCCATGTCTGCGACATCCGAAGCGGGCGTGCCGCACGGCAGCTCCTTCTCCTGGTCCACCAGCTCGGACAGGCTGTGCAGGTGGGTGCCCCGCTCCCGCCGCACGTTGGCCCCAGCGGCGGTGACCGCCCGCTCGGCGAGCTGGTCGAGAGCCGCCTTCCCCTCCCGCGTCTCGGGGTTCAAGTATTGCAATTGGTCCAGCAGAGCGGGCTCACGGGCAGCGCCGAGGAGCGTCATGCGCTTGCCCCAGGCGGTCAACGCGCTCTTGTCTTCGATGGCGTCGATGAACGTGGTGACCCGCGTCAGCCCGCGCGGCCTTCCGCCGCCTCTGGGGACGACCAGCGGGCGCCCCCAGCGGTCACGGGGGACACCCAAGGCGCGAGCTGGCAGATCGACGAGATTGATGGGCAAGCAGAGCTCCAAGGTCAGCAGACGGACTGAAGGTAGAGACGAACCGAGTCGTCGTCGAGGAGGACGGGAACGCAAGCGTCCTGGTCAAGCAGGTCCAGGGCCCGGCTCTCCGCGACCTCCAGGATGCGTCGCAGGTGGCCGGGAGCGTGGTCGGGGGACACGGTGATGTGGTAGTCCCAGGCATCGTGGTCTACGTGCAGAGTGACCCCCGGAAGCGAGACAAGCTCGACCGTCTTGATCGCCTCGTCCTCAGTGGCGGCCACCGGCCAGCCGTGTGCCATGCACCAGCTCCCCTCTCCCCGGACCGGCGCCCCTCGCGCCAGTCGATCGAACGTAAGTGCGAACACTGCCAGGATCTTGCCTGGCGGGCAACAACGGGTCAACCCTTTCAAACCGTATCCGGAGTCACAGCCTCCGCCTGATCGGATTTCACGACGCGAAATGGGCCCCAGGTGGCACCTGAGCTGCGGGTTTCGTTGGACCCCGAAAGATCATTTCGTGGGGTGAAAAGAGGTGAGGAGGGGTGCCCTGAGCGCTCTAAGGTTGTTCACTCCAGCAACCCCACAAGGAATGATCATGCGTGCGATTGTGATAGCCCGGCCCGGCGGGCCGGAGGTACTCCAGGTTCAGGAAGTGCCGGAGCCCGCCCCCATTGCCGGGCACCATGTGGTGAAGGTCTCAAGGGCTGGAGTGAATTACGCAGACGTTCACCTTCGGGAGAACGGCTACCTGGCGCCGGTCGAGTATCCCGTCACGCCCGGCAATGAGGTCATGGGGACCCTCGCGGACGGCCGCAGGGTCGTCGCCCTAAGCCGCGGTGGCGGATACGCCGAACAGACCCTCGTGCACCGCGCGGTGACGTGGGAAGTGCCGGACGAGGTCAGCGACGAACAGGCAGTGGCCCTCGCCCTTCAGGGCAACTCTGCCTGGCACCTCCTGCACACGGTGCTCCAGCTCACCAACGGGGACTCGATCCTCATCCCTGCGGCAGCGGGCGGCGTCGGCTCACTCGCCGTGCAGCTCGCCAAGGCCGCCGGCGCGCGGGTGGTCGCCATGGCCGGCAGCCCGGAGAAGGCAGAGCTCGTCCGCAGCCTGGGCGCCGACACCGTCCTCGACTCGTCTACCACCCAGGACCTGACCGCCCGCATCCTCGACGCCAACGAGGGCCCTGTCTCCGCAGCGCTGGAGATGACCGGTGGCGAGGTGTTCGACGCCACGTTCGCCGCGCTCGCGCCTCGCGGGCGCATGGCTGTCTACGGGTGCGTCTCGGGCGACCGGCGCGAAGTCCCCGTCGAGCAGCTCATGCAGGCATCCAAGACGGTCTCCGGGTTCTGGCTCCCGAACCTCTACGGCGTCCGCTATGCGCTCAGGAACTCGATGAAGGCCCTGTTCGAAGCCACCGCTCGCGGTGATCTTCGTCCGGTCATCGGTCCGTGCTATGCGTTGAGCAATGCGGCGCAGGCTCATGCGGATCTTGAAAGTCGCAGGACCACGGGCAAGGTAACGATCAAGATAACTCGGTAGTAACCTTCCTGTTCGGTCCGCCTGCGGATAAGAGCGCGCGGAGCCAGCCAATTCAGGTTCCCGCCGCGCCGCCGCGTGCGCGTGGCGGACGTTCAGGGAAGTCATGAGCAAAGGGACAGCGCACGGAAAGAAAGTCTTCTTGGTTCAGCGTGCATTCGCTGATCTCGAAGGTGATAGTCACGGCCCCACAGCGATCGCCAAACAAATTGATCTTGATGCAGCGACCGTATACCGCATCCTCCAGGACGGGTTGGCGGACGGCACCTTCGTGCAAGCGGGAGGTGGCCGGTACCGACTCGGGCCGGGAGCCTTCCGCCTGTCCATACAGGCGCTGTCGCAGACGCCCGACCCAGAGGCTACGCAGGCGGTCCTCGACAAGTTGCAGCGCGCGTCGGGCGGCCTGGTCGCCTACTACGCCGTGGTGGGCGCCCGCCGCATCTGCACGGACTACGCGATCGGTGACTTCGACCCGCGCAGTATCGGCATCGACCCCTTCGAGCTGGTCAAGTACAGCCGGTCTCTGCGCACCGGAGCGTCCGGCAGGGTGATCCTTGCCCACATGCCGCCGTCCATCCAGGAGAAGGTTCTCGCCGAACCTGTTCCTGCTGGCGTCGGTCCCGGTGTGATCCGCGACAACGAGGCGCTTATCGAGTCCCTCAAGGACATCCGCACCATGGGATTCGCGGTCGGCCGGCAGGAATGCATGTCTGGCTGGGATTCCGTGGCTGTCCCCGTTATGTGGGATGACACCATCCACGGCTCTCTCCTGCTGTGGATGCGCGTCGACAAGATGCCCGAGGACCCGAGCCAGCTTATTGCTGCAACGATGACTGCTGCGGAAATGCTGAGCCGGTTGGCCTCAATGCCCTGGGCCCCGGAATCTGTGGCCTAACACGCGCGAGCCGCTTCCCATCACTTGGAGGGAAGCGGCTCGCGCGGTATTCGACTGTGGGGGCTTAGCTGGCGCTCTTGGTGCGCGTCGACTTGCTGCGCAGGAGTGCAGGATTGTCCGGAACCCGAATGAGATCCTTGTCCCGCGCTTCGCGGGGGACGGCGAAGAATCCGTCCTCGGTCGCGGGGTCGTAATAGATGACGAGGTTTTCCTCTTCGAGCCACTGCCGCCAGCTCGCCAGCTTCGCGGCTTCCTCTTCCTTCAACTCTTCCCCGGCGCGCTTGCGAGCCTCGCAGCGCAGCATGACGAGGTTGTAGTCCCAGCGGTGTTCCTTCGCGATCTTCCACGGGATGAGATCGGTGTCGCGAACAATGCGGAGGGGGAGTTCAGCGCGATTGGCGTAGGTGGCCCAGTACCCGGTAGTGGTCTCGATCTTGTACTTTTGCTTGTACTTCTCGACCATCCAGGCGTACGACTTGCCTTCAAGGAGCCAGCGCTTGGCTTCGTCGTGATTCTGTACTTTGCTCCTCGGCGGCATGTGTGGCCCTTCCTCGCGTTCGTCCTCCTTGCATGCGTGCAACCCTGTCCTCGCAAGGCGCACGGCTCTACAGTGTCACGTAAGAGTTGAACCAGTCAAGACGATCGAGAGGGTGCAAAGGTTGTGCGAGATGGAACAACTACCGTGTGTGGTGTCTGTCGCCGCGCTGACGTGCCCGTAGTCAGGTACACCATTACAGCGGAGGACGGCCGCGAAGCCGAGGCCGACCGCTGCGCCGACCACGCCGAGCCGTTCGAGACCGCGCTGACCCAGCGGGTGCCCGAACCTTCCAGCGGATCGGCCGGCACGGTGTCACAGGACACGGCCCCCGAGCAGCAGGCCGGGCGGTCGGGAAGCCGACCCCGCAGGCGTACGAAGGTGACGACTGTCGAGGCGATCAACAGCGCGAAGGCGGCCAGCGCAGCTCCCGCGCCAGAGGCCGAGCAGCCGAAGAGCCGGCCCCGCAGGCGCACCAAGACGACGACCGTTGATGCCATCAACAGGTCAAAGGCGGCCGACAAGGCGTGAAACGCCGAAAGCCCCCCGCCGACCACATGGGCCAGCGGGGGGCGGGGGTTACTGCGGCTCCTCGTCGGGGCCGTCCTCGCTCGGAGCGACCACGCCGAGGGCGGTCATGATCTGCACGATCACCGCGACCTCCGGCGAGTCCGCGTAGACGATGGACGCGATGGAGACCACCACACCCAGCGCGGCGAGGAACGCACCCATGCGGGAGCGGTAGCGGACGGGCAGCAGGGCGACGAGGCTGATCGGCTTGAAGCCGGGGGTCTTCATCTTGCTCATCGGCGACCCGCCAGCTTCTGGAGCGCGACGAACCCGGACGGACCGATCTCCGGGTCGTGCGCGACACCCGCCGAGCGGTACCGCGGATTGGCGTCGTGGAAGCGGCTCACCGCCTTCTGCGTCTCCGGGCCGTACAGGTCGGTGACCGAGCCGGGGATCGGCCCGTACCCGGCCTTGATCAGGAGCTGCTGAAGGTCGCGCACCTGGGCGTGCCGGGCGCCCGGCTTCACCCCGGAGGCCAGGGCGACGATCTGGGATGCGGGCTTGGCCGGCGCCTTGTCCTTCCAGGCCGGGTCCGCCGACTCGATGCCCTCGGCGAAGGCCGGGTAGCCGTAGCCGTACACGTAGGCGTCTCGGCGGTTGCGGGTCTTGAGGTAGACGCCGTCGCCCTCGGCCGAGCCGCTCGCGTTGCTGTTGCCCTCCACGCAGGTGATCGTGTCCGCGTCGAAGGCGACGACCAGGCCGGTGTGGTTGCCGCCGCCGGAGCCGTAAAAGACCTGGGCGCCTACGGCCGGGAAGGCCGAGAATCGCTTGCGCTGCTTGAACCAGGCCACGCCGGTCAGGCAGGAAGCGGTGCGCGGGTACAGGTCGGCGAGTCCAGCCTGCATGGCGCACCAGGAGACGAAGGTTGCGCACCACGCCTGGTTCTGGCTCCACTCCAGGCCGGGGACGGCCGGGCTGTAGCGCTGGTGGTTGTTCCAGTGATCACCGGAGCGGCCCTCGTGGTAGCCGATCTCTGCCTTGGCGATCTTGATTATGTTCTGGGCGTCGCCCATGTGTTGGGACTCCTTCGGGGCATGCGAAAGGCCCCGTCCGTGAGGGACAGGGCCTGGGGAGAGGAAGGGGCTTATCGGGTGGGGACAGAAGTGGTGATGTGCGAGTCGAGCCGCTCGGCGACCGCGAGTCGCTCTGTCCGTTCGTGGGCCAGGTCGGCACGCAGGGCCGAGATGTCCCGGGTGTGCTGAACCTGGCCGTCCAGGACGCGATCGAGTCCGTGAATGACCCGGTCGAGGTCATCGCGGAGGTTGGTCGTGTGATCGTTGGAGACCTGCTCCCGGGCCTCCTGGGTGTGCTCGCGGACCTCGGCCAGGGCGGCGCCCTGGCGCCGTACGAGTTCTACAAGGACGCCGACCAGGGCCACGGTGACGGCCCCGCCAGCAGAGACGAAGGCCACCTGCACCGATGGCTCAAGAGTCACGGGACAGCCCCTCGACGAGGGCCTCCAGGCGCTCGATGCGCGCGGCCTGGTCCTGCACGACCGGCAGAAGTGCGACCCCCAGCAGGTCGTACCGCAGGCCGTCGACCTGGCCGTCCAAGTAGTTCACGAGCCAGGGCAGAGACTTCTCGACCTCTTCGGCGATGAGGCCCACCTCGTTCTTGCGAGGGTCAGGCTGCTCCTCGGTCGCCTTGCGGTCGTAGATGACGGGACGCAATGCGAGAACGTCCTCGGGACGGATCTCGATGTCCCGGACGTTCTCCTTGAACCTGATGCTGGAGGTGTTGCGGCAGAATCGGCCGTCGCCCTCCACCCACACCGCGTACCAGGTCCCCGAGCCGGAAGCGCTGTTGTTGTGCGGCTGCTTCGAGCCGTTGGCCCAGGCGATCGTGTCCCCGGCCTCCAGGTAACCCGAGTGGGAGTGGCCCGAGGGTGGGAACGTGGACGGTTTGTCGGAGATGCTGCCCCAGGTGTGCGCATGACTGGCCGGGGGATAGGTCGAAGGCGCCCCCGTGATGTCGGTCCAGGGGTGCTTGTGGGCGGTCGGAGGCATGGATGCTGGCGCGTTGCTGATGTCGGACCACTGGTGCGAGTGCGCCGAGGCCGGGAAGGTGCTCGGCTTACCCGTCAGGCTCGACCAGGACACGGAGGCGACCAGCGGCGTCCATGCCGTGCCGTTCCAGAATTCCCACACGTCGGTGTCGTAGTTGAGGCCCAGCTTGCCCAGGCGCGGCGATGCCGGCCGGGTCGAGGTGACCCACGTGCCGACGGACTGACCGACGAAGCGCCGGTCGCCGCTCACTGCGGCCGACGTGACAGCGGTGATGTTCGCCCCGACCGTGATGGTCGCGAGAGGCAGCTCGTAGATACCCGTGTCGGTCTGCGTGAGCGCGGGGGCGCTGCCGCCCGCAGCACCCTGCAGAACGGTCAATGTGATCTGATTCACAGCCGGATCGAGGCGGAGGATGACGCGGTCGTAGCGTGTGGACGTGCCGGCCGCTGCGATCGTCAGCGTCTCCACGGCAGTGGAGAGCACGGCGTGACCGCGCACGATCGCGAAGCCCGGCTGCACCTTCACCGACATCGCGGTGCCGTCCGCGCTCACCTGGAAGGCGTTGGCCCAGGCGGAGGCTGCGACGCCGCTGTCCGCGAATTCGCGGAAGAGCTGGGAGAACTGGCTTTCGGTGACGGCCTGGCCGTCGAAGGGGTAGGACGTGATCGCCACGTAGGGCGAGCTCCTTTCAGAGGGTGCGGTCCTCGGCGACGCGCAGGGTGGGGAACATCGACTCCATGTCGGCCGGCAGGGCGCCGCGGATTGCGGTGATGGCGGCCTGGAGGATGGCCTCGCGCTCCTGCGGGGTCAGGTCCGGGTAGGAGGCGAACGGCTCGCCGATGGTGACTTCCACCTGGCCGTAGACCTTCTGGTATTCGCCGGTCCGGTGGAACGGGACGCTGGCGGAGATGGCTTTCACTCAGGGCCTTTCGTCATGCCAGGCCAGCCCAGAAGCGGTTGGCACCGTTGAGCATGGAGCTGACGGAGATGGAGGTCGGGGCCGTGGTGCCGCCCGTGGCGTAGTAGCCGAAACGCTTCAGCGTGTTCAGGCCGAAGAAGTTGGGCGGGGCTCCCGCGCTCGACTCGGCGGCCAGGAGCATGGGGCCGTCACCCGTCGAGGTGTTGTACTGCATCCGCCAGGCGACGTAGTAGGTGCCTGCGGCCAGCGTGACGGCGCCGGTCAGAGGCGAGCTGATGGTGGCGCCGCCCCCGGTGTGCACCTCGGCAGGCTCGTACGCGGCCGTGGACAGGTCTCCTGTCGCCCCGACCCGGGCGCCGCTCGCGTCGTAGATCGCGGCCCACGAACCGGAAGTCAGGCCGCCCGCGTAACCGGTCGCATGCCAGACGATGCGGCTCACCTGCGCGGACTGCCGCAGCCGTACGGCCGTGACGCGGATCGGCCCGGAGCCCGGATACAGGCCGGTGGAGTTGGCCACCGCAGGGTCGAAGGCCCACGCCACCAGGCCGTGATCGTCGGGCCCCCACTCGTTGGGCAGGGTCGCCGCGCTCGGGGTGCCGGGGACGATGACGGTTCCGTCCGCCTGGCGGATCTTGAACACGCCGCCCTCGGAGTAGGCGATGACGCCGGGCGAGGTGGTGGTGCTCGTCGTGGGGACGGTGGCCGCGTCACGGATTGCGAGGACCCCGACACCTCCGCCAGTGTCGGCGTAGGCGTCGCCGATCCGGATGTTCTTGTCGGCGTAGACGTTGCCCGTGGCGAAGCGCACGCTGCCGGTCGACCGGATCTCCATGAGGGTGGTGGCCTTGTCGACCGCCTTGACGGTCAGTGGCATCTCGGACGATCCCGCGGGCAGCGTAATGACGGCCGGTCCGGTGGCCGGCACGGCGCCCACATCGACAGGGGCCAGGGCGACGGCCGGTCCGGTCTTGCCGTTGACGGTGTTTACGCCTCCGGTGTCCCCCTTCGGGCCCTGCGGGCCCTGTGGTCCCGTGGGCCCTGCCGGGCCGGTGTCGCCCTTGAGGCCCTGGGCTCCTGCCGGCCCTGTCGGTCCGGCAACGCCCTGGGGGCCCTGCGGTCCGCGCAGGTTGCCGATCGAAGAGCCCCAGCCGCTTGCCCCTCGCTGCCAGATGTCGCCCGTGTCTGTGCGGAGAAGTAAATCGCCGGGCCGGGTGTCGGTACTGGAGGTCGAGGTGTTGTTCACGTACCAGGCCGCGCCGCGCACGTCGCCGGTGATTTTCGACCAGGCCCCTGCCGATTTCGTCCAGTAGGTGACGGTCGTGCTCGTCACGCCGAGGAAGGTCTTGGATTCGAGCTGGGTGTAGACATCGCCGTCCGTGCCGAGTGAGGCGTCCGGCGCGGACTGGCCGGTGAAGACCTTGCTTCCCGCGACCCCGGTGTCGCCGCGAGGGCCTGCCGGTCCAGCCGGTCCGGTATCGCCCTTCGGGCCTTGGGGGCCGGGGGCTCCGGTGGGGCCGACGACGCCCTTGTCTTCGGGTGCGGGCCAGACGGTGAGGCTCATCAGGTCACCTCCACGCCGCTGATGTGCGTATGGGCTTGCGTGCCGGTGCCCTGGACCTCGATGGTGTCGCCTGCGCTGAGGGCTTGGCGGATGTCGAGGGTGAGGACGCCGCCCGGTGCGATGCCGACCCCGGACAGGAGCGGGACGCCGCCGAGGCGGACGGTGACGCTTGCGGCCGTACTCGAGGACGGGTTTGCCGCGACGAGGTTGGTGACGACTGCGACGCCGGAGGCGGGGACGGTGTAGACGGTGGTGAGGGCGGTCGGAAGTGCCGCCCGGAAGAAGGCTTTGGGCGTGTGCGCCACTGCTTAGAAAACTCCCATGAGACTCATGACGGGGTCGGCCCCGCCCTCGGCTGTGCGCTCCAGCGCGGAGACGCGGCGTTCGGTGTTCTGTGAGCGCTGGGCGGCTGCCGCCCGTGGGTCGAAACCCGTGGGGTCGCCGAGGAGGGCCCCGGCCTGGAAGCCGGAGTCGCCTGCCTTGATGACCATGCCGGTGACGGGGGCCGTCAGCTCCTGGCCGCCCGCGATGACGCACACTCGGTCCCCCAGGCCCCAGTCGATACCGAACTCCATCGCGGAGTCGGCGACGGGCACGGCCTGTACGGCGGTCTTGGTGAACCCGTCGTCGGCCAGCAGCTCGTCGCCCGCCTGCTTGAGCTCGGCCTTGTCGTTGGTGTTGCGCTGGTCGACGAACTTCTCGATGCGCCTGCCCCAGTCGCCTTCGGCCTCGACGGAGGCGGCGTTGTCGACGGGCAGGAACGTGCGGGCCTCCTGCTCGCCCTGGCCCGCGACGATGACGCGGGTCGCGCCGGGTGTGGAGACCGCGACGCGCTGTCCGGCGAGGGTGCCGGCCAGTACGTCGAGCCGGACTTCGCGGGTGCGGTCGGCGACCTGGAAGGTCTCGAAGACGAGCTGGCTGCCGCGCTGCACGATCCGGAAGCCGAGGTCGGCCACGGCCGCGATGCCGGTGAGCAGCTCGCCCAGCGTCGGGAAGCGGGCGGACTTCGCCACCACGGGGCCCCGGGCGCCGTTCGGACCCATCACCAGACCGGCGCGGCGCCGTCCCGGCGGAGCGGAGGGGCCGCAGTTGGCGTTGACGTACGCGTGCATCAACGATTCGGCGGGGCCATTACGTTCGTCGTGTCCGACCTTCTGAGTCGTCACGTCTGCGTTGGTCGGCTCGGGCCAGGCGAGCATGTCCACGAGGATCACCGAGTCGGAGACGCCCTCGAAGACGATGGAGCCGAAGCGGTCCTCCGGGCTGGCCGCGTACTCAGAGGAGGTGACCGGCCCGGACATGATCACGTCGCCCGGACCGGTGATGATCAGGCCCGCGCCCGGGGCCCGCAGCGTGTCGGCGAGCGGGTGCTCGCTCGGCAGTGTGGCCTTCCAGGTGCCGACGTTGTTGAACGTGTCCTCCAGCTCCAGCGACAGATCCTCGGGACGGATCAGGCCGACGCGGGTCAGGGTTCTGTCGCGGACTTCGACGGTGAGGTCTTCGAGCTTCAGGTCAGATCACCATCCATCGGCGCGGGCGCCAGGAGCACACGATGCGGGAAGCCGCGGTGGTGTCGAGGAGACGTACGGTCGCCGTCGAGGTGCCGGGCGGAACGGTCCAAAACCGTGGGGCCGAGTCCAGCAGGGCGTACCTGTTGGCCCCCTTGCCGTCCTTCACGGTGCCGTTGCGGGTGTCCACGATCAGCTTCTCCGTGGACGTGAGGGTGCCGGTCCACCGCAGCGTCTCCCCGGTCGGGGAGGTGACGGTCAGGTCCCGGCCCGGCCCGTAGACCTCCCACACGGGGTAGGCCGGCACGTCGCCGGTGTTGTCGAGCTGGATCTCGCCAATGGCCTGCGAGGCCGCGAGCGGCATCTTGACCAGCGAGGAGAGGAACGGCGTGGTGCCGGGGTCGCCCCCGACCCGCTGCGACGAGACGGTGCTCGCCGTGAAGTAGGGGTCAGGGGCGCGGAAGGACAGCACGGTCTGCACGTCGTTCGTCCCGGCGAGGTCGATCTCGCCGCCGCCCGTGCGGTAGACGGGGGTGGACCAGCGCACCCCTACGTCGTCGACCAGGACGAGCGAGCACTCCTGCGCGACGGCTCGCGCGAGGCGCGAGATCAGCGTGCGCAGGTGCGCGCGGTCGCGGCCGACGATGTCGAGGGGCATATCAAGGTCGCGGGACAGAACCCGTTGACCCCTAAAGCGGGAGCCGTCCCCGGCCCCCTCCAGCCACTGCGCGGACACGGAGGGCAGGCCGAAGCCGGTTGCCCCGGCCGTGGCCTGGTATCCGAACCCCGTGCCCGCCACCCCGTTGAGGTCGAGCGAATCACGCTCGGTCTCCAACAGGAGTGCAGTCACTCACTCACCACCCCACCATTCGTGCGCGGTGGGCCGCCGCGAACAGCTCCTCGGTGGAGCTGAGCGAAGAGCCGCTGGCCGCGTAGTAGTTGAGAACCTTCGTCGTGCCACCGCTTCCGGTGCCGAGGCCGCCTTGGACGGCAGCGGAGACAGACCGGGCCGCGCTGGCGTAATCCGCGGCGCCGGGGCGCGCGGTGATGGCGTCGACCGCCTTGGCCACCCGCCCGGACTCGCCCTCGATGCCCTTGGCGAAGCCCTGGCCCACGTAGGAGCCGAGCTGGGCAAAGACGCGGCTGGGCGAGTGGATGCCGAGGCTCTTCTTGATCGCGTCCACCATGGCGTCGGCGATCTTGAGCATCTGGGCCTCGATGGCCTTCTGCCGGGCCTCCAGGCCCTTGACGATGCCCTCGGCCACCGCGATGCCGTTGGCGTACATCGCGTCCGAGGCGGTCTTGCCGGCCTGCTTCGCGTACTTGGCGAGCTCGGCTTGCAGGGCGTTGATCTGGTCGATGCCGTCCTTGTTGGCCGCCGCGATCGACTCGGCCGCAGCGAGCCCGGCCTCGGGCCCGGCGCTGGCGATCTGGTCGATCGCCGTCTGGTTGAGGCCCTTGGCCTTCAACACCGCGAGCGCCTTGGCGAAACGCTTCGCCTGATCCACGGCGGCCGTAAGGTCCGCGACGATCCCGGTGAAGGAGGAGTCCTTCGCCTTGGTCACGTCGCCCGTGTCGATGATCCGGTCAGCGACTCGGCTCGCGTAGTCCTTCGCCTGCTCGCGCAGCTTGTCGAGCTTGTCGCGCGCTGCTTCGAGCTTCTTGGACCCGGCGTCCCACTGGGCGGCGAGCTTCAGGAGCTGGGTGCGGTCCCGGTTGATCCGGTCCTTAAGGCCCTTGGACGCGTTCTTCGGGATCTTCGCCGTGAGGTCGGTAAGCGACTTGCGTACGTTGTCGTACTCCGACTCCAGGCCCTTGATCAGACCCTTGATGATCAGCTTGCCCGCGTCGTAGAGGAGGATCGCGTCCTTCTCCGGCGGACCCTTCCACGACGTGAGCTTGTCGGTCAGGTTGCCGAGCGTCTCCTTGACTCCACCGAACATCGACGTGATGCCCTTGATGAAGCCCTTGATCAGCTCCTTACCTGCGGACAGGAGCGTCGAGCCGAGGTCCGACAGTCCCTCCTTCGCCTTGGAGGGCAGCTCCTTGACGAACTTGATCGACTGATCGACGCCGTCCTTGACGGCCTGCCACAGGCCCTTCGCGCCCTCGACGGCCTTCGTCTTGATCGTGTTCCAGGCGTCGATGAAGAACTGCTTGACCGAGTTCCAGCCGGAGGACCAGATGGAGCGGACGTTGCGCAGGCCGTCGTCGATGTAGCCCTTGATGCCGGTCCACGCGACACCGAGGCCGCCACGGATGGCGTTCCAGATGCCGGTGAAGAACGCCCTGATCCCGGACCAGCCGAACTCCCAGACGCCCTTGACGAGCGCCATGCCCTTCTTCAGGACACCGAAAATGCCGATGTTGATGACGACCTTGAAGAGGCCGACGATGATGTCCCAGATCCCGCCGAAGATCTGCTTGACGCCGTCCCAGGCGCGGGACCAGTCGCCGGTGAAGACGCCGGCGAAGACCTCCCAGACGCCCATAATCACGTCGAGGACGCCGGTGATCACGTCCACGATGCCGTCGAGCGCCATCGCGAGTGCGCCGATGATGAAGTCAGCGACGAACTGCAACGCCGGAACCAGGACCGGCATGATGAAGTTGACGACCTGGATCAGCGCCTGGAGGAAGGGCTGAAGTGCCTCCGAGACGCGGTTGAACGCCTCGACCAGCGGCGGCAGGCAGGCGGAGACGATGTACTCGAACAGCGGGATCAGCGGAGTGATCACCGCCGAGAAGAGCTGCATCAGCAGCGAGACGACCGGCGTGACCGCCGTGACGATCGCCGAGAACGCCGTCGCGACGAGCGGCAGGATCGGCGCCAGGCCCTCGATCAGCGACGCCACCAGCGGCGCGACGGCCGCCATGATCGTCGTGAACAGCTCGGCGACCGGCGGCAGAATCTCCGCCAGCGCGGCGAAGGCGACACCGAGCGCCGCACCGATGACCGGGACGAGCTGAGCGAGGATCGGCGCGAGCTGCTGGAGCGCGCTAGTCAGCGCGCTGCCCAGGAGCTGAATGATCGGAATGACCGCCGGGGCCAGCGCCGTGAACGCCTGCGCAAGCGGGACGAGCGCGGCTGCGATGAGCGGGCCGAGCATCGCCGCGAACGCGCCGATGACGTTCATCAACGCGCCGAGCGCCTGCCCGACCGGGGCCATCGCCGGGGCGAGGGCGGAGACAGCGGCCTCGATGCCGCTGAACATCATCGTCAGGCCGCCGCCCACCTCGGGCTGCGCGAGCGCGGAAGTGATCGCCGCCAGCGCGGTGCCGATGGTCCGGCCGACGATCGGCAGAATCGTTTCTGCGAGATCGCCCAGCTCGATGAAGAAGTTCTTGACCGCCGGACCGGAGATCGTGGCGATCTGGTTCATCGCCGCGTGAGCGGCCATGAAGACGCCGGTCAGGCCCTGCTGGAACCCCGGCGAGTCCACCGTCTTGTGGATTCGCTCCAGGGTGCCGGCCAGCATCCCGAGCGTGGAGCCGCCCGCAGCCTCCGCCGCCCGAGCGACACCCGCGAGAATGCCGCCCGTGTTGTAGAGGACGGAGCCGAGATCCTTCAGGGACTGGATGCCCCCGTCGATCTCCTTCTTGAGGCCGTCCTCGCCCTTCCGCTGGAGGAAGGCGTCGAACTTCTCCGAGATGGAGACGAACCAGCCCGCCAGCGACGGGAGGTAGCTCGTGCCGACCTTGCCGAGGGTGGCGATGATCGACGCGAAGGTGTCCGTACCCTGGGTGGCGACCTCGATGGACCCCGCCAGGTCCTTGAACATCTGGTCAAGGGCCGGGTCGAGGCTCTTACCGAGGTTCGTGGCGAAGGAGCCGAAGAAGCCACCCAGCGCGGTCGCGGTGGACTCAACGCCCGCCCGGAACTTGGGCAGCAGATCCTCGACGAGTTCCTTGATCGGCTCCTTGGCCTTGTCCCAGAAGTTCGCCGAGATCGTGTCCTGAAGGCCGCTGAGCGCCTGCTTGGCCTCTGGGATGACCTTGTTGAAATCCTTGAGCGCGGCAACGGTGACGCCCAGGCCGACCGCTATGCCGCCGAGCAGGCCGGGCAGGAGCAGGCCCGCGTAGCCGATCTGCGCCAGGCTGGACGACAGGGCGGCGAGGTTGGAGGCCGCGGAAAGACCCCACCCGGCCAGGCCGGCAATCGCCAAGGAGAGGGAACCGATGACCGGCACGCTCTTGTCCAGGTTGCGCAGCGTGTTGCCGAGCTTCTCGAAGATATTGTTCAGCACCCGGGCGCCCGAGAGGGCGGCGAGCGCGGCACCGACCTTCGCGACGGCGGTGTTGTCCAGCTCAGGCAGGATCGGCACCGTACGCGGGCGGGTCAGCACCTGGAGCCGCGCAGACATCGCGGCCCCGGAGCCGTTCGCGATGTCGGGCTCGACCTTGATCTTCAGCGGGCTGAGGTCATCGGCCCAGTCCTTGAGCTTGTGCTTCACGCGGTCGGCGGACTGCTGGTCGAGCTCCAGCTCGACCTTGCCCGTGGCCTTGAGGTCGTCGACCTTGAAATCGACCTTCTGGCTGTTGGCCCGCTGCTGGAGCTCGCGAGCGGCGTTGCGAACTGCGGTCGCCATGCCGTCGGTTGAGATGGTGGTGTAGAAGCGGATCTTGCGGGCGTCGATCTGCTTGTTCCGCTTGTTGATCTTCCGTACGGCCTCGATGAAGTCCTTCGAGACGCCGGACATGTCGATCTTCGTCGAGACCTTGACGTTGTCGAGCTGTTGCTCGATGCGGTCGAGCTGGTTCTCGGCGTCCCGCTTGAACTCGCGGGTATCGGGGGAGACCTTGACGGCGACACGACCGATGATCTGGCCCGCTGACAAGGGCTACCTCCGCTGAAAGTGCTTGTAGATCTCGGCCACGGTGGTGGGCCGCTTGCTGGCCTTCTTCTTGGCCTTGGCCTGCGGGCGGGGAAAGGCGGGGATCTTCGGGGCCTTGCCCTTGCCCCACTGCCCGGTCGCCCGGGTGTTGGCGTTGAGCGCGTCGTACAGGTCGGCGCGCAGGTGCCGGTCCTGACCCCAGCCGAAGAACTCCCGGCCGCCTGCCGCTAGGGCGACGGTGAGGGAGGTGTCGGGAAGCCTCTGCACCAGCAAGAGGACGAGGGCGGGGGAGGGTCCGCGGCCTGCAATCACCTCGGCGAGATCAACGCCGTAGTAGTAACGCAGGTCCGCGTACAGGCCCTCGCCGTAGTCGTCGATCAGGCGGCAGAGGCCGAGGCTTCCCCCACCTGCGCGCCCCGGCCGTAGGCGTCGAAGATCTCCGCGAGCACGGCGAGATCACCGCCGATGGCGGTCAGCAGCTTGTCGGCCGCCTTCGGATGCTCGGCCACCAGCCGGATCGCCTCGGACAGCAGCTCCTCCTGGTCGGCGTCCTCGCCGCCCATCAGGTCCTGGAGCTTGGTGAGCTGGTTGCGCGCGGCCTTGGCCAGGCGCAGCGGGTTGAGCAGGCGGATCGTTTCGTCGCCCAGCTCGATGTCGGTGGAGCCGTACTTCGCCTCAGCGGCGGAGCGGATGTCGTCGAGGGAGAAAGAAGCCATGGGGGTGCGGACCTCCGGGTTGAAGAACAGGGGGCGGACCAGGGGAGGGAGAGACCCGGCGCGAGCGGGTCCGCGTGCGCTCGCGCCGGGCGGAGAAGAGGCCGTCAGGTGGCGGTGCCGGCCGCCCAGGCGGTGCCGGACCAGAACGCCTTCGAGCCGTCGCCGAGCACGACGTGCTGGCCGGTGGTCCACTTGGCGGTGGGCGTGGCGATCACGGAGCCGAGGGCGGCGAGGTCGGCGGGGGCGACCGCGCCAGTCGGGGTGAAGGAGCCGGGGTTGCCCGCGCTCGCGCCCGTGGCGACGGTGCCGCCGAGCGGGGTGACGGCGTAGGTCCAGGTGTTGTTGCCGTGCACCATGGGCTTCACGCCCAGCGGCAGACCGGCGAGGCTTTCCGTGTCGGCAATCGCCATGTCGTCCGCGCGGTAGATCTCAGCCTTGGGGGCGTAGAACGCGAAATGCGATTCGCCGTCAATGAAGATGGCGAGAAAGGCCGACTGGGTCGGCTGCGGGTCGGCCGGAACACCAACGGAACCGTCCGGGAGGAGCGGGGCGTTGGCGCCGAAGTAGAGCCGCAGTGCAGCGGTATCGAACTGCTGCAAAGTGAAAGTCATCGTCTCGGTTCGGGCCGAATACTTGGTCCGGAGAGACTTGTTCTGAAGGGTGCCGATCGTGGTGGCCTCGCCGCCCTCGGAGGTAATTCCGAAGACGTCTTCGAGGCTCGTGTGGCCGACGTTCTGCCAGGGGGAAACCGGCACCAGGAGGTCGTCAGGCATGGCGGTACCGACCGGCGCGGTCAGGTAATTGCCACTCCCGACGACAAGGGTTGCATCGTCGTTCAGCGCCAAGGGGCGCACTCCTTACAGGTGGTTCAGGGGAGGGGGAAAGGGCGCGTCCTGGGCTTGCGGATCTGAATGTCGAAGATCGACTCGTAGCGCCACACGCCGGTGGGCAGATCCGCGTATTGCACGGGCCCCGTGGCCGTCGCCCAGTCCGAGGCGCGGCGCGGGGAAGAGTTCATGTCCACGCGCGTGATGTGGCCGCGACCTGGGACGACTTCGTGGTTGAGCCAGGCGTCCCGCAGGACGACGCGCACGGCCTCTGAAAGGATCGCGGCGTCGGAGTCGCCGTCTGGGTCCTCGGCGAAGCAGTTCACAACGACTCGCGCGGAGTCGGTGAACCGTGTATCTGCGGCCCACTGGCCGAATGTGGGATCGCGGCGAATAAGCACCAGGGGGAATTGCTCGTGCCGATCGATGAGAGACTTCACGCGGACGCCGGGAAGACCCTTGCGCAGGATGGCGAGAAGGAGATCTTCAACGGGAGAGAGTTCGGCCAGAGCTTTGATGTGATCGGGTATGCCGGCCACTTAGTCGAGCTTCACCTTGCCCTTCCTCTTCTTGGGCAGGTTCGAGGCGGTGGCGAGAATGTAGAGGCCGTCCATGGCGGGGAGTACGTCGAGGTACTTGTCTCCATGCTTGTCCTCGCGGACGACGATGGATTCCTCACGCCCGTACTCAATGGAGAGAGCGGCCTTCTGGCCCCGGTCGTCGGACAGAATGACGTACCGGTTGTTATCGCCCGCTTCCACGTCGATCTCTGCGTGGCCGTCCGCCCTGTGCTGGACGAGGATCTCCTCGGCCCGCACAGCGATCTCGAAGGCGCGCTTCGTCAGCTCTTCCTGGACGCCGTCGTGGACTGCGATGAACTTGCCGATCTTCCGGCCGTTGACGCTCGGGTAGATCTCAGCCATCAGGGGCGCTCCCGGATGTCGATGCTCCAGTGCCGGGTGCGCCTGTCCCCGTGGTGGTAGGCCGGGGGCGAGACGATGTCCCACTCGCGGCCCGCGTACTCGACGCGCGACCACAGGGAGACGCCTTCGAGGTGGGCGTCGACCACCATCCTCGTCACATTGATCTGCTGCTGGCCCGGGACTTCGGCGCGGGCCGAGCGCTGCGGGATGAACGCGGCCCGGACCTTGATGGGGCCGTTCGGGTCGGCCATGGTGACCGTGTTGCCGCGCGAGTCGGTGACCTCGACGGTTCGCCAGACCCGCGCCTTCTGGCCGCGCCGTCGCTGCACGCTCACCACGGCCCCCCGTCGTTGGAGAACAGGGGGAAGGGGGCGCCGTCGTAGTCGACGGGCACGAGGCCCGCGCGGCTGGGCCGGTCGCGTGAGTCCCAGGCGGAGACGATCACGCTCGTGAGGGTCGGCCGGGTGCCGGCCAGCCCTTCGAGGAGCTTGATCTCCTCGCGGGTGAAGTACACGGACCCGGCGTCGCGGCCGTGGGCATCGCTCCAGGCCAGCGTCTCGTCACCGGCCCGGCTCTGGGTGTAGCCGTGCGGGTTGCGCAGGTAGCGTGCTGCGGCTTTGAGGACGAGGGTGCGTACCAGCCGGGGCGGGCGTTCTTCCGGCCAGTCGCGGCCGTGTGCGGCGGCCAGGTCGGAGGCATCCTCCAGGGCCCCGGCCGCGATGCGCAGCTCATCGTCGTCGAGCTCCCAGTCGAGACGGGCCTTCAGCTCGTCGAGGGTGGCGTACGCCAACCGGCGACCTCCTTTCGCAAAGGCCGGCGGGCCGCGCGCCTGGGTCTCCAGGTCACGCGGCCCGCCGTGTCACGATCAGGCGTTGGCCGGGTCGGTCTCGGCCGCCGGGCCGGTCGGGGTGAAGACCTTCGCGGCGGAGACGCCGGTGATGGTCGCGAGCTCGGAGCCCACCTCGGGGTAGTCGCTCTTGCCGTCGAGCGTCAGCTTGATACCGCGCACGAAGTGCTCCTGCGTGGAGATGACTTCCTTCTCCTTGGCCGGGTCCCAGCCGACGAGCACGTCCTTGACCGAGCGGAAGCCCTGGTAGCAGTTGACGATGCTGCGGTCCTGGAAGTATTCGCTGTCGTAGTCCCGCAGCCAGCGCAGGGCCAGGCCCTCGAAGCTCGTGGTGGCGCCGAAGGGAACGGACTGCGGCACCGAGGGGGCCGCCGAAGCGAAGATGAAGCCGGACTGGGCGAAGGCGAATGCCGAGTCGGCCGGGATGGTCTGGTCCACAATGAACCGGAACCCGTAGCGGTTGCCGAGCGTGGCGTTCACCAGGGCGGATTCCGCCTGCCCATCACCGACGTTGGAGGCAAGGTTCAGGTCCGGGTCGGACAGCAGGACGGTCTCGAAGTCCGATCCGACGACCATGTACCTGTTGCCCTCGGGCACGTTGAACTTGTTCATCACGCGCCGGGCCTCGATGATCGCCTTGCGCATGGACTTCTCGGCGTTGCCGACCGTCACCGCGTAGGGCTGGTCGACCAGGGTCTTCACCGCCCGGCGGGCCAGGCCCCGCGCAATCGCCTTCACCTGCGGGCGCAGGAGCTTGCCCCACTGGTGGATGTCGAAGTCGGCCTGCTCGTCGGTCAGCTTCACACCGTTGTAGACGTTGCCGCCGAAGGTGACGGGAATGGTCCGCTCGGCGTACTCGTCGAACACGACGCGCTGACGGGTGCCCGGCGTGGAGCTGCCCGCCGAACCGGAACGCCACTCGTAGTCATGGAAGGGCAGAACGCCTTCGACGGTGACGTTGATCGTGTCGTTCTTGGCGCCCTTGAAGCGGTCCACTCCCTCCTTGGTGAAGAGGTTCGGCACGAGGAGCTCCTGCTCCAGCATCCCGATAGCGGTGTTGATCAGCTTCTCAGGCTTGACTACCTGATGTTCGGCTGTCACTAAGCCTCCTGGGGCATGAAAAAAGCCCCCGGGAACCGGAGGCATAGCTAATGGGGTGAGGACTTGAGGTCAGCGACGGGTGAGACGCGCGAGCTTGCGCGGGTCCATCTCTCCGTCTCCGTCGTCGGGCGTCAGGCCGCCACCGAGCGACGGGGGAAGCGGGGCTGGGACGTACTTGGCCAGCACCTTCGCGTGCGCCTCGAGCGCGGCCTCGTCCTCGCCGCGCAGCGCGTCGGCAAGGTCGTCGGGGAGCTCATGCCGGCGGGCGACACTGGCCCGCAGAATGGAGCGCTCCAGCTCGGCGTTCTGCGCCTTGAGCTCGGCGACGGCCGCCTCGATTTCCGCCGGGTCCTTGGCCTCGCCGAGCTTGGACTCGGCGTCCCGCAGGCGGGTGCGGTAGTTCGCGGCTTCGCCGCGAACCTTGGCCAGCTCCTTGCGGGCCCACTCCGGAAGGGCATCCTCGGGGGTGGCCTCTGCCGTCTCGGCGGATGCCGGCTGCTCGGCCGGGGGCTGCTCCTGCTCGGGCGCGGTCTCCTCGGCCGGGGCGGGGGTTTCTTCGGTCACGTCTCACGCCTCCGGGGTCGTGCTCGTGGAACGCCGCGCCTCCTGGGCTGCGGCTCGTTGCTTCTGGCGGATGAACCGGCGCCAGACGCTGATCGCGTCCTTGCCGGTGTGGCCCTTGGTGACCTCTGGCCACAGGGCCTCGTACTGCCTTGACAGCGCGGTCAGTTCGCTTGACTGGTACTGATCCCGATTCCAGATCGGCATCGCGTAGCAGTGGCAGTTGTCGTGAAAGCGGTCACCGTCGTTGAACAGGGCAGACGACTGACTCTTGTAGACCGGACCCCGGCTGATCAGCATCGCGCACCAACCACATGGGGTACCCGAGCGCGACAACCGGACGTAGCCGAGGGCCCGCCGGTCGCGGCGCATGTGCGTCCAGTTCGAGGACCGGCCGCCATTCATCGCGACACGGGAAGCCGCGGCTGCCTGCCGGGCACCGGCCTGCCGGTGCGCTTCCGCGCGAGCGGCGTCGGCGTCCTTCGCGGGTTGCTGGTCGTCCACCTCGGCTAGGCGCCGGTTCAGGTTCTGCGTACCGAGGGCTTCAAGGACCGTTCGGAGTTCCTCCTCGGCCTGGCGCTCGACGCGCTCTTCCTCCTCGCGCAGCCCCTCCAGCTCCTCGACGAGGATCTCCTCCCAGTCGTCGGCGTCGCCGTCGAGCTCCTGGCCCTCGCTGTCGCCGGACGCGCGGGAATCGTTCTCCACAGGCTGTGGATCTTCGGTGGGTGCGGACGAGGCTTCCCCGGACTCGCCGGTCGCGGCCTCATCCGCAGGCGTGGAGGCAGGCGGGCTGTACGTGCCGGCCAAGGCGGCGAACTCCCGGCGCAGATCGCCGAGCGTCACATGGGACGGCTCCGGGTGGTACGGGTCCGCGACCGTGCTGCCCGTCTGGAGGGCCCTGGCGAGCCGGTAGTAGGCACGCGCGAGATCGCGGGCCTGCCGCCTGCGGCCCATGACGAGCGTGATCGCCCGCCGCAGCCAGCCGCCAGCAGTGGCGGCGCGCAGGTCGGCCGGCACGTCCGCCCAAAGGGCCAGCGCCTCGGCCGTCGTCTGCACACCGACCTGCGTCAGCGCCACGTGATATGCGGCCGACACCTCGTCCGTCTCGGCCTGCGGCGCGGGGCGCGTCATGCCACCGCCTTCTCGACCGGCGCCTCCGCCTCGGGCGTGGCCCGGGTGAGCGCGCCCGCGAGCTGGGCCACCGAGTCGTCGTCCTCGCGCATCTGCTCCCAGTCCTCCAGCTCGGTCTGGGTGACGCCCGGAACCCGGCGCCACAGGCCGCGCTCGGGAATGCCGAGCTGCTCGCGGAGCTTGCCGAGGGCGTCCGCGGCTTGAGCCAGCGAACGCGACTCCATGTCGCGCCAGACGACTTCGCCCTGGTGGTCCTCGGAGGCGGTGACGTTGCCGGAGAGCTCGGCGGCCAGCCTGAACGCTCTCTCCCAGGACTCGCCAAAGCTCGTCCGGAACTCCGCGATCTTGCGGCTCAGAGCCACCTCCGCCGCCTGGAGGGCCTCCGCTGACAGGTTTGCAATTTGTCCGAGTAGATGATGAGGCGGCACCTGGGCAAGCGCGCTGAGGTGCCTGACGCTCATGTCGATCGACTCGATGAACCCGCCGAGAGGGGTTTCGTCCAGGCTCCCGAACTTGACATCCGGGTCCTCGGCGAACAGAAAACGCCTGCTGTTGTGGTTGATTCGGAGCGGTATGGGGTTGCCCAGCTCGTCGAGCACGGGCTCGCCCGTCTCCGGGTCGCGCTGGATGGGCGGCGCCATGCCGGTGACGGTCCTGACCTTCGTACTGCCGTAGCTTTGCGCTAGCAATAGGTCGAAGACGGTCTGGTTGATTCGGTCTTGCAGGGCGATCATCGGCTCGATGACGCCCAGCGTCCGCCCCTCCAGGTCGACGTACGCCGCGAAGCGGGTCACCGGGCACTCGCTCGCGCCGTGGAGTCGGCCGCCCTGCACGCGCACCGACTTCTCATCGCTCAGGGACCGGAAGGTAACCGCGTACTCGCGCCGGGCGTCCCACAGCCGGGCAACGCCCGGCTGGTCGTCCTGCGGCCAGGCGGTCACGGTCAAGGCCGCGGCCGGCACGTCGTCGTTCGCGGGGTCCTCGTAGATCGCACTGGTCTTGAGCGCGGAGAGGCCCTTGGTGACGACGACGCCGGAGCGGATCTTCTCCGTGACGGTGAAGGCGTGCCCGTAGGCGAGAGCCCCCCTGTAGACGGCGGCCTGGCGAGCATCGAGACGCGAGCGCTGCCAGTGCTCCCACTCCGGCGTCGCCGAGTCTGGCTCGGTCCGTGTCTCGCCGCCCGAGCCCGGCCGGTACCCGTCCACGTACAGGGCCTGAGCGGGCGTCCCGACGAGCAGGGGCATCCAGTTCGACACCGCGCGGCGCGCGAGGAGCCGGTACTCGTCGTCCGCCTGCGGCGGCATGTAGGGGTCGGCATGTCGGCCGTGCAGGTAGGCATCGATGTGAGCCAGCCGGTCGCCGTCCCGGTGCAGGATGGCCAAGAGCTGTCGCGCGAGGGCG
Source organism: Streptomyces sp. NPDC043876 (assembly GCF_056435825.1). Taxonomy (NCBI): domain Bacteria; kingdom Bacillati; phylum Actinomycetota; class Actinomycetes; order Kitasatosporales; family Streptomycetaceae; genus Streptomyces; species Streptomyces sp. NPDC043876. The sequence goes on along the minus strand of NZ_JBWKDV010000001.1, from coordinate 237,981 downwards.
ACGGGCGAAGCAGCGGCGATCACAGCATCACCGCCTTAGATACACTATGTCGAACGGTTAAAGGAAGTAGCCCCGGCCGGTCCGCTTGCGGGCCTTTCGTCCTCGGGCTCGGAGGTCGAAAAGCGCTTCGTGGGCAAGCATCAATGCCGCGTAAGCGTCCACCTTTCGCGGGGACTCACGCGATTCTTTGCCGAAGCTCAGTCCGTAGTTATTGCTGCGGCGACGCGCATTCAGTACGTGCCGACGTAGCTTTCGGTCGCCGTCGTGGGTGAGTTTCCGGTCGAGGACCGAGCGCACTAGGCGTTCGTGCGCCATTGTGGACGCCTTCAGGCTGGTCCGCATGTCCCAGCCGATCGAATCCTTCCCCGGTGCCTTTACGGCCAGGCCCTCGCCATACGCCTCGGACCACTCGCTGATGTAGCTCTCCCAGAGAGCCACGTCGGCGTAAAAGCCCTGCACGCTAAAGGTGGAGAACGCTTCGTGTACGGCGCTGTCCACCTGGTCTCGGGGGACTTCCCAATCGTTGCCGGCCGGGCCGTCTGGTTTCTCCCACAAGCCAAGGAGACATGAATAGCCGTCGCTGACGCGGATTGCGCACAAGGCAGTCGAGTCGTCGCGGAGGCCGCCATCGAATCCCATTACGATCTCATCGCCGGGCTGGAGAACCTTGGCATCATCACGCAGGACATCCCAGTCAGCCGGGCTGTATAGCGCGTCCTCCGAAGCAACGATTTGGTTCAGCCACATTCTGCGGCTTCGGCTCGGCGCAATCGTCGTGTCCAGGATGGACTGAAGGATTGTTTCGACCCTGAGCCACGTGGCATCCCCGCGAATCTTGGGCAGGACAATCCGGATCGCCTCGGGCGTCAGCGGAGTCGCGGGATGAGCCTCGATGCTGTCGTACATGTAGCCGATGTCAGCCGCGCGACCTTCCAAGATTTTCTCGAAAGCCTCGCGCATCTGCTCCGCGACGGAATCCTCGCCCGGAAGATAGGCATTCGTGATCGCCAGATAGCGGCTGTCGCGTTTCGTCGCGTTGCCGTCGATCGTGGCGTACATTTTGTCGCCGTTATTTCCGAGCACCCAGTGATGGGACTCGTTGAGAACAACAAACGTGGACCGCTAAGGACCGCGCCCCTTCCAGGGCGCGGTAACTACTTGTCACCGCCTCAAGGCGCTGCCGGCCACCGTTTGCGCGCATCAGCTCGGCCCCCGCCTTGATGCCGTACGTCTCAATGAGCTTGTCGCTCATGAGGCTCGGCATCAAGGTCATGGTGTTTCTGGTCTGGTCGCGGCTGACCGCCGCCACCTGAACCCATGCCTGGGGATGCGGAATGCCGACCGGCTGCCCGTTCTCGCCCCAGTGCGAGAAGCGGCTCGGCCCGACGAATTCCACGAGGGAGATCACGGCAAGGAGGGGGTCCTTGCTGGTAAGCCCCAGCCCTTGAGGCGCTGGAGGACGCCTTTTCGGTAAAGGAAGCGGCCGTTCTCGTCGACCGCATACCACCAAAGCGTCCAGCGCAATTGCTCACGAGTGAACTTCCAGGGGCCGCCGTCTTCAGCGCGCAGATATTCCGCGCACCAACCCGCGACCTGCCACCCGAGCGTGCGCTCAGGCAGCAACCAGGTCCCGTCCGGGGCTTTCTGCCACGTGGGGCCGAGGAAGCTCGGCTCCAAGGCGTCAATCTCTTCTGCTGTAAGGGCTGGAATGGGACTCACCTCCCCTCGGTGATCGGTCCGCCCGGCGTAGGCGCCTCACTCCGCGAGTCCGAGATCCTTCTTGTAGTCGGCGATGGCGAGCACGGCCGCGGACTGCTGTTCCGACTCAGGCTCGTGGAGCTCGATCCGGACGCGGCGCCTATCGCCTTCAGTGACAAGGAGGCGCTCGAAGGCGGAGTAGATCGTCTGGAGCATCTGGCCGCTTCGCTTGCCGGCCTTCTTGTAGTACGACAGGTCTTCGCACAGCGAGTAAGCGAAAGCCCAGTCGCTGTTCTGGTAAAAGTCGGCCTGACCCGAGGACTTCAGGGCGTCCCAGAGCCGCTTGGCTATGGGGTGCCAATCGCGGTCGGCGTTCGGGACCTTCACGTCGCGCATGAGGCCCTTGGTGACGGCCTGGACATCGCTCCCCTTACGGGAGCGCGGGCGGGCGAGATCCGCCTCGCGGTTTGGTACGGGGCCCGGGATCTCACACCTCCGTATGTCAGAAGGCCCCCGAGGGAAGGGGCTCCTCGGGGGCCGGCGCGGCTCGACAGGCTAGGGCCTGGAGCTCTGCGCAGTCACAGCAGGCCCGGATGCGTTTCCGTCCGGCGGAACCTGCGATTGTTGCGACGGCGCGCGGCAGCATTGGCCGCAGCACCTTCTCTTGAGCTCTTGACCCGGTGATGCCACCCACAGAGCGATGTCAGGTTGATCTCTCGATGGTCGTCACCGGGCTGAATATGGTCGACATCCGTAGCAGGCTCGGCACATCGCACGCCGTACTGATCTCTGGCAGTGCATCTATGGCCGTCGCGCCGGAGGATGCGAATTCTCAGTTGGGGCCAATTCGACGGAAGCCGGGCCCTTCGGTCCGAAGTGGACCAAGCCATAAGCCTCCAGAGCTGCACCTAAACAAAGACAAATGCAACGGCGAGTGAAGGAGGTAAGTAGCTTCCTTCTTTGGGGCCCCGGAGGGGCCCACTGGAGAAAGCGGAAAGCCTTCAATTCGCAGCGCCTTCTACTTATATATACGGAGCCAGCGAGCGATTCCGGAAAGACGTTCCCTGTGACGCCCGCCACAGCGGCGCCCTGCTGGAGGTGCCAGGTTCAAGTCTTGCGAACAGGTGACACTATGTCGTAGGTTGCGCAGCACAGTACGCAAACGGCCCCGGGTCACAGGTGCGCGAACACCTACCCGGGGCCGTCGACCGAGAGGGGTATCTCTCGATGCGAGTGCATCGTAACCGGCACGACCGCGCCTTCGTGGTCGTCCCCAACGCCGCAGCCCGGCACGACCGGCTGTCGCTCACCGCCGTGGGCCTCCTGGTCCGACTGCTGTCCATGAAGGACGGCACCAAGGCCACCATCGACACGGTCACCGACGAAGTCCCCGAGGGCAGGCGGGCCGTCGCCAAGGCGTTCGCCGCCCTGGAAGAAGCGGGCTACCTGCGCCGCGAGCGCGGCCAGAACCCCGACACCGGCCTGTGGGGCACGCAGACCCACGTCTCCGACCTTCCGATGGACCGCATCCCGGCGGTCGGTGCACCGCGAGGCCGGAACGTCGGTGATCTCCCCAAGGGGGAAAAGAACCAGGAAAAGAACCTCCTCCCTGACCCCTCCGCCGAACCGGCGGCCAGCGAGGCCCCGCGGCCCACCGAGGAGGAGGAAGTCTCCAGCGACAAGACCACCCAGGCCACCCCGGCTGACGCCGGGACCGGCCGGGCCGCTGCGACCCTGGCGCACCTCGGCTCCATCGACAACCGCCTCAAGCTCAGCACGACCGAGGTACTCCGCCTGACGCCGCTCGCCGCCGAGTGGCTCTCCGAGGGCCACAGCACCATGAAGATCACAGCCGTCCTGACCACGCGCCTGCCGGAGCAGATCGACTCGGCCGCCGCCCTTGTGACGTACCGCCTGCGGAACCAGATGCCGGCCAAGCCCATACCCAAGGCACCCCCGGCACCGGACACCCGTGACCGCTGCGAGGTCTGCCGCGCCCCCTTCCCCCAGGGCCGCCGAGGCGACCTCTGCGGAGCCTGCCGAGAAGAACTCGACCGAGCCGCCGCCTTCCTCGCCGCCGACCCGGAGCTGCCAGCCACCGAGCCCGCCCAGACGGACACCCCTGCCACCCGAGGCCGTGCCCTGTGCCGCGCCGTCCTGGCTGCCTGATCGCCACCGCGCTACCGAAGGGAACCCACATGCACATGCCCTGGTACGCCCGCGTGGTCTTCACCGCCGGCCGCCCGTTCGTCCTCGTTGCCGCCCTGGTCATGTCCGTGCCTGGCGAGGTCCGGATGGCAGAGCTGGCAGGCTGGCACGGCTGGATCACCTGGCTCATGCCGGTGTGCGTCTCCGCCTACGCCGCCTGCGCCGCCGTCATCTCCGAGGTTCGCCGCCGTGCCGGTCTGCCCGGCCGCGTCACTGCCACCATCGGCGCTGGCATGGCGCTCGGCCTGGCACTGGCAGCACAAGTTGTGGCACACCTGATCGACCGCGGCTACATGGTGAGCTCTGCCGTGCTCGTCGCCGTCGTGTCAGCCGTGCCTCCGCTCGTCGTGGCACACATGCTCCACATGGCAGCCACCCCGGCTGCCGAGATCACAGCCGCCCAGCAGATCCGCGACCTCGAAGCGACGGCCGCATACCTGGCTGGCGAACTGGCAGACGCCCTCGACCTGGCAGGCCGCTACCTCGTGTCCAAGGGGCACGGCATTGTGAACGAGTACGAGGAGCTGGCCGAGGCTGCCGAGGAGCTGGCAGACGAATGCGACGAGCTGACAGAAGAGATCGACGACGAACTGGCAGAAGCCGAGCAAGCAGAGGGTGAGCCGCACTCCGGCGGCGCTCGTCAGGGCGGTCGCCGCCGCAAGGCGGTACCACTGACTGTCGTGAAGGAAACCGTCGCTGCCATGAAGGCCGAGGGCGCCAAGGTCTCCGGGCCGACGCTGGCAGAGCGCCTTGGCTGCTCGGTGCGATCCGGATACCGGTACCTCGGCGAAGTCCGGCCCGCGTAGGCAGCTCCGCCATGCACGCTGCCTCCGTCCAACGCGGGCGGAGGCGGCTTGCGCGGGGGTAGCCTGCGGCCATGACGAGCGACGAACAGCCCACGGTGCGACCCGCGATGGACCCCGTCGACGAGTTGGTGCTCGCCGTCCGAGGCGACGGCAACGGCGCGTCTCCTGACTACGAGCTGCCTCCAGCGGTCGTGCTCGACAAGGCGTCCGAGGTGCTCGACCTGGACCTTGCCGAAGGGCTGCGCATGGCAGTGGCCGGCACGTACCCCGTGCCCGTGATCAGCGTCGGCGAAGAGGGCTTCCGGGTCGGCACGGCTCACCTCATCAGGGCCGTCGGTCTGGACAGGGTGCGGGGAGCACTCCGCGTTCAGGGATGAATCCGCGGCGGCCCTGCCGGTACGCATTCAGACGGCGCTTCGGAACGCGATGAGGCCAGATAGGTGAAGTCCGGCAAGCGGCCCTGTACCGCCTCGGCAGGGCAATGCAGAATCGTTCACCTGGGCATGGTGGGCTACCGACTGGCAGAGATCCTCGGAGTCGGAGGCGTATACCAGTGGCGGCGAACACCAATCCCACTGTTGGCGATCGGCACTTGGGAGCTGAACTTCGTCGGCTCCGCGAAGCGCGCGGTCTGACCACCGCGCAAGCAGCGGATCGAATCTTGGTATCCCAGAGCAAGATCAGCAATCTGGAGAACGGCCATCGCGGCGCCAACCCCCGCGATGTGCGCGAGTTGTGCGCGATCTACGGAGTGACGGACCAGGAGGTCGTCGACTCCCTGATGCGGGCCGCTGCGAAGACGTGGGGCCGCAGCGCCCGTCATCGCTGGCAGGCTCACTTCGGCCGATGATCCGAACGAGAAGGCTTCATTCATGTGCAGTGCCGGCGGACCCGCTGCAAGCCCTTCCCACCGCCGCTGACCTGCATGGATGTGCAAGAAGGGGCGGCTGCGGGGCCGCCTCGTCGACCTTGGAACCGTGGCGGAATCCGAGCTGCTATGACAGGGCGGTCCGCGCGCGAGGCTACCGGGGGTCATCCCCCACCCCCCATGCCGGGGGGTCGCGCGCGTACGCGTATGCCTGCACCACGCACACCCCCCGCACCCCCCAAGGCAGTACCCCGAAACGGCCCACAAACCGCCTCTGACCTGCGCTTTCACACCAGGGTTTGCAAGAGTTGAACCCGACGGGGTAGCTTTCTGCCTGTCGCCGCAACGGGACGCCAGCCGCAAGGCAGGCAGACCAGAGCGGGGGCGGTCACTCGAAGCGATTGCAAGAGTTGCACCGAACGGCCCAGGCTCGATAGAGTTGGGCCACGCCAGACCGGCAACCGAGAACGGACCGCATGAGCGGTGCCGCCGGAAGTGCAGGTAGGGCGAGGCGCACTAGCGAATGTAAGAGGTGAACCGAATGGCGAAGATCCGCTAGGGTTGGAGCCACAGCCGCCCGGTCTACTGGGCAGGCACACGAACTCCCCGCCTGCTGGCCTACATGCCGCAGCGCGGACAGTACGACCACCGTCCCGATACCGCCGTGAGGCAGGCGTCGGGGGTGAAGGAAGGGCGACCACGGCCCGGAAGTGAGCGCGAACGTAGGTAGGGCATCCTGCCGCTTGATGGGAGCGTAATCGGACGGCACCGAGAACCCCTTCGGGTACAGCCACCCAGGTGTAAGGAACGCTGCCCGTACCGGTCTATCCAACCGGTAGCAGTCGGGCACCGCATTCAACTGGCGCAACTCGCTGTGCCGTTACGCAGGATGCCCTGTGGAGCGGTGGACAGGAGGTCAGGGGAATCGGTCGGCAGGAATGTGACTGGAGTGTGTCAGGGCTCACCGTCCATCGAACGGCCGGAAACGGACCGGGAACCTCGGAAGCGAGGCGAACGGAACGCGGTACGGCGAAACGATGGACGGTGAACGGGGCCGCGAGTGAGCCCCACCCCAATCACTCGAATTGAACATCCGGCCCGTTGGGGTCGGGCCTCCCGGACGCCGCAGGGCGTAGGTGCGAAACCACCGGGAGGCGCCATGATCGCGGTCCGTTTGTAATAGTTGAACTGCAAGCGAACGTGATCTGCCGTTCCGCTACTCGGCGGGCTGGCTTACTGGCAGGCTGCATTGCCCGCCGCAACCCCGAACGGAGAAACATGAACATCAGCATGCAGGGTGTGTCCCTGGCGAAGGTCGCCGACCTGACGGCCGGCCTGTCTGTGGAGGCCCAGCTCCGCAATCTTGAGGAGCGTGTGTGGGTGCTGGCGCGTGAGCTGGACGCCGCGAATGCAGAGCTCGCGGTCCGCCAGGACATCGAGGTGGAGCTGATCCGTCACGCCTTCGAGGCGTCGGTTGAGAACGAGGTGCTGCGCGATGCGGTCGAGGTGCTGGGGCTCGCCGTGTTGTTGCACGCCTGACGCTGGGCCTTTTGTAATAGTGTAACTAGCCGCGAGGATGCACATGCTCGACACCCTTGACGCACCATCTGATGAGACGCTGGCCAAGTACGCGGCCCGGCTCGATGACGACTACCGCGCCTGGCCCTCCTGGCACACCGGCCGGTACTCCGCCAACGACCTCCCCACGCACGTGGAGATGTTCTGGTGGCGGCAGGATGCCGCCGGATGGATCGGCGACAAGTCCAACTTCGAGGTGGCCCGCGACGCTATCCGCTCAGCCGCTGACGCTGGACGCGCGGACACCGAAGTCTCCGACGAGCACGTGTACGAGTGCGGGGGCGGATCAAGCGCCTGGGACGTTGCCCAGCTCTTCATCCAGGTCTACGAGGGCATCTGCCCTCTTGAGTGCCTCGGCACGCACACCGCCGAGTGCAAGCCGAACTGCGACCCGTACGAGGACGAGTGCTACGGCGCCGAATGCGAGGGTGACTGCCACGGTCGCCGTACGTACACCGCAGCCTTCCGCGAAGCCGTCGCCCTGGCTGAGTTCGTCAAGCACGAGCACCCGTTCCTCGACGAGGACGACTACTACGACCAGCGCCGCGAGGTGTTCGAGAAGAACCTCGACGAGGCCCTCGAAGACGTTGCACTGCACTACCCGTACGACAGCCGGGCGGACCACCAGAGCATCGTCGAGCACGCCTCCGAGAAGCTCTGGGACCTGTCGGACTGCGAGCCGGACGGCTACGCGGACTGGGACGACGTGCGTGACGCGTACGACTACGGCCGCACGGAGCACTTCCTGAACCTCGGGCGCGAGTTCATGCGCAACGAGATCCCCGGTCAGCTCGCCCTCATGCCGGCCTGACCCTTTCCCCTGAACTGCCACCCCTCCCTGCCGTCCCCTCCCGGGGAGGGGTGGCTCCCCATGCGAATGCGAGGACACATGCGTACCGCCACCCGTCCCTACGAGGTGCGTGTCTGGAACGAGATCGCCGACCTGCTTGGCCTCTGGGAGATCCAGCAGGACCGAGGCGGCCAGTTCGTCGTCACCCACGACCACCGCGAGGAGACCCGCTTCGAGACCGAGGGGGACGCCTTGTCGTTCGCCCGGTTCGGAGCCGAGGCCCTCGTCGAGACTTCCCGCCGCGACTGCCCCTGTGAGGGCGACCCCGAGTGCGGCGTCTGGGAGCCCCACGGCATTTCGGTCCAAGAGGTCGAGGGAGAGCTCTCCCTGATCACCCCGCCCCTGCTCTGCCTGTAGACACCCACCACCAGGAGCAACACATCATGCGTGCCTTCAAGCGTCTCGACACGGTCTTCACCGCCACCAAGTCTCTGCTGAGCCACATGCCGGCCGTCTGGTCACGGCTGAGCTGCGCCCTGAATCCCTGGGGGGCTCTGCGTGCCGAACGAGAGGCGACCCGCACCCTCCTGGCCCTGGCCACGGAAATCGTTGAGGAGGTGGCCGAAGAGATCACCCGACTCCGGAGGGCTGGGTGCGACCTCGCCGCCCTGTTCAACGACGGGATGCTGGCCGACCACATCGCGGACAAGTTCACCTGCTCGGAGGCCGAAGAACTCGCCGCGTTCTTCCGGGCCATCGATCACCCGAGCGTCGCTGACCTCTGGCTGGAGTGCCACGCCAACGGTGACGACGACGAAGACGACCTCCATTACCAGGGTGAGCGGTCCGAGCCCATCGAGCTCGCCCTCGCGTCCTGACCGGGGGAGACCCATGACCCCCTGCGACTTCTGTGGCACCGTGGCCGCCTCCTGGCTCTACAAGGTGCCCGAGGAGAACATCCCGCTCCTGGTGGCCGCTGGCGACGGCATCGCCGCGCCGCTGCCCGTGGACGACGGGCTCTGGAACGCCTGCTTCATCTGCGCCCCCTACGTGGACGGCCGCGACCTCTCCGCACTGCTGGAGCACATCATCCGCGGGGCCCGCACACAGGGCGTCCCGTTCGCCGACGAGCCGCTGTGGCACTCCCTGCTCATCGGGAAGTACGCGCCGCTGATGCTCGACGGCACACGCAAGCTGCCTCTCCATCCCTGATTGAAATAGTGTATCTAGCGGCCCCTTGGTTCGAGTGATCGAGGGGCCGCGCCCTGAAGAACAGGAGCGCAACATGATCAAGCCGAAGACGCCCGAGGCGGAGAAGGCCGCCCGCGAGGTCGTCAACCGCTACGTCCGCCAGGGCGACATGCGCCGGGCCGACGCCACCCGAATCATGCGCGACGGGCTGCCGATCATCCTGAACGGCTTCGCCCAGGCCCGCATCAAGGGCAAGCCCGAGGAAGCGATCACCGCCGACCTCGAAGCCGCGCTCGCCGAGGCCAAGCAGCGCCAGGCCACCGCCAGGACGGCCACGCGCCGACGCATGGCGCTCTTGGACATCTCCACCGCCGAGTTCGCCATCGCGGCATGGGAGGGCGTCCGGCGCGACCTCGCCAACCACCTCGCCGCCCACGCCTGACCAACAGCCACCGGCCGCCGGGCCGTGCGATTGGTCCGGCGGCCCCTCTCCAGCGAGGAGCAACATGATCACCCTGTCCACTGCCCTCCGACCGCGCGTCTGGATCGGCTGCCTGTCCTGCTACAACGGCGGTCGCCTGACCGGCGACTGGTACGACGCCGACATAGCGAACCTCGTCACCCCGGAAGACCTCCACGGCCGCGCGACGAGTCACGAGGAACTGTGGGTCTTTGACCACGAGAACTTCTGCGGCGCGCTGGAAGGCGAGTGCTCGCCACACGAGGCGGCCGAGATCGCCGAGGCCCTGGCCGACCTGTCCGACGACGAGACCGGCCCCTTCGCCGCCTGGGTCGGGGTGTTCGGCCAGCAGTCCAACCGGGCCCACTGGGTTGACCAGTTCCGTGATGTCTACCGCGGCTTCCACAAGAGCGAGGGCCACTTCGCCCAGGAGTGGGCCGACGACACCTCTGACCCGGAGGACCAGGCACGGATGCGGGTCTGGCCCTTCAACGCCATCGACTGGGACTACGCGGCCCAGGAGCTGTTCACCGGCGGCTTCCACTCCGAGGACGCGCCCGGCGGCATCTACGTCTTCAGCTCGTGCTGAACGCGGAGCCCTGTGTCGAGTGCGGCCACGTGCCCGAGCTGCTCGACGAAGACCTGACCTGTGGCCCCTGCCGCATCCGAATTCACCTGGGAGCAACCGTGCTTGCAATGCAGACCGTGACCGTCCGCTTCGAGATCGAAGAGGTCGTGAGCTGCGATGTCGTCGCCGAGCTGGAAGTGCCGGCCGACATGGTCGACGACGACGAAGCGCTGCTCGCCTGGCTTGAGGAGAACGACGACGCCTGGGTGGACGAGATTGACCCGCTGTCCCAGCAGGTCGCCGAGCGCACCATCACCGCTATGTACGGCGCGGACGCGTGACCGCGATGAACAACAACCTCGACGCCGAGAAGATCAAGGTCGCCGTCACGAAGCTCGACGAGGCCGTGCAGACCTGGCGCAACGAGCCCGAGGACGGGCACGCCTGGTCGTGGGATGACGAGAACGCTGGCAGCCACCTCGCCGACGCAGCCGAAGCGCTGATCCTCGCGCTCCCCGCCGACACCTGGCCGCCCTCCTGGTTCAGGGAGGAGCCGAAGCCCCAGGCAGACCGCGCGCTGAGCGCGTACGAGGAACGGCTCGTAAACGAGCTCCTCACCTATCTCGGCCACGCGCAGGCCGAAGCGCTGTACGAGAAGTGCGCCAAGTGCCACCTGTTCATCGAGAAGAACGACAGCGCGGCGGGCGACGACCTAGCTCCCTATGTCCACCTCGACCGAGGGGACGAGGCCGACGAGGTGGTGACGGGATCGCACGACGCCGAGCCCTCGGGTGAGCGAGCCACCTTGACCCACTGGCGTCAACACGGGCCCGAGGCAATGCGGGCGCGCTTCACCGTCGAGCACGACCTCGATCGCTGACCCCACGCACGACGAAAGCGCCCGGTCCTCCCCGTTGGAGTCGCGGAGGGCCGGGCGCGGCTCGAAAGGATACCCATGAGCGCGATGACCTGCCGGGAGTGCGACCTCGGCGACTACGGAGCCCAGCCGGATGGACTCTTCCGCTGTGACGAGTGCGGCCACCTCCTCGACCTTGACACCGCGTACGTCGACCCCGACGAGGCGCTGCTCGTAGACGAGAACGGCACCCTTCAGCACTTCCTCACCCCTGCGGCCTGCCTGAAGTGGATGGACGAGATCGCCGCCTTCGACACGGGGGACTGGGCGCGGGCGCAAGAGGCGCTGGCGCACTACCGGCGCCTGGGCGCCGAGCTCCGCGCCGCTCTCGATGCCGGCCTGCCCTACGTCACACACGCCTGACCACGAAGAAGAGGACAACATGAAGCACCACGCCGAGTACGAGTTCCCCGAGGGGAAGCTGTACGTCACCATCATCGCGGCCCGCACCAAGAGCGAGGTATGGGGAGGCGAGTCGGTACTCCTGCCTGAGCCCCGGCTCGCCGTCAGTTCCTCGCTCGACGAAAAGGATGCCCCTGGCTTCGTGAAGATCCGGGGCCGGAGGTACCGGGTCGCCTCCCGGCGCACCAGGGCCCACGCCCGGCGCGAGGAGTGGCTGCGCAGCACGGACTGCTCCCTGTGGAGCTGGGAGAGCCCGCTGCGCCGTTGGGAGTTCACCAACGAGCACGACCAGGAGATAGGCGAGTCCACCGCAGCTCGCGGACGGCTGCGCCAAATGGTCGAGGACGCGGCCACGCGGCTCGAAGGAGACCACCCGGACTGGCGGCTCATCAGCGAGCGCCTGGAGCTGGAGGGCGAGCTCGGGGCGGCCGAAGCCGCCGTCGCCACGGTGCGCGACGAGCTGCGCAAGGCCGAGGCACGCGTGACCGACCTGGCCGCCCGGATCGCCGCCTACACCGCCTAGGAACACTGTGATCACCATCGACCCGCCCGCCAACGTCGTGCGGTGCGTCGCCTGCACTGGCCCCATACGCCACATCGAGCGCAAGCCCTACGAGTGCGCCGACTGCGGCCGGCACGTCTACATGAGCGACGGACTGATCCGGCCCGGCTACCACTGGGAGATCGTCACCGGCTGGCTCACCAGTGTCGAGACCGTGGACGTGGACTGATGTCGAACGTCACCCTCGCCACCGACGACTTTCCCTGGCTGGCCGAATCCTGGTCGCAGGAAGACCTCGAAGCCGTCGCGTATCCCTGGCCCGTCCGCTGGCTCTTCCCGCCCGAGGAGGGCGACCCGGAACGCGTGGTCTATCCCTTCAGCGGTCCCGGCGGGCTCGAGGTCGGCATCCGCGATGTCCTCGGCCACAACCTCGACATCATCGGCATCGAGCTCAACAAGGACGCAGCCGCGACCGCCACCGCGGCCGGGTTCCAGCGCATCGTCGCCGACGTACGAACCCTCGACCCGCACCACCCCGCCCTGCGCTGGACGCGCGGCCTCCTGGTCACGGCCCCGTGCCAGTGCTGGACTCCGGCCGGCAAACGGGCCGGACTCGACCCTCGCAACCAGCAGATCTTCCTCGACATGCTCACCTGCGCATGGGAGGCCACCATCGGCGTCTGGGAGGAAGACCAGTGCGCCGAGGACTGCCCGAGCGACTGCCCCGACTGCCCATACGGCTGGTCCGGCCCCATCTACGGCCTCGACGAAGTCCGTGCCATGGCCAAGGACTTGACCGATGAGCGGATCGGCCTCCTTGCGGAAGTCGTGATCTGGGGCCTGGCCCTGTCCGCCGTGGGGGAGGACTTCCGGTGGATCGCAATGGAGCAGTCCAGCGCCCTGCCCGAGGTCATCATCGACGGCATCCGTGACGAGTTCCGGTGCGCCGACTGGCTGAGCGTGGACTTCCAGGTCCTGGACGCGGTCGAGTACGGACTCGCCAGCCGCCGCAAGCGCACCTTCATGCTCGCCGCCCGGCACCGCTACCTCGACACCGCCCGCACGAAGCCCGTCAGCGAAATCCCCTCTACCACCACGGCCGAGGCCCTCGGCTGGCCCGAAGGCATCCGAGTCAACACCAGAGGCGTCCGTAAGACGGCGGGCGGGAACTGCTGGAGCGCCGACAAACCGGCCACGGCCATCACCTCGAAAATCCGCGGCTGGTACTGGGAGCACGACAAGGACCGAAAGTTCTCGCTCGACGAGGCCGCGCTCCTGGTCGGCTTCCGGCCCGGCTATCCGTGGACCGGCTCCCGGTCGAGCTGTACGCAGCAGATCGGCGATGTGGTCGCCCCACCGATGGGCGCCGTCGTGATCGGCAGCCTCCTGTCCCAGCCCTGGGAGGAGCGCCTGCGGCAGTACCTCGCCGACATCTACAACCACACCCCCGCCCAGCCCGAGCACGCGCTCGCCGCCTGACCGACAGAGAGAGAACATGCGCGCGAACCTTCTGCTGATGCACTACGCCCGAAGCCCCCTCGACTGCCCCGAGTGCGAGGCGGACCGGCTCACCTCCATGGCCGACGCCCGCACCGCCATCTGCATAGCGGCCGGCGTGGCGATCGAGGACATCGACCCCGCCACCGGTTACGACCACTCCCGTCGCGGATACGAACGGGTCCGCGCTTCCTGGATCGACTTGATCCGGCAGCACGGCGCCAGCGACTTCCACGAGCTTCGCGACATCGAAGAAGTCCGCGCCCTGTGGGCCGAGAAGCGCCCCCAGTTCGTCGAGGACGACGACTGGCTGACGGAGGCGTTCGACGCCCACAAGGAGTTCATCACCTCACTCGGCCGCCCGTGCCGGCGAACGAGCTGCGTCGTCCACTTCCCCGCACCGACCCTCTGACCTGGAACACAGGATGCTCACCTTCGACCCGACCACGAACAGCGGCGAAGCCCTCGCCGACCTCTTCCGCACCTGGTGCGAACTGCGCGGTGACGACCCTGACGGCGAAGTCAACGGCGGCGACCTGGCCGAGGCACTGGCGGAGAAGTTCACCGCCCTGGGGCTGAACGTCGGCGGCCCCGCGTCCCAGCTCGACATGCCCGCCGATCGCCATGTATCCACCGTCTTCCGACCGGAGATCAGCATGACCGGCAACGACATCGTTGCGACCAGCCACGACGGCCGCTACCGCGTCCGCCTCGTCCCTGACGAAGATGCCCGCAACCCCCGCGAGGACTTCGACCACCTGGCGCACGTCATCACCATCGACACCCACCTCGGCCAGTACGCCCCGGTCGACAAGGACGGCGGCCCACTCGCCGAAGCCTGGGACCGCGTGAGCTGGAACCGCTGGAAGGGCATCGAGACCTTCACCCGCTGGGCCCGGATCTTCCACGGCGCGATCGTCATCGAGTCCCGGCCAGCACGCGGCCCCGTCTCCCTGTGGTATCTGCTGCGGGAGGACGCCGAAGACCTCGGCATACTGCCCGAGGCGTACCTCGACGCCGAGCGCGCCGAGTACGAGGCATGGGCCGAAGGCGACGTGTACGGCTACGTCGTCGAAGAGGCCGTCGACTGGCTGCGCGCCGACGCGGACGACGCCATGACGACCTGGGAAGAGGTCGACTCCTGCTGGGGGCACTACGGCTACGACTGGGCCTTGGCTCAGGCCCGCGCCGCACTCGACGCCCACACGCGCACGGCGATGCTCGCCGCGTAATCAGGACCCATTGCTAGAGTGTATCTAGGAGTGACATGACCGCCAGCCCGACCACCCCTGAGTCAGGCCCGAGGATGAGCAAGATCGCGGACGTGAGGGCAGGGCAGCGCATCAGGGCCACTGGCAAGGACACCAGGGGGTACGTCGTCACCCGTGCCGGTCGCCTGCTGGCTGCCCCCAAGCGCGTGATGGCCCAGGACTGGGACAAGCGCATCAAGAAGTGGCGCTTGCACATCTCCGACGAGCCGGACGCCATGCCCGCGCACCGTAACTCGGTCTCCTTGCCGATGGACGCCGAAGTCGAACTACTTCCCGACGCATGAGGCATCAGCTTCGAAAGCGGCCCGAGCAGCGCCTTCAGTGCCTGCGCTGCCGGGCCGCCTTCACCGACGAAGCCTCCGCCTGCCGGTCGACGTTCCACTGTCCCGGGGAGCCCCTCGTTCACGGTCTCCCCGGAAGCCGCGAGCACATCGTCTACCCGACGTGGGGCCGGGATAGGAGCTGCGAAGGCTGGGGGTGCGAGCAACCCGCGCCCGACCACTGGCACGGCCCCGAGCCCCTCTGCGACGAGATCACCTGCGACACCTGCATGCACGACTGCGACTGCGACGTGTGCGAAGGCCGCGTCCGCGCCCCCGGCCTGTGCCGCCTCGTGGACAGCCGCGAGGGGTAACCCGACATCCCCGCCTCGGAGCGGAACCGACGATCGACGATGGAGAGAGAAGAGTGAGCAACGGACTGGTCGGCCTCTCAGGGCCCGCAGGATCGGGCAAGGATGCTGGTGCGAAGGCCCTTGTCGCCGCCGGATGGCAGCGTAGGGCGTTCGCGGACAAGGTCAGGGACTTCCTGTACGCGGTGAACCCGCCCGCCCCTCAGATCGAGGGCGTGGAGACCTTCTCGCTGGCCGTGGAGGTGGACGCCTTCGGCTGGGACGAGGTCAAGAAGTACCCCGGCGTCCGTGAGCTCCTCCAGCGCTGCGGCACGGAGGCCGGCCGCCGCATCCTCGGCCCCGACGTGTGGGTGAACGCGCTCTTCAGCGACTTCGAGGAGTGGGACCGTCCGACCGTCATCACGGACGTCCGCTTCCCGAACGAGGCCGAAGCGATCAAGTCGCGCGGTGGCCTGCTGATTCGGATCGATAGGCCGGGCCAGGTGCCCATCGCAGAGGCGGGCCACATCAGTGAGCGCGCGCTCGCCGACTGGCCCTTCGACGCCGTGATCATCAACGACGGCACGGAGCTCCAACTCGGCTGCCGCCTGCTCTCTATCGCGAGCGAATGTAAGAGTTGATCCGTCCGATCCATTGAGATAGTGTCACTGTCAACGAGAGGGGAGAACCCGTGACCAGCACGACGACATACCGCATCGGCCACCCGGTGGTCCTCGACGAGCTGCCAGCCGGCACCGAGATACGTGACGCGGACGGCGACGCCGGTACCAAGACACACGACGGAGCCTGGACGGTGATCGGCTTCCCGGTGGCACTGGACCCCGACTGGTTTACCTTCCCCGTCGAGGTCGTCAACCCGACGCCCGAAACCGCACTGCTGGTAGCCGACATCACCGGCCCGCACCGGCTGCCCGACCTCCTGGCCGAGCTCCGCAGCGTTGTCGCCGACATCCGCAGACTGCGCGCCCGCCAGGAAGGCCAGCTCGACGAGCTCCGCGACGAGGACGGCGACGTGCCCAGCGACAACCTCCGACGCTGGGACGAGCTCCGGTACGACATCCACATGGAGCAGGACTCGGACAAGCTCGCGGCCGTCCTGCACCGGCTGGAGCAGCTCGTCGACCCCGAGGGCGGCGAGTGAGGCTCACTCCCCGCAAGGAGGAGATCGAGGCGGTGAAGGCGCTCCTGGAGGACCCCTCCTTCGAGAGCGCCGACCAGATGGCCAAGGCGCTGATCAAGGAGATCGGCGAAGTCCTCCAGATGCGCGACTGGATCGCCCTTGTCCACACATGGAGCGATGGCCACCGCGGGCTGAACTGGGCGCCCTTCGGTAACGAGGCAGAGGCCCGAGCCTTCGCCTCCAAGCTGTCCATCGGCGGCACAGGCCGCCTGGTCAAGCTCAACAGCCCCGGCGGGATGCTCGCCAACATCGACGGCAAGAAGGGCTGGAAGGGGTACTGCCAGGACCCCGAGTGCGGCCACGCCCCCTTCACCCACTCCGCAGCAAGCGCCGCACGGGGCGCCTGCCAGATACCCACCTGCCCGTGCGACCGATTCCGCAAGTAGACCAAGGACACCGGACATGACCATCAGGGCCGTCAAGTTCAGCAGTTGCAAATGTGGCCACGGCCGCGCCTACCAGGACGAGCACACGGCAGCGAAGGCACTCGGCAGGGCTCAGGCGAAGCGCGACCGCGTAGGAGAGCGCAAGGGCCACCGCCGGGGCCTGTACCGGGAGAACCGGTACTACCAGTGCGAGCACGGCCTCTTCCATCTGACCGCGCAGTCTCGCGCCGAACGCGCCGGGGCCGCCGCGTGACGCACAGCGAAAAGGCCCTCGCGAACGGCTGGGGCTGGGTCATGGGCGTCTCAGGCCAGGAATGCCGGGTGTACTCGCGCCCCGCCCAGCAGCCTCCGGCGGAAGATCCGGCGGAGCTGCTCGGACGGGTCACGAAACTCCTCGGCATCACCGACCCGTCCCAGGTGCCGGCCGCCATCCGAACGCTCCAGGACGACCGCAAGAAGGCCCTCGCCTCGGCGGCGACCGCCTGGGAGGCCGTTCACGAGCTCATCCGACGACCGACACCTCCCGGAGGCCCGGCATGAGTCCGGGCGGAAGCAACCGGCTGCTGACGCCGGAAGAGGTGGCCGACTGGCTGAAGGTCAGCGAGATCACCGTCAAGAACAAGTATCGGACGTGGGGGATCAAGGCCCAGAAGGTCGGCCGCCTCCTGCGATTCCGCGAGCGCGACATCGTCGCCTACCTCGAAGACAACTACGGGTAACGGGCGCCTGCCCAGGCCCAGCAAGATAGGGGGCCACATGGCTACCGTTTTCCAGAGATGCAAGACGGACAAGCGAAACAAGAACTACCCGTGCGACAAGGTCCGCTGCGGCCACGAATGGACCGTGCGGTACCGCGAGCCCGGCGGCAGGACCGGCCGGCAGCGCGAGGAGACCTTCCGGACGAAGACCCTGGCCGAGGCCCACGGCACCAAGATGGAGTCCGACAAGGACCAAGGCGTCTACATCGACCCGAACGCAGGGAAGATCAGCCTGCGGGCCTACGCCGAAGACTGGCTGGAGCGCCGCACCGTCGCCGACCAGACGGTCTCGAACTACAGAGGCTTCCTCGACAACCACCTCATACCCCACCTCGGCAGGAAGTCGCTCGCCTCCGTCACCAAGCGGGACATCGAGCACTTCAAGGCGGCGATCCTCAAGGTGCTGGCCGAGAGCACCGTGTACGACCGGATGAAGATGGTGAAGCACATCTTCTGGTCTGCCAAAGAGGAGAAGCTGATCCAGGAAGATCCGGCGAAGGATGTCGTGATCAAGCCGACGAACAACGCCGTCGATGAGGACGAGATCCCCACGCTGGACGAGGTCAACCTCATCCACAAGCACATCTCGCCCCAGTACAAGCTGACCATCCCCCTCCAGGCGGGAGCGGGCCTGCGGATCAGTGAGGCGCTGGCGTTCCACAACGGATGCCTGCGCGGCGACTTCATCAGGGTCCGGTGGCAGATCAGCTCGAAGGCGCATCTGGGCGACAGCAAGACCAGGCTCGTGCCGCTCAAGCACAGGAAGGAAGGGGAGTACCGCGATGTCCCGGTGGCGCCCTTCATCGCCCAGGAGTGCCACGACCACGTAGCGGAGTGGAAGCCTGTGCCTCTCGGGTTCGAGGACAAGAGCGGCCGGAAGCGGGTGGTCGAGGTCTACTTCCCGCCGCGCGAGCGGGGCAAGGGCATCATGCCCACGGCAAACACCTACGGGTACCACTTCCGGAAGGCTTGCAAGGCGGCCGGCCTGGTCAACCCGGACGGGTCAGCGAAGTACACCCCGCACAGCCTCCGCCACTTCTTCGCCTCCACCGCACTGGCCAACGGGGTCCCGATCCATGAGGTCTCCCGGTGGCTCGGCCACAAGAGCATCAAGACCACGGTCGACATCTATGGTCACCTCGTCCCGGAGGCGTGGGACCGATGCCGTGACATCATGCAGAAAGCCATGCGGCCGGAGGCGCCGACAGACCCCTCGGGGTACGACACCGCGGCGTGATGTGCTGGATGTGCTGGATGAATCCCTACCGTGCTGGATCGGTGCTGGATACGATCTTCCGGAGACGCGTTTCCGCAGGTCAGAGCGCTGTGTGTGACGTTCCGCTTCAACGTGTGATCGTGTGAGTGAGCGCCATGTCGTTCACTGGACAAACCCGCAGGTCAGAAGGGCCCGCCTCCTCGGAGGTGGGCCCTTGGCTTTTTCCCGTGCTGGGGTCAACGAGAATCACGAGGCCATCGAGATCGTCTCGAAGCACGGCAACGCCGTGCTCGTCTCGGCCGAGGACTATGCGGCGCTGCGCGAGGGCTCGTACTTGCTGCGCTCACCGGCGAACGCCCGTCGGCCGCTCAAGGCGTACGAGAATGCCCTGGCCAACATCAACGTGTCGGAGCGCGAGCTGATCGATCCGGACTCGGCGGACGCAGGTGCGGGCGCCGCGTGAGGCTTGTCTTCGAGGATCAGGGCTGGGAGGACTACGCGTCCTGGCTGAAGAACGACCGCAAGATGCTCGTCCGGATCAACAAGCTCATCGAGGATGTCAGGCGTGACCCGTTCTCAGGGATCGGCAAGCCGGAACCCTTGAACTACCACCTGCCCGGGGTGTGGTCGCGGCGGATCGACGACGAGCACCGCCTCGTCTACCTGATGACGGACAAGGAAACCGTCATCCTGGCCGCCCGGTACCACTACTGATCGCCGAGGCCGGACTCGGGCATCCGCGAACCAGCCTTCCGCGCGCGGCGGGCGCATCCAGTCGGGCAGTGTGGTCATGGCCGCACGGTAGCGGCCCGCAGCTCACGCTCGGGGCGATCATCGAGCGTTGACCGGACGTTAGGGGAGCGTTAGCAGCGTTCGTCATCGTGGCGCGATGAGAGCAAGAATCGCCATCACTGCGGCCACGGCCGTCCTGGCCGTGGGTTCCGCCGCCCTGGTCACCATCGCCACCGCCTCCGCCTCGGAGGACACCGGCGCCGTCGTTGCCGCGCCGAGTACCACGGGGCAGCCTGTGGAGCCCACCTCCACCGCTTCCGCTTCCGCTTCCGCCTCCGCCTCCGCGGAGGAGACCCGCGCCGTCGTCGCCGCGCCGAGTTCCACGGAGCGGCCCGTGGAGCCCACCTCCACCCCCACCGCACCGCCCGGTTCCACCGTCGCCCCGGACCCCGGCGTCTCGACGACCCCTCCCGCTCCGGGCAAGCCGGTGAGGCCGCCCAAGGGCAACTTCACCGGGATGGCGGGCTGGTTCCAGCCGGACGGCGTCGCCGGGGCGTGCGGGGAGCGCATCGGGGACAACGACATGTCCGTCGCCCTCGACCACAGGGTGTTCGAATCGGGGGGACACGGCCGCAACGCCTACTGCGGGCTGAACGTCGTCGTCACGTACAAGGGCAAGTCGGTGACCGTGCGGGTGGTCGACGCGGCTCCCACCACGCCGAAGAACGGCCTCGACCTGACGCCCCGCGCCTTCTCGGCCCTCGCCCCCAGGGACGGCGGCGACATCAAGGTCACCTGGCACTTCGCGAAGTAGGGGCTCCGGCTGGGAAGCGGGAGCCCCCCCGCGTGAAAGGAAATTGGCGCGCTTCCGAGGGGAGTCGGCTGCGCTCAATGGCTATTCCCTGAACGCCTGGTGGCGGTTTGTGTGCTTCACAGGTGCCCGAGGGGTGAGACGGGGGCGTGGGAAGATGTCAACATCCGAATCAACGGGCGTGGCTTTCACGGGGGATTGGTTTTTATGTCCGAGAAGTCTTGGACATAAGCGAAGGCTCCGTGGCGCCGATCAGTAATGAAGGAGCATGATGACTGCGATTACCCGAGTTGTCGGACGCGAAGTCTTGGACAGCAGGGGCAACCCGACCGTCGAGGTGGATGTCCTCCTGGAGGACGGGTCGGTGGGCCGTGCGGCGGTTCCCTCCGGGGCGTCGACCGGCGCCAACGAGGCCGTCGAACTGCGTGACGGTGACGCTTCCCGCTTCCACGGCAAGGGCGTTCGCACGGCGGTCGAAGCGGTCAACGGCGTCATAGCGGACTCCCTCGTGGGGGTCGAGGCCGAGAACCAGGCGCTGGTCGACGAGGTCATGATCGCGCTCGACGGCACCCCCAACAAGGGGAAACTGGGCGCGAACGCCATCCTCGGCGTCTCGCTCGCCACCGTGAAGGCGGCGGCCGCGGCGCACCGCGTGCCGCTGTACCGCTACGTCGGGGGGTCGGGCGCCCGCCTGCTGCCCGTGCCCATGATGAACATCATCAACGGCGGCGCGCACGCCAACAACGCCCTGGACTTCCAGGAGTTCATGATCGCGCCGATCGGCGCGGAGAACTTCTTCGAGGCCGTGCGGATGGGCTCCGAGGTCTTCCACACCCTGCGCACGTCGCTCTCCGACGCCGGCCACAGCACCGGTGTGGGTGACGAGGGCGGTTTCGCCCCGAACCTGCGCACCTCCGACGAGGCGCTGCAGTTCGTCGTGGACGCCATCGAGAAGTCCGGGTACACGCCCGGCGAGGACATCACCCTGGTCATGGACCCGGCGACGTCCGAGTTCTACAAGGACGGCTTCTACGACTACGCGGGCGAGGGCAAGAAGCGCTCCGTGGAGGAGCACGCGCAGTACCTCGCGGACCTGGTCTCCCGCTACCCGATCTCCTCGATCGAGGACGCCATGGCGGAGGACGACTTCGAGGGCTGGAAGCTGCTGATGCAGGTGCTGGGCGACAAGTGCCAGCTCACCGGCGACGACGTGTTCTGCACCAACGTGGACCGGCTGAACGACGGCATCCGCGACGGGATCGCCAACTCCATCCTGGTGAAGGTGAACCAGATCGGTTCGCTCACCGAGACCCTGACCACCGTGGACACCGCCCACAAGGCGGGCTACACGGTCGTGATGTCGCACCGTTCCGGCGAGACCGAGGACACCACCATCGCGGACCTGGCGGTCGCGACGGGCTGCGGCCAGATCAAGACGGGTTCCCTGTCCCGTTCGGACCGTACGGCCAAGTACAACCAGCTCATCCGTATCGAGGAGGAGCTGGGCGGCCAGGCCCTCTACGCGGGCCGGTCGGCGCTGTACGTCCGTTCCTGAGCCGTTCGAGCAATGCGCCGGGCCCTGCGAAGGGTCCGGCGCATTTCGTTTTGTGCCGTAGGACACGTGTCCGCCGAGGAGATGTCGCCAAGGGTTCATCCTCGTGCAGAGGTGCTGATATTCCACTGAGCGTCAGTTTCCGTTCAGTGTACGGGAGTTGTGTATTCGCGACCCCCGAAAACAACGTTGTCATGATGCGCTTCCTTTCGCCCGGACGGCCCTGCCCGCAAGGAAGTTGAGGGGTTGCAGGGGGAGTCGGTGAGCGGCCTGTTCCCGCCGGTACCCGCTCGGCCGGCGGTCTGGGATGATCCCGGCCCGCTCCGCCCCTGCCCGGCCCGCCCCGGGGGCTCGTGGGCGGCCCCGCCGGGCGGTCCCCTACCCGGCCGTCGCCGAGCCCGCTGCCGCCTTCGCCGCAGGTGGAAGGCGTGCGGGGCGCTGCCGCTCCGCGAAGGAGGCTCGGTGGTGAACACCCCTGTGCGCAAGGCCAACCCGGGGAATTACGGATGGAAAATTACTCGGCGCTCAAACCGCCCCAGAGTGGGAAAATTTTGGTCGCCGCAACCTTCACACATCTCGCCCTTGAATGCCCCTACTTGACAGACTCCGTCCCCAACCTCCGTACACCGGGCCGTCGTTCGACATGGCGCGAACGTGTGGTTAGATTGCGAACGTTCAGCGATCTTGCATGCACTGAAAGCGGACAGGGGGGATAAAAGTTTTGAATGGTTGCGATCAGGGATACATGCTGATCTGCGGAGTCCGGGAGCCGGCCAGACCGATTTTCCCCGCCGCCCGCCCCGGTCAAAGGCGACCGCGTGTGCCGAAAGGGCGTCCCGAGCGGAGATCGTCCGCCATCGGCCCGCAATCCTGAGAGGCCCCGGGCGCAGCTCGGTGCGGAGTTCCTCCTGGTGTGCCCGGCCGCAGCTGTCTTGTCCTCGCGATGCATGGAAAGACAAAGAATGAGCATTCTTATACTCCACACATCCAACGCGAGCCGCCGCACCCACCTGGCACGCGCCGCGAAATATGCGAAAGACCACGGCGAGCGCCTCCTGCTGGTCGTGAAGAACCCCACGTGGGAGTCCGAATTCGCGGATGTCGTCCTGCCGGTGGACACCTCGGACATCGAGGCCACGGTTTCCGCGGTCCGTGAACTCGCCGCATCAGAACCGGAACCGATTCGCGCCGTGGCGGCCTTCGTCGGCCACAGCGTGCCGGCCGCCGCGGCGGTGGCGGCCGAGCTGGGATTGCCCTTCATCAGCGAACGCGCGGCCCGTACGGTGCGCGACAAGTACGCGATGCGCCGGGCCTTCGGCGCGGAGAACGTCCCGCAGCCCGCCTACGGCCTCGCGAGGACCCTGGAAGAGGCGCTGACGGAATCCGCGCGCATCGGCTTCCCCCTCGTGCTGAAACCGCTCGTCGACAACGACACCGGCTACCTGCGCCGGGTGGACGACATCGACGAACTCACCGAGCACTTCGCCACCATCCAGCGGGGCGCGTGGGCCGGAATCGAGAACAATCCGCTCTACGCGTGGGTCGTGAGCGCCTACTCCGGCGCGGTCCTCCTGGAGGAATACCTGCCCGGGGCGGAGATCAGCGTCGAGTCGATCGTCGTGGACGGCCGGGCGCGGGTGATCGCCATCCACGACAAGCCGCTCCCCTCGACCGGCCCCTACTTCGCGGACGTGCACTGCACCACCCCCAGTCGGCTTCCGGCGGAAGTGCAGCAGCGCGTCACCGAACTCGTCGAGGCGGCCCACCGGGCCATCGGCGTGACCACGGGCGCCACGCACACGGAATTCCGGATCCAGGACGACGGCACTCCGAAGATCCTGGAGACCGCGGCGCGCATCGGGGGCGGCCCGGTCTACCAGTCGGTCCTGCTGAGCACCGGTGTCGACCTGGTGTCCGCGGTCCTGGACGTCGCTTCCGGCCGCACGCCGGACCTCACGCCCCGCCCCGAGCCGGTCCCGACCGGGTTCTACCTGTTCTTCGCGGAGAGGGCCGGAAGGATCAGCGCGATCACCGGGGTGCGGGAAGCCGAACTCGACCCCCGTGTGCACGAACTCGCCGTCTACCGCACGGTCGGCGACGCCGTCGACGTGCCCCCGCGGGTCTGGCAGTCGCACGGCCACGTCCTCTTCACCGCCGACAGCGACGACGCGCTCGCGCGGACGTACGACGGACTCGTGAAATCGATCCGCCTCGAACTCGAATAATTTTCCCGCACGTTCCGGCGCGTTCCTGCACGTTCCGCACACCCTGCATATTCCTGCACATTTTCGACGAAGGTCTCGTATGGCCTGAGGAGCACCTGTGAGTATCCGCACCGAGCTGGCACCGTACCTGCGGGGCTACGAGGAAAAGTTCACGAGCAAGGGGGAGATACGCTGGCTTCCGCACCTGCTGTATTTCCACCCGCAGTCCTACAGCTCGGACGTGGTGAACACCGATTCCGTAGGTTTTCGGTACGCCACCCACGGAGACCGCAGCTATTCGGCGGCCGACCACCATGATTCCGAGTCGGTACGCCTCCTGGCGGGCAGTTCGACCGTCTTCGGCATCGGCGCCAGTTCGGACGCCTGGACGCTGCCTTCACGGCTGAACGTCCACGACCCCCGCGACCAGACCTGGCTGAACTTCGGCGGCCGCAGCTTCAACTCCACGCAGGAGCTGCTGCTGCTCACCCTCTACCGCCACCTGCTCCCCAAGGTGGACGAGATCGTGCTGTTCTCCGGTTTCAACAACCTGAGCCTGGCGCGGATGCCGCAGGTCAGGGACGAGGACCACGGCACGTTCTTCCAGTACAACATGTACAACGAAATGCTCGGGCGGCACAAAGAGCCCAAGGCCGCCGGCCCGTCCGTGAAGAACCTGTTCCGCAAGAAGCAGGAACCCGCCGCGGTCGCCGAGCCGGTGGTGCCCGGCATCACCGAGCAGATCGATTACGCCGCCGAACTCACGATCCGGCACCTGGACGCCTGGAAGGCGCTCGCCTCCACCTGGGACGCGAAGATCACCTACATTCTCCAGCCCCTGTCCGGCTGGGTGCGGGACAAGGGCAGCCGGGAAGAGGAACTCATCTTCGACGAGCTCGAACGCATGGGTGGCTTCGCCGCGATGTACGGCGACATCCTGAGCCGCGAAGTGAACGTGGAATACGCGGCGAAGCTGGAGCAGGGGGCGAAGAACCTCGGCATCGACTTCGTCAATTTCAGCCCGGTCATGACGGAATCGGCCGCGGCGGACGACTGGTTGTTCATCGACCGGATCCACCTCACCGACAACGGCCATGACTTCGTGGCCCGCAAGATCCTGGAAAACATCTAGCGAAAGGTTTTCGCATGTCGTTCATCAAGTCCATCATCAGCCGGATCTTCGGGCGGAAGAACAAGCCCAAGAAGACGGACACCTCGATCTATCCCATGTTCTAGGATCGGCCGAACACAGCAAGGGCATTTAATGTGGCGTGAGACGTACCGCCGGTGTGTCGACCCGGAACTGTTTCTGGGCAGCACCACGATTCGCACACTCATGGCCGAGGTCGCATCCGACGATCCCGAGGCCACCCCTCCGAACCTGTCCGACACGCTCGACGCGGTGCGGGCATGGGCGGACGAACAGTCCGGCGCCTACCGGGAACTGGCCGCCACGGCCGGCCGTTCCGGCTCATCGGCGGCCCTGGCGCACGCCGTGCTCAGGCAGTCCGCCCCGTTCGCCTCGACGCTCGGGGCGTGGCTCCAGGGGATGAGCGCACCAGGCGTCTTCGAGGACGAGGTCCACCTGCGGATCCTCGCCCTGTTCGCCGACGACATCGGCGTCGGCGGCCCGCGGTCGTCGCGCTTCGACGCCTTCAAGATGCTCGCGACGCGGTACGGCCGGCCCGAACTGGCCGTGGAAGCGGCCGAACTGGCCGCCGAACGGCAGATCCGGGACCACATGTTCGCCCTGCCCGCGACCGTGTTCGCGCTCACCCGGCGCAGCGACGCGTTCGCGCCGCTGCTCGCGGGGATCGACCTGGTCATGCGCACGGCCGGGGCACTGCCCTGCTGGTCCGTGCTCGGCCCAGACGGCGGCGACGGCAGCGGTGACGGCACCGACGGCAGCGGCAGCCGCGACGCCGGCAGTGACGGCGCGCGCAGCGAACGGGCGCGCCTGGACCTGGCGCGGTCCACCGGCGCGACCGACGTCTGCGAGCCCCTGGAGGTCTCGCGCGGCATCGCCGAGAAGTTCTGCGCGGCGGGACCCGACGCGCACCGCGCGGTGGAGCGCGGCGCGGCCTGGATGCTGAGCGCCCTGCGCGCGTGGGACCGGCTGCTGCTGGACGCGGCCGCGGCCGCGCTGGATCCCCGGCGGGCGATGGAGCAGCTGATCCGGGAGCGCGCCCGGGAGGGCGCCGTCTACCACCAGGACTTCCCGATGGGCGACGGCACGCTCTCCGAGCTGCTGGAGCGCGCGCAGTCCGACCCCGCTCCGCTGCTGCGCGAGCTGGCGGCGACCCGCATGGTCAAGCCCGGGCGCGCGGAGCGCAGTTCGCTGGTGAACGGCCTGATCGGTCCGAAGGGGCCGATGTTCCGGGTCTTCTCGCCCGACGACGTCGAGATCATCTCGAAGTGGATCGACTCGCTCGCCGACACCGAACCGCGGCCCGCGCTGCCCCCGGCCGCCCCGGCCCCGCGGGTCCAGGACCTCGACGCCCTCGAAGCGGCCGGCACCCCCGAGGACGGGGTGGCGCCCGGCGACATCCGCGAGGCGTACTTCGTCCTGCAGGGCCGGGCGCTGGCTCCGGCCACCCGCGCGTTCGCCCTGCGCTACGTGAAGCGCTGGCTGGCCCGGGCGAAGCTGTCGGTGGGGCGTACGGACCGGTCGCTGCCGGAGAGCTGGACGTCGGCCGGTCTGCGGCCCTGGCTGCTGGACAAGCACGACAAGCACGGCGCCGAGTTCGAGACCAGCAGGTCGAACGGGATGCCCAGCCGCGAGGAGGTCATCGACTCCACGCTGCAACTGGCGCCGCTGACGCTGATCGACGGCTCCTGGTTGCAGGGGTTCACCGATGCCGGGCTCGCCACCACACGGTTCGGCTTCCCCCTGTTCGAGACCTACTGGGACGAATTGGGCAACGGCGACATCGAGATCAACCATCCCAAGATCTACCGCGACGTCCTGCGCGAAATGGGCATCGAGCTGGCCCCGACCGGCAGTAGGGAGTTCGCCTACGACACCCGGTTCCGGGAGGAATCGCTCGAAAGGCCGGTCTACTGGCTGTGCCTCGGGAAGCTGCCGCACACGTTCCTGCCGGAAATCCTCGGCATGAACCTGGCCATGGAACTCTCCGGGGTCGGCGGGAGCTACCGCACGGCGCGGACGTTCCTGAAGCACTACGGCTTCTCCACGCATTTCGTCGACCTGCACAACACGATCGACAACGTGTCCACGGGCCATTCGGCCTGGGCCGCCGACGCGATCGACACGCACATGCGCACGGTGGCGAAGCTGTCGGGCCCGGCCGAGTCCGCCGCCGAATGGGAGCGGGTCCGGGTCGGCTACGAGTCACTCGCCCCACTGCCGTCCAGATTCGCCGATCTCATCGGCAACCGATTCCAGAAAACGCTGTGGAAACCTCGATCGCAAGGCCGGTCGCTGTTCCATCACACACCGGTGGGGGTGTCCTGATGTCCGTATATACACTAGGAATTTCGGCCTATTACCACGACAGCGCGGCCGCGCTGGTACGCGACGGCGTCGTCGTGGCCGCCGCGCAGCAGGAACGATTCAGCCGCATCCGGCACGATCCGGCGTTCCCGAGCGCCGCGATCGCCTACTGCCTCGACCACGCCGGCATATCCCTGGCCGACCTCGACGCGGTCGTGTACTACGAGGACCCGTCCCTGAAGTTCGGGCGCGTACTGTCCTCCTTCGCCAGCGCCGGCCCGCGCGGGATCGGCCCGTTCTCGGCCGTGCTCCCCGAGTGGCTGAGCTGGAAGCGCAACGTCCTGGAGCGGGTGAACTCCGAACTGGACGCGCTGGGACGCGGCGCCGCGCCGCGCGCCGTCGCCTCGCAGCACCACCGCTCGCACGCGGCGTCGGCGTTCTACCCCTCGCCGTTCGAGAACGCGGCCGTGCTCACCATCGACGGCGTGGGCGAATGGCAGACCACCACGATCTGGCACGGCCGCGGCAACTCGCTCGAACTGGTCAACTCGGTCTCCTACCCGCATTCCGTGGGCATGCTGTACTCGGCGTTCACCTACTACTGCGGTTTCAAGGTCGACTCCGGCGAGTACAAGCTGATGGGCCTGGCGCCCTACGGCGAGCCGAAGTACGCGGACCTCATCCGCCGCGAGCTGGTGAACCTGCGCCCCGACGGCTCGTTCACGCTGAACATGAAGTACTTCGAGTTCCACCAGGGAACGCGCATGGTGGGACGCGGCTTCGAGGAGCTGTTCGGCGCCCCGATCCGGGACGCGGAGAGCGAACTGGAGCAGCGGCACTGCGACCTGGCGGCCTCCGTGCAGGTGGTCACCGAGGAGATCGTGCTCGGGCTCGCGCGCGCCGCGGTGGAGCAGACCGGCGAGCGCTCGCTCGTCATGGCCGGCGGCGTCGCGCTGAACTGCGTCGCCAACGGGGTGCTGAGCCGCTCCGGCATCGTCGACCGGATGTGGATCCAGCCGGCCGCCGGTGACGCGGGATGCGCGCTGGGCGCCGCACTGGACCACTCGATCGCGACGCACGGCCGGCCGCACCTCGCCGACGGCGGTGACGGCGGTGACGGCATGTCCGGCGCGCTGCTCGGACCGGGCTTCTCCGACGAGGAGATCGAGCGGTTCCTCACGGAGAACGGCTACGTCTTCCGGTCGTACGGGCAGGACAAGCTGTACGACGAGGTCGCCACCCACCTGGCCGACGGCGCCGTGGTGGGCTGGTTCCAGGGGCGCATGGAGTTCGGTCCGCGGGCGCTCGGCGCGCGGTCGATCATCGGTGATCCGCGCGATCTGGAAATGCAGAAGCGGATGAACCTCAAGATCAAGTTCCGCGAGTCCTTCCGCCCGTTCGCGCCCGCCGTGCTGGCCGAGGACGCCGGGGACTACTTCGGCCTCGTCGGCGACAGCCCGTACATGCTGGTCGTCGCCGAAGTCGCGGACCGCATCAAGACCGAGGCGGCGCTGCGGCCCGGCGGCCCCAGCCGCGGACTGGGCAGCCTGGGCGAGATCCGCTCCGAACTGCCCGCGATCACCCACGTGGACCTCTCGGCGCGGGTGCAGACCGTCACCGAGCGCGACAACGCGCCCTTCGCGAAGCTGCTGAGCGCCTTCAAGGCGGCCACCGGCTGCCCGGTCCTGGTGAACACCTCGTTCAACGTGCGCGGCGAACCCATCGTGCACACCCCCGAGGACGCCTACCGCTGCTTCATGCGCACCGGGATGGACGTGCTCGTCCTGGGCGGCCACGTGCTGCACAAGGACGACCAGCCGCCCTTCGCCGAAGCCGTCGACTGGCGCGACGAGATTCCGCTCGACTGAAAAGGACCGGCCCCATGCGCATTGCAGCAGCCCTGGCATTCGTCACGGTATTCGTTCCGATCTCGCTGTATCGGCGCGTCACCGCGTCGAGCCGGTTCGGTTCCCGTTTCCATCACGGTCCCTCGGCGTGGGACCAGCCGAGTACGAGGAAGCAGTAAGCGATTTGTTCTCCAGCAGAGAATCATTGCAGCTCCATTGGATTGCGGTCATGGACCACACCCGTTACGATCGCGCCATAAAGCCGTCGAAATGGGAGACGCGGTGCATCCGCGCAGGCGAGGTCCACGAGTTCATCAACGTGGGACCCGGCCCTGAATTTCCCGTCGATCACGTCGAATATTACGGCTTCGCCGCTTTCGACACATCGGGCGTACTTGCCGTCGGGGACGAACTGATCTGCGCCGGGCGTACGCTCGGCACCATCAGCGGATTCGACGAGACGCACATGCCGAATCATTACAACATCCTTGTCGAGGGACCCGTTCTCCGAAATGGCCACGCGCTCGGGCTGACTGCCGGAACGGCCATCGCCACGCGTCCGCGAGAAGACAAGGGTTCGGGGGAATCTTAATGTTCGACTATCAGAAGCTCTACGCCAACCGCGCGCTGGCCGACGGCCCGCTGCACCTGTGCCTCGACTGCGAGAAGGAAGCGGACGCCCGGACGAACCGGTGTTCCGCGTGCAAGGGCGCGATCGAGGTGCTGTACCCCCTCGACCGCGCGGAGATCCGCCCGTTCGACGAGGACCCCAACCCGCTCCGGCGCTACAAGGACGTCCTCCCCGTCGCGGACGAGGAGAACCTCACCTGGCTGGGCGAGGGCAACACGCCCTGCACCAGCGTGCCCCCGCTCGCCCGGCTGCTGGGCGTCCGGTCCGTGCACATCAAGGACGAGTCGCGCAATCCCACCCGCTCGACCAAGGACCGCATCGCGTCCGCCACGCTGAGCCGCTTCAAGGGCATCGGCGTGGACGAGTTCGTCATGGCGTCCACCGGGAACAGCTCGACCGCCTACGCGAACGCCATGAACCTGGTCCGCGACTTCAAGCTGCACATCTTCGTGGGCGAGCAGTTCGCCTACCGCCTCAACTACGCGGACCACCCGCGCATCACCACGCACGCCGTCGCCGACACCTTCGTCGGCGCGGGCGCGGCGGCCCAGAAGTTCGCCAAGGCGAACGGCTACTACTGGGAGGGCGGCTTCTTCAACTACGCCCGCCGCGAAGGCCTCAAGATGTCCTACATCGAGGCGTACCAGCAGATGCCGACCGCTCCCACGCACGTCTTCCAGGCCATCAGCAGCGGCATGGGCCTGCTGGGCGGCTACAAGGGCGCCGTCGAACTCCACCGCATCGGCCTCATGGACAACCTCCCCGCCTTCATCGGCGTACAGGAGGAGAGCTGCTCCCCGATGGTCAGCGCCTGGAACGCGGGTCGCGCCACGGTCGCCGAGGAGGACATCGTCGCCAACCCCAACGGACTGGCGCACGCCATCCAGCGGGGCGACCCGACGAACACCTACCCCTACATGCGCGCCATGTGCCTGAACACCAACGGCGCCCTGGTCGCGGCCCGCACGACCGACATGCACATGGCCAAGGGCCTCCTGGAGTCGCTCGGCTTCGACGCCTGCTACGCGGCGGCCGCCTGCCTCGCCGGCGCCATGCGCAGCGCCCAGGAAGGGTCGCTCGACGCGGACAGCGACCTGCTGATCGTCCTCACGGGAGCGGAGCGCCCGCTGCTCCCCACCCCCTCGAACATCCTGGCCTCCTGATCATGGTCACTGTTGCGGACGCGATGGCCGCGAGGCTGTCCGAAAACGGCGTCTCCCATGTGTTCGGGTACCCGGGGGAGACGTCCCTCTCCCTCTACGCGGCCTTCCAGCGCAGCGAGTCCCTCTCCCACGTCGTGGGCCGCTGCCCGCGCGGCGCCGCCTACGCCGCCGAGGCGTACGCCCGGATCAGCGGAGAGGTCGCGGTGTGCGACGCGCCCGGCGGCATCGGGTCCCCGTACTGCACCCCGGCGCTGCTGGAGGCGTACAACAGCGGTACCCCCCTCGTGCTGATCACCTCCGGGCCCAGCAAGAGCACGGCGCGCCCGTGGGCGACCGGACAGGTCGAGCACGCGCGGCTCTTCGAGAGCATCACGAAGCGCGTCTACGTGATCCGCGCGCAGGAGGGCGCGCTGGCGACCCTCGACGCCGCGCTGGCCCTCGCGGCGCGACCGCGCCGGGGTCCGGTGGTCATCGAGATCGCCCCGGACGTCCTGGAGGCCGAGGCGGACGAGGCCCTGCTCAACGCACCGGCCCCCGCGGCCGATGCGGAGGTCCCCGCGGACCCGGCCGGCGACCCGCGGGTCGCGGAGCGCGCCCGGGCGGCCGCCCGGGCCATCAGGAACGGCGCGAGCGTCGCCCTCATCGCGGGCGGCGGATCCCACACCGAGGGCACGGCCGAGGTCCTGCGGGACTTCGTCGGCCGCTTCGGGATCCCGGTGTTCACCACGCTCAACGGCAAGGGCGTCCTGTCGGAGACCGGCGACGATGCCCCCCGGGTCGTCGGGTCGAAGGGCGACACCCCCGCCAACGAGTACATCAGCGGCTGCGACGTCGTGCTGTACGCCGGTTCCAAGATGGGCGACAAGTCGACCAACCAGTACGCCTGGCCGTCCGCCGACCAGTTCCTCGTCCGGATCGACCACGATCCCCAGGCCGCGGACATCGCACCGGAGCGCGGCTCGCTGCTGCGCGACGACATCGGCCGCGGATTGCGGCTGCTGGCACAGGAGTTGGGCGACTGGTCGTACGGCGGCGCCCGCCCCCGCGCCGCCTCCGGCAGCTGGTCGCCCTCGGGCACCGCCTCCCTCGTGCGGACGGTCAACGCGGCCATGGCCGGCCAGGACGTCTGCGTGGGCGAGGCCAGCGTCGCCAGCGGCTGGTTCGGCGCCCTCCTGCACCTCGTCACGCCCCAGCGGCTCATCACGCCGCGCGGCACCGGAAGCCTCGGCTACGCGATCCCCGCCTCGGTGGGCGCGGCCGTCGCCCGGCCCGACGCCGCGGTGTGGACGCTCGTCGGGGACGGTGGATTGACCATGTCCATCGGCGAGCTGGAGACCATCGCCCGGCTCGGTCTGAACGTGAAGGTCACGATCCTCGACAACGGCCGCCTCAACCTGATCGACCAGCACGCCATCCACCACCACAAAGCCGCCGCGGTCAGCCGCGACTTCCTCCGGATCGACTGGCCCGGCATCTGCGAGGCCATCGGGCTGCCGGTCATGTCCTGCGACGACCCCGACCGGGACGCGGCGCGGATCAGCTCCTTCTTCGCCGCCAAGGGCCCGGCCGTCCTCGTGCTCGGCACCTCGGTCGACGAAATCTCACCTGACATGGCGATCGCCATCAAGAAAGGTCCACTGATATGACCCTCATGATCCTGCACACCCGCAACGCGAGCCGCCGCAAGCACCTCGCCAAGGCCGCGGAGACCGCCCACGCGCTCGGCCACCGCGCGATCGTCGTCGTCGAGGAGCCCAGCTGGGAGCACGAGTACGTCGACGCGGTCTACTCCGCGCCCACCGGTGACCTCCAGGCGACCGTCGCCCGTTGCGTGGAGATCGCGAAGGAGGAGTCCGAGCCCATCGCCGGTGTGATCGCGTTCGTCGAGCACAGCGTCCCCGCCGCGGCGGCGGTCGCAGCGGAGCTCGGCCTTCCGTACATCTCCCCGGACACGGCCGAGAAGAGCCGCGACAAGCTGAGCATGCGCCAGGCCTTCGAGAAGGTCGGCATCTCGCAGCCGCGCTTCGCGCTCGCTTCCTCCGTCGAGGAGGCGCAGGAGGCGGCGAAGTCGATCTCCTACCCCCTCGTCATGAAGCCGATCATCGGCGGCGGCAGCATGTTCGTCCGCCGCGTCGACAACGCGGAGGAGCTCGCCGAGCACTTCGAGGAGATCCGCGCGGGCGCCTGGGCCGGCTTCGACTACGACCCGCTCTTCTTCCTCAAGTCCCGCTACTCCGAGGGCATCCTGCTGGAGGAGTTCCTCCGCGGCAACGAGATCAGCGTCGAGAGCTACGTGCAGGACGGCGAGACCACGGTCGTCGCCGTGCACGACAAGCCGATGCCGATGGACGGCCCGTTCTTCGAAGAGACCTTCTACGCGACGCCCACCGTGCTGACGGGCGAGACGCTGGCCAAGGTCAAGGAGTTCACGACGCTGGCGCACGAGGGCCTCGGCATCGAGCAGGGCGCCACCCACACCGAGTTCCGGATCTCGCCCGAGGGCGAGCCCTACATCCTGGAGACCGGCGCCCGTCTGGGCGGCGGCCCGGTGTACCAGAGCGTGCTGCTCTCCACCGGGATCGACATGGTCGAGGTCCTCACCAAGGTGTCGCTCGGCCAGGCCGTGGACGTCCTCGTCGACGACCGCAACGTCCGGCACGTCGGTTTCTCCCTGCACTTCGGGGAGCAGCCCGGCGAGCTGGTCGGCGTGGACGGCGTCGAGGCCCTCGAAGCCAGCGAGAGCGTCTCCGAGGTCATGATCTACAGCAAGATCGGCGACCTGATCGACGTCCCGCCGCGGGTGTGGCAGGCGCACGGCCACGTGATCTTCACGGGCAGTTCCCGCGAGGACGTCATGGAGAAGCAGCGCCAGGTCAACGAGACGCTCCGGTTCCGGGTCCGCTAGAGGGGATGTGCGGCCACGGCCCCGTCGGCGCCGTGGCCGCACGTTCCGGCCCACCCGCAGGGGAGGTACGACGACGCATGCGCTGTGACGCGCTGTCCTTCGACCTGGACGGCACCCTCATCGACTACGCCGACAGCTCGCTGCGCGCCCTCGAAGCGATCGGCGGGCACCGCTCGGACCTGCCGCGCTGGTACGAGGTGTCCGCCGGTGTGGAATCCGCCCTGGACCGGGGCCTGCTGCCGGTCGAGGAGTTCGACCACGACCGGATCCGCCGGTTCCACGCAGCGTGCCACGGACGCCGCTTGTCCGCCTCCGAGCTGGACGGCCTCGTCGCCGCCCGGCGCAGCACCGTGCTCGGTGCGGTGCGCCTGTACCCCGACGCCGTCCGGCTGCTCCGGTCCATCGAGGCGCTCGGGGTGCCGTGCATCGCCGTGTCCAACTCGTACGCCGCCCTGCGCGACGACATCGTGGAGCGGCTCGGCCTGGCGGCGTACTTCATGCACGTGCGCTTCTGCGGAGACGGCGTCCACCGCAAGCCCGCCGGGGAGGCGTTCGCCGAGGGGCTCGCCCTGCTCGGCGACGCGCTCGGCACGACGGCGGTGCGCGTGGTCCACATCGGCGACGAGTTCGACGCGGACGTGGTGGGCGCTCTCAATGCCGGCGTCCAGGGTGTCCACGTCAACCGGTCCGGCCGTGCGTGCGCCCACACCGGTGTCTGCGTACCGTCCCTCGACGTCCCGCTGGAACGGCACGCCGACGGCTCTTTCCTGTTCGACGCATCAACCCCCGCAAGGAGTGCCCCCAGTGAGCCCTGAACCCTCCGTCTACCGCGGCGGTGACGCCGTCGCCGAGATGGTCCGCTCCGGTTTCGCCGAGAGCTTCCACCGCGGCTCCGTCGCCGTCGTCGACGCCGCGGGCGCACTGATCGCCTCGGTCGGCGACGCCGCCTCGCCCGTCTTCCCGCGCTCGGCCGTCAAGCCGGTGCTCGCCGTCGCGATGCTGCGCGCCGGGTGGAAGCCCGCCGACCCGGGCGAGCTGGCGATCGCGGCGGCCAGCCACCACGGCGAGCCGATCCACGTCGAGCGGGTCGAGGCGATCCTGGCCGGCGCGGGCCTCACCGAGGACGCGCTCCGGTGCCCGGCGGACCTGCCGGGCGACCCCGACTCCCGCAACGCGGTCGTCCGCGCCGGCGGCGGGCCGCGGCGCGCGTACATGGCCTGCTCCGGCAAGCACGCGGCGATGCTCGCGGCGTGCGTCGCGGCCGGCTGGGACATCGCGAGCTACCGGGAGCCCGGCCACCCGCTCCAGGTCCTGGCCGCCTCGGTGGTCGAGGAGCTGACCGGCGAGCCGGTCGCGGCGACCGGCGTCGACGGCTGCGGCGTACCCGTCTTCGCGGCGAGCCTGACCGGACTGGCGCGGGCGGCGTCGCGCCTGGTCGAGGCCGCCGAAGGCACCGACGAGCGCGCGGTCGCCGACGCGATGCGCGCCCACCCGAGCCTGGTCGAGGGCACCGACCGCACCGACGCGCGGGCGATGGAGGCCCTCCCGGGCCTGCTGGCCAAGCTCGGGGCCGAGGGCGTGCACCTGCTGGCCGCACCGGGAGCCGGGGCCGTCGCGGTGAAGATCGACGACGGCGCGGGCCGGGCCTCGATGCCGGTGGCGCTGCGCGCGTTCACCACCCTCGGCCACCTGCCGGTGCCCGCGGCGGCCGAGCGCGTCGTGGCGGACCTGGTCGCACCGCAGATGTGGGGCGGCCGCCTGCGCACGCTGCTGTAGTTTCCTGTCGTTCAACCGAGTCGGCGCACGAGTCCCACCGATGGAGAGAAGCGAACCTGTGAGTATGTTGCTCCTGCACACGAGGAATCTCGTCGCCGGGGAGGTCCGATGAGGTACCTGGTCCTCAACCGGACTCCGCTCACCGGAATGCGCTTTCCGGACTGGCTCGGCGCCGGCCACGAAGCGGTCCTGCTGACCGACGCGGCGGCCGTCTCCTCCGATCCCGTGGAGCGCGCCTCCCAACTCGCCGGGTACGCGCACGTCGAGGTGGTCCAGGACTACCACTTCAACCCCCTGGTCGAGAGCCAGGCGCTCGCCATGCACGAGAAGTGGGGCTTCGAAGGCGTCATATCCCTCTCGGAGTTCGACCTCCTGCGGGCCGCGCGGCTGCGCGAGGCCTTCGCCGTGCCGGGACAGGACGTCGCGAGCGCGACCGCCTTCCGCGACAAGCTCGTGATGAAGCGCATCCTGTCGGAGGCCGGCGTCCCGGTCGCCCCCTACGCCCCCGTCGCGAACCTGGCCGACCTGCTCCGGTTCATCGACGAGGTCGGCTACCCCGTGGTCGTCAAGCCTCGCAGCGGCGGCGGCTCCATGGACGTCCACGTCCTGGACGACCGCCACGACGTCGACACCCTGCTCGGCGCCCACCGGGCCCTCGGCACCGACGACGGCGCGCACCTGCTCGCCGAGCAGTACATCGAGCACGAACTCCTGCACGTGGACGGCATCGTCGTGGACGGCGAGACCCGGCTCATGTGGCCCTCCACCCAGGGCGACAGCACCTGCCTGGACATCAAGCGGGGCCGGATCCTGCACAGTTGCATGCTGGATGCGGACGACCCCCTGTTCGAGCCGGCCCGGGACCTCACGCGCCGGGCCCTCGCCGCCCTGCCGACCCCGGCCACCTCCCTGTTCCACGCCGAGGTCTTCCGCGCCACGGACGGGCGCCTGGTGTTCAACGAGGTCGCCAGCCGCATGGGCGGCGGGATGATCGAGGACGTCGTCACGCTGGGCTTCGGCCACTTCCTGCTCGAAGTCTTCGTCCGCAGCGTCGGCGGGAACGAACCCCCCGCCCTCCCCGCGGCCCCGGACCGGATCGCCGGTCTCGCGCTGTTCCCGCCGCGGCCCGGCACCCTGGTCGAGATACCCGACGCGTGCCCGGTGCCCGGCATCACCGCCTACCGCAGGCACGCCGAGCCGGGCACCGTGCTCGAACCGGCCCGGATGAGCGTGGAGAAGATCGGTTCCGTACTCGCCACCGGCGCCTCGCGCGCGGAGGTCGAGCGGGCACTGGCCGCCGCCGGGGCCTGGTTCGACGGTGCCACGGTCATCCGGGACGCGGCCGCGGACAACGGGTCCGGCCCCGCGTCGGGCCCCGCGCCGGACCTCGCGTCATGATCGAGACCCTGCGCGTCGCCCGGCGCACGCCCGGCGTCCTCCTGCTGCTGACCGGCAACTTCGCCGTCGCGTTCGGCAGCAACATCGTGATCCCCTACCTCGCCGTCTACCTCACCCGCGAGCAGCACCTCAGCCCCTTCGTGGTCGCCCTGGCCATCACGGTGAAGTTCTGGTCCCAGCAGGGGCTCTCGATGCTCGGCGGCTGGAT
Organism: Streptomyces sp. NPDC043876; assembly: GCF_056435825.1. Taxonomy (NCBI): domain Bacteria; kingdom Bacillati; phylum Actinomycetota; class Actinomycetes; order Kitasatosporales; family Streptomycetaceae; genus Streptomyces; species Streptomyces sp. NPDC043876. The sequence goes on along the minus strand of NZ_JBWKDV010000001.1, from coordinate 200,374 downwards.
CGCCGACCGCGTCGGGCCCGTCGGCGCCATGTCCGGCGGGCTCGTGGTCAGGGCCCTGTCGTACCTGCTGCTCCTGGCCGTCTCCGGACCCGTGCCGGTCGTGGCCGCCTGCGCGCTGCTCGGCTTCGGCGGCGCGATCTACGTGCCCGCGGGCAAGTCCGCACTGGTGCGGCTGCTCGGCACGGGGGAGCAGCTGCGGACGGTCTTCGCCCTGCGCAGCACGGCGAACAACGCGGGCTGCGCGCTGGGCCCGCTGGCCGGCAGCCTGCTGCTCTTCCTCGGCGATCCCCGGATCGGCTTCGTCGTCACCAGCGCCACCTACCTGGTCCTGGCCCTGGTCCTGCTGCGGCTGCGCAAGCTCACGGACGTCCAGGACCCGGCGGCACCGGACCCGTCGGCGGCCACGGCCTCCGACGCCGCGGGCCCCTCCCTGGACCGCGCGAAGCTCGCCTGGGTGCTCGCCTGCGCCTTCGCCTTCGGGTTCTGCTACATCCAACTCGAATACGCGCTCCCGGTGTTCACGGGCAGCGTGCAGAGCTCGTCCCTCGTCGGCGTGCTGTTCACCGTCAACGCCATCGCCGTGGTGCTGCTCCAGGTCCCCCTGAACCAGTCCACCGGCAAGATCAGCAGCTCGGCGCTGGTCATCTCCGGCTCGCTGCTGCTGATGACGGCCAGCTTCGCCGCCGCCTCCCTGGCGTCGGTGGGCGGGCTGATCGTGTGCGTGCTGCTCTTCTCCGCCGCGGAGGTACTGATCGACCCGCGGATCGACAGCGAGATCGCCACCACCGTCCCCGCACACCGGCGCGGCATGGCCTTCGGCTTCGTCGGCACGGCGATCGCCGGCGGCGGGGCCTGCGCCAACGGCCTGGCCGCCGCGCTCGCCTCCGACGGCGCCCCGGGGCGCTCGTTCTGGCTGGTCCTGGTCGCGGTGAGCGCCGGATTCGCCGCGCTCCTCTACGCCGTCTCGCTGGCCCTGAAGCCGGCGCGGAAGCCGGAGCCGGAACCGGAGCTGGTGGAGACCTCCACCGGCGCCTGAGCAGACGCGCGTGCGCGGTGGGCCCGGTGCGGACCCCGCGCGGTCGCCGCAGGGGCCGGCTCCCCGAGGGGGCCGGCCCCTGCGGCGTACCCGCCGGCCGGGATCGGCACCCGGGTCAGTCGAGGAGCCCCAGGCGCGGCCCCCCGCCCGCGGCGAGGCGCCGCAGGAATCCGAGGACGCCCGCCGAGCCGTCGGACCAGGTGGCCGAGGACGCGGTCAGGGTGGAGTCCGGGAAGACGGGGCGGGAGCGGGGGCCGCCGCTGCGGGACAGGGCGATCAGGGCGACCGTTTCGGCGGCGGCCCGGAACTCCTCCGCCGCCGCCGCGTCCGCCACGTCCAGCAGGAAGTCGCCGACCCCGGACAGGCCGCAACACTGGCCGACCAGGGGCATCCGGGGGGCCAGCGCGGCGCAGGCGCGGGCCGTGCGTCCGGCGAGGGCGAGGTATCCGGGTTCCGCGAGGCGACCCGCGGCCCGGACCAGGACCGTGCCGATGCCCGCGAGGCCGCGGCACCACGAGCCGTACCGGCGGGTGGCACCCGGAGCCCCGGCCGCCGCGATCAGGTCCGGGGTGCGGGCGGCGAGGCGGGCGCACGCCTGCCGGGCCCGGGCGAGGTCGTCGCGGTCCCCGGTCGCGGCCCCGTATTCCAGCAGGAAGTAGGCGACGCCCGCCTCCCCGTGGGCGATGCCCCGGCCCAGGGCGGCGTCGCCGGGGGTCCCCGATCCCGTGGCCGTCAGACGCGCCTCCCCGGACGCCAGCATGCGCGCACAGGCGGCCGCCGCGGCGAGGTGGTCCGCCGCCGGGAGGTGCCGGGACAGGAGCAGGTGGCCGAGGCCCACCCCGGCCGCGCCGTCGATCAGGTCGGCCTCCGGCGGTCCGCCGCCCGGGGTCCGGGCGGGCAGGGGCAGCACGGGCGGGCCCGGGCGCTGCGCGGAGGCCGCCGCGAGGAAGAGCTCGATGCCGGTGTGGCCCGTGTAGAACCCCGCCGACATGGCCGCCGACCGGGGCCGGGCCGCCGTCCACCGCGCCAGCGCGTCCACCGTCTCGCGCACCCGCGGCAGTTCGCGGTGGTGGAGCAGTTCGAGGCCGAGCCCGGCGGCGCCGCCGTAGACGTCGAGCGGGGCGGGGACCTGCGCACGCGCGGCGCGCTCCGGGTCCATGACGCGCAGCGCCCCGTCCACGCAGGAGGCCGCCGTGTGCCCGATGACCTCCCGCAGCAGGTCGTCTTCGAGCCGGGCGCGGGGGAGCGGCCGGGACGGCGGTTGCGGGGTGCCCGTCCGCAGCCGGCCCGCGGCGCAGTTCCGTACGGCCGGGTCCGGACTCGTCAGGCCCGTCACCATCGACCGGATGCCCTCGTGGGCGCGGCCGGGCAGCACCCACGCCAGGGCGTCGAGGGTCCGTTCCCGGTCGACCGCGGTGTCGGGGCCGATGATCACCGGGTCCAGGCCGGTGGCGGCGAAGGAAAGGGTCGCGCCCAACGCGTGGTAGTCGTCGGCCGGGGCGGCCGGTGCGCCGGGGCGCAGGACCGGCGCGCTGTAGCCGGGGGTCGAGCCGCCCGGGCCGGCGCCGTCGCGTTCGCTGATGCCGAAGTCGATGACGTGGCAGCGGCCCTCGGCGTCCAGGACCACGTTGTCGGGCTTGAGATCGCGGACGACCACCCCACGGGCGTGGATCGCGTCGAGGGTGCGGAGCAGGCGGGCGGCGAGGGCGGTCAGGGCCCGCGGTGCGTAGGGGCCGTTGTCCTGGACGTGCCGGCGCAGGTTCCGGTCGCCGCAGTCGCTCATCACCAGGTACTCGTCCGGCGCGTGCCGGACGTAGTCCAGCCCGCGCGGTACGCCCTCGACGGCGTCGAGCGCGGCGAGGACCCGGTGCTCGTTGCGCAGCCGGTCACGGGTGTCCGTACCGGACGCGTCCTCGGATACGAAGGCACGCGCCTGCTTGACCACCACGGGCCGCCCGGTGGACCGGTCGAGGGCGCGGTAGACGTTCCCCTGGGGTTTGCGGACGATTCCGCCGGTGAGCGCGTAGCGGCCGCCCACGCCGAAGACGGGCGCGGCCGCGGGCGGCCGGGCCGGTGCGAAGGGGTCCTCGGCCCAGGGCGGGCAGCGGTAGGAGCCGCTCGCCAGGCCGTCGAAGAGGCGGCCGTCCGGGCCGGTCATCACCGATTCGAGGCGGCCGCCGCGCCCGGTCCGGTAGTCGCCGGTGAAGGGCCCGTAGCGGTAGTAGACGGGGGCGTCGGGATCGACCCGCCGGTCGCTGACGACCCGGGGCCCCTCCCGCCCGCGCAGGAGGGCGACCAGGTCCGCGGCGAGGGCGACGACGCCGCCGGGCTCGGGGTAGACCGTGATCGCCTTGCCGACGATCCCGGTCCCCGCCGCACCGGAGTTGACGGTGCGCAGGGTCTGCGCGTCCCGGGCGAACTTGGCGTGGCACACGTGCCGTCGCAGCACCGGCAGCACGAGGGCGACCACGGCGTCGAGTTCGCCGGGGCGGGCCGAGACGTGCAGTTTCCAGCCGTGGTCCACCGCCGGCATCCGGGGGTCGTGCAGGTACGACCACGTGTCGTCGGACCATCCGGTGGGGCCGGCGGTGGACCCGGTCACGCTAGGAGTTGTTCTCGCAGGCGAACCGCGTGGTGGCGGTCACCCAGGGGTCGGCGAGACACGCGGTGTGCTCGCGGTCGCCGCGGTCGTCGTCCTCGAACGCGATCGTCTCGTCGTCGATGAGGAGCGGGCCCGCGTCGAGGAACTCGACCGGCCTGGTCAGTTCGGGGGTGGCTGTGGGCATGTGACGCCTCCGTGTCGTGTCGTACGTGCACCGATGGCGCGGGCCGGAGCCGGTCCGACCGGCCGGCCCGCTCAGGCGAAGGCCTGATCCCCCGAACGTAGGCAGCCGCGAGCCGGCCGGACAGGGCCAAAAGCGCAGCCTCCGGGGCAGCGGTGAGATCCCGGTCATTCTTTGCCCCGTTGTGAAACCGGGAGAGGGATTCGGCCATCAGGAGGAGGGGGATGCCAAGCCGTTCTGTCCAGTGGGGCAGCCATGACCGTTCGGAGCGAAGTCCGTGCACCAGTACCCGCAACGCCGGCGGCCCGATGACCAGCCGTACGCCGATCAGCCCTGGGCCCCGCAGCCGTACGCGAACGAGGGCCAGGCGTCCGGGGCCCCGCGCTTCGACCCCTTCGGGCACGAGCCCCGGCAGCAGCCGCCGGCATCCCCGCCCCCGCCCGGTGACCCGGGCCGCGGCTCCGGCCGCGGCGGGCCGCCGAAGCGGTCCCGGCGCGCGGTGTGGATCGGCGGGGCCCTCGCCGCCGCCCTGCTGGCGGGCGGCGGCGGCTTCGCGGCCTGGAAGTCGGACTGGTTCTCCGGGGACGGCGACCCGGTGAGTTTCGGCAAGGCGCAGGTTCCGGTCCCGGCCGCGGGCGCAACCCCGTCCGCGGCCCCGGACGCCGGGCGGTCGGCGTCGCCCAGCGGTGATCCGGACGTGCGCCCGGCGACCGGGCCGAAGGCCGATTTCAAGCAGACCGGCAGCCTCGACGACGGCACGAAGATCGCCAAGACGCGCCTGACCGGGGCGAAGTCCGGCTTCACCGGTGACGTGTGGGTGTGGGCGCCCAAGGAGTACGACGACCCGAAGTACGCGCAGAGCGCCTTCCCGGTGATGATCGCGCTCCCCGGGGGCAACGGCTTCCCCGCCAACTACTGGGCCGACCGCAGCCTCGGCCTCCAGAAGGCCATCAGCGACGGGGTGGCGGCCGGCACCAGCCTGCCCTTCGTGCTGATCATGCCGGTGCTGAACCCGGACGCCAAGAACTACTACGACGGCTCCGACATCCCCGGCCGGCCCAGGATGGGCACCTGGATCGCCGAGGACATACCGGACTTCGCCCGGGCCAACTTCCGTACGTACGCCTCCCGCGACGGATGGGCCTTCATGGGCTCCTCCTCCGGTGCCTTCGTCGGCCTCAAGCAGGTGCTCCAGCACCCGGACCGCTTCAAGGCCGTGATCGCGAGCGGTGGCGAGATCGTTCCCGATTCCCCGCTCTGGAAGGGGGACACCGCGCTCATGGACGAGAACGACCCCCGCAAGCTCGCCCAGAAGCTGATCGACGCCAAGGGCCCGGACGTCTACATCAACTTCCAGCAGGGGACCAAGGAGAAGGACCGGGCCCGGATGGAGAAGTTCCAGTCCGAGTTCGGCAAGGGGCCGGTCAAGGTCACCATCCGCGACATCCAGAACGGCGAGCACAACGGCTGGCACTACGTGCGCGGCATGCGCGAGGGCTCGCTGGAGTGGATCAGCAAGGTCATGAAGGGCCCGAAGCCCGCCGGAGGCTGAGCCGCGAGCCCCGGACGCGTCCTTGACGCACGTCACCGGCCTGCCAGGCAACCCGACACGCCGTTCATCCCTCTCATAGGGGTGTAAGGGGGACCAAATGGTCCTGCCCGCGTCCGCCGCGGGCGCCGGAAAGGAACGGGACGCTTCCGTGCAGCACGACCACGACCACCAGCAGGACCACGACCACGAGCCCGGTCGGCAGCAGTCGCAGAACGACGACGGGCCGGTGCGGAAGCCGCGGCGCCGCCGCCGTCTGATCGCGGGCGCCCTCGCGCTGGCCCTCACCGCCGGCGGCGGAGCGGCGGCGTACGGCTTCGGGCTCTTCTCCGACATAGGCGGGCCCATGTCCTTCGGGGCGGCCCGGGAGACCGCGGGCGACACCACCGGCATCAGCACCGGCGCGGGGACCGGCGTACGGATGCCCACCGGCCCCCGGGCCGTCTTCGAGCGCACCGGCCGGCTTCCGGACGGCACCGAGATCGGCCGGACCACCCTGACGGGGAAGAAGTCCGGCTTCACCGGTGACGTGTGGGTGTGGGCGCCGAAGGAGTACAACGACCCGCGCTACGACCGGAGCGCCTTCCCGGTGCTGATCTCCCTGCCCGGCGGCCGCGGCTACCCCACCAACTACTGGGGCACCGGGCCCGGCCTCGGCCTCCAGCAGGCCGTGGCCGACGGGGCCAAGGCGGGCCGGAGCCTGCCGTTCCTGCTCGTCATGCCGGTGATCAACGCCGACACGAAGCACCACTTCGACGGTTCGGACATCCCCGGCCAGCCCAGGATGGGCACCTGGATGGCCGATGACGTGCCGGATTTCGTGAAGGCCAATTTCCGCACCTTCGCGTCCCGCGACGGCTGGGCCTTCATGGGGTCCTCCTCCGGCGGGTTCGGCGCCTTCAAGCACGTCCTGAAGTACCCCGAGCGGTTCAAGGCGGTGATCGCCAGCGGCACCGACTTCGTGCCCGATTCCCCGCTGTGGAAGGGCGACACCCGGGCCATGGACGAGAACAACCCGCAGAAACTGGCCGAGAAGCTGATCAAGGAAGGCGGCCCCGACGTCTACGTCAACTTCCAGATCGGCACCAAGGAGAGCGGCCGGGACAAGGCCGAGAAGTTCATGCGGGATTACACCAGGGGCCCCGTGCACACCCGCCTCCAGGTGATCCAGGATGGTGAGCACAATGGGAAGTCCTACGTCCGTGGCATGAGGGAGGGTTCGCTGGAGTGGATCAGCAAGGTACTGCTGCCGCCGACACCCGCCCCGAGCGCGGGCGCGAGCACGCGCCCGGCGTCCGGACCTGCGACGACGCCCGGGACGGCGCCCGCGACGACGCCCGCCCCGGCCCGCGCTCCCGTCTCCGTCGTGCGATGAGCAGACCGGTGGTGAAGGGCGTCTTCGCCGCGGCCGCCGCGCTCGTGGCGGTCGTCGCCGTCGCGGTCTTCAAGGCGTCCGGCGCCGACAAGCCCGAGGCGATGCCCTTCCCCACCGTCGGCGTGCTCATGGCCAACGGCGAGCACTGGTGCACGGCGAGCGTGGTCGACAGCCCGCGGGGCAACGTCGTCGCCACCGCCGCGCACTGCGTGGCCCCGGCCGGTGAGAACGGCTCTCCCGGCGAGGTGGCCCACGACGGCCTCGCCATCGGCGAGCTGTCCTTCGCCCCCGCCTTCTCGGGCGGGGGCAGCGGTTCGCAGCCGCTGGGCCGCTGGAAGGTCAGCGCGATCCACGTGGACGAGCGCTGGACGAAGTGGGGCGACGACACCGCCGACTTCGCCTTCCTGACCATCGCGCCGGACAAGAAGGGCCGCACGGTCCAGCAGGCGGTCGGCCACGGCGAGGCGCCGTCGCCCGACTGGGCCTCCGGCTACGAGCGCGACGTCACCGTGGTCGGCTACCCGGACTCCGCGTTCAACCCGAAGAACAGGCCGGTCTCCTGCACCACCCAGACCGCGCACGACACCGACGACCCGACCATGCTCCACATCAGCTGCGCGGGCTTCTGGACGGGCACCAGCGGCAGCCCCTGGATCGCCGACCGCGGCGGCCCCGGCTCGCCCGGCCGCCTCATCGCGGTGCTCAGCGGCGGGGACACGGACGTGGACTCCACGGCCGCCCTCTTCGACGGCCGGGCGAAGGCCCTGTACGACCGGGCCGCCCGCGGCTGACGGCCCGGGCAGCCCGGCCCCCGCCGGGCCGGCCCGCTCCCGATCAGCCCTTGAACAGGGAGTTCACCTCGCCGTAGGAGAGGGAGCCGGCGAGCGCGCCGTACGTGCCGCCCGCGAGCAGCTCCTCGGTCGCGCGCCGGACCACGGCGTACGCGGCCCCCGCGACCCAGGAACCGAGGCTGACCCGGGCCACGCCCAGCTCGCCCAGCTCCGCCACGCTCGGTGCGTCGGGGCCGACCAGGACGTTCAGCGGGGCGTCGATCCCGCGCACCAGCTCGGTGAGGGTCGCCGGGTCGTACACGCCGGGTACGAAGATGCCGCTGGCCCCGGCCTCCAGGTAGGCGGCGGCGCGGCGCAGGGTCTCCTCCAGCCGGGCCGGGCCGGGCTCGCCGAGGCCCATGAGGAAGGTGTCCACGCGGGCGTTGATGTAGAGCGGCACCCCGAGGGCGTCCGCGGCGGCGCGGGCGGCGGCGAGCCGTTCGGCCTGCTCGGCCGGGTCCCGGAAACCGTCCTCGATGTTGACCCCGACCGCGCCGGCGGCCAGCACCCCGGTCACGGTCTCGCCGACCCCGGCCGCGTCGTCGCCGAACCCGCCCTCGATGTCGGCGGTCACCGGCACGTCCACGGCGGCCACCACGCGGGCGATCAGGTCGAGGGCGCGGTCCCGGGCGAGGGAGTCCCCGTCGGGGGAACCGAGCGACCAGGCGACCCCGGCGCTGGTGGTGGCGACGGCGGCGGACCCGGCCGCCTCGACGAGGCGCGCGCTCGCGATGTCCCAGGCGTTGGCGAGGGCGAGCGGGGCGCCGGGGGTGTGCAGGGCGTGGAAGGCGTGGACGCGGGAAAGGTCAATGGTCTTGGTCATGCGGGCATTTCATCAGAGGGCGGTGGCCGGGGCTGGCGAAAATCGGACATCTGCGAAGACCGGAACCATGGCCCGCGGCTCCCGACCCCGCTCGCCGCGCGGGTGGCCTGCCGGCCCGGGGCCACTGCTGCCCGGCGGTCCTCCCGGCCAGCCGCGCCCCTGCCCGGTGCCCCGTCGGCGGGGCTGGGCGGAGCCGGGGCCGCGCAAACCCAGCCCCGCCGGCGTTTGAGGCGCCGCCGGAGGCACGTTGCGGGAGGCGCGAGCGGGGCCAGGCCGTCCGCACCCTGGGGCTGGTTGGACGCTGCCTCGGAGGCCGTCCGCGCCTGCGAGGTCCCTCGCGTGCCTCCGGCGGCGCCTCAAACGCCGGCGAGGCTGGGATGGTGTGGCCTGGCCTGGCCTGGCCTTCGTCTACGGCGAGGCTGGGATGGTGTGGCCTGGGCGTTCGTCTACGTCGGTGCTGGGTTGGTGCGGCCTCCGCGTTCGTCTGCGGCGGGGGCCGGATGGGCGCGGGCTCGGCTTCCGCCTTCGGCGGTGGCCGGCGAGCCCCCCGTCAGGGCGCCAGGCCGGTCTTGGTGCCCGCGCCGCACAGGGGGACGACGGCCGAGCGGCCGGCGAGGGGGTCGGCCGGGGCGTCCGGGGCCACGGCGGCCCAGCACGCGACGCCGGTCGGCTCGACGAACAGGCCGCGCGCCGCCAGATCCCGCTGGGCCGCGCGGATCCGCTCCTCCGGGACCGTCAGGAAGGTGCCGCCCGACGCCCGCACCGCCGCCAGGATCTGCCGGGCCCGCGGCGGCGCCGGGATCGCGATCCCCTCGGCCAGGGTCGCCACCGGGTCCGGGGCGGGGCCGGTCGGCGCGTCCTCGCCGGCGGCGTACGCCCGCGCGAGCGGAGCCATGGCCGCCGCCTGGACGGCGATCAGCGCGGGGGCCCGTACGCCCGCCCGCGCCAGCTCCGCGACCGCCAGCGCCGCGCCCAGCAGCAGCGTGCCGTTGCCCACGGGCAGCACCAGGACCTGGGGCAGCTCGCCGCCGAGCTCCTCCCACAGCTCGTAGACGTACGTCTTGGTGCCGTGCAGGAAGTACGGGTTGAAGACGTGGCTCGCGTAGAAGACGCCGGGCTCGTCGGCCGCCCGCCGGGCGGCCGCGGCCGCCGCCTCTCGGCCGCCCGGCACCACCCGGACCCGCGCCCCGTGCGCCCGCATCTGCTCGGTCTTCTTCGCGGAGGTGCCCTCGGGGACGAACACCTCGCAGGCGAGCCCGGCCCGCGCGCAGTACGCCGCGACCGAGGTACCGGCGTTGCCGCTGCTGTCGGCCACCACCCGCTCGGGACCGAGCCGCCGCGCCAGCTCGGCGAGCATCACGGCGCCCCGGTCCTTGAACGACAGGGTCGGCATCAGGAAGTCGAGTTTGGCGGAGATCCGCCCCGTCAGCGGGACCAGCGGGGTGCGCCCCTCGCCCAGGGTCACCCCCGGCGCTCCCGGTAGCGGCAGGGCGTCGCCGTAGCGCCACAGCGAGTTCGGCGCGGCCGGATCCGGGACGCGCGGCGTCCCGGGGGCGAAGTCCAGGTCCCAGGGGCCCGCGCACACCGGGCAGCACCAGGGCGCGGTGCGCACCCCCGCGCGGGCGCCGTCGGCGGGGCAGACGTATCCGGGGAGGGTGTCCGTCGGGGCGTGCGTCGTGGCGTGCGTCACCGGGAGCGCCTCCGCTTGGTCGGCAGGGGGGTGGATGGCGGGCTTCGGTGACGGATCGTACGCGCGAGATGGCCGTGAGCGGCGGGCTCCGGGGTGATCGCCCCGCCGACCGGTGTCCCTTGCGTACTATTCGCGCAGTCGTTCGCACGCCCCCACGCCCCCCGCCTGATGGAGCAGCTCACGCCGTGAGTACCCCGCCCCCGCCCCAGCCCCCGCCGCACGACCCGTGGGCCGCCCCGCCGACGGGCGCCGCCCACGGGTACGGCCATGGGTACGGCCACCCGGGCGGCCCGGCCTTCGGCGGCCCGCCCGGGATCAACGGCTTCGCCCTGGCCTCGCTGCTGGTCGGCCTGCTCTGCTTCCCGCCGCTCGGGGTGGTCTTCGCGATCGTGGCCCTGGTGCAGATCTCCTCGCGCCGCGAGCGGGGCAAGGGCCTGGCGATCGCCGGGCTGGCGGTGTCGGTGCTGATGTCCGGGGTGCTGGCCCTGCTCGCCGTGGAACTGGTGGGCCCGGTCGGCGAGCGGCTGGCCCGGGTCGCCGACCGCGGCGCCGCGGGTACGGGCGGCGGCGCCGCGGCCCGCGACGTCGAGGGCGATCCGGTGGACCTGGAGGAGGTCCGGGCCGGGGACTGCTTCAACGTGCCGGGCGGGGACCTGCTGGCCGAGGCGCCCTTCGTCTTCAAGGTGGCGTGCGCGCGCCCGCACCACGGCGAGATCACCGCGTCCTACCTCGCGGACCCGGGCGCCTTCCCGGGGGACGAGGCGCTCGCGACGCGCGCCGAGGAGCGGTGCTGGCAGGCGCAGGACGCCTACGCGATGGACACGTGGGCGCTCCCGGAGATCGCCGAGATGTACTTCTTCGCGCCGAACGAGGAGGAGTGGGACGGCGGCCGCCGCAGCGTGCTGTGCGTCCTCGGCACCACCGAGGGCGAGCAGCGGGGCAGCCTGAAGCGGGACGCGACGATGCTGACGCCCGGCCAGGTGACCTTCCTGAGCGCGGCGAACCGGCTGGACTCCGCGCTGACCGCGGCGCCGGTGACCGATCTGAAGACCTCGCTGCCCGAGTACCGCGCCTGGGCGGCCAAGGTGGAACCGGCGCTGGCGGCGGAGGTCGTCGCGCTGCGCGGGTCCGAGGCCGGGCCGCCGGCCGACGCGCTGCGCAAGGAGCTGGAGGCGGCCCGTACGCACTGGCAGGCGGCGGCGCGGGCGCAGCGGCCGGAGGAGTTCCGCGCGGCGTGGAGCCGGGCGGTGGACGCGACGTCCGTCCAGACGGAGCGCACGCTGCGCGGGGCGCTGGGGCTGGCGACGAAGGTGCCCTCGTGGCTGGAGGACTCGGACGGTTCGGACACGGGGTGGCTCGACGGCGAGGGAGCCGGGTCGCAGTCGGTGTAACGCTGGGTAACGGGTTTTAGTGACCTGCCTTCATCACTTCGAGTGAAACTTTGGCCCTTGCTTGCGGTGTTCAACCGTGGGTTGCCAGGCTGTAGCTGTCTGTCAACCTGATGGGAGTGGCTAGTGACTTTCGGTGAGCAGCCGGCCTATCTTCGCGTCGCCGGTGATCTGCGACGGAAGATCGTCGACGGGTCCCTGCCCCCGCACGCGCGGCTCCCCTCGCAGGCCCGCATCCGCGAGGAGTACGGGGTCTCCGACACGGTCGCGCTGGAGGCCCGCAAGGTCCTCATGGCGGAAGGCCTGGTCGAGGGCCGCTCCGGTTCGGGGACGTACGTACGGGAGCAGCCGGTGCCGCGCCGGGTGGCCCGGGCCGGGTACCGCACGGCGGGGGCCTCCACCCCGTTCCGGCAGGAGCAGGCGGACACGGGCAGCCGCGGGACCTGGGAGTCCAGCAGCGAGCAGACCGAGGCCCCGGCGGAGATCGCCGCGCGGCTGGGCATCGAGCCGGGGGACCGGGTGATGCGCACGCGCTACGTCTTCCGCGACGCGGGCGAGGCCATGATGCTCTCCACCTCGTGGGAGCCGCTGGCCGTGACCGGCCGGACGCCGGTGATGCTGCCGGAGGAGGGCCCGCTCGGCGGGAGCGGGGTGGTCGAGCGGATGGCCGCCATCGACGTCGTCGTGGACAACGTGGTGGAGGAGGTCGGCGCCCGCCCGGGGCTGGCCGAGGAGATCCTCGCCCTCGGCGGGGTGCCGGGGCACGTGGTGCTGGTGATCGGCCGGACGTACTTCGCCTCCGGCCGCGCCGTCGAGACGGCCGACGTGGTCATCCCCGCGGACCGCTACCGCCTGGCCTACCACCTGCCGGTCCGCTAGCGGGTGCCGCAGGTCCCGCCCGGCTCCACCAGGGGTCCGACCGGACCGCTCCCGCCCCCGCGCCCGAGTCCCCTGCTGTCCGTGCGGGGTGACGGGCCGTCATGCCACCGCCTCCGCCGCCCCTCCCGCCTCCGCCGCCCCGCCTTGCTCCGCTGTCCAGCGCGCCGTCCGGTGCGCCGGTTCCGTACCGGCGCGCGCGGTCTCGTACGCGTGGCCGGATGCGTACGCCTCCGGGGTACCTCTTCGTGAAAAACCGTATCCGCTGAGTAAAGGTCGGGCGTAAGCTCCGGCATATGCGCAATGCGGTTTCCTGGGCGGGTACATCGGCGGAGGGTGAAGCGCGATGAACGACGGCGGTGCCCTGCTCCCATGGCTGGTCATACGGCAGGACGACAACGGCAACCGCTATCGGGTGGGCCGTTACTCCACGCGCGCCGAGGCACAGAAGGTCGTCGACAGCCTCGACGACCGGGGGCACAAGCAGCTCTACTGGGTCGAGCGGATCGGTCAGAGCGCCACCAGTCTCAACTGACATAGGCTCGACCCATGACGGAACGCGTGGTCGTGGGCGGAGCCCTGTGTCGTGACGGGCGTTTGCTGGCGGCCCGGCGCAGTGCCCCGCCCGAACTCGCCGGCCGCTGGGAGCTGCCCGGCGGGAAGGCCGAACCGGGTGAATCCGTCCCCGAGGCCCTCGTCCGGGAGCTGCGCGAAGAGCTGGGCGTGGAGAGCGAGGCCCTGGAACGGATCCCGGGAGAATGGCCCCTGAAGCCCGGTCTGGTACTGCACGTGTGGACCGCGCGGCTGCTCTCCGGCGAGCCCCGGCCCCTGGAGGACCACGACGAGCTGCGCTGGCTCGGGCCGGACGAGCTGGACTCCGTCGACTGGCTCGACCAGGACCGCCCGGCGGTCGCCGAGGCCGGCCGGCGGCTGCGCGCCGCGATCACCCGCGCGTAGTCGGCGGGGGCGCGGGGGGCGCATACGGCTCACGGCGTAGGCCAGGTGTACCACAGTGCGCCGGTGCCCGGCGGGCGGATGGTACGACGCCGCGAATATCGGGTATGTCGCAGTTAGTCCCTATCTCGTCCCTCCTCGTCGCTGACGAACCGGACTGGGGTCCGCTGCTGGCCCGGGAAGTGATCGGCGTGATCGACACAGACGGTGAATGTGCCGCTTGGGACTTCCCCGCGGAGCCCGGCGCCGTCCGCACCGCCCGCCACGCCGTGCGCGGCGCGCTCCGCGCCTGGGGCCTGGAGTCCGTCGGCGACGTCACCGTCCTGCTGGTCAGCGAACTGGTCACCAACTCCCTGCGGTACGCTTCCGGCCCCATCGGGGTGCGATTGGTACGGCGCGATTCCGCCACCGGCAACGCCTCGACGGGTCCGGCGCTTCTCGTGGAAGTTTCCGATCCGCTTCCGGATCCGCCCCGCGAGCGGATCGCCGCCCCCGACGACGAGGGCGGTCGCGGCCTGCACCTGGTGGCCGTGTCGGCGCAGCGCTGGGGAACCCGGCACGGGAAGTCGGGCAAGACAGTGTGGTTCGAATTGGCCCTGCCTGGTGAGTAACAAGGTGAAGGGTCTCTGACGATCACCTGGCGTGGCTCGAAACGAACGAGACCGTGCTGTGATCGTGAACGCCGTGCCGAGCGTGCCCGTGGTGCTGAATACTGCGGACATGGCCGGTCCGGTTGCGGTGAGCTGGAGGGGACGGTCGCGTGAGCGAAATACCTGCGCAGGCACATCAGGCCCGTGTGGCGGGGGAGGCATGGCACGACTCCCTGTGGCACAGCAGCCCGCCTGGCTCGATATATGACTACATAAAGGTCGCATCCTTCTCGATCGGGCCAGACGGCCTGATCGACCAGTGGAGCCTGCGCGCGGAGGAACTCTTCGGGCTGACCGCCGCCGAAGCGGTGGGACGCGATCCGGTCGACGCCTTCATGCCGCCGGAACTACGCCCCGGCGCGCACCGCCGGGTGGCCGAGATCCTCGACGGCAAGGAGTGGAGCGGCCTGATTCCGTTCCGCCTCCCCGACGGGGACGGCGAACACGGCGTGGCCGAGATCTACGTGATGCCCACCGAGACCCGCACCGCCGAGCGGGCCGCGCTCTGCGTCGTGGTCGACGTACGCGCGCTGCGCCGGATCGAATCCGATCTGGCGGCCTCGCAGGCCATATTCGGTCAATCTCCCTTCGGCTTCCTGCTCTTCGGTACGGACCTCACCGTGCAGCGGGCCAACCGCCGCTTCGCCACCGTCTTCGGCGGCGGCGTCGAGGAACACCGCGGCCGCACCGTCCACGACTACCTGCCCGCGCACGAGGCCGACCGGATGGCCGACGCCCTGCGCCGCGTCCTGGAAACCGGCGAATCCGTCACCGACCTGCGCATCACCGGCGCCGCCCCCGGCAGCCGCGACAACCGCCACTGGTCCATCAACCTCTACCGCGTGCACGGCGGCAACGGGCAGCCCATCGGCGTCGCCGGGCTCGGCACCGACGTCACCCGCCGCCACCTCGCCGCCCGCGAGGCCGCGGGCGTCCGCCGCAACCTCGCCCTCCTCAACGAGGCGGGCCACCGGATCGGGAACTCCCTCGACCTGGAGACCACCGCCCGCGAACTCCTCGACGTGACCGTCCCCGGCTTCTGCGACCTGGCCGCGGTCGACCTCTACCAGGGGCTCCTGCTCGGCGACGACGACCGCGACCGCCCCGCCCGGCCGCACGGCCCCGGCGTTCCCTCGCTCCCCGGGGGCGGCCCCGGGCGCGCGCCGTCCGCGCCGCTGCGCCGGGTCGCCTTCGCCTCCGCCGTCTCCGACGTCCCGCTCGCCGGGCCCGGCCCCGCCGCGCTGGTCTCCGTCGGAGAGGTCCACCGCTACCCGCCCGGCTCGCCCGGCGCCCTGGCCCTGCGCACCGCCCGCCCCCGGCTGCTGGAGGGCACCGGACCCGAAGAGCCCGTCCAGTCCACCCTCGTCGTTCCGCTCGTCGCCCACGACACGGTGGTCGGCCTGGCCCAGTTCTCCCGTACCAAGGGCAGCGAGCCCTTCGGCGAACGCGACCGGGCCGTCGCCGTCGAACTCGCCGCGCGGGCCGCCGTGTGCATCGACAACGCGCGGCTCTACCGGCGCGAACACGAGCGCGCGCTGATACTCCAGCGCAGCCTGCTGCCCCCCGGCGACCCGGCCGCGGCGGGGCTGGACATCGCCTGCCGCTACCTGCCCGGCAACGCGGCGACCGAGGTCGGCGGCGACTGGTTCGACGTCATCGAACTGCCGGGCCACCGCACCGCGCTCGTCGTCGGCGACGTCATGGGCCGCGGCCTGCGGGCCGCCGTCGCCATGGGCGAACTGCGCACCGCCGTACGGACGCTGGCCCTGCTCGACCTGGAACCGGCGGAGGTGCTCACCGCTCTGGACGAGGTCGCCCGCGGCCTCGGCACCCCCGGCGGCTCCCAGCAGACCTCGCGGGCGGCCCTGCAGTCCCGGGACGCCGACCTGTCCGAGGTCTACCTCGCGACCTGCGTCTACGCCGTCTACGACCCGGTGACCAGGCGCTGCACCATCGCCAACGCGGGCCACATGCCGCCCGTCCTGGTCGAACCCGCCGAACCCGGCGGCCCGCCCCGGCCCGCGCTGCTGCTGGAGGTGCCGCCCGGCATGCCGCTCGGGGTCGGCGGCGAACCCTTCGAGGAGGTCGAGGTGGAGCTCCCGGAGGGCGCGCTGCTCGCCCTGTACACCGACGGGCTCGTCGAATCCCGCGACCACCCGCTGGAGGAGGGGCTGCGCGGACTGCGCGAGGCACTGGCCGACCCGGTCCGGCCGCTGGAGGACGTCTGCGACCACGTCCTGGCCACCCTGCACACCCGGCACGGCGAGGACGACATCGCGCTGCTGATGGCCCGGGTCCAGGGCCTGCCGCTCGACGCGGTGGGCGACTGGCAACTGCCGCGCGAGGCCCGCTCGGTGGGGCGGGCGCGGGAACTCGCCCGCGCGAAGCTGCCCGCGTGGGGGCTGGAAGGCCTGCTCGACACGACGGAACTGCTGGTCAGCGAGCTGGTGACGAACGCCCTGCGGTACGGGGAGGGCGAGATCAGGCTGCGGCTGCTGCTGGACCGCACGCTGGTGTGCGAGGTGTGGGACGCGAACCTCGTGCAGCCGAGGCGGCGCCGGGCGCGGGAGACGGACGAGGGCGGGCGCGGTCTGCAACTGGTCGGGCTGCTGTCGGCCGGGTGGGGGACGCGGCGGACGCACCGGGGGAAGACGGTGTGGTTCGAGCTGCCGTTGCCGATGGCGGGGGTGGTGGGGGAGGGGGCCGCCGAGCTGTCGGCGGAGCAGTTGCTCAGCATGTACGGGTGATTCCGGGGCGGGCGGGGGTCCGTGCGGGGGTGCGGGTGGTATTCCCGGGGCTCCGCCCCGGACCCCGCGCCTCAAACGCCGGCGGGGCTGGAAGGGTCGCCTCAAACGCCGGCGGGGCTGACATTGCCCGCCGAGGTCAGGCCGAGCGGGACTTCAGGGCGGCCAGGCGGGCTTCGATCTCCGACTGTTCGGCGAGGTCGTCCAGGGACTCGAACTGGGCGTCCAGTGTGGAGGCGGCGAGTTCCTGCCTGCCCAGGGCCATCGCCTCCTCGCGGCGGACCTTGTCCTCGAAGCGGTGCAGGTCGCTCGTCGGGTCCATCACGTCGATGTTCTTGACCGCGTCCGTCATCGTGTTCTGTGCCTGCGCCGTCTTCGCCCGCGCCACCAGTTCGTCGCGCTTCGCCTGGAGTTCCGTCAGCTTCGTCTTCATCGCGTTGAGCCCGGACTTGAGCTTCTCCACGACCTCCGTCTGCGCGGCGATCGTCGGCTCCGCCGTCTTCGCCTCCTTCTCCGACTGCATCTGGCGGCCCAGCGCGACCTTCGCCAGGTTGTCGAACCTGTCCGCGTCCGCCACGGTGCCGGCCGTGCGGAGTTCGTCGGCCTTGCGGCTGGCGGCGAGGGCCTTGGCGCCCCATTCGGCGGCCGCGTCCACGTCCTGCGCGTGGTCAGCCTCCAGCATCCGCAGGTTGCCGATCGTGGTGGCGACCGCCTGCTCCGCCTCGGAGATGTTGTTCGAGTAGTCCCGGATCAACTGGTCCAGCATCTTCTGCGGGTCTTCCGCCTGGTCCAGCAGCGCGTTGACGTTGGCCTTCGCGAGCTGGGTGACGCGGCCGAGGATGGTCTGCTTGCTCATGGGTGTCCGCTCCTTGTGAGGAAGGTGAGGTCAGCGTCAGAAGCGGCCGCCGCCGCCCATGCGGCCCCGGGTGCCCCCGCCGCCGAAGGAGCCCGGGCCCCGGCCGCCCCCGCCGCCGCCGAAGCCGCCGCTCCCGCCGCGGCCGCCGCCGAGGATCTCGCCGAGGATGATCCCGCCGAGCACCGCGCCGCCCGTGCCGCCCCGCCGGGTGCGGCCGACGTCGCCGAACGGCTCCCGGTACGCCCGTACGTCCGCCTCCGCCAGCTGCTGCGCCTGCCGGGCGAGGGAATCCGCCCGCTGCGCCTCGGCTAGAGCCGCCGACGGGTCGGTGGCCGCGGCCGCCACCGCCCCCTCCAGGTGCCGGTGCGCCTCCGCGAGCCGGGTGCGGGCCCGGCTGCCGACGGCCCCGCGGCTGGTGGTGACGTAGTCCGTGGCCGCGCCGATCGCGCTGCGGGCCGACAGCAGGGCCTGGTCCAGCAGGGCCGCGGCCCGCCGGCCGCCCCTCTCGCGCTCGCGCGCCCCGGTGAGCGCCTCGTCCAGGGCCGCGTCGGCCTCCTCGATCCGGCGCAGGGCGTCGATCGGGTCGTACCGGCCCGCGGCCTGCTCCGCCCGTACGCCGGCCAGTACGGACTCCGCCCGCCCGATCCGGCCCCGCAGGTCCGCCGTGGGGACGCCCTCCGGGGTCCCGCTCAGCAGGCCGCGGGCGTCCGCGAGGTCGCTCTCGGTCTCGTTCAGCGCGCCGGTCAGTTTGCCCGCCGCCTCCGCCAGTTCCCGGGCGCGCCGCTCCACCGCGTCCACGAGCGTGGCCGCCTGGTCGACGGCGCCCTCGGCGGCCCGCACGTGCACCGCCGCCGTGCCGTTGTCCCCGGCGTCGATGGCGGCGCGCGCCTCGCCGAGGCTGGTGGTCGCGAACAGCAGCCGGTCCTCTGCCTCTTCGGCGTTGGCGGCCACCGGGGCGGACGCGGAGTCGGCGTAGCGCCCGGCCAGCGCGGTCAGGGTGGCCTCCGCCGTCGAGGTCCGGCCGGTCAGCGCGCGGACGTGCGCCTCCACGGTCTCCAGCGCCTGCGGGGCGTTCTTCTCCAGGTCCCGAAGCCGGTCGAAGCCGGCCGACTCGGCGTCGAGGCGCCGCCCGGCCTCCGTGCAGCGGGCCACGATCTCGTCCAGCATCCGACGGCGGGTCGCGTCGTCCTCGGGGTGGGCGTCGTCGAGCTGCTGGCGCAGCCGGAAGGCCTGTGTCAGCTCGCCCTTGGCGTAGGCCACGGCCTCGGTGAAGGGGACCGCCGCCGCCTCGCCGAACTGGGCGGTGGCGAAGCCGAGTTCCTCCGTGCTGGTGCGGACCGCGTCGTCGGTCTCCACCAGCAGCGACCTGGACCGCGCGTCGAGGTCGGCGAGCGGGAGCCGGGGCGGGCCCTGCTCGCCCAGCCCGAGCGGGCCGTCGTACCGCGCCCGGGCGCGCCCGTGCCCTTGCGGCGGCGGTAGGCGTAGGCGCCGAGCGCGCCCGCCGCGCCGACCGCGATCACCGGGAGCACGAAGTCGCCGGCGCCGTGCTCGCCGCTCGCCCCGTCCCCGCCGGGATTGGGCACGCCCGGGGTGATCGCGGGGACGGGGACCGGCCGCCCGGCGAGCACGGCGCCGTACCCGTCGGCCGCGCCGATCGCCGCGCCCGCCCAGTCGTTCTCCCGCAAAGCGGGCTCGACGGCGGTCCGGGCGACCTCCGCGAGCTGCTCCTTGGTGAAGCCGGAGTCGACGTCGGCCGAGTAGGCGTACTGCCGGGCACCGGTCGCCACCGCGAGCAGGACGTCGTTCTGCCCCAGGCCGCTGCGCTGCGCGGTGGCGTCGGCCCAGCTCTGGGCGGAGCGGCCGGAGAAGTCGCGCACGTACGCCACGAACAGCTGGATGCGGTGGTCGGCGTAGAGCCGGTCGAGGGCGGCGGCCACGGCGGGTTCGCGATCGCCCAGAGCGCCCACCCGGTCGGTGATCTGGCCCTGCTGCGACAGGGTGACCGGGTCGTCGGCCCGCGCGGCCGGGGCCCCGGCCGCGCCCGCGCAGCCGAGCGCGAGCAGCGCGGCGGCCAGGGCGTGCGCGGCCCGCAGGCGCGCCCGGCAGCGGGTGCCCGGTGCCGTCCTGCTGCGGGGCCTGCGCGTTGACGGGATCACATTCGGGAGGTTATGGGGGGTTCGTCCCCCACGCACCCCGAGCCCCGCCCTCCCGAGCCCGGGCCCGCACCCGGCCCGGCGGCCTCACTCCTTCCGGCGTCCGATCTTCGAGCCCAGCCAGACCAGCGGGTCGTACCTGCGGTCGACCACCCGCTCCTTCAGCGGGATCAGCGCGTTGTCGGTGATCTTGATGCCCTCGGGGCAGACCTCCGAACAGCACTTGGTGATGTTGCAGTAGCCCAGCCCGTGCTCCTCCTGGGCCGCCCGCTTGCGGTCCAGCCCCTGCTCGGCCGCCGCGTCCAGCGGATGCATGTCCAGCTCCGCCACCCGCATCAGGAACCGCGGCCCCGCGAAGGCGGCCTTGTTCTCCTCGTGGTCGCGCACCACGTGACAGGTGTCCTGGCACAGGAAGCACTCGATGCACTTGCGGAACTCCTGCGAGCGCTCCACGTCCACCTGCTGCATCCGGTACGCGCCCGGCGCCACCCCGGGCGGCGGCACGAAGGCCGGGACCTCGCGCGCCTTCGCGTAGTTGAAGGACACGTCCGTCACCAGGTCCCGGACCACCGGGAAGGCCCGCAGCGGAGTGACGGTGATCGTCTCCTCGCGGGAGAAGGTCGACATGCGCGTCATGCACATCAGCCGCGGCCGGCCGTTGACCTCCGCGCTGCACGAGCCGCACTTGCCCGCCTTGCAGTTCCAGCGGACGGCGAGGTCGGAGGCCTGGGTGGCCTGGAGGCGGTGGATGATGTCGAGGACCACCTCGCCGTCGTTCACCTCGACGGTGAAGTCCCGCAGTTCGCCGCCCTCGGCGTCGCCCCGCCAGATCCGGAAACCGGCGTCGTAGCTGCTCACTCGTAGAGCTCCTCTTCGGCGAGGTACTTGACCAGCTCTTCCTTCTCGAAGAGCGCGAGCAGGTCCGGGCGGACGGGCTCGGTCCGGACGCGTTCCAGCACGATCCGGTCGGCCGCCGGGTCGGCGGGCCCCGCCGGGTCCACCGGCACCGGACGGCACAGCAGGTTCACCGGGCGCCAGGCCCGGTCCATGGCCGGGCAGTCCTCCCGGGTGTGGCCGCCGCGGCTCTCGGTCCGCTCCAGGGCGGCCCGGGCCACGCACTCGCTGACCAGCAGCATGTTGCGCAGGTCCAGGGCCAGGTGCCAGCCCGGGTTGAACTGGCGGTGCCCCTCGACCCCGGCGCGGGCCGCCCGTACGCGCAGGCCCGCCAGCCGCTCCAGCGCCTCGGCCATCTCGCCCGCACGCCGGATGATGCCGACCAGGTCGTTCATCGTCTGCTGGAGTTCCTGGTGGAGCGTGTACGGGTTCTCCGCGCCCTCCTCGGCGTGGAAGGGTGCCAGCGCCTCCGCGGCCGCCGCGTCGATCTCGCGCTGTGCCACGGCGGGCGGGGCGGCGGCGAGCCCGGCGGCGTACTCGGCCGCGTGCAGCCCGGCCCGGCGGCCGAAGACCAGCAGGTCGGACAGGGAGTTCCCGCCGAGCCGGTTCGAACCGTGCATCCCGCCCGCGACCTCACCGGCCGCGAAGAGGCCCGGCACGCCCACCGTGGCGGCCGTGTCCGACTCGACGGCGATGCCGCCCATCACGTAGTGACAGGTCGGGCCCACCTCCATCGGCTCGGCGGTGATGTCCACGTCCGCCAGCTCCTTGAACTGGTGGTACATCGACGGCAGCCGCCGCCGGATCCGCTCCGCGGGCATCCGGGTCGACACGTCCAGGAAGACCCCGCCGTGCGGGGAGCCGCGGCCCGCCTTGACCTCGGAGTTGATCGCCCGGGCCACTTCGTCGCGGGGGAGCAGCTCGGGCGGGCGCCGGTTGCGGTCCGGGTCCTCGTACCAGCGGTCGCCCTCCTCCTCCGATTCCGCGTACTTCTCTTTGAAGACGTCCGGGACGTAGTCGAACATGAACCGCTTGCCCTCGCTGTTGCGCAGCACCCCGCCGTCACCGCGCACCGACTCGGTGACGAGGATGCCCTTGACCGAGGGCGGCCAGACCATGCCGGTCGGGTGGAACTGCACGAACTCCATGTTCAGCAGCGGCGCCCCGGCGAGCAGCGCCAGCGCGTGGCCGTCGCCCGTGTACTCCCAGGAGTTGGAGGTCGTCTTGAAGGACTTGCCGATCCCGCCCGTGGCGAGCACCACCGCGGGGGCCTCCAGGACGAAGAAGCGGCCCGACTCGCGCTCGTAGCAGAAGGCGCCGCTGACGCGGGCGCCCTCCTTGAGGACCCGGGTGACCGTGCACTCCTGGAAGACCTTGAGCCGGGCCTCGTGGTCCCCGTACTCCGTGAAGTCCTGCTGCTGGAGCTGGACGATCTTCTGCTGGAGGGTGCGGATCAGCTCCAGGCCGGTCCGGTCGCCCACGTGCGCGAGGCGCGGGTACTCGTGGCCGCCGAAGTTGCGCTGGGAGATCTTCCCGTCGGGCGTCCGGTCGAACAGCGCGCCCCAGGTCTCCAGCTCCCAGACCCGGTCCGGCGCCTCCTTGGCGTGCAGCTCCGCCATCCGCCACTGGTTCAGGAACTTCCCGCCGCGCATCGTGTCGCGGAAGTGGACCTGCCAGTTGTCGCCCTCGTTCACGTTGCCCATGGAGGCGGCGATGCCGCCCTCGGCCATCACCGTGTGGGCCTTGCCGAAGAGCGACTTGCAGATCACGGCGGTACGGGCGCCCCGTTCGCGGGCCTCGATCGCGGCCCGCAGTCCGGCGCCGCCCGCGCCGACCACGACCACGTCCCACTGCTGCCGGTCGACTTGAGCCATGTCAGAAGATCCTCGGGTCGTCGAAGGCACCGCTCGCCAGCAGGTACACGTAGAAGTCGCAGAGCGCGACGCTGACCAGGGAGGCCCAGGCCAGCTGCATGTGACGGGCGTTGAGCCGGCTCACCCAGCCCCACAGCCGGTAGCGCACGGGATGCCGGGAGAAGTGCTTGAGCTTGCCGCCCATGATGTGGCGGCAGGAATGGCAGGACAGCGTGTAGGCCCAGATCAGCGCGATGTTGACGAGGAACAGCAGCGTGCCGAGGCCCATGTGGCCCCACGCGTACCGCTCGTCGCGGAAGGTCAGCACGGTGTCGTAGGTGAGGATGCCCGCGACCGGCACCGCCGCGTAGAAGAAGTAGCGGTGCGCGTTCTGGAGGACCAGCGGGAAGCGGGTCTCGCCGGAGTACGCCGCGTGCGGTTCGGCGACCGCGCAGGCCGGGGGCGAGGCCCAGAAGCCCCGGTAGTAGGCCTTGCGGTAGTAGTAGCAGGTGAGCCGGAAGCCGAGCGGGAAGACCAGGACCAGCAGCGCGGGGGACAGGCCCCACCAGCTTCCGAAGAGGTCCCAGTTGGGACCGCCGCGCATCTCCCGGCAGTTCTCCGCCAGGCACGGCGAGTAGAACGGCGAGACGTACGGGGCGGCGTAGTAGTCGGCGTTGGCGAAGGCCCGCCACGTCGAGTAGACGATGAAGGCGAGCAGCCCGCCCGCGGTGCCGGCGGGGGCCAGCCACCACCGGTCGGTGCGCAGGTGCCGGGCGGCGATCGCGGCGCGCGTGGCGCCGTGCACGCCGCTCGGGGGTCGGGAGGGTTCCGTGCCTGTGGCCAAGGAGGACTCCGGGAGGAGTGGAGGGGTGGCCCGGGAGACCGGCCGCCGGGGGGCGGCGGGCCTGAGGGGGAGTGCCGGGGCGCCGTGCGGCTCAGGGGGCCCGGCGGTCGCGGGAGCCGAGGCCCTCGTCGTCGGAGTCCGTCCACAGCGCGCTGTCGTACGGCGTGTCCGGCACGAACACCGTCCCGTCCTCGCCCGGTGGCTTCGGGGCCGCGGGCGCCTGGCGCGCGACGTCCCGCTCCAGCCGCTCGACCGAGCGGACCAGCTCGTTCAGATTGCGTCGTACGGCGGTCAAATCGTCTTGCAGGGACATGACTTGCCCTCACTTCCGCAGGGTGCGGTGGCAACGCCCATGTGCGCCTGCGAGTGTCGCGCCTGGGGTCGCCGGTTGTGAAGGGACGTGACGGGATTGCGGGCGCGAGGGCCGAAACCGTGCGCCCCCTCTCCGCCGCCCGCGTCCCCCGGCCGGGTGAGCGCACGCCGGTTCCGGGCCCGGGATTGGTCCGCACGGGTGGGGTTCGCGGCGTGGCGCGGGCCGGCTGCGAAAGCTCCGGTGGGTGGTCGATTTCAGTGGGTTCATCACCAGTGTGATCAGCTCCATATACGGCCAAACGTGATCACGTCACCCACCGCGTCCCGCCCCGCTCAGCCCCGCCCCGGAGGTACCACCCATGTCCCAGAGAAGGCGCAGGTCCTTGGCGCTCCTGACCTCGGGAGTCCTCGCACTGCCGCTGCTGACGGGCTGCGGGGCCGATGACGAGGGCGGCCCGGCCGCCGCCGGTCAGGACATCTCGGCCACCACCCGCGACCTGGTGGCCGACGGCGGCTCCGCCCGCTGGGCCGTCGACGCGCTGCCCGAGACGCTCAACGCCTTCCAGGCCGACGCCGACGCCACCACCGCCCGGATCGCCGGCGCCGTCCTGCCGCAGCTCTTCGTGATGGACGCCAAGGGACGCCCCGTCGCCAACCCGGACTTCCTGGAGAAGGCCGAGGTCATCCAGCGCGAGCCCAAGCAGGTCGTGCTGTACAAGCTCAACCAGCAGGCGGTGTGGAGCGACGGCCGGGAGGTCGGCGCACCCGACTTCGTGGCGCAGTGGCGGGCCCTGAACGGCAAGGACTCCGCGTACTGGACGGCCCGCAACGCCGGGTACGACCGGATCGAGAAGATCGAGCGGGGCGCCAACGACCTGGAGGTCAAGGTCACCTTCGCCAAGACCTACGCCGACTGGCGCTCCCTGTTCAGCCCGCTCTACCCCAAGCAGGTCACCGGCAGCCCCGAGGCCTTCAACGAAGGCGCGCGCGGCACCCTCAAGGTCACCGCGGGCCCCTTCAACCTGGGCGCCATCGACAAGAAGACCGGCACCGCGGCCCTCTCCCGCAACCCGCGCTGGTGGGGCCGCCCCGCCAAGCTCGACTCCCTCGTGCTGACCGCCGTCCCCCGCGCCGAGCGGGCCGCCGCGCTCGCCGCCGGGAAGCTGGACCTGGCCGACATCGACCGCGCGGGCGCTGACCGCATCGCCCTCGCGCACCGCGACGCCCCGCCGAAGGGCGGCGGCGGCGCACCCGCCCACGGCCCCGGCGCCGCGGTCACCGCCGCCCAGGCCACGCTCTCCTGGGCGCTCGCCTACGGCGCCGACGAGGGCAAGGCCAAGGACGAGCAGGAGACGCGCCGCAAGAACGCCGAGGCGGCCGCCGACTACGCAGCCCAGCAGAAGGCCCTGCGCTCCTTCACCGTGCGCAAGTCCCTGGAGCCCGCCTACACGCAGCTCGCGCTCAACGGGGCCTCCGGACCGCTGGCCGACGAGCGGGTCCGGCGCGCCGTGGCCCGCGCCCTGGACCGCCAGGCCCTCACCGACATCGTGCTCAAGCCGCTGGGCCTGCCCGCCAAGCCCGTCGGCAGCCACCTGGCCCTGGCCGGGCAGCGGGCGTACGCCGACAACAGCGACGCGCTCGGCGGCCAGGACACCCAGGCCGCCCAGGCCCTCCTCGCCGACGCGGGCTGGCGCAAGGGCGGCAAGCTGACGGAACCCGCGGGCGCCAAGGCCGGCTCCGAGAACGCCAGGAAGGACGACGGGAAGACCCCCGGCCGCCCGGCTGCCCCCGCCGCGGCCCCCCAGGGGGACGGCACCGGCTACGAGGGCGCCTACATCGTCGGCGAGGACGAGCGCAACGGGGCCCGCCCGCCCGCCGCCCTGAACCCCGCCCTGCGCCCGGCGCCGCTGCCGGGCCTGCGGCCCGCCGACCGCCCGGCCCGCCCGGCCGACGAGAGCGCCCACCGGCCCGAGGGCCCGGTCGAACCGCACGAGGGCGGGGTCCCCGAGGGCGAGTACCGCTACGCCCCCGACGGGGAGATCGTCGACGCCGACCGCTTCGCCGCCGGCGCGGAGCGGCCCTCCCCGGTGCTGGCGGCCGTACCGCTCGCCGAACAGCAGGAGAGCGCGCTCCTCGCGCAGGCCGCCGCGGTCGACGACGGCAAGCGCAACCCGTCCCTGGACGCCGAGTCGGCCCCCACCGAGGAGCAGGGCGAGACCAAGGGCAGCCCCGCGCCCGCGCCCGCCAAGCACTCCGTCCGCACCTCCGGCCCCATGCTCGCCAAGGACGGCAAGCCGCTCTCGCTGCGCTTCGTGCTCCCCTCCGGCCCCGGCTCCGAGGCCCTGCGCACGGTCGGCGAGCGGATCTCCCAGATGCTCCAGAAGATCGGCGTCCAGACCGAGCTGACCAAGGTCGCCGACGAGAGCTTCTTCAAGGACCACATCGCCTCGGGCCAGTACGACCTGGCCCTGTACTCCTGGCCCACGACCGCCTTCCCCGCCACGGACGCCCGGCCGATCTTCGCCAAGCCCGCGCCCGCGGCCGACGGCTCGCTGCTCGTCGAGCAGAACTACACCCGGGTCGGCACCGACCGGATCGACCAGCTGTTCGACCAGGCGCTCGGCGAGCTGGACGAGGAGCAGTCCCGCGAGCTGATGCGCAAGGCGGACGCCCGGATCTGGGCCGCCGCCGGCTCCATCCCGCTCTACCAGCGCCCCGAACTGGTGGCCGCCAAGCCGACCCTGGTCAACGCGGGAGCCTTCGGCCTCGGCGCGCCGCGCTTCCAGGACATCGGCTGGCTGAAGCCGGCGAACGGACCGGGCGCGGCGAAGGAAAAGAGCGGGAAGAAGAGCTGACCCGGCCCCGAAGGCCGGGTGAACAAGCTCAGAAGTGACTCAAGTCCCTTGCCCGCCGGTGCACCGGCGGGCAAGGTCGTACGTACCCATTGACCCGCACGAATACCGGCCGGGACCCCCCACCCCATCCCCGGCCGGGCACCGCCCGCGGGGCCGCCGTGCTCAGCCCTCCGGCCCCTTGACAGACCCCCCGGCATGCGTTTCCCGCTGCGCAACGTACGATGGGGTAAGGCCGTGGCAGGTTTTCCGCCCGGCGGGCGCGCGTGCCGGACCGTACGCGACGCCATCCACGATTCCGGGAGAAGCGCCGCCAGTATGACCACGCGCCACGACATTCGTAATGTAGCCATCGTCGCCCACGTCGACCATGGCAAGACGACCCTCGTCGACGCCATGCTGAAGCAGGCAGGTGCCTTCGCCGCCCACCAGCACCTCGACGACCGCATGATGGACTCGAACGACCTGGAGCGCGAGAAGGGCATCACCATTCTCGCGAAGAACACGGCCGTCAAGTACCACCCGAAGGAGGGTGGCGCGCCGATCACGATCAACATCATCGACACCCCGGGCCACGCCGACTTCGGTGGCGAGGTCGAGCGCGGTCTGTCGATGGTGGACGCGGTCGTCCTCCTCGTCGACGCCTCCGAGGGCCCGCTGCCGCAGACGCGCTTCGTGCTCCGCAAGGCGCTGCAGGCGAAGATGCCCGTCATCCTCTGCATCAACAAGACCGACCGCCCCGACTCGCGGATCGACGAGGTCGTCAACGAGACGTACGACCTCTTCCTCGACCTCGACGCGGACGAGGAGCAGATCGAGTTCCCGATCGTCTACGCCTGCGCCCGTGACGGCGTCGCCTCGCTGACCAAGCCGGAGGACGGCACCGTCCCGGCCGACAGCGAGAACCTGGAGCCGTTCTTCTCGACGATCCTGGCGCACGTGCCGGCCCCCGAGTACGACGAGGCCGCCCCGCTCCAGGCCCACGTCACCAACCTGGACGCCGACAACTTCCTGGGCCGCATCGCCCTGGTCCGCGTCGAGCAGGGCGAGCTGCGCAAGGGCCAGACCGTCACCTGGATCAAGCGCGACGGCACGCAGTCCAACGTCCGCATCACCGAGCTCCTCATGACCGAGGCGCTCACCCGCAAGCCCGCCGAGGTGGCGGGCCCGGGTGACATCTGCGCGGTCGCCGGTTTCCCCGACATCATGATCGGCGAGACCCTGGCCGACCCGGAGAACCCGATCGCGCTCCCGCTGATCACGGTCGACGAGCCCGCGATCTCCATGACCATCGGTACGAACACCTCCCCGATGGTCGGCCGCGGCGGCAGCGGCAAGGGCGCGGACGCCAAGTCCGCCGTCAAGGACCGCAAGGTCACCGCCCGTCAGGTCAAGGACCGTCTGGACCGCGAGCTGATCGGCAACGTCTCGCTCCGCGTCCTGGACACCGAGCGCCCCGACGCCTGGGAGGTGCAGGGCCGCGGTGAGCTGGCGCTGGCCATCCTGGTCGAGCAGATGCGCCGCGAGGGCTTCGAGCTGACCATCGGCAAGCCGCAGGTCGTCACGCAGGTCGTCGACGGCAAGGTGCACGAGCCGGTCGAGCGCATGACCATCGACGTCCCCGAGGAGCACATGGGCGCCGTCACGCAGCTCATGGGCGTCCGCAAGGGCCGCATGGACAACATGTCGAACCACGGCTCCGGCTGGGTCCGCATGGAGTTCGTCGTCCCGTCGCGCGGCCTCATCGGCTTCCGTACGGAGTTCCTCACCAACACCCGCGGCACCGGCATCGCGCACTCGATCCACGAGGGCCTGGAGCCGTGGTTCGGCGAGTTGAAGACCCGTAACAACGGTTCGCTGGTCGCCGACCGCGCCGGTTCGGTCACGCCGTTCGCGATGATCAACCTGCAGGAGCGCGGCGTCCTGTTCACCGAGCCCGGCACCGAGGTGTACGAGGGCATGATCATCGGCGAGAACTCGCGCGCCGACGACATGGACGTGAACATCACCAAGGAGAAGAAGCTCACCAACATGCGTGCGGCTTCCGCGGACAACACGGAGAACGTGGTGCCCCCGCGCAGGCTGTCGCTGGAGCAGTCCCTGGAGTTCTGCCGCGACGACGAATGCGTCGAGGTGACCCCGGAGGCCGTCCGCATCCGTAAGGTCGTCCTGGACCAGAAGGAGCGCGGTCGTACGTCCTCGCGCGCCAAGCGCTAGCCGTCGCGAGCGTCGCGATGTGTGATGCGGCCCCTTCTCCACGGTCTCCGTGGTGGAGGGGCCGTTTGCCTTTGTCAAGCGGATTGTCTCGTTCTGGTGTCCGCATATCGGGCATCACACTCCGGAAGGTGTACTAACCGTCCGTTTCGCGGGTGTCTGTCTAGACTCAGTTTGTCCGTATATCGGGCTACTGACCTGTACTGATGTTGTCAAAACGAGACCCTTTAGGTGTGGTTTACGGGTCGGCAGTACTTAATAGTTGGCACCAAGCTCGGGTCAATGGGTCACGCACTGTGGGGAGTGTCGACTCACGAGCACACTGTGGGTAACTCATCGCGTCATCGCTGTCAGGGGTGTCAGCGTGCGACCGGGTGCCCCGTCTTGTTGTGACAAGTGGACTCATGAGGAGGAAACCCATGCGTGGTGCCAAGAGCGCCAAGTGGGTCGCGGGCGCGGCAATCATTGCCCTCGCCGCGACTGCCTGTGGTGGTAGCGGGGACAAGAAGGACGATGCGGGCAAGGGTGGCGGCACGTTCCGCCTCGGTATCACCGAGCCCACCGCGATCGACCCGTACAACACGCAGGAGTCTGAGGGCGCACTGGTCGCGCACAACCTCTTCACCGGCCTGTACAGCGCGACGCCGGACGGCAAGCTGAAGCCGGCCCTGGCCGAGTCGTTCAACACGAGCGACGACGGCAAGATCTGGACCTTCAAGATCAAGGCCGGCACCAAGTTCACCAACGGTGAAGTGGTCGACGCCGAGGCGTTCATCCGCGGCTGGACCCGCACCGTCGCGAAGGCCTCGGCCTCCGACGTGGCGTACCCGATGGACGGAATCGTCGGCTACAAGGAGCTCAACGGCGGCACCAGCGAGAAGTTCGCCGGTCTGTCGGCTCCGGACGCCAACACCCTGAAGGTCGAGCTGTCCGCGCCCGACTTCGAGTTCGACAAGAAGACCGTTCACACGGCCTTCAGCCCCGTTCCGAAGGCCGCCGGCGCCGCCACCAACAAGGCGTACAACGACGCTCCCATCGGCAACGGCCCCTTCAAGATGGAGGGTTCGTGGCAGCACAACAAGTCCATCACCATGGTCCGTAACGACGACTACGGCCTGGAGAAGGCGAAGCTCGACAAGGTCGAGATCTCGATCCTCAACTCGGCCAACGCCGCGACCCTGGAGTACCAGGGCTACCAGTCCGGCACCTTCGACTGGGCCCGTATGCCCACGCCGCAGATGCCGGTCGCCAAGGCCAAGTACCAGGCCAAGAAGCAGTGGATCGAAGCCGACACCTCGGGTATCAACTACCTGGTCGCCTTCAACCAGACCGCTCCGCTGAACAACGCCGACGCGCGCAAGGCGATCTCGTACGCGATCGACCGGGAAGCCATCGCCAAGGGCGTCTTCCAGGGCATGCAGAAGCCCGCCACCTCGGTCCTGCCGCCGTCCTTCGCGGACACGTACCAGGACGGTGTCTGCACCTCCTGCGTCAAGCAGGACAAGGACAAGGCCAAGGAGTACGCGGCCAAGGGCAACCTGAAGCCGGGCACCGTCCTGGACTTCGGCTACAACACCGGTGGCGGCCACGAAGAGTGGGTCCAGGCCGTCGCGCAGCAGCTGAAGGACGTCCTCGGCCTCGAGGTCAAGCTGAACGGCAAGCCGTTCAAGGAGGCCCTGGCCCAGCAGCAGGACAAGGCGACGGGCGGCATCTGGCGCTCGGCGTGGGGCGCGGACTACCCGACCCCGGACAACTTCCTGTTCCCGCTGCTCGACACCGGCTCGATCAACGAGGACCCGGCGACGGGCAAGGCCCAGGGTGACAACCGCGGCCGCTACAGCAACCCGAAGTTCGACGAGCTGATCACCAAGGCCCGCGGCACCAAGGACCCGGCCGCTCGCGCCGCGGTCTACAAGGAAGCCGAGAAGATCGCGGTGAACGACGACCAGGCGCTCATCCCGCTCTGGAAGCGCACGCAGTACCGTCTCGCCAACATGGACAAGTTCACCAACGTGAACCTGGACTTCTTCGAGGACCCGAACCTCGCGGAGATCGCCGCCAAGTAGGCGCACTTCTTCACCAGTAGGTAGGCGAGGGCCGTGGGGGTCGGAGTTACTACTTCGGTCTCCACGGCCTTTGCTCAGTCCCGGGCGCACCCCTCATCTCTCCCGTTCCGCGCCCGGATGCGGCCAATCTCCCGATCGGATGATGCCGCCAACCCCCACGCTCAGTATGTGAAGGAGGCATCGTGGGCAGATATGTGATCCGGCGGCTCGGACAGATGGTGGTCGTCCTCTTCGGTGCGACGATTATTCTCTTTGGCTGTCTCTTCGTGCTTCCGGGCGACCCGGTGGGCTCGCTCGGCGGTGACAAGGCCCGCGACCCGGCAGTGGTGGAAGCGCTCCGTGAACGCTACGGACTCAACGACCCCCTGCCGGTCCAGTACGGCAACTTCGTCAAGAACCTCGCGCAGGGCGACCTCGGTGAGGACTTCACCCAGCGGCGCCCCGTGACCGAGGTCCTGCAGCCCAAGCTCGTGAACACCGCGGAGCTCGCGCTGGCGGCCATCGTCCTCGACATCGCGATCGGCCTGTTCGCCGGCCTGATCGCCGCGCTGTTCAGATACTCCTTCTGGGACGTACTGATCACGCTCCTCACCACCATGGCCGTCGGTTTCCCGTCCTTCGTGATCGGAATGGTGTTCCAGAAGGTCTTCGTGATCCAGCTCGAATGGGTCCCGCTGATCTCGGACGGCACGATGAAGTCGCTCATCCTGCCTGCCCTCACGCTCGCGATCCTCGACGCGGCGCTCGTGGCGAGGCTCATGCGCGGCACCATGCTCGAGGTGCTGCGGGCCGACTACGTCAAGACGGCCATCGCCAAGGGTCTGCCGCGGCGGACCGTGCTCTTCAAGCACGTCATGCGGAACTCGATCATCCCGGTCATCACGTACCTGGGTATCTCCTTCGGCTCGCTGCTCGGTGGCGCACTCATCACCGAGGCGATCTTCAACTGGGACGGCATCGGGCTCGCCCTGGTGCAGGCGGTTCAGCAGCAGAACAACCCGATCATCATCGGTGTGGTGTCCTTCGGCGTCGCCGTGTTCGTTCTGCTGAACCTCATCGTCGACCTCTTGTACGCGGTCCTCGACCCCCGCATCCGTCTCGCCTGATCCCAGGCAGCCCGTTCTAGGAGTCATACCCATGACCGAGCTCACCAAGAGCACATCGGTGGCGGGGGACGCGACCGCCGCGGCAGGGGGAGCGAAGGCCGTCGAGGCCGAACCCGCCATCGCGCGCGTCACCCAGTGGGGCGAGATCCGCCACCGCTTCCTCGCCAACAAGCTGGCCATCGTCGGTCTCGGCCTCGTCCTCGCGCTGTTCGCGGTCGCGCTGTTCGCACCGCTGATCGCGCCGCACGACCCGTACCACCAGGACCTGACCAACACCCTGCAGAACCCGGGCGGCGCACACCTGCTCGGTACGGACGCGCTCGGCCGCGACCAGCTCTCGCGCCTGATCTACGGCAGCCGCATCGCGGTCATCGTCGGTCTCGCGTCGATCTTCCTGGCCTGTGCGATCGGCATCCTCATCGGCGCCGTGGCCGGTTACTTCGGCCGCGCCACCGACTCGGTCCTGATGCGCATCGCCGACGTGTTCTTCGCGTTCCCGCTGCTCATCGGCGCCATCGTGATCATCATCGTGATGGGCCGTGGCGTCATGCCGGTGATCATCTCGCTGGCCGTCTTCTCGTGGCCGACGGTCTCCCGTCTGCTGCGCAGCTCGATCCTG
Organism: Streptomyces sp. NPDC043876; assembly: GCF_056435825.1. Lineage (NCBI taxonomy): Bacteria > Bacillati > Actinomycetota > Actinomycetes > Kitasatosporales > Streptomycetaceae > Streptomyces > Streptomyces sp. NPDC043876. The sequence continues at coordinate 167,907 of NZ_JBWKDV010000001.1, read as the reverse complement.
TCGGTCCGCGAGGCCGACTACGTGCTGGCCGCGCGCGCCCTCGGCGCGGGCACCCGCCGGGTCATCATGCGCCACATCCTGCCCAACTCCATCGCCGCCGTGATGGCGTACGCCGCCTTCAGCGTCGGCGGAGCCATCGTGGCCGAGGCGTCGCTGTCCTTCCTGGGCGTCGGCGTCAGCCCGGAGGTCCCGGAGTGGGGCAACATGCTGGCCGGCGCCAAGGACTTCATGGGTGTCAAGGACTACCTGTGGACCTACCCCAGCATCGCGATCGTGCTGACGGTTCTTGGCTTCGTTTTCGTCGGCGACGGGCTCCGCGACGCCCTCGACCCGAAGCTGCGCTAGAAGGGCGGCCCCACAATGACTACTTCAAGCGTCACAGCAGAAGTGCCCCAGCAGAGGGCATCCGACGCCGATGCGCCCGTCCTCGAAGTGCGTGACCTGCACGTCGAGTTCAAGACCCGCGAAGGCGTGGTCAAGGCCGTCAACGGCGTCAACTACAGCGTCTCCTCAGGCGAGACGCTGGCCGTGCTCGGTGAGTCCGGTTCCGGCAAGTCCGTGACCGCACAGGCCATCATGGGCATCCTCGACTCGCCCCCCGGGCGGGTCTCCCAGGGCGAGATCCTCTTCAAGGGCCAGGACATCCTGCAGCTCCCGGAGAGCGAGCGGCGCAAGCTGCGCGGCCCGAAGATGGCGATGATCTTCCAGGACGCGCTCTCCGCGCTGAACCCGGTGTTCTCCGTCGGCAACCAGCTGGGCGAGATGTTCCGCGTCCACCAGGGCATGTCGAAGAAGGACGCCAAGGCGAAGTCCATCGAGCTGATGGAGCGGGTGAAGATCCCGGCTGCCCGCAGCCGCGTCAACGACTACCCGCACCAGTTCTCCGGCGGCATGCGCCAGCGCATCATGATCGCGATGGCGCTCGCCCTGGAGCCCGACCTGATCATCGCGGACGAGCCCACCACGGCGCTCGACGTGACGGTCCAGGCCCAGGTCATGGACCTGCTCGCGGACCTGCAGCGCGAGTACAACATGGGTCTGATCCTGATCACCCACGACCTCGGCGTCGTCGCCGACGTCGCGGACAAGATCGCCGTGATGTACGCCGGCCGCATCGTCGAGCAGGCTCCGGTCCACGAGCTGTACGGGCGCCCCGCGCACCCCTACACCCGTGGTCTGCTGGACTCGATCCCGCGTCTGGACCAAAAGGGCGAAGAGCTCTACGCGATCAAGGGGCTGCCGCCCAACCTGCTCAAGATCCCGTCGGGCTGCGCCTTCAACCCGCGCTGCCCGAAGGCGCAGGACATCTGTCGCACGGAGTCCCCGGCCCTCATGCCGGTGACCGAGCGCGACGGCATCGAACTGGTCGGCCGCGGCAGCGCCTGCCACTTCTGGGAGGAGCAGCTCCATGGCTGAGCTGGGCAAGAAGGACGCCGCCGTGGAAGACGCCACCCCGAGCCTGGCCGAGGTCGACGTCGTCGACATCGCGTCCGAGGACGCGGCCCTGGAGGCCATCGAGGCGCCCGTGGACCGCGGCGAGCCGATCCTTCAGGTGCGCAACCTGGTCAAGCACTTCCCGCTGACCCAGGGCATCCTCTTCAAGAAGCAGATCGGCGCGGTCCGCGCGGTGGACGGGGTCTCCTTCGACCTCCACCAGGGCGAGACCCTCGGCATCGTCGGCGAGTCGGGCTGCGGCAAGTCGACCGTCGCCAAGCTGCTGATGCTGCTGGAGACGGCCACGTCCGGCGAGGTGTTCTACAAGGGCACGGACATCACCAAGCTGTCGGGGAAGGCCCTCAAGGCCGTCCGCCGCAACATCCAGATGGTGTTCCAGGACCCGTACACCTCGCTGAACCCGCGCATGACGGTCGGCGACATCATCGGCGAGCCCTTCGAGATCCACCCCGAGGTGGCTCCCAAGGGCGACCGGCGCCGCAAGGTCCAGGAACTCCTGGACGTCGTGGGCCTGAACCCCGAGTACATCAACCGCTACCCGCACCAGTTCTCCGGCGGCCAGCGCCAGCGCATCGGCATCGCCCGCGGCCTCGCGCTCAACCCGGAGATCATCATCTGCGACGAGCCCGTCTCGGCGCTCGACGTGTCGGTGCAGGCGCAGGTCATCAACCTGATGGCGAAGCTGCAGGACGAGTTCAACCTCTCCTACATCTTCATCGCGCACGACCTCTCCATCGTCCGGCACATCTCCGACCGCGTCGGCGTGATGTACCTGGGCAAGATGGCCGAGATCGGCAGCGACCGCCAGATCTACGACCACCCGACCCACCCGTACACGCAGGCACTGCTCTCCGCCGTGCCCGTGCCGGACCCGACGGCCCGCGAGGGTCGCGACCGGATCATCCTGTCGGGCGAGATCCCCTCCCCGGCCAACCCGCCCTCGGGCTGCCGCTTCCGCACCCGCTGCTGGAAGGCCGAGGACAAGTGCGCCAGCGAGGAGCCCCTGCTCGCGATCCCGGAGCGCTTCAAGGGCCAGGACTCCCCGGCCGCGCACGAGTCCGCGTGCCACTTCGCCGAGGAGAAGGCCGTCCTGGCCGTCTGACCTCCGCGCGACCGAGCGCCCGGTACCGGATCACCTCCGGTACCGGGCGCTTCCGCGTTCCCGACCGCTCGGAAGACCGGCCCCCTGATAGGGGAAACCCGCGTTGCGTCCGCGTCACCGCCCCCCGAGAGTGGAGCGATGCTGACCGTACGCCCCGCGGGGCCCGGAGACGCCGGTGACATCTGCGCCCTGCTGAACACCGTCGACCGGATCGAGACCGGCGGGCCGCAGACCGACCTCCGCACGGTCGAGACCGACCTCCACCACCGCGACGTGGACCTGGCCGCCGACTCCTGGCTCGCCTTCGACGGCGGGCGGCCCGTCGCCTACGCCCTGCTGCGGGCGGACTCCGGGCCGGGCCTGATCGACGCCGACCACTACGTCCTGCCCGACCGGCAGGCCGCCGGCGCCCGGCTGCTGGAGCTGATGGAGGCCCGCGCCCGGGACATGGCCGCCGCGGTGCCCGGCGCCCGGCTGCGGCTCCAGCTGAACGTCCGGCCCACCCTGGACCTCGACCTGATCACCGGCTACGGCTGGCGCGCCGTCCGCCGCCACCAGGTGATGACCCTCGACGTCGCCACCGGCCCGCGCAGCCTCCCGGCGCCGCCCGCGGGCCTCCCGGGCCTGACCCTGCGCCACTGCGCCGCCGACCCGGCCGACCCCCGCCGGGCCCACGCCCTCGTCGAGGACACCTTCGCCGCGCACTTCGGGCACGTGGAGCGCGCGTACGGACCCTGGCTGGACCACCTCGACGCCCGCGACCTGGACTGGTCCCTGGTGTGGATCGCGAGCCTGCCCGCCGCGGGCGACGTCGGCGTCCTGCTCACGCGCGACGACCGGACGTCCATGGGCTGGCTCAGCCACATCGGCGTACGGGCGGACCAGCGCGGCCGGGGGATCGGCGGCCACCTGCTGCGCCACGGCTTCGCCGTCTACGCGGCGCGCGGCCGCAGCACGGTCGGCCTCGGCGTCGACACCGCCAACGAGAGCGGCGCCCTCGGCCTCTACGAGCGCCACGGCATGGCGGTGCACTACGCCGTGGACACCTGGGAACTGCCCCTGGGAGAGCCCCGCGAACCGCCCGTCCACCCGCAGGAGTGACAGGCGTCCCCCGGGCGTGCCCAATCGGGCGCGCTCGGCGTGCGCGTGCCTGCGCAGGGGGTGACATTGGGTCTCCAGTGAGTCTCGGTGAGTCTCGGGAGCCCAAGGAGGCACTCCATGCGCGGAGCCACCCACGCCAAGTGGGCCGCTTGTGCGGTCGCCGTCGCCCTCACGGCGACGGCCTGCGGCGGCGGGAGCGACAGCGGCGGGGGCGGTGGCGCCGGCATCATCAGCTCCTCCTGGGGAGACCCGCAGAACCCGCTGGAGCCCGCCAACACCAACGAGGTGCAGGGCGGCAAGGTCCTCGACATGCTCTTCCGGGGCCTCAAGCGCTACGACCCGAAGACCGGTGAGGCCAAGAACATGGTCGCCGAGAAGATCGAGACGACCGACAGCCAGAACTTCACGATCACGCTGAAGGACGGCTGGAAGTTCAGCAACGACGAGCCGGTCACGGCCCAGTCCTTCGTCGACGCCTGGAACTACGCGGCGGACGTGCGCAACAAGCAGAACAACTCGCCCTTCTTCTCGGACATCGTCGGCTACGCCGACCTGCACCCCGAGTCCGGCGAACCCAAGGGCAAGACGATGTCGGGCCTGGTCGTCAAGGACGCCAAGACCTTCACGGTCGCCCTCAAGGAGAAGTTCTCCACCTGGCCCGACACCCTCGGCTACCAGGCGTTCTCCCCGCTGCCCAAGGCCTTCTTCACCGACCACGCGGGCTGGCTGGGCAAGCCGGTCGGCAACGGCCCGTACACGGTGGACTCCTACACCAAGGGCACCGCGATCAAGATGCGCACGTGGGACGGGTACACGGGCCCGGACAAGGCGCAGAACGGCGGCGTGGACCTCAAGGTCTACACGGACAACAACACCGCCTACACGGACCTGATCTCCGGCAACCTCGACCTCGTCGACGACGTCCCGGCGCAGCAGCTGAAGAACGTCAAGAAGGACCTGGGCGACCGGTACATCAACCAGCCCGCCCTGATCCTCCAGACGGTGACCTTCCCGCTGTACGACCCCGCCTGGGGCAAGCCCGGCATGGAGAAGGTCCGCCGCGGCGTCTCGATGGCGATCAACCGCGACGAGATCACCAAGCAGATCTTCCAGGGCACCCGCACCCCCGCCAAGGACTGGACCTCCGCGGCCCTCGGCGCCAAGGGCGGCTACTCCGCCACCGCGTGCGGCGACGCCTGCACCTTCGACCCGGCGCAGGCCAAGAAGCTCATCGAGGAGGGCGGCGGCCTTCCCGGCGGGAAGATCACGCTCACCTCGAACGTCGACACCGGCTCGCACCGCGAGTGGATGGACGCCGTCTGCAACAGCATCAACAACGCGCTGGGCAAGGGCGCGGTCTGCACGGTCAACCCCGTCGGCACCTTCGCGGACTTCCGCAACCAGCAGAGCGCCTTCAAGCTGACCGGCCCCTTCCGCTCCGGCTGGCAGGCCGACTACCCGCTGATCCAGAACTTCCTGGAGCCGCTGTACTACACGGGCGCCTCCTCGAACTACGGGAAGTTCGACAACAAGGACTTCGACAAGCTCATCGACGAGGCGAACCAGGAGAGCGACACGGCCAAGGCGACGGCGAAGTTCCAGGACGCGGAGAAGATCCTCGCCGAGCAGATGCCGTCCATTCCGCTCTGGTACCAGAACGGCAGCGCGGGCTTCTCGGAGCGCGTCTCGAACGTCGCCCTCAACCAGTTCAGCGTGCCCGTCTACGACCAGATCAAGGTCGGCTGACCGTCCCGCCAGACCCCGGGCCCGCCGCCACCGTCACCTCGGGTGACCCGGTGGCGGCAAACCCGCCGACACCCTGGAGGCCTCCATGGGACGGTACGTGATCCGGCGGCTGCTCCAGATGATCCCGGTGTTCATCGGCAGTACGTTCCTGATCTTCTTCATGGTCTACGCGCTCGGCGACCCGGTCGCGGCGCTCTTCGGCGACAAGGCCCCCGACCCGGCCACCGCCGCCCGCATCCGCAAGGACCTCTTCCTCGACCAGCCCCTGTGGAGGCAGTACCTCCACTACATGGGCCAGATCTTCCGGGGCGACTTCGGCACCGCCTTCAACGGGCAGAAGGTCACCTCCCTGATGTCCACGGCCTTCCCGGTCACCCTGCGCCTGACCATCGTCGCGATCGTCATCGAGGTCCTGGTCGGCATCACCCTCGGCGTGGTCAGCGGGCTGCGCCGGGGCAAGGCCGTCGACCACACCCTGCTGGTGCTGACCCTCGTCGTCATCTCGGTGCCGACCTTCGTGACCGGGTACCTGCTCCAGTTCCTGCTCGGCGTGAAGTGGGGCTGGGTCCGGCCCACCGTCTCCCCGGACGCCCCCTTCGACGAGCTGATCCTGCCCGGCATCGTGCTCGCGCTGGTCTCCCTCGCCTACGTCACCCGGCTCTCGCGCACCTCCATCGCCGAGAACGTCAAGGCCGACTACGTGCGCACCGCCATCGCCAAGGGCCTGCCGCGGCGCCGGGTCGTCACCCGCCACCTGCTGCGCAACTCCCTCATCCCCGTGGTCACCTTCATCGGCACCGACATCGGCGCCCTGATGGGCGGCGCGATCGTCACCGAGCGCATCTTCAACATCCACGGCGTCGGCTACCAGCTCTACCAGGGCATCCTGCGCAACAACGCCCCCACGGTCGTCGGCTTCGTGACCATCCTCGTCATCGTCTTCCTGCTGGCGAACCTGCTCGTCGACCTGCTCTACGCGGTCCTGGACCCGAGGATCCGTTATGCCTGAGCCCGAGCGCCGGCCCGAGCGCCACGACCCGCTGCGACCCGGAAAGGGGGAGGCCATCGCTCCCACCGGACAGGGCGGGGCCATGGACCTCGCGCTGGAGGAGGCCGAGAGCCTGGAGAAGCCGCTGGGCGGCGGCCCCGGGGCCACCGGACCCCGGGAGAAGGCGCGTTCGCTGTGGTCCGACGCCTGGCAGCAGCTGCGCCGCAACCCCGTCTTCCTCGTCTCCGCCCTCCTCATCGCCTTCCTCGTCCTCATCGCCCTGTGGCCGCAGCTGATCGCGAGCGGCGACCCGCTGCGGTGCGACCTGTCCAAGTCCCAGCAGGGCCCGGCCTCCGGACACCCCTTCGGCTTCGACACCCAGGGCTGCGACGTCTACACGCGCACGGTTTACGGCGCGCGCGCCTCCATCACCGTCGGCGTCTGCGCCACCGTCGGCGCCGCGCTCCTCGGCTCGCTCCTCGGCGGCCTGGCCGGCTTCTTCGGCGGCTGGGGCGACGCGCTGCTCTCCCGGGTCGCCGACATCTTCTTCGGCATCCCGGTGGTCCTCGGCGGGCTGGTCTTCCTGTCGGTGGTCACCAGCACCACGGTCTGGCCGGTGGTCGGCTTCATCGTGCTCCTCGGCTGGCCGCAGATCGCCCGCATCGCCCGCGGCTCGGTCATCACCGCCAAGCAGAACGACTACGTCCAGGCCGCCCGCGCGCTCGGCGCGAGCAACAGCCGGATGATGCTGCGGCACGTCGCGCCCAACGCGGTCGCGCCGGTCATCGTCGTCGCGACCATCGCGCTCGGCACCTACATCGCCCTGGAAGCCACCCTGTCCTTCCTCGGCGTGGGCCTGCGCCCGCCGACGGTCTCCTGGGGCATCGACATCTCCAACGCCGCCTCCCAGATCCGCAACGCCCCGCACATGCTGCTCTACCCGGCGGGCGCGCTGAGCCTGACCGTGCTCGCCTTCATCATGCTCGGCGACGCGGTGCGCGACGCCCTCGACCCCAAGCTGCGCTGAGGAGTGGGCACCATGCTGCTCGAAGTCCGCGACCTCCACGTGGAGTTCCGTACCCGGGAGGGGGTCGCCAAGGCGGTCAACGGCGTCACCTACTCGGTGGCGGAGGGCGAGACCCTCGCCGTGCTCGGCGAGTCCGGCTCCGGCAAGTCCGTCACCGCGCAGGCCGTCATGGGCATCCTGGACGTGCCGCCGGGCCGGATCGCGGGCGGCGAGATCCTCTTCAAGGGCCAGGACCTGCTGACCATGAAGGAGGACGCCCGCCGCAAGATCCGCGGCGCCGAGATGGCGATGATCTTCCAGGACGCGCTGTCCTCGCTGAACCCGGTCCTCAGCGTCGGCGCCCAGCTCGGCGAGATGTACGAGGTGCACCGCGGGATGTCCCGCAAGGACGCCCGCGCCAAAGCGGTGGAACTCATGGACCGGGTCAAGATCCCGGCCGCCAAGCAGCGGGTGGGGGACTACCCGCACCAGTTCTCCGGCGGCATGCGCCAGCGCATCATGATCGCGATGGCGATGGCCCTGGAGCCCTCGCTGATCATCGCGGACGAACCGACCACCGCCCTCGACGTCACCGTCCAGGCCCAGGTCATGGACCTGCTCGCGGAACTCCAGCGCGAGCTGAACATGGGCCTGATCCTGATCACCCACGACCTGGGCGTGGTCGCGGACGTCGCCGACAAGATCGCCGTGATGTACGCGGGCCGGATCGTCGAAGCCGCCCCGGTGCACGAGATCTACCGGAACCCCGCGCACCCCTACACCCGCGGCCTGCTCGACTCCATCCCGCGCCTGGACCAGAAGGGCCAGGAGCTGTACGCGATCAAGGGCCTGCCGCCCAACCTGCTGGCGATCCCGCCCGGCTGCGCCTTCAACCCGCGCTGCCCCATGGCGCGGCCCGTCTGCCGCGGCGAGGTGCCGCCGCTGGCGCCGGTCGCGGAGGACCGCGCGAGCGCGTGCTTCTTCTGGAAGGAGTGCCTCGGTGCCTGAAGCGATCCTCGAAGTCACCGACCTGGTCAAGCACTACCCGCTGACCCGCGGCGTCCTCTTCAAGAAGCACGTCGGCGCGGTCAAGGCGGTCGACGGGGTGTCCTTCGCGCTCGCCAAGGGCGAAACCCTGGGCATCGTCGGCGAATCCGGCTGCGGCAAGTCCACGGTCGCCAGGATGCTGGTCAACCTGGAACGGCCGACGGCGGGCGCGATCACGTACAAGGGCGAGGACCTCACGAAGTTGTCGGGCAAGGCCCTCAAGGCCGTCCGCCGCAACATCCAGATGGTCTTCCAGGACCCCTACACCTCGCTGAACCCGCGCATGACGGTCGGCGACATCATCGGCGAGCCGTACGAGATCCACCCCGAGGTGGCCCCGAAGGGCGACCGGCGCCGCAAGGTCCAGGACCTGCTGGACGTGGTCGGCCTGAACCCCGAGTACATCAACCGCTACCCGCACCAGTTCTCCGGCGGCCAGCGCCAGCGCATCGGCATCGCCCGCGGGCTGGCCCTGCGGCCCGAGATCATCGTCGCGGACGAGCCGGTCTCCGCGCTGGACGTCTCGGTGCAGGCGCAGGTGGTCAACCTGCTGGAGCGGCTCCAGGACGAGTTCGACCTGTCGTACGTCTTCATCGCGCACGACCTCTCGATCGTCCGGCACATCTCCGACCGGGTGGGGGTCATGTACCTCGGCCGGGTGGTCGAGATCGGCACCGACACCGAGATCTACGACCACCCCACGCACCCCTACACGCAGGCGCTGCTCTCCGCCGTCCCCGTCCCGGACCCCGAGGCCCGCAAGCACCGCGAGCGGATCATCCTCTCCGGGGACGTCCCCTCGCCGGCCGACCCGCCCTCGGGCTGCCGCTTCCGCACCCGCTGCTGGAAGGCGGAGAACCGGTGCGCGCAGGAAGTGCCGCTGCTCGCGGTCCCCTTGGAGTTCCGCGCCGCGGGCGGCCCGGCGGCCCACCCCTCGGCGTGCCACTTCGCGGCGGAGAAGCCGCTGACCCGGCCCGCCGCGCCGCGGCCGGACGCCTCCGCGCCCCCCGGCGCGCCCCCTTCCCCGGCGGCTCCCCGAGCGGCCGGGGCGGCGCCGCCCCCGGCGCGCGAGGAGTGAGCCGCGACGCGCCGGAGAAGATCGCGTCCGCCGCGCAACGGGCTTAACATGGAGGCAACTTGACCGTCTCGGCGACGAGATCCGGACAGGGGAACATGATCGCCGTACGGTCCGTGCGGGTGCCGTCAGCCGTCCGGTGGGGTGCGAGCCCCGCCGGACGGTCGCGCGTGGTGCCCGTGCTCCTCCGTATGCGCGGTGTGCGCCCCTCGTGCTGCCGGTTCTCGATCGATGCGCTGGTACGGATAGTTATGATCCGTAGCGCACGGTGGGTATGTGTCCGCCGAGTATGCAATCGATTCGATGTCCGCTCGACGTGGAGGTGAACCGCCGTGGCACTCTCGATCTCGGCCGTGGTGCTACTGGGGATCGTCGTCTTCCTGCTGGTCCGGAAGTCGGGTCTGAAGGCGGGACACGCGGTCGTCTGCGTGCTGCTGGGCTTCTACCTCTCCAGTTCTTCGATCGCGCCCACCCTCAGCCAGCTGACCACGAACGTCGCGGGCATGATCGGTGGCCTCAAGTTGTAGGGGCGCCTCGTAGGGTGGCCCCATGAACGGTCTTCCCGCCCGTCGTCTCCTCCTCGTGCACGCGCACCCGGACGACGAGTCGATCAACAACGGCGTCACCATGGCCAAGTACGCGGCCGAGGGGGCGCACGTCGCCCTGGTGACCTGCACGCTGGGCGAGGAGGGCGAGGTCATCCCGCCCGGCCTCGCCCACCTGACGGCCGACCGGGACGACGCCCTCGGTGCCCACCGGGTCGGTGAGCTGGCCTGCGCCATGCGGGAGCTGGGCGTCACCGACCACGGGTTCCTGGGCGGGCCCGGCCGGTTCCGGGACTCCGGGATGATGGGCGCCCCGCAGAACGACCGGCCCGGCTCCTTCTGGTCCGCCGACCTCGACGAGGCCGCCGGGTACCTGGTCGAGGTCGTCCGCCGGGTGCGGCCCCAGGTGCTCGTCACCTACGACCCCGACGGCGGCTACGGCCACCCCGACCACATCCAGGCCCACCGGGTCGCCACCCGCGCCGCCGAACTGGCCGCGGACCCGGCGTACGGAGCGCACCTCGGCGCGCCCCACACGATCGCCAAGGTCTACTGGAACCGGGTCCCGCGCTCGGTCGTCGAGGAGGGCTTCGCCCGGCTGCGCGCCGCCGGGACGGACCCCTTCCCCGGCGCCGCCCGGCCCGGCGACGTCCCCGGGGTGGTCGCCGACGAGCGGGTCACCGCCGAGATCGGCGCCGCGGACGGGGAGCCGTACGCGGCGGCCAAGGCGGCCGCGATGCGGGCCCACGCCACCCAGATCGCCGTCGAGGGGCCCTTCTTCGCGCTCTCCAACGACCTGGCGCAGCCGCTGTTCACGCGGGAGTACTACGAGTTGGCGGCGGGCCGCAGCGGCGCCCCGGCCGGGCAGCGCGAGGGCGACCTCTTCGCGGGCGTCCCCGACGCGGCGGGGGCGGACGCGTGAGCCTCACCTCGGTCCCGGCCCGGATCGCCGCCCTCGCGGGGCTGCTGGCCCTCGGCGCGCTGACCGGTGCGGCGGGCTGGCTCGTCGTCGACCTCTGGTTCCCCGGCGGCCTGCTGCTGGCTCTCGCGGCCCTGCTGGGGCTCTTCCTGGCGGGCCGTCTGGTCATCGGCAGCGGACTCGGCGTGGGCGCGCCCGTCATCGGATGGTTCCTCGCCTACGTGCTGCTCGGCGTCCCGCGCGCCGAAGGCGACTTCGTGCTCGGTTCGTCCGGAATCGGAATGTATGCGTACCTTCTCGGGGGCATCGTGCTCGCTGTGATGTGTGCCACCCTGCGCGACCCCGCCGACCGGCCGGTTTCGGCCGGGAGGCCCGGTCGGTGACGTGCCGTTGGGTGCTACACCGGGACGCGCGCCCGGTGTTGTGAAACCGCCCGGCACGCCCCCTTTGCCCCATGCGCCCGTCCCCCGGAGGCATGCCGCCGCCCCCGGTGGTCGGTTGCGCCCCGGCGGCGGCCAGTATGGTGGACGGGCCGCCGAGCTGCCCGCGCACGGCACGCGGGCGGCGGAGCCAACCGGGAGATCCTGCCTTGAGTCGTGAAACTGACAGTTCGTCCTCCGGGCCCCAGGGCCGCGGTGGAGCCGCCTACCCGTCGGGTACGCCGCCGTACGGAACCGGCCAGTATCCGTCTACGGACGCCGCGGGTAACGCCCCGGAGGAGAAGCCTGTGACCTCGAAGCCGCCCACCCCCGCCGGAGACCCGGACGGACCCAAGACCGAGACGACGCTGACGACGCGGATCCGGATCAACATCCCGGGTTCGCGGCCGATCCCGCCCGTGGTCGTCCGCAAGCCGGTCGGCCCCGCCGCCGACCCGGACGGGACCCCGGACGCGCCGCCGGCGCCCACCGGTCCCCGCGGGTCCGGTGCGCCGGCCGGACGCGCTCCGGGAGCGTCCGAGCCCCCGGCGCCGCGCCCCTCCGCGCCCGAGCAGGCCGCGGAGCCGGCCAGCAACTGGTTCGCCCCGCGCAAGGCCGGTCCGGGCGACGCCCCGGACACCGGCAAGGGACCGGCCGCCGGCCAGGCACCCGGCCCGGCCCAAGGGCCCGGCCAAGGGCGGCCCGGCCCGGCCGCCCGTACGAGCGGCCCCGGCGGCGGCTTCCCGCCCGCCCCGCCCGGCCCGCAGGCGAACGGCGCCTCCCGGGGCCCGTCCACCGGCAGGCCGAACGGCCCGGCGGGTACCCCGGCGGGCACCCCGGCCGGCGGCCCCGGATACGGCGGCCAGCGCCCGCCCGGCCCGCCCGCACCGCAGGGCCCGTCCTCCAACGGGGCCGGTTTCGACGCCCGGCACCCCTCCGGACCGCCCGCGCCCCCGGCCCCCGGCCCCGGCTTCGGCGGCGGCTACCCGGGCGGCGCGCCCGGCGGCGCCCCCGACCCCGCGCCCGGCTACGGCGCGGGTCCCGCCGCGCCCCCGGCCGGCCCGACGACGGGTCCCGCCCACGGCACCGTGCCGGTCGGCGGCCCGCCGCGGATGGACGACGACACCGCCAACTTCGCCGCCCCGCGCTGGCCCGGCCCCGAGCTGAACGGCACCGGGTCCGCGGCCACCAGCGCCTTCCCGGCGGTCGACCCGCAGTCCGCGCCCGGCTTCAGCCCGCCGCCCCCGCCGCCCGCGTCCGGAGAGCCGCAGGGCAAGAAGGGCAAGAAGGGCAAGCAGCCCCAGGCCGCGGCCCGGCCCGCCGCGCCCGCGGGCTCCGGCGCGAACGCCAAGAAGGCCAAGAAGGGCCGCTCCAAGGTGGTCCTGCTCGGCGGCGCCCTCTTCACCCTGGTCGGTCTCGCCTACGGCGCCGGACTGCTGCTCAACCACTCCGACGTGCCCAAGGGCACCACCGTCTTCGGCGTGGACATCAGCGGCAGCCGCGACGGCGCCGTGGCCAAGCTCCAGAGCGCCTTCGGCCCCCGCGTCAACGCCCCGGTCAAGCTCACCGTCGGCGGCAAGCAGGTCGAGCTGAAGCCCGAGAAGGCCGGGCTCTCCCTCGACAGCCAGACCACCGTGCGCAACGCCGCGGGCAGCGACTACAACCCGGTCACGGTCATCGGCTCGCTGCTGGGACAGCAGCGGGTGGCCGAGCCGGTCATGCCGGTCGACGAGGAGAAGCTGCAGGTCGCCCTGGAGGAACTGGCGGGCACCGCGGGCTCCTCCAGCGAGGGCACGATCAAGTTCGAGCCGAACAAGGTCGTGGCGGTCCCCGGCAAGGCGGGCACCACCCTCGACGTGAACGCCTCGGTGACCAAGGTGGTGGCCGCGTACCGCGCCCAGGTCGCCTCGGGCAAGGCCGCACCTGTCGAACTGCCCACCACCACCCGGGCCCCGGTCATCAACCAGGCCGAACTGGACCGGGCGATGAAGGAGTTCGCCGAGCCCGCGATGTCCGGGAACGTGACCGTCAAGGCGGGCGGCAAGACGATCCTCTACGGCCCCGGCCGGTCCTTGCCCAGGATCCTGAGCATGACGGCCGTCGACGGCAAGCTGGTCGACAAGTACGACCTGGAAGCGATCAAGGAACTCACCGGGACCAACTTCGACGGGGTCCTGATCATGCGGGGCACCGGCGAGAAGACCGCCGTCACCCCGCAGGACATCGTCGGCGCCCTCCGCAAGGGCCTGCGCGGCAAGACCCCGGCCGAGCGCACCGTCACGATCGACACCGACCCCAGCTGACCCGTCGGCCCCGCGGCCGCCGCCACGGCTCGGAGCCCCCGTCCGGAGATCCGGACGGGGGCTCCGCCGTACCCGGACCGGCAGAACACGGGCTGCCCGTACCCGGGCCCCGCCGCCCCGGCCTGCGCTGTCATGCCGGGAGCATGACATCTGTCAGTTCCCACGCACGACAGGGGACACTGCCGCCGCCACCTCCCTCCGGGGGAGTCTTTCCCCATGACGACGACCACTGCGAAGACCACCGGGACCCCGGTGGTGAGCTTCGAGAACGTGACCAAGAGCTACGGCCCGGTCCGCGCGGTCGACGGCCTCTCGCTGGAGCTGCACCCCGGCGAGACCGTCGCACTGCTCGGCCCGAACGGCGCGGGAAAGTCCTCCACCCTCGACCTCCTGCTGGGCCTGCGCCCCGCGGACACCGGCTCGGTCACGGTCTTCGGCGGCACCCCCGGGCAGGCCATCGCCGCCGGCCGGGTGGGCGCGATGCTCCAGAGCGGCGGCCTGATGGAGGAGGTCACCGTCCGCGAGCTGGTCACCCTCGGCTGCGCGCTGCACCCCCGGGCCTACCCGGTCGAGGACGTGATGACCCGGGCCGGCGTCACCGCGATCGCCGACCGCAAGGTCAACAAGCTCTCCGGCGGCCAGGAGCAGCGGGTCCGCTTCGCCCTCGCGACGGCCGGCGCCAACGACCTGATCGTGCTCGACGAGCCGACCACCGGCATGGACGTCACCGCCCGCCAGTCCTTCTGGGCCACCATGCGCGAACAGGCCGACCAGGGACGTACGGTCCTCTTCGCCACCCACTACCTGGAGGAGGCCGACGCGATCGCCGACCGCGTCATCGTCCTCCACCGCGGCCGGATCCTCGCCGACGGCTCCGCCGCCGAGATCAAGGCCAAGGCCGGCGCCCGCAAGGTCTCCTTCGACCTCACCGAGCCCTTCGACGAGGCGCGGCTGCGCGAACTGCCGTTCCTGACCCGGCTCGACGTGCACGGGTCCACCGTCAAGCTCCAGTCGCGCGACGCCGACGCCACCGTGCACGCCGTCTACGGCCTGGGCCTCTACCCGCGCAACCTGGAGGTCGCCGGACTGGGCCTGGAGCAGGCATTCATCGCCCTCACCGAGGCCGAGGAGGCCGCCGCATCATGAACACCCTCGTCAAGCTCGAAATCACCCGTGCCCTGCGCAACAAGAAGTACCTGTTCTTCACCGTCATCTACCCCGCCGCCCTCTTCCTGATGATCGGCGGCACCCAGAGCGGCACCACGAAGGTCTTCGGCACCGACCTGACGATGCCCGCCTTCTACATGGTCGCCATGGCCTCCTTCGGCGCCCTGACCGCCGTGCTCGTCGGCCAGAGCGAGCAGATCGCCAAGGAGCGCGAGAAGGGCTGGGTCCGGCAGCTGCGCCTGACCGCCCTCCCCGGACACGGCTACGTCCTCGGCAAGATCGCCAGCGCCGCGATCCTCTCCCTGCCCTCGATCGTGGTCGTCTTCCTGGTCGCCGCGATCCTCAAGGGCGTCCGGTTCGACGCCTGGCAGTGGGCCGCGCTCACCGCGTCCATCTGGGCCGGCAGCCTCGTCTTCGCCGCGCTCGGCGTGGCCATCGGCTACCTGGTCAGCGGCGACACCGCCCGCCCCGTCGTGATGATCATCTACTTCGCCCTGTCGATCCTCGGCGGCCTGTGGATGCCCACCACGGTCTACCCGCAGTGGCTCCAGGACATCACCCAGTGGCTCCCCACCCACGCCTACGCCGGGCTCGGCCAGGCCATCGAGCTGGGAGGCGCGCCGCACGCCAAGGACGTGGCGATCCTCGCCGTCTACTTCGTACTCTTCGCGGGCGGTGCCGCCTGGCTCTACCGCAAGGACACACTGAAGGCGTGAACATGGCACGCGTGCAGCCGGACCGGGCCGCCGCTCCGGAGAGCGACGGCTTCGTCCGCATGGGACGTCCCCCCGAGAACCGCCGCCAGACGGTCGTGAAGTCCCTCTGGGTCGGCATCTGGCTGTTCTACCTCAGCGCCCCCGTGACCGACCTGATCCGCGGCGGCCACACCTGGCCCGCGGTGGTCCTCGGCTCGCTGGGCCTCGCCACCTTCGTGGGCTGGTACCTGACCCTGGTCTTCCGCACGGTCCGCCAGTTCGCGCGGCGGCGGGTGCTCGTCTCGCTCGCCGTCATGTCCGCGCAGGCGGCCGTCCTGTCCCTGTGCCTGGGCCGGGAATGGCTCGTCCTCTTCGTGTACGTGTCGGTGTCCGCCGGGGCCGCCCTGCCCGGGCAGCTCTCGCGGTGGGCGGTGCCCGCCGCCACCGCGCTGCTCACCCTGACCTCGCTGGCCGTGTCCGGCGGCGGCGACTTCCTGGTCGGGCTCCTCGTGCCGGCCTTCCTCGGCGGCTTCGCCATGGTCGGCATCCGGCAGATGATCGCCACCACCGTCGAACTGCGCCAGGCGCGGGCCACGGTGGCGCAGCTCGCCGCCAACGAGGAACGCCTGCGGATGGCGCGCGACCTGCACGACCTGCTCGGGCACTCGCTCTCCCTGATCACGCTGAAGAGCGAACTGGCCGGACGGATGCTGCCGGACCACCCCGACCGGGCCGCCCAGCAGATCGCCGACATCGAGCAGGTCAGCCGGCAGGCGCTGACGGACGTGCGCGAGGCGGTCAGCGGCTACCGGCGGCCCACCCTGCCCGGGGAACTCGCCGGGGCGCGCACCGCGCTCACGGCCGCGGGCGTGGTCGCCGACCTGCCGGCCGCCGAGCCGGAGGGGGACCTCCCCGAGGAGATCGAATCGGCGCTGGCCTACGCGCTGCGCGAGGCGGTCACCAACGTGGTCCGGCACAGCGGGGCCGGGCGGTGCGCCGTCGCACTGACGGTCCACCAGACGCTGGCCGGACCGGTGATGGAACTGACGGTCACCGACAACGGAACGGGCGGCTCCGGCGCGCCCGGCAACGGCCTGACCGGCCTCACCGAACGGCTGGAGGCGGTGGGCGGCACGCTGACGGCCGGCCCGGTCTCGCCGACCGGCAACCGCGGGTTCCGGCTGACCGCGCAGGTCCCTCTAGGATCGCCGTCATGACCCCCGCCCCGATCCGGATCCTGCTCGCCGAAGACCAGTCGATGGTGCGGGAGGCGCTCGCGGCGCTGCTCGGCCTGGAGCCGGACATCGAGGTCATCGCCCAAGTCGCCCGCGGGGACGAGGTGCTGGCCGCGGCGCGGGCGCACGACGTGAACGTCGCCCTGCTGGACATCGAGATGCCGGGCCTGACGGGCATCGAGGCGGCGGCGCTCCTGCGGGACGGGGTGCCGGGCCTCAAGATCGTGATCCTGACGACCTTCGGGCGGCCCGGCTACCTGCGCGGTGCGATGGAGGCGGGGGCCTCGGCGTTCCTGGTCAAGGACGCGCCGGCCGCGCAACTGGCCGAGGCGGTACGGAAGGTGCTCGCCGGGGACCGGGTCATCGACCCCACGCTCGCGGCGGCGGCCCTCGCGGAGGGGGCGAACCCGCTGACGGATCGCGAGCGGGAGGTGCTCCGCGCCGCGGAGGACGGCGCGACCAACGCCGACCTCGCGGCCCGCCTCCACCTGTCCCAGGGCACGGTCCGCAACTACCTCTCCACGTCGATCCAGAAACTGGCGGCCCGCAACCGCCAGGAGGCGGTAAGCATCGCCCGCCAAAAGGGCTGGCTCTAACCTCCGTCCTCAGCCCCGCCGGCGTTCGAGGCGCCCCCGGAGGGCAGTCGGGGCGGAGGGCCGCGTACGGCCTGCGGCTGCCGATGGCCTCCGGCGGGCCCTCAATCGCCGGGCGGGCTAGGGGTGGCCCCCGGCTCTCAATCGCCGGGCAGGCTTGATCGTGGCGCCGCCACCCCCAGCCCCGCCGGCGTTTGAGGCGCCCCCGGAGGGGAGCCCGGGCGGAAGACCGAGTACGGCCTGCGGCTACCAATCGCCTCCGGCGGGCCCTCAATCGCCGGGCGGGCTCAGGGTGGTTCGCCCGGCGGGGTTGGGTGTGGCCCCTGGCCGGGCGAAACTCAGCCCCGCCGGCGTTTGAGGCGCCGCCGGAGGCACCCCCGCCAGGGGCGGCGGGGAGGTGGGGGCGGGCCCCGCCAGGGGGAGGGGGAGGCGGCGCCGGGCCGTCAGTTCAGGCGGGCGCGGGCGGCAAGGGCCTCGGCCCGGATCCGCGCCGAAGCCGCCTTGTCCATCGCGTCCACGACCACCGCGTACCCCTCCAACTCCACCGCACCCTCCGTGTAGGAGCCCCGTTCCACCAGCAGCCGCCCCCGCTCGTACCGCAGCGCCGCCGGATGCGACGGCAGCAGCAGCGCAAGGTCCAGCGCCCACAGCGCCACCCCGGAGTGCTCCGGCCGGGTAGACGCCCAGGCCCGGATGTTGTTCAGGATCCGCAGGACGATGTCCAGCGTCCGGGCCGCCACCCGCGGCCCCTCCGCCAGCTCCGCCGGCCCCGCCCCGAGCGCGGCCCCGCTCGCGAAGGGGTCCACCACGACCCCCTCCTCGGGATCCCCGAAGCCGACCACGAAGTGCCCCGGCAGAGCCAGCCCGTACACCGGCGCACCGGCCCGCCGGGCCACCTCCAGCCACACCACCGACAGCAGGATCGGCAGCCCGCGCCGCCGCCGCAGCACCTCGTGCAGCAGCGAGGACGACAGCCGGTCGTAGTCGGCGGGGGTGCCGTGGAAGGCCATCCGCCCGCCCAGCAGCTCCGTCACCGCCGACGCCCAGGCCCGCGCCCCGCGCAGCCCGTACGGCAGCAGCCCCGCCAGCCGGTCCAGCTCGATCTGCGCCTCGTCCACGGCCCGCTGGTCCAGCGCCGGATCCGCCTCGGCCGCCAGGTACAGGCACAGCAGCGCGAGGTCGGGCCGCTCCGCCCGCGCCTCCGCCGCGAACTCCTCACGGAACCCCATCACGCCGCCCGGAAGTGGTGGTAGGCGTGGTGCGCCGCGAAACCCAGCCGGTCGTACAGCGCCAGCGCCCCGGGATTCTCACTTTCCACCTGGAGCCACGCCGCCGACGCGCCCTCGTCCAGCGCGCGCCGGGCCAGCGCCGTCATCACGGCCGTGGCCAGCCCCTCCCGCCGGTGCGCCGGATCGACCTCGACCGCCGCGAAGGAGGCCCAGCGGCCGTCGACCACGCACCGCCCGATCGCCCGGCCCGGGACCTGGGCGAACCACACCGAGGGGCCCGCCGACAGCACCTGCCGGGCCACCGGCGCGAGGGCGCCCGTACGCCCGTACCGGCCCAGCCACTCCTCGTCGCAGGTGCGGCTCAGCTCGACCGTGCGGACGTCCGAGTCCAGGTCGCCGAGCGGGGCGAGCGAGGCCGTCCGCACCTCCGCGGAGACCTCACGGGTCCAGCCGAGCCGCTCCAGCTCCGCGCAGAGCAGCTCCTGCGTGCCGAGGGCGCCGGTCGCGGCCTGGACGTACGCCGGAAGTCCGCGCTCCGCGTACCAGGCCTTCACTCGCGCGAGTGCTTCCTCGACCGGCATTCCCGGATCGCCGAGCGGCAGCGCCGAGTTGGCCCGCCGGGTGAATCCGGCGGCCGCCCGCAGCGTCCAGCCGCCCAGCGCCTCGCTCTCCAGCGGCTGCCAGGCCCGCGCACCGGCCCGGGCCAGCTCCTCGAAGGTGGCCGAAGGGCCCCTGCGGCGGGCCGGGGCGGGGGGCACCACCTTGCCCGCGACCAGCGACGATTCCGCGATGCGGACGCTCTTGCCATTCTTTTGTGTGATCAGCAGCACACCGTCGGTCCACGATGTGAGCACCCCCAGGGTGTCCGTGAAGGTGACGGACCGGCCCGAGGCACTCTCCACCCGTCGTACAGATACCCGTTTCCCCACGTCAGCCGCGGTGATACGGATTTCCATCAGTGCGCCGGCAGTGATTTCCACAGCTGTCTCCGCCCCTCCTGTTCGGATCGTGCCCGGGAACGGAGATACTAGAGCCGGGCATCGACGACGCCGCGCTCCCGCGCGATATGGAAAGCCCTACCGAGGAGGAACGAGAGCGTGACCTACGTCATCGCGGAGCCTTGTGTCGACGTCAAGGACAAGGCATGCATCGAAGAGTGCCCCGTCGACTGCATCTACGAGGGCCAGCGGTCCTTGTACATCCACCCGGACGAGTGCGTCGACTGTGGTGCGTGTGAGCCGGTCTGCCCGGTCGAGGCCATCTTCTACGAGGACGACACTCCGGAAGAGTGGAAGGACTACTACAAGGCGAACGTCGAGTTCTTCGACGATCTCGGTTCGCCCGGTGGTGCTTCCAAGCTCGGCCTGATCGAGCGCGACCACCCGTTCATCGCCGCGCTGCCGCCCATGAACGGCGACCACTGACCGTCTTAGGCGCAGTCCCGGGCGCGCGCGTCCCTCGGTCCCGTACGGCGAACGCGCCGCACGGGACCGAGGTGTTTTCCGAATCCGGTACGCAGAACCCATCCGGTACGCCGAGCACGCAGAGAGAGAGCAGAGACCACCGTGGCCGCAGTATCCGCTCGTCTTCCCGCCTTCCCCTGGGACAAGCTGGAGCCGTACAAGGCAACCGCCTCCGCCCACGCGGACGGCATCGTCGACCTGTCCGTCGGGACCCCGGTGGACCCGGTGCCGGAGCTGATCCGGCGCGCGCTGGTGGCGGCGGCCGACTCGCCGGGCTACCCGACGGTGTGGGGCACGGCCGCGTACCGCGACGCGATCACGGGCTGGGTGCGCGGGCGCCTCGGCGCGAGCAACGCGGAGCACCGCAACGTGCTGCCGGTGGTCGGCTCCAAGGAACTGGTGGCCTGGCTGCCGACCCAGCTGGGCCTGGGCGCCGGTGACAAGGTCGCCTACCCGCGGCTCGCGTACCCGACGTACGAGGTCGGCGCGCGGCTGTGCGGCGCCGAGCCGGTGGTCTACGACGACCCCACCGAGCTGGACCCGGCCGGGCTCAGGCTGCTGTGGCTGAACTCCCCGTCCAACCCGACCGGGAAGGTCCTCTCCAAGGAGGAGCTGATCCGGATCGTGGCCTGGGCGCGCGAGCACGGGATCCTGGTCTTCAGCGACGAGTGCTACCTGGAGCTGGGCTGGGAGGCCGAGCCCGTCTCCGTACTGCACGACGACGTGTGCGGCGGCTCGTACGAGGGCCTGGTGGCCGTCCACTCCCTCTCCAAGCGCTCCAACCTGGCGGGATACCGCGCGGCCTTCGCCGCCGGTGACGCCGACGTGCTCGCCGAGCTGCTGGAGATCCGCAAGCACGGCGGCATGATGACGCCCTCGCCGGTCCAGGCCGCGGCCGCGGTCGCGCTGGGCGACGACGCGCACGTCCAGGAGCAGCGCGGCCGCTACGCCGCCCGCCGCGAGGCGCTGAGCGCGGCGCTGCGCGGGCACGGCTTCCGGATCGAGCACAGCGAGGCGAGCCTGTACCTGTGGGCGACCCGCGACGAGCCCTGCTGGGAGACGGTCGCCTACCTCGCGGGTCTGGGCATCCTGGTCTGCCCCGGCGACTTCTACGGCGAGGCGGGCGCGGACTTCGTCCGGGTCGCGTTCACGGCGACGGACGAGCGGGTGGCGGCGGCGGTCAAGCGCCTCGGCTGAGCCCTCGCGGGCGAACGAGCCCGAAGGGGCCGGGAGTTCGTGCTCCCGGCCCCTTCGGCGTTCGTGCGTGCTGCGTGCCGCGGGCGCCGCGTGCGGCTCCCGCGTACGGGCGTCAGCCGCCCAGCGGCAGCGAACCGAGCGGAAGCGAGCCGACCGGCAGCGACTGGACGGGGGCGAGGGCCGCGGCCCCGGGGACCCCGTCCGTCGGCAGCGTGGACGTCGGCAGCGACGCGGGCAGCGTGGTGGCGGGGGCCGCAGCGTCGGGCAGACCGGCGGTGGGCAGCGGGCTCGCGGCGGCGGGGGCACCGGCCACGGGCAGGCCGCCCATCAGGTTCCCGGTGAGCCCGTCCGTCGGCAGGCCGCTCTTGCCCGCCGCACCGGCGGTGTCGCCGGCCACCGAGCCCGCCGCGCCGGCCAGGCC
The DNA here is from genome assembly GCF_056435825.1 of Streptomyces sp. NPDC043876. Lineage (NCBI taxonomy): Bacteria > Bacillati > Actinomycetota > Actinomycetes > Kitasatosporales > Streptomycetaceae > Streptomyces > Streptomyces sp. NPDC043876. The sequence goes on along the minus strand of NZ_JBWKDV010000001.1, from coordinate 146,201 downwards.
GGTCGCGCTCTCGTGGGCGGTCGGCAGGCCCTTGGCGGCCGCGTTGCCGCTCACCGCGCCCACCGCCGGGACGGCGGACTCCACGGCCTTGCCGCCGGTGGCGCCGGCCATGTCGGCGCCCTGGCGGGCGGTGCTGTCCACGGCGTGTCCGAGGCTCGCGCTGTCCAGGGCGGTCAGCGAACCCAGCTGGGGTGCGGACTCCAGGCCCACGGCACTCGCCGAGCCGGCCGCGCCGACCACGGGCGCCGCTCCGGCTGCGAGCAGCAGTGCGGCACGGGCGATCCGGCGGGTCAGGGGGAGGGACATGGTGCTCCTAAGCGTCGTCGTGCGGGCTGAGTACGCCGTGCACAACACCCCCGGGGCCCTCCCGAGTTGCGGAGCGGACGGGTAAAGGCTTGGTAACGCGTCGTTTTATCGGCTTCGGTGACAAGCGCACCGGACACGCCGTGAGCTGGGGTTCTGCCCCGCGCGCGCACCGGCGCACGCCGCAGGGCGCGAACCCGTACGGATGACGGCCCGCACTGGTGCCCGGGCGGTGGCGGAACGGTTCAGCGGGGGCGGCCCGTAGGGGCGGCGGGTCAGCGGTTCAGCGGCGCGACGAAGATCCGTACGTCGTCCGGGCCCGCGTTGCGCCCGTCGCCGTCACCGGACTTGCCCGGGGGCTTGTCGATCCACCGCCCCTTGTTCTTGCCCGCGATCCACGCCTTGTTGTCGTACGAGACCCGCTGGACCCCGAGATCGGCGGCGTGCGCCACCGCCCAGCTCGCCAGCTCCCAGCCGCGCCGCCGGTCCACCGGAGCCCCCCGGTCCGTCCCCGCGACCGCGACCGTGACCTCGGAGCCGTCGGCGGCCACCGGTGCCGTACGGACCGGCGAGGCGGGCGGCCCCGCCTTCGGCGCCACCCCGGCCCCGAACACCTTCACCAGCTCCGCCGTGACCCGCGCGGCGTCCCCCGTCTCCTGCGGGAGCGGACCGGAACAGCTAAGGGAACCCGGGGCGCGCCCCGTGAACGCCGCCGCGAGGAGGGCGGCGTCCGGCTCGTGCTTCGCGTACGCCTCCGGGAAGCCGCTGCGCTGCACCTTCTGCGCGGCCACCGTCAGCGGGAGGTCCGCGTAGTCCGGCACCTCGTCGAGGAGGTGGTCGTAGAAGATCCCGGCCGAGTACACCGGATCCATGATCTGCGCCGGGGTGCCCCAGCCCTGGGAGGGCCGCTGCTGGAAGAGGCCCAGCGAATCCCGGTCGCCGTGGTCCAGGTTGCGCAGCGCGGACTCCTGCATGGCCGTGGCCATCGCGATCGTCACCGCCCGCTCCGGCACCTTCCTCGCCGAGCCGACCGCCGCGATGGTCGCCGCGTACCGGGCCTGTTCGAGGTTCATCGAGTACGAGGCGCCCCCGCCCCGGCCCCCGGCGCCGGCCGGCGCCGCCACCACGGTGCAGTGCGGGGCGCCGTCACCGCCCGTCGACTCGTTCTGGACTATGTAGTAACCGGCGAGCCCGAGCAGCACGAGCAGCGCCGCGGCCAGCCGGAACGGGCGTCGGCGACGGCCCGGGCGGGGCGTCTTCAGGGGAGTCTCGGACACGCGGCCCACCGTACTTGAGCCACCCGGCCGTCCATCGGCCGGACGTCCCGGCCTCCCGGACGGGCCGGGGCATTAGGGTCGGAGCCATGTCCGAATCCGAGCTGGACCTCACCCTGGACGCTGCCGAGCTGACCGCCCGGCTCGTCGACATCCCGTCCGTGAGCGGCGACGAGAAGGTCCTCGCGGACCTCGTGGAGCTGGCGCTGCGGGGTCTGCCGCACCTCACCGTCGACCGCTTCGGCAACAACGTCGTGGCCCGCACCCACCTCGGCCGGGCGGAGCGCGTCGTCCTCGCCGGGCACCTCGACACCGTGCCGATCGCGGACAACGTGCCCTCGCGGCTCGACGCGGACGGCGTCCTGTGGGGCTGCGGCACCACCGACATGAAGTCCGGCGTCGCCGTCCAGCTGCGGATCGCGGCGACCGTGCCCGAGCCCAACCGGGACCTCACCTTCGTCTTCTACGACCAGGAGGAGGTCGCCTCCCACCTCAACGGCCTGGGCAAGGTCGCCGAGGCCCACCCGGACTGGCTGACCGGTGACTTCGCGGTCCTGCTGGAGCCCTCCGACGCGGAGGTCGAGGGCGGCTGCCAGGGCACCCTGCGGGTGATCCTGCGCACCGCCGGCGAACGCGCCCACTCCGCGCGCAGCTGGATGGGCTCCAACGCGATCCACGCGGCCGGACCGATCCTGGCGAAGCTGGCGGCGTACGAGCCGCGCCGCCCCGTCATCGACGGCCTGGAGTACCACGAGGGCCTGAACGCGGTACGGATCGAGGGCGGCGTCGCCAACAACGTGATCCCCGACGCCTGCGCCGTGACGGTCAACTTCCGCTACGCCCCCGACCGCAGCGAGGCGGATGCGCTCGCGCACGTCCGCGAGGTCTTCGCGGACTGCGCCGTCGGGGAGTTCGTGGTCGACGACAGCTCCGGCGGAGCGCTGCCCGGCCTCTCCCACCCGGCGGCGGCCGCGTTCATGGCGGCGGTCGGCGGGCGCGCCATGCCGAAGTTCGGCTGGACGGACGTGTCGCGCTTCAGCGCGCTCGGCGTACCGGCCGTCAACTACGGCCCGGGGAACGCCCTGCTGGCCCACAAGGTCGACGAACGGGTGGAGACGAAGGCGATCCTGCACTGCGAGGAACGACTCCGCGCCTGGCTGACCTCCTGAATTCCGCTGCTCGTCACCTCCGTGCGCCTACCCTGAGGCGAACGATCAGCAGGAGGGAGCACATCATGGGCAACCCTGAGAGCGGCCGGAGGAAGCCGGCCGAGCAGCAGCTGGGTCCCGTACTGCGCCGGCGGGACCAGGTCCAGGCGGGCAGTACGACCGACCAGCGGCTGCTGGACTCCGCCGGGCCCTCCGAGTGGGTGCACACCGACCCCTGGCGGGTCCTGCGCATCCAGTCGGAGTTCATCGAGGGCTTCGGCACCCTCGCGGAGCTGCCGCCCGCGATCAGCGTGTTCGGTTCGGCGCGCACCCCGGTGGACTCGCCGGAGTACGAGGCGGGCGTGGCCATCGGCCGGGCCCTCGTCGACGCGGGCTTCGCGGTCATCACCGGCGGCGGCCCGGGCGCGATGGAGGCTGCCAACAAGGGCGCCCGCGAGGGCAACGGGCTCTCGGTCGGCCTCGGCATCGAGCTGCCCTTCGAGCAGGGGCTCAACCAGCACGTCGACCTCGGGCTGAACTTCCGGTACTTCTTCGTCCGCAAGACGATGTTCGTCAAGTACAGCCAGGGCTTCGTGGTGCTGCCGGGCGGCCTGGGCACGCTGGACGAGCTGTTCGAGGCGCTGACTCTGGTCCAGACGCAGAAAATCACCCGCTTCCCGATCGTGCTGTTCGGCACGGCGTACTGGAGCGGGCTGACCGACTGGCTGAAGAACACCGTGATCGCCCAGGGCAAGGCCTCGGAACGGGACCTCTACCTCTTCCACGTCACGGACGACGTGGACGAGGCGATCGCGCTGGTGACCAAGGAAGTCGGCAAGTAACCCCGGACCCGCCGGGGACCGGCCTCCTCAGGCGAGGCCCCGGCGGGCGACGGCGGGCGGGCGGTGGCCCTGGATGGACGCCACCATCTCCAGCACCTGCCGTGTCTCCGCGACCTCGTGGACCCGGTACACCTGCGCGCCCAGCCAGGCCGAGACGGCCGTCGTGGCCAGGGTGCCCAGCAGGCGCTCCTTGACCGGCCTGTCGAGGGTCTCGCCCACGAAGTCCTTGTTGGACAGGGACACCAGCACCGGCCAGCCGGTCTCCGCCATCTCCCCGAGGCGGCGCGTGGCCTCCAGCGAGTGCCGGGTGTTCTTGCCGAAGTCGTGGCCCGGGTCGATCATGATCGACTCGCGAGGCACGCCCAGCGCGGCCGCCCGTTCCGCGAGGCCGACCGTCACCCGCAGGATGTCCGCCATCACGTCCTCGTACGCCGTGCGGTGCGGCCGGGTCCTGGGCTCCACGCCCCCCGCGTGCGTGCAGACCAGCCCCGCGCCGAAGCGGGCCGCGACCTCCGCGAGCTTCGGGTCCACCCCGCCCCACGCGTCGTTCAGCAGGTCCGCCCCGGCCGCGCAGACGGCCTCGCCGACCTCGTGCCGCCAGGTGTCCACACTGATCACCACGTCCGGGTGGCGGCGCCGTACCTCGGCGACGAAGCCCACCGTGCGACGGGCCTCCTCGGCCGCGTCCACGTGCTCACCGGGGCCCGCCTTGACCCCGCCGATGTCGATGATGGCCGCGCCCTCGGCGACCGCGCGCTCCACCCGGTCCAGCGCCGGCTCGTCGCGGAAGGTGGCGCCCTGGTCGTAGAACGAGTCCGGGGTCCGGTTCACGATCGCCATGATCACCGGCTCGTGGGTGTCGAACTCGCGCCTGCCCAGTCGCAGCATCCCGTGTTTCCTCCTCCGGCGGCCCTCGCCGCCCCGCCAGCGACCTTAGCCGCCGCGCGCGCGTGGCCGCGGCGCGCGCATGGCACGATCGGGTCCGTGGCCGCAGTCTCTCAGGGGAGTTGATCGTGTTCTGGTTCTTGCTGATCGCGCTGGTCGTGGTGGTCGCCGGGGTCACCCTCGCGGTGGTCGGCGGCGGCAGCGACGCGGTGCTGCCCGAGGTGGACCCCGAGATCGTGGCCGACGGCCTGCCGGAGACCCGGCCGGTGGTCCGGGCGGACATCGACGCGCTGCGGCTGCCGGTGGCTCCTCGGGGGTACCGCATGGCCGAGGTGGACGACGTACTGACGCGCCTCGGCGCGGAACTGGCCGAGCGGGACGCGCGGATCGCGGAGCTGGAGGCGGCGCGGGCCCGCCCGGCCGCGGCGGCCGGGCCCGACCTCACCAAGGACGAACGGTGACCCCGGCGCCGGGGGCGGCCCTGCCGGGGCCGGACGGGCGGCTGCGGTGCCCGTGGGCCCTGTCGACCGAGGACTACGTCGCCTACCACGACACGGAGTGGGGGCGTCCGGTCCACGGGGACGACGCGCTGTACGAGCGGCTCTGCCTGGAGGCCTTCCAGTCCGGGCTGTCCTGGCTGACGATCCTGCGGCGGCGGGAGGGCTTCCGCGCGGCCTTCGCGCACTTCGAGATCGCCAAGGTCGCGGAGTTCGGCGAGGCGGACGCGGAGCGGCTGATGGCGGACCAGGGGATCATCCGCAACCGGGCGAAGATCGCGGCGACGCTGGCGAACGCGAAGGTCCTTGCCGGGTGGGCGCCGGGTGACCTGGACGCCCTGATCTGGTCCCACGCCCCGGCCCGCCCGGGGCCCGCCCCGCTGAGCACCACCCAGGTCCCGGCGGTGACCCCGGAGTCGACCGCCCTGGCGAAGTCCCTCAAAGCCGCCGGCATCCGCTTCGTCGGCCCCACCACGGCCTACGCCCTGATGCAGGCCTGCGGCCTGGTCGACGACCACCTGGCGACCTGCGTCTCCCGCACGGCGGCCCGCTAGCCGACCCGGGCCCCGGGGCCAGTCGCGCGGGCCCGCACCCTCCGGCAGACCCTGCCCCCCACCCGCCCGCGACCATCCCCTCCGGGGGCGCCTCAAACGCCGGCGGGGCTGGATGTGCCGATGTCTGCCCCTGCCGGGCGGCGCCGCTGCGCCCGGGGTCCCGTGCCGTCCCCTCCGGGAGCGCCTCAAACGCCGGCGAGGCTGGAATTGCTCCGCCACTGCCGGACGCGCAGGCGCTGTCATTCCTGCCCGGGTCCGGGGGCCATCCCAGCCTCGCCGGCGTTTGAGGCGCCTCCGGAGGACGGACTGCCTGCGGGCGGCTGTCGGGCGTTGTCGGTACGGCCTCCGTCGGCGCGGCCGCGGGGCCATCCCAGCCTCGCCGGCGTTTGAGGCGCCCCCGGAGGGCGGACTGCCCGCGGGCGGTCGTCGGGCGTTGTCGGTACGGCCTCCGTCGGCGCGGCCGGGGGCCATCCCAGCCTCGCCGGCGTTTGAGGCGCCCCCGGAGGGCGGACCGGCCGCGGGCGGTCGTCGGGCGTCGTTGGTACGGGCCCCACCCGGGGGCCGCGGCTGCGGCGGGCCCGCGGGGGGCCCGGAGGGTATGGGCGGCCCCCGGGCCGGGGGTCAGCGGCCCAGGTAGGTGGGGGGCTGCTTCGCGAGGAAGGCGGCGACCGCGATGCCGTGGTCGGCGGAGGCACCGGCACGGGTCTGGAGGGCGTCCTCCTTCTCCAAGGCCTCGGCCAGCCCGTGGGAGGCCCCGTACGCCAGGGACTCCTTCAGCGCCGCGTAGGCCACCGTCGGCCCCGCCGCCAGCGCCCGCGCCACCGCGACCGCCTCGGCGGCCAGGGACTCCGCCGGGACGATCCGGTTCGCGATCCCCAGCTCGTACGCCTCCCGGGCCGGCACCGAACGGGGGAACAGCAGCAGGTCGGCCGCGCGCGACTGCCCGATCAGCCGGGGCAGGGTCCAGGAGACCCCGGAATCGGCGGTCAGCGCGACCCCGGCGAAGGAGGTGTTGAAGGACGCGGTGTCGGCCACGATCCGGAAGTCGGCCGCCAGCGCGAAGCCGAAGCCCGCCCCGGCCGCCACCCCGTTCACCCCGGCCACCACCGGCTTCGCCATGGTGGTCAGCGCCCGCACGATCGGGTTGTAGTGCTCCGAGACGGTGCTCATCGTCAGCGAGGAGCCGTTCTCGCGGTCCGCCGCCAGGTACCCGACGTGCTCCTTCAGGTCCTGGCCGACGCAGAACGCCCGCCCCCCGGCCGCCGTCAGCAGGACGGCCCGTACCCCGGAGTCCTCCGCGGCGGCGAGAACGGCGTCCCGCAGCGCGACCTTCGCCTCGGTGTTCATGGCGTTCATCGCGTCGGGACGGTTGATCGTGATCGTCGCGAGTCCGTCGGTCACTTCGTAGAGCACGCTGTCGGACATGGCGGGGGTCCCCCTTCGTCGCGGGCAGAAGTCCCCAGCATGGCGGACCGCGGGGGGCGCCGGGTATGTGATGTAGGTCAAACAAACCGGGTGCCCGGGGGGCCGGGCGGGGGCGAAGTATCGCAGGCGGATCTCCGAAATGAGTGGTTTTGGCCGAGCGCGTTGCACAAGCGTTCCCGGCTGATGTTGGTCATCGGGTCCTGACATGCGGGATAATGGCGGGAAGCAATGTGTTCGATGCCGGGTATTAGGCGCCTGAATGGGGCCGTCGGCTGACGATGAGCTGGATTCAGGAAGGGGAACGAGCATGGCGGCCATGAAGCCGCGGACGGGCGACGGCCCGCTCGAGGTCACCAAGGAGGGGCGGGGCATTGTCATGCGCGTTCCGCTTGAAGGCGGCGGTCGGCTTGTCGTCGAGCTGACCCCGGACGAGGCCGGCGCCCTCGGTGACGCCCTCAAGAAGGTCGTCGGCTGACGCGCCCGCGTTGTCTGTAGTTCTGTTTTTCCTGATGTCGCCGCTGCCCCGCCCGTGATCATGACGGGTGGGGCAGCGGCATGTCCGGGCGCGCGCCGGACATGCCGCGGGGCCGCTCCGGTCAGCGGCGCACGGCGCACAGCAGGCCGTCGCCCACCGGCAGCAGCGCGGACTCCAGGGCGGGGCTCTCGCGGACCGTGCGCAGCAGCTCGCGCACCCGCAGCACCTCCACCGGCTGGGCCGCGGAGTCGACCGTACGGCCGTCCGAGAAGACGCCCTCGAAGCACACGAGCCCACCCGGACGCAGCAGGCGCAACGATTCAGCGAGGTAGTCGAGGGACTCGGCCGGATCCCCGTCGCAGAAGACCAGGTCGTACCCGCCGTCGGCGAGCCGCGGCAGGACGTCCAGGGCCCGGCCGGGGATGAAGCGCGCCCGGTTGCCAGCGAAGCCCGCGGCCCGGAAGGCCTGGCGGGCGAAGGCCTGCCGGTCGGGTTCGGGGTCGACGGTGGTCAGCACCCCGTCGGGGCGCAGGCCGTGGAGGAGGTGGATGCCAGAGACACCGGTGCCGGTGCCGATCTCCGCGACCGCCTTGGCGTCCGCGGTGGCGGCCAGCAGGCGCAGCGCGGCCCCGGTGCCGGGGGAAACCGAGCGCAGGCCCGCTTCCCTCGCCCGGTCGCGGGCCCACCGCAGAGCGTCGTCCTCGGCGACAAACGCGTCGGCGAACGCCCAGCTCGTCTGCCGGTTGCCGCTAATGACCCTCTCCTGTCCCCATAGTTGGCGCAACGGTGACTGTATCCGCTGACGTCGGGAACCCGCAGATGGGACCGGGCGTTGTGAGGGGAAGAGGCGGGATAGAGGGGACGGCGCCGGGCAGATCGGCGGTCAAGGACCACCGACCCGTGCAAAGTTACTGCAAAAATGCTTATCCAGAGCTGACGGGAGGGGTGGCTATGGTAGGGGCTCCACTGGACACCACCAGAGCCGACAGGGGAGGTGCGGCTGCGCCTGTGGATCGTGGAGGCGTCCTGAAACGTCTCCTCTGGTCGGCGGGTGAGCCGAAATCCGTGATCAACACTGCTGACCGTTTCCACACCGCTGCCACCGCAACCACCGCGACCTTTTCCGCCGATGCGGGCTCGCAGGCGTGGACCCCTCCCTCCTGGGAGGAGATCGTCAGCACGCACAGTGCGCGGGTCTACCGGCTGGCGTACCGACTGACGGGCAACCAGCACGATGCCGAGGACCTCACCCAGGAAGTCTTCGTCCGCGTGTTCCGTTCGCTGTCGACGTACACGCCCGGCACCTTCGAGGGCTGGCTGCACCGGATCACCACCAACCTCTTCCTGGACATGGTGCGCCGCAAGCAGCGGATCCGCTTCGACGCGCTCGGGGACGACGCCGCCGAGCGGCTGCCGAGCCGCGAGCCGAATCCGCAGCAGGTGCTCCACGACACGCACTTCGACGCCGACGTCCAGCAGGCGCTGGACACCCTCGCGCCGGAGTTCCGCGCCGCCGTGGTCCTGTGCGACATCGAAGGCCTGTCGTACGAGGAGATCGCCGCCACCCTCGGCGTGAAGCTCGGCACCGTCCGCAGCCGGATCCACCGTGGCCGCTCGCACCTGCGCAAGGCGCTCAAGCACCGCTCTCCCGAGGCGCGGGCGGAGCAGCGTGCGCTGGCAGGAGCGGCCGTGGGCGCCCCGTTCGTGGGGGGAGAGGGCGGAAGCGAGTGAGCGGCGTCAGTCCGTCCGCAGCGGAACACCACCTGGGCGACCGGCTCGCCGCGCTGGTGGACGGTGAGCTGAGCCATGACGTGCGCGAGCGCGTCCTCGCCCACCTGGCGACCTGCCCGCGGTGCAAGGCCGAGGCCGATGCGCAGCGCCGTCTCAAGACCCTCTTCGTCGAGAGCGCGCCGCCGCCGCTCTCCGCCGGGCTGCTGGCCCGGCTCCAGGGCCTGCCGGGAGGCGGATCCGACGGTTCCGCCGCTCCGTCCGGCCCGCCGGGCGCGTCCGCGCGGACCGACGCCCCCGATCCCTTCGCCACCTTCGGGTACGCGTTCCAGGGCCCCCGTCCGCACGAGGGCTTCCGGATACACGAGGTGGGCAGACAGCCCCGCCGCCGGTTCGCCTTCGTGGCCGCGGGAGCCGTCTCGCTCGCCGCGATCGCGCTCGGTGGCACGCTGCCGCTGGACCAGGTCGAGCCGAACGCCCGGGGGGAGGGCGGTGCGAGCGTCACCCCGGCCGTTCGGCCCGGAGCGAGTGGCGGTGCGCTGTCCGTCGTGGACGCGGTCATCCGGGACCGCCCCCGGTCGCCGGCCGGGACCGCGACCCTGGGCCCCGAGCTGATGGCCGCCCTGAGCCCCTCGGCATCGACCGCGCCGCCCCTGCCGCCGGTGGCGCCGAACCTGTCGCCCCGCCCGGTGTCCCTGACGCGCTGACGCGCTGACGCCCTGACGCGGGCGCTGGGCCTGTGGAGATGCCCGGTGCGGCGGGCCGCCGGGCGGGTACGGGTTCCCGAGGTGTGCCGGGTGCCGGGTGCTGACGTGCCTCGGTCTTCGCGTGCCGTGCCCGTGCCCTTGCCCGCCGTGCTGCCGGGTGCGCCGCCGCCCGGTGGGGCGCGGCGTACGGGGGTGACAGGGCCGCCCGCCTCTGCCGTGCCGTGGGGCGACCTGGTTGAATCCTCGTCAGGTGCGCCCGGCGGGGCGCGCGCCGAGGCACGCGGGGAGCGCCCATGTCCGACACCCACCCTCCGACCGATCCGGCTCCGGTGCGGAGGGCCCCGCGGTGGTGGAGCCGCCGCGGCCGGACCGGTGCGGAGGACCTCCGCGTACCTGCTCCCCGCGCCGCCGCCGCGTGGCCGACGTCGGAGGAAGCCGTCACCGCCGCCGCGTGGCCGACGTCGGAGGAAGCCGTCACCGCCGCCGCCGATGCACGGACCGACGTACCCGGCCCCGAGGCACCGCATCCCGATGCGCCTGGCCCCGAGACACCGCGCCCTGAGGCCCTCGGCTCCCGAGCTCCCGACCCCGATGCACCCCGCGCCCATGCGCCCGTCCCCGACGTACCCCGTTTCGAGGCCCTCGGCTCCGACGTACCCCGTCCCGAGGCCCCCGGCTCCCACGCTCCCGGCCCTTCGGCAGAAGGCGCGGAGGGCGCAGAGGGCCTCGAAGCCCCCGCCCCCACGCCCACCCCCGAGTGGGAGGCCCGGACCGTACCCGAACCCGTGGCCCCCGCCCCCCGCTACGACCCCTGGGGCACCCCCGCCGCGCCCTTGCAGATGCTGGACGTCGGGCCGCGGCGGGGCGGGATCCGGATGCGGCAGCTGGTGGCCGTGGCCGTGGCGAGTGCGCTGCTCGCCGGGGGCGTCGGGGCCTGGGCCGGGGTGTGGGCCGAGCGGCGCAGCAGTACGCGGCTGGAGCTGCCGCAGGCGGCGGCCCAGCCCCAGGGCCGGGCCCCCGGAAGCGTGGCCGGGATCGCCGCGACCGCCCTGCCGGGCGTGGTCACCCTGCACGTCGCGGGCGGCGCGGGCAACGGCACCGGTACCGGCTTCGTCCTGGACGGCCAGGGACACATCCTCACCAACAACCACGTGGTCGCGGACGCCCGGCGGATAACGGTCACCTTCAGCACCGGCGAGAGCGTCGGCGCCGAGGTGGTCGGCCGGGACGGCGGCTACGACCTGGCCGTGGTGAAGGTCGACGGCGTGCGCGGCCTGCACCCGCTGGCCCTGGGCAACTCCGAGAACGTCAAGGTGGGGGACCCGGTGGTGGCCATCGGGGCCCCCTTCGACCTGTCCAACACGGTCACCGCGGGCATCATCAGCGCCACCGGGCGGCCCATCACCGCGGGCGGGGACAAGGGGGACGGCAGCGACGTCAGCTATGTCGACGCCCTCCAGACCGACGCGCCCATCAACCCCGGCAACTCCGGCGGCCCGCTGCTCGACGGCCAGGGCCGGGTGATCGGCATCAACAGCGCCATCCGTGGAGCGGACCAGGAGCAGGGCGACAAGGACCCCGCCCGCCAGAGCGGCAGCATCGGCCTCGGCTTCGCCATCCCCGTCAACCAGGCCAAGCGGGTGGCGGAGGAGATCATGCGCACGGGCCGCGCGACCCACCCGGTCATCGGCGTCACCCTGGACATGCAGTACACGGGCGACGGAGCCCGGGTCGGGGACAAGGGGGCCGAGGGCAAGCCGGCCGTCCCGCCGGGCAGCCCGGCGGCCCGCGCCGGGATCAGGCCCGGCGACGTGATCACCAAGGTCGACGGACGGCGGGTGCACGGCGGCGACGAGCTGATCATCAAGGTCAGGGCCCACCGGCCGGGTGATCCGCTCGGCCTGACCGTGCTGCGCGACGGCAGGGAGCGCACGCTGGAACTCGTACTGGGTTCGGCGAACAGTGGATGACCGGCGGACGAAACCGGGAGCGAGGTGTCGGCCCGCGCAGGCGGCCGGGTACCGTTGTCCAGGCCCGCAGGATGACAGCCGAGGAGCGGCAACGTGTTCAACGACATAGGCGCACTCGAGCTGGTCACGATCGTGGTCCTGGCCATCCTCATCTTCGGTCCGGAGAAGCTCCCGAAGGTGATCCAGGACGTGTCCGGGGTGATCCGGAAGATCCGCGCGTTCTCGGACAGCGCCAAGCAGGACATCCGCTCCGAACTCGGCCCGGAATTCAAGGACTTCGAGTTCGAGGACCTGAACCCGAAGACCTTCATCCGCAAGCAGCTGGCCGAGAACGAGGACCTCAAGGAGATCCGGAGCAGCTTCGACCTGCGCAAGGAGCTCAACGACGTCACGGACGCCGTCAACGGCAAGGAGCCGGAGCCCGTCCCCGGCGTGGAGCCGGCCGGTCCGGCCACCGGCAGCGTGCCTCCGGCCGGCAAGACCGACCTGGTGAAGCGGGTCGTGCCGCCCGCGCCGGACCAGCGCGCGCCCTTCGACGCCGACGCCACCTGACCCGCCTGAGACCGCTGCCTGCCGGGTGTCGCGGGGTCGGATGGCTATCCTCTCCATCTGTCCGGACGCAGGACGCCCGAGGGGGGCGGGCCGTTCCGGGTCCCACGGAACGAGAGGCCGCACGATGGAGACGACGAGCAGTAGCCGGGTAGGGGCGCAGCCCGCCGAGGCGCCGACCGCGCCCGCACCGGCCGCCCCGGAATCCGACGCCGAGGCCGCCGCGCAGGCTGCCGAGGCCGCACAGGGCCCCGAGGCCGCACAGGCCCCGCAGGACCCCTCCGCGCCCCCCACGCCCGTCCCCGGCGCCCGCCGGACCGCCGAGGGCTACCGGCGGGCCTCCTTCCCCTGGTACGGGCTGGACGCCGCCTTCACCGGCCCCCGCTGGCTCATGCAGGTGGGTACGGCCGCCGACGGCACCGTGGAGCACGGCTCCACCGGCCACGGCGACGAGCCCTCGGTGCGCGGCGAGATCGCGACCGGCGAGAAGGAACGCTTCGCGGTGGTCGTCACCGTCGCGAGCAACCCGCTGCGCCGCAGCGCCGACGGCACCGGGGTGCTGGAGGCCACCTCGGTCTCCTCCGCCGCCTGGCTGGCCGGTTCGGGGCTGCTGGCCTTCACCTGGCCCGGCCAGATGGACCACAGCCTGCGCAGCGACTGGCTGGACCAGCAGACCGAGGCCGCCTGGGAGCTGGCCGACGACCTCGGCGGCGAGGACTGGTCCACGCTGTCGCTGCCGGTCGACGGGGAGCCGACGCCCTTCCACTACCGCGAGTCCGAGTTCGGCTGGGTGCTGGCCGGCTCCACCCCCGGCGGCGTCCATCTGGGCGCGTACGGACGGGGGATGAGCGCCTACGGCCTCGGCTTCTCGGTCATCGGGGACCTGGGCACGTACGAGTAGCCCCGCAGCGCACACCCCGCCGCGTGACCCGTACGCATGAGCGTGGCCCGTACGCGTAGTCCGCACGAGTGGTCCGCGCGCGACGCGCGAAGGGCGCCACCGGACCGGTGGCGCCCTTCGCGCGTGCCCCTGCGGGCGACTAGAACTTGTTCCGCGGAGTGATCCCCAGGGACATCCCCGCCAGGCCGCGCGCCCGGCCGCCGAGCTTGCCCGCGATCGAGCGCAGCGCCGCGCCCGCGGCCGAGTCCGGGTCGGACAGGACCACCGGCGTGCCGTTGTCGCCGCCCTCGCGCAGGCGCACGTCGATCGGGATCTGGCCCAGCACCGGCACCGTGGAGCCGACCGTCTTCGTCAGTCCGTCGGCGACCAGCTGGCCACCGCCCGTGCCGAACACGTCGACCATCTCGTCGCAGTGCGGGCAGGGCAGCCCGGACATGTTCTCGACGACGCCGACGATCTTCTGGTGGGTCTGCACGGCGATCGAGCCGGCCCGCTCGGCCACCTCGGCGGCGGCCTGCTGCGGGGTGGTGACGACCAGGATCTCGGCGTTCGGCACCAGCTGCGCCACCGAGATCGCGATGTCACCGGTGCCCGGCGGCAGGTCGAGCAGCAGCACGTCCAGGTCGCCCCAGTACACGTCCGCCAGGAACTGCTGGAGCGCCCGGTGCAGCATCGGGCCGCGCCACACCACGGGCGCGTTGCCCGGGGTGAACATGCCGATGGAGATCACCTTCACGCCGTGCGAGGACGGCGGCATGATCATGTTCTCGACCTGGGTCGGCTTGCCCTCGACGCCCAGCATGCGCGGCACGCTGTGGCCGTAGATGTCCGCGTCCACGACGCCGACCTTCAGGCCGTCGGCCGCCATCGCCGCGGCGAGGTTGACCGTGACGGAGGACTTGCCGACGCCGCCCTTGCCGGACGCGACCGCGTAGACGCGGGTCAGCGAGCCGGGCTGGGCGAAGGGCACCTCGCGCTCGGCGGTGCCGCCGCGCAGGCTGCTCGCCAGGTCCTTGCGCTGCTCGTCGCTCATCACGTCCAGCGTGACGGCGACCGAGGTGACGCCCGCGACCCGCTCGACGGCCTCGGTGACGTTCTTGGTGATGGTCTCGCGCATGGGGCAGCCCGACACCGTGAGGTAGACGGTGACGGCGACCGCTCCTCCGTCGCCGACCTCCACCGATTTGACCATGCCGAGTTCGGTGATCGGCCGGTGGATCTCGGGGTCGTTCACCGTCGCCAGCGCGTCCAGGATCGCGTCCTGCCCGGGCACGGCGGCGTCGGCGGCGGAGCTTGTGTCGGTAGCCATGCCCCGATGGTACGGCGCGCCGGCACGCCCCCGGTAAGCCCGTCAGCGGTCGCCTTCGTCACGTTCGGCGGGGAAGAGCCTGCGCTCGTCCATCTCCTTGATCAGATCCTGGAACTCCGACCTGATCCAGTCGCGCGTCGCGACCTCCCCGAGGCCCATCCGCAGCGCCGCGATCTCCCGCGTCAGGTACTCCGTGTCCGCGATGGAACGCTCGTTCTGCTTGCGGTCCTGCTCCAGGTTGACCCGGTCGCGGTCGTCCTGCCGGTTCTGCGCGAGCAGGATCAGCGGAGCGGCGTACGAGGCCTGGAGGGACAGCATCAGGGTCAGGAAGATGAACGGGTACTGGTCGAACCGCCACGGGTCGGGCGCGAAGATGTTCCACAGCACCCAGGCGATGATGACGATCGTCATCCAGACGATGAACCGGCCCGTGCCGAGGAAGCGCGCCACCCGCTCCGACAGCCGCCCGAACGCCTCCGGGTCGTACTCGGGGAGCAGCCGCCGCCGGGCCGGCCGCGGCAGGTCCAGGCGCACGCGCGAGCGCGTCAGCGCGCTCGAACCGGTCGACTGGCCGGCCTTCACCCGCTCGGCGCGGCCCTCGCGCGCCTCGCGCTCGGCCCGGTCGTGCCGGTCCGCCCGCTCCGCGCGCACCCGCCCCGCGACCTCGTCCAGCCGGTCCGACAACCCGTGCTCCCGCCCCTGTTCGCGCCCCTGCGCCCTGGCCTGGTCCCGGCGCTCCCGCTGCCGCTCGCGGCGGCGCTCCCGCCCCGGCTCGCGCCCTCGTTCAGCGCCCACGGCCGGCCTCCTCGGAGTGGAAGTCCGTCTCGCGCCAGTCGTCCGGCAGCAGGTGGTCCAGTACGTCGTCCACCGTCACCGCGCCGAGCAGCGACCCGCTCTCGTCCACCACCGGCACCGCGACCATGTTGTAGGCGGCGAGGTAACTGGTGACCACCGGCAGCGAGGCGTCCGGCCGCAGCGGCGGCAGGTCCGTGTCCACCAGGGAGCTGACCAGGGTGAACGGCGGGTCGCGCAGCAGCCGCTGGAAGTGCACCGTGCCCAGGTACTTGCCGGTCGGCGTCTCGTCCGGCGGCCGGCACACGTACACCTGCGCGGCCAGTGCCGGGGACAGGTCCGACTGCCGTACGCGCGCCAGCGCGTCCGCGACGGTGGCGTCCGGCCGCAGCACGATCGGCTCGGTGGTCATCAGACCGCCCGCCGTGCGCTCCTCGTAGGACAGCAGGCGCCGCACGTCGGCCGCGTCGTCCGGCCGCATCAGGGTCAGCAGCCGCTCCTTGTCGTCCTCCGGCAGCTCGGAGAGCAGGTCGGCCGCGTCGTCCGGGTCCATCGCCTCCAGCACGTCCGCGGCGCGCTCCTCCTTGAGCTTGCCGAGGATCTCCACCTGGTCGTCCTCGGGCAGCTCCTCCAGCACGTCCGCGAGCCGGTCGTCGTCGAGGGCGTTGGCCACCTCGGCGCGCCGTTTGGGCGTCAGGTGGTGCAGCACGTTCGCCAGGTCGGCGGGGCGCATCGTCTCGAAGGTGGCGACCAGGTTCTCGGCGCCCTGCCCGTCCTCCTCCAGTGAGAAGCCGGTGACCGCCGACCAGTCCACGGTCAGCGTCTCGCCGCGGCGGCGCAGCGCGCCCACCTTGCCCTTGCGCACGAAGATCTTGTTGATCTCCCAGTCGCGGCGCGCCGGGAGCTGCTGGATGGCCACGTCCAGCACGGTGACCTCCTCGCCGTCCTGCACGAGCCGCACCCGGCGGTCCAGCAGTTCGCCGAGGACGAGCCGCTCGGTGGGGCGCTGCTCGAAGCGCCGCATGTTGATGACGCCGGTCGTGATGACCTGCCCGGACTCCACACCGGTGACCCGGGTCATCGGCAGGAAGATGCGGCGGCGGCTCACCACCTCGACGACCAGACCCAGCAGCCGGGGCGGGCGTCCGCCCACGCGCAGCATCGCCACCAGGTCGCGGACCCGGCCGACCTGGTCGCCGTTGGGGTCGAAGACGGGTACGCCCGACAGGTGCGACACAAAGATCCGTGGGGCGCCTGCCGCCATCCGAGCGCCTCCTAGAGCGTCGATCAAGAGTCCTGCCGCCCCTCAGGCTAGCCCGTGCCGCCACAAACCGCCCTGGTGGGGCGGTCCGCCCGGACCGGGGCCGCGGACGGGGTGCGGGTACGCTGCCTGCTGCTCGCAGACGACCGACGAGAGGCACCTGCCCGTGACCGCCACCTTCCCTGCCGCACGGCTGCGCCGGGCCTCCGCCATCGGGGTCATCTGCGCGGGTCTGGCCATCGCCGCCACGGGCTGCGGGGAGGACCCCGACAAGGGCACCAACGGGGTCGGCAAACTGTCCGCGGCGGCCATCGAGTCCAAGGCCCGCGCGGCCGCCACCGCGGCGGCTTCGGTGCACCTGTCCGGGACCCTGGTCACCGGCGGCAAGTCCTTCACGCTCGACATGCGGCTGAAGTCGGACGGCGGCTCCGGTGAGGTGAAGTCGAAGGACAACACCTTCCGGCTGCTGCGCGTGGGCGAGCAGCTCTACCTGAAGGCCGACGCGGCCTTCTGGGGGCAGTCGGAGGCGGCCGGGAAGCTCGGCGACAAGTTCGTGAAGGTGCCCGCGGCGGACCCCTCGTACAAGCAGTTCCGCGGGTTCACCGACATGCACGTCCTGCTGGACGGCCTGCTCGGCCTGGACGGCAAGCTCGCCAAGGGCGCCGACTACACGAAGGTCGGCGCTGCCCGGGCGGTCCTCGTCACCTCGGACGGCGGCAAGGGAGGCAAGCTCACCGTCTCCCTGGAGGGCACCCCGTACCCGCTGCGGATGGAACGCGCGGGCGGTGCGGGGCGCGTGGAACTGACCGAGTGGGGACAGCAGTTCCCGCTGGCCGCCCCGGCCCAGGACCAGATCGTGGACTACGGGTCCCAGCTGCCGACCACCAAGGGCACCGGCACCGGCACCGGCTCCGGCAAGAGCCCGGGCCCGAGCCCGAGCAGGAGCGGCGGCGGGGACGACGGCGGCAGCGACTCGGGCGGCCAGGGAGCGGACCCCGGCAGCGGCTGAGCCCGGGAGCGCCGGCCTGCCCGTTAGCCCCGCGCCTTCTTGCGCTTGAGCAGCAGCCTCGGCAGCGCCGCCGGGGCGGGCTCGCGGGTGATGGCCGGGGTCGGCAGCGGGCGCGCGGCCAGCGAGCCGTCCGGCAGCCCGGTCGTGGTCGCCGCCACCGGCTCCAGCCGCAGCAGCCGGCACTCGCGCGCCCAGCGCTCGGTCATCCGCTCCGCGTCGGGCGCGTTGAGCCGCTTGCCCTTCAGCTCGGCCACCGCCGCCTCCCAGGGCGCGCCGTGCGGCGCCAGCTCGGTGACCCGGGCCGTCCAGGCGACCAGCCGGCCCCCCTTGTCCTTGCTGCGTACGGTCACCTCGGCGGCCGCGCCGTCCACGAGCCCGGGGAAGGGCTGCTCGCCGGGGCCGTCCCCCAGCACGTGGGCCGCCCCGTCCACCCAGGCGTGCCACAGCGCCCGGTCGGGCCCGGTGCCCCGGACCCAGATGAGACCGGACTTCTTGGTGGCCTCCTCGACGAGGGCCAGGTCGAGCGTGCTGAGAGTCATGCGCACAGGGTAGCCAGGCGTACCCGAGGGGCCCACAGCCAGCCGTATCCGGACCTACAGCCAGCCGTTGCGGCGCAGGGCCCGGTGGATGGTGAAGCAGCTCGCGGCGATGGCGGCCATCACCATGGGGTAGCCGTAGCGCCAGTGCAGCTCCGGCATGTGCTCGAAGTTCATGCCGTACACCCCGCAGATCATCGTCGGCACCGCGATGATCGCCGCCCACGAGGTGATCTTGCGCATGTCCTCGTTCTGCGCGACCGTCGCCTGCGCCAGGTTCGCCTGGAGGATCGAGTTCAGCAGTTCGTCGAAGCCGATGACCTGCTCGTGCACCCGCGCCAGGTGGTCGGCCACGTCGCGGAAGTACTTCTGGATGTCCGGGTCCACCAGCCGCATCGGCCGCTCGCTGAGCAGTTCCATCGGCCGCAGCAGCGGCGACACCGCCCGCTTGAACTCCAGCACCTCGCGCTTGAGCTGGTAGATCCGCCCCGCGTCCGCGCCCCGCGGACTGCCCTTGGCGGGCGCCGCGAAGACCTCGCTCTCCACCTCGTCGATGTCGTCCTGCACCGCCGAGGCCACCGCGATGTAGCCGTCCACCACGTGGTCCGCGAGGGAGTGCAGCACCGCCGAGGGGCCCTTGGCCAGCAGCTCGGGGTCGGCCTGGAGGCGGTGGCGCAGGCCCTTGAGGGAACCCTGGCCGCCGTGCCGGACGGTGATGACGAAGTCCGGGCCGGTGAAGCACATCACCTCGCCGGTCTCCACGACCTCGCTGGTAGCGGTCAGTTCGGCGTGCTCGACGTAGTGGATGGTCTTGAAGACGGTGAAGAGGGTGTCGTCGTAGCGCTCCAGCTTCGGCCGCTGGTGGGCGTGGACCGCGTCCTCCACGGCCAGCGGGTGCAGACCGAAGGTCGCCGCGATCCCCGCGAACTCGGCCTCGGTCGGCTCGTGCAGGCCGATCCAGGCGAAACCGCCGTCCTCGCGGACCCGGCGCATCGCCTCGCGCGGGGTCAGGCAGGCGGGGCCCCGGTCGCGGTGGCCCGCGCGGTACACGGCGCAGTCGACGACCGCGCTGCTCGCGGTGTGATCGCGGGTGGTGTCGTAGCCCGACTGGGCCGGAGTGGACCTGCGCAGCGCGGGACGTACGGCCGCGCGGAGGTAGGGCAGCATCGACATGGCAGGCTCCTTCGCGCGGCTGCGGGCCACGCGGACGGGAGACCCTCCGCCTCTGCGGGCAGGCGGAAGGAAGCAGGACGGGAGGAAAGTTTCTGCCGTCGCTCTTCAGCTCAAAGGGGGCGGGAGGCGCCCGTGGAAGAGCGGTTGGTACTGCACGATCGACTTCGATCCATTGCAGCCCCACCTCCTCCGGCCGGTCCCCCTTGGGGGAAGTCCTGTCACCGGGCATGCATCCACGCTTCTGCGTGTGGCCCCGGCCAGCGGTCCACAGTAACAGCCGACGGATGGTCAAGAGCCTGCCTTTACCCCTGCGATAGGAGTTCTATGCTCGCTCCATGGCAGATCTTCTGGCACTTGTCGAAGCGCGGCTGCGCACCGCGCTGGGTGAGCCCGACGCCCGCGCCGCCGTCACCTTCCTCGGCACCGACCGCATCGAAGTGCTCCGCTTCGCCGACGGCGACCTGGTGCGCTACGCGACCCTCGGCATGTCGGCGCAGCCGATGGGCGACCCGACCGTGGTGGTCTCGGACCCGGTCCGCGGGCCGCGTGCCGAACTGGTCCTGACCGTGCGGGCGGGGGTGGTCCCGACCGACCAGGTGCTCCGGCCGCTCGCGGTGCTCGGGGCCTCCCCGCAGGTCGAGGGGCTCGTGGTGTCGCCGGGGGCCTCGCTGGACGTGGGCGAACCGCTCTGGGCCGGGGCGCCGTTCACCTCCGTCCTGGTCGCCGAGCCCGGCGGGCTGGTGGAGGACCTGGAGCTGGCGGAGCCGATGGATCCGGTGCGGTTCCTGCCGCTGCTGCCGATGACCTCGAACGAGGCCGCCTGGAAGCGGGTGCACGGCGCGGCCGCGCTCCAGGAGCGCTGGCTCGCGCGCGGCACGGATCTGCGGGATCCTCGGCGTACCTCGGTGCCGCTCGACTGAACGCGCCCGACTCCGTGGACTGGGAGCGGCCACCGGGGGTAGGGATGGACTCCGGACGGGTGATCGTCCCTTGACGCGGCGGCGGACGGGGAGGAGCGTGGCTCTGTATGAGGGGCGAACCGAGTTGCCCGAAATGCGGTGCCCGGGTCAGGGCGCCCGGTCTTTTCGCCGACTCCTGGCAGTGCTCGGTGCACGGCGCCGTCCACCCCCTGCAGCCCGTCATCCCGCCCAGCGTCGAGGGTCTCGGCGTCGTGGTGCACCGCACGCACGTGCCGGTGTGGATGCCGTGGCCGCTGCCGGTCGGCTGGCTGTTCACCGGGGTCGCGGCGGCGGGGGACGACCGTAGCGGAGGGCGGGCCAGCGCGGTCGCGTGCTCCGGGCCGGGCCCGCTGGGCGGCATGGGCGAGCTGCTGCTGGTCGCCGAGGAGCTGGGCGTGGGCCTGGGCGCGCGGTACGCGGGCATCGACGGGCCCGACCCGGGCCCCTTCATGAACGTATCGGCTCCGCCGCACGCCAAGGTGGTGGCCGCGGGGCGGCCGACCCCGATGTGGCACGTCACCGGCGCGCCGGACGACCGGGCCGTCTTCGCGGGCGAGGCGCGCGGACTGTGGCTGTGGGCCATCGTGTGGCCCGAGCAGTCCGGACTGCTGATGTACGACGAACTGGTGCTGACCGACCTGCGCGACGCGGGCGCCGAGGTGGAACTCGTGCCCTGCGGGGCGCTGAGCCCCCGGATCCTGGGCGGCGCGGGCGGGACCGCCGGAGCGACGGGAGCCGGCTGAGCTGCCCGGCCCGTCGGCGCGCGCCCGTCCTGCGCCGCGCGCCGCGCCCGTGCGTACGCCCGTCAAGCCTTGGCCAGAACAGGACCCCCGGCCCGGTTATCCTGGGGTGCCCCCCCGTCCGTCCGATCCCTGGAGCCCTGCCGTGCGCATCGACCTGCACGCCCACTCCGCGGCATCCGACGGTACGGACACCCCCGCCGAGCTGGTCCGCAACGCGGCCGCCGCCGGGCTGGACGTCGTCGCGCTGACCGACCACGACACCGTCGGCGGCTACGCCGAGGCGATCGCGGCGGTGCCGGCCGGGCTCACCCTGGTCACCGGCGCCGAGCTGTCCTGCCGGCTCGACGGCGTAGGGCTGCACATGCTGGCGTACCTCTTCGACCCGGCCGAGCCCGAGCTCTTCCGCGAGCGGGAACTCGTCCGGGACGACCGGGTGCCGCGCGCGCGGACGATGGTCGGCAAGCTCCAGGACCTCGGGGTCCCCATCAGCTGGGACCAGGTGGCCCGGATCGCGGGCGACGGCTCGGTCGGCCGCCCGCACATCGCCGCGGCGATGGTGGAGGCGGGCGTCGTGGCCAGTGTCTCGGACGCCTTCACCCCGCAGTGGCTGGCCGACGGCGGCCGCGCGTACGCCGGGAAGCACGAGCTGGACCCCTTCGAGGCGGTCCGGCTGGTCAAGGCGGCCGGCGGGGTCACCGTCCTCGCCCACCCGCTCGCCGTCAAGCGCGGCCGGTGCGTGCCGGAGAGCGCGATAGCCGAGCTGGCGGCCGCGGGCCTGGACGGCGTCGAGGTCGACCACATGGACCACGATCCCGCCACGCGCGCCCGGCTGCGCGGCCTCGCGGGCGAGCTGGGCCTGCTGACGACGGGCTCCAGTGACTACCACGGCAGCCGCAAGACCTGCGGTCTCGGGGAGTACACGACGGACCCCGAGGTCTACGGCGAGATCACCCGCCGGGCGACCGGGGCGTTCCCCGTGCCCGGCGCGGGCGGACGCGGCCGCACCGGCGCGTAAGCGCCCCCGTACGCCTGCCGCGCGTTCCTCCGCTCCTCCGGACCTCCCCGGCCGCGAGACCGGTCCCGCGCGCCCGCGTACGCCCCACCCCCCCTCACACCCCTCTTCTCCTGCAAGGCGCAAGGCATCACTGTGTTCGATCTCGCCGTCTTCGGCTCCCTCTTCCTCACCCTCTTCGTCATCATGGACCCCCCCGGGATCACGCCGATCTTCCTGGCGCTGACCTCCGGCCGCCCCGCCAAGGTGCAGCGCCGGATGGCCTGGCAGGCGGTGTGCGTCGCCTTCGGCGTGATCGCCGTCTTCGGCATCTGCGGTCAGCAGATCCTCGACTACCTGCACGTGTCGGTGCCCGCGCTGATGATCGCGGGCGGTCTGCTGCTCCTGCTGATCGCCCTCGACCTGCTGACCGGCAAGACCGACGAGCCGAAGCAGACCAAGGACGTCAACGTCGCCCTGGTGCCGCTGGGCATGCCGCTGCTGGCCGGGCCGGGCGCGATCGTCTCGGTGATCCTGGCGGTGCAGAAGGCCGACGGGTTCAGCGGGCAGGTGTCCGTCTGGTCCGCGATCATCGCGATGCACGTGGTGCTGTGGATCACCATGCGCTACTCGCTGGTGATCATCCGCGTCATCAAGGACGGCGGCGTGGTGCTGGTGACCCGGCTGGCGGGCATGATGCTCTCCGCGATCGCGGTCCAGCAGATCATCAACGGCGTGCTCCAGGTGGTCCACAACGCCTGAGCCGCGGTGCGGGCGCCCGCCCGCTCGCGCACCGCACATGCGAACGCCCCCGGACCGGTCACGGTGCGGGGGCGTCGTGCGGGTGCGGCGGTGTGTTCGCCGTCAGGAGGCCGCGGACTCGAACGGCCGGATGAGGATGCGCTGGCCGATGGACGCGGCCTGCTGCACGATCCGGTTGACGGAGGCCGCGTCCACGACGGTGCTGTCCACGGCACTTCCGTAGACGTCGTCCAGGCGCAGAATCTCGAAGCGCATCGGCTTCTCCCTTCGTCGGTGATCTCCTTGCATGTGTTCCAACGAAGTGTAGGAGGCAAACATTCCCTACGCTAAGGAAATTTTTTCACTTGCTAAGGATTGACCCGTCGAACTCTGCCCAGAAGGCGCTCAGCGCCCGGGCGGTGGCCGCCGGATCCTCCGCGGCGGGGGAGTGCTCGGTCCCCGCGATCACCGCCCGCCGGGCCGCCAGCCGCACGGCCATCGCGTCCAGCCACGGCACCGGCCAGGCGTAGTCCACGGCCCCCGACAGCACCAGCTTCGGCAGCGCCACCGCGGCCAGCTCCGCCACCCGGTCGGGCTCGGAGATCAGGATCCGCCCGGTCGCGATGAGCTGCTCCGGCACGGTCGCCAGCCAGCGCTCCCGCAGGAACTCCGTCAGCTCGACGGCGTCCGGCGCGGCGCCTTCGGGGTCCTGGGCGCGCATGGCCGCCCATACGGCGGGCATGTCGTCCCGCAGCATCTCCAGCGCCGCCACGAGCAGCTTCGTACGGTCCTGCTGGACGGGGTCGATGGCGGCGGGCCCGCTGCTCATCAAGGTGAGCGAGGCGAAGGGGGAGGCGTCGCGCAGCACGGCCTCGCGCGCGATCAGCCCGCCCAGCGAATGGCCGACCAGGTGCACCGGGCGCTCGGCGGCGCCCAGGGCGGCCGCCTGGGCCAGCAGGTCCCGTCCCAGCTCGGACAGGGTGTAGGCGGCCTCGTCGCGCGGCCCGGCGCTCTCGTACTGCCCGCGCCCGTCCACCGCGACGACCCGGTACCCGGCGCTCGCGAGCGGGTCCAGCACCCCGATGAAGTCCTCCTTGCTCCCGGTGAACCCGGGGACCAGCAGGGCGGTGCCGCGCAGCGGCTCACCCGCCTCGTGCACGGCGAAGGCGCCGCGGCCGGTGCTCAGGGACCGGGCGCGGGCGCGGGGCGGCAGGGTGAGGCGCGGCGGCTTGCTCATGGCCAGAGGTTACCGGCCCGTACCCGCCCCCGCCCGGCCGCTCGCCCGGCTGCTCGCCCGGCCGCCCGGGGTCGTCGGGCCGCGGGGGGCCCGGATACGGGAACGGCCCCGTCCCCCCTGGAGCGGGGGACGGGGCCGGCCGGTGGAGCGGGTGCCTTACGCCTCGGGGGCGGCGGCGGCCTTGCGGGTCCGGGTGCGCTTCGGCTTGACCGGAGCGTCCTCGGGGGCCGGCACGGCGGCGTCGGCGGCCGGAGCGGCCTCGGCGGCCTTGCGGGTCCGGGTGCGCTTCGGCTTCACGGGAGCCTCCTCGGCCACCGCGACCGCGTCCGGGGCCGCGACGACGGCTTCGGCGGCCGGAGCGGCTTCCGCGGTCTTGCGGGTCCGGGTGCGCTTCGGCTTGACCGGAGCCTCTTCGGCCACCGCGACGGCCACGGGGACGTCGACCGGGGCGGCGGGCGCCTCGACCACGGCGGCCTTGGCGACGGTCCTCGACGCCGACCTGGCGGGCGTACGGGACGCCGGCGCCGAGCTGCGCGGCGGGCGGGCCCGGCGGACCGGGGCCGGCTCGACGAGCGGGGCCATCTGGAAGTCCGGCTCCGGCGCGGCCGGGACGAACGGCGCGAGCGGTTCGAGACCGGCCACGGTGGACGACGTGGGCGCGGCGGCGGGCGCCGAGCCACGGGTCCGGCGGCGGCGCGGCCTGCGCGGCTCGTCGGCGGCCGGGGCCTGCGGGGCCTCGGCGACGGGAGCGGCCACGGCGGCCGGAGCCGCCTCGGCGACCGGAGCCGCCACGGCCCCGGACTCCACGGCCACGGCGCCCTCGGCGTGCTCGGCACCGCCGCGGGTGCGGCGGCGCTGACGCGGCGTACGGGTCCGCTCGGGACGCTCCTCGGCCACCGGAGCGGCGGTCGCGGCCGGGCCGCGGCCGCCTCGGCCACCGCGGCCGCCGGTCTCGCCCAGGTCCTCGACGTTCTCGGCCTTCAGGCCGGCCCGCACGCGCTCGGAGCGCGGCAGGACGCCCGTCGTGCCGGCGGGGATGTTCATCTCCTCGAACAGGTGCGGAGACGTGGAGTACGTCTCGACCGGGTCGTGGAAGTCCAGCTCCAGCGCCTTGTTGATCAGCTGCCAGCGCGGGATGTCGTCCCAGTCGACCAGGGTGACGGCGATGCCCTTCTTGCCCGCGCGGCCGGTGCGGCCGACGCGGTGGAGGAAGGTCTTCTCGTCCTCGGGCGTCTGGTAGTTGATGACGTGGGTGACGCCCTCGACGTCGATGCCGCGAGCGGCGACGTCGGTGCAGACCAGGACGTCGACCTTGCCGTTGCGGAACGCGCGCAGCGCCTGCTCGCGCGCGCCCTGGCCCAGGTCGCCGTGGACGGCGCCGGAGGCGAAGCCGCGCTTCTCCAGCTGCTCGGCGATGTCGGCCGCGGTGCGCTTGGTGCGGCAGAAGATCATCGCGAGCCCGCGGCCCTCGGCCTGCAGGATGCGGGAGACCAGCTCCGGCTTGTCCATGTTGTGCGCGCGGAAGACGTGCTGCGCGGTGTTGGCGACGGTCGCGCCCTCACCGTCCTCGGAGACGGCGCGGATGTGCGTCGGCTGCGTCATGTACCGGCGGGCCAGGCCGATGACCGCGCCCGGCATGGTCGCCGAGAACAGCATGGTCTGGCGCTTCGGCGGCAGGTAGCTCATGATCCGCTCGACGTCGGGCAGGAAGCCCAGGTCGAGCATCTCGTCGGCCTCGTCCAGGACGAGCGCCTTGATGTGCGACAGGTCGAGCTTCTTCTGCCCGGCCAGGTCCAGCAGGCGGCCCGGGGTGCCGACGATGATGTCGACGCCCTTCTTGAGCGCCTCGACCTGCGGCTCGTACGCGCGACCGCCGTATATGGCGAGGACGCGGACGTTGCGGACCTTGCCCGCGGTCAGCAGGTCGTTGGTCACCTGGGTGCACAGCTCGCGGGTCGGAACCACCACGAGGGCCTGCGGCGCGTCGGTCAGCTCGTCCGGCCTGGACCGGCCGACCTCGACGTCGGCGGGAACGACGACCCGCTCCAGCAGGGGAAGGCCGAAACCGAGCGTCTTGCCGGTACCGGTCTTGGCCTGGCCGATGACGTCCGTGCCGGTGAGGGCGACGGGGAGGGTCATCTCCTGGATCGGGAAGGGGGACACAATGCCGACGGCCTCAAGGGCTTCGGCCGTCTCGGGGAAGATCCCGAGGTCTCGGAACGTAGTCAGGGTGCTGCCTCTTCTGTGAGACGCGGCCCGAGGCGGCGAAGGGGGTCGTACCGTGCCAGGCTTGCAGTACTGCTGTGTACGGAAGCTGCGCGGGACCACGGGCCTTCGCTCAAGCGCTCATGCCGCTGAGGGGGCCCCTCGTGGGCGATGCGCATGAACGCACACACCACGCCGAGGGTGGTCGGGGTTGGAGCCGATCGGGCCACCGACCGGGCATCCTCATTGGGACGGCCCGCCGAGTGTTCGGCAGGCGCAATACCACTGTACCCCGGAATCGCGCAGCTGTGTCGGGTGAATTCACCAGGTCGACACCGACCCGCAGGTGGCGGGCGCGCCGCGGGGGCCGGTTCCCGTGCGGCGGCCACGTGGTTCCGGCGGGGTCCGAGCGGGCTATTGTGCGGTGCATGTCGACCGTAGAAAACGCATCGCCCGCCGGAGCCGACGGCCCCGGCGCGTCCGCCGGGATCGCCGCCCAGAACTGGTCCGAGGCCGCCGCCTCGCCGCAGTACCGGGCGGCCGTCGTGGACCTCCTCGGCGCCCTCGCGTACGGAGAACTCGCCGCTTTCGAGCGACTCGCGGAGGACGCGAAGCTCGCGCCCACCCTCGACGACAAGGCCGAGCTGGCGAAGATGGCGTCCGCCGAATTCCACCACTTCGAGCGGCTGCGGAACCGGCTCGCGCAGATCGACGTCGAGCCGACCGGTGCCATGGAACCCTTCGCGAAGGGCGTCGACGACTTCCACCGCCAGACTGCGCCGTCGGACTGGCTGGAGGGCCTGGTCAAGGCCTACGTCGGCGATTCCATCGCCAGTGACTTCTACCGCGAGGTCGCCACCCACCTGGACACTGACACCCGCGCCCTGGTGCTCGCGGTGCTCGACGACACCGGCCACGGCGGTTTCGCGGTGGAGAAGGTGCGCGCGGCGATCGAGGCCGACCCGCGCTGCGGCGGCCGGCTCGCGCTGTGGGCCCGGCGACTGATGGGCGAGGCGCTGTCGCAGGCGCAGCGCGTGGTCGCCGAGCGCGACGCGCTCTCGACCATGCTCGTCGGCGGCGTCGACGGGATGGCGGCGGGCTTCGACCTCGCGGCCGTCGGCGAGATGTTCGCCCGGATCACCAAGGCGCACACCAAGCGCATGGCGGCCCTGGGCCTCGCGGCCTGACCGCCGCGCCACGCCGTACGACCGGTGGCCCCGGAGCGCGATCGCGCTCCGGGGCCACCGTCACGAGCGCCGCCGCTCAGCCCGTCGGAACCGAAAACGGAGTCCGGCGGGACCGCCTGCCGGGCCGGCCGGCGGGCCGGAGCAGCAGGGACAGGACGACCGCCGACACCAGCACGCCACCGAGGAAGGTCGCGGTCGGCGTGGAGTGTCCCGGGCCCAGCGCGTAGTGCGTGAGGTACGAGCCGAACAGCGCCCCCAGTATCCCGCTGACCAGCACGGACCGGGACGAGGGCAGGCGCCTCGGGAGCAGTCTGAGAGCGCCCGCGGCCAAGGCGAGACCGAGCAGAGCCGAGCCGAGCGCTTCCAGCAGCATGATGAGGTCCCTCCCACAGGTCAGGGCAAACCGGGTCACAGCCCTCCTACCCGAAGCGGAAGACACAGAAACGGCCCGGTGGGGTCAACCACCGGGCCGTTCCGTTCGGTTCTCTTCGCTCCTCAGAGCGCGCCGAAGCCCACCTTGCGGCTGCTGGGCTCGCCCAGGTCGACGTACGACAGGCGGTCGGCCGGCACCAGGACCTTGCGGCCCTTGACGTCGGTGAGGCTGAGCAGCTGCGTCTTGCCGGACAGTGCGTCGGCGACGATGCTCTCGAGCTCGTCAGCGCTCAGGCCGCTCTCCAGCACGATCTCCCGGGGTGCGTGCTGCACGCCGATCTTGACCTCCACGGCTATGTCCCTCCGACGATCCGGTTAGCGCGATCACCGCGCCGTACTCGCCCCCACCCTAGCCCGCGGACGCGACGCGAATGGCGTACACCGGACACGCTGGCAGCGAACAGTGCCCCGGAGCGCGGCCCGCGGTCTCAGTGGCCGTCGGCGGCGTGCAGGGGGAAGCCCGCGATGCCCCGCCAGGCCAGCGAGGTCAGCAGGCCGACCGCGGTGTCCCGCTCGACCGGGCTGGAACTGGACAGCCAGTACCGGGCCACGACCTGCGAGACGCCGCCCAGCCCCACCGCCAGCAGCATCGACTCGTCCGTCGACAGGCCGGTGTCCTCGGCGATGACCTCCGAGATCGCCTCGGCGCACTGGAGGGAGACCCGGTCGACCCGTTCGCGCACGGACGGCTCGTTGGTCAGGTCGGACTCGAAGACCAGCCGGAAGGCGCCGCCCTCGTCCTCGACGTACGCGAAGTACGCGTCCATCGTCGCGGCCACGCGCAGCTTGTTGTCGGTCGTGGACGCGAGCGCGGTGCGCACCGCCAGGAGCAGCGACTCGCAGTGCTGGTCCAGGAGGGCCAGGTAGAGGTCCAGCTTCCCGGGGAAGTGCTGGTAGAGCACCGGCTTGCTGACGCCCGCACGCTCGGCGATGTCGTCCATCGCCGCGGCGTGGTAGCCCTGGGCGACGAACACTTCCTGGGCCGCGCCCAGGAGCTGGTTGCGTCGGGCTCGGCGCGGCAGGCGGGTGCCCCGCGGGCGCGCCGCCTCGGTCTGCTCGATGGCTGTCACGCCGCCTCCCACTTTCTCTCGGAACCCTGCGACGCCGTGCGCCGCGCCCGCCATCGTACTTTTCGGTAACCGATAGCGGGGGGTCCCGGCCGAGTTTTCTCGCGGTACGGACGGCCGGGAGCGCCGCTGGTCAGCCCGGGTCGGCCGGCGCCGGCCCGGTCAGCGGTAGTCGTCCTCGTCCAGGGCCACGACCCGCGCCTGCTCCGCGGCGTCACCGTCGGCTGCCTCGGCGGGGTCCGCCGCGATGACCGGGTCGTCGTCGAGGGGGGCCAGTTCGGTGCGCTGCTCCGCGGCGTCCGCCTCCGGGGCCTCGGGGCCGGGCGCCTCCCCCAGCTGCTCCTGGAAGGTGTCCGGTTCCGAAGGGTCGACCGTCATCTCAGTCTCCTTGTGTGGGCGTCCGTTGCTCCTGCGCCGTCTACCCCGTCGCGTCGGGCCCATGACCTCCTCCATCGAGCGTAGAAGCCCGCGGGTCCCGGCGCTATGCGGGTCTGTGACGGCGAACACACGATTCCGGACGTGATCCTCTCGTAACATTGCGCCCATGTCTTCGACCGAGCTGCCAGGTGTACGGTCCACCGCCGAGCCGTCGCCCCTGGCGGGGGCCGTCCGTGTGGCCGAGGGGGAGCAGCTGCGCAGCGCCGCGCTGCCCGGGCTGACCCTGACGGTCAGGTCCCGGCCACCGGCGCGCGAAGGACTCCCGCCCGCCCTCTTCGTGCACGGGCTCGGCGGCTCCTCGCAGAACTGGTCCGCGCTGATGGCGCTGCTGGAGGACACCGTCGACGGCGAGGCCCTCGACCTCCCCGGCTTCGGGACCTCGCCGCCGCCCGCCGACCGCAACTATTCGGTCACCGCGCTGGCCCGCGCGGTCATCCGCCACCTCGACGCCGCGGGGCGGGGGCCCGTCCACCTCGTCGGGAACTCGCTCGGCGGCGCCGTCAGCACCCGGGTCGCCGCGGTGCGGCCCGACCTGGTCCGCACGCTGACGCTGATCTCGCCCGCCCTGCCCGAACTGCGGGTGCAGCGCTCCGCGGTGCCGACCGCGCTGCTCGCCGTACCGGGAGCGGCGTCCCTGATCGCGCGCCTCACACGGGACCTGACGGCGCAGCAGCGCACCCGCGGGGTGATGGGACTCTGTTACGGAGACCCCGCGCGGGTGACGGCCGAGGGGTTCCGGCACGCGGTCGAGGAGACGGAGCGGCGGATGCGGCTCCCCTATTTCTGGGAGGCGCTGGCCCGTTCCTCGCGCGGAATCGTGGACGCCTACACGCTCGGCGGACAGCACGGGCTGTGGCGTCAGGCCGAGCGGGTGCTCGCACCGACGCTGCTGGTCTACGGTGGCAGGGACCAACTGGTCTCGTACCGCATGGCGCACAAGGCGGCGGCCTCCTTCCGGGGCTCGCGGCTGCTGTGCCTGCCCGAGGCCGGGCACGTGGCGATGATGGAGCACCCCGAGGTCGTGGCAACGGCCTTCCGGGATCTGCTGCGTGACGCCGGGCAGAGCGAAGAACGAGACGAAGACGGCAGAGGCTGAGCACCGGTGGGACGACATAGTCGCAAGGACTCCGCTCCTCCCCGCCCGGTCCACGGGGACCCGGGCCGCCCGGAGCAGCCCGCACGCCCGGACGCCACGGCCGCGGCCGTCGCCGCCGGGCCCGGCCGGCGGCACCGGCCCGAGCCGACGGCCACCCATCAGGGGTACGTGAACCAGAGCGCGCCCGGTGCGCGCGCGGGCCACCCCGAGATCCGCGAACCCGGCGGAGCGTACGGCGACTGGCGCGCCGCACCCCGCAGCCATCCCGCGCAGGGCCACGCCCCGGCGCAGGGCCACGCCCCGGTGTCGGGCCAGGCCCCCGAGCAGGGTCACACCCCCGCGCAGGGCCACGCCCACGCGCCGGGGAACGCCTCCGCGCCGGATTCCGGTTATGCGTCGGCCGACCCGGCCTCCGGGTACGCGCCCGCGGACGCCGGATCCGGCTGCGCGCCCCCCGTCCCCGACGCCGCCGCGGCGTACGAGGCCGCCGTGGCGATGGCCGCCGCCGTGTTCCCCGGGGACGCGCCGCCCATCGAGGAGGTGCCCCTGCGGGCGACGGCCCCGGCAGCAGACGCTCCCGTCACCTCCACCGGCTCGCACCGCCGGGTGCCCCCGCCCCGCCGCGGTCCGCTCGCGCCCCGCGGGGGGCGGCCCGGAGCGACCCGGGGCCGCAGGGTCCGTACGTACACGGGCATCGCGGCCGCCGCCGTCACCACCGTGCTCGCCGTCGTCGTGGCGGGCCAGGTCGCCGGCGACGACACGGCCGACCGCATCGGCGTGCGCGCCACCGGGGAGGCCGGGCACGACCGCGCCGCCCCCGGCCAGTCCGCGGCCTCCCGCTCCGACGGCCGCGCGACGCCCGACGCGCCCGCGGTGGGCGCCGGGCAGCCGGTGGTGGTCAAGACGTACGACCAGAAGATGGCCGAGGTCCACCCGATCGCCGCGAACCTCGCCGGCCCGGGCACCTTCGACACGGTCGGGACCGCCGCCCCGGCCCCCGGCAAGGGCCGCCTCATCCGCTACCGGGTCGAGGTGGAGCAGGGCCTCGGGCTGGACGCCGATCTCTTCGCCGAGGCCGTCCACCGCACCCTGAACGACCCGCGCAGCTGGGCCCACGACGGCGCCATGACCTTCGAGCGGGTCCCGTCGGGCGGGGCCGGGTTCGTCATCACCCTGGCCAGCCCGGGCACCACCGGGGTCTGGTGCAAGAAGTCCGGGCTCGACACCACCCAGGACAACGTGTCCTGCGATTCCGCTTCCACCGAGCGGGTGATGATCAACGCCTTCCGCTGGGCGCAGGGTTCGCCGACGTACGGGCAGGACCAGATGTTCGCCTACCGCCAGATGCTCATCAACCACGAGGTCGGGCACCGGCTCGGACACGACCACGAGAGCTGCGGGACCCCCGGCGCGCTCGCGCCGATCATGCAGCAGCAGACCAAGTCCCTCGACATCGACGGCATCTCCTGCAAGCCCAACCCCTGGGTGTACCCAACCGGTTGAGCCTTCCGGCGGCGCACCGCCGCACGCCTCCCCGACGGTCCTAGCGCGGTCGAACGCGAACCGTACGGGAAAGTTACGACTCTTCACCCCTTCCGGTGGCGCGATGGACAACCGTCCGTCGCGCCTTCGGCATATCCGCTTGAGTTCTCGCGGCGGGTCACCGGACCGACGGAGGCCGCCTGAACGGGAGATCGGGGGTGGCACTCGTGCGGATCGCACTGCTCACGGAAGGCGGTTATCCGTATGCGACGGGCGAAGCGAGGCTGTGGTGCGACCGGCTGGTGCGCGGGCTCCCGCAGCACGAGTTCGAGCTGTACGCGCTGAGCCGCAGCGCCGGGCAGGAGGAGAGCGGCCGGGTGCCGCTGCCCGACCACGTCACCCGCGTGCGGACGGCGCCCCTGTGGGCCCCCGGGGACGACGGCCGGACGTACTCGCGGCGCGAACGCCGCCGGTTCGCGGCCTGTTTCACGGACCTGGTGCGCGGGATCTGCGCCGCCGGTGACGAGGACTTCGCCGCCGGGCTGTACGGGCTCGCCGAACTCGCCCGGGACCAGGGCGGCCTGTACGCGGCCGTCCGCTCCGAGACCGCGGTCCGGGCCGTCGAGTCCGCCTGCCGGGCGCCGGGCGCGAGCAGTGCCGTCCAGGGCGCCCGGGTGCCCGACCTGCTCGCCTTCGTCGACGAACTGGAGCGCGCGCTGCGCCCGCTCAGCCTGGACTGGTACGAGGAGCTCGGCGCCGTCGACATCTGCCACGCCGCTGCGGGCGGGTCGGCCGCCCTGCCCGGACTGGTGGCCAAACGCTTCTTCGGGGTGCCGCTCCTGGTCACGGAGTACGGCGTGCAGCTGCGGGCGCACTACCTGGAGCACACCGCGGAGCGCCCGGCGCTGCGGGCCCTGCTCGGTGCCTTCCAGGTCCGCCTCGCCACCGAGATCTACGCCCGCGCGGACCTGCTCACCCCCGGCAACGCGCACGCCCGGCGCTGGCAGGAGCGCTGCGGCGCCGGCCGCGAGCGGCTGCGGACGGTCTACCCGGGGATGGAGGCGGACCGATTCGCCACCGTCGGCGAGGCCGCCGACCACGGCGACCCGGCCACGCTGGTGTGGGTGGGCCGGATAGAACCGGCCAAGGACCTCATCGCGCTGCTGCACGCCTTCGCGGAGGTGCGGCGGGCCGAACCGGGCACCCGGCTGCGCGTCTTCGCGACCGCGGCGGCGCCGGGGTACCTGGCCGACTGCCGCTCCCTGGCGGCCCAGCTCTTCCCGGACGAGGCGGCGAACGCGCTGACGGTCGGCGAGAGCCCCGTCACCTTCGAGGAGATCGGCGGCCCGGAGGCACCCGCCCTGGCCGACGCCTACGGCTGCGCCCCCGTCACCGTGCTCTCCTCGGTGGTCGAGGGCTTCCCGATCCGGCTCGTGGAGGCCATGTTCTGCGGCCGGGCCACGGTCTCCACCGACGTGGGCGCGGTGTGCGAGGTCATCGGCGGCACCGGACTCGTGGTCCCGCCGCGCAACCCGCGCGCCCTCGCGGACGCCTGCCTGACGCTGCTGCGCGACCCGGAACGGGCGCGGCGGCTGGGGGCGGCGGCCCGGGCGCGGGCCCTGGAACTGTTCACCGTCGAGCAGAACGTGGCCGCCTTCCAGCAGATCTACCTCCAGCTGATCGCCGGCGGCGCGGCCTGCCCGCCCGCGGACGCCCCCTTCACCCATCCGCCGGAGGCCCGCGTGCCGGGCCACTGGACCACCCCGACGTGGGCCCCCTCCCCGGAGGCGACGGTATGACGACCCACCCGGACACCTCGCCCTCCCTCTTCGACCTGGCCCGGCGCCCGGTCCTGGTTCCGGCACCCGGCTCCGGCCCGCTCGCGGACGGCCCGGACCGGGAAGCGCCCGCTCCGTCGGCCGAGACCACCCTCGTGCTCCGGCTCGCGCCCGCCCCGGCGGACGAGGTGCAGGAGGCATCGCGGGAGGTACCGCGCGAGCCGTCGAGTGAGCCCTCGCCGCCCGCCGCCGTCCGGACCGGCGCCCCGGCCGTCACCGGCCGGCGCCGGGGGAGCGGGGACCCCGTCAAGGCGCTCATGCACCGCCACCGGGAGCTGTGCGAGCGGGCCGTCGACCCGCTGGAGATCGCCGCCGGTCTGGAGGCCCACGGGATCACCGACCGGACCGCCGCGCGGTTCCGCCACCGTGACGTGTTCTCCCTGGCCGAGGAGCTGTACGCCCGGGTCCCGCGCGACGAACCGGCCGCCGCCGCCCGGGCCGCGGCTCCCGCCGGGACCGGCGCGGCCGACCTGCGGGGGGCGGCGTACGCGCTGGTCCCCGGCGCGCTCGCGCTCGGCGCCGCCCTGCTCGCCGGCCCCGCCCCCTGGGTGGCCGCCCTCGCCGTGGTGCTGACCGTCGCGGGCCTGGCCCGGCCGCGGACCGCCGGGCGCCGCCCGTCCCGGGTCGCGCCGCTGCTCGCCGCCGCGGCCACCGGCTACGCCGTGTACCGCCTCGGCGCGCCGCTGGGGATCGGGCTCGCCCTGGCGGCCGCCCCCGCGCACTGGTGCGACGCGGCCTTCGCGGCCCGCGCGCGCCGCCGCCTCGCCGGGAGCCGGGCGCTGGACGACTTCGCGACGGGGGCCCGGCCGCTGCTGGTCGCGGCGGTGGCCTGCTTCACCGCGCTGGCGGCCGTCCCGCTCGTCCTCGCCGGAGCCCCGCTCGCGGTGGCCCTGCCCCTCGCGGTGCTCCTCTTCCTCACCCGGCTGCTGGTCCGCCACACGCCGCACCGGGTCCCGGCGGCCCTCGCACTCGCGGTGGCGCTGATCCCGTACCCGCTCGCCGCGGCGGCCGCCGCCGCCGGGCTGCTCGTCCACGCCACGGTCGCGCTCTCCCGGGCGTCCGCCCACGCGCGCGCCTGACCGCGCCACCAGACCTGACCGCGCCAACAAGGAGAAACAGACATGACCGGCCAGCCTAACGACCACGGGGCCGCGCGATGAGGGTGCTGCTGATCGGAGCCAACGGCTACCTCGGCCGCTACGTCGCGGACCGGCTGCTCGCCGACCCCGCGGTCCAGCTCACCGCGCTCGGCCGCGGCGACGACGCGGACGTCCGCTTCGACCTCGCCACCGGCAGCCCGGGCGCGCTCACCCGGTTCCTCGACGCCGTCCACCCGGGCGTCGTCATCAACTGCGCGGGCGCCACCCGCGGCGGTGCCCGCGAGCTGACCCGGCACAACACCGTCGCCGTCGCGACGGTCTGCGAATCGCTGCGCCGCAGCGGCTGCGGGGCCCGGCTGGTGCAGCTCGGCTGCGCGGCCGAGTACGGGCCCAGCCAGCCCGGATCGTCCACGGCCGAGGACGCCGTGCCGAGACCCGGCGGGCCGTACGGCGTCAGCAAGCTCGCCGCCACCGAACTCGTCCTCGGCTCCGGCCTGGACGCGGTCGTGCTGCGGGTGTTCTCGCCCGTCGGGCCCGGCACCCCCGCCGGCTCGCCCCTCGGCCGGCTCGCCGAGGCGATGCGCCGCGCGATGCAGGCCGGGGACTCGGAGCTGAAGCTCAGCGGGCTCGGCGTACAGCGCGACTTCGTCGACGTGCGGGACGTGGCGCGGGCCGTGCACGCGGCCTCGCTCTCCGCCGCGCAGGGCGTCGTCAACATCGGCACCGGCCGCGCGGTCCGGCTGCGTGACGCGGCCGCCGTACTGGCCCGGGTCGCGGGCTACGGCGGCGCCATCCACGAACTCGACGGGCCCCAGCAGCCGCACGCGCACCCCGGCCGCCCCCCGGGCCTGGCCGCGATCGGCTCGCCGCGCGCCGAGGCCACGGCCGAGCAGCTGGCCGCCGCCCCGCCGCCGTACCCGTACCCGGACGGCTGCGGCACCTGGCAGCAGGCCGACGTCCGCACCGCCCGCGACCGGCTCGGCTGGCGCCCCCGGATCAACCTGGAGGAGTCGCTGGCGGACATCTGGATGGAGGCGGCGTGCCGCATCTGACCACGCCGCCCGGGGCGCGGCGGGCCGCCACCGGGTCCGGCCGCCTCGGCCTCGGGGTCCCCGGGTACGGGCACCCGCTGGTCGCGCCCGCCGAGTGGGCCGAGCTGTCCCGGCCCGGCACCCCGCTGCACTGGGCCGTCCTCAACGTGGCGGGCGGCCCCGGCCAGCGGCCCGACCCGCACTGCTCGCAGGCGGCCGTCCGGTTACGGGAGGCCGGCGGCACGGTCCTCGGGCACCTGGCCCTGCGCGGCGGTGAGCGCTCCTTCGGCGAGCTGATCTCCGATGCCCACCGCTTCGTCGACTGGTACCGGGTCGGCGGTTTCTACCTGGCCGACGCCCCCGCCGGCCGGGCCGGGCTGGCCGCCGTGCGCAAGGTGACGGACACCCTGCGCACGCTCGGGACCGGCGGGAACGTCCCGCACCTGGTGCTCGGGCACGGCACGCACCCCTGCGAGGGCTACACCGAGACCGCCGACCAGCTGGTCACCTTCTCCGGGAGCTGGGCCGACTACCGCTGGTCGCAGGTGGCGGAGTGGACGGCGGACCACCCGCCGGAGCGGTTCTGCCACTTCGTGCACGGGGTCCCGCGCTCGCACCTGGAGGAGGCCGTGCGGGTCGCGCGCTGGCAGGGCGCGGGCACGATCTGGCTCACGGACCGGCTCGGAACGCGTGCCGGAAGCGACCCCTGGGCCTCGATGCCCGGGTACTGGGACGAAATCGTCTCGCGCATCGGGACGAGTGTCTCGGAATGAAGTGGGCCGTGGCAGTGTTGCGGAACAGAACAACACGTCAATGCTCCCCGCCGGTGCGGGGATGACCCGCCTGGAGTGCCCGTGTCGCTGCCACCCCTGGTAGAGCCAGCTGCTGAGCTCACCGTTGACGAGGTCCGTCGGTACTCCCGCCACCTGATCATCCCGGACGTCGGGATGGACGGGCAGAAGCGCCTGAAGAACGCCAAGGTGCTCGCGGTGGGCGCCGGCGGCCTCGGTTCCCCCGCCCTGATGTACCTGGCCGCGGCCGGCGTCGGCACGCTCGGCATCGTGGAGTTCGACGAGGTCGACGAGTCGAACCTGCAGCGCCAGATCATCCACAGCCAGGCGGACATCGGCCGCTCCAAGGCGGAGTCGGCGCGCGACAGCGTGCTCGGCATCAACCCGTACGTGAACGTCGTCCTGCACGAAGAGCGGCTCGAAGCCGAGAACGTGATGGAGATCTTCAGCCAGTACGACCTGATCGTCGACGGCACGGACAACTTCGCCACCCGCTACCTGGTCAACGACGCCTGCGTGCTGCTCAACAAGCCGTACGTCTGGGGCTCGATCTACCGCTTCGACGGCCAGGCCTCGGTCTTCTGGTCCGAGCACGGCCCGTGCTACCGCTGCCTCTACCCGGAGCCGCCCCCGCCGGGCATGGTCCCCTCCTGCGCCGAGGGCGGCGTGCTGGGCGTGCTCTGCGCGTCCATCGGCTCCATCCAGGTCACCGAGGCCATCAAGGTCCTGACCGGCGTCGGCGAGTCGCTGGTCGGCCGCCTGATGATCTACGACGCCCTGGAGATGCAGTACCGCCAGGTCAAGGTCCGCAAGGACCCCGACTGCGCGGTGTGCGGGCCGAACGCGACCGTCACCGAACTCATCGACTACGAGGCCTTCTGCGGCGTCGTGTCCGAGGAGGCCCAGGAGGCGGCGGCCGGTTCGACGATCACTCCCAAGCAGCTCAAGGAGTGGATCGACAACGACGAGCCGATCGAGATCATCGACGTCCGCGAGGTCAACGAGTACGAGATCGTCTCGATCCCCGGCGCGAAGCTGATCCCG
This sequence comes from Streptomyces sp. NPDC043876, assembly GCF_056435825.1. Lineage (NCBI taxonomy): Bacteria > Bacillati > Actinomycetota > Actinomycetes > Kitasatosporales > Streptomycetaceae > Streptomyces > Streptomyces sp. NPDC043876. Next base: position 108,481 of record NZ_JBWKDV010000001.1, on the reverse strand, counting down.
AAGGGCGAGTTCCTGATGGGCACCGCCCTCCAGGACCTGCCCCAGGACAAGCGGATCGTCTTGCACTGCAAGACGGGTGTCCGCAGTGCGGAAGTCCTCGCGGTCCTGAAGTCCGCGGGCTTCGCGGACGCGGTGCACGTCGGCGGCGGCGTCATCGGCTGGGTCCACCAGATCGAGCCGGAGAAGCCCGTCTACTAAGCACGACACGACCGGGCACGACGCGAAAGGGGCTCCGCCGCATGCGGCGGAGCCCCTTTCGCGCGGTTCAGGCCGCCGTGCACACGGCCTTGGCCGCCGGGACCTTCCCGTCCAGCAGGTAGGCGTCCACCGCCTTCTGCACGCACGCGTCGCCGCTGTTGTAGGCGCCGTGCCCCTCGCCCTTGTAGGTCAGCTCCACGCCGACCCCCGGGCCGAGCCGCTCCACCATCTTGCGGGCGCCCTCGTACGGGGTCGCCGGGTCGCCCGTGTTGCCGATCACCACGATCGGCGCGGCGCCCGGAGCGCTCACGTCCGGGGTGTCGAAGGCGCCCTTGACCGGCCAGTCCGTACAGCCGAGCAGGCCCCAGCCGAGGAAGTCGCCGAAGACGGCGGACGCGGAGCGGAAGGCGGGGAGCTTCGCCTTCGTCTGCGCCAGGGTGTAGCGCTCCTTGGAGTCCGCGCAGTTGATCGCCGTGTTGGCCGAGCCGATGTTGTTGTACGTGCCCTTGGGGTCACGGCCGTTGAGCGCGTCCGACATCACGAGCAGCAGCTGCCCCTGGCCGCCCTCGGCCTCGTCCAGACCCTGCTCCAGCAGCGGCCACCCCTCCTTCGAATAGAGGGCGTAGGCGATCCCGTTGGTCGCGGCCGAGGCGGTGAGGGGGCGGCCGCCGACGCCCTCGATGGGCCGGGCGTCCAGCGCCTTCTGGAGCTTCACGATGTTCGCGTCGATCTCCTTGGCGGTGCTGCCCTGAAGACGGCATGCGTCCCCCCGGTCCACGCAGTCCTGCTCGAAGTTGCCGAGGGCCAGCTGGAAGCCCTTCGCCTGGCCCAGCGAGCCCTCCTCCGAGGTCTTCGTCGGGTCGACGACCGCGTCGAAGACGGCCCGGCCGACGTTCTTCGGGAAGAGGTGGGCGTAGACCCCGCCCAGCTCGGTGCCGTAGGAGATGCCGAAGTAGTGGAGCTTCTCGTCGCCCAGCGCCTGGCGGATCCGGTCGAGGTCGCGGGCCGCGTTCTCGGTGCCGACGTGGGGGAGGAGCTTGCCGGAGTTGCGGACGCAGCCGTCGCGGTACGTCCTGATCCCCGCCAGGTACGCCTGCTCCTCGGCCGGGGTCTCGGGGGTGTTGTCGGCCGCGTAGTAGCGGTCCAGCTGGGCGTCGCTCTCGCAGAGCACCGGGGCGCTGCGGCCGACCCCGCGCGGGTCGAAGCTGACCAGGTCGTAGCGGGCGCGCAGGGCCGCGTACTCCTTGGCCGCGCCCGGCAGGGCGGCGACGCCGGAGCCGCCGGGGCCGCCGAAGTTGAAGACGAGCGAGCCGATGCGGGAGCCCTGGGGGCCGGTGGCCTTGGCGCGGATCAGAGCGAGGGGGAGGGTCTCGCCACCGGGCTTCGCGTAGTCGAGCGGGACGTCGAGAGTGGCGCACTCCCAGTCCTTGCCGGGCGGCTGCCCGACGCCCTGGGCGGCGGAGGGGGCGGGGCAGGCGGCCCAGGCGGGGGCCGCCTGGGCCCCCGGGGCGTTCTCCTTGCCCCTGGTGCTCTGCTCGCTCCCGCCGCCGGAGCAGGCGCCGGTGGCGAGCAGCGCGACGGCGAGGGCGGTGGCGGCGGTGACCCGCGGGGCATTGGGCATGCCACCATCCTGACCCGCCCGCTCACCCCCCGCCCGCGCCGTGGTCCGTTCGGGTTCCGCCCGGGCCCCGCCCGGGGCGGGAACTAGATCGCTTCTTTGCGCGTGAGGTAGTTGAACGAGATCCACCCCGGCAGCACCGGCAGCCAGAAGGTGCACAGCCGGAACAGCAGCACCGCCGAGATGGCGATCTCCTTCTCCAGACCGGCGGCGATCAGACCGAGGGTCAGCGTCGTCTCGACCGCGCCCACACCGCCCGGCGTCGGCGCCGCCGAACCCAGCGCGTTGCCCGCGAGGAAGACCACCGCGATGCTCGCCAGGCTCAGCGCCTCGCCGCCCCCGAAGGCACGGACCGAGGCGTCCAGGCACATCACGAAACAGGCCGTCAGCAGCAGCATCCCGCCGATGCCCGTGACCAGCTTCTGCGGCCGCTGGAGGATGTCCAGCATGCGCGGCACCACCCCGGCGAACAGCGCCCGTACCCGGGTCGCCACGAACTTCCGCAGGAACGGGATCGCGGTCACCACCAGCACCAGCACCGCGACCGTCAGCAGTCCCGCGATGACCGCCCGGGAGGGGGTCATCTGCGTGGTGTTCTCGGTCCCGGTCAGATAGCCGAACGACAGCAGCAGCAGGACGTGGCTCGCCAGCCCGAACAGCTGTGACGCGCCCACGCTCGCCACCGCCAGCCCGGGCCGCACCCCCGAACGCTGGAGGAACCGCGTGTTCAGCGCGACCCCGCCGACCGCCGCCGGAGCGACCAGCTTCACGAAGGAACCGGCCAGCTGCGCGCACACGGTCCGCAGGAACGGCACCCGCTCGGGGACGAACCCCAGCAGGCTCATCGCCGCCGCGAAATAGGTCAGCCCCGAGAAGGCGAGGACCACCCCGACCCAGCCCCACCGCGCCGACCCGAAGGTGGTCGCGAAGTCGACCTGGGTCAGCTGCGAGAGCAGGAAGTACGCCGCCACCGCGCCCGCGATGAAGGACACCAGCGTGCGCGGCCTGATCCGCTCCAGCCGGGCGGGCTCGACCGGCGCCTGCGGACGGATCAGCAGCACCTGCCGGCGGATCTGGCTGAGCAGGTCCTCCTCGCGCGCCTCGTCGAGGGCCTCGTCCAGCGCCCGCTTCTCGGCCTTGCGCTCCGCCTTCGACTCGGCCTTGGACTCCGCCTTGGAGGAGCGCCGCGCGGCCGCGTCGGCCTCGCGCTCCGCCTCGCGCTGGGCCTTCGCGAGCCGCGAGCTCTCCAGGACGGCCTCCCGCTCGCGGGTCGAGCGCTCCCGCGCCAGCCGGCGCAGCGTGGCCCGGGTGGAACGGCTCAGCGCGATCGGCTGGAGCAGCGGCAGGCAGTCCGCCACCGCGTCCGGGCCCAGGACCTCCAGTGCCGAGGCCACCGACCGCTGCGCACCGACCCGCAGGCCGATGGTGGTCAGGAGCTGCGCGATGTCCATCCGCAGCACCAGGTCGCCGGCCGCGATCTCACCGCCGCGCAGGTCGGTGAGGATGACATTGCCAAAACGATCCACCACGAGGGCGTCCCCGGTCAGCCGCCGGTGCGCGATCCGGCGCGACTGCAGGGCCCGTACCTGCTCCCAGGCGTTGCGGCTCAGCTCGTCGGTGATCTCCTCGTCCGCGAGTGAGTCCAGGGTCCGGCCGCCCAGGTGCTCGTACACGAGCATCACGGCGTCCGGGCCCAGCTCGGAGGTGGCGATCAGCCGGGGCGCGTTCGCCCCGGCGGCGATCGCCGCGTACGCGAGCAGGGCCTCCTGCTCCAGCGCCTGCCGCAGCGACTGCAGGCTGCGCCGGGTGGTGATCCCGCGCAGGGTGAGCCGCCGCCAGACCCGGTAGAAGAAGCCCTGGGCCTGCTGCTCGCGGTCCACGACGGTGACGTCCAGCGGCGGCCCGTCCGCCAGGGTGACGTGGTAGCGGCGCCCGCGGTCGCTCTGCTCCGCGGAATCCTTGCCCTCGGGGGCCTCCGGTACCTCGGCGCGCGTCGCGCTGACCGGCTGGAAGCCGACCCGGCGCAGGCCCGCGAGGAGGTTCTGGCCGGTGGGCCGGACGTTGGGGGAGCCGACGGCGTAGAGCGTGCCGTAGGCGACCGTCCAGCCGATGAGCACGGTGAGGATGATCGAGAAGGGGGTGGTGTAGCCGCCGACGAGCATCGCGAAGGCGTCGAGGAGCAGGACCGCCCACAGCGCCACGCGCCAGCGGGGTCTGCGGGTCATCCCGACGGCGGTCATGTACGCGATGACGGGCGCGAGGTAGCCGTGGACCGGATCGGTGAGCACCTCGCCGATGCCGGTGGGGCGGGTCAGGGCCTCCTGGATGGTGCCCGAGGCGGCGCGCGAGACCCAGAGGTCGATGGCGAGGGTCACGCCGTGGGCGAGGACGGCGGCGAGCACGCCGTCGGCGATGCGCAGGCCGTCGCGCTTGATCAGCCGCTCGATGGCGAAGGCGACCGGCACCAGCAGGATGGCGATGCTCGACACCAGCCCGGCGACCTTGATCAGCAGGTCCGGGGCCTGGCCGGTGCCCTTGTTGATGTCCGCTTCGAGACCCACGGTGGTGCCGTGGGCGAAGGCCGCGATGCCGAGGACGACGGCGATGCCGAGGATGCCGACGAGCAGCCGGACCAGGTCGGAGGGGCGGTGCACGCGGGCGGCGAGCAGCGGCTCGTCGACCTCGACCCGGTCGGCGTCGGGCCCGGGACCGGTGGGGTGCGGAGCGGGACCGGCGGCGTCCGGAGCGGCGGCGTCCGGTACGGGGGCGTGCGGTACGGGGGCGTGCGGAACGGTGGCATCCGGTGCGGGAGCGTCCGGTGCTGGGCCCTCCGGTGCGGGGGCGTGCGGGCGCGCGGAACCGGCGGCGCCGTCCGCTCGCGCCGTGCCGTCCGCCGTCGTGCGCCCGACGCCGGAGCCGGCGGCCGGGTCGCCGCCGGGGAAGCCCGCGCCCGGGGAACCGGGGACTCCCGGGGGCCCCGGGGCGCCTTCCGGACTGCTCTCGGGAGGGCTCACACCCTGCTCCTTCGCCGTCACGTCCGTCTCTTCTTGATCACGTATCACCTGTCACCGCCCGGAAGATGGTGGCACGGCGGAGCGGGGGCGCGGGGCAGCAGGGTGCGCGTCCCGCCGGACCCGACCGTTCCGCGAGGGCCGGGCCGGGGTGCGGCACGATGTGCCGCATGACCGATGAACCGGAGCTGCCGGAGTACGCGGAACGAGTCCTCGCGGTCGCCGAGGAGATTCCCCCCGGCCGGGTGATGACGTACGGGGACGTCGCCGAATGGCTCGGCGACGGCGGCCCGCGCCAGGTCGGGCGCGTCATGGCGCTCTACGGCGGCCCGGTCCCGTGGTGGCGGGTGGTCCGCTCGGACGGGACCCTGCTGCCCGGCAGCGAACTGCGGGCCCTGGCGCGCTACCGGGACGAGGGCACACCGCTGCGCGAGGCCTCCCGCGCCGCCGCCGGGCACGTACCGCGCCTCGACATGAAACGCGCGCGCTGGGACGGACACCGGACGGCGGACGGTTGACGTCCGGCCGGGCCGGGCCGTCGGCGCCGCCGCCGGCCGGATCCCGGGCCTCGGCCCGGGCGTGTGCAGGGTCACACCTGCCAGCTTCCGCCATCGGACGCCCGGGCGGGCGCTCGCAGGCCCGTACGGGGGACGCGGGGCCTCCGGGGCGACTGCGCGCGTCCCCCCGCTTGCCGTAGCGTTGAGCCTTCGCCTCCGCCGCGGAACCCGCCCCGCGCACCCACGACCCCAGACCCACCAGGACCGGCACCCCACGTGATCAGCTCTCCTTCGGACCGTCGTACGCGGGCCCCGCACGCGTACCGGCTGGTCCGCGGCGGACCGGCGCAGGCGGATCCCCCTGTCCTGGACGCAGCGCAGCGGGCCGTGGTTGACCACGCGGCGGGACCGCTGCTCGTGCTGGCCGGACCGGGCACAGGCAAGACGACGACGCTGGTCGAGGCGGTCGCCGCCCGGGTCGAGGCCGGCGCGGACCCCGCCCGCATCCTCGTCCTCACCTTCAGCCGCAAGGCGGCGGTGGAACTGCGCGACCGGGCCGCGCTGCGCCTCGGCGGGGCGCGCGCCCCGCAGGCCACCACCTTCCACTCCTTCTGCTACGGCCTGGTCCGCGCCCACCAGGACAGCGAACTCTTCACGGAACCGCTGCGGCTGCTGTCCGGACCCGAGCAGGACGTGACCGTACGGGCCCTGCTGGAGGGCCAGCGCACCCTGAAGTCGATCCACTGGCCCGACGACCTGCGGGCCGCGCTCACCACGCGCGGATTCGCCGACGAGGTACGGGCCGTGCTCGCCCGCAGCCGCGAGCTGGGCCTGGGGCCCGAGGCGCTCGACGCCTTCGCGTCCCGGACCGGGCGGCCCGACTGGAAGGCCGCCGCCGCCTTCCTCTCCGAGTACCTGGACGTCCTGGACATGCAGGGGACGCTGGACTACGCCGAGCTCCTGCACCGTGCGGTGCTCCTGGCCGAGCGCACCCCGGAACTGTCCGCGGCGTACGACGCGATCTACGTCGACGAGTACCAGGACACCGACGCCTCGCAGGTCCGGCTGCTGCGCGCGCTGAACGGGCCCGCGGGCACGCTGGTCGCCTTCGGCGACCCGGACCAGTCGATCTACGCGTTCCGCGGCGGTGACGTCAACGGCATCCTGGACTTCGCCTCGGCCTTTCCCGGGGCCGGGATCCGGTCCCTGACCGTGTCCCGCCGCTCCGGGGCCGCCCTCCTCGCGGCCACCCGGCTGCTCACCACCCGGATGCCGATGACGCGGCTCCCGGCCGCCGCGGTCCGGGCGCACCGGGGGCTGCGGGCCACGCGGGAGGGCGGGCGGGTGGAGGTCCACACCTACCCGACCTCCGCCACCGAGGTGGAGAACATCGCCGACATCCTGCGCCGGGCGCACCTCGAAGACGGGGTGCCGTGGCAGGACATGGCCGTCCTGGTCCGCTCGGGGGGCCGCACCCTGCCGCAGATGCGGCGTGCCCTGGTGGCCGCGGGCGTCCCCGCCGAAACCGACGGCGGCGACGCCCCCCTCCGCCACGAACCGGCCGTAACCCCCCTCCTCACCGCCCTCCGCACAGCGGCGACCCCTTCGGCTGCGCCGCTGTCAGCCCCGGGGGCAAATTCAGCCTCGCCGACCCAGGGTGCAAATTCAGCCCCGCCGGCGTTTGAGGCGCCGCCGGAGGCAACGGTGCCTCCGGCGGCGCCTCAAACGCCGGCGAGGCTGGAGATGGCTGCGCCCGAGCCGGAGTTGGCTGCGCCCGAGCCGGAGATGGCCGCGCCCGAGCCCGGGGTGGCCGCGCCCGAGCCGGGCATGGCTGCGCCCGAGGCGAACGAGACCCCCGGCGGCGACACGGACGCGCCCCGCGGCGACGGGTCCGGTGGGCCGTCGGCAGACGCCGGGTGGATCGGGGTGGAGGCGGCCATGACCCTGCTCACCTCCCCCCTCGGCGGCATGGACGCCACCGACCTGCGCCGCCTCGGCCGGGCCCTGCGCGACGAGGAGCGGGCCGCGGGCATCGCGGTGCCCGCACCCTCCGACGTCCTGCTGGCCCGCGCCCTCGCGGAGCCGGAGCGGCTCGTCGCCCACGACCCGGCGTACGCCCGCGGCGCCCAGCGCCTCGGCACGCTCCTGCGCAAGGCCCGCGAGCTGCTCCAGGGCGGCGGCACCGCCGAGGAGGCCCTGTGGGTCCTCTGGGACGGCACCCCCTGGCCGCAGCGCCTGGAGCGCGGCGCCCGCCGCGGCGGCGCCGCCGGCCGCAACGCCGACCGCGACCTGGACGCGGTGTGCGCCCTCTTCGACACCGCCGCCCGCGCGGAGGAACGTACCGGCGGCCGCGGCGCGCTCAACTTCCTCGAACAGCTGGAGGCCGAGGACATCGCGGCCGACACGCTCAGCCACCGCGCCGCCCGCCCGGAGGCGGTCCGGCTCATGACCGTGCACCGCTCCAAGGGCCTGGAGTGGGGCCTCGTCGTCGTCGCCGGGGTCCAGGAGGGCCTGTGGCCCGACCTGCGCCGCCGCGGCTCGCTCCTGGAGGCGGACCGGATCGGCCGCGACGGCCTCGCCGAACCGCTGACCCCCGGCGCCCTCCTCGCCGAGGAGCGCCGCCTCTTCTACGTCGCCGCCACCCGCGCCCGCGACCGCCTCGTCGTCACCGCCGTCAAGGCCCCCGCCGAGGACGGCGACCAGCCCTCCCGCTTCCTCACCGAACTCGGCGTACCGGTCAAGGACGTCACCGGCCGCCCCCGCCGCCCCCTCGCCGTCCCCGCGCTGGTCGCCGAGCTGCGCGCCACCACCGTCGACCCGGACGCCTCCGAGGCGCTGCGCGACGCCGCCGCCCGGCGCCTCGCCCGGCTCGCCGCGCTCACCGACGACGAGGACCGCCCGCTCGTACCGGCCGCGCACCCGCAGCGCTGGTGGGGCCTGTACGAACCGACCCGGGCCGCGGCCCCGCTGCGCGACCGGGACCGGCCCGTCGCCCTGTCCGGCAGCGCCCTGGACCAGCTGGCCAACACCTGCTCCCTCCAGTGGTTCCTGGGGCGCGAGGTCAAGGCGGACGCCCCGTCCACCGCCGCCCAGGGCTTCGGCAACGTCGTCCACGTCCTCGCCGACGAGGTCGCGTCCGGACGTACGCCCGCCGACCTCGCCGTCCTCATGGAACGGCTCGACTCGGTGTGGGACGCGCTCGCCTTCGACGCGCCCTGGAAGTCCCGCCAGGAGAAGGAGAACGCCCGGGCCGCCCTGGAGCGCTTCATCCGCTGGCACAACTCGGACCGCGGCGGCCGCACCTCCGTGGCCACCGAGCACGACTTCGACGTCACCCTCGGGGCGGGCGCGTACGAGGTCCGCGTGCGCGGCTCCATGGACCGCGTCGAGACCGACCCGCAGGGCCGGGCGTACGTCGTCGACTTCAAGACCGGCAAGGCCACCCCCACCCGCGACGAGGTCGCCCGCCACCCGCAGCTCGCCGTCTACCAGCTCGCCGTGCGCGAGGGCGCCCTCGACGAGGTCTTCGACGGCCGCCGCCCCGAGCCCGGCGGCGCCGAGCTCGTCCAGCTCCGCCAGGGCGCCGCCAAGAAGGACGGCGGCGACGAGGTGCCCAAGGTGCAGGCCCAGCAGCCGCTCGGCGCCGGCCCCTCGGGGGACTGGGTCGGCGACCTGCTGGCCACCGCCGCGGGCCGGGTGCTGGACGAACGGTTCGCCCCGGCCGCCGGCGACCACTGCGGCCGCTGCTCCTTCCGCTCCGCGTGCAGCGCCCGGCCCGAGGGCCGCCAGACCGTCGAGTGACGCCGGCCGCCGGGGTCACTGCCGCAGGGAGGCCGGCCGCGGGGCCCCTGCCGCCGGGCCCCGGCCGCCGGCCGGTCGGGGCTGTCGGTGCGGGCCGCTAGCCTTTTCACGTGTCCGCCCGCCAGCCCGTCCTCACCGACCCCGAGCAGCTCAAGCAGCTCCTCGGCATCCCCTTCACACCCGAACAGCTGGCCTGCGTCACCGCGCCGCCCGCCCCCCAGGTGATCGTCGCGGGCGCCGGTTCCGGCAAGACGACGGTGATGGCCGCGCGCGTGGTCTGGCTGGTCGGCACGGGCACGGTCGCGCCCGAGCAGGTCCTCGGCCTGACATTCACCAACAAGGCCGCGGGCGAGCTGGCCGAGCGGGTACGGACGGCCCTCGCGCGGGCCGGCATCAGCGACCCCGACCCCTCCCCGGCCGACGACACCGCCGGGGGCGAACCCCGGATCTCCACCTACCACTCCTTCGCGGGGCAGCTCCTCAAGGACCACGGGCTGCGCATCGGCCTGGAGCCCAGCTCGCGGCTGCTGGCCGACGCCACCCGCTTCCAGCTCGCCGCCCGCGTCCTGCGCGAGGCCCCCGGCCCCTACCCCTCGCTGACGAAATCGCTTCCCGACCTGGTCAGCGACCTGCTCGCACTGGACAGCGAACTGTCCGAGCACCTGGTCACCCCGGCGCAGCTGCGCGCGTACGACACCGCCCTCCTGGACGCCCTCGCCGAGGTGAAGCTCGGCAACGAAGACCTCCGCAAGGTCCCCGAGGCCGCCCGCGGCCGCCTCGAACTGCTGGAACTGGTCGGCCGCTACCGCGCCGCCAAGGCTTCCCGCGACCTCCTCGACTTCAGCGACCAGATAGCCCGCTCCGCGGAGCTGGCCACGACCCGGCCCGAGGTCGGCGCCCTGCTGCGCGAGGAGTTCCGCGTCGTCCTGCTCGACGAGTACCAGGACACCTCGGTCGCCCAGCGGCTGCTGCTGTCCGGCCTCTTCGGCGGGGGCACCGGGCACGCCGTGACCGCCGTGGGCGACCCCTGCCAGGCGATCTACGGCTGGCGCGGCGCGTCCGTCGCCAACCTCGACGACTTCCCCGAGCACTTCCCGCACGCCGACGGCGCCCCCGCCGACCGCCTCTCCCTGAGCGAGAACCGGCGCAGCGGCGGCCGCCTCCTCGACCTGGCCAACGGCCTGGCCGCGCCCCTGCGCGCCCTGCACGCGGGCGTCGAGGCGCTGCGCCCGGCGCCGGGGGCCGAGCGCGACGGCTTCGTCCGCTGCGCGCTGCTGGAGACCCACGCCCAGGAACTGGAGTGGCTCGCCGACTCGATCGCCCACCTGGTGCGCACCGGCAAGGAGCCGGGGGAGATCGCCGTCCTGTGCCGCTCCGCCGGTGACTTCGCCGCGATCCAGGGCGCGCTGGTGGCCCGGGACGTCCCCGTCGAGGTCGTGGGCCTGTCCGGGCTGCTGCACCTGCCCGAGGTCGCCGACCTGGTCTCCGTCTGCGAGGTCCTCCAGGACCCGGGGGCCAACGCCGCCCTCGTCCGGTTGCTGATCGGCCCCCGCTGGCGGATCGGCGCCCGTGACCTGGCCCTGCTCGGCCGGCGGGCCCGGCTGCTGGTGGCCCGCGCCCCGGCCGCGGGCGACGACCCCGATCGCCGGCTCGCCGCGGCCGTCGAGGGGGTCGACCCGGCGGAGATCGTCTCGCTGGCGGACGCGCTGGAGACCTTCCTCGGCGACTCCCCGCAGCAGGACGGCCTGCCCTTCTCCGCCGAGGCCCGGGTCCGCTTCGCCCACCTCGCGCAGGAGCTGCGCGACTTGCGCCGGTCCCTGTCCGACCCGCTGATGGACGTCCTGCACCGGGTGCTGGCCGCCACCGGCCTCGACGTCGAACTGTCCGCGTCCCCGCACGCGCTGGCGGCCCGCCGCCGGGAGACCCTGTCCGGCTTCCTGGACGTGGCGGCCGGTTTCGCCGCCCTGGACGGCGAGGCCACGCTCCTCGCGTTCCTCGCCTTCCTGCGCACCGCCGCCCAGTACGAGAAGGGCCTCGACCACGCCCTGCCCGGCGGGGAGAACACCGTGAAGGTGCTGACCGCCCACAAGTCCAAGGGCCTGGAGTGGGACGTCGTCGCGGTGCCCGGGCTGTACGCGGGAGCCTTCCCGAGCGAACGGGCCCGCGAGTCCTGGACCTCGTACGCCAAGGTCCTCCCGCACGCCCTGCGCGGGGACGCCGAGACGCTGCCGGCCGACCCGGAGTGGACCGCCGCCGGGCTGAAGAACTTCAAGGCACAGCTGCGCACCCATCAGGCGACCGAAGAGCTGCGCCTGGGCTACGTCACCTTCACCCGCCCCCGCTCCCTGCTGCTGGCCTCCGGCCACTGGTGGGGCCCGACCCAGAAGAAGCGCCGCGGCCCCTCCTCCTTCCTGACGGCGCTGTACGAGCACTGCGCGGCCGGGTTCGGCGAGATCGAGGCATGGGCCGAGGAGCCCGAGCCGGACGCCGTGAACCCCGCGCTGGCGACCGGCGACACCCCGGACCACTCCTGGCCGCTCCCCCTGGACCCGGCCTCCCTCGCCCTGCGCCGCCGCGCCGCCGCCCTGGTCACCGCCCACCTGGCATCCCCTCCACCCCCGGAGCCCGCTCCCCAGCCCGAGGACGACGACTACCTCTGGCCGGACGAAGAAGAAGCCCCCTGGCCGGACGACCCCGAGGAGGAGCCATATCCAGCCCCGCCGACCGCCGAGCCACATCCAGCCTCGCCGGCGTTTGAGGCGCGGGGTCCGGGGCGGAGCCCCGAAGCCCCGCAGGTCCCACCCCCCGCACCCGGAACCACACCCGCCCCCGCCCCCGCCCCCACTCCGGAGGAGTCCCGCACGCTGGCCTCCTGGGACCGTGACCTGGACGCCCTGGAGGGCGAACTGCGCCGTTCGCGGGCCGCCGTCCGCGACGTCGTCCTGCCCCCCACCCTCTCGGCGAGCCAACTGCTCCGCCTGGCCGCCGACGAGGACGGCTTCGTCCGCGACCTCGCCCGCCCCATGCCCAAGCCCCCCCAGCCCGCCGCCCGCCAGGGCACCCGTTTCCACGCCTGGGTGGAGTCCCGGTTCGACGACCTGCCGCTCCCGTTGCTCGACGTCCTGGACCCCGTCACCGAGCTGCCCGGCTCCGACCAGGAGGTGGCCGACGAGCGGGATCTGGACGCGTTGAAGGAGGCCTTCGAGCGCAGCCCGTACGCCGAGCGCACCCCGTACCGCATGGAGGTGCCCGTCCAGTTCACCCTGGCGGGCCGGGTGATCCGCGGCCGGATCGACGCCGTCTACCGCAATGACGACGGCTCCTTCGAGATCGTCGACTGGAAGACCGGCCGCTCCGCCGAAGCGGACCCGCTCCAGCTCGCCGTCTACCGCCTGGCCTGGGCGGAAGCCACCGGCACCCCGCTCGACCGGATCACCGTCGCCTTCCTGCACGTCCGCAGCGGCCGCGTGATCCGCCCCGCGAACCTGCCGTCCAGAGCCCGGCTTGAGCGGATCCTCCAAGGCGAAACGGTCGCGGACGGTGACCCACAGGGGGAAGGTTAGGCTCGTGGGTATGAGCCAGACCCCGGACAGCGCCGTCCGCGCCTACATCGACACGCACCGCGCCGCCTTCCTCGACGACCTCGCCGACTGGCTGCGCATTCCCTCCGTCTCGGCCCAGCCCGAGCACGCGGACGACGTGGAGCGCAGCGCGCACTGGCTCGCCTCGGCGCTGAAGGAGACCGGCTTCCCGGTCGCCGAGGTCTGGCCCACCCCCGGCGCCCCCGCCGTCTTCGCCGAGTGGCCCAGCGAGGACCCGGCCGCCCCGGTCGTCCTGGTCTACGGCCACCACGACGTACAGCCCGCCGCGCTCGCCGACGGCTGGCACACCGAGCCGTTCGAGCCGGTGATCAAGGACAACCGGATGTACGCGCGGGGCGCCGCCGACGACAAGGGCCAGGTGTTCTTCCACACCCTCGGCGTGCGGGCGCACCTGGCCGCGACCGGCGCCGCCGCGCCCGCCGTCCACCTCAAGCTGCTGATCGAGGGCGAGGAGGAGTCCGGGTCCACGCACTTCCGCGCCCTCGTCGAGGCCGAGGCCGCCCGCCTCGCGGCGGACGTCGTGATCGTCTCCGACACCGGCATGTGGTCCGAGACCACGCCGACCGTCTGCACCGGCATGCGCGGCATCGCCGACTGCGAGATCGAGCTGAGCGGGCCGGACCAGGACATCCACTCCGGGGCCTTCGGCGGCGCCGTGCCCAACCCGGCGACCGTGGCCGCCCGCCTGGTGGCGGCGCTGCACGACGCCGACGAGCGGGTCACCATCCCCGGGTTCTACGACAACGTCGCCGTCCTCACCGACGCCGAGCGCGCGCTGATCGCCGAACTGCCCTTCGACGAGGACGAATGGCTGCGCACGGCCAAGTCCCACGCGGCCGCGGGGGAGGCGGGGTACTCCACCCTGGAGCGGGTCTGGGCCCGCCCCACGGCCGAGGTCAACGGCATCGGCGGCGGCTACCAGGGGCCCGGCGGGAAGACCATCGTCCCCGCCTCCGCCCAGCTGAAGCTGTCGTTCCGGCTGGTGTCCGGGCAGGATCCGTACGAGGTCGAGAAGTCCGTCACGGACTGGGTCGCGGCCCGGATCCCCGCCGGGATCCGCCACTCCATCGTCTTCGGCGCCCCCACCCGCCCCTGCCTGACCCCGCTGGACCACCCCGCGCTGCGGTCGGTCGTACGGGCCATGGGGCGCGCGTTCGGCGAGAAGATCCGTTTCACCCGCGAGGGGGGCTCGGGCCCGGCGGCGGACCTCCAGGACGTGCTGGGCGCGCCCGTGCTCTTCCTCGGGATCTCCGTACCCTCCGACGGCTGGCACGCGCCGAACGAGAAGGTGGAGCTGGACCTGCTGCTCAAGGGCGTCGAAACGACCGCCTACCTGTGGTCCGACCTCGCCGAGACCTGGAACCCCGCGTCCACCGCCGTCTGATCCCGTCCGTCCCACCACTCCGGGGGAGTTGGAAGTACCAGTGAGCATCTCGACCGAGCACGCCGCGACCGAGCCGACCGCGACCGGGCCCGCCGCGACCGCGCCCGCCGCGGCCGCCGCCGACGGCCCGGCCGCCGACCGGCCCGTCTCGCTGACCGCGCCCAGCGGCATCGACCGCGCCGCGCACCACCGCCTCGACGAGGCCTGGCTCGCGGCGGCCTGGAGCCACCCCTCGACCCGCGTCTTCGTGGTCTCCGGCGGCCAGGTGCTGATCGACGACACCCCGGACGGAGGCACGGAGATCGTCATGACCCCGGCCTTCGAGGCCCCGGCCACCGAGACCCACCGCTACTTCCTGGGCACCGGCGAGGACGGCGTACGGTACTTCGCGCTCCAGAAGGACTCGCTGCCCGGCCGCATGGACCAGTCGGCCCGCCCGGCCGGCCTGCGCGAGGCGGGCACGCTGCTGTCCCCGCGGGACGCCGGCCTGATGGTGCACGCGGTGGCCCTGGAGAACTGGCAGCGGATGCACCGCTTCTGCTCCCGCTGCGGCGAGCGCACGGTGGTCGCCGCCGCGGGCCACATCCGGCGCTGCCCGGGCTGCGGCGCGGAGCACTACCCGCGCACCGACCCGGCCGTGATCATGCTGGTCACCGACGCGCAGGACCGCGCGCTGCTCGGCCGCCAGGTGCACTGGCCGGAGGGGCGCTTCTCGACCCTGGCCGGTTTCGTGGAGCCGGGCGAGGCCATCGAGCAGTCGGTGATCCGCGAGGTGTGGGAGGAGGCGGGCGTCAAGGTCGGCGCGGTCGAGTACGTCGCCAGCCAGCCCTGGCCCTTCCCGTACAGCCTGATGCTGGGCTTCACCGCCCGCGCGCTCACCTCGGAGATCACCGTGGACGGCGAGGAGATCCAGGAGGCCCGCTGGTTCTCCCGCGAGGACCTGCGCCGCGCCATCGAGACCGGCGAGGTGCTCCCCCCGGCGGGCATCTCCATCGCGGCCCGCCTGGTCGAACTCTGGTACGGCGCCCCCCTCCCCAAGCCGACCCCCTGACCCCCCCGGGCCCGGCCCGGCCCCGCCTTTCAGGCGGCCTTCCCCGTCGGGGCCCGGCATGCCGCCGCCCCCTGCCGGCCGGGGCCGGAGGGGGCGGTGCGCGGAGCGGGCGGGCGCCGGGCCGTCAGACCGCGAGGGCCTGCTTGACCTGGGCCAGGCTCGGGTTCGTCATCACGGACTCGGTGCCCGTGGGTGCCACGACGAGGAGGGTCGGGACGGTCTGGTTGCCGCCGTTGGCCTTCTCCACGAAGGCGGCCGACGCCGGGTCCTGCTCGATGTTGATCTCGGTGTAGGCGATGCCTTCCCGGTCCAGCTGGCTCTTCAGCCGGCGGCAGTAGCCGCACCACGTGGTGCTGTACATCGTCACGGAACCCTTGTCCTGCATGGCGTGAACTCTCCTCTGGGGGTCGGGGCGGGAGGCCTCGGAACGTCCGAGTACTCGAACGTACGAGGGCGCCCGCCCATTCCCGGCAGGTGCCCCCAGGTGGCGCGGCGCATTCGTACGACCGGTGCCCACCGCCTGTGGACAGGTTTCCCGTCCGGCCCGGCGGACCTGGCAGCATGGCGGGGTGACAGCAGCAACGCACTCCTCATCCTTCCCGGCCGACCCGGAGTCGGCCGACGCGGTGCTCCTGGGCCTGGACCCGGAGCAGCGCGAGGTCGCCACGACCCTCAAGGGGCCGGTGTGCGTCCTGGCGGGCGCCGGCACGGGCAAGACGCGGGCCATCACCCACCGCATCGCCTACGGGGTGCGTTCCGGCCAGCTGATGCCGGCGAGCGTGCTGGCCGTCACCTTCACCAACCGCGCCGCGGGCGAGATGCGCGGGCGGCTGCGCACCCTCGGCGCGGGCGGCGTGCAGGCGCGCACCTTCCACTCCGCCGCCCTGCGCCAGCTCCAGTACTTCTGGCCGAAAGCCATCGGCGGCGAGGTTCCGCGCCTGGTCGAACGCAAGATCCAGCTGGTGGCCGAGGCCGGGGCGCGCTGCCGGATCCGGCTCGACCGCAATGAGCTGCGCGATGTCACCGGTGAGATCGAGTGGGCGAAGGTCACCCAGACCGTCCCCGCCGACTATCCCGCGGCCGCCCTCAAGACGGGCCGCGAGGCCCCCCGGGACATGGCCGAAATCGCACAGATCTACGGCACGTACGAACAGCTCAAGCGCGACCGGTCGATGATCGACTTCGAGGACGTGCTGCTGCTCACCGTCGGCATCCTGCAGGACCGCCACGACATCGCCGACCAGATCCGCACGCAGTACCAGCACTTCGTGGTCGACGAGTACCAGGACGTCAGCCCCCTCCAGCAGCGCCTGCTGGAACTGTGGCTCGGCGACCGCGACAGCCTGTGCGTCGTCGGCGACGCCAGCCAGACGATCTACTCCTTCACCGGCGCCACCCCCGACCACCTGCTCTCCTTCCGCACCCGGTACCCGCAGGCCACCCTGGTGAAGCTGGTCCGCGACTACCGCTCCACCCCCCAGGTGGTGCACCTCGCCAACGGCCTGCTGAACCAGGCCCGGGGCCGGGCCGCCGAGCACCGGCTGGAGCTGGTCTCCCAGCGCGAGACGGGCCCCGACCCGGTCTACGCCGAGTACCCGGACGAGCCCGCCGAGGCCGAGGGCGTCGCGGGCCGGATCCGGGACCTGATCGCCGCCGGCGTCCCGGCGGGCGAGATCGCCGTGCTCTACCGCATCAACGCCCAGTCCGAGGTGTACGAGCAGGCCCTGGCCGACGCCGGCGTGCCCTACCAGCTGCGCGGTGCGGAGCGCTTCTTCGAGCGCCCCGAGGTCAAGAAGGCGATGCTCACCCTCAAGGGCGCCGCGCGCTCCGGCGGGAACGACCCGCTGGTCGACGATGCCGTCGGGCTGGCCTCCCAGGTCCGCGCCGTGCTCAGCTCCAACGGCTGGACCACCGAGCCGCCCGCCGGCTCCGGGGCCGTCCGCGACCAGTGGGAATCCCTGGCCGCGCTGGTCCGGCTCGCCGAGGACTTCGCCCGCGGCCGGCCCGGGGCCACCCTGGCCGACCTCGCGGTCGAGCTGGACGAGCGGATGGCCGCCCAGCACGCACCGACCGTCCAGGGCGTCACCCTCGCCTCGCTGCACGCCGCCAAGGGCCTGGAGTGGGACGCGGTCTTCCTGGTCGGCCTCACCGACGGCATGATGCCGATCACCTACGCCAAGACCGACGAGCAGGTGGAGGAGGAGCGCCGGCTGCTGTACGTCGGCGTCACCCGGGCCCGGGTGCACCTGACGCTCTCCTGGTCCCTCTCGCGCGCTCCGGGCGGCCGGGCCTCCCGCAAGCCCAGCCGCTTCCTGAACGGGCTGCGGCCGGGCTCCGCGGCCGCGGGGAGCCGGGCGGCGGGCGCCGTCACCGAGCGCGCGGCCCGCAAGCGGGGCCGCCGCGGGCCCGTCCTGTGCCGGGTCTGCGGCAAGACCCTGACCGAGGCGGGCGAGCTGAAACTGATGCGGTGCGAGGACTGCCCGTCCGACATGGACGAGGGCCTCTACGAACGGCTGCGGGACTGGCGCGCGGGCCAGGCGAAGGAGCTCGGCCAGCCCGCCTACTGCGTCTTCACGGACAAGACGCTGATGGCGATCGCGGAGGCCGTCCCGACCGAGGCGGGCGAGCTGTCGATGATCTCGGGTGTGGGTGGTCGCAAGCTCGACCGCTACGGAGCCGATGTGCTGGCCATCTGCGCAGGTGAGGAGCCCGGGAGCGGTGCCGCTGACGACGCGTAGAAACTCGTCGGAAAAATAGTTTGCACATGCCCTGCGAAGCCCCATAGGTTCTTAGCAACGGAAACGGTGGCTTCTCCGAAGCCCCGGATCCGTGCTGTACTTATCCGAATACGCATGGGACAGGCCCTCGGGCCGGGTCCCCGAGACGCCGAGAGGAGGCGAAACCCGTGACCACGTTGATGACCACCACCAAACTGACCGATCGCTCGGCTGCCGCCTCCTCCTGCCTGCTTCTCGCCCCCTCTGCGCTCTCCGTCCGGGGTACCGGTCTGTCCGCGATCGCCGCTGTCAGCCCCGCCGCCCTGATCACCTCCATGGTGAGTGAGCGCAATGAACGACCGATGCAGGCACCGGTGGCAGTAGCAGCTGGCCAGGCCAAGGCGCATGCCTATGGCGGCTTTGCGGCGGCGGCCGGTGCCGGACACCAGAAGAAGACGACGACGCAGCACCACCTGATGTGGGCCTTCCGTGGGCTCGAACCCTGGAGTGATCCAGTCTGATCGCATGATCAGGCCGGCGCCTTCAGGGCCGCGGAACCCCACCCGGGATCCGCGGCCCTTTTGTTTGTCCCCGACCGGGGACGGCAGCGCGAAGGGCCTCGGGACTGGCAACAGGTACCAGCCGATTCCGGCCGACCGGCCGGAACGACTTGACGAACAAGACGAGGAAAAAACCACCGTGCAACTCGAAGCGCACGCCCCGTCCGTACCGCAGACCCAGACGATCTCCCCGCCCGCAGTCCCGGAGGACTCCACCTTGACTCCCCTCACCGCGCTCACCGCGCTCGACGACGCCATCGAGAACCTCGGCGTACCCGTTGCCTGCCGCACCTACGACCCGGAGGTCTTCTTCGCCGAGTCCCCGGCCGACGTCGAGTACGCCAAGTCGCTCTGCCGCACCTGCCCGCTGGTCGAGGCCTGCCTCGCCGGAGCGGTCGAGCGCCGCGAGCCCTGGGGCGTCTGGGGTGGCGAGCTGTTCGTCCAGGGTGTCGTCGTCGCCCGCAAGCGGCCGCGCGGCCGCCCGCGCAAGAACCCGGTCGTCGCTGCATGAACACCACCGGAACCATCGACCGCCCCCTGACGCGCGATCCCCTGAAGCAGGCCCTCATGACCCCGCAGCACACGAGCGAGCAGCCGTCCGGCTCCGCCATCGAAGACTTCATCACCACCGGCGCGAACACCTCGCGTCAGAACAGGACCCGCGAGATGCAACTCATTCCAGAAGCCCTGGCCCGTGCCCATATGGCCGACCGCATGCGTGAGGTGGAAGGCGAACGCCGCGCCCTGCGCGTGGTCGCCGCCCGCCGCATGCAGCGGCGAGCCGAGCGCGTGTCGCTGCGCGCCCGTCGCGCACTGGCCATGGCCGTCATGAACTGAACGGCCGTCACGGACCAGGACGACCTCACCCGGCACGTCCGGGAGTGACACCGACCGACCCCCGGGGGGCCGCTCCGTTCGGAGCGGCCCCCCGGGGCGTGGGAAGCGGCCCCCGGTGCGTCCCGACCGCCGCCCGGGGTGGGCGGCGGTATCGTCGGGAGGTGGACCAGCCGACCCCCCGCCCCGCATCCCCGGGACCCGAGGCCCCGCCCGTCATCTGCGCCCGCTGCGGCGCGCGGCCGCCCGCGGGTGCCCCGCCCACCTGGACCTGCTCCAAGGAGAACGGCAGCAGGCAGTACTTCTGCCACGACTGCGCCCGGGCCAACATCCGCGCGATCGAAGGCCGGCTCGACTCCTCCTGGTGGTGACCGCGGCCCCGGACGGGCCGCCCCGGATCAGGACTCCGGCAGGAATCCCGGGAGCCAGGCCTCCAGTTCTTCGCGCAACCGCACCGTCGCGCCCAGCTGGCACAGCACCCCGATCGTGCTCAGGGTCACCCGGTGGATCAGCAGATAGGACGGCGGAAGGTTGATCTGGCGGCCCAACTGGTGCGCGGGGGAGCGCGGATCGGCGATCCGGGCCGCCTGACTGCGCATCCACGTCCGGGTGAAGGTGAACTCGTCCGCCTTCGCCGGCTCGATGATCGGGAGCAGATAGTCCAGCACAGCGTCCGGATCCAGCTCGATGGACTCCTTCACGAAGCCCTCGGCGCGCAGGTGCCCGTAGACACCCTCGGCATCGTCGTCCAGGGTCATCCGCAGGGACCTGCCCACCGGCGTGGGCAGCCCGCCCGGCAGCCGGTCGACCGTACCGAAGTCCAGGACCCCCAGCCGGAGCCGGCCGTCGGCACCCTCCATCAGCCGGAAGTTGCCCGGGTGCGGGTCGGCGTGCAGCAGGCCCGTGCGCGCGGGACCGGAGAAGAGGAACCGGGCCAGCAGCTGCCCGGCGCGGTCGCGCTCCTCCTGGGTGCCGTCGGCGATGATCTCCGACAGCGGTGTCCCCTCGATCCACTCCGTCACCAGGACCTCGTCGCCCTGGTGCACGACGTCCGGCACGACCACGTCGGGATCGCCCGCGAAGGCCTCCGCGTGGATCCGCTGGGCCTCCGCCTCCAGCTCGTAGTCCAGCTCCTCCGCCACCCGGTCGCGCAACTCCGTGATCAGCGGCTTGATGTCCATGCCCGGGATCAGCGGCCCCAGCAGCCCCGCGAAGCGGCCGAGCTGCTTCAGGTCGGAGAGCAGCGCCTCCCCGGCCCCGGGGTACTGCACCTTCACCGCGACCTGCCGCCCGTCGTGCCACACGGCCCGGTGCACCTGACCGATCGACGCGGCCGCCGCCGGCTTGTCCTCGAACTCCTCGAACAGCTCCCGCCAGTCCGGGCCGAGGCGCTCCGCCAGCACCTGGTGCACCCGCGCGGCGGGCAGCGGCGGGGCGGCCTCCTGGAGCTTGGTGAGCGCGGCCCGGTAGGGCCCGGCGACCTCCTCGGGCAGCGCCGCCTCGAAGACCGACATGGCCTGCCCGAACTTCATCGCACCGCCCTTCAGCTCGCCCAGGGTGCGGAAGAGCTGCTCGGCGGTGCGCTGCTGCAGCTCGCGCGCCACGATCTCCGCCGACTTGCCCCCGATCCGCTTCCCCAGCCCCCAGGTGGCCCGGCCCGCTATGCCGAGTGGAAGCGCGGCCAGCTTGACGGTACGAGTGACCGCCTTCCGGGGAAGATCAGACATGCGCCCCTCCAGTTCCCAGACAGCGGTGCCGCGAGCGGCGGCGGTTACCCGGCCATTGTGTCCTGTCCCTCTCGGGCGCCGGAGGAGTCCCCCTCTCCCACGCCCGCCGCCCCGCACCCGCACTCGGGATGCGCTCTCACCCGCGTCCGCTCCCAGTGCAGTCCGGGCAGCGCCGCCTCCCACCGAGCCCCCGCCGAAGCGGGCAGCTCCCCGTCGAGGAAGGCCAGTGAGTGCGCCGCGGCCAGCCCCGCCACCGCCATGGCGAGCCCCAGGTCACAGGCACCGGGGCCGCGGCGCCGGTGAGCCCCCCGCCACTGCACCAGCATCCGCGCCCACGCCCGGTCCCGCTCCACCCGCACCCGCTCCATGCACCCCGCGCACCCGGTGCTCCCCGGCAGCACCAGCGGCCCCACCAGCCCGGTCCCCTCCAGCACCCCGGCGTACAGATGCGGGATCCCCGCCGCCACCCAGTCCGCGGCGGTGTCCGGATCCGGGGCCCACGCCTGGAGCCCGTCCCGCGGCGCGACCACCACCAGCGCCAGCGCCGGCTCGGGCCCCTCCCGCTCCTGGTCCCGCGGCGCCTTACCGGGAGCGGACGCCCGCACCAGCGCCCCCGCCGCCTCCGCCCGCAGCCGGCCCACGCTCTGCGGCCCGAGCCCGCCGGGCGCGACGTCCCCCGGCTCCACCCG
Source organism: Streptomyces sp. NPDC043876 (assembly GCF_056435825.1). NCBI lineage: Bacteria > Bacillati > Actinomycetota > Actinomycetes > Kitasatosporales > Streptomycetaceae > Streptomyces > Streptomyces sp. NPDC043876. The sequence continues at coordinate 86,792 of NZ_JBWKDV010000001.1, read as the reverse complement.
CCCGCCGTCCAGCACCTCGACCCGGCCCACCCCCGCCCCCGCCAGCACCGCCGCGATCAGCGCGCCCACCCGCCCGCTGCCCCGCACCTGGACCCGTACCGCCCGCCGCGCCGCGAGCCCGCGCAGATCGCCCCCGGGCTCCCGGCGCACCAGGGAGAGCGAGCCCCGGTCGGGCCCCAGCCGCTCCAGCACCTCCGGGCGCCGCAGCAACGACTGGGCCCGCGCCCCGCCGGCCGTGGCGTCATCGATCACCCCCGCATGCGCCAGCCGTCGCACCAGCTCGTCCACCTGGCCGTCCGGCAGCCCCAGGGCGGCGGCTTCCTTGCGCAGCAGCTCCATCCCCCGGGTCCCGTCGAGCCGGTCGAGCAGGGTCCCCGTCGCCGTGTCCAACGGTCCGAACACCACCGCGTGCGCGGGCGTCACCCCGAACTGCACGGTCTCCAGATCCCGCCACGCCCGCGCCAAAGCGGGCTTCACCTTCGGATACATCGCCCTGCCCCCTCTTCCCACTCTCCCCACGCAGCGGCCACGACGCCGCCCTCGCAGCATGACCGCCCCCCGCCCCCGGCGTGTGAAGTTATCCACAGGCGCACCCCGTCAGGCATATGAGACGACGAACGGATGGGCCCCGTGGGGCGGCCGGGCGGGGACGGAACCGCGAACCGATCGCGTCCGCAGCCCCGCCGGGCGGGACTTCCGCCCTGGCCACCGGGTACGGTCGTGCCGTGTCCGCCGATCCAGCGCCCCGCGCCGTCGAAGTCCGCCGCAGCGCGCGCCGCCGAAGGACCGTCTCCGCCTATCGCGAGGGCGACCGGACGGTCGTGCTCATCCCTGCCCGGATGTCCGAGGCCGAGGAGCGGCGCTGGGTGGGCGTGATGCTCGACAAGCTCGCCGCGCAGGAGAGCAAGCGGACCCTCGGGGACGCGGAACTCACCGAGCGTGCCGAGCGTTTGTCCGAGCAGTACTTCGGCGGCCGCGCACGCCCCACCTCGGTCCGCTGGGTCACCAACCAGAACACCCGTTGGGGCTCCTGCACCCCCGCCGAGGGCAGCATCCGGCTGTCCCACCGCCTCCAGGGCATGCCGGAGTACGTGCTCGACTACGTGCTCCTGCACGAGCTGGCCCACCTGCTCGTCCCGGGGCACGGGCCGGGCTTCTGGCAGCTGCTGGAGGCGTATCCCCGGACCGAGCGGGCGCGCGGTTACCTCGAAGGAGTGGTGGCCGCCGAGCGGCTGCCCCAGGTACCGGCCGCGCGCGAGGAGTGAGCGCCCGCGCCGTGATGCGTCCGTGATGTGTACCGGCTCGGTACCGACCCGGGTCGATGTCGGCGGAAGCCGTTAGCCTGACGGGCACGCATTCATCGTCGGGACGGGGGACGGTCGTTTCGTATGGCCAGGGAATTCCAGCGCGGCCACAAGGCCAAGATCAGTGATCTCACCGCGGGCACCGATCTGTACGTGGGTGTGCAGATTGCCGGGCCCGGGCTGACCTTCGACATCAGCTGTTTCGGTCTCGACGCACAGGAGCGGCTGTCGGACGACCGCTACTTCGTCTTCTTCAACCAGCCCAAGTCGCCGGAGGAGTCCATTCAGCTGCTCGGCGCGCAGGCCGGCGACAGCGAATCCTTCCGGGTGACCCTGGACCGCGTTCCGGCGAACATCCACCGGCTGTCCTTCACGGCGACGATCGACGGCGCGGGCCAGATGTCGCAGGTCGGCCCCGGCTACATCCGGGTCGTCGCGGGCGGTGAGGAAGTGGTCCGCTACTCCTTCACCGGAGCCGAGTTCAGCACCGAACGCGCCGTGATGCTGGGCGACTTCTACCTCAAGGACGTGTGGCGCTTCGCCGCCGTCGGCCAGGGTTTCGACGGCGGCCTGGAAGCGCTGCTGAAGAACTTCGGCGGTGAGGTCGCCGAAGAGGAGCCTGCGGCTCCGCAGCAGCAGGTCCCGCAGCAGGCCGCCGCCGCACCCTCGTTCGCGGCCCCGGCCTTCGCCGCGCCCCCGGGCGCGCCCGCGGCCGCCGCCCCGCAGCAGCCGCAGTACCAGCAGCCGCAGCCCGCGCAGCACACCCCGCCGCCGGCGCCCCCGGCCCCCGCTCCGTACGCCGCACCGCAGCAGCCCGCCGCCTCCCTGCACGCCGCGCCGACGATGGTGGGCCCGCTCGCGCCGCCCGCTCCGGCCGCCCCCGGCCCGTACGGCCAGCCCGTGCACCCGCCGCAGCCGCCGCCGAGCCCCTCCTACGGGCACCAGGTCCCGGGCCAGGCCCCCGGCGGATACCCGCCCCCGCCGCCCCCGGCCGGTCCCTACGGCCAGCCGCCGCAGCCCTCGTACGGTCACCAGGTCCCGGGCCAGGTCCCGGCCGGCTACCCGCCGCCCGGCGCGCCCGGAGCTCCGTACGGCCAGCAGCCCGGCATGCCCGCGCAGACGGCCGCCGCCCCCGGTCTCACCTCGGCCCTCCAGATCTACAAGGAGGCCCCGACCGGCGCGCGCTGGACCCCGCAGAACGCCCAGCTCATGCGCGTCGACCTGGGCATCGGCGGCCAGCCCGTCCTCGCCCGTCAGGGCAGCATGGTGCTCTACCAGGGCAAAGTGGACTTCAGCTACAAGGGTGCGGGCTTCGCCGGCCGCATCGTCGGCAACGCCACCGGTCAGGAGATGCAGCTCATGCGCTGCAGCGGCCGCGGCCAGGTCTTCCTCGCCGAGAACGGCACGCACCTGCACGCCATCGAGCTGCAGGGCGACGGAATCTGCGTCTCCGCCGAGAGCGTGCTCGCCTTCGACGAATCGCTCCAGCACGAGGTGCGCCGGATCGAGGGCCACGGCATCCCCGGCGGCGCCCTGTTCACCATGCAGTTCCAGGGCTCCGGCACCGTCGTCGTCAAGACGCACGGCACCCCCGTCGTCCTGCCGGTCACCCCGACGACCTTCGTCGACAGCAACGCGATCGTCGCCTGGTCCGCGGGCGCGCAGGTGGTCATTTCCAGCCAGGTCCGGCTCCGGCGCAACGCCTACCCCGGCCACAGCGGGGAGACCGTGAACCTCCAGTTCCGGGGCGCCCCCGGAAACTTCGTCATCGTCCAGCCCTACGAGGTCTGAGGGAGCCCGCCATGAACGCAATGAACGCCATGAACCCGCAGCTCGCGGGCTACGCCCCGACCCCGGTCGCCGCCCGCATGGAGAACCACGGGCGCGCGATGCTCAAGGTCGCCATGCAGAGCGGCCACGACCTCTTCGCGCGCACCGGCTCGATGGTCGCCTACGAGGGCTTCGTCCAGTACGAGCCCAACCCGCCCGCCGTGCGCCAGATGGCCTCGCAGTGGCTGACGGGCGAGGGCGCGCCGCTGATGAAGTGCACCGGCGACGGCCTGCTCTACCTCGCCGACTACGGCGCGGACGTCGTCGTCATCAACCTCGACAACGACGCCCTCTCCGTCAACGGCACCAACCTGCTCGCCTTCGACGCCCACCTCACCTGGGGCGTCGAGCGGGTCAAGGGACTGGCCAAGTTCGCCGGCCAGGGCCTGTTCAACGTACAGATCTCCGGCACCGGCTGGGTCGCCCTGACCTCGCGCGGCACCCCGATCGTGGTCGACTGCGGCCGCGGCGAGGACGAGACGTACGTCGACCCGGACGCGCTCGTCGCCTGGTCGCCGAACCTCAAGGTCAAGGGCAAGCGCAGCTTCAAGGCCTCGTCGATGATCGGCCGCGGCAGCGGGGAGGCCTTCCAGATGGCCTTCTCCGGCCAGGGCATCGTCGTCGTACAGCCGAGCGAGGACAGCACCGACCGGCTCCGGGCCCGGGGCTGAGGGGGAGCGGACACATCATGCAGAGCGCACTTTTCGGCCACGCCGAAGCACAGTCCCAGGAGCGGTACGTCGTCCAGAACCCGCAGATGCTGCGGGTCTCCCTCACCGGGCAGGACGACGTCCTCGCCCGCAAGGGCTCGATGGTCGCCTACCAGGGACTGATCGACTTCGACGGCGAGTACCGGAGCACCAACCAGCGCACCGCGCGCGCCCGCACCGGCGAGGGCCTCGACCTCATGCGCTGCTCCGGGCAGGGGACGGTGTACTTCGCCAACCTCGCCCAGGACGTGCACGTCGTGGACGTCGACCAGGACGGCCTGACCGTGGACAGCAGTTACGTCCTCGCCCTCGACTCCACCCTGCACACCGAGGCCATCGCGGTGGACAGCCAGTACGGAATCTCCGGCTCGGGCAAGTACCAGCTCAACATCACCGGCCGCGGCAAGGTCGCCCTGATGACCTCGGGGCAGCCGCTCATGCTGCAGATCACGCCCGACAAGTACGTCAACGTCGACGCGGACGCCATCGTCGCCTGGTCCACCTCGCTGCGCGTGCAGATGCAGGCCCAGACCCACTCCACCGGCGTGTGGCGGCGCCGCGGGAACACCGGCGAGGGCTGGGAGCTGAGCTTCCTCGGCCAGGGCTTCGCGCTGGTGCAGCCCAGTGAGCTGCTCCCGCCGCAGAACGCGCAGCTGGGTCAGGGCCTCGCCGCGCAGTACGGCGTGGGCCAGCAGGGCGCCCACGCGCAGAACCAGAACAACGCCTGGAACTGACGCCGCACACGAACGGCCCGGGCGGGCGGAAACCTTCCGGTTTCCGCCCCCCCCGTCGCTCGCGCGCCCCGCAGCTTCCGCGCCTCGGCGTCAGAGCCGCGCCCGGGCCGCCTCCAGCAGCCTCACCACCGAGGCGTCCGCGACAGCGGCCACCTCGTCGTACGCGAACCAGCGCACGTCCAGGGACTCGTCGCTGATCACCGCCTGCGCCCCGGCCGGGGCCAGCGCCGCGTACTGCACGTCGAGGTGCCAGTTGCAGGGCGCCGGAATGGGGTGCCGGTCCAGCCGCACGGGGCCGCCCGGCAGCAGCGACAGCCCCGTCTCGATGCCGGACTCCTCACGGGCCTCGCGCAGCGCCACCTCGGCGAGCGTCCCGTCCCCGGCCTCGCAGTGACCGCCCATCTGCAGCCACATGCCGAGCTTCTTGTGCAGGGTCAGCAGCACGCGGCCGCGCTCCGGGTCGATCACCAGCGCGCTTCCGGTGAGGTGCCCCGCCTCGCACGGCTTCCACATCCCGTCCGGGTGGGCGGCCAGGTGCTCCAGGTACACCTCCCGCAGCGCGCTCTGGTCGTCCGGGGTGCTCTGGTCCCCGTAACCCTTGAGGACGAGGACCGCGTCGTCGTACAGGCTCACTTGGTGTCGTCGCCGTCCTGCTCGCGGCCGTCCCGCTCAGGGGCGTCCTGTCCGGGCTTGCCCGCGGCGGCCTCGCCGAGCATCTTGTCGATCTCGGAGAAGTCCGGCTGCTCGTGGTGCACGAAGCCGTCCGGGTCGTCCAGGTCGGAGGCCGTCGGCAGCATGTCCGGGTGCTCCCAGAGCCCGTCGCGCCCGTCCACGCCGCGCGCGTCGGTGAGCGAGGCCCACAGCCGCGAGGCGTCCCGCAGGCGCCGCGGACGCAGCTCCAGCCCGATCAGGGTCGCGAAGGTCTGCTCCGCCGGACCACCCGAGGCGCGACGCCGGCGCAGGGTCTCGCGCAGCGCGTCCGCCGAGGTCAGACGGGGCTTCGCGGCCTCGTGCACCACCGCGTCCACCCAGCCCTCGACGAGCGCGAGCGCCGTCTCCAGCCGGGCCAGCGCGGCCTTCTGCTCCGGGGTGTCCTGCGGCTGGAACATACCGCCCTGGAGCGCTTCCTGGAGCTGCTCCGGGTTCGACGGGTCGAGCTGGCCGACCACGTCCTCCAGCTTCGAGGTGTCGACCTTGATCCCGCGCGCGTACCCCTCGACCGCGCCGAAGAGGTGCGAGCGCAGCCACGGCACGTGGGCGAAGAGCCGCTGGTGGGCGGCCTCGCGCAGGGCCAGGTAGAGGCGAACCTCGTCCGAGGGGACGCCCAGGTCCTTGCCGAAGGCCTCCATGTTCAGCGGCAGCAGCGCGGCCTTGCCCGCCGGGCCCAGCGGCAGCCCGATGTCGGTGGAACCGACGACCTCGCCCGCGAGGGTGCCCACGGCCTGACCGATCTGCTGGCCGAACATGGCGCCGCCCATGGAGCGCATCATGCCGAGCAGCGGGCCCGCCATCGCCTGCATCTCCTCGGGCAGGACGTCGCCCATCGCCGCGCCGACGCGCTCGGCGACCGGGTCGACCAGTTCCTTCCACACCGGCAGGGTCGCCTCGACCCACTCGGCGCGGCTCCAGGCCACGGCCGTACCGGCGCCCGACGGCAGCGACGTGACGGAGTCCAGCCAGTGGTCCGCCAGCCGCACGGCCTCCTCGACGGCCGACTTCTCGGCCGGTCCGACGCTCGCGTCCTTCACGCCGTCGGCGGTGCCCTGCGCGACGGTCTGGCGGGCGATGTCCTTGGCCATGTCCCAGTTCACGGGACCGCCCTCGTAGCTGAGCATCTGCCCGAGCTGCTGGAAGGCGGCGCCGAGGTCGTTCGGGTTCATCGCACCGAACATCGCGGCGAAGGGATTGTCCGCGCCCCCGGGGCCGCCGGCGCCCGGCAGACCTCCGGGCAGTCCGGCCCCGGGGAACCCGAACGGATTCGCCGGGCCGCCCTGACCGCCCGGTTGGCCCTTCTTCCGGCCCTCGTCGCCGTCCTCCGGCTCCTCCGGCGGAAGGCCGAATCCGAATGGGGTGTCGCTCACGGGTTTCCTCGGCTCGTAGGGCCGCCGGCGGGAGCCGACGGGCAATGGTCCGACAACACCACCAGCGTAGACACCACAGCCGCATCCGGGCTCGGTGCTCCGCCTACTCCTGGGCTGCGGCAGGATGGACATCACCTGGTAGGGACGCGTCAGGACGCGCACCTACTGAAGACAACCGCTGGAGACGCCCGGTGAGTTCCCCAGATCCGCAGGTTCGAGAGCCGCACGGCGACGAAAACCGCCCTGACCACGGCGACAGCCCCGACGGCGTTCGCCAGCCGCGAAACCCGTCGGTACGGGGCCCCGTCGTCGCCGTGACCGGCGCCGCGGCGGGGGTCGGCGCCGCCCTGGTCGCCCGGCTCGCCGCCTCGGACGAGGTCAAGCAGGTCGTCGCGATCGACGAGCGGCGCGGAGAGTGCGCCGAGGCGCAGTGGCACGTCCTGGACGTACGGGACCCCGCCATCGCCGAGAAGCTGCGCGGCGCGGACGTCGTGGTCCACCTCGCGCTCGACCTGGACCTGGAGACGGACCCGGCGGCCCGTACGGCGTACAACGTGCGCGGGACCCAGACCGTCCTCACCGCCGCCGCGGCGGCCGGGGTGCACCGGGTCGTGCTGTGCACCTCCGCCATGGTCTACGGCGCCCTCCCGGACAACGACATCCCGCTGACCGAGGACTCCGAACTGCGGGCCACCGCCGAGGCCACCGGCGTCGGCGACCTGCTGGAGATCGAACGCCTCGGCCGCCGGGCGCCGCGGGCGCACCCCGGGCTCAACGTCACGGTGGTGCGGCCCGCCGTGCTGGTCGGCGGTACGGACACGGCCCTGACCCGCTACTTCGAGTCGCCGCGGCTGCTCGTGGTCGCCGGCTCCCGGCCGACCTGGCAGTTCTGCCACGTGGAGGACCTGGTCAGCGCGCTGGAGTACGCGGCGCTGGAGAAGGTGGAGGGCGAGCTGGCCGTCGGCTGCGAGGGCTGGCTGGAGCAGGAGGAGGTCGAGGAGCTGAGCGGGATCCGCCGCATGGAGCTGCCGTCCGCCGTCGCGCTCGGGGCCGCCGCGCGGCTGCACCGCATCGGGCTCACGCCGTCCCCGGCCGGGGACCTGGCGTACACGATGCACCCGTGGGTGGTCAGCGTCAGCCGGCTGCACGCGGCGGGGTGGCGGCCGCGCTGGACGAACGAGGAGGTGCTGGCCGAGCTGCTGCAGGAAGTGGCGGGGCGGCACACGGTCGTCGGGCGGCGGCTGGGGCGCAAGGACGCCACCGCTGCGGGGGCTGCCGGGGCGACGGTCGCGCTGCTGGGTGCGGCGGCCGTGGTCCGCGCCGCGCGTCGCCGCCGCGGGCTGTAGCCGGTAAGGGCCCGCCGGGGCGCGGCGCCCCTCGCTCCCCGCTGCCCGCGTGCAGGCGCCCCTCGCTCCTCGCTGACCGGGTGCAGGCGTCCGCCGGCCGCAGCTGCCTCCGGCGGCGCCTCAAACGCCGGCGGGGCTGGGTGTGGCTGCGGATGCGCCGGGTCCTGGGGGCAGGCACATTCAGCCTGCCCGGCGTTTGAGGGCCCGCCGGACGCAACCTCGGGCTGGGCGGCCGGCAGCGTCCCTCCTCGCCCGGGTGCAGGCGTCCGTCGGCGGGGGTTGCCTCCGGCGGCGCCTCAAACGCCGGCGGGGCTGGATGTGGCTGCGGATGCCCCCGGAGCCTGCAGCCGGCGGGGCTGGATGTGGTTGCGGATGCCCCCGGGGCCCGCAGCCGGCGGGGCTGGATTTGGCCGCGGAAGCGCCCTCGGCCTAGGGCTGGAGGTGGCTGCGGATGCGCCGCGTCCTCGGGGCAGGCACATTCAGCCTGCCCGGCGTTTGAGGGCCCGCCGGAGGCAGCGTCCGGGTCCCGGGATCCGCCGCCCCGGCTGTAGGAGGCTCCATACGGGAGGGGGCCGCTGCCGGTGGAAAGGGGAGTTCCGGGGGCGGGGGCGGGTGGTGCACGATGGGGGCATGGCTCCGCACTTCGACCACCCCGGCGAGCAGGCCGCCCCGGACCCGATCCGGCTGCTCGCGATCCGCGACACCCCCCTCTCGCTCGACGAGGTCTTCCGCGCCGTCGGCGACGACGCCACCGGCGGCACCGCGCTCTTCGTCGGCACCGTGCGCGACCACGACGGCGGAGCGGACGTCGACGCCCTCGGCTACTCCTGCCACCCGACGGCCGAGGCCGAGATGCGCCGCATCGCCGAGCGCGTCGTGGCCAAGTACCCGGTGCGCGCCCTGGCCGCCGTCCACCGCGTCGGGGACCTCCGCGTCGGCGACCTCGCCGTGGTGGTCGCCGTCTCGTGCCCGCACCGCGGCGAGGCCTTCGAGGCCTGCCGGATGCTGATCGACGACCTCAAGCACGAGGTGCCGATCTGGAAGCATCAGACCTTCTCGGACGGCACCGAGGAGTGGGTCGGCGCCTGCTGAGCCGCGGCCGTCCGCACCCGAACGGCCGCGCAACACGCCCTCGATTTGCGTAACTCCGCCCCGGGCACGAGCGTTGGAGCAACACACAGCTCAATCTCGGGGTAGGGAGCACGCACATGGGTTCTTTGGCGTGGTTGCTGATTCCGTTCTTCGCCGCCATCGGCGCGGCGATATGGGGAAGCTGGGCGGCCCGCGACCGCACATCCGGCGACATATCCGAGCTCGCCGGCTACGCACGATTCCGCGAGGTCATGGACACAGGCCAGGCCGACAGGGCCAAGGCGCATTCCGGTTCCGACGCCGTCTGACGCGTCCCGCGAGTGCCCCGCCGGGCGTCCGACCCGCCTCCCCGCCGGGAGCCCCCGGGCGCCCGCCGCGCACCGCCCCGTACGGACCGGCCCCACGGGCCGCCCCACAGGGCCGTCACGTACTGTCGATCCATGCCACGCCGCACTGCGACGATGCTCGCGTCCACCCTCATGCTGTTCGCGCTGCTCTGCGCCGGAGTGTTCATCAAAGTGCCGTATTCCGAGATGAGCCCCGGACCGACCGTGAACACCCTCGGTGACTCGCGCGGCGAACCGGTCCTGAGCATCTCGGGCCGCAAGACCTACCCGACCAGTGGCCACCTGAACATGACCACGGTCCGGGTGACCGGCGCGGACTACGACATGAACCTGCTGGAAGCGGTCTACGGCTGGGCGGCCCACGACAACATCGTGGTGCCCCACGAGAACCTCTACCCGCACGGCAAGACGGACAAGGAATCCACGCAGGAGAACGCGGAGGAGTTCAGCCAGTCGCAGGAGAGCGCCAAGGTGGCCGCCCTCAAGCAGCTCGGCATCCCCGTCAGCGCCCGCGTGAACGTCGCGACCGTGGTCAAGGGCAGCCCTGCGGAGGGCAAACTGCACGCCGGTGACGTGATCGTCGCCGTCGACGGCACCCCCGTGAAGGAACCGGGGGACGTCGCCAAACTCGTCACCAAGCACGCGGCCGGCGAGAAGGTCGAGTTCACCGTCATCGCGGCCACCGAGGCCGCCGAAGCCAAGAAGGCCGGCCGCGAGCCGGCCGGCTCCCGGAAGGTCGAGGTCACCACCGCGAAGGCGCCGGACGACGGTCACGCCCTCGTCGGCATCCGGGCCGGGACCGACCACACCTTCCCGTTCCGCATCGACATCAACCTCGCCGACGTCGGCGGCCCGAGCGCGGGCCTGATGTTCTCCCTCGGCATCGTCGACAAGCTGACGCCCCAGGACCTGACCGGCGGCGCGTTCGTCGCGGGCACGGGAACCATCGACGACGCCGGTACGGTCGGCCCGATCGGCGGCATCGAGATGAAGACCATCGGCGCCCGCCAGGCCGGAGCCCGGTACTTCCTCACCCCGGCCCAGAACTGCGCCGCGGCGGCCAAGGACGTACCGGACGGCCTCACCCTCGTGAAGGTCTCCACCATCGGCGACGCGGTGCAGGCACTGGAGAAGATCAGCAAGGGGGACAAGGCCGGACTGCCGCGCTGCGGCGCCTGACCCCGTCCCCGCCACGTCCCCGCGAAGCCCTCAGGAGAAGGTCGCGGCCAGCGCCTCGGCCAGGCCCGGCACCAGACTGGCCCCGGTCAGCACCTCGCTCGCCGCGTCCTTCTCGCGCAGCCGTACGGCCGACTCGCGCGAACCGTCGCGCAGCACGCCCACCGTCAGGCGCACCTCCTGCCGCTCCGCGTGCCCGGCGACCCACTTGGCCAGCTGCTTGTCGGTCAGGTCGGACGGTACGGCGGCCTCCGCGGAGGGCGGCAGCATCAGCCGCTCCACCGTCAGCGCGCAGCCGACGACCGAGTCGGGCCAGGCGACCGTGCCCAGGAACTTGTCGAGGGCCATGCCCTTCGGCAGCTCGTCCTGCTCGATCGGCGTGAGCTGGACCTTGCCGGCGTCGTCCTGGTCGAGGCCGAGCTGGCGGGCGAGGCGGGGCTCCTGCTTGCGCAGGCGGGCGGTGTCGACGAGGGCGAAGAGCCGGGCGGGCCGGTCCCAGCCCAGGCCGGCGGCGTACTCGTCGATCTCCAGCACGGCGCGGGTGAGCGGGCTGGCCGCCATCGGGGTACCGGGGGAGGGGGAAAGGTTGGACATGGGCAACATCCTGCCTCCTTTCGGTGCGATACCGGGAACTGACTAAAGCCTCAGTAAGTTGCATGAGTGGGCCCTACCATCGGGGGCCCCTGCTTTTGAAAACTTTTCCGTTACACACGACACACAGCGACTTTCGAGGTGCGCACCTTGGCTTTCCAGATGCCGGACCGCGGCGGAGGCCCCTCGGGGCCACGGATGAGAGTCGGCCGCCCCTCCCGGCGGGCCCGCACTCTCCTGATGACCCTGGGCGTCCTGGCCGTCCTGGCCATGGTCTTCATCATGTTCGCGGGCTTCTGGACGGACTGGCTCTGGTTCCGTTCCGTCCACTACTCGACCGTCTTCACCACCACGCTCTGGACCAAGATCGGCCTCTTCGCCGTCTTCGGCCTGGTCATGGCGGGCGCCGTCGGGTTCAACATCTGGCTGGCGCACCGGCTGCGGCCGCCGCTCAGCGCGATGTCGATGGAGCAACAGAGCCTCGACCGCTACCGGATGAGCGTCGCGCCGTTCAAGAAGTGGCTGCTCCTGGGCATCGCGGTGCTCGTAGGGCTGATCGCGGGCGCCTCGGCGGCGGGCCAGTGGAAGACCTGGCTGATGTACGTGAACGGGGTGCCCTTCGGGCAGAAGGACCCCCAGTTCCACATGGACGTGTCGTTCTACACCTTCGACCTGCCCTGGTACCGCTTCCTGCTCGGCTTCGGCTTCGCCGCCGCCGTGCTGTCGCTGATCGCGGCGGCCCTCGTGCACTACCTGTACGGCGGCCTGCGCGTCACCAGCCCGGGCGCCCGCGCCACCGCCGCGGCCACCGGCCACCTGTCGGTGCTGCTCGGCATCTTCGTCTCGCTCAAGGCGGTGGCGTACTGGCTCGACCGGTACGGCCTCGCGGTGAAGTCCAGCGACTTCAAGGCCGCGGACAACTGGACCGGCCTGCGCTACGTCGACGCCAACGCCTACCTGCCGGCCAAGACCATCCTCTTCTGCATCGCCGCGATCTGCGCCGCGCTGTTCTTCGCGACGCTGTGGCGCCGCACCTGGCAGCTCCCGGTGATCGGCTTCGGTCTGATGGTGCTCTCCGCCATCCTGATCGGCGGGCTCTACCCGGCGATCGTGCAGAAGTTCCAGGTCCAGCCGAACGAGCAGGCGAAGGAGTCGCCCTACGTCGAGAAGAACATCAAGGCGACGCGCGACGCCTACGGGATCGCCGGGTCCGACGTCAAGGACTACCCGGGCGTGCCCGCGGCCGGCACCGACAAGGCGAAGCTGCGCCAGGCGGCCGACACCACGGCGAGCATCCGCCTGCTGGACCCGAACATCGTCTCCCCGGCCTTCCAGCAGCTCCAGCAGGTCAAGGGCTACTACGCCTTCCCGTCCACGCTCGCCGTGGACCGGTACAAGGGCCAGGACACGGTCATCGGCCTGCGCGAGCTGAACATCGGCGGCATCCCGAAGAACAACTGGATCAACGACCACTTCAAGTACACCCACGGCTACGGCGTGGTCGCGGCCAAGGGCACGGCCGCCGGTGACCAGGGCGCTCCCGACTTCACCCAGTCCGACCTGCCCTCCAAGGGGATGTTCGGCACGGACTTCGAGCAGCGCATCTACTACGGCGAGCAGACGAAGCAGTACTCGATCGTCGGCGGGCCGCAGAAGGAGCTGGACTACTCCGACGACAAGGGCGAGAAGGAGACCAGCTACCAGGGCGACTCCGGCGTCAACCTCGACAACCCGGTCAACCGGGCGGCGTACGCACTCGCCTTCAGCGAGCCGCAGATCATGTACTCCGGCGCCATCGGCAAGGGCTCGCGGATCCTGTACAACCGCACGCCCAAGGAGCGCGTCGAGGCCGTCGCGCCCTGGCTGACCATCGACGGCGCGCCCTACCCGGCGGTCGTGAACGGCCGGGTCGTCTGGATCGTCGACGCCTACACGACGACCAACGGCTACCCCTACGCCTCGCGCACCACGCTGGGCGACACCACCGCCGACTCCCTGACGAACAGTCAGCGCGCGGTCGTGGCCCAGGAGAACCAGGTCAACTACATCCGGAACTCGGTGAAGGCCACCGTCGACGCCTACGACGGCAAGGTCAGCCTGTTCCAGTGGGACACCGAGGACCCCGTCCTCAAGACCTGGATGAAGGCGTTCCCGGGGACGGTCAAGGCCAAGAGCGAGATCTCCAAGGACCTGATGGCGCACCTGCGCTACCCGCAGGACCTCTTCAAGGTCCAGCGCGAGCTGCTGACCCGCTACCACGTCACGGACCCGCAGACCTTCCTCAGCGGCAGCGAGGCCTGGGCCGTCCCGGACGACCCGACGACCAAGGGCACGGCGGTCCCGCCGTACTACCTGTCGATGAAGATGCCGGACCAGCCGGAGAAGGACCAGGTCTTCTCGCTCACGACGACGTTCACGCCGAACGAGCGGGACAACCTGAGCGCCTTCATGGCGGTCAACGCCGACCCGGGCACCGCGGACTACGGCAAGATCAGAATCCTGAAGATGCCGACGAGCAAGCCCGTCGACGGCCCCAAGCAGGTGCAGAGCAAGTTCAACTCCGAACCCAAGATCGCCGAGTCCATCCGGCTGCTGCGCGGCGGCGACTCGGAGGTCGAGTACGGGAACCTGCTCGCGGTGCCGCTCGACGGCGGCATGCTCTACGTCGAGCCGGTGTACGTGCGCAGTGCCGGGCTGAAGTACCCGCTGCTGCGCAAGGTCCTGGTGACCTACGGCGGCCAGACGGCCTTCGAGGACACCCTGGACAAGGCGCTCGGCGTGGTCTTCGGCGCGGAGACGGCGACCCCGCCGACGACGCCGAACCAGCCGCCGCCGGGCGACGGCACCACCAAGCCGCCCACCAGCCAGGACCCGACGGTCAAGGCGGCCCTCGCGGACGCCTCGAAGGCCTTCGACGACGCCGACAAGGCGATGAAGGCCGGCGACTGGGCGGCGTACGGCAAGGCGCAGGCCGACCTGTCGGCGGCGCTCAAGCGTGCGGTCGAGGCCGAGAACAAGCTGACGACCCCGGCGAATCCGGGCGGCTAGCCGCCCGGCGATCAAGGATGAGGGGTTCCGTTCCGCGTCGTGGTACTGTGGTTTCACCGACGCGGGGTGGAGCAGCTCGGTAGCTCGCTGGGCTCATAACCCAGAGGTCGCAGGTTCAAATCCTGTCCCCGCTACTGAAGACGAAGGCCCGGATCCATGGGATCCGGGCCTTCGTCGTGCCCGATCCGGGACCACGTCGCGACGACCCGTGCCCCCGGCATACGCGGGACACGCCACGAGGTAGCTGAGGTGGGTGAGTTGGGGCCCGGGCGTGTTTGACTTGCCGTAATGGGGGCAAGTCGACAAAGCGCTGTAGTGACCTCCTAGTGACCTCACTGGCTGCGACATACCAGGTGTACGCGGGTAGCAGGTGATGCGACGATGGGATATATGGGGGACAGGTCAACTCTGCTGGAGACAGGGCGGTTTGTGAGGGGGGAGGCCGAAACGGGCACAGGAGCCGGTGAACCGGCCGCTGTCGTGAGCGCGGAACCCGCACGGACCGGTGCGGACCGACGCCCCGCGTACCGCACCGACGAGGTCTTCGACGGAGCCGAGGCCGACGCCGCGAGCGATGCCGAGCTGGAAGCACGGCACCGCAGCGCCGCCGACAAGGGCGACCCGGGCGCCATGAGCGTGCTCGGGGCCCTGCTGCTGCGCCGCGGCGACCTCGCCGGGGCCGAGCCGTACCTGCGCGGCGCCACCGCGGCGGGCGACCGCGCGGCCGCCAACAACCTCGGCGTCCTGCTGCACCAGCGCGGGTACCCGGACGACGCGGCCGGCTGGTGGCGGGTCGCCGCCGTGGCCGGATCCGCACCCGCCGCCCACGCGCTCGGCCGGCACTACCGCGAGCGCGGCGACGAGCCGGCCGCCGAGTACTGGCTGCGCCAGGCGGCGGAATCCGGCCACGCCCTGGGCGCCTACGGCCTCGCCGACCTGCTGGAGCACCGCGGCGACGGCGGAGCCGAGCGGTGGCTGCGCGCTGCCGCCGAACAGGGCCACCGCGAGGCCGCCTACCGGCTCGCCCGGCACCTGAGGCGCCGCCGGCCGCAGGAGGCCGAGCAGTGGTACCGGCAGGCCGCCGCGCGCGGGCACCGGCGCGCCGCGCTGCACCTGGGCGCCCTGCTGGAGGCGCGCGGGGAGCTGAAGGAGGCCGGCCGCTGGTACCTCAGCTCGGCCAAGCAGGGCGAGGCGCGGGCCGCCTGCGCCCTCGGCTTCCTGCTGCGCGACGCCGGGGACGAGGACAGCGCGGTCACCTGGTGGCTGCGGGCCGCCCAGGACGGCGACGGCAACGCCGCCAACGCGCTGGGCGCGCTGCACGCCGCCCGCGGAGAGACCCAGACCGCGGAGCGCTGGTACCGGGCCGCCATGGACGCGGGCGACCAGAACGGGGCGTACAACCTCGCCCTGCTGTGCGCCGCACAGGACCGCACCGCGCAGGCCGAGCAGTGGTACCGCCGCGCGGCCTACGCCGGGCACCGCGAGGCGGCCAACGCGCTCGCGATCCTGCTGCTCCAGGGCGGGGACGCGGCCGGCGCCGAGCCGTGGTTCTCCAAGGCCGCGGAGGCGGGCAGCGTGGACGCGGCCTTCAACCTGGGCATCCTCTTCGCCAGCCGCGACGACGACCGTACGGCGCTCAAGTGGTACGAGCGTGCGGCCTCGGCCGGTCACACCGACGCGGCCCTCCAGGTCGGCATCGCACTGGTGCGCGACGGCGAGGAGCGCGCGGCCGAACGGCACCTGCGCTGCGCCGCGGGCGGCGGCAGCGCCGAGGCCGCGTTCCGGCTGGCCGCGCTGCTGGAGTCGCTGGCTCCGCCGCCCGAGCCGGTGGCGCTGGGCGAACCGGTCGCCGGCGCGCCGAAGTCGGAGAGCGAGGAGTGGTACGAGCGGGCGGCCGAGGAGGGCCACCGCCGGGCGCAGGTCCGCGTGGGCATGCTGGCCGCCGGGCGCGGTGACACGGCGGCCGCGGCGCGCTGGTACCGGGAGGCGGCGGAGGCCGGTTCCCGCAACGGGGCCTTCAACCTCGGGGTGCTGCTGGCCCGCGAGGGCAGCGAGCCGGAGGCCGCCCTGTGGTGGACCCGGGCCGCGGTGGCGGGCCACGGGCGGGCGGCGCTGCGGCTCGGGCTGTTCGCCGCGCGCCACGGCGACCTGGCCGAGGGCCAGAAGTGGTGCGCGCGGGCCATGGAGCTCGGACCGGCGGAGGTCTCGGAGCGGGCGGCGCGCCTGCGGGAGGCGCTGGCCGAGGAGCTCTCGGCCTGACCTCCCGCGCGGGGCCCGGACCATCGATTTGCTCCCGCAGTCGACCTTCGCGTAGAGTCAGGTTTACCGACGCGGGGTGGAGCAGCTCGGTAGCTCGCTGGGCTCATAACCCAGAGGTCGCAGGTTCAAATCCTGTCCCCGCTACTGCATCATCGAAGGCCCGGATCCCCTGGATCCGGGCCTTCGGTCGTTTCCGGCTGCGCAGTGCGCAAAGAACGGCAGTGCGCGCAGAACGTACGGCGGAGGGCCGGGGTCGCGACCCCGGCCCTCCTCGTCGCAGTGGTGACGGCACGGCCGTCGCCGGCGCGCTACGCGCCCGCGCAGTTCGGGCAGATCCCGCGGTAGGTCACTTCGACGTCCGAGACGGCGAAGCCGAAGCGCTCGCTGTCGGGCAGGTCGGCCAGCGGGTTGCCCGCCGGGAAGACGTCGCGGATCGCACCGCACTGGGCGCAGACCAGGTGCTGGTGGGGCCGGTGGGCGTTGGGGTCGTACCGCTTGGCGCGCCGGTGGTCCGTCGAGACCTCCAGGACTTCACCCAGGGTGACGAGTTCGCCGAGCGTGTTGTAGACCGTCGCCCGGGAGATCTCCGGGAGCTTGGCCACGGCGCGCGAATGCACCTCGTCGGCCGTCAGGTGAACGTGGTCACCATCGAGCACCTCGGCCACGACGCGCCGCTGGGCCGTCATGCGCCAGCCGCGTCCACGAAGTCTCTCCAGCAGGTCACTCATAGAAGCCAGCCTAACAGCGCGGTGACTCGGTGTAGATCCCGAATCAGTGTGGACTTGGATTCTTGCTTGACTTAGACAAAGTCCATCGTAGGATCGGTTACGGCAAACGCCAAGGACAGGACTTGCAGGAATGACGCAGGAGGCGCACGTGACGCAGGGACCGCTCACCACGGAGGCCGGGGCTCCGGTCGCCGACAACCAGAACAGTGAGACCGCGGGCGTCGGCGGCCCCGTCCTCGTCCAGGACCAGCTCCTGCTCGAGAAGCTCGCGCACTTCAACCGCGAGCGGATCCCGGAGCGCGTGGTGCACGCCCGCGGCGCCGGTGCCTACGGCACCTTCACGCTCACCCGCGACGTCTCCCAGTGGACCCGGGCGAAGTTCCTGTCCGAGGTCGGCAAGCAGACCGAGACGTTCCTGCGCTTCTCCACCGTCGCGGGCAACCTCGGCAGCGCGGACGCGGTGCGCGACCCCCGCGGCTGGGCGCTGAAGTTCTACACCGAAGAGGGCAACTACGACCTCGTCGGCAACAACACCCCGGTGTTCTTCATCAAGGACGCCATCAAGTTCCCGGACTTCATCCACACCCAGAAGCGCGACCCGTACACGGGCTCGCAGGAGGCCGACAACGTCTGGGACTTCTGGGGCCTGTCGCCCGAGTCGACCCACCAGGTGACCTGGCTCTTCGGTGACCGCGGCATCCCGGCGTCCTACCGCCACATGAACGGCTTCGGCTCGCACACGTTCCAGTGGAACAACGAGGCCGGCGAGGTCTTCTGGGTCAAGTACCACTTCAAGACCGACCAGGGCATCAAGAACCTCACCCAGGCCGAGGCCAACAAGCTCGCCGGCGAGGACCCCGACTCGCACCAGCGCGACCTGCGCGAGGCCATCGAGCGCGGCGACTTCCCGAGCTGGACCGTCCAGGTGCAGATCATGCCCGAGGCCGAGGCGGCGACCTACCGCTTCAACCCGTTCGACCTCACCAAGGTGTGGCCGCACGCGGACTACCCGCCGATCGAGATCGGCAAGCTGGAGCTCAACCGCAACCCGGAGAACGTCTTCGCCGAGGTCGAGCAGTCCATCTTCTCCCCGGCGCACTTCGTCCCCGGCATCGGTCCGTCCCCGGACAAGATGCTCCAGGGCCGCCTCTTCGGCTACGGCGACGCCCACCGCTACCGCGTCGGCATCAACGCCGACCACCTGCCGGTGAACCGCCCGCACGCCACCGAGGCGCGCACCCACTCCCGCGACGGCTACCTGTACGACGGCCGCCACGCGGGCGCGAAGAACTACGAGCCGAACAGCTTCGGCGGCCCGCACCAGACGGACCGCCCGCTGTGGCAGCCGGTCTCCCTCACCGGCGGCACCGGCAACCACGCGGCCGCCGTGCACCGCGAGGACAACGACTTCGTCCAGGCGGGCAACCTCTACCGGCTGTACTCGGAGGACGAGAAGGCCCGTCTGATCGAGAACCTCTCCGGCTTCATCGCCAAGGTCTCCCGCGACGACATCGTCGAGCGTGCGATCAACAACTTCCGCCAGGCGGACGGCGACTTCGGCAAGCGGCTCGACGCCGCGGTCCAGGCCCTTCGCGGCTGACCCGACCGCTTGTCGTGAGGCGACGGGCCGCAACCCCCACCGGGGTTGCGGCCCGTCGGCTTTCCCCCGGCGGCCGGGGGCGGCTCAGCGCAGGGGGGACGGGGCGGGCAGGACCGTGCGCCGCTGCGGCAGCCAGCACCGGATGATGTCGCGCACGGACACGATGCCCACCGGACCGCCGTCCTCCAGCACGATCAGATGCCGGAAGCCGCCGCGGACCATCGCCTCGGCGGCTTCGTTCAAGGTGGCGTCGGGCGAGCAGAACACCACGTCGGTGGTGGCGTGCGCGCTGAGGATCTCGCGGTCGGGGTCGTGCCCCGCGCCGATCGAGTTGAGGATGTCACGTTCGGTGAGGATGCCGATGCCGCTGTGTTCCGGATCGAGCACGACGGCCGCGCCGACGTGCCGCCCGGACATCAGGCACGCGGCCTGCCGGAGGGTGTGGGTGGGACCGAGGGTGAGGATCAGGGTGCTCATGGCGTCACGGACAAGCATCATGAAGACAGCCACCTCCTAGGGGTGAGACCCCCCGCCCGGTTCACAAACCCACAAGCGGAGGAGCCCCAGATTCCCACGGACACGGAGTGTCATCAAGAGGGCGCACTCAGTCGCGCGGGCGCAAGTACCCGAGCAGCTCATCGTGCAGGATGCCGTTGGACGCCGCCGCGTTCCCGCCGTGTACGCCGTCCACACCGTCCAGGCCGGTGAACCGGCCCCCCGCCTCCTGGACCACGATCGCGTTCGCCGCCATGTCCCACAGGGACAGCTCCGGCTCCGCACAGATGTCCACGGCGCCCTCGGCCACGAGCATGTACGGCCAGAAGTCGCCGTACGCCCGGGTCCGCCACACCGCGCGGGTCAGGTCCAGGAACCCGGGCAGCAGTCCGCGCTCCTCCCAGCCGCCCAGCGAGGCGTAGGAGAAGGACGCGTCCGCCAGGGAGCCCACTCGGGAGACCCCGATCCGGGTGCCGTCCGCCGGGCCGCTGCCCGTGTACGCCCCGCCGCCCTCGGCAGCCCACCAGCGGCGGCCCAGCGCGGGCGCGGACACCACGCCGACCACCGGCCGCCATGCGCCGTCCGCGCCCTCCACCATCAGGGAGATCAGCGTGGCCCACACCGGGACCCCGCGCACGTAGTTCTTCGTGCCGTCGATCGGGTCGACGACCCAGCGCCGCGGGCCCGTCCCCTCGACCCCGTACTCCTCGCCGAGGACCGCGTCGTGCGGCCGCGCGGCCGCGATGCCGGCGCGGATCAGCTCCTCCGCGGCCCGGTCGGCCTCGCTCACCGGCGTCATGTCGGGCTTGGTCTCGACCTTGAGGTCGAGTGCCTGGAAGCGGGCCATCGTGGCCGCGTCGGCGGCGTCGGCCAGCTCGTGGGCGAGGCGCAGATCATCGTCATACTCGGACATGGCCGAACAGTACCGAGATCGGATCGGCCGGACCAACGGTGTCCACTGCCGCCCCGCGACCGGCCCGGCGGGCGGCCGACGGCGGCCCTTGACAGCTCTTCCGCACGCGTCAACGCTGACGGACAGACGAGCGGAGGCGAAGATGCCGGCAGCGCGGGAGTCCTTGCTGGAGGCGGCGGGAGCGGCGCTCGCGGCGCGCCCGTGGCCCGTCGTGCGGATGGTCGAGGTGGCCGCCGCGGCCGGGGTGTCCCGGCAGACCCTCTACAACGAGTTCGGCGGCAAGGACGGCCTGGGCCGCGCGCTGGTCCGCCGCGAGACCGACCGCTACCTCGCCGGGGTCGACCGGGTGCTCGGCGCCGGGGCGGGCGACCGGGAGCGGATGGCGGAGCTGGCGGACTGGACCGTGCGCTCCGCCGGCGCGCGCCCGCTGTTACGGGCCCTGCTCACGGGGTGCTGGGACGCCCGGCTCCCGCTGCTCGTGCCCGGCCCGCGGCCGGAGGAACTCGCCCGGGCCGTGCGGGACCGGGCGGCCGCCGCGCTGGCGCCGGGGGAGTGGAGCGCGTACCGCTGCGAGCTGGTCGTGCGCCTGGCCCTGTCCTACGTGATCGCGCCCGCCGGGGACGCCCCGATGGCGGACCTGCTGGGGCTGGGCGCCGGGTTCAGTGCGTGGAGCCGGACAGCTGGAGACCGATGACGCCGAGGATGACCAGCGAGATCGAGACCAGCTTGAGGGTGGACACCAGGTCGCCGAGGAAGACCATGCCGTAGATGGCGGTGCCCGCCGCGCCGATGCCCGTCCAGACCGCGTAGGCCGGGCCGACGTCGAGCTTCTTCAACGCCAGGGTGAGCAGGCCGAAGCTGCCGAGCGCGAAGCACGCGAAGGCGATGGTCGGCCACAGCCGGGTGAATCCGTGGGACAGCTTGAGGCAGACCGCGAAACCGGTCTCCAGGATTCCCGCGACCACGACGAGCAGCCACGCCATGTCGAATGCCTCCCCGCGCTGGTGCGGCCCGGCTCGCGCCGTCGCCACTTGGTGCGATTATGCATTTACCGGACACGGCGTCCGGCAAACCCCGGCGGACGATCAACCACCGTCCGCGGACGGCAGGCCGGCCGCCCCCGCCGCCCGGTCAGTCGCCTTCGCGGCGCTCCCGGGTCTCCAGCAGCCGCCGCAGCGAATACAGCCGCGCCGGATCCGCGTGGCCGTCCTCCACCCACTGGTCCAGCGCGCAGTCCGCCTCGTCGTGACTGCAGGCGCGCGGGCAGCCCTCGGTGCCCGGGACCAGCTCCGGGAAGGCCAGGATCACCCGGGACGGATCCACGTGGTGCAGGCCGAAGGAGCGCACGCCCGGGGTGTCGATGACCCAGCCGTCGCCGCCCGGCAGCGGCAGCGCGAGCGCCGAGGTGGTGGTGTGCCGGCCGCGGCCGGTCACCGCGTTCACGACACCGGTGGCGCGCTGGCGGCCCTCGGCGACCAGCGAGTTCACCAGCGTGGTCTTGCCGACGCCCGAATGGCCGACGAAGGCGGTGATCCGCCCGTTCAGCCGCTCGCGGACCCGCTCGGCCGCGTCCCCGGTCGCCAGCTCCTCGCGGTTGGTGACGACGTAGTTCAGGCCGAAGGTCGAGTAGATCTCCAGGATCTTGTCCGCGGAGGTCAGGTCGGACTTGGTGAGCACCAGCAGCGGTTCGAGCCCCGCGTCGTACGCCGCCACCAGGCAGCGGTCGATCATCCGGGGCCGCGGCTCCGGATCCGCCAGGGCGGTCACGATGGCCAGCTGGTCGGCATTGGCCACGACCACGCGCTCGTAGGGATCGTCGTCGTCGGCGGTGCGGCGCAGCACCGACTTGCGCTCCTCGATCCGCACGATCCGGGCCAGCGTGTCCTTCTTGCCCGTCAGGTCGCCGACGATCCAGACCCGGTCGCCGACCACCGCCGCCTTGCGGCCCAGCTCGCGGGACTTCATGGCGTGGATCGTGCGGCCGTCGACCAGGCAGGTCAGCCGGCCCCGGTCCACGGTCAGGACGAAACCCTCGGCGGCGTCCTCGTGCTTGGGGCGGATGTTGGTCCGCGGCCGGTTGCCCTTGGGATTGGGCCGCTGGCGGATGTCGTCCTCGTCGGTGTTCTTGCCGTACCTGCGCATGACGGTCCCTACGCTCCCGCTCCCGACAGCATCTCTGCCCACATCTTCGGGAAGTCCGGCAGCGTCTTGGCCGTGGTGGCGACGTTCTCGATCAGCACGCCGGGCACCGCCAGGCCGATCACCGCGCCGGCGGTGGCCATCCGGTGGTCGTCGTAGGTGTGGAAGGTCCCGCCGCGCAGCGGGCGCGGGCGGATGTGCAGGCCGTCGGCGGTCTCGGTGACGTCGCCGCCCAGCGCGTTGATCTCCGCGGTGAGGGCCGCCAGCCGGTCCGTCTCGTGCATCCGCAGGTGCTGCACCCCGCGCAGCACGGACTCGGAGTCCGCCAGCGCGGCCACCGCGGCGACGCCCGGGGTCAGCTCGCCGACGTCACCGAGGTCCACGTCGATGCCGTGGATCTTGCCGGTGCCGGTGAACACCAGGCCCGCGTCGGTCAGCTCGCACGAGCCGCCCATCTCGGTGAAGATCGCGCGCAGCGCGTCGCCCGGCTGGGTGGTGCGCCGGGGCCAGTCGGGGATCGTCACCGTGCCGCCGGTGATCAGCGCGGCCGCCATGAAGGGCTGCGCGTTGGACAGGTCCGGCTCGACGACCATGTCGCGGCCCAGCAGCGCGCCGGGCGTCACCCGCCACACGTTCTTCTCGCCGCCCGACTCGGGGGTGTCCACCTGGGCGCCGGCCGCGCGCAGCATCTCCACCGTCATCCGGATGTGCGGCATCGACGGCAGGTTGCCGCCCACGTGCCGGACCTCGACGCCCTGGTTGAAGCGCGGGGCGGAGAGCAGCAGGGCCGAGACGAACTGCGAGGAGTTGGAGGCGTCGATCTCGACCGTGCCGCCCTCCAGGGCGCCCGTGCCGTGGACCGTGAGGGGCAGCGCGCCGCGGTTGTCGTCGTCGATCCGGGCACCCAGGGTGCGCAGCGCGGTGATGACCTCGCCGAGCGGGCGCTCGTAGGAGCGCGGGTCCCCGTCGAAGCGGATGTCGCCCGCGGCCAGGGCGGCGACGGGCGGCAGGAAGCGCATGACCGTGCCCGCGTTGCCGACGTCCACGGTCGCCGGGCCGTGCAGGCCGGCCGGGATGACCCGCCAGGCCTCGCCGGTCTCGCCCTCACCGGCGGAGCTGGAGGAGACCGTCTCCTCGATGCCCACGCCCATGGCCCGCAGCGAGTCCGCCATGAGCTGGGAATCCCGAGAGCGCAGCGGCCTGCGCACCCAGCCGGGCTCGGAGGACAGGGCGGCCAGCACCAGGGCCCGGTTCGTGACCGATTTGGACCCGGGAACGGTGACGGTGGCCAGGACGGGCCCCTCGGCGAGGGGGGCGGGCCAGAGGGCGGACGGCGCGGGGGTGTCGGTCATGGCCCTCACTTTAGTTGGTCGGGCGCGACCCGGATCTTGATCGGCGGGCGGGTCTCAGCGGGTGGGCACCGGACGGGCGCGCGGGCGGGCGGCGCGCGCGCCCGGCGGCCCCGGCGCGCGCCGGGCTCACAGGCCCAGCAGCCAGCGCCCGCCGCCGATCAGCGAGCAGAGCGAGACGGCGTGGAAGAGCAGCAGCCACATCACCGGGTGCACGTGGGTGAGCCGTCCGAGCTGGTCCGCGTCCGAGTCCGGCGCCCCGCCCCCGCGCCGCTTGCGCTGGAGCTCGAAGACCGGACGCACCCCGCCCAGCAGCAGGAACCACACCACCCCGTACGCGAACGCCGCCTGCACCTCCGCCGGGGCCAGCCAGGACACCAGAAGGAACGCACCGCCGCTGAGGAAGACCGTCAGCACCCCGTACGCGTTGCGGATCATCGCCAGCATGGCCAGCAGCAGCGCGGTGGCCACCCACAGCAGCAGCGTGATCCGGTGCGCCGCCAGCAGCCAGGCGCCGCCCAGCCCCAGCAGGGACGGCGCGGTGTACCCGGCGGCGGCCGTGAGGATCATGCCGATCCCGCTCGGCCTGCCCCGGCTCACGGTGAGCCCGCTGGTGTCCGAGTGCAGCCGGATCCCGTCCAGCCTGCGCCCGGTCAGCACCGCCACCAGCCCGTGGCCGCCCTCGTGCGCGATGGTCACGGCGTTGCGCGAGACCAGCCAGAGCGGGCGCGGCGCCACCACGGCCAGCGCCACGACGGCCGCGGCGATCACCAGCCAGGTCGCGGGCGCGGGCTGCAGGCCGGTGAGCCGGTCCCACAGGCCGGCCGCCGATATGGTGCTGTGCGTGTCTTCCACGGCGGTGCCGGCTCCCTTGCGGTGGCGATCGGGTGTCATGGCAGTCTGGCAGCCATGTGCGGACGGTTTGCAGCGAGTCGTGAGCCAGAGGAGCTGGCGGGTGTCTTCGGCGTCGAGCGGTGGGAGCCCGCGGAGGCCCTGGCGCCCGACTGGAACGTCGCGCCGACGAAAGAGGTCCTCGTCGTCCTCGACCGTCCGCTGAAAGACGCGCCCGAGCAGCGTCCGGTTCGCCAGCTGCGCGTCCTGAAGTGGGGACTGGTCCCTTCCTGGGCGAAGAGCCCCGAGGGCGCCGCCCGGATGATCAACGCCCGGTCCGAGACCCTGCACGAGAAGCCCTCCTTCCGGCGCCCCTTCGCGCGGCAGCGCTGCATCGTCCCCGCCGACGGCTACTACGAGTGGGTCACCGCCCACGACGAACGGGAGCTGGAGGTCGAGGGCAAGAAGAAGCGGGCCCGCAAACAGCCCTACTTCGTGCTCCCCGCCGACGGCTCGGTCTTCGCGATGGCCGGCATATACGAGTTCTGGCGCGACCGGACGCTGCCCGACGACCACCCGCTGGCCTGGTGGGCCACCTGCTCGGTGATCACCGCCGAGGCCGAGACCGCCCCGCTGGCGGCGCCGCCCGCCGAGGGGCCCCGCTCGCTCTCCGACATCCACCCCCGGATGCCCCTCATGCTGACCCCGGACCGCTGGGACGCCTGGCTCGACCCGGCGCGCACCGACGAGGCCGAACTGCGCGCCCTGCTGGAACCGCCGCCGGGCGGCCTGATGCGGGCCTACCCGGTCTCGACCTCGGTCAGCAGCGTCCGCAACAACGGCCCCGAGCTGCTGACGGAGCTGGAAGCGCCCGAGGAAGCCACGCTCTTCTAGCCGCGCCCGCTGCCGCACCCCCCGCCCCCGCCCCGGCAGGATGGGGGCATGACCACGCGCACGCAGCACGTCCGAAGCGTCGCCACCCCGGCGGGCGAGGCCCGGATCACCTGGCACCCGGCCGCGCGGCCGCGGCTGGTGCTCGCCGTCGGCCACGGCGCGGGCGGCGGGATCGAGGCCCGGGACCTGGTCGCGCTGGCGGCCGCGCTGCCCCCGCGGGGGATCACCGTCGCCCTGGTGGAGCAGCCCTGGCGGGTGGCCGGCAAGAAGGTGGCGGCCGCGCCGAAGGTCCTGGACGCCGGGTGGCGGGCCCTGTGGCCCGCGCTGGCGGAGCCGGGGCTGCCGGTGGTGGCGGGCGGGCGCAGCGCGGGGGCCCGGGTCGCCTGCCGGACCGCCGGGGAGCTGGGGGCGGCCGGGGTGCTGGCGCTGGCCTTCCCGCTGCATCCGCCGGGCCGGCCCGAGAAGACCCGGCTGGCGGAACTGCAGGGCGCCGGACGGCCGACGCTGGTGGTACAAGGCGGCCGGGATCCCTTCGGAAACCCCGCGGAGTTCCCGGTCCCGGGCGCGGGGGACACGTACCGGCTCGTGGAGGTGGCGTACGGGGACCACGGTTTCGCGGTGCCCAAGCGGGCGGAGGTCACCCAGGAGGAGGCGCTCGCGGTGATCACGGACGCGGTCGCGGGCTGGCTCGACGGGCTGCCCCTGTGAATTTTCCGGGACCGCCGTGAATGCGATCGGGTAAGGACCTGACACATTTCCCGGGCTTGTGACCCACCTCGCATTCAAGCCGTTTCCGCGCTCCCCGGAAACTGCGCGGGCGCCGGGGAATGCCGTGCCCCGGCCCCGCTGTTGAGCGGGATGTCGGAACGTACGGGATCTCGCCTTGGAGAGGGAGCGCATGAGCCAGGTCATCAGTCAGAACCGTCCGCAGGCCGCGGCCGGCCTGGAGTGGACGGTGCTGCCCGGGTCCAGGCACGGCGCCCTCCGGGCGGCGGATGGCCGGGAAGGTCGACTATTCTCCGATTCGAGCGGGTCCGCTTTCGGAGCCGCCACGCTGTCGGAGGAGGTGGGTCCTGTCGCTGGGACCGACGAAGGCCAGGCGGAGGAGACGACCCCGGAGCGCAACGCGCGCTTCGAGCGGGACGCCCTCGGCTACCTCGACCAGATGTACTCGGCCGCGCTGCGCATGACGCGCAATCCGGCCGACGCCGAGGACCTGGTCCAGGAGACGTACGCGAAGGCGTACGCGTCCTTCCACCAGTTCCGCGAGGGCACCAACCTCAAGGCGTGGCTCTACCGCATTCTGACGAACACCTTCATCAACTCCTACCGCAAGAAGCAGCGCGAACCCCAGCGCAGCGCGGCGGAGGAGATCGAGGACTGGCAGCTGGCGCGCGCCGAGTCGCACATGTCGACCGGTTTGCGTTCCGCCGAGTCGCAGGCGCTCGACCACCTGCCCGATTCGGACGTGAAGGAAGCGCTCCAGGCCATTCCGGAGGAGTTCCGCATCGCCGTCTATCTCGCCGACGTAGAGGGCTTTGCGTACAAGGAGATTGCGGACATCATGGGTACACCCATCGGTACGGTCATGTCGCGACTGCACCGTGGACGCCGCCAACTCCGCGGAATGCTGGAGGACTACGCCCGTGAGCGCGGGCTCGTCCCCGCCGGCGCGGGAGAGTCGAACGACCGGAAAGGCTCGGACTCATGAGCTGCGGAGATCCGCACGAGACGGAATGCTCTGAGGTCCTGGACCACCTGTACGAGTTCCTGGACCGGGAAATGCCGGACAGCGACTGCACCAAGTTCGAGGCGCACTTCGGCGAGTGCAATCCCTGCCTGGAGAAGTACGGGCTGGAACAGGCCGTGAAGAAGCTGGTCAAGCGCTGCTGCGGTTCGGACGACGTGCCGCAGGACCTGCGCTCCAAGGTGATGGGCCGCATCGAGCTGATCCGCTCGGGGCAGGCCGTACCCGACCACGACGTCACCGCCGGTCCGACGGCCGCCGCCGGGCCCACGGCCACCTCCGGTCCGGCCGGTCCCGCGGCGGGCTGATCCCGCTCGTCCCCTCCTGAACGGCCACCCCCGGAAAGAGCCTTCGTTCACCCGAAGGTGCTAATCCGGGGGCGCCCGGACAGCCCAACGGGACAATCCGGCCCCCTCCGCACGGGCCCCCGCCTATTCTCCCCTTCCGGTACGGGTGCGATCCCGTACCCGGTTCGAAGGCACCGGGGAGGAGGGCGCCATGCGGGTACTTCCGCCGGCGGCGCGCGTCTACCTCCTCTGCGCCGTCCTCGGGGCCCTCGCCTGCCTCCTGCCCGCGCCGCCGCGCTCCGGCGCGCCGTGGGCGACCGTCGCCGCGCTCGGCGGGCTCTACCTCGCCTGCGAGCTGGCGCAGCTGCGCCCCGGGCCCGGGGGGCGGACGTCCGCGGGCATCGGGTCCTTCTTCCCCGTCGTCCTCGCCGCCGTCTTCCTGCTGCCGCCCCCGGCCGCCGCCCTGGTCGCCGTACCGGGCGCGCTCGCCGGCAGGGTGCTCCAGCGGCCCGCCGCGGTGCGCCGCGTGTGGCACGCGGCCCAGCAGGCACTGGCCGCCCGCGCCGCGGGCGAGGTGTACGGGCTGCTGGGCGGCCACGCGGCGCCGGGCGGCGCGGGACCCGCGGGCCGGGTGGCGGACTTCCCCCACGTGCTCCTGCCGGCGGCCGCCGCGGCCGTCGTGTTCTGCCTCGTGCTCACGGCCCTCGAAGCGGGCGTCCTGGCCGCCGCCGAGCGGCGGCCCGCGGCGAGCGCCTGGCGCGGGCCGCTCGCCCGCTCGCTCGGCCCGCACTGCGTGCACGGCCTGGCCGGGCTGATGATGGCCGTCATGTGGTGCAGCCCGTACGGCCCGCCCGCCGCGCTGCTGGTGCTGCTGCCGATGTACATCTCCTGCTGGGTCTTCGCCCAGTACCACCGCGAACGCGCGGCCCACCAGGCCACCATCCGCGCCCTCGTCCAGGCCGTCGACATCAAGGACCGCTACACGCGCGGCCACAGCGAGCGGGTCGGCCAGGCCTCCGCGATGATCGCCCGCGAACTGGGCATGGCCGAGGACCGCATGGAAGTGCTGCGGATCGCCGGGATCCTGCACGACGTCGGCAAACTCGGCGTGCCCACCCGGCTGCTGCGCAAGGACGGACCGCTGACCCCGGAGGAGCGCCGGATCATCGAACTCCACCCGGAGTACGGCCACGAGATGGTGCGCGGCATCGGCTTCCTCGGGGAGGCCCGGGCCGCGATCCTGCACCACCACGAGCGGGTGGACGGCTCCGGCTACCCCTACGGCCTGACCGGTGAGCAGATTCCGGTGCCCGCCCGGGTGGTGGCGGTGGCCGACGCCTTCGACGCGATGACGTCCACCCGCTCCTACAGCCGGGCCCGGCCGGTGCCGACCGCGCTGGGCGAGCTGGAGCGCTGCGCCGGCGCCCAGTTCGACCCGGTCATGGTGGGGGCCCTGGTCCGCGCGATCGGACGGCACGGCTGGCACCCGGTGGTCACCTCCGACGACCACCTCCAGGTCATCCCGCGGACCCCGCCGGCGCCGGTGCCCGCGCCCGGTCCGCCCACCGCCCCCGAGCTGCGCGACGGCCCGCCCGGCCTGTCGGGGCTGCCCGCCCAGGGCGAGCCCCGCGGCCGGTCCGGTGCCACGGGACCTGCGGCCCGCGGCGCCGGCCCGGCCGGGAGCACGGGACCGGCCGGGGGCCGGGGGTGAGGGTCCGGGGGGCCGGGGCCCTCCGCGCGGCCGCCGCCGCGCTGACCCTTGCCGCGCTCGGGGACACCCTGTGGCACGGCGTGCGCGACCCCGGCACCGCCCTCTGCTTCGGCATCCTCATCACCCTCGGCGAACTGGCCCGCCGGGACTCCGGCGATCCCCGCGGCCCCCGCGAGCCGCGCGGTTCCCGGGACCTCCCGGGCCCGGGGGAGGTCCACGCCCCCCACGGCCCCGGCGGGCACCCGCGCGCCGGGGACCGCCATCCCGCCCCCCTGGGCTCCGCCGGAGCCCTCGCCTACGCGCTGCTCGGGCAGAGCGCCGGGGCGCCCACCCACCACGGCGTGCTCCAGACCGTCGCGGTCGTCGTCGCGGCCGCCCTCGCCGGGATCGCCGTCCACGTCGCCCGCGGCCGCGGGCCCGCCCTCGACCACGTGGCCCGCCGGGTCCTGACCGTCGGCTTCGCCGCCGCCTGCTTCCAGCCCCTCTACAACTCCGGGCGGCTGGAGCAGCTGGTCGGCCAGGGCCCGTACCTGGTCCTCTTCCTGCTCCTCCTGCTCGGCCTCACCGCCCTGTGCGACGCGGTCCTCGCCGCCGCGCTGGTGGGACTGCGCACCGGGTGGCCGTACGGGCCGCTGCTGCGGGACGAGCTGCGGGCGCTGCCCGGCGCCGGGTCCGCGATCTGCGCCACCGGCGTCGTGATGTCCCTCGGGGTGGCGGTCGCCGGGCTGTGGGCGCTACCCGTCCTGAGCGTGCCCCTGCTGCTCACCCAGATGTCCTTCCGCCGGATCGACGCCGTCCGCACCACCTACCGGCAGACGATCACCTCCCTGGCCCGGGCCACCGAGATCGCCGGGTACACCCGGCCCGGGCACGCCCGCCGGGTCGCCGGCCTCAGCTGCGCCGTCGGCCGCGAGCTGGGCCTCTCCGAGCGGGAGCTGACCGTGCTGGAGTACGCGGCCCTGATGCACGACATCGGGCAGCTCTCCCTGGTCGACCCCGTCCCGGCCGGTGCCACCGCCGCGCTGCCCGCCGCCGAGGCCCGCCGGATCGCCGCGCTGGGCGGGGAGGTGGCCCGCCAGACCGGGGTGCCCGCCGAGGTCGCGGTCGTCGTCGAACGCCAGGCCGATCCCTACCGCGACCAGCCGGTCCTGGCCCGCATCGTGCGGACCGCCAACGCCTACGACGACCTGGTGGGCGGGGACCGTCACCCGGGCGGCTCACTGGCCGCCCTGGAGCGGCTGCGCCTCGGCACGGCCCGCGACCACCATCCCGAGGTCGTCGAGTGCCTCGCGCGGGTGCTGCGGCGGAGCGCTTCGAGGCGCGATGGTGCGCGCCTGGAGCGGCCGGAACGGGATGCGCGGGGGCGCGGCGGACGTGCCAGAGTTGTACCTGGCCGACCTGGGTAACCCATGGGTAATGAGCGCCCGTATCCGTGGACATGGTTGGATGCGAAGTGAGAGTGTCCGCAAGGCTGCACTGTTGCATCGTTGGACCGGCAGGCGGGAATCGTGAGGATCTTCGGGAAGGTACGGCATCGGCCGTCCGCCTCGTGGCGGCAGGCCACCGACCGCGCGTTCACGCTGATCGGCGACGGGCGGTACGAGGACGCGGGTGCGCTGCTCACCAGAGCGGCGGACCTGGAGCCCTGGCTGTCCGAGTCCTGGTTCAACCTGGCCCTGCTGCACAAGTTCCGGCACGACTGGGAGCAGGCGCGGGCCGCCGGGCTGCGCGCCGTGGCCCTGCTGGACCGCGAGTCGGGCGCTCCCGACTGGTGGAACGTGGGCATCGCCGCCACGGCCCTGCAGGACTGGCCGCTGGCCCGCCGCGCCTGGCAGGCGTACGGGCTGAAGGTGCCCGGTGAGGCCACCGGCTCCGGTGAGCCCGTCGGCATGGAGCTCGGCAGCGCCGCGGTGCGGCTCTCGCCCGAGGGCGAGGCCGAGGTGGTCTGGGGCCGCAGGCTGGACCCGGCCCGGATGGAAGTCCTCTCGATCCCGCTGCCCTCCTCCGGGCGGCGCTGGGGCGAGGTCGTCCTGCACGACGGGGTTCCGCACGGCGAGCGCGTGACCGCCGCCGGCCCCTCCTTCCCGGTGTTCGACGAGATCGAGCTGTGGGCGCCCTCGCCGGTGCCGACCTGGGTGGTGCTGCTGGAAGCGGCCACCGAGGCCGACCGCGACGCCCTGGAGCAGCTCGCCTCGGACGCGGGCTTCGCCGCCGAGGACTGGTCCTCCTCGGTCCGGCTGCTGTGCCGGACCTGTTCGGAGAGCGAGATGCCGAGCGGCGAGGGCGACGGGGACCAGCTCGATCCGCACGACCACAGCGAGCCCGGGCACCCCGGTCCGCTGGGCCACCGCACGACGGGATCGGGCTCCCTGTGGGTGCCCGAGCGCGAGTGCGGGATCGCGGCCCCGCCCGGACTGGTGCGCGGACTGCTCGACGGATGGGTCGCGGACAGTCCGGACAGCCGCGAGTGGCGCGATCTCGAAGAAGTCTGCTGACCGGGGGCCGTAGGCTGTACCGGCACATCGGTGACTTAGGGAAGGCGTACGGCGGACATGGCGCAGCAGGAGAACGAGGTCGTCGAGATCGTGAACGACGGGTACGTCGTGGACACCGAGGACTGTGCGGAGCGTGAGCTGGCCCACCGCGAGCGCGGGACCGCCCGTCCGATCACCGTGGTCGGCAACCCGGTCCTGCACCGCGAGTGCAAGGACGTCACCGAGTTCGGCGACGAGCTGGCGCGGCTGATCGACGACATGTTCGCCAGCCAGAAGGCCGCCGAGGGCGTGGGCCTGGCCGCGAACCAGATCGGCGTGGACGCCAAGGTCTTCGTCTACGACTGCCCGGACGACGACGGCAACCGCCACACCGGTGTCGTGGTGAACCCGAAGCTGGTCGAACTGCCCGCCGCATCGCGCGTGCTGGACGACTCGAACGAGGGCTGCCTGTCGGTCCCGACCGCCTACGCCTCCCTCGCCCGCCCCGACTACGCCGAGGTCGAGGGCCAGGACGCCCAGGGCAACCCGATCAAGGTGCGCGGCACCGGCTACTTCGCGCGCTGCCTCCAGCACGAGACGGACCACCTGTACGGGTACCTGTACATCGACCGGCTGTCCAAGCGCGACCGCAAGGACGCGCTGCGCCAGATGGAAGAGGGCACCCCGCGCTACGAGACGGTGCCCAACCCGTAGGACCCGTAAGGCAGTACGACGCAACCGCGCGAGGCCCCGCTCCGGGAAGAGGAGCGGGGCCTTCGCACGTGCGGCGGACGGGTCAGCCGCGCGACCCGTGGCCGATGATCGTCCAGCCGGTGTCCGTGGCGGAGGCGGTGGCCGCCGTACCGCCGAGCATCAGGGCGGTGAAGGCGAGGGCCGTGAGCATGCGGAGCGTACGAGACATGGAAACCCCTGTGGGTCGACTGCGGGGCCGGCCGGAGCGCTGTGCGGCGGGCTCTGGCCGGGTGGCCCCCACCGTACGTCAGCCTGCGTTGACGGGTGGGGGTGGAACGGGCCAAACGACCGGCGGAATCCGGTCAGGCCCCGCGGGGTGCGGGGCCCGGCCGGAGCCGCGGGCGGCGGACCGGGCGTCCTCGTCCTAGAAGTCCTCGTCCAGGTCGACGGTGCCCTCGACCGCGACCTGGTAGGCCGACGGGCGGCGCTCGAAGAAGTTGGTCAGCTCCTGGACGCCCTGGAGCTCCATGAAGGAGAACGGGTTCTGGGAGCCGTAGACCGGCGCGAAGCCGAGGCGGACCAGGCGCTGGTCCGCGACGCACTCCAGGTACGCGCGCATCGACTCGGTGTTCATGCCCGGCAGGCCGTCGCCGCACAGGTCGCGGCCGAACTGCAGCTCGGCGTCGACGGCCTCCTTCAGCATGTCGACGACCTGCTGCTGGAGCGCGTCGTCGAACAGCTCCGGCTCCTCCTTGCGGACCGTGTCCACGACCTCGAAGGCGAAGTTCATGTGCATGGTCTCGTCCCGGAACACCCAGTTGGTGCCGGTCGCCAGACCGTGCAGCAGACCGCGCGAGCGGAACCAGTAGACGTAGGCGAAGGCGCCGTAGAAGAACAGGCCCTCGATGCACGCCGCGAAGCAGATCAGGTTCAGCAGGAAGCGGCGGCGGTCGGCCTGCGTCTCCAGCCGCTCCAGCTTCTCGACCTCGTTGATCCACTTGAAGCAGAACTGCGCCTTCTCGCGGATCGAGGGGATCTCCTCGACCGCGTCGAAGGCCGCCGCGCGGTCGTCCGGGTCGGGGAGGTAGGTGTCGAGCAGCGTCAGATAGAACTGGACGTGCACGGCCTCCTCGAACAGCTGGCGCGACAGGTACAGCCGCGCCTCGGGCGAGTTGATGTGCTTGTACAGGGTCAGCACGAGGTTGTTCGAGACGATCGAGTCACCCGTCGCGAAGAACGCGACGAGGCGGCCGATCATGTGCTGCTCACCGGGCGTCAGCTTCGCCAGGTCGGCGACGTCCGAGTGGAGGTCGACCTCCTCGACGGTCCAGGTGTTCTTGATCGCGTCCCGGTAGCGCTCGTAGAAGTCCGGGTAGCGCATGGGACGCAGGGTCAGCTCGAAGCCCGGATCGAGCAGGTTCTTCTCGGCCGCGCTCTTGTGGGGGGAACTCATTACTGGCAGGCCTCGCAGGACTCGGGGTTCTCAAGGGAGCAGGCCAGCGCCTCGGCGTCGGCGTCGGCCTGCGGGAGCGCCACCGGGGTGGCGGCCTGCGCGGCGCGGGCGATCTTCGTCGCCGGGCGCGAGCGCAGGTAGTACGTGGTCTTCAGGCCCTGCTTCCAGGCGTACGCGTACATCGAGGACAGCTTCCCGATGGTCGGCGTCTCCAGGAACAGGTTCAGCGACTGCGACTGGTCGAGGTACGGCGTACGGGCCGCCGCCATGTCGATCAGGGCGCGCTGCGGGATCTCCCACGCCGTGCGGTACAGCGCGCGCACTTCGGCGGGGATCCAGCCGAAGCCCTGCACCGAACCGCTGGCCTCGCGCAGCGCCTCGCGGGTCTGCGCGTCCCAGACGCCGAGCTTCTTCAGCTCGGCCACCAGGTAGGCGTTGACCTGGAGGAACTCGCCGCTGAGGGTCTCGCGCTTGAAGAGGTTGGAGACCTGCGGCTCGATGCACTCGTACACGCCCGCGATCGAGGCGATCGTCGCGGTCGGGGCGATCGCGAGGAGCAGCGAGTTGCGCATGCCGGTCTCGGCGATCCGGGCGCGCAGCGCGTCCCAGCGCTCCGGCCAGTTCAGCTCGGTCGCGTAGTGGTCCGGGTGCAGGACGCCGCGGGCGGTGCGGGTCTGCTCCCAGGCCGGCAGCGGGCCGCTGCGCTCGGCGAGGTCGCAGGAGGCCTCGTACGCGGCCAGCATGATGCGCTCGGAGAGCTTGGTGGACAGCGCCTTCGCCTCGGGGGAGTCGAAGGGCAGCTTCAGCTTGAAGAAGACGTCCTGGAGGCCCATCGCGCCCAGACCCACCGGACGCCAGCGGGCGTTGGAACGCCCGGCCTGCTCGGTCGGGTAGAAGTTGATGTCCACCACGCGGTCGAGGAAGGTCACGGCGGTGCGGACGGTCTCGTCCAGCCGCTCCCAGTCGATCTCACCGGTCTCGGCGAGGACGAACGCGCCGAGGTTGACCGAGCCGAGGTTGCAGACGGCGGTCTCGCCGTCGTTGGTGACCTCGATGATCTCGGTGCACAGGTTCGAGGAGTGGACGACGGTGCCCGGCTCGGCGGTCTGGTTGGCCGTGCGGTTGGAGGCGTCCTTGAAGGTCATCCAGCCCTGGCCGGTCTGCGCGAGGGTGCGCATCATCCGGCCGTACAGGTCGCGGGCGGGCATGGTCTTGCGGGCCAGGCCGTCCGCCTCGGCCTTGCGGTAGGCGGCGTCGAAGTCGTCGCCCCACAGGTCGACCAGCTCCGGCACGTCGGCCGGGGAGAACAGCGACCAGTCGGCGTCGGCGTTCACGCGGCGCATGAACTCGTCCGGCACCCAGTGGGCGAGGTTCAGGTTGTGGGTGCGGCGCTGGTCCTCACCGGTGTTGTCGCGCAGCTCCAGGAACTCCTCGATGTCCGCGTGCCAGGTCTCCAGGTAGACGGCGGCGGCGCCCTTGCGGCGGCCGCCCTGGTTCACGGCGGCGACGGAGGCGTCGAGGGTCTTGAGGAACGGCACGATGCCGTTGGAGTGCCCGTTGGTGCCGCGGATCAGCGAACCGCGGGCGCGGATGCGGGAGTACGAGAGGCCGATGCCGCCGGCGTGCTTGGAGAGGCGCGCGACCTGGTGGTAGCGGTCGTAGATCGAGTCCAGCTCGTCGAGCGGAGAGTCCAGCAGGTAGCAGGAGGACATCTGCGGGTGCCGGGTGCCGGAGTTGAAGAGCGTGGGGGAGGAGGGCAGGTAGTCGAGGCGGCTCATCAGCCGGTACAGCGAGGCCACTTCCTCGACGGCCTGGACGCTCTCGTCCGCGGCGAGGCCGCAGGCCACGCGCAGCATGAAGTACTGCGGGGTCTCCACGACCTGGCGGGTGATCGGGTGGCGCAGCAGGTAGCGGCTGTGCAGGGTGCGCAGACCGAAGAAGCCGAAGCGGTCGTCGGCGCCTTCGGCGGCCGCG
Source organism: Streptomyces sp. NPDC043876 (assembly GCF_056435825.1). Classification (NCBI taxonomy): domain Bacteria; kingdom Bacillati; phylum Actinomycetota; class Actinomycetes; order Kitasatosporales; family Streptomycetaceae; genus Streptomyces; species Streptomyces sp. NPDC043876. The sequence continues at coordinate 50,986 of NZ_JBWKDV010000001.1, read as the reverse complement.
TGCTCGACGAGCGCGTCCAGCCGGGTCGCGTGCGTGGCGACGAACGCGGCGGTGCGCTCCGCGATCAGGCCCTCGCGGTGACCGACCGCGACGGACGCCGAGAAGGAGGTGGCCCCCTGGCCCGCGGCCTCTTCCGCGATCGTCAGCGTCAGCAGACGGGCGGCCAGCCGGGAGTACGCCGGGTCCTCCGAGATCAGGCCGGCGGCCGCCTCGGTGGCCAGGCCGCGCAGTTCGGCCTCGTCGGCCACGGAGCTGCGGCCCCGCAGCGCGGCGGCGGCGACCCGGCCGGGGTCGGTGTCGGCCAGGTCGGCGGTGAGGTCGGTGAGGGTGCGCAGCAGCGCGGCGCCGGGACCCTCGGTGGCCTCGGGCTGGGCGGACTCGGCGCGCGGTGCGGCAGGCGCGATGGTCACGTGGGGGGCTCTCCCTCGCTCGGCTCCGGACGACTCACGGGGCGGGGCGAGGGGGCTGCCGGGCGGGCACGGACGTGCGGGCCCGGGGCAGGGCTCGGCGCGTCTCCACACGGCGTCCACCGGCCCAACCGCGAGGCCCGGACGTATCGGCGTCCGGACCGGTCGGTCCGGGCGCACTGTCGGCAGGTCCTCGGACTTGCGGCAGCACCAATGGGTGGTTGGGTGCAGTTCATACCGTTGCGGGACAGTTCCGGATTCGCACCGGATTCCCCTGCGGCGACAGCGAGCACGAGCATACATGTGGGGGCCGCTCGTTGCGCGACCCCCACATGTTGTGTCGGCGCGGCTACAACTCCACCCGATGCGGCGGCGCGAGGACGGCCGGTACGGGCGTTCCGGCGCCCTCCGGGGCCCGGGTGGTCCGGCGGCTCCCGCAGGCCCCGTGGCCCCCGGCAGGGCCCCTCGGCGGTCCCTCCGGCGGGCTCGGGCAGGTCCCCCGGCGAGGCCGTGGGGGCGGCCGGCGACCGGCGACCGGGACCCCGCCGCCGACGGCCCGTCCCACGCGAGAGGCCGCCGGGTTCCCGGTCGGGGAATCCGGCGGCCTCCGGTTCGCGGTGGCTCCTCAGCAGCAGCGGAAGCCCTCGCGGGGGTCCGCCTCGCGGGCGTCGGTGCGGGCCCGCTCGAAGGCCCTGCGGGTGGGCACCTCGGCGTGCGGGTCGTGGGAGCGCGCGTGGGCGACGTACCGCTCGTAGGCGCTCTCGCCCGAGAACTCGCGGACGTAGAACCGGATCCGGCCCAGCGCCGCCCGGACGGCGCTCACGCCACCGGTTCCTTGACCCGGCCGCCGCCCGAGTCCAGACCCGCGGCGGCCAGTTCCGCCTTCTCGGCGGCCGTCGGGATCAGGCCGGCCGGAGCGATGATCTTCGACTCCGACCACGGGACCTCGGAGAGCTCCGCGCTCCCCGGGTCGCGGACGGCCTTCAGGCAGGTCCGCAGCGCGTCCAGCAGGACGATGACGATCAGGAGGGCGAAGACCGCGGAGAGGACCCCGTCGACCGTGGCGTTGGTGACCACGGTGTGCATCTGGTCCATGGTCTTGGCGGGCTTGAGCACCTTGCCCGCCTCGATCCCGGCCAGGTATTTGTCGCGCTGGGCGAAGAAGCCGATCGTCGCGTCGTCGGAGAAGATCTTCTGGTAGCTGGCGGTGAGCGTCACGGCCACGTCCCAGGCCAGCGGGACCGCGGTCACCCAGGCCCACTTGAGCCGGCCCGACTTCACCAGCAGCGTGGTGCAGACGGCGAGGGCGACGGCGGCGAGCAGCTGGTTCGCGATGCCGAAGAGCGGGAAGAGCTGGTTGATGCCGCCCAGCGGGTCCTTCACGCCGACCCACAGGAAGTAGCCCCAGCCGCCGACGACGACCGCGCTGGCGAACCAGACGCCCGGCTTCCAGCTGACGTCCTTGAAGGACTTGTGCAGGTTGCCCAGGGTGTCCTGGAGCATGAACCGGCCGACCCGGGTGCCCGCGTCGACCGTGGTCAGGATGAAGAGGGCCTCGAACATGATGGCGAAGTGGTACCAGAACGCCTTCATCGCGGTCCCGCCGACCACGGACGAGAAGATCTCCGACATCCCGAGTGCGAAGGTCGGCGCGCCACCCGTGCGGGAGAGCAGGCTGGTCTCGCCGATGTCCTTGGCCGCCTGGGTCAGCGCGTCCGGGGTGATCGAGAAGCCGAGGCCGCCGATCGCCTGGGAGGCCTCCAGGGCGGTGGTGCCGATCCGGCCGCTGGGGGCGTTCACCGCGAAGAAGAGGCCCGGCTCGATGATGCAGGCGGCGATGACCGCCATGATCGCGACGAAGGACTCGGTCAGCATGGCGCCGTAGCCGATGACCCGGACCTGGGTCTCCTTCTGGATCATCTTCGGGGTGGTGCCGGAGGAGACCAGCGCGTGGAAGCCGGACAGCGCCCCGCACGCGATGGTGATGAAGACGAAGGGGAACATCGAGCCGGCGAAGACCGGTCCGTCGCCGCGGGTGGCGAAGTCGGTGACGGCGGGCATCTTCAGCGTCGGCAGGGCGATGACCACGCCCACGGCCATCAGCGCGATGGTGCCGACCTTCATGAAGGTGGAGAGGTAGTCGCGCGGGGCGAGCAGCATCCACACCGGCAGCACCGAGGCGAGGAAGCCGTACCCGACCATCCAGATGACCAGCGTCTCCTTGTCGAGCGTGAAGACGTCGGCGAGGGAGGAGTCGGCGACCCAGCCGCCCGCGACGATGGCGAGCAGCAGCAGGGCGACGCCGATGAGCGAGACCTCGGTGATCCGGCCCGGGCGCAGCACCCGCAGGTAGAAGCCCATGAAGAGGGCGATCGGGATGGTCATGCCGATGGAGAAGACGCCCCAGGGGGAGTCCGCCAGCGCGTTGACGATGACCAGGGCGAGGACCGCCAGCAGGATGATCATGATCATGAAGACCGCGACCAGCGCGGCCGCGCCGCCGACGGGACCGATCTCGTCCCGGGCCATCTGGCCGAGCGAACGGCCGTTGCGCCGGGTGGAGAAGAACAGGGTCACCATGTCCTGGACCGCGCCCGCGAAGATCACGCCCGCGACGATCCAGATGGTGCCCGGCAGGTACCCCATCTGCGAGGCGAGCACCGGGCCGACCAGCGGGCCGGCGCCTGCGACGGCCGCGAAGTGGTGGCCGAAGAGCACCCGGCGGTCGGTCGGGTGGAAGTCGACACCGTTGTCGAGGCGTTCGGCCGGGGTGGCGCGGGTCTTGTCGACCTTCAGCACCCGGTCCGCGATGAAGCGCGCGTAGAAGCGGTAGCCGATGGCGTACGAGCCGAGCGCGGCGGCGAGCAGCCAGGCGGCGGAGATCTCCTCGCCGCGGGAGAGGGCGAGCACGCCCCAGCCGACGGCGCCGACGAGGGCGACGGCGGCCCAGACGGCGATGGACACGGGGGTGAGCCCCCCGCCTCCCGACCGCCCGGCGGTTGCTTCGGGTCCAGCTTCCGGCATGATCCTCGTCCCCTCGTCGATCATCTGCGCGCGCGCAGGGAATCTACGGGGACCACCCGGTGAACGAAAGCCCCCGTCCGCATAGCGGTACGTGAGTCAACTACGGTTCGCGGGGCGGGTCGACGCCGCGGGGCCTCGAACGTATAACGATGGCCGGCGGCATGGCGGGGGCCTGGCCGGAGGGCGTGGACGTGCGGCGGAGCGCGGACCGGGAACGCGCGGGAGAGCCGCGTTCCCGGCCGGGATCAGACCGCCGGCCGCTTGAGGCGGGCCACGAACTTGTAGCGGTCGCCGCGGTACACCGAGCGCACCCACTCGACGGGTTCGCCGTCGGCGTCCAGGGAGTGCCGGGAGAGCATCAGCATCGGCAGGCCCACGTCCGTACCCAGCAGCCCCGCCTCGCGCGGCGTGGCCAGGGAGGTCTCGATGGTCTCCTCGGCCTCGGCGAGCCGGACGTCGTACACCTCCGCGAGGGCGGTGTAGAGCGAGGTGTACTTGACCAGCGAGCGGCGCAGCGCGGGGAAGCGCTTGGCCGAAAGGTGCGTGGTTTCGATGGCCATCGGCTCGCCGCTCGCCAGGCGCAGCCGCTCGATGCGCAGCACCCGGCCACCAGTGGTGATCTTGAGCAGTCCGGCGAGGGTGTCGTCCGCCGTCACGTAGCCGATGTCGAGGAGCTGGGACGTGGGCTCCAGGCCCTGCGCCCGCATGTCCTCGGTGTACGAGGAGAGTTGGAGCGGCTGGGAGACCTTGGGCTTGGCCACGAAGGTGCCCTTGCCCTGGATGCGCTCCAGCCGTCCCTCGACCACCAGCTCCTGGAGGGCCTGGCGGACCGTGGTCCTGGAGGTGTCGAATTCGGCCGCCAGGGTGCGCTCCGGGGGTACCGGGGTGCCGGGCGGCAGGGTCTCCGTCATGTCCAGCAAGTGCCGCTTGAGCCGGTAGTACTTGGGCACCCGCGCCGTGCGAGTGGCTGCCCCGCCTTCCGGCTCCGTGGTCGCCCCTTCGGTGGCCATCGCCGCCCGCCTTCCCGACTCCAGTTTCGCTGCCGTCACCGGCTCCTCCGATATGTGCGGTCACATCGTGACACGGGCCGCGGGGCGGGCCTCGCCCCCACCTGAGGTGTCGGTCCGGTAACGGACCGAGCACCCGCTCATTAGACCCTTGACACCCCTAAAGGTCTAGGCCAAGCTCCGACTACTGGTCTAAACCAATATGGATCAGATCCCGGCCCCACGTGCAGTACTTCGCGTATGTCGCCGCGGCGGGCAAGGGGAAGTGCAGGCAGCATCCCTGAGGAGGGTGGCGTGAAGCGCAAGCTCATCGCGGCGGTTGGAGTCGCGGGCATGGTTATCGGCCTGGCGGCGTGCGGTGGCTCCGACAGCAAGGGGGGCACCGAGACCGACAAGGCTTCGGGTGCCAAGGAGCTCACCGTCTGGCTGACGGTCGACGCCCAGAACAACTGGCCCGAGCTGGTGAAGGCGGCCGACGACGCGATAGTCGCGAAGCACCCGGGTCTCACGGTCAAGCACGAGTACTACGGCTGGCCGGACAAGAACGCCAAGCTGGACGCCGTGCTCGCCACGGACAAGGCCCCGGACGTTGTCGAAATGGGCAACTCCGAGATGATCGGCTACATGGCGACCGGCGCCTTCTCCGAACTCGACGCGTCGAAGTTCGAGAACTCCGCCGCCTGGCTGGACGCCCTGAAGGAATCCGTCACGTACGACGGCAAGAACTACGGCGTCCCCTACTACGCCGGTGGCCGCGTCGGCACCTGGCGCAAGGACCTGGCCGCCGAGGCCGGCGTCACCGCCGCGCCGAAGACCTGGGCCGAACTGACCGGTGCGCTGGACAAGATCCAGACCGCGAAGGGCGACAAGTTCAGCGCCCTGTACCAGCCCTCGCCGGACTGGTACGCCGCGATGTCCTTCGTCTACGACGCGAACGGCACCATCGCCAAGAAGGACGGCGACAAGTGGAAGGCGACCCTGTCCTCCCCCGAGTCGCTGAAGGGTCTCAAGCAGTACAAGGAGCTCCTCGACAAGTACATGCACGCCGACAAGACCAAGGACGAGTCCGACCGTCCGGTCGTGTTCGGCCAGGGCAACGCCGCCGCGATCTTCTCCGCCGGCTGGGAGGGCGCCGACGCCGCCACCCCGAAGAACGACAAGGTCGGCGGCCTGAAGGACAAGGTCGAGACCTTCGTGATGCCCGGCCCGAACGGCAAGGCCCTCCCGGTCTTCCTGGGCGGTTCGGACCTCGCGGTGCCGTCCAAGTCCAAGGCCAAGGACATCGCCGCCGAGTGGATCAACGTCTTCACCGGCTCGCAGGGCCAGAAGGGCCTGATCGCCAAGGGCAACCTGCCCAACAACAAGACGGACCTCGCCCCGCTCAAGGCCGACCCGAAGACCCAGGTCTCCGCCACCGCCGCCGAGTCCTCCTGGTTCGTCCCGACCGCTCCGGGCTGGGGCCAGGTCGAGAAGGGCAAGCTCCTGCAGACCATGCTCCAGGAGATCGGTACCGGCAAGAAGACGGTCGAGGCCGCGGCGAAGGACGCCGACGCCGCGATCGACAAGGTCATCAACACCAAGTGACCTGAAGGAGGGCCCCGCCGCGACGGCGGGGCCCTGCTGCCCGTCAAGAGAGGGACCCCCGAGGAGCACGCGATGAGTGCCGCACAGACAACCACCGCCGATCTGCCGCCCGCGGGGCAGAAGCCTTCGACCGCGGCGAAGACAGGGAACGCGGGCACGCCGGGGAAGACGGGCAGGACGGGCCCCCGCAAGGGCCCCGGCGCCACCCCCTGGCTGCTGCTCGCCCCGTGCCTGCTGGTCATCGCGCTCGTCATGGGATACCCGCTCTACAGGCTGGTGTCCCTCTCCTTCCAGAACTTCGGCAAGTCCGAACTCTGGGGGTTCAAGGAAGCCGAGTTCGTCGGCTTCGACAACTTCTCGAAGTTCCTCGGTGACGGGGTCTTCTGGACCGTGGTCCTGCGCACCGTGATCTTCGCGGTCGGCGCCGTCATCCTGACGATGGTCATCGGCATGCTGATCGCGCTGCTGCTGCAGAAGGTCTCCGGCTGGGTCAAGGCCCTCGTCAACATCGCGCTCGTGGCGAGCTGGGGCATGCCGATCATCGTCGCCACGGCCGTCTTCAAGTGGCTCTTCGACTCCGGCTACGGCGTCCTCAACTACCTGCTGAGCAAGCTCCCCGGCGTGGACATGATCGGCCACAACTGGTTCGCGAGCGGCCCCGAGGGCCTCGCGGTGATCATGCTCCTGGTGGTCTGGGGCGCGGTGCCCTTCGTGGTCATCACCCTCAGCGCGGGCCTGACGCAGGTGCCCAAGGAGCTGGAGGAGGCCGCGCGCCTCGACGGCGCCGGCGCCTGGGGCGTCTTCCGGCACGTCACCCTCCCCATCCTGAAGCCGATCCTCGTCATGCTGACGACGCTCTCGGTGATCTGGGACATGGGCGTCTTCCCGCAGGTCTTCGTCATGCGCAACGGCAACCCCGAGGCCGAGTTCCAGCTGCTGACGACCTACTCCTACCAGCAGGCCTTCGTGGTCAACGACTACTCGGGCGGCTCCGCCATCGCCCTGGTGACCGTCCTGCTGCTGCTCGGAGTGGTCGCCGTCTACATGCGCCAGATGCTCAAGATCGGAGAGGTGGAATGACCGCCGCCACCGCGCCCGCCGCGACCCCGTCCGCCGCACCCCGCACGCCGAAGCCGAAGCGGAACCGGAAGAAGTCCAGGCTCGGCTGGAACCTGGGCGGCCTGCTGGTCTTCGTCGTCATGGGCTTCCCGGTCTACTGGATGCTCAACACGGCCTTCAAGCCGGACAAGGACGCGATCGACCCGCACCCCAAGTTCTTCCCGACCACCTTCACGCTGGAGAACTTCAAGCGCGCCCTGGAGATCTCCGACTTCTGGGGCCCGGTCGGCCGCAGCCTGATCGTCTCCTGCGTCGTGGTCGTCATCGGGATCGTGGTCGGCATGCTGGCGGCCCTCGCCATCTCCCGGTTCGCCTTCCGCGGGCGCAAGGCCGTCATCGTCGGCATCCTCGCCGTGCAGATGATCCCGCTGGTCGCGATGATCATCCCGGTCTTCCTGCTGCTCAACGACCTGGGTCAGTACGACAAGCTCACCGGCCTGATCATCACCTACCTGACCTTCATCCTCCCCTTCACCGTCTGGACGTTGCGCGGCTTCATCGTCAACATCCCGAAGGAGCTGGAAGAAGCGGCGATGGTCGACGGCTGCACGCCGACCGGCGCCTTCATCCGGGTGGTCTTCCCGCTGCTCGCCCCGGGCATGGTCGCCACCTCCGTCTACGCCTTCATCCAGGCGTGGAACGAGTACCTCTACGCGCTGATGCTGATGAGCCAGCAGAATCAGACGGCCACCGTCTGGCTCGGCAACTTCACCACCAAGCACGGCACCGAGTTCGCCCCGATGATGGCCGGCTCCACCATGATGGCGCTGCCGATCGTCGTGCTGTTCCTCGTCGTCCAGCGGAAGATGGCCGCGGGTCTCACCGCCGGCGCTGTGAAGGGATAACGGCCCATGACTGTCCTCGCGCACCGCACCGACACGCTCACCCGTGACGCGCTCGCGGTCCTCCAGCCCGGCTTCGAAGGCACCAGCGCCCCCGCCTGGGTGCTGCGCCTGGTCGGCGAAGGGCTCACCGCCGTCGGCCTCTTCGGCCGCAACATCGGCTCGGCCGAGCAGCTCACCGCACTCACCGCCCAGCTGCGGGCCGTGCGGGACGACGTCCTCGTCGCGATCGACGAGGAGGGCGGCGACGTCACGCGCCTGGAGGTCCGCGGCGGCTCCTCCTTCCCGGGCAACCTGGCCCTCGGCGCCGTCGACGACACCGGGCTGACCCGCGGCGTCGCCCACGAGCTGGGCCGCCGCCTGGCCGAGTGCGGGGTCGACCTCAACTGGGCCCCCTCCGCGGACGTCAACTCCAACCCGGACAACCCGGTCATCGGCGTACGGTCCTTCGGCGCCGAGACCGGTCTCGCGGCCCGGCACACCGCGGCCTACGTCGAGGGGCTCCAGGCCGCCGGAGTCGCCGCCTGCACCAAGCACTTCCCGGGGCACGGCGACACCAACGTCGACTCGCACCACGCGATGCCCCGCATCGACGCGGACCTGGACACCCTCTACGCCCGCGAACTGGTGCCCTTCAAGGCCGCCATCGCCGCCGGGACCAAGGCCGTGATGAGCGCGCACATCCTGGTGCCCGCGCTCGACCCGGCCCGGCCCGCGACCCTCAGCCCGCAGATCCTCACCGGCCTGCTGCGCAAGGAACTCGGCTACGAGGGCCTGATCATCACCGACGGCATGGAGATGCAGGCCATCGCCGGGACCTACGGCATCGAGCGCGGCACGGTGCTCGCCATCGCGGCGGGCGCCGACGCGATCTGCGTCGGCGGCGGCCTCTGCGACGAGGCGACCGTGCTCTCCCTGCGGGACGCGCTCGTCGACGCCGTCCGCGAGGGCACCCTCCCCGAGGAGCGGCTCGCCGACGCCGCCGCCCGGGTCCGTGCGCTGGCCACCTGGACCCGGCAGGCCCGGGAGGCCCGGCGGGCCGCCCGGCCGGGCGCGCCCGAGGAGGGGAGCGCGCCCGGCATCGGCCTCGAAGCGGCCCGCCGCGCCCTGCGGGTCACCGGCACCCGGGCGCCCGTGACCGCGCCGTACGTCGCCACGCTCGCCCCGGCCCCGAACATGGCCGTGGGCGACGAGACCCCCTGGGGCGTGGCGGCGGCCCTGGCCGAACTGGACCCCGGCACCGCCTCGGGCGAATACGGCGAGGACGCCCCGGCCGGGGAGATCCTGGCCGCGGCGGGCGCCCGTACGGTCGTCGCCGTGGTCCGCGACGCCCACCGGCACCCGTGGATGGCCGCGGCCCTGGACGCGCTCGTCGCGGCCCGGCCCGACACGGTCGTCGTCGAGATGGGCCTGCCGCGGGAGCGTGCGCGCGGCGCCCTGTACATCGAGACGCACGGCGCGGCGCGGGTCTGCGGGCGGGCCGCGGCGGAAGTCATCGCGGGGGCCTGACCCGGCACACCCTCCCCGCGTACGCGAAAGGCCGGGCTCCCGTCACGGGAGCCCGGCCTTTCCGGTGCGCGGGAAGGTGTCGTGCCGCTTACAGGCCCTGCCAGGCGGGCTTGTTGACGAAGGCGTGGCGGAAGTAGTCGGCCAGCTTCAGCTTGGAGGCGGCGGCCTCGTCCACGACGACGGTCGCGTGGCGGTGCAGCTGGAGCGCGGACGCGGGGACCAGCGCCGACAGCGGGCCCTCGACGGTCTGCGCGACGGCCTCGGCCTTGCCCTCGCCGGTGGCCAGCAGGACCAGGTGGCGGGCGTCCAGGATGGTGCCGATGCCCTGGGTGATGACGTGGTGGGGGACCTGGTCTATGTCGTTGTCGAAGAAGCGCGCGTTGTCGACGCGGGTCTGCTCGGTCAGCGTCTTGATCCGGGTGCGGGAGGCGAGGGAGGAGCAGGGCTCGTTGAAGCCGATGTGACCGTCCGTGCCGATGCCGAGCAGCTGGAGGTCCACGCCGCCGGCCTCGGCGAGCGCGCGGTCGTACGCCTCGCACGCGGCCACGACGTCCTCGGCGGAGCCGTCGGGGCCCATGAAGGAGGCCTCGGACAGGCCCAGCGGCTCGACGACCTCGCGCAGCACCACGGCGCGGTAGGACTCCGGGTGCCCGGCGGGCAGGCCCACGTACTCGTCCAGCTGGCAGATCCGGGCGCGGGAGGCGTCGACCTCACCGGCCCTGACCTTGGCCGCGAGGGCCTCGTAGATCGGCAGCGGGGTGGAGCCGGTCGCCACGCCGAGCAGCGCGTCGGCCTTGCGGCGGACGAGGGCCGCCATGGCCTCCGCGATGAGTTCTCCGCCTGCCTTGGCGTTCGGGACGATGACAACTTCCACGCGGGGCCTGCCGATCTGAGAAGGGTCGTAAGTGTGGTATAGACCAATCTAGCAGAGTTGCACCCTGCCGCCCCCTCCCATGGTGAGCCGTTTTCCCCCACCCGTCCTGCGGAACGGGGCCGCCCCGATGCGCCTCCGGCGGCGCCTCAATCGCCGGCGGGGCTGGGGGTGGCCGCGGGTCCGCCGTCCGGCTGCGCAGGGAGCCCCTGGGGCGAATTCAGCCCCGCCTGGTGCTGACCTCACGCTGACCCTGGCAAATTCAGCCTCGCCGGCGTTTGAGGCGCCGCCGGAGGCACGTCAGCCGGCCGGCGCTTGAGGGCGATCACGGGTGCGGCCCCTCTCGGCCCCTGCTGCCTCCGGCGGCGCCTCAATCGCCGGCGAGGCTGAGGTGGCCGCCGACCGCGGAGCCGGCGAGGCTGGGGTGGCCGCTGGCGTGCAGCCGGCGAGGCTGGGGCTGGACCTGACGGAAAATGGGCCGGAGTGTTCCTCGACGGCCCCGCACGCACGGTTCCTCTGGGCCACGGTGCCGGGACGGGACCCTCAGCCCGTCCGGCACCGCAGCCCGGAGTACTTACGGCCGGTCGGGTGTGCGGTGCCCGGCGGCCGGTGGGAGGTGCCGACGCGGTCAGGGCAGAACGCGCGGTTACCTCGATCCGTCCTCCTGTGCGGGGAGGGCGGAAGTCTTGTGGCAATTGTGGACTAGACCATTCTGTTCTGTCCATCCAATGGCGGGCCGCACGGGCCCGTCACTTCCTCCAACATTACGCGGAGTCCGCGGCTCCTGGATACTCCTGGGTACGTCCGGTGCGGAAAGTCGTGGCCCACGCCCGGGGTACCCTCGCAGCGTGCCCTCCATGAACGACCTCGTACGCCAGCACACCGCTCTCAGTGAAACCGACCTGGAGTGGCTCCACCTGCTGGTCTCGGAGTGGCAGCTGCTCTCCGACCTCTCCTTCGCGGACCTGGTGCTGTGGGTGCCCACGCTCGACGGGGCCCGGTACGTCTCGGTCGCCCAGATGCGCCCGAACACCGGCCCCACGTCCTACCAGGACGACATGGTGGGCCACCTGGTGCCCCGCGGCCGCCGCCCGCTGCTGGACGCGGCGCTCGACGAGGGCCGGATCGTGCGCGAGGGCGACCCCGAGTGGCGCGAGGAGGTGCCCGTCCGGGTCGAGTCGATCCCGGTGCGGCGCGAGGGCCGGGTGCTGGGCGTGATCGCCCGCAACACCAACCTGCTCACGGTGCGCACCCCCAGCAGGCTGGAGCTGACCTACCTGCAGTCCGCCTCCGACCTCGCACAGATGATCGCGGCCGGCTCCTTCCCCTTCCCCGGCCAGCAGGTCGACATGGACGCCTCGCCCCGGGTCGGCGATGGCCTGATCCGGCTCGACGCCGAGGGCGTGGTGACCTACGCGTCGCCCAACGCCCTCTCGGCCTACCACCGCCTCGGCCTCGCCTCCGACCTGGTGGGCCAGCACCTGGGCAACACCACGGCCGAACTCGCGCCCTCCCGGGGCCCGGTGGACGAGGCGCTCGTCAAACTCGCCAGCGGCTGGGCCCCGCGCGAGACCGAGGTCGAGGGCAGCACCGGGGTGATCCAGCTGCGGGCCATCCCGCTCAAGCCCAAGGGGACCCGGATCGGCTCGCTGGTCCTGTGCCGCGACGTCACCGAACTGCGCCGCCGCGAACGGGAATTGATCACGAAGGACGCGACCATCCGGGAGATCCACCACCGGGTGAAGAACAACCTCCAGACGGTGGCCGCGCTGCTGCGGCTCCAGGCCCGGCGCATGGATTCGGCGCAGGGCCGGGAGGCGCTCAACGAGGCGGTCCGCCGGGTCGGTTCGATCGCGATCGTCCACGAGACGCTGTCTCAGAACCTGGACGAGCGGGTCGAGTTCGACGAGATCGCCGACCGGGTGATCGCGATGGTCGCCGAGATCTCCCCGGGCAACGTGGCCTGCCGGCGCACCGGCCGGTTCGGGATCCTGGACGCCGAGGTGGCGACGCCGCTGTCGATGGTGCTGACGGAGATCCTGCAGAACGCCCTCGAACACGCGTTCGTCCAGGGCGAGGGCGGCACGGTCGAGGTGTCCGCGACCCGCACCGGCAGCCGCCGCGACGACATGCGGCTGCTGATCACCGTCCTCGACGACGGATGCGGTCTGCCCCCGGGCTTCGATCCCCAGCGGGCCGGCAACCTCGGCCTCCAGATCGTACGGACCCTGGTCGAGGGCGAGCTCGGCGGCAGCTTCGACATGGTGCCGGGGGAGTCGCGCGGCACGAAGGTCGTCCTCGACGTGCCGGCCACCCCGCAGAAGTAACCGTAAGTAACGGCTGGGGGACACGGCCCCCCGAAAGGTGCCGGGCACAGCACTGAGCCCCGGACCGAATGGTTGTCGGTCCGGGGCTCAAGAGCATGTTGCTGAGCGCTGATGCGGTACTACGCGCTGCGGCTCGAGGCTCGAAAAGTCGAAATCAGGCGGTGGCGTTGCGCGCCCGGTTGCGAGCGGCGCGGCGCTTCATGGCGCGGCGCTCGTCTTCGCTGAGACCGCCCCAAACGCCGGAGTCCTGACCGGACTCGAGCGCCCACTGCAGGCACTGCTCCATGACGGGGCAACGGCGGCAGACGGCCTTGGCTTCCTCGATCTGCAGCAGCGCAGGACCGGTGTTGCCGATGGGGAAGAAGAGCTCGGGGTCTTCTTCGCGGCAAACGGCGTTGTGACGCCAGTCCATGGCTGCTCCATCTCCTTGTATTGCGGGCAGGTTGCTTGTGAATGTGAACGCTTTCACGAATCCCCGGATGGGGGAAGGGCCGACGCCCAGTTACCTGGTGTGGTCCGTGTTTCGTGGAGGGGTTCTGGCGGTCTGTGTGGGTGCCGGGTTGTGCGGGCTGTCCCGATCGCCATGTAGAGATTCGCAAACCTCGGACGGGGATACAACCCCTTCCGGAAACTTTTTTTGGATTCGTCGGTGTCTAGTAGGTCACAGCCGTACTTCCTAGGGGTGGACCGACGTTAAAACGTTCGAGTGAAAGGACTTTCGTCCCTTCCACTCACACAATCACACGCAGTGCACGGCGTACGCCTGTGAACCGAACGCTGGTGCGCAGACCCAGGTGGTCGCCGTCCATCTGGAAGGGGAGCGGCACCTTCGAATGCAAGGTGAAGTCGGTCAGATCGTGCAGGGACACCGCGTGCTTGCCGTGCGGGCCCCGCTCAGGAGTCGAGGTCAGGAGCTGTGTCGCGTACCGGGCGACCGCCGGAGTTGACAAACGGTCGAGCGCCAGTACGTCAAGGGCGGTGTCGAAGGACGCCTCCGGGGACGCGTACAGGGGCTTATTGCCCAGGTACGTCCAGGGCGAGGTATTGCAGACTATCGACAGCACCAGGTCCGTGACGGGATCCGCGCCGGGGCGTTCCAGCGTGACCGTGCCGTGCCGCCGGTTCGGCTCCTCGAAGAATTGGCGCAGCAGCTGTCGTACGTACAGGGCATGCGTCGAACGCTTGCCGCGCTCCCGCTGCTGTTCCACCCGGCCGACCACGCCCGCGTCGAAGCCGAATCCCGCGCAGAAGGTGAACCAGCGCGCCGGCACCGATTCGTCCTCCGTGCCCGGCGTGCCCTCCGCCAGGCCGAGGCCCACCGTCCGCTCCCGGCGTTCCCGCAGCGCGTCGAGCAGCGCGCCGGTCGCCTCGACCGCGTCGTTGGGCAGTCCGAGGGCGCGCGCGAAGACGTTCGTGGAGCCGCCCGGCACCACCGCGAGGCGGGGGAGGGAGTCCGGATCCGGACCGTCGTGCAGCAGTCCGTTGACCACCTCGTTGACCGTGCCGTCGCCGCCCAGGGCCACCACGAGGTCGATGTCGTCGCTGTCCGCCGCCCGGCGTCCGAGGTCCCGGGCGTGCCCGCGGTATTCGGTGGTGATCGCCTCCAGCTTCATCTCGCTGGCGAGGGCGTGGGTCAGGACGTCACGCGTGCGCGCACTGGTGGTCGTCGCTGCTGGGTTGGCCACGAGAAGTGCACGCATGAGCAGCAGACTACCCACCCCCCGTAATGCTCACCGCACTGCCCGGTCGGGGACCGCCTGGTCCGGGGCCCGGGGCGGACCGTCACGCCGGTCCCACCGGGCGCGCGGCTACCCTGCTGGAGTGAGTACGAAGCAGACCCCCGCCGCCGAGCCGCCCGCCGCCACCCCGTCCGGCCGGCTGACCGCCGCCGCCGCGCTCACCGCGCTGGAGGGCCTGGCCCTGGCCGGGCTGGGCGTCTACATGCTGTTCGTGGGCATCGCCGGAGACCCGGACTCCCCGCAGCAGGCCGAGACCGGCGGGGTGACCCTGCTCGCCCTCGCGGCGCTCCCGCTGATCGCCGCCCGCGGGCTGCGCCTGGGCCGCCGCTGGAGCCGCGGCCCGGCGCTGATCACCCAGCTGATGGCGCTGCCGGTGGCGTGGACGCTGTTCAACACCGGGGGCGCCATGACGGGCGCCGGGGTGGCGCTGGCGACGACGGCGGTGGCCGTCGTCGCATTGCTGGTGCACCCGGCGACGACGCAGGCCCTGGGCATCGGGCCGCGCGACGCCGCCTGAGCGGCACGCCGGCGGCCCGGCGGCGGGCCCGCTCCCCGGCCTACTCCTCGACGAGGAGCTTCTCGCGGAGCTGGGTCAGGGTGCGGGCCAGCAGCCGCGACACGTGCATCTGGGAGATGCCGACCTCCTGCGCGATCTGCGACTGGGTCATGTTGCCGAAGAACCGCAGCAGCAGGATCCGCTTCTCGCGCGGCGGCAGGCCCTCCAGCAGCGGCTTGAGGGACTCCCGGTACTCGACCCCCTCCAGCGCCTCGTCCTCCGAGCCCAGCGTGTCCGCGACCGCGGGGGACTCGTCGTCCGTGTCCGGGACGTCGAGCGAGAGCGTGCTGTAGGCGTTGGCGGACTCCAGCCCCTCCAGCACGTCCTCCTCGGAGATCCCGAGGCGCTCCGCCAGTTCGTGCACGGTGGGCGAGCGCTGGTGCTGCTGGGACAGCTCCGCGGTGGCCGTGGTCAGGGCCAGGCGCAGTTCCTGGAGGCGCCGGGGGACCCGTACCGCCCAGCCCTTGTCGCGGAAGTGCCGCTTGATCTCGCCGACGACGGTCGGGGTGGCGTACGTCGAGAACTCGACCCCGCGGTCCGGGTCGAACCGGTCCACCGACTTGATCAGGCCGATCGTCGCCACCTGGGTCAGGTCGTCCAGCGGCTCGCCGCGGTTGCGGAAGCGCCGCGCCAGGTGCTCGACCAGCGGCAGGTGCATCCGGACCAGCCGGTTGCGCAGCTCCGCCCGCTCCGGGGAACCCTCGGGGAGGGTGCGGAGTTGGACGAAGAGGGCCCGGGCGGCGCTGCGGTCGCGCGGGTCGCGCGTGTCGCGGACCTCCCGCACCTCTTCGGGCTCCGTGATGATGTCGGCCGCCAGGATGTCGGCGGCCACCTCGGCCACGGCGCTGTCGTCCGTCGAACCACCGTCCGCGGTACCGAGGGCCGCGGGGCCGGGGCCCGCCGCGGCGCCGTCCGCCGTGGTGGCGTCCGTCGCCGCGACGGCCTGCGGCGGCCCGCCCTCGTGCGGCCGGGCCACGCGTGGCCCGTCGTGCTGTGGCTCGTCCTGCTGGGTCTCGCTCATGGGGCCCGCCCGTCGCTCCGCCGAGTCCGAAAAGCCGTCTTCCGCATCCGCCTCGGCCGGGTGTGGCCGGGCGTTCTGCTGCTCCGGGATGCCGCCGTCGACCTCATGCCGTACTCGGGGCCGTTCCCCGCCCCGTACCGGGGTCTCCCCGCCGCTCACGCCGGGCCTGGTCCCGCGCCGCGCTGTTTGTAAAGGCTGATGCTGACCGTGCGGTCCTCCTCGACCGTGGCCTCGACCTTGCCGGCCAGGGCCGACAGCACCGTCCACGCGAACGTGTCGCGCTCCGGCGCACGTCCGTCCGTGGTCGGCGCCGAGACGGTCACCTCCAGCGAGCCTTCCACCAGGCGGAAGACGCAGCTGAGGACGGATCCTGGCACGGCCTGCTGGAGCAGGATCGCGCAGGCTTCGTCCACCGCGATGCGGAGGTCCTCGATCTCGTCGAGGGTGAAGTCCAAGCGTGCCGCGAGTCCGGCCGTGGCCGTTCGCAGCACGGACAGGTAGGCACCCGCGGCCGGCAGCCGGACTTCCACGAAGTCCTGGGTCCCGGGCTCGCCTGCGATCTGGGACACCCTCACCTCCAAGGTGGTACGAGCTGTGTTCGCCGGTGACGCTATCGCGATCCGGGTGATCGTGTCGCGGCACCCCTCGCGGACCGACAGCGATGCACTCTCGGAACACCCCCGCCCACGGCCAGTGACTGATGGTAGGCCAATAGGTACGCACAGTGGCTAGGGGTCTGCGGGCCCAAATCGGGGGAACCGGCGGAGGGTTGACCTACCCCTCCTCAGACGATCGAACCGTCGACGAAACACCAGCGCCAGGACTCTCCCGGCTCGAAGCTCCGCATGACGGGGTGGCCGGTCTTCTCGTGGTGCGCCGTCGCGTGCCGGTGCGGGGAGGAATCGCAGCAGCCCACGTTCCCGCACTCCAGGCACAGCCGCAGCTGTACGGGATGACTGCCCAGCACCTCGCATTCCGGGCAGGTCAGGGCATGCGGGACAGGCTCGGGGCGCGGCAGTTCGGCAACATGCGTGCACTCGCTCATGATGGCCAGCGTACGACGACGGTACGGGTGCGCGACGAGTCAGAATGGATCTTTGATGGAGGTATTGCCCCTGGTGGCACTGGTGGCGGGCAGCGCCGCCGTGGCCGGGCTGGCCCGCCGGACCCCGGTTCCGGCGCCGCTGCTGCTGGTCGCGGCCGGGCTGATCGCCGCCTACGTCCCGGGCGTGCCGTCGTACGCCCTGGACCCGCACATCGTGCTGCCGCTGCTGCTCCCGCCGCTGCTGCACACCGCGGCGGTGGACAGTTCGTACCTGGACCTGCGCGCCAACATGCGGCCGATCGCGCTGCTCTCGGTCGGGTACGTGCTCTTCGCGACGGTGGCGGTCGGCTACGCCGCCTACCTGGCCGTTCCGGGCCTCTCGCTGCCCGTGGCGCTGGTGCTGGGCGCGGTGATCGCACCGCCGGACGCGGTGGCCGCCACCGCGATCGCGCGGCGGCTCGGGCTGCCCAGCCGGATGACGACCATCCTCCAGGGCGAGTCCCTGGTCAACGACGCCACCGCGATCACCGCCTACAAGGTCGCCCTGGCGGCGGCGGTGGGCGTCGGCGCGGGCTGGACGGACGGCATCACGGAGTTCCTGCTGGCCTCGGTGGGCGGGGTCGGCGTCGGCCTGGTGCTGATGGTGCCGATCCACGCGCTGCGCACCCGGCTGCGGGAGCCGCTGCTGCAGAACACGCTCTCCCTGCTGATCCCCTTCGTGGCGTACGCGGCGGCCGAGCGGGTGCACGCCTCCGGGGTGCTGGCCGTGGTGGTCGTCGCCCTGTACCTGGGCCACCGGAACTGGCAGGTCGACTTCGCCACCCGGCTCCAGGAGGAAGCCGTGTGGAAGGTCGTGGCCTTCGTGCTGGAGTCGGTGGTCTTCGCGCTGATCGGGCTCCAGCTGCCGGTGGTCCTCAAGGGGCTCGCGGAGTACGAGGGACCGGCCGTGGCCTGGTACGCGGTCTTCGTGTTCCTGGTGGTGGTGGTGGCGCGGTTCGCGTGGGTCTTCCCGGCGACGTTCCTGCCGCGCACCCTGTCCTCGCGGATCCGCGGGCGCGAACCGGATACGAACTGGAAGGCGCCGGTGGTCGTGGGGTGGGCCGGGATGCGGGGGGTGGTGTCGCTGGCGATCGCGTTCTCCGTGCCGATCTCGGTGCCGCACCGGAACCTGATCCTCTTCCTGACCTTCACGACGGTGATCGGCACCCTGGTGGTGCAGGGCCTGACGCTGCCGCCGCTGATCCGCCTGCTGCGGCTGCCGCCGCGGGACCCGCACGCCGAGACGCTCGCCGAGGCGCAGGCCCAGAGCGAGGCCTCGCGGGCGGCCGAGGACCGGCTGACCGAGCTCCTGGCCTCCCCGGCGAACGTGCTGCCGCAGCCGCTCGCCGAGCGGCTGAGGACGGTGCTGGAGCGGCGCCGCAACGCGGTGTGGGAGCGGCTGGGGGAGGTCAACGCGGTGACGGGCGAGTCGGCGGACGACGTCTACCGGCGGCTGGCGCGCGAAATGATCGAGGCCGAGCGGGAGGTCTTCGTGACCCTGCGGGACCGGCGCCGCATCGACGACGAGATGCTGAGGGCGCTGCTGCGGCGCCTGGACCTGGAAGAGGCGGCGGCCTACCGCGAGGACCCGGCGTAGCCGCGGGGGACCACTGTCCTCAATCGCCGGACGGGCTGTAGCTCCCGCGGGGGCGCATTCAGCCCGTCCGGCGTTTGAGGACCCGCCGGAGGCCCCCACAGGGCGGCCACGGCGCTACCGTCCGCCGCCGGCGTGTGGGCCCGAGTCCGGCCCGGGATGCCTCGCGGGTCCTCAAACGCCGGACGGGCTGGAACGGTCCCCGGGGACCCGCCGGAGGCACGGGCAGCGGACCCGCGCCGGGTCACGGGTGGCCCGTGATGATGGCCGTCAGGCGGGTGCTCGGGGGGTAGGCGCCGCGGCGGGTCAGGGCCGCCAGGGCCCAGAGGAGCTTGGCCACGTACACCCGCTCCACCGGGATCCCGTGCCGCTCCTCGAAGCCGGCCGCGAAGGCCTCCAGCTCCGCCGGGACCTTCGCGTAGCCCCCGTGGTGGAAGTCCTCGGCCAGGCTCCACGCCCCCCGGGCGCCCCCGTACGCCGCCGCCTGGAGGGAACGTATCTCCGCCTCCAGGAACCCGCCCCGCAGCACCGGCACGCCCACCGCCCGCTGCCCGGGGCCGAGCCCGGCGGCCAAGCCGGCCAGGGTCCCACCCGTCCCGCACGCCACGGCCGCCACATCGGTCAGCCCCCGCAGCTCGCGGCCCAGCTCCTCGCAGCCCGCCAGCGCGAGCGCGTTGCTGCCGCCCTCCGGGACCACGTACGCCCCCACCGCCCCGGCCTCGGCCAGCAGCCCGGCCAGCACCTGCGGCTCCGCCTTGCGCCGGTAGGCCGACCGGGTCACGAAGTGCAGCCGCATGCCGTCCGCGGCGCACCGGGCCAGGGACGGGTTCAGCGGCCGGCCGGCCAGTTCGTCGCCGCGGACCACCCCGACCGTCGCCAGCCCGACGAGCCGCCCGGCGGCGGCGGTGGCCCGCAGGTGGTTCGAGTAGGCCCCGCCGAAGGTGACGAGGGTCCCGTACCCCCCGGCCACCGCGGCCCGCAGGTTCGGTGCGAGCTTGCGCCACTTGTTGCCCGGCAGCTCGGGATGGACGAGGTCGTCCCGCTTCAGCAGCAGGCGGACGCCGTACCGCTCGAACCCGTCGTCACGGATCTCCTGCAGCGGGGACGGCGGCCGTGGCTGCAGGAGCGCGTCAACGTGCGCGGGGCGGTTCACCCGCCCATTGTGTGCCGGGCCGGGGCGCGGGCGGACCGGCCCGTGCCCCCGGGGCGCTACTTCAGGAGTTCCGCGATGCGGTCCCGCATCGACCGCATGGTGAAGCCCTTGGGGTCGATCTTGCCCGGCTGCCATTCCAGGTGGCCGATCACCGATCGGGCGGTCCAGCCGTGCGCCCGGCAGACGGCCGCCGCCGCGCGGGCGATGGCGACCAGCTGTACTTCCGGCCACGGATCGTCGCCGTCGCCGAGGTTCTCGCACTCGAAGCCGTAGAAGTGGCGGTTGCCGTCGGTGTTCGCCTCGTTGTCCGGCGGCAGGGCCTTCTCGGCCACCACCGCGGCGAGGACGTCACCGTCGCCGGAGCCCGCGTGGTTGGCGCGTCCGTAGCCGACGAGGTGGACCCGGCCGTCCTTGGCGATGACCCCGTGGCACAGGGGGCCGGGGAGTTCGCTGTAGCCGTCGCGGCAGATCGCGACGGTGCGGTCCGTGCCGTGGGTGACGGTGTGGTGGATCATCACGCCGTTGACGGGCCCCCAGGGGCCCTTGTGGTTGCGGTTGTGGGTGCGCCAGGCGCCGACTTCGACGACGGTCAGCCCCTCGTGGCGCAGGGCGGTGAGGAACCGGTCCGCGGACATGGGTGCGGCCATGGCCGCCTCCTTTGCGGTGCGTGACGGTCACCTTGCGTGTCCGTCTCGTGACGCAACGGGTTGTAGCGGAGGGGGTCGTTCCGTGGCCAGGGCGTTCGTACGGCGTGCGAACCGTGTGCGAGCGGATCCGGACATTCGGACACGGGCCCCGCCGGCCCCGGCGGCCTCGGGAGCCCCGTCCGAACCGTGCGGCACAGCGGTGGCCGGAACGCGTGGGGTCGACGGGCCGCGGGGGCTCGGGCGGACCCAAGAGAGTGCCCATGCCCCGGACGGAGTAGTCCCACCCTTTTGTGTAATGGTCCCACCACGCACTGTGCTGCAAGGCTGCCTCCGCAGACCCATGGAGTGATCGAAAGGGAAATACATGTCGGTCCAGGCAGGTTCCGAGTCCGAGGCCCAGCCTCAGCCGCAGCGCAGTCTCGCGACAGCAGCCGCGCGGAACTTGGCAACCACCACCAAGTCCAAGCCGCAGATGCAGGAGATCACCTCGCGGTGGCTGCTGAAGATGCTGCCGTGGGTGTCGGTGCAGGGCGGCACCTACCGGGTGAACCGCCGCCTCAGCTACTCCGTCGGCGACGGCCGGGTGGAGTTCATCAAGACCGGGACCCAGGTCCAGGTGATCCCGGCCGAGCTGGGCGAACTGCCCCTGCTGCGCGAGTACGAGGACGTCGACGTCCTCACCGAACTCGCCCAGCGCTGCAACCAGATCGACTTCGAGGCCGGCCAGGAGCTGACCTCCTTCGGCAACCCCGCCGACAAGGTGTTCCTGCTCGCGCACGGACGGATCGACCAGATCGGCCCGGGCCCCTACGGCGAGGACGCCGTCCTGCGGACGGTGGCCGACGGCGCCTACTTCGGCGAGAGCGCCCTCACCGACGAGGAGGCGATCTGGGAGTACACCGCCCGCGCCGCCACCTCCGGCACCGCGCTCGTCCTGTCCCGGCAGGACTTCCAGCTGCTCGCCGACCGGGTGGACTCGCTCCGCGCCCACGTGGAGTACGTACGCACCCGGCCCGAGCAGCACACCAACAAGCACGGCGAGGCCGCCATCGACCTCTCCGCCGGCCACACCGGCGAGGCCGTCCTGCCCGGCACCTTCGTGGACTACGAGGCCAGGCCGCGCGAGTACGAACTCAGCATCGCCCAGACCGTCCTGCGCGTGCACACCCGCGTCGCGGACCTGTACAACCAGCCGATGAACCAGACCGAGGAGCAGTTGCGGCTCACGGTCGAGGCGCTGCGCGAGCGCCAGGAATTCGAGATGCTCAACAACCGCGACTTCGGCCTGCTCCACAACGCCGAGTACGACCAGCGGATCCAGCCCCACGACGGCGCGCCCAGCCCCGACGACATGGACCAGCTGCTCAGCATGCGGCGCGGGTCCAAGATGTTCCTCGCCCACCCCAAGGCCATCGCCGCCTTCGGCCGCGAGTGCAACAGGCGCGGCCTGTACCCCGAGTCGATCGACATCGGCGGCCACCGGGTGCCGTCCTGGCGCGGGGTGCCGATCTTCCCGAGCAGCAAGATCCCGATCAGTGACGCCCGTACGACGTCCATCCTGTGCATGCGCACCGGCGAGGACGACGGCGGTGTGATCGGCCTGCACCAGCCCGGGATCCCGGACGAGATCGAGCCGAGCATGTCGGTGCGCTTCATGGGGATCAGCGAGCAGGCGATCATCTCCTACCTCGTCACCGCCTACTTCTCGGCCGCCGTGCTGGTGCCGGACGCGCTCGGCGTCCTGGAGAACGTCGAGATCGGGCGCTGGCGCTGAGCGGGCGGCCGGGGGAGACGAGGGCATGACGGCCACCGAGGAGCGGCCGGTCGGCGAAGGGGCGCCGGCCGGAGACGACCCGGCGCCCGCCGACGGGCAGGAGGCCGCGGTCCTGCTGGCCAGGACCAGGGAAACGGTCAACCCGCGGCTGCGCAGTACGGTCGAGGGCCTGCCCGGGCCCATGCGCCGGGTGGCCATGTACCACTTCGGCTGGGAGCAGGCCGACGGGACCCCGGCCGCGGGCCAGGCGGGCAAGGCCATCCGGCCCGCCCTGGTCCTCGCGTCCGCCGAGGCGCTCGGCGGGCGCGCGGTGGACGCCGTGCCCCCGGCGGTCGCGGTGGAGCTGGCGCACAACTTCACGCTGCTGCACGACGACGTCATCGACGAGGACGTGCGCAGACGCGGCAGGGCGACGGCCTGGGCGGTGTTCGGGATACCGGAGGCGATCATCTCCGGTGACGCGATGATGGCGCTGGCGCTCCAGCAGCTCGCGCAGGACCCGCACCCCGCCGCGGCGCGGGCCTCGGCCCGGCTCGCGGCCTGCGTGATCGAGCTGTGCGGCGGGCAGCAGGCGGACATCGCCTTCGAGCGCCGCGAGCACGTCTCGCTGGAGGAGTGCCTGTCCATGGCGATGGCCAAGACCGGCGCGCTGCTGGGCTGCGCGTGCGCGCTGGGAGCGCTGTACGCCGGGGCCGGGCCCGAGGAGGTCGAGGCGATGGACGCGTTCGGCCGGGAGGCCGGACTGGCCTTCCAGCTGATCGACGACCTGATCGGCATCTGGGGGGATCCGGACCACACCGGGAAGCCGGCGGGGGCCGATCTGCGGGCGCGCAAGAAGTCCCTGCCGGTCGTCGCGGCCCTCACGTCGGGCACCGGGGCGGGCGAGGAACTGGCCGCCCTGTACGCGGGCCCGATGGAGGCCGGTGACGTGCGCCGGGCGGCGGACGCCGTCGAGCGGGCCGGCGGGCGGGACTGGGCGCAGGCCCATGCCGCCGACCGGATGGGCCGCGCCGTGCAGCAGCTGGCGCGGGCCGTGCCGGATCCGGGGGCGGCGGACGGGCTGCTGGCCCTGGCGGAGTTCGTGACCCGCAGGACGCGCTGAGCGTCCACGTACGCGTCGAGGCCGGTTCTGGTGCCGCACGGTGCCGGAACCGGCCTTTCCGCACGTCCGGGCCAACTCTAGGATCGCGCAAGGCTGTTACGCGCGAGGAAAGGTGAGGGCATGGGTACGCTGGAGATACGTTCCGCCGGACCGGCGGACCGGGACGAGGTGGCGGGGCTGCTCGACGCCGCCTTCTTCGACGACCCGGTCAGCACCTGGGTCTTCCCCGATCCGGAGCACCGCCGCGCGGTCCACGCGGACTTCCTGGGCGTCTTCGTCGACGTGGCCCTGGCCGAGGGCCGGATCGACCGCGCGGCCGACGGCTCGGCCGCCGCGCTGTGGCTGCGGGTCCCGGCCGGGGAGCCGGAGGGCGAGGACGAGGTGCCGGCGCGCATGCGGGAGGCTGCCGATCCGGACAACGAGCGCTGCGAGCTCGTGGGGCGGCTCATGGGCGAGGTGCACCCGACGGCCGAGGAGCACGAGTACCTGCTGATGATCGCGGTCGCGCCAGGCCGGCAGGGCGAGGGCCTGGGCAGCGAGCTGATCCGCCCGGTGCTGGAGCGCTGCGACCGCGACGGCGTACCGGCGTACCTGGAGGCCAGCAGCGAGCGGAGCATGCGCCTCTACGAGCGGCTCGGCTGGGAGTTCACCGGCACGCCGGTGAGGCTGCCGGACGGCCCGCTGATGTGGCCGATGTGGCGCAAGCCGCGCTGAGGCGACTCCGCTTCCGGTACGGGCGCGCCGACCGGACCGGCCGCGCCGCGGGTCGGGCGGTGGCCGGGCCGGTCCGCCGGTCGTGCCACGGGAAGGCCGCGGACGGCCCGGGTCCCTCGCGGGAGCCCGGGCCGCCCCCCGTGCGGCCGGGTGCGGTCAGCCCTTGGTGTCGAGGCCCGAGGCGGCGAAGCCGTTGGCCCACAGCTGGTTCACGCGGGAGCGCTCGGCCGAGTTGGGGTTGGCGTTCTGGCACGAGGTGCCGGGGCCGCCGCCCGACATCAGCTCGCTGCACGGACCCGAGTAGTGGTCCGGCAGGCCGAGGACGTGCCCGGTCTCGTGGGCGGTGACGCGGGTGGAGTTGTACTGCTGGTTCTGCGCGTAGTCGAGGAAGATGTACCCCCGGCCGTGCCCATCGGTGCTCGCGTACGAGCCGCGCGAGTCGTTGCCCTCGTAGTAGGCGAAGTTGCCGCCCGAGGACACCTCCTGGAGCTTGACGTTGGAGACGGAGGAGTTCCAGATCTGCGTGGAACGGGATATCTGGCTGCGGAAGGTGGGTGCGCTGCGGGTGTTGTAGGTGACCGTGACGGCCTGCAGGCCGGGGTTGGCGGCGCGCTGCTCGGCGACCGAGCGCTGCACGGCCTCGAAGAAGGCGCGGTTGGCGGCGGCGTTCTCCGCCGAACGCTCGTAGGCGGCGTACGAGGCGGGGCTGCCGGTGGGGGCGGCGGCCGGGGCGGCGCTGGCGGTGGTCGCGGGGAGGACGCCGAGGGCGGTGGCGAGGCCGAGTCCGACGACGGAGGCGAGCGCGGTCCTGCGGGAGTGGCGCATGGGGGGCTCCTGCTCATTCGGTGCGGTGGGGGGTGGATGGGTCGTCCGGTACCGGAGTCTGCGGGAGGCGGAGCGGGCGGCGGATGATGTCAGCGCCCGATAGCCCGGCGCTATCGGCAAGTTTTCGGAAGGGCAACTTCCGCGAGAATGGCGGGATTCGGGGGGCTATCAGTGGCTGGTGCGGCCCAGGTGGGCCGCCCTACTCTCGGGGCATGGAGCTCGAGGTGAGGCACTTGCGCGCGCTGTGCGCCATCGCCGACGCCGGCAGCCTGCACAAGGCGGCCCGGCTGCTCGGGGTGAGCCAGCCCTCCCTGACCACCCAGCTGCGCCGGATCGAACGGGCCCTGGACGGCGAGCTGTTCCTGCGCGAACGCACAGGGTGCCGCCCCACTCCCTTCGGCCGGACCGTCCTCGGCCGGGCCCGCCCGCTGCTGGAGGACATGGCCGCTCTGGTGGCCGAGGCGCGCGAACTCGCGCACGGGCCGCGGCTGCGGATCGGCTCCACCGCGAGCCGCGCGCTGCCCGGCTGGCTGCGCAGGCTGCACCGGCGGATGCCGGACACCGAGACCTCGCTCGTGGTGGACGTCTCGGCCAACGCGCTGCTGCGGATGGTGGCTTCGGGGCAGCTTGACGTGGCCTTCGTGCACGAGGTGGAGGGCTGCCCGCTGCGGGTGCCGCCGGGGCTGGAGGTCCACGTGCTGATGGAGCGCGAACCGCAGTTCGTCTCCATGGCGCGCGACCATCCGGCGGCGCGCCGACCGGTCGTGGACTTACGGGAGTTCGCCGCCGACCGGTGGACGGTCGACCCCTCGGTCGACGGCGAGTGGGACGGGCTGCGCCGCGTCCTCGCGGGCGCCGGCCTGCGCCCCGCCGTGCTCCACGCCGACTACCACACCGCCGCCTCGCTGATCGTCTCCGGCGAGGCCGTCGCCCCCTGCCAGCCGACCTCCGGGGTGCGCGAGGACATGGCGATCCGGCCGCTGTACGGGGACCCGCTGGCCGTGCGCCTCCTGCTGGCCACCCTCCCCGGGACGCACGCCGAGGTGTACGAGGACCTGCGCGCCGCCTACCGCGAGGCGGCCCTCGGCACCCCGCCCTACCGCGCCTGGCTGCGCCACCACGCGAGCCCGCTGCTGGACGCGGACCCCGAGGCGGACGCCGCCGCGGACCTCGACACCGGCAGGAAGATGGACGCGGACATGGGCATGGACATGGACGCCGACCCGGAGGCCGAGGCGGCGTAACGCCCCCTGCCCCGAATCGCGGAGCGACCCGGCCGCCGGGCCCGCGCCCCGCCCTGACCCGCGCCCCGCGCCCGCCCCAGCCCCCTCACACCGCCTTGCCGCGCCGGGTTCCGCCGTGCCCGGGGACGCTTGACTTCCGGCAACCGCGATATATCGTGTTCCTCAGAAGACGCGATATGTTGCGTCACGCCGAACCCGGCACCCGCGCGTCCGCCCGAGGAGGATCAGCACCATGGCACACCAGACGACCTGGTCCATCGCCGAACCCCAGCAGCTCACCTTCGACGAGCCGGTCGCGGAGATCCGCGTCCGCGTCGTGGGCGGCACGGTGAACGTCGTCGCGGCCGAGGGCCCGGGCCGGCTCCAGGTCACCGAGGTCAGCGGCCCGCCCCTGCACGTGGTGCGGGAGGGCGACTGCCTCACCGTGTCCTACGAGGACCTGCCCTGGAACGGCTCGCAGAACCTGCGCGAGTGGTTCGACTCCAAGCCGTGGAAGTCCTGGACGGGCTCCGGCAGGCGCTCCGCCGCCGACGGGGGCCGCAAGGCCTGGGAGCGCAGCGCCGTCATCTCGCTGACCGTGCCCGCCGCCACCCGCGTGCAGGTCGTCACGATCAGCGCCGCCGCCTTCGTCTCCGGCATCGCGGGCGCCACCGACGTCAACGGCGTCTCCGGGGACGCCACCCTGGTGGGGCTCTCCGGGGCCGTCAAGGCGCACACCGTCTCGGGCAGCGTGGAGGCCCAGGCCCTCAGCGGGACCCTCGGCTTCCACTCCGTCTCCGGCGGGCTGACCGTGGTCGAGGGAGCGGGCGGCAGCGTCCGGGCCGACTCGGTCAGCGGTGACATGCTCCTGGACCTGGATCCGGACCAGGCGTCCGCGCAGCCGGTGGACATCGCGCTCAACTCGGTCTCCGGCCAGGTCGCGATCCGCCTCCCGCACCCCACCGACGCCCGCGTCGAGGCCAACACCGCCACCGGCGGGGTCTCCAACGCCTTCGAGGACCTGCGGGTCTCCGGCCAGCTGGGCGCCAAGCGGATCACCGGGACCCTCGGGTCCGGGACCGGCACCCTGCGGGCCACGACCGTCTCCGGCTCGATCGCGCTGCTGCGCCGCGAACCGGCCGACACCGCCGCCTCCGCCACCCCCCTCGCGCTCGACAAGAAGGTGCTCTGAGATGCCGCCCGTCTTCGCCCACGGCCGCCTGCGGCTCTACCTGCTGAAGCTGCTCGACGAGGCGCCGCGCCACGGGTACGAGGTGATCCGCCTGCTGGAGGAGCGCTTCGAGGGTCTCTACGCGCCCTCCGCGGGCACCGTGTACCCGCGGCTGGCCAAGCTGGAGGCCGAGGGGCTCGTCACGCACGCCACCGAGGGCGGGCGCAAGGTGTACTCGATCACCGAGGCGGGCCGCGCCGAACTGGCCGACCGCGGCGGTGAACTGGCCGACCTGGAGCTGGAGATCCGCGATTCGGTCTCCGAACTGGCCGCCGAGATGCGCGACGACGTGCGGGGCGCCGCCGGCGACCTGCGCCGCGAGATGCGGGAGGCGGCCGCGGCCTCCGCCTCCGGCACCCGGGTCGAGGACGAGACCTGGCGGCTGGCCAAGGAGGAACTGCGCCGGGCCCGCCAGGAGTGGAAGGAGCAGGCCCGCCGGGCGAAGGACGAGAGCCGCCGGGCCCGCGAGGAGGCCCAGCAGGCGCGCCGCCAGGCGAAGGAGGCGCAGGACCGGGCCCGCGAGGAGGTCCAGCGCATCGCGAGCCAGCTCCAGGACCACTTCACGAAGTCCGGCGTCCGCGAAGGGCTGTCGGAGTTCACCGAAAGGATCGGCGGCCTGGCGGGCATCTGGCTGGGCTCCGCCGCGACCCACGACGGGACCGGGGCGCGGCCCGCGGCGTCCGGCTGGGCCGAGGACCTGCGCCCCACCGAGGACCCGGCGCGCGACCTGGACCGGCTGCTGGACCGCTTCCGCGACGACGTGCGCGACGCGGCCCGCGACCACGGGGTGAGCGCCGCCCAGCTGGAGGAGATCCGCGCCGACCTGGCGACCGCCGCGTCCCGCATCGCGGGCACGGTCCGCGCTCCGCGCTGAGCGCACGGGCCCCGCTGAGCGCACGCCCCGCGACGCGCTCGGGCAGCCGCGGCGCCCTCGCTCAGGCGGCCGGGCCTGCGGCCTCCACGCGCGCGTAGGTCACGCCCTGCGCGGCCAGTACGTCGGCCACCGGGCCCGGCGCGGCGAGCAGGGCCAGCAGCAGGTGGGTGCGCGTGATGGTCTTCGCGCGGTGGCCCAGCGCGATCCGGAGCGACTGCTCCAGGGTCTTCTTCGCGCCGGGCCCGAAGCGGACGTGCCGGCGGTCCTCGCGCGGGCGCGCCGCGGGGCGGCCCAGCACCGAGCGGAGCGAGGAGCCGAGCGACGGCCCCCGGGACGACGGCGCGCCGGGACCGCGCGGCGGCCGGGCGCCCGCCGTGGCCAGCGCGCCCTCGCCGTGGCTCTCCTCGACGCGGGCGATGATCTCGGAGAGGTCGATCCCGAGGCCGGCCAGGGCCTCCTCGTCCGCCTGGGACAGGCCGCCCCGGCGCCGGGCCTCGGCCAGGGCGGCCGCGGCCGCTTCCCGGTCCACGCCCAGCGGATCGAGCGTGCCCAGCTCCAGCAGGGCGAGCAGCAGGTGTTCCTCGGTGACCGCGGCGGCTCCGGCCCGCCGGGCGGCGGTGACCGCGCCCGTGACCGTGTCGCGCGCCCCGGCCGTGAAGCGTTCGAACATCAGACCCTCCCGTGCTTCTTGTGTACGGCCTGCCGGCTGACGCCCAGCTCGGCCGCGATGTCCTGCCAGGACCAGCCCTGGTTGCGGGCGCTGCGCACCTGTACGGCCTCCAGCTGCTCCAGCAGCCTGCGGAGGGCGGCCACGGCCCGCAGGCCCACGCGCGGGTCACGGTCACCGGCCCGCTCGGCGAGATCGGTTGCTTCCGTCATGCCGTCAATCTAGGTTGACGAGGGAGGAGTGTCAACCCGCATTGACAGCGGCGCGCGGGCCCGGGTCGCCGGGCGGCAGGAGGGGGCGGACGGTCAGACGGTCAGCACCACCTTGCCGAACAGGTCGCCCGACTCCAGCTTGGCGAACCCCTCGCGCGCCCGGTCCAGCGGCAGTACCTCGTCGATGACCGGCCGCACCCCCGTCGCCGCGCAGAACGACAGCAGGTCCTCCAGCTCGTCCTTCGATCCCATCGTCGAGCCGACGACCTTCAGCTCCAGGAAGAAGATCCGGGTCAGTTCCGCGTGCGCGGGCCGGTCGCCGCTGGTCGCGCCGGAGATCACCAGCGTGCCGCCCGGGCGCAGGGACTTCACCGAGTGCGACCAGGTCGCCGCGCCCACCGTCTCGATCACGGCGTCCACGCGCCGGGGCAGCCGGGCCCCGGGCTCGTACGCCTCCTCCGCGCCCAGCTCCACCGCGCGCTCGCGCTTGGCGGCGTCCCGGCTCGTCGCGTACACCCGCAGTCCGGCGGCCTTGCCGAGGACGATCGCGGCGGTCGCGACCCCGCCGCCCGCGCCCTGCACCAGCACCGAGTCCCCGGGCCGCACACCGGCGTTGGTGAACAGCATGCGGTAGGCGGTCAGCCAGGCCGTCGGCAGGCAGGCGGCCTCCTCGAAGGACAGCTCCGCCGGCTTGCGCAGGACGTTCCAGGCCGGGACGCTCACCTGCTCGGCGAAGGTGCCCTGGTAGCGCTCGGTCAGGATCGAGCGCGGCTCGTCCGGCCCCACCCCGTGGCCGCTCTGGCCGATCACGGAGTGCAGGACGACCTCGTTGCCGTCCTGGTCGATCCCGGCCGCGTCGCAGCCGAGGATCATCGGGAGTTTCTCCTCGCCGAGGCCCACCCCGCGCAGCGACCACAGGTCGTGGTGGTTGAGGGAGGCGGCCTTGACGTTCACGGTCACCCAGCCGGGACGGGCCTCGGGCGCCGGGCGCTCGCCCAGTTCGAGGCCGCTCAGCGGCTGGTCACGGTCGATTCGGGCGGCGTAGGCAGCGAACATGCGGCCAGACGCTACCGCCCGGTAGGGCGCCGCCGCCAGGGTTCCCGGTCCTCCGGCGCTGTCATTCGGATCACGTCGGCGGCGGCCGGGGATCCGCTCGGCGGACGGGTGGGGTGCCCCCGGCGGGCGGCTGCGGAAACCCTTGACCGGAACCTTTGTTCGCGCCTCAACTACCCGTGTGAGCAGCCACCTTGGGTGGTTGCCCGAGCGAACCGGAACGTCGGGAGCAAGCCATGGGGCAGGGTACGATTCTGGCCAGGCGCCACCAGTGGGCGCCGCCGCCGGGCAGCCCTCCCGGCACGGGGGCCGGGAGGGACGTACGCAGAGGGGCCCGGCCGCATGACGCGGCCGGGCCCCTCTGCGCGTGGACCGGAAGGGTCCGCGTGATCACCTGGGTGATCAGGCGGCCTTGGTCTCCCAGAAGATGCGGTCGATCTCGGCGATCAGGTCCAGGGCCTTCTGGCCCGTCGCCGGGTCGTTGGACGCCTTGGCGGCCGAGAGGGCCTTCAGGGTGTCGTTGACCAGGCCGTGCAGCTGCGGGTACTTCTCGAAGTGCGGCGGCTTGAAGTAGTCGCTCCAGAGCACCGACACGTGGTGCTTCGCGAGCTCGGCGCGCTGCTCCTTGATGGTGATGGCGCGCGCGCGGAAGTCCGCGTCGTCGTTGGCCTGGTACTTCTCCTGCACGGCCTTGACGGACTCGGCCTCGATGCGGGCCTGGGCGGGGTCGTAGACGCCGCACGGCAGGTCGCAGTGCGCGCTGACCTTGACCTTGGGAGCGAAGAAGCGGGAAAGCATGGGGGTGGGTCCTCCTCGTGATCGTCTTCTCAAGGGCGAGATTACTCCGTGAGAAAGCGGATTTCGCGGGCGGCCCCATGGGCTTGGGACAAAAGTCCAGCGTCAGGATGGAGCCGATGAGCGAACGTACGGACGGAAGCGGAAGGTGTCACATGCACGTGCCGATCGGGATCGTAGAGGTGTACGGGCCCTCGATGGCCCCCACCCTGGCCTCGGGGGACCGCCTGCTCGTCCACTACGGGGCCCGTGTGCGCCCCGGTGACGTCGTGGTGCTGCGCCATCCGCTCCAGCAGGACCTGCTGGTCGTCAAGCGCGCCGCCGGCCGCCGCGCGGGCGGCTGGTGGGTGCTCGGTGACAACGGGTTCAACGAGGGCGGGGACAGCGAGGACTACGGCGCCGTGCCCGACGAACTGGTGCTGGGCGTCGCCCGGCTGCGCCTGCGGCCGCCCGCGCCCGGTCAGACCTCGCTGACGGCCCGGGCGTCCTGGCTGGCGGGCGCGGTGCGCCCGCTCTTCGCGGACCCCTCCGCCTCCTCGCGCTTGCGCGCCCGGTAGGCGGCCACGTTGGCGCGGGTGGCGCAGCGGTCCGAGCAGTAGCGCCGGGACCGGTTGGTGGAGGTGTCGAGGTAGGCGTTGCGGCACGGCGGCGCCTGGCACAGGCCCAGCCGGTCGGCGCCGTACTCCGTCAGGTGGAAGGCCAGGCCCATGGAGGCGATCGCCGCGTAGCCGGCGGACGCGTTGGAGGGGTGGTCGGCGAGGTGCATGTGCCAGTTCGGCGCGCCGTCCGTGCCGAGCGTCTCGTGCCCGGAGATCTGCGGGCTGACCGGGAACTCCATCAGCAGCGAGTTCAGCAGGTCCACCGCCAGGACGTGGTCCCCGGTGTCGGCCGCCTCGAAGACCGAGCGCAGCCGGCCGCGGACGTTGCGGAAGCGGGTGACGTCCGCGTCGGTGACCCGGCGGGCGGCCTGCGTGCTGGCACCGAAGAGCGCCCGCGCCGCGTCCACGGAGGTCAGCGCGTCCGTGTTGCGGGCCGGCTCCTCGGTGTTGACCAGGCGCACGGCGTAGTCCGAGTAATGGGCCAGTTCCACTTGTAGTCCTTACGGCTGCGGATTAGGGTGCGGGAGTGCCGTTCGGGTAACGGCTGCTGCACCTTCGAGGGTATTACGGATGGAGGAGTTCGGGATGACGGACGCGGTGACCGGAACGGACTGGCAGGCCTGGCAGGACAGCTGGGACCGCCAGCAGGAGTGGTACCTCCCGGACCGCGAGGAACGCTTCCGGGTGATGCTGGACATGGTCGAGGCGGTCGTCGGCACGGCGCCCCGGGTGCTGGATCTGGCGTGCGGTACGGGAAGTATCACGGACCGCGTCCTCAAACGGTTCCCGGACGCCACCAGTACCGGTGTCGACCTCGACCCCGCGCTGCTGACCATCGCGCGCGGCCACTTCGCGGGCGACGAACGGGTCGCCTTCGTCACCGCCGACCTCAAGGACCCCGACTGGACCGCCCGGCTCCCGCACGAGGGCTACGACGCGGTCCTGACCGCCACCGCCCTGCACTGGCTGTTCAGCCCGCAGCTCGCCGTGCTCTACGGGCAGCTGGCGCCCCTGGTGCGCACCGGCGGCGTCTTCATGAACGCCGACCACATGCCCGACCCGGCGACCCCGCTCCTGAACGCCGCCGAGCACGCTCATCGGCACGCGGCCATGGACCGGGCCCGCGGCGAGGGCGTGCTCGACTGGGCCGAGTGGTGGGCCGTGGCGGCCGCCGACCCGGTGCTCGCCGAGCCCACGAAGAAGCGCTACGAGATCTACGGCGAGCACGCCGACGGGGACGCCCCGGACGAGGCGTGGCACGTGCGCACCCTGCTCGCGGCGGGCTTCCGCGAGGCCCGTACGGTCTGGCGCTCCCCCTCGGACGCCCTGGTCCTCGGCCTCAAGTAGGACGTGCCCGGACATGCGCGGAGGGGCGGTACGGGATCCCCGTACTGCCCCTCCGCGTGCAAGCCGCGCACCGTGCGCCGGTTACAGCACCTTGGACAGGAACGCCTTCGTCCGGTCGTGCTGCGGGTTGCCCAGGACGTCGCGCGGGTTGCCCGCCTCGACGACCACACCGCCGTCCATGAACACCAGGCTGTCGCCGACCTCGCGGGCGAAGCCCATCTCGTGCGTGACCACGATCATGGTCATGCCCGATTCGGCCAGGTCCCGCATGACGTCGAGGACGTCGCCGACGAGCTCCGGGTCGAGCGCCGAGGTGGGCTCGTCGAAGAGCATCAGCTTCGGCTCCATGGCCAGCGCGCGGGCGATCGCCACGCGCTGCTGCTGGCCGCCGGAGAGCTGCGAGGGGTAGTTCCCGCCCTTGTCGCCCAGGCCGACCCGGTCGAGCAGCTTGACGGCGCGCGCCCGCGCGACCGCCTTGCTCTCGCCCTTGACCATGACCGGGGCCTCCATGACGTTCTCTATGGCCGTCATGTGCGGGAACAGGTTGAACCGCTGGAAGACCATGCCGATGTCCCGGCGCTGGGCCGCGACCTCGCTGTCCTTCAGCTCGTAGAGCTTGTCGCCCTTCTGGCGGTACCCGACCAGCTGGCCGTCCACGTAGAGCCGGCCGGCGTTGACCTGCTCCAGGTGGTTGATGCACCGCAGGAACGTGGACTTGCCGGAGCCGGACGGGCCGACCAGGCAGAACACCTCCCGCGGCGCGACCTCCAGGTCGATGCCCCGCAGGATGTGGGCGGCGCCGTAGGACTTGTGCACGGCCTCGGCTTTGACCATCGGCTGGGCGGTCACTTCGCCACCTCCGTACGGCGGAACATGTTCAGGTTGGAACGCAGCCGCTGGAACGGCGTCGGCGGCAGGCTGCGCAGCGAGCCGCGCGCGAAACGGCGCTCCAGGTAGTACTGGCCGACGCTGAACACGCTGGTCAGGGCGAGGTACCAGATCGACGCGACGATGAACATCTCCATCACCGCGAAGGAGGTGGCGGCGATGTCCTGCGCCGCCCGCAGCAGGTCGGCGTACTGCACGGCGACGACCAGCGACGAGGTCTTGAGCATGTTGATGAACTCGTTGCCCGTCGGCGGCACGATCACGCGCATCGCCTGCGGCAGCACGACCCGGCGCATGGTCTGCGTACGGGTCATGCCCAGCGCGTGCGAGGCCTCCGACTGACCCTCGTCGACCGACTGGATGCCGGCCCGGACGATCTCCGCCATGTACGCGCCCTCGTTGAGGCCGAGACCCAGCAGGGCGGCCAGGAAGGGGGTCATGACCTGGGTCATCTCGTCCTTGTAGAACCCCAGGTTCAGGACCGGGAAGATCAGGGCGAGGTTGAACCAGATGAGCAGCTGGACGTAGACCGGGGTGCCGCGGAAGAACCAGATGTAGAACCAGGAGATGGTGCTGGTCACCGGGTTCTTCGACAGCCGCATCACCGCGAAGGCGACGCCCAGGACCAGGCCGAGGAGCATGGCCGCGACGCTGATCAGGACCGTGTGCCACAGGCCGCTGAGGATGCTCGCGTCGAACAGCTTCTCGGGGACGGTCTGCCAGCGCACGTTCCCCTGGGAGAACGCGTAGATGATCGCGCCGAAGAGGACGAGGGCGATGACACCGCTGACCCAGCGTCCGTAATGCCGGACGGGGATGGCGCGGATCATCTCGGGAGGGACGGACCCGGCCGGCGGGGTGTCCGCCGGTCCGGGAACCTTTTCGAGCTTGTCAGTCACAGTGACTGCCCTTCAGTGCTGCGTGGGGGTCACTGACCTGCGTTGACCTGGGCCTTGGTGACGGCGCCGGAGGCCGCGTTCCACTTGTCCAGGGCGGCCTTGTAGCTGCCGTCCTTGATCGTCGCGTCGATGGCCGCGGACAGGGCGTCGCGCAGCTCGGTGTTCTTCTTGTCGATGGCGATGCCGAAGAGGCCGGCGTCACCGGGGTTGGCGACGGCCTCGAAGTCGTTGCCGCCGCCCGCGGTCTGCGCGATGTACGCGGCGACCGGGGAGTCGTTCAGGTCGGCGACGGCGCCGCCGGCCTTCACACGGGTCTGCGCCTCGGCGTCGGTGTCGAAGGCCTCGATGGCGATCTTCGCCTTGCCGTCCTTCTCGCACTTGGCGCTCTGGTCCTTGGCGGACTGCTCGTACGTGGTGCCGCGCTGGACGGCGAGCTTCTTGCCGCACAGGTCGTCGAGGGTCTTGATGCCCTCGGGGTTGCCCTTCTTGACCAGGATGCCGGTCGAGGCGGTGAAGTAGTCGACGAAGTCGACGCCGTTACCGGTCTTCTGGCCCTTGTCGTCGAGGCCCTCCTGACGGGCCTTGGTGTCGCTCATGGAGGACATGACCACGTCGGTGCGGCCCGTGGGCAGGCCGCCCAGCAGGGTGGCGAAGGTGCCCGAGGTGAACTCGAACCGCACACCGAGCTGCTTGCCGAGGGCGGCGGCGATGTCGGGGTCGACACCGACGATCTTCTCGCCCTGCTTGAACTCCATCGGCGCGTAGGTGGCGTCCGTGCCCACCTTGATCACGCCGGCGTCCTGGATCTTCTTCGGGAGCTTGGAGAACAGCGGGGCGCTGCTCGTCTTGCCGCCCGTGTCCGAGCCCTTGTCCGTCTGGTCGCCACACCCGGTGAGGATCAGGGCGCCGGCGACCGCGATCGCGCCGACCGCGGCGATCCGGGACCGGGCGGCAGTCGTACGGCGGGTGGTGCTTGCGGTCATGAGCTGGTTCCTCCGACAGGGGTGGAAAGCATCCGTGGCGGTCCGGCACGCACCTTCGAGTGTCGCGACCTTGTGTGATGACGGCATCTTGCCATTCGGACTGACGCATTCAGGCAGCTCATCAGGTCAAAATCCCATAACGGGCGACCCCGGGAACCCCACATCGCTGCGGGCAAGGGCTGTTGCGGCGGGAGTATGCGCCGTCCGGGGGCGTCTTTACCGGAGTTTTTGCGGCCCGTCTCGGGTACTGGACACAGACTCTTGGACTTTTCGCCGAAACCGGGACAAGAGGCTTATGGTCGAGCGGGATTCGACTCGTCTGGGTGAGCGTTCTTCGGGTAGAACAGATCCTTACACCCCTCATCCGGGGCTCAGGGCGCGCGTGCGGCGCGCCCGCGCGTACGAACCTCCCCCTTCGCGGAGACGGGCCAACCGTCGATGCGGAGTACGGACGCGGTGCCCGCCCACCCCTTAACCAGGAGTGGTCACCCTCAACGATTCAAAGACTTAAGGGGTCAAGAAAGTGGCAGCGGAGATCGTCAATCCTCGCAGCGACAGCGTTACGGACAACAACCCGGATGCGGTGTTCGCGCTCCACCGGGGCGGAAAGATGGCCATCGTGGCCACCGTTCCCGTCCGGGACAAGGACGACCTGTCCCTCGCATACACGCCCGGCGTGGCCAAGGTGTGCACCGCCATCGCCGAGCAGCCCGACCTGGTGAACGAGTACACCTGGAAGTCCAACGTGGTCGCCGTCGTCACCGACGGCACGGCGGTGCTCGGACTCGGTGACATCGGTCCGGAAGCCTCCCTCCCCGTGATGGAGGGCAAGGCGATCCTCTTCAAGCAGTTCGGCGGTGTCGACGCGGTTCCGATCGCGCTCGCCACCAAGGACACGGACGAGATCATCGACACCATCGTCCGGCTCGCCCCGTCCTTCGGCGGGGTGAACCTGGAGGACATCTCGGCGCCCCGCTGCTTCGAGATCGAGCGCCGCCTCCAGGAGCGCGTGGACATCCCGGTCTTCCACGACGACCAGCACGGCACCGCCATCGTGACGCTGGCCGCCCTGCGCAACTCCGCCAAGCTCACCGGGCGCACCCTCGCGGACCTGCGCGCGGTGATCTCGGGCTCGGGCGCGGCGGGCATCGCCATCGCCAAGATCCTGGTCGACGCGGGCATCGGCGACGTCTGCGTCACCGACCGCAAGGGCGTCGTCTCCGCCGACCGTTCCGACCTCACGGACGTCAAGGCGGAGATCGCGGGCCTCACCAACAAGACCGGCCGGACCGGCTCCCTGGAGTCCGCCCTCGTCGGCGCCGACGTCTTCATCGGCGTCTCCGGCGGTACGGTCCCCGAGGCCGCGGTGGCGACGATGGCGAAGGACTGCTTCGTCTTCGCCATGGCCAACCCGAACCCGGAGGTCCACCCCGACGTCGCGCACAAGTACGCGGCGGTCGTGGCCACGGGCCGCTCGGACTTCCCGAACCAGATCAACAACGTGCTGGCCTTCCCCGGCATCTTCGCGGGCGCCCTCAAGGTCCGGGCCTCCCGGATCACCGAGAACATGAAGATCGCCGCCGCCGACGCCATCGCCGGTGTCGTCGGTGACGAGCTGGCCGCGGAGTACGTGATCCCCTCGCCGTTCGACGAGCGCGTCGCGGAGGCCGTCACCGCGGCCGTCGCCGCCGCCGCCCGCGCGGACGGCGTGGCGCGCCTCGCCTGACCGCGGAGCGCATCGCGCAGGAAACGCAGTACGCCGAAGGCCCCGCCGGATCGTTCCGGCGGGGCCTTCGGCGTACTGGGGGGACCTGCGGCGGGGTCGGGGACTACTCGTCGTCCTCGTCCTCGTCGTCGAGCCGGGCCAGCCAGGTGGCCAGCCGCTCGACCGGGACCTCGAAGTCCGGGTTGAGGTCCACGAAGGTGCGGAGCTGCTCGGCGAGCCACTCGAAGGTGACCTCCTCGGCGCCGCGCCGCTTCTCCAGCTCCTCGATGCCGCGATCGGTGAAGTACAAGACAGGCTCCGTGCGTGAGGGGGGCGTTTCCCGGCCAGGATAATCCGCACCGGCCGGACACCTCCCGCGGGGCGACGGCCGGGGATAACCTGGATGACCTCAACACGCTCGGCGGACGCGGTCGTCGGCCGCCGGCGGGTGCTGATTCACCGGGACCGGGGGCGGGGGATGGCGGACGGGCGCACGGACGGCTCCGCGCGCGCCTTCGAGCTTCTGGAACCCCTCGTCCAGGCCGCGACCGTACGCGTCCACGCCCCGCCGAACGGGTATGAGGACCCTGGGACCGGTGCCACCTGGGGGAGCGGTTTCTTCATCGCTCCGGGCTGGGTCCTGACGTGCGCGCACGTGGTGGGCGAAGGGGGCGGCGGGATGCGGCTGACGGGGCGGGAGGTCGGCATCACCTTTTCCTCCGGCGGGGCCGGCGCCACCGGAACCGTCGCCGGGCGCGTGGAATGCGTCCTGCCCGAGCGCCTGGAGCAGCGGCGCCCGGCCGGGCCGGGCTTCTGGGAGCTGCCGGACCTGGCGCTCGTCCGGGTCCTGGCCCCCGTCTCGCACGCCTGCGTGTGGCTCACCGACCGGGCCCGCCCCCGCTTCGACGAGGTCGCCTACTTCGGCTGCACCGAGGACCTCGGCGCCCCCGAGATCACCGGCCGCACCACCCGGCTGCGCGGCACCGCGGGCCACGGCGCCGCCGTCCGGCTCGGCGCCGAGGACGACATCGAGCACGGCATGTCGGGGGGCCCCGTCGTGGACCTGGCCCGCGGCGAGGTCGTCGGCGTGCTCAAGGCCCGCGCCCGCGGCGGCGGCGGGCTCGCCGTCTCCGTCGTCCAGTTACGCACCCTGCCGATGTCGGCGAAGAGCCGGATCGGGCTCTACCGCCGGGTCATGCAGGCCCACGACCTGCACCACTACGACCAGCACCTGAGCGACGTCGACAACCGCCGCACCTGGACCGACGCGCACGACGAACTCCCGCGCCCCGAGCCAGACCCCTTCGGCGGCCGCCGGCGACTGACCCCCGGCGAGCGGACCACCCTGTGCGGGCTGCTGGCCGAGCTGCCGCCGCCCGGCTCCTGCGAGGCCGTACGGCTGCTGGTCGAGGCGGCCCGCGGCGAGGAACCCGATCCCGGCCCGCTGGCGCCGCTCAGCTGGCGCGACGGGCTCGGCCTGCTCTACGACCCGCCCGGCGGGATCAGCGAGGCCGCCGCCATGCTCCGCTACGCCACCGACGTCAGCGTCGCCGAACACCGCGAGCCGCCCGCCCCCGGCGCCGACGAGGAGCTCTGGGACTGGGTGCGCGCCACCGCCGAGCGGCTGTGGCGGCCCCTGCGCCGGGAACTGGGCGAGCGGCACGAGCGGGGCCTGGCCGCGCGCGAGGCCGACCGGGAACGGCGCCGCCTGGCCGCCGCCGGTCAGGCCGTCCGGCCCGGGCCCGCCCGCGCCGCCGACGTCCTGCCGGCCGGGCCCTCGGTCCTGCTGGAGGTGTGGGCGCACTCCTGGGAGGCCGTCTACGACTGGCGGGTCTCCGTCCTCCTCGGCCCCGAGCACCTCACCCCGGTCGACGCGGGGGAGCGGGCCCTCCTCGGGGCACTGCCGGAGGTCCTGCGCGCCCCGCTCGCCGAGGCCTTCCGGCGCTGCGACACGCACGAGGGGGCCGCGCTGCTGGAGGCCGCCGTCGCCCCGGAACTCTTCACCCTGCCGGTCGACGCGTGGGTGGTGACGGGCACGGCCCCGCTGGGCACCCAGCGGCCCGTGGTCTTCCGCCACCCCCCGGACGACGGGCCGCCCGACGCGCAGGCCCGCCACCGCAGGGCCGACCGCTGGGCGCGGGTCCTGGCCGGGCCCCTGATCGACGAACGGGCCGACTGCGACCGGGGGCGGGGGCGCACGCCGACGTACGCCTGGTTCGACGCGCAGCCCGACAACACCGTCCCGGTGCACTGCCGGCCCGCGGACACCGAGCCCACGCTCGGCTCGCTGCACGCCGCCCACCGCGCCGGGTACGGGGTGGTGCTGTGCCGGCGGCCCCCGCCGGACCCGGCGCTGCCGTGCGCGCCCTTCCACCGCGCGCTGCGCGAGGAGTTCGCCGACGCGGGGCACGGCGGGGCGCTGGCGCTGCGGCTCCAGTCCCTGCGGGGGCGGGCGCACGGCCGGGACCCCGACGCGTACTGGGCCGCCGGGCTGGGACTGGTCTGGGACGACCCCGGCCGGCCGCTGCCCGACGACGAGCCGTTGCAGGGGGACCTGTGAGCGGGGCGGCCCCCGGGGCCGGGGCGGCCGCGCGGGCGGGCCGGGAGCCGGGGCCCGGGGCCGGGCCGGACGGCGGGAACACGGGAGCGGGGAGCGGGAGCGACCATGACTGACGAGTGGCTCATCTACCGGGGGGTCGGCGAGCCCCACGACGGGATCGACGCGCTGCCCGACCCGCCGCCCTGGCGGGACTTCGACGGCGGACCCGTCATCGAACCGGGCGAGGCCGCGGCCGCGGCCGACAGCGCGGCCACCCGGCGGCTCGGCGCCCACCGGCACGCCGCCGCGCTGCACCGGCCCGAACCGGAGGAACTCGAAGCGATCAACGCCGCGCTCTACCTGCGGCGCCCGCTGCTCGTCACCGGATATCCCGGAACCGGCAAGTCCACGCTCGCCCACGCCGTCGCCCACGAGCTGAAGCTCGGCCGCGTCCTGCGCTGGCCCGTGGTCTCGCGGACCGTGCTCCAGGAGGGCCTCTACCGCTACGACGCCATCGCCCGGCTGCAGGACGTGCAGATCGCCGCCGGGGGCGGGGCGGGCGGCGCGGCGCCGGGGATCGGCACGTACATCCGGCTCGGTCCGCTCGGGACCGCGCTGCTGCCCACCGACCGGCCGCGGGTCCTGCTCATCGACGAGCTCGACAAGAGCGACATCGACCTGCCCAACGACCTGCTGAACGTCCTGGAGGAGGGCGAGTTCGCGCTGCCCGAGCTGGAGCGGGTCGCCGACCGCGAACCCGAGGTGCGGGTCCTGACCGACGACGGCGCGAAGGTGAGCGTCCGGGACGGCCGGATCCGCTGCCGGGCCTTCCCCTTCATCATCCTGACCAGCAACGGCGAGCGGGACTTCCCCGCCGCCCTGCTGCGCCGCTGCATCCAGCTCAAGCTGGGCCAGCCCGGGGAGAAGCGGCTCGCCACCATGGTCAGGGCCCACCTGGGCGAGGAGGCGGCCGCGCTCGGCGCCGACCTGATCCGGGAGTTCCTCAGCCGTTCGCAGAGCGAACTCGTCGCCG
Source organism: Streptomyces sp. NPDC043876 (assembly GCF_056435825.1). Classification (NCBI taxonomy): domain Bacteria; kingdom Bacillati; phylum Actinomycetota; class Actinomycetes; order Kitasatosporales; family Streptomycetaceae; genus Streptomyces; species Streptomyces sp. NPDC043876. The sequence goes on along the minus strand of NZ_JBWKDV010000001.1, from coordinate 10,039 downwards.
CCGACCAGCTCCTGAACGCCATCTACCTCACCCACTACGCGGCGCCCCCCACCCGGGAGGACCTCGCCGACCTGCTCATCCAGCGGCTCGACCGTTCGAGGTGAGGGGCCAGTGACCGCCGCCGCCCCCGGTCCCCCCGGCCCGCCCGGTCCCCCCGGCCCGCCCGGTCCGGCGCGGCCCGGCATCCGCGAGCTGGCCGCCCTGCTGCGCGCCGCCGGACTCGACCCCTCCGCCGAGGAGGTGGCCGACGCGCTCTGGCTGGCCGGCAGGACCCGGGCCGCGAACCGGGCCGCGGCCCGCGCGCGGGACGGCGGGGCCGGGGCGGACGCGGTGGACGAGGACGGCGACCGCGCGGCCGAGCAGCCGGGCGGACCGGGCGCCGGGCCCGCGGACACCGGCGCGGGGGAGCCCGCGCGGCGGCCGGACCCGGAGCCGCTGTCCGCGCCGCCGGCCGAGGAGGATCCCGTCGACCTGTACGTGCCCGGGCGCCCGGGGCCGAACGGCCCCGGCGGCCGGGGAACCGGACCGGAAGCGGAACCGGACCCGGCGGTCGGCAACGGCATCCCGGTCCGGGTGCCGACGGCGGCCGCGCTGCCCCGGATCCTGGACATCCAGCGGGCCCTGCGCGCCCTCCAGCGCCGTCGGCCGCCCGCTCCCCGCGCCCGTACCGTGCTGGACGAAACCGCCACCGCCGAGGCCAGCGCCCGGGCCCTCGGACTGATCATCCCCGTGATGCGGGCCGAGACCCGGCGCGAGAGCACGATGCAGCTCGTCCTGGACGCGTCCCCCTCGATGGCCGTCTGGCAGGACATGTTCGACGAACTCAGGGCGGTGTGCGAGCGGCTCGGGGCCTTCCGCGACGTCCAGGTGCACTCCCTGCACCGGCTGCCCGACGGCACCCCGGCGCTCGGAACCGGAGCGCGACCGGAACCGGGAGCTCCGCTGCGGTCCGGTGACCTCCTGCGCGATCCGACCGGGCGCGGGCTGACCATGGTGGTCTCCGACTGCGCCGGACCGCTGTGGCGCGAGGGCGAGGCGCAACGGCTGCTCCACCGGTGGGCGCTGTGCACCCCCTGCGTGGTCGTCCAGCCGCTGCCGCAGCGGCTGTGGGGGCGCAGCTGGCTCCCCACCGAGCGGGGCACGCTGGCGCGGGGCGACGGCCGTGCACCGGACCTGGAGTTCCGCGCCGACCGGCCGCCGCGGCCGGGGCGGCCGGTCGGGGGGATCGCCGTCCCGGTGCTGCCGCCCAGCGCCCCCGCGCTCGGGGCGTGGGCCCGGCTGGTGGCCGGGCTGGGCAGCGGCGCCGTACCGGCCGAGGTGGGGCGGGTCCTGGCCGATCATCCCGCCGCGCCCCCGCCGCCGCCACGGGCCGTGCGGCCGCCGCGCGAACTGGTCCGCCGCTTCCGCTCCTCCGCCTCGCCGCGCGCCGTGCAGCTCGCCGTGTACCTGTCGGCGACCCCGCTCGCGCTGCCGGTGATGCGGCTGGTGCAGCGCACGATGCTGCCCGACTCCGAGCCCTCCGACCTGGCGGAGGTGCTGCTCAGCGGCCTGCTGCGGCGGGGCGGTCCGGCGCCGGGGCAGTGGTACGAGTTCGTGCCGGGCGTGCAGGACGTGCTGCTCGGGCCGCTGGCGCGGGACGACGCCGCGCTGGTGCTCAAGCACTGCTCGGAGTACGTACTGGCCCACTTCGGGCGGGGCGTGCGCAACTTCCCCGCGCTCGCGGTCTCCCAGCTCACCGGGGCCCCGGCGGTCGGGGCCCCGGCGGGCGCGGAGCCGGAGGCCGACGGGGCCGCCGGGGCCGGGGCCGGGACCGAGGCCGGGGAGGAGCCGGGGCGGATCCCGGGCCCGCGGCTGCCGCAGGCCTTCGCCCAGGTGTCCGCCAAGGTCGTACGGCGCTACCTGCCCGGACCGCCGGACGCGCCGCCCGGAGCCGGGGAACCGCCCCCCGGCGGCCCGGCGCCCGCGCCCGGGCGCGCCTGGGCGGTGCGCACCGCCCGGACCCGCCTCGCCGCCTTCGACCGCGACCGGGACGGCGGCCAGCGCCCCCTGTACGAGGCCGTCGCCGTGCTGCGGCGGGCCGTGACCGTGCCGCCGGGGCCCGCGGACCGGCCGGGCGAGGCCGAGTGCGAACTGGCCGGGGCGCTGCTGCGGCTCTGGGAGGTCCAGCGGGACGCCGAACTGCTCACGGAGGCCGAGCGGACGGCGCGCGCGGTGAGCGCGCTGCCCGGCATGGCACCGGCCCGCGCGCTGCTGGGCCGGGCCCTGTACGAACGGGCCGTCGCCGCCGCGCAGCTCTCCGGGCCGCTCCCGGGACCGGAGGCGGCGGAGCTGCTGACGGCCGCCGAGCGGGAGTTCGCGGCCGTGGAGGCCGAGCCCGGAGCGCCGCGGGCGCTGCGCCTGGACTGCGCGGTCCGGCGGGCCCGGGCCCTGATGCGGCTGTGCGAACTGAACGACGACCCGGCCGCGCTGCGGGAGGCGCTCGCCGCGCTGGAGGTCTTCGACCACCCGGAGCGCACACCGGCCGGCCCGCCGGACGGCGCCCTCCCGCAGGCCCTGGGCCGGGTCCTGCTGGCCCTCGCCGAACGGGAGCCGGACCCGGCCGAGCGGACCGCCTTGGCCGAGCGCGCCGCCGCCTGCCTCGCGACGGCCCTCGCGTCCCTCCTCGGCGAACCGGACCCGCGGCCCGCGGACTCCGCCCCCGGGCCGGCGGAGGCGAGCGCGTCCGGGTCGGAGGCCGGGGTCGAAGATCCGGGGGTTCCGGGACGTGCGGCTGCGGGCCCCGGGCCGTCCGCGCCGGGCGCCGCCGCCGAGCGGGGGTGGGTGCGGGTGGAGCTGGGGCGGGCGCTGCGGTACGTGCCCGCGCGGCTCGACGAGGCGCCCGGGGTGCTGGCCGCGGTGCTGGGGGACGCGGCCGGTGAGCCCGAGCTGCGGCTGGCCGCGCTGGTGTGCCTGGCCCGGGTGCACCGCGCCCGGTACGCCCGGGACGGCGGCTCCGGGGACCCGGCGGACCTCGACGCGGCGGCCGACGCGTACGCCCGGGCCCGCCGGCTGATCCCCCGGGACGGGGAGGCCTACGGGGAACTGCTGCCGGAGTGGGGCGACGTACTCCTGGAGCGGGCCCGTACCGCCGAGGGGCACGGCTTCGTCTCCGCGGCGGTCCGGGTGCTGCGGGACAGCCGGGCGGCCGTGCCGCAGAACGATCCGCGCGCCCCCCACCGGCTGCGGCGGCTCGCCGCGGGCCTGCGGCTGCGCCATTCCTACGAGGGCGACCTGGTCGACCTGCGCGAGGCCGAGTACCTGCTGGAGCTGGTCGTCCGGCACGGCCGCGGCCCCCTGGAGCAGGCGCGGGCCTGGCGCGAGCACGGTGACGTGCAGCAGGAGATCCACGCCCACACGCGGGCCGCCGACCGCCTCGACCGTGCGGCCGACTCCTACCGGCGGGCCTGGCGGGCCGCGATGGAGGCGGACCACGGCGCGGAACGGGAGGACGCCGCCGTCCAGCTGGCCGCCCGGGTCCAGGAGTTGCGCGGCGAGGTGCTGGAGCGCCTCGCGCGGCCGCGCGCCGCGCTGGACGCCTACCGGGCGGCCCTGGAGCTGTGGCAGCGGCTGGAAGGGTCCGGACCGGGGAGCGGGCCGGACGGGCCGGGGGCCGGGTCCGGGGCGGACGGGGCCGGGGCCGCGGACCGGCGTGCGGCGGTGCGCGCGCGGGTGCGCGCGCTGGAGGCGTCCCTCTGACGCGCCCCGGGGCGCCCCTCCCGTGACTGTTTCCCCGTCCCGGGCGGCGGGAAAGGGGAGTGGACCCATCGCACACGCGACGCAACAGGGGGAGCCGAAGCTCATGGTGACAAAGCATCAGGAAGTGGTCGTGCGCCGGTGTCCGGGACGGTTGCCGGACCTCTCCGGGCTCGATCTGGCCGCGCTGCGGCGTATCGACCATCCGGTGCTGGCCGATGTGGTCGAGGGCATGGTGGAGCGCGTCACGCACCCCGCGGAGATACTGAACGCCTTCGACTCCGGGGTCGACTGACCGCCGGCCGTCGGACCCCGTCGCCGGGGTCCGAACCGGCAGGAACCGCCCCTTGGTTGACCACTTTCCGCCGTTAGCCGTACACATCCACCGGGCAGGGATGGACCGTCCGCAGCGGGAGGAACAGTCGAATGAGGCAGACGACCACGCGCCACGCCGTGCTGCCCGCGCACCGCGTCCACGCGCCCTGGCCCTACACCCGGCTCGACGTCCCCGCGCTCCGCGCCGCGGGCCACCATCCCTATCCCGTGCGTCAGTTCGTCCTGAAGACCCGCAGCCGCTGCAACCTCGCCTGCACCTACTGCTACGTCTACGCGATGGCCGACCAGGGCTGGCGCACCCAGCCCGTGGTGATGGCCCCGGCCACCGCCGCCCGCGCCGCCGACCGGATCGCCGAACACGCCGCCGCCCACGCCCTGACCCGGGTAGACCTCGTCCTGCACGGCGGCGAGCCGCTGCTGGCGCCGCCCGCCGACCTCGCCGCGCCCGTCGACGCGGTACGGGCCGCCCTCGCCCGCCGCTCCCCGCGCACCCGGGTCACCGCCACCGTGCAGACCAACGCCACCCTGCTGACCCGGGGCAGGCTGGAGGCGCTGGCCGCCGCCGGGATCCGGGTCGGCGTCAGCCTCGACGGGGGGCTCGCGGAGCACAACGCCCGGCGCGTGGACCACGCCGGGCGCCCCGGCTTCGCCGCCGCCGCGCGCGGGCTGCGCCTGCTGGCCCGGTACCCGGAGAGCTACGCCGGGGTGCTGTGCGTGGTGGACGTGGCCCAGGACCCGGTGGAGACGTACGCCTCGCTGCTCGCCTTCGCGCCGCCCACCATCGGACTGCTGCTGCCCCTGGCCAACTGGGCCGAGCCGCCGCCCGGTTCGGCCCCCGGCACCACCCCGTACGCCGACTGGCTGACCGCCGTCTTCGAACGCTGGTGGCACGACGGTGTGCGCCGGACCCGGATCCGGCTCTTCGAGGAGATCATCGCCCTGCTGCTCGGACTGCCCGCCGCCAACGAATCGCTGGGCCTGGCCCCGGTCACCACAGCCGTCATCGAGACCGACGGCAGCATCGAGCAGGCCGACTCCCTGAAATCCGCCTACGAGGGCGCGGCCGCCACCGGGATGACCCTGGAGCGCCACAGCTTCGACGAACTCCTCGAACACCCCGGGCTGGCCGCCCGCCAGCTCGGCCGGGCCGCCCTCCCCGCGGGCTGCCGCTCCTGCGAACTCGTCGAGGTGTGCGGCGGCGGCCACTACCCGCACCGCTACCGGCCCGGCCGGGGCTTCCGGCACCCCTCCGTGTACTGCGAGGACCTCCAAGTGCTCATCCGGCACATCGCGGCGGCCCTGCACCACGCCGCGACCACGGCCACCGCCGGGGCGGCCCCGCCGGCCGCCCCGGCCGCTGCGGGCCTTGCGGCCGCTCCCGCGGCTACCGCCACCGCCACCGCCACCGCCCCTCCGGCCCCGGTGGCCGCGGCCGGCGCCGCCCGCGCCCCCGGGCGGGCCGCCTCGTGACCCGCCCCGCCGCCCACCCCGCTCCCGGCACCGCGCGCGTGCCCGCCCAGGGCGCCGCGCCCGGCCCCGGACCGCTCCCCGGCTTCTCCGTCACCTCGCCCCTGCTGCGCGCCCTCGCCTCCACCGAACCCGGCGCCGACGCCACCCGGCTGGTCCGCGACGTCCGCCGCTCCAAACGCCTGGTCCTGCTGCGGGGGGTGCTGGACGCCGCCCCCGGCGGAACCGAGGGGGAGACCGGCCAGCACTGGGCCCTGCTGGAAGAGGCCGAGCGCGCCGCCCCCGGCGCGGTGCGCGACGTACTGCACTACCCGGCCACCGGCGTCTGGGCCGAGGAGACCCTGCGGCGCCTGCACGCGCCCGACGGCCCCGCTCCCGACCTCGCGCACCTCGGCGCACTCGCCGCCGCCGCGGCCCTGCGCGCCGGAGTCGACTTCAAGCTCACCCTGCGCCCGCTGCACGGCCGCCTCGCCCTGCCCACCCTCGGCCTGCTGCGCCCCGCCCGCCCCGGGCCCGTCGCCCTCACCGAGCGGTCCTGGGACCCCGCGGACCCCGCCGTCCTGGCCCTGCACAGCCTCCCGGGCGGCCGGACCGCCCTGGACGACCTCGACCCGTACCGGGCGCTGGGCCACCCGGCGTCCGTACGCCCCGCCCGCCGGCTCACCCCCAAGGGCCACAAGCGCTGGGACATCCAGTGGACCGGCGCCCTCACCCTGCTGGAGCGCTACGACTCCACCCGCGCCGGCGAGGTCGGCGACCTCCTGCGGACCCTGGTCCCGCTGGCCGGCGGCGCCCGCTCCACCGGCGCCACGCTGCCCGCCGCCGCCGGATCCGTCCTGGTCCGTGGCCAGACCCCGCCCGCCCTCGCCGCCACCCTGGTGCACGAGGTCCAGCACGGGAAGCTGACCGCCCTCGCCGACGTGCTGACCCTGCACACCGCCGACCGCACCCCCTGCTACTGGGCCCCCTGGCGCGCCGACCCCCGGCCGCTGGAGGGACTCCTGCACGGCGCGTACGCCCACCTGGCCCTGGCCGGCTACTGGCAGCGCGCCGCCCTGTACGGCGCCCGCGGCGCCTGGGCCCGGCACGCCCGCTGCCGGGCCCAGGTGGCCGCCGTGCTGCCCGTACTCCAAGCCGCGGAGCAACTGACGCTCGCCGGACGGGAGTTCATTTCGGGCATGGCCGCAGCGGAGCGGGCGATGGACGACCTGCCGCCGCCCGGCGACCAGCACGCCACCGCCCGCCGGGCCGTCGAGCGCGAACGCCGGGACTGGTGCGGCGCGCACCCCGAACTCGCCGCATTCGCCGCGACCTGACACGGGCTGAGCACCCGTCACCTGCGGTACCTTTTCAACCCCGTCCACCGCCCGGATTCCAGGGAGACGGCCGCATGACCACCGGTAGTCGCCACGACCGCGACACAGCGGCGCAGCCACAGCGCTTCGTCATCAGCTTCGCGGGGTTCAACCGCCCCTGGGCCGTGTGGATCGCCCACCGGCTGGAGGAACACGGCCACCGCGTCGCCCTCCAGCGCTGGGACCCGCAGAACAGCCCCGGACTGGCCGAGGCCCTCGACGACCTCGCCCGCGGCGGCCGGGTCCTGATGGTCCTCAGCGAGCGGTACTTCTCCGCGGGCACCCACACCGACGAGGAGTGGAACGCGGCGCTGCGCACCGTCACCGACGCCCACCCCGACCGGTTCGCCGCCGTCTGCCTGACCGACGCGCCGCTGCCCAGCGCCGTCGCCGCGCTGGAGAAGACCGACCTGTGGGGCCTGGACGCCTACGAGGCCGAGTACCGGGTGCTGCGCAGGCTGGAACTGCCCACCGAGCGGATCGGCGCCGAGACCGGCCGCCGCGGCCCCCGCTTCCCCAACGACCCGCCCGAGATCTGGGGCCGCGTCCCGCGCCGCAACCCCCGCTTCACCGGCCGCAACGACGTCATCGGCAAGCTGCGCGCCGCCCTGACCGAGGCGCCGCCGGGCGCCGCGACCGTCACCCTGCTCGGTCTCTCCGGCGTCGGCAAGACACAGGTCGCCACCGAGTACGCCTACCGCTTCGCCTCCGAGTACGACGTCGTGTGGTGGGTGCCCGCCGAGGACCGGCCCACCCTGCGCGAACGGCTCGCCGACCTCGCGCCCGCCCTCGGCCTGCCGCTCGGCGCGGGCAGTTACGGCGAGCAGATCCGGGCCGTCCTCGAATCGCTGCGCCGCGGGGCGCCGTTCGCCCGCTGGCTGATGATCTTCGACGGCTGCGACAACCCCGACGACCTGACCGACCTGCTGCCCGGCGGCGCGGGCGACGTCATCATCACCTCGCGCAACCGTGAATGGGGCAACCGGCACACGAGCCTGGTCGAAGTCCCGCTCTACGCCCGCCCCGAGTCCATCACCTTCATCCGCCGCCGGGCCCGGCGCCTCACCGGCGACGAGGCCGACCAGCTCGCCGAGGCCCTGGAGGACTACCCGCTCGCCCTCGACCAGACCGCGGGCTGGCTCGCCGACTCGCCGCTGAGCGTGGGCGACTACCTCGCGCTGCTGCGGCGCAGACTGGACTCCCGGGAAGCGGTCGCCGTCTCCGACGACTACCCGCTGCCCTTCCCGACCGCGCTCGCCATACTCCTGAACAACGTCCGGGAGAACTTCCCCGACGCCCTGGCCCTGCTGCGGCTGTTCGTGTTCTTCGCGCCCGGCCCGGTCCCGCTGCGGCTGCTCGGCGAGTTCCCCGCCGACGACGTGCCCGAACAGCTCGCCGGGCTGATCAACGACCAGGTCCGGTGGAACGCGGCCCTGAACAAGCTCGTGCAGTTCTCCGTCGTCCGCCTGGAGTACTCCGACCTGCCCGTCGAGGAGGGCGGCGGCGGGATGGAGACCGTCCAGCTGCACCGGATGGTGCACGGCATCGTCCGCGAGAACCTCTCCGAGGACGAGGCCGAACCGCTCGCCCGCGCCGTCCGCCAGGTGCTGGCCGCGGCCGACCCCGGGCGGCCCTCCGACTCGCGGCTCTGGCCGAGGTACGCCGAGCTGATCCCGCACCTCGAAACCGCCGGCGTGCTCTCCAGCACCAACCCGCGCATCCAGTCCTTCCTGCTGCGCTGCCTGCGCTACCTCATCCTGGCCGGGGAGTACCGCACCTGCCTGAGGCTGTGCGAACAGACCGACCAGGCCTGGCGGGCCATGCTCGGCGAGGACCACGACCGGGTGCGCGAGCTGAGCTACCAGTACGGCGGAGCGCTGCGCAACCTCGGCCTCTTCCGGCGCGCCGAGACCCTCACCAAGGCCGTCGCCGACCGGCTCGTCGCCGAACGCGGCGAGCGCGACCTGGAGACGCTGCGGGCCACCAGCGCCTACGGCGGGGTCCTGCTGTGCATCGCCAAGTTCGAACCGGCCCGAGACCTCTTCGAACACTGCCTGGCCACCTACCGCGAGCTGCTCGGCGAGGACGACTCCACCACGCTCAACGCGCAGAACAACCTCGCCGCCACCTACCGGCTGCTCGGCCGCTACCAGGAGGCGTACGAGCTCGACCTGGACACCCTGCGCCGCCGCGAGCGGGTGCTGCGCCCGCACCACATCTCCACCCTCTCCTCCGGCATCGCCTGCGCCATGGGCCTGCGGCTGATGGGCCGCTACCGGGAGGCCCAGACCCGCCAGGAGCAGGGCGTCAAGCTCAACAACCAGATCCTCGGCGTCAACCACCCGCAGACCCTGCGCGCCGAGCACAACCTCGGCCTGTGCCTGCGGCGTTCCGGGGACATCCCCGGGGCCGGGACCCGGCTGCGGACCGTGTGGGAACGCGCCACCCGGGTCTTCGGCGCGGACTACCCGTGGACGCTGATGGTCGCCTCCGACTACGCCACCTACCTGCGCGAGTACGGGGACATCGAGGAGGCCCGGCGGATCTCCGAGGCGGTGGTCCGCGGCTACCAGTCCCAGCTGGGGCTGGCCCACCCGTACAGCATCGGCACGGTCGGCAACCTCGGGCTGGTGCTGCGGGCGCAGGGGGAGCGGGAGGAGGCCCTGAGCCTGTGCGAACAGGCCCTCGTCGGGATGCGGAACGCGCTCGGGGAGCGGCACCCCTGGACGCTGGGCAGCGCCCTCAACGCGGCGGGCTGCCGCAACATCACCGGGCGGCTCGACGACGCCGTCCGGCTGAGCCGGGACACGCTGCGCGGGGCGGAGCAGGTGCTGGGGCCCGACCACCCCATGGCGCTCAGCGCGCAGATCGCGCTGGCGGCCGATCTGCGGGCGCTCCAGCAGACCGACGAGTCGCGCAAGACGGAGGACGAGGCGCTGAAGGCGTTGACGCGGACGCTGGGCACGCAGCACGTCCACACGGTCTCGGCCCGCCAACGAGTCCGCCCGTACTGGGACTTCGAACCCCAACCGTAGCCCGCGGCCGGGACCTTTCAGCCTCGCCGGCGTTTGAGGCGCGGGGTCTGGGGCGGAGCCCCAGGAGCCCCGCAGGGGACAACGGCCCTGGCGGGCCGCCCCGGGCTCCGCCCG